>JABFGH010000022.1 GCA_013112585.1 Ignavibacteriota bacterium | reverse complement strand
TATTTTAAAAATTAAATGAATATTAATAATAAATTTTAGCAATACCGGTTTTATGAAAAAAAGTATCAAAGCATTAAAACGTTACGGACAAAATTTTCTTGTTGATGAAAATATCATAACAAAAATTGTTGATACTTTTTCTCCCGCCGAAAGTGACTACATTGTTGAAATTGGACCCGGACAAGGAGCAATTACAGCACACTTGTTTGATAGAACAAAACATTTTAGAGCAATTGAAATTGATAAACGGGCAATTGAGATACTGGGTGAAAAGTTTTCCGGAATAAAGATTATTGAAAAGGATGTTTTAAAAGTTGATTTAAGCAGAACATTTGATAACAGTAAGAATAAAATAAGAGTGATAGGAAATATACCTTATAACATTACAACATCGCTGATACAAAATTTAATTGATGTAAGAACAAGAATTGATGATGCATATTTTATGCTTCAATTGGAAGCTGCTCAAAGACTAAATGCAAAACCGGGAGAAAAAGATTACAATGCACTTACAATACTCGTACAATGTTTTACAGAGTATAAATTATTATTCAAAGTTTCCCCAAACTCCTTTTTACCGAAGCCTAATGTCAACTCGGCATTTGTTAAATTTAAGTTCAATAAAAATATTGATTCAGCACTTGATGATAAAATTTTAATTAAACTGGTTAAAACTTTATTTATATCGAGAAGAAAAACTTTAAAAAATTCGCTTCAGAATAGTATATTTAACAATGTTGATTTTTCACAATTAGATATTGATTTATCACTGCGACCGGAAAAATTGTCTGTTCCGGAATTCATAAAAATGTCAAAATATATTCAAGCTCGATCGAATGACAAAGCAAACTCAAAATAATCCTGTAAAAGAAATAATTCAGATTGATAGTGAGATATTAGAAAATATATCACACCTAATTCAAACCCATGCCGAAAAAAGCATACTGAATATTTTTGCCGACTTACACCCCGCCGATATTGGTGAAATAATAAACCATCTTAGGTTTGAAGATGCAGTTTATCTTTTCAAATTACTCAATACGGAAATTGCCGGTGAGGTGATTACAGAAATTGATGATAACCTGCGTGAGAGATTATTAAAGGAAATTGACGAAGATAAACTTACTGATATTGTTGATGAATTAGATACTGATGACGCAACAGATATTTTAAGTGAACTGCCTGAAGACATTGCTGAACATGTACTTGAGAATATCGATAAAGAGGATTCAGAAGATGTAAAAGAACTGCTTAAGTACGAGGAGGATTCTGCGGGCGGTATCATGACAAGCGATTTTGTTTATGTTACCGATAGTGCAACTATAAAAAATGCAATTGATGAAGTAAGGCTGAATTCTGAAAAATATGAACAGATATATTATTTGTACGTGTTAACCAAAGATGATGAACTGCTTGGAACCGTTTCTCTTAAATCGCTGCTCGTAAACCCGCTGAGCAGTAATATAACAACAGTAATGGATAAAGATTTAATTTATGTTACTCCGGATATGGACCAGGAGGAAGTAGCAAAATTAATAGAGAAATATGATTTGGTTTCCATACCTGTTGTTGACAGCAATAAAAAAATGCTCGGCAGAATTACAATTGACGACATCGTTGATGTTATTCATGAAGAGGCATCAGAAGATATTCAAAAATTTGCAGGTTTATCGGAGGAGCAGGAGAGGAGCGACTCTATATTTAGAATATCAAGAATTAGACTTCCCTGGCTGATCATTGCTCTCATTATGGAAATTATCGCCGCTATTCTTCTTGAATCCTATCAAGATTTTATTTCTAAATTCATAATAGTAACCTTCTTTATTCCTGTTGTTATGGCAATGGGCGGCAGTTCGGGAACCCAGGCTGCTATTGTAATGGTAAGGAATTTAAGCAGCAGCGATATTTGGCTGAGGAATAGTATTCAAAAATTAACAAAAGAATTTTTTGTTTCGCTGCTTAATGGAATTGTGTGCAGCTCAGTGCTGCTTCTTGCTTCAATTTTATTTTTCCCCGTAGATTTTCCTATGGCTCTTCTGCTTTCCGGCGCGCTGATGACAATAATTGTGTTTGCTACAATTGTTGGAGCAGGCATACCGCTATTTTTAAGCAAAATCGGCGTGGATCCCGCAATCGCAACCGGACCATTTGTTACTACTACTAATGATATTCTCGGCTTGCTTATTTACTTAACTTTTGTAACATCCTATTTATTATAATGATGCAGAAGTTTAACTTAGACTTAAAAGTACTCTCGTTATATGATGTTATAGTTATCGTATTCGGTATTATCTTAACATTAATAAATTTTGCCTTTTCACATAAAATTGAATTTTGGTTAACTCACACAATTGTTAACATTACAGCAATTTGTATTATCTATCTTATTGCATGGTACGATAAATATAAACCTTCCGTGCTTTCCACACAGCTTCATTACTGGTACTTAGTTCCAATCATATTTTTAACTTTTAAAGAAGTTTACTACATGGTTGACCCCATACATGGAATCATTTATGATCAGGCACTGATTGATATTGATAGATTTATGCTCGGATGTGACCCAACGGTAGAATTGTTTGCTATTGCGAACCCGATATTAACGGAATTTTTGCAGATCATTTACGGCACATTTTATTTTCTGCCCATTATACTTGGAGTAAACTTACTTTTAGAAAATATGGACGATGAGTTTATGTTTGTTTCATCAGCAGTTATGTTTGGTTTTTTTCTCTCGTACATTGGCTATTTAATTATACCGGCAATTGGTCCGCGTTTTACCCTGCACAACTTTGAAATGAATAATATTGAAATGCCCGGATTATTTTTAGCTAACTATTTACGAGAAATTGTAAACTCGGGCGAATCCATTCCTTCAGGAACTTTAAACCCTGCATTGGTTGTTCAAAGGGATTGTTTCCCGAGCGGACATACATTGGTTACACTTATTGTTATGTATTTATCGGTAAAATTTAAGGTGTGTACAAAATATATTATGCTGCCGGTTGGCGTTCTATTAATTTTTTCAACGGTTTATTTGCGCTACCATTATGTAATTGATTTAATTGCCGGAGCACTCTTCATGATTTTTTCGATATGGTGCACGCATAAAATCTACAATTGGTGGGCTGATTACAAAGGTAAAGAGCATTTTACTTTTAAATAATTTTACAAAGATTCAGAATCAACTTTTTGAATGGTCTCAACTATTATAGGAAAGTATCTATCGAGTGAACAATTTGCATCATCCTGTAAAAAACAATCTCCGTCAGTGTCCTTAGTTTTGCATTCAGCACAAATTGTTTCTTTTAATGCTTTGTAGTGTTCATCAACATATTCGGAATTTGTTTTATGTACAACCTCAACAATTTGGGGTAAGTACATTTCAACTGCACAAAACTCATTTTTACTCAGCGTGCATTCTCCGTCGGCTGTTGAATCGACACAAATTTTACAAATGTTTTCTCGTATTGCTTTTAAATATTTTTGCATTAAATAACTCCGTAAATGATAAAAAAATTTACCAATTAGTTTAAGATTATTCAAGTTTATTAAATATTTATTATGAACAAAAAAAAACAAGTTAGAAGAATTTTCGATTCGATTGCACACAGATATGATTTTCTTAATCACTTACTAAGTGCCGGTATTGATTTTTACTGGCGTAAAAAAGCATTAAAGCTGACAAAAATAAATAGCAGTGCCGCCCTGCTGGATGTTGCCTGCGGTACAGGTGATTTTTCAAAAGCTGCCTTAAAATTTGGTGTAAGTAATATTGTAGGGGCAGATTTATCAATTAATATGCTGCGGCTTTCGGAAGATAAATTACCGATGGCAAAAGGACTGGTGCAAAGTGTAGGTGAAAATCTTCCTTTTAAAAATGATACTTTTTCAAACATTACAGTAGCGTTTGGTGTGCGCAATTTTTACAATATTAGTGAAGCCTTTAATTCATTTTATGAAGTGTTAAAAGAAAATGGAAAGGTAACAATCCTTGAGTTCAGACTTCCGTCCAACTCGATCGTAAAAAAATTCTATCTTTTTTATTTCAATAAAATATTGCCTTTAATCGGAAGAATGGTTTCGAAAGATAAGGAAGCTTATAAGTACTTACCTGAATCGGTAAATGAATTTGATACTACAATTGATCTGGTTGATTTAATGCAAAAGGCTAACTTTACTGAAATAGAAAAGCACTCTCTAACATTCGGCATTGTACAGGTAGTAATTGGAATTAAGAAAACTAATTAAGATTGAAACTAGTTAAAGTTTCCCGTGCAATTCCTGTTGTATCGGTAATTGTTAACGAGCCGCTGTTTAATGAATTAATTAGAAACGTATTTCCTTCCAGTTTAACTAAACCCACATCTTTAACAAACCATCCGATTGTATTAAAAGTAGTTACAGTCGGATTAAGGAGGGCGTTAAAAATATTTGATGTTACATCAGGTATGCTCAATCGAAATTCATACCTGAGTTTTTTACTCAACCTATTCTCTGAAACGGCTTCAACAAATATTTCTTCTTCACCCTCGTAAAAAACTTCCAATTCAGCTAAAGTATAATTTATTCCAAAATCTTTAAGTACAACTAATGCTTTAAAAGCTATCCAATCTTTGGCAGGCTGAAGAGGAGTTGAGAATGCAATTATTTCGCTGTCAATCTGAAATTCAATTCTATCCTTAATTGAATCGGGCAGCATTTCTATAAGCGGCAGTATATCCAGTGAATCAATTAAAAAATAAACACCTGCGTTTGTTCTTCTCAGTTTTAATGTAGAATTTGTGTTTGCCCCGCCGACATTCAACGTATTTTCTTGAACAATGTTTTCACTGTTTCCGCTGACAGCGTATTCTGAAAATTCAGAACTCCTTGTACCTACTGCATCGAAAGCATTTGACACACTGTTCAAAGTATCATACCTAAAGTTAAAAGTTGATCCAAGTCCGCCTGGATAGTAACCGGCTGCTGTTTCAGTTATTTCAGGTCCTGTTGGTGTATTCTCATTTTCACTGCAGGCAATCATTAGCGAAACAATTAAAACAAACCAAATAATTTTATTTACTCTTTTCACTTTATCAATCCTTTTTCTATTAAACTTTTCCTTAACGCGGTAAAAGCTTTACCTCTGTGACTAATAGAATTTTTTTCTGTTAAAGCTAACTCGGCTAATGTTTTATCATAACCGGCGGGTTTAAAAATTGGATCATAACCAAAACCATTTTTACCTTTGAATTCATTTATAATTTCACCGACAAGATAACCATTATTTACGGCATAATTTTTACCGTCGTAATAGACTGCACAGCAAACAAATCTTGCGGAATGAGGTGCAGAATATTTTTCTAATTCAGCCAATATTTTTTTATTGTTGTCATCGTATGAACATCCTTCACCGGCATACCTAGCCGAATAAACTCCGGGTTCATTATTCAGTTGTTCAACTTCTAATCCCGAATCATCAGCGATTGTAGGAACGCCGTACATTTTAAATATCTCTTCAGCTTTAATTTTAGCATTTGCTTCAAAGGTAGCACCATCTTCAATTATATCCGGCATTTTACCCAATTGGATTGGTGAAATAACTTCAACATTATAATCGTAAAACAATTTACTCACTTCTTTCAGTTTACCTTCATTGCCGGTAGCAAAAACTAGTTTCATTTTATTCACTTCTCTTTAAAAGTTTCAACAATTCTTCTTTGGCATCTGCAACTACTTCTTCTTCATCCAAGTTTATAGATTTTCCGCCAACCACAACCCATCCGCCATTAATCATCACATGTTCAACATCTTGCGGGGAAGATGAATAAACAATATTGGAGTAAATGTTCTCATCATCATCCGGCAGCGAGTGGCTCGAAGATTCTAAATTCAGCAGAACAAGATCCGCCTTTTTACCAACTTCAATACTCCCAACTTCATTATCTAAATGAAGCGCTTTTGCACCTTCAATAGTTCCCAGTCTGAAAATTGTTTTTGCGTTTGTAGATGTTGGACCGTGAACAGGTTTTTGAATCAAGGCTGCCAGCCTCATTTCTGTAAATACACTTAAATTATTATTGCATGGCGCGCCGTCTGCTCCCAGCGATACCTGTATTCCTTCGTTCAAGTACCTGGGAATTTGAGCAATACCGGAACCTAATTTAAGATTGGAGGAAGGACAATGAGCAACCCTTGCCTGAGTAGTTTTGAGTGAATCTATTTCGCTGTTGTTTAAATGAATGCAATGGGCTAAAACTGTATGATCATCAAGAACACCGATAGAGTTAAAGTATTCTATATTTTCCTTTCCATATTTTTTCCTTACAGCTTCAATTTCACTTTTATTTTCAGAAGAGTGCGTATGAAATATTGAATCTTCAAAATCACCCAGCATGCTGTGTGTCTCCTTCATTAATTCTTCGGAGCATGATAATACAAATCTCGGTGCAAACCCGTATTTGATTCTTCCCTCGGCGGAATTATGAAACTCCTTCGCCAACTGATATGATTCAGATAAACTCTCTTTTGTCGTTTCCTTAAAATCAGGGTATAATTCATTTTCATCAATCATGCATTTGCCGCAGTATCCGCGCATACCGTTTTTAATAAATTCATCAAATATTACTTCCTGATGCCGCATCGTTCCCATATCCATTACTGTTGTTGTACCGCCGCCCTGCAGTTCAAGTAAACTAAGCTTTACCGATGCACGAAGCGATTCCTTATTGTGGCTATTCTCGTAAGGAAATATTTTCATCGTCAGCCAATCAAGCAGCTCAAGATCATCTGCCAATCCGCGAAAGAGTGTTTGACAAGTGTGAATATGCGTTTGTACAAAACCGGGCACTAATGTTAAATTCGGGTATCTAAGTACCTCACCATAATATTTTGATATCTTATCTTCATCAACCTTTGCAATTGATTTTATTATTCCCTCTTCAATCTCAATTGAGTAATTGCGATAAATTTTATCCTCTGCATCAGCAGTAACAATCTGTTTTGGTATTATTAATTTTTTACTCATGATTCCATTTTATTATCGTTTAATAATTCGTCAATATTTTCCATAGCAAAACGCAAATGAGGAATTACAATTGAGCCGCCGACAATAAGTGCAATGTTAAAAGATTCGTAAAGCTCATTTCTGTCGGCTCCTTCTTGTACAGCCCTATCTAAATGATAGAGGATACAATCATTGCACCGCATAACCATAGAAGCAACTAACCCCATAAGTTCTTTTGTTTTGGCATTCAAGGCACCGTCAATATAGGCTTTGTTATCCAGCGCAAAAAATTTATTAAAATCTCTAAATCCGCTATTTAAAATTTTATCATTCATATCGGTTCTGTACTTTTTAAACTCAGTTACTTTTGATTTCATAACCAATAATTCCTTTTAATTAACATGAATTTTTTCATTTTCAAATTCTTTTTTTAGAAACTTTCCCGTCAAACTTTTTTTACTTTTCATTATTTTTTCAGGAGTTCCGCTGGCAATAATTTTACCGCCGTGTTCTCCCCCGCCGGGTCCCAAATCAACTATATGATCAGCAACTTTAATAACATCCAAATTATGTTCAACAACAATAACGGTATTTCCTTTATCAACAAGTTTGTTAAGTACTTTTAATAAAATTCTTACATCTTCAAAATGCAAGCCGGTAGTTGGTTCATCTAAAATGTAAATTGTTTTTCCCGTACTAACTTTACTAAGCTCTGTGGCAAGTTTAACACGCTGTGCTTCGCCGCCGGAAAGGGTTGTTGCCTGCTGACCTAATTTTATATAACCAAGTCCAACATCATTAATTGATTTTATTTTTCTCTTAATTCTCGGATGGTCTTCAAAAAAAACAAGTGCTTCTTGAACTGTCATATTCAACACATCCGAAATTGATTTTTTGTTGTAAAGAATTTCAAGTGTTTCTCGATTGTATCTTTTACCGTTGCAGGTTTCGCATTTGACATAAACATTCGGTAAAAAATTCATTTCAATTTTCTTCAGTCCGTCCCCCTGGCACTCTTCGCATCTACCGCCTTTAACATTAAAACTGAATCTGCCCGGTTTGTATCCTCTGATTTTGGATTCGGGAAGTTGAGTGAACAGATCACGGATAAATGTAAAAACGCCTGTGTAGGTAGCAGGGTTCGACCTCGGAGTTCTACCAATTGGTGATTGATCAATTTCAACCACTTTGTCAATGTGTTCAAGTCCATGCACCGATTTATAAGGAAGCGGAACAACTTTTGAATTATAAATTTTCTTCATTAAAATTTTAACAAGAGTTTCATTAATTAAGGAAGATTTACCCGAACCGCTGACACCAGTAACCGAAGTGAATGTGCCTAATGGAATAGTTAAATTTATATTTTGTAAATTATTACCACTTGCCTTTTTAATTACAATTTCGTTTCCGGTACCGACTCTCCTTTCAGCGGGAACATCAATAATTTTTTCATATTTCAAGAAATCAATGGTAAGTGACTTAAAGCCGTTATTTGCACCAACTAATTTATCCGTAGCGCCTGAAATACAAACCTCTCCGCCATGTTCGCCTGCTTTCGGACCAAGATCAACCATAAAGTCTGAGCTTTCAATTGTCTCTCTATCGTGTTCAACAACGATAACAGTATTCCCTAAATCGCGCAGTTTTTTTAGCGATTCAATTAATTTTATATTATCATTTTGATGAAGCCCGATACTCGGTTCATCGAGTACATAGAGAACCCCGGATAATTGAGAACCAATTTGAGTTGCAAGTCTAATCCTCTGAGATTCACCGCCGGAAAGGGTTCTGGCGGAACGGTTGAGGGTAAGATATGTTAAGCCTACATTCAGCAGAAAATCCAATCGCGCTCTAATTTCCTTAACAATCTGTTTAGAAATAAGCTCATCGCGCGCGCTTAAATTTAGGTCATCAAAAAATTCCTTCGCCCGTTCAATGGAAAGATTAGTAACCTCTTGAATATTTTTTTTGTTAAAGGTAACAGAGAGTGATTCCTTTTTTAATCTTCCGCCGTTACATGCCGAGCAAGTTAATGTATTCATGTAGGCTTCTGCCCAATCACGAATTTTATTTGAAGATGTATTATTAAAATAATGATGTATATAATTGAGCACACCGGAAAATTTATGTTTGTAAGTAACTGTTTTACCTCCGCCGTAGGTATATGTAAAAGCAACCTTTTCCTTAGTTCCATTCAATAAAACGTCGAGCTGTTCCTTGTTCAAATCCTTTAATTTGGTATCGTAAGTAAAATTATATTTTTCGGCAATACCTTCCAACTGATTAAAGAACCAAATATTTCTAGGTTTACCAAGCGGAGCAATTCCCTCTTCATTTATTGTTTTTTTCCAATCGGGTATAATTAAATCAAGGTCAAGTTCTTTCTTCTCGCCTAAGCCGTCGCATTCAGGGCAGCTTCCGTAAGGTGAATTGAAGGAAAATGAATTTGGCGCCATTTCCTGATAACTTATTCCGCAATGAACGCATGCTAAATTTCTGCTGTAGATGCGGTCCTCTTTTTCATCCGTGGCTATTAAGTTTCCCTGCCCAAAATTAAGCGCTACTTCCACTGATTCACTAATTCTAAATCTTGATTTAGAGTTTACGGTTAATCTATCAATTACAATTTCGATGTTATGAATTTTATATCGGTCAACCTTAAAGCCGTCATAAAGTTCATGAATTTCACCGTCAACACGTACTCTTAAAAAACCGTCTTTCATAATTTCATCAAACAGTTCCCTGTAATGACCTTTTCTGCCCCTAACAACCGGTGCTAAAATTTGTAATCTTTTACCACTAAATTTTTCCAATATCGAATCAACAATTTGATCCGATGATTGTTTTTTAACTTGTCTGCCGCAATTATAGCAATGTGCTTTTCCGACACGGGCATAAAGTAAACGCAGATAATCATAAATTTCAGTTACAGTCCCAACTGTCGAACGTGGATTCCCGCTGGTAGATTTCTGTTCTATCGAAATCGCCGGACTTAATCCTTCAATTAGATCAACATCAGGTTTTTCAAGAAGATTCAAAAACTGCCGTGCATAGGCTGATAGAGATTCTATATACCTTCGCTGTCCTTCGGCATAAATTGTATCAAAGGCGAGAGATGATTTACCCGAACCGGATAATCCTGTTATTACAACAAAAGAATCCCTTGGTAATTCTAAATCGATATTTTTAAGGTTATGCTCCCTGGCGCCCTTAATTGTTATTTTATTTCCGCTTTTCATTGTGTACTTTTGTAAAAGTTTAAATAACGATATTAGTTATTGCCTTATTGAAAATCAATTTTATTCTTGTAAAAAATTTTTCCCTATGAAACACATTTCCGATATTTTAACAATAAAGAAGCATGTTGAGTTCAAATTTAAAGAGAAAGGTTCTCAATTTATTGGATTAGCCTACCCTGCCGAAACAAAGGAGGAAGCAGAAGACCATTTATCTGATATTAAAAATAAATACTACGATGCAACACATCACTGCTACTGCTATCATTTTTTAGATAACCAATTCAAATATTCCGATGACGGCGAACCAAACGGAACTGCGGGTATCAGAATTCTTAATGCAATACAGCACTTTGGTTTAACTAACTTACTTGTAGTTGTAGTAAGATATT
Organism: Ignavibacteriota bacterium; assembly: GCA_013112585.1. Taxonomy (GTDB): domain Bacteria; phylum Bacteroidota; class Ignavibacteria; order Ignavibacteriales; family Melioribacteraceae; genus IGN16. Next base: position 76,691 of record JABFGH010000022.1, on the reverse strand, counting down.
ACGGCGGGGTTAAACTTGGTGTTGGTCCTTTGGGCAAGGCATATTATCAAGGTGCATTCGGTGTACTGGAAGAGGCGGCAAAGATTAAAAAGAATAATTATTCTCGGATGAAAATTACATATAAGTTTGATCAAACAAGTCAGGTTCATCACTTACTTACAAAATTTAATGCGGTCATCACAAAAAATTTATATGAAGAAAAACCAGCAATCGAATTTTTAATTCAGCCAAAATGTGCTGCGGATTTAGGTAATGAGTTAATAGAGCAGACGAGCGCACAAGCTGAATTAATTTCAATTGAAGAAAATATTTTCATCTAAAGAAATAATGTAAAACGGTTTATTTATAACTGATTAATGCGATATGTTCTCCGATTAAAATTTTTATTATCATAATCAAAGGCGTATTTAAGGTTTTAGAGATAAAAAATAATTTTAAACAATTTATTATTATATCTTGACAAAAAGTTCCCATTTACTTAATTTGTTATTCAGATATTGAACTCCCAAAAGTTTCATTTAAATACATAATTAATAAATTCAAGAGGCATTGAATGATTTATACGAAAACCGGCGAATACGCAATACGCGCAATTTTATTTTTAGCTCGTCAATCAAAAGACACTTTAATTATGTCTGCTGAGATTGCTAAAAGTGAAGATATTCCTGCTCACTATCTTGCTAAAATTTTACAGAGAATGGCAAAGTATGGATATGTTGATTCCTTTAAAGGTAGAGGCGGCGGATTCAAAATTACTGAGTTAGCTAAAAAAAGTTCTATTTTAGAAATTGTTGAACGTGTTGAGGGACCCGTAATTAACTTAAAATGTGTTACCGGACTAAAAGAGTGTTCGGATGAATATCCTTGTCCCCTTCATGAAGAGTGGGCTGAATTGAGAGATAGAATTTATAATCTCATCTCCAGCAAATCTGTACAAGAGGTAGCTCAGAAATATTCAGAAACCTTGAAAAAAGGTCGTGCTTAATCTTTAAAAGTGAAAAGCCTGTAAACTTTTACAGGCTTTTTCATTTAGCTTTATTATTCAGCACATTACTTAATTTTTATACCTATACCCAGTCCATCCCCTATGGGCATAATTGTACTTTTAAATTTCCTATGACCCATAAAAATCTCATTAAATTTTTTTATATGTTCAGTTGAAACTTTATATTTTGGCGGCACCTTTGAAGAAGCAGCGTAACCATGCCATAATAAATTATCAATTACAACAATGCCGCCTTTACGTAAAAGCTTAACTGAATGATAAAATAAATTTTCGTAATCTTCTTTATCGGCATCTAAAAAAATCATATCATATTTTTTTTCTAATTTAGGCATAACATCAAAAGCATCCCCTGCCAGCAGGTTTATTCTATCAGCTAATTTAGATTTTTTAATATTACTTAATGCGAGTTTAATATTGTCCTTACTCTTTTCAATTGTATCAATCTCACTATTTTTATTCAGCAGTCTTGCAATTCTAATTGTTGAATAACCGATAGCTGTTCCAATCTCTAAAACTTTTTTGGGCTTTGATATAAGAACCAACTGTTCAAGAAAATCTGAACTCTGCCAATCTAAAATTGGTATTGAATTCTCTTCCGCATATTTTTCCATTTGCGTAATTAGTTCATCATTTTGGGTGCGAAACTGATTGAGATATTTTTGCTGCGGGGAGTGAAGTATTTTGGGCATAGTTTTTTAGTAATTATTTATTAGTGTCATTTTATTTGCAATATAAATGACAAAAGATAAATCACAAAACACAAATTACAAAACACAAATTACAAATCTCAAAACACAAATTACAAATTTCAAATCTCAAATCTCAAAACACAAATTACAAAAGACAAAATTCAAATGACAAAATTCAAATGGCAAAATTCAAATAATAAATTTAGATGATGATTGATGTATTGGGATCTTCGTCTCATCTTCTGAAAATTTTATAGTTTTATTTATTTGCAGCAAGATCATATCTTCGTTTTTTGAAGATAGGATCTTTGGGAAGGATACTAATTTATTACTTATTATTGATGATTGATAACTACCCATTTTCGTTTTTAGTATCAACGTCTGTACGTCTTAACAATTCTGAGGCAACTGTAAATTTTTATGTCTTATTCTTTTATTCTGACTACTTAATCCTGACTCCTTACTACTTAAGAAGCATCATCTTTTTTGTAATCTGCTTTCCGCCTATTTGGAGTGAGTAAAAATATACACCGCTCGGTACACCCAAACCGGCATTATTAGTACCATCCCATTCTACCGATTGTCCGCCTACTTTGGCAATACCCTTAAATAAAGTTTTTACTTGACTTCCTAAAATATCGTAAACATTAAGCTCAGCAAATTCATTTTGTTTAAGTGGATAAAATTTGATAGTGGTTTCCGGATTAAATGGATTGGGATAATTCTGCTCTAAAGTATATTCCTGCGGAATAAATAAAATATCATCCACTGATAGAAGGACATTCAAACTGCCGAAAACTAATTTATAGTTTTTGATCAGCGGTTCTCTAACCTGCATTCCAGTAGAATCGTTATAGGTATAGTAGAAACTAATTGTATCCCCGGTTGAAAAGCCGTTTAATTCATAATTATATCTATAGCTGCCGGTCAAAGTCAAATCAGAATTTGAAAATTCACCGCCGTTGATCTTATAATAAATTTTTTGAGTACCTGGTTGTACACCTTTTTCATTAATAAATATTTTATGAAGAGTATATTGATTTCCGCTCTCAGAAATATTTGGAAAACTAATTACACGGGAAGCTGAAATTACACCCCATCCGAAATCATTATCAGGATCTTCAGATCTGTCGCCGGACTCCAAGATAATTTTTCTTACCTGAGTATTTTTGAGGTGAGGATGAGCAGATAATAAGAGTGAAACGATACCCGCAGTAAGCGGTGAGGAAAATGAAGTTCCTCCGCTGAACTTGAATCCTCCAAATGGATTAACAACAAATACATTCGCACCTTGATTAACAATTTCCGGTTTTGTTCTGCCGTCGTAAGTAGGACCATGAGAACTAAACGGTGTTAATGTGCTGTCGGGATAAACAGCACCGACAGAGATAGTGTTAAAGGCATCGGCAGGAGCAGTAATATAATACCATGATGTATTGCCTTCATTACCGGCTGAAGTAACTGTAACCATTCCTCTGGTGAAAGCTAAATTTGCTGCTTGTGTAACAATTGTTGTTGTCCCATTCATATCGTTATAAGTATATGAAAATTCTCCCGCATCAAATTCGCTGTAGCCAAGTGATGAATTTGTTACATCAACTCCTAACTGATCAAACCATTCCAAAGCCGCTGCAAAGTTATCTTCTTCAACATGGGTTTCAGTTGGAATGTCTTCTGTTTTTGCAAGAACAAATTCTGAATTGAAAGCTAAACCAATAATTGTATCGGGTGAAAATGCTCCAATTACCGATAGTACATTTGTACCGTGATTATGCTGATTAATAACATCGCCTGCCTGATTAGAAGTTACGGCATCGTCATTCACAAAATCATATTCATCAATAATATTTGCGCTGCTAAGCGGCGGGTTGTTCTGCCATTCAAATCCGGAATCCATAACTCCGATACGAACATTTGCTCCTGTAATTCCTAAATTATGAACCGCCGGTACATTGCTGAATTCTGCTTGCTCATAGGATAAACCATAGCTGTATGTGTCTGATGCTTTTTTTTGAATTTTATTGAACTGAAACTGCTTAGAATTAATTTGCGGCTTTTTGTATTTTAATTTTCTGACGCGCTCAATTTTTTTTACAAAGCTAAAATTTTTTATTTGACTAATCTGATCAGAACTAAGTTTTGCCGTAACTGCATTAAACCATTTTAGCTTTCTATGTATTTCAATCCCCAGTTTTTCAATTTCAGAAACATAGCTTTCCAAAACCGGAACATCCTCGTAAGTGATATAGTTTTCTTTACCCATGTTCTTCTTACGCCGTTCAATAGCACGTTTTGTAAAAAGCTTTTCAGTTTCTTCAAAAAATTTAGAGGCTTTTGAAAATTGTTGATCTTTGGTGATACCTTTATCGGTAAAGTATATAAAGTATTTTTCCTGCCCGAAAAGCGAAAATGATAAACAAATCATCCAGATAAAAATTATGTATTTCATAGTAACCTTTTTATTCAATTTTAAACAAACGGCTATTAAAATAAAATGAACTTTTTAATGTACTAATTTAGCTATTCTATCCCAGCGTGTTGAGCCGATTAAATTGAAAAAGTCCGAAAAAGGTATCGCCGGATTCCAGGACCAATAAATTAAAAATGCTTGTCCAATTATTAATCTTCTCGGTACAAAGCCCCAAAACCTGCTGTCGGCGCTGTCATCTCTGTTATCGCCCATCATAAAATAATAATCATCCTGCAAAGTGTAGGATGTTGCTTTTTTACCGTCAATAAATATATCATCACCTCTAACAGTAACAACCTTTCGTTCATATTCCCTGTCAATTAAAGTACGCCACATTTCAATATTATATTTATTCAGTTCAACAACATCACCCTTTGCGGGAACCGCCAGCGGACCATAATTATCAGAATTCCAATTAAATCCTTTAGGAAAAATATTCGGGTCTCTAAATCCCGGCGGATCAACACTTGGTTTACGATATTGGATATTGGGCGGTCGGTAAAATTCTTCGCCATTAATTTTTACAACTTTATTATGTATGCTTATTGTGTCACCGGGAACAGCAATACATCTTTTAACATAATTATCCACTGATGCAGGCTTTAGCACATCTCTATCGCCGGGGTACTCAAACACAACAATATCTTTTCGTTCCGGCTCGCGTATTGCGGGTAATTGAAAATAAGGAAGCCGAATATTTGTGAAAGGAATATTGCGAGGCGATGATGTGCCGTAAATAAATTTATTTACAAATAAAAAATCGCCGACAAGGATTGTGTTTTCCATCGAACCTGTTGGTACGCGGGATGTTTCAATCAAAAATGTTTTTATTAAAAGTGCAGCTATTAAGGCAAATAATAAATTTTTTGTAAACTCAATAAATTTTTCTGTCTGTGTTTTATGAATATCTTCAACTTTTTTTGTCATCTAATAAATTTTTCCTTTTTACTGAACAATTGTGCCTATTCTATCCCATCTAATCGATTTGAATAGGTCCGTAAATTCGTAACCTTTTTGTCTATTTTTTTTCGACCAATATATTATTTCTGCTTTTCCAACAATTCTATCTTCTGATACGAATCCCCAATACCGACTGTCTAAACTGTTTTCTCTATTATCACCTAAAACAAAGTAGTGGTCTTCCTGAAATTCGTAATGATCGGTTTTGTTTCCGTTAATATGAATTGCTTCATCGTAAACATCTACAGCATCTCTGCCAAATTCTCGATTTATAATTAGTTCCCACTCTTTAATATTTTCGTGATCAAGTGCAATCCTATCTCCTTCTTTCGGAATTTTTATAGGTCCGTAATCATCAGCTTTCCATTCAGTCCCCTTCGGAAAAAGCAAATTAATTTTCTCATTTTTCTTATTCCAAAATTCCGATTCATCCATTTCAACTTCATACTCCGGCTTTTCTAATAGTTTGCCGTTCAAGTAAACATCATTGCCTTTTATTTTAATTGAATCACCCGGACCGGCAACACAGCGTTTTATAAAAAGTTTATACTCACTTGGTTCCCATTCATTTAAGTTTCCGGGAAATTCAAATACAACAATATCGTTAACATGCGGTTTACGAATTGTAGGAATTGATAAATAGGGCAATGGTATTGAAGTGAGCGGTAGTGTACGCGGAGTTCCAAATTCGTATAATATTTTATTTACGAAAATGTAATCACCCGGAAGTAAAGTATTCATCATCGATTCTGATGGAATTCTAATTGTATCAACTATAAAAGTTTTTACAATTAAGGCAAGTAAAAGAGTATAAACTAAATAACGTAAATATTTTTTAGCAGTACTCTTCTGTTTTTTAATTTTTGACATGTATTATTATCGGATAATTACTATTTACTTTTTAGTAGTAAAGTTTATTCCTCTATTTGTAAAACAGCTAAAAATGCTTCTTGCGGAATTTCAATATTTCCGACTTGCTTCATTCTTTTCTTACCTTCTTTCTGCTTTTCCAGTAATTTTCTTTTACGGGTAATATCACCCCCGTAACATTTTGCAAGTACGTTCTTACGCAAAGCGCGTACATTCGATCTGCTTATAACTTTACTGCCGATAGCTGCTTGAACTGCGACTTCGAACATTTGCCTTGGAATTAATTCCTTTAATTTTGAGCAGACTTTTCTACCCCAATCATAAGATTTAGATTTATGCACAATAATTGAAAGTGCGTCAACCGGTTCATCGTTCAATAAAATATCAAGTTTAACTAAGTCCGATTCACGATAGCCGAGGTACTCATAGTCGAATGAGGCATAGCCGCGGGATGTTGATTTCAGCTTATCGTAAAAATCAAAAATTATTTCTGAAAGTGGAAATTCAAATTCAATATCAGCACGGGTGGGGTCTATATAAGTTGTGTTCTTGTAAATACCTCTTTTATCCATACTCAACTTCATAATATTACCAAGGTATTCACTTGGGCAAACGATCTGCGCTTTAATAAATGGTTCTTCAATTTTTTCAATATCACTGATTGCCGGCATTTCAGCAGGATTATCAACAACAATTTTTTCTCCGCTTTTTTTATAAACGATATATTCCACGTTAGGCAGTGTAGTAACCAAATTTTGGTCGTATTCTCTCTCAAGCCTTTCTTGAATAATTTCCATGTGGAGCATACCTAAGAACCCGCATCTAAATCCGAAACCTAAAGCGGCTGATGTTTCGGGCACAAAAACTAAGGCGGCGTCATTCAATTGTAACTTCTGCAATGCGTCGCGTAAACTTTCATAGTCATCGGAATTTGAGGGGTATAACCCGCTGTAAACCATCGGCTTAACCTCTTGATAACCCGGTAAGGGTTTCTCTGCACCGCCTCGTTTGTGCGTCACAGTATCACCTACTTTTGTGTCATGCACATCTTTAACACCGGCAATTAAATAACCAACATTACCGGCAGAAAGTTTTTTCTGTTTAACTTTTGCTAAGCCTAATGTTCCAATTTCTTCGGCTAAAAATTCCTTCCTATTTTTAAAGAATTTAATCTCATCCTTCACATTTAATTCACCATTAATAACTCTTATATATGCAATTGCGCCGCGATAAGAATCAAATACTGAATCAAAAATTAGAGCCTGAAGGGGTGCTTTAGGATCACCTTTCGGTGCAGGTATTCTCTGAACAATTGTTTCAAGAAGATCGTCGATACCGATGCGCTGTTTGGCGCTGACTAAAATAATTTCAGATTCGTCACATCCTATTAAATCTACAATCTGTGATTTTACCGTATCTGTCATAGCACTCGGTAAATCAATTTTATTTATGACGGGAATAATCTCCAGTCCGGCGTCTATAGCCAAATAGAGATTACTAATTGTTTGTGCCTCAACACCTTGTGCTGCATCAACAACAAGCAATGCTCCTTCACACGCAGCCAGTGATCTCGAGACCTCGTAGGAAAAATCAACGTGCCCGGGTGTGTCAATCAGATTAAGAGTATAAGTTTGTTCATCTTTAGCAATATATTTCATCTGGATTGCATGAGATTTTATAGTTATTCCTCTCTCACGCTCGAGGTCCATATCATCCAATAACTGACTCTTTGCTTCTCTTTCAGTAATTGTAGCTGTCGCTTCTAAAAGCCCATCGGCAATTGTAGATTTACCATGATCTATATGTGCAACTATGCAGAAATTTCTAATGTTTTTCATAATACCTATTATTTTAACTTGGAAATATAAATATCAACCTTTCTAATATCAATCACTGAAACAATCCTTTGTTAGTATTGTCTTAACATTCAGAATAAAATGGTATTAAATTTTTAATCAGTTTCAATTTTGTTAATTTATAAATAAAAATATTCAGATATATGAAAATTAAACTATTAACACTTCTGCTCCTAATTTTTGCATCTTCATTATTTGCAAAAAATATAAAATTTGCATGGATAACTGATACACATATCGGCTATAAAAATGCAGATAAGAATCTTGAATTAATTGTCGCCGCAATAAATAAAATAGACAGCATTGATTTTATTGCTGCAACCGGAGATATAACCGAAAAAGGAATGACCGGAGAACTGGAATCAGCAAAAGGTATACTGGATAAGCTGACTAAGCCTTTGTACGTTTTACCCGGTAATCACGATACAAAATGGAGTGAAAGCGGCGGGGCAAAATTTATTGAATTATGGAACGACGATAAATTCTCCTTTACGATTGATAACTCCTTATTTATTGGATTAAACAGCGCTATCCCCTGGCGGGGCGGCGGCGGACATTTACAGCCGGATGATTTAATTTGGCTGAAGGATGAGTTAGCTAAATCCGATTCCGGCACGGATGTTTACTTTTTTGTTCATCATCCTTTAAATGAGGAAATTGATAATTGGTATAAAGCTTCAAACATTTTAAGAAACTATAATATTAAATTGATACTGCATGGTCACGGGCACGAAAATAAACTTTATCAATTGAATAAAATTCCTGCGGTAATGTGCCGGGCAGCATTTGGTAAAAAAAATGATTCTGACTGGGGTTTTAATTTGGTTACCATTGACAGTGGTTATATCAGTATTAATGAATTTAATTCTAAAGGATCTAAAAGTAGATGGGCTGCGATCGATAAAAATAAATCTTTTGAAATACCATATATCGATCAGAAAAAGTTTGAAAACTTTAATGCTGAAATTATTTGGCAGCACGATTTGGAGTCAACAGTATCACCCGCATTATTAACGTGGAAAGATAAAATATACTCAATTAGCGATTTTGGAAAAGATGAAAGTAAAATCACCTGCCTTGATACACTTGGAAATATTATCTGGCAAAATACTGAATACGGTATTATCAGAAGCAGACCCGCGATTGCAGATGAAATTTTAGCCGCTGCAACTGTAAACGGTGATTTGTTTACCTATGATGCGAACACCGGACAGCCCTTGCTGGCAATAGGTTTCGATGAACCGATAACTTCACAATTAGTAACTATTAATTACGAAGGCACAAAAAAATTAATGATTCCAAAAGCCACAAACTCAAATGCTGCGGTTGTGCTGGGAACAGCTTCCGGTAAAGTTTATTGTTATGATCTCGAAACTCTTGAGGAAATTTGGGTGAATAAAAACGCATCGGGAATGATTGAAACCCTGCCGCTTGTTTATCAAAACAAAATTATTTTTGGTGCTTGGGACGGTTACGTTTATAACATTGACGCAAACAACGGCTGGCTTAATTGGAAGTGGCGGGGCAATAAAAGTTTTTATTACTCACCGGCAGCGTGCACACCGGTTACAAATGGTAAAAATGTTTATGTAGTATCACCCGATAAAGATTTAACCGCTATTGATTTGCTGCTTGGTAAAACAGTCTGGGAAGAAAATAAGTACAATGCATGGGAGTCGATTGGCATTTCCGAAATTGGGCATCGAATATTTTTGAAAGCTTACAAAGATAGGTTTCATATTCTATCTGCAAAAACCGGCAAATGGGTAAAAGAATTTGATATGAATTTTGATACAGACACAATGCCGCATACACCAATTGAATGGAAAGGAAACGTTCTATTTGCTTTGCAAGATGGCATTGTTTATAAGATTGATAAAAATTTTAAATTGCAAAAACAATTTTTTATGGGAGATTGTAGAATACATACGATTCAGAAAATGGGCGAAGGTTATTTTACCGCTTCTAATATGGATGGTAAAATTGTATTCTTTAAACTAAAATAATATTATGAGAAAATTTGACGGCTTTATTTTTGACATTGATGGAACGCTTGCCTCTACTAATGAATTAATATTCTCAACTTTTAGGCACATAACTAAAAGGTATTTGAATTCTGATATTTCCGATGCGGAAATAATTAATCTTTTTGGTCCGACTGAAGATGAAATAATAAAAATATTTATAAATGATAATTTTGAAGAGGCTCGGAAAGATTATTACGAGTTTTATCGAACTAACCATGCAGAAATGGCGGATGTTTACCCGGGTTTAATTGATGTATTAGATTTAATAAAAGAGGCGGGAATTCCCCTTTCCATTTATACGGGTAAAGGTCGTAAATCATCAATAATAACGCTAACTGAAATTGGAGTAATTGATTATTTTGATTTGATTATGACAGGTGATGATGTAGCCGAGCCGAAGCCATCAAGACTGGGCATTGATCCGTTTATAGAAAAATTTAATTTGGATAGAGATAGAGTTTTAATGATTGGTGATTCCCCCGCCGATATTATTGCAGCGAGGGAAGCAAATGTTAAAATTGCATCTGTTGTTTGGGATGCTTATGCAAAGGATGAAGTACTCAAAATGAATCCCGACTATTTATTTCACTCAGTTGATGAACTTTACCAATTTATAAAAGAGAGCATTTGATTGAGCTGCTCATAATTGAAGCGGCATATAGAATGATATCCTCGGCTCAATTCTTTTCTGAGTTTCATAATCTATAATGTTTTCATCGGTATCGCGTATCGGTGCAAAAGTCCAATGATAAACCATCGAGACAATTATAAACGGTATTGGTTTATAACCTAACTCGGCAAATAGATGTGAATTACTATCGAGTTTGAAAATCGCCGATTCATTACCGATTCCTCTTTTATCATAACCGGCTCTTGCTACATAAGGAGCATCTTCCGGTAGTATGTTTGTTGCGAGGTGTAATATACCGCTATTTGGCAGTTCATCAAGCCGCTGATAACTGCCGAGAATATTAAACATTCCGAGAACATCAACAAACAATTGCCCATGCCATCCATTGCTTGATTTATTTGTACCGAGTGTCATACTTTTAATTTTACTTGAAACTGTTCCGCTGCTTCTATCAAGATTAAATCTTTCAATTTCATAAAGCGCGTTAAAGTAGGAAGGCAAATAGTTTTCGCCATTGAACCTTCTTTCAAGTTTTGCGGTAAGGTTAACTAACCCAAGTCCATGAAAATCTAAAACTGTTCCGAGAGCCGTACCGCTTCCGAAATCAACTATCTTAGCATAATCAAAATATACGTCAATATTAAGTACACTGGCTCTTAAAATCGGCAGACCAATATCAAAACCAAATATTGTAGTTGAGCCAAGATCGGTTGTCGGAGTAAATTTATCTTCAGTCTCATTATATGTTCCGTTAATCACACCCGCCTTTTCGTTAAAATCAGATGCAACGGTTGCGCCAATTTCCAATTTACCGATTATAGGAATTGGGGCAAGCTCAGTAAACTGCAGCGGTCTAACATAACCGCGCAAACCGAGTACACCGGCATCGGCAAAATTTGAATAGACCGATTCAAAACCGAATGCTGAAAAATCTAAGTCGAATGCTAACCCTACTTTTCTTGCATCAAAACTAGTAGAATTGTTGTATAGATACATAATGCTTCCGTGCCCCAAAGTAGCATAATCAAGTGCACCTACTCTGGCATATACCGGATCTTTTTTGTAACCGTACCTAACATATCTAATGATGCTCAAATAATCTTCAAACCGGTTGAATGAACCTGTTCGTAATTCACCGTCTGCATTAAATTCTAATCTGAGGTCTAAACCCACACCAAAATTTGCAAATGCCAGTTCTGGGAAAAACCTGAAAGTGTAAAACGGTTTATTGTCAATCCAGGTAACGCCGAAACCGCCGCCCAAATATCCTTCATCCTGTTTAAGAAATTGATATTGAGTATGGTAATTTTGCGAGAATGTAGTTATTGTAAATAACAATAGTAAGATTGCAAGTAGTTTAATTTTCATATTTATCTCAGCTCATTTTATTCATTTTAAATTTCGATAATAAAATAATAAATTATTTTAGAATTGCCATCTTGTGAATTGATTCATTAATCTCATCACCGGCTTTCATTATAACTTTGTAAAAGTACACTCCGTTCGCCAATCTATCTCCGTCTTCATCTTTGCCGTCCCAATAAATTTTATTGAAGTCAAAGTTTAGTTCGGATTGCATTATGTCAATCTCTTTAACTAATCGTCCTGCTACTGTATAAACATTAATTTTTAATTCATCAGGTAGTTGGGTTAGTTTAAATGTAAAATATGTATCATCCTTAAATGGATTGGGATAATTGAACATATCAATTAATTTTGTTTCATCATCCACATAAAATGTTTTTGTAACTCCAGCCGGATTAACCAAATTACCGGAAGCATCTTTTGCAAAAACATTGAAGAGATACTCCCCTTTTTCAAGTACAGGCTGATATTCGACAACCATTTTAGGATTTTCATTTGAGAATGTATAGTTAAGATTGTTTTCAGGATTTGAGTAATAAATTTCTTTGTTATTCAATTGAATTACTACTGAAGAAGTATCAACGATAGGAATTAGAGAGGGATCGCCTAATTCAATTCTAATTAATGGGTTTGAAGAAATGTACTCGCCATCTATAATTTCTTTCCCGTCAAAGCTAATTTGCACATCGGGTTTTGTACTATCCGTATTAATGGAAAAAGGCACAGTGAAAAAATTATTGTCTTCAAAAATTTCACTCACCTTATCTTCGGGATCAATTGTAATTAAAAATTGTTTTGAACCATTTGTGTTAACGGTGTTAAAAGTGAAATTAACTTGTTTTCTCTCAAAGGGATTAAGGGAAGCCAATTGCTGTTCAAAAACTTTCTCACGAACTAATTCAGAATCAATTAATTCAATTTCAACATTAACGCTGTCTGCTTTTACATCTCCAATATTGTAAACGTAAAAAGATAAACTAATATCTTCACCCTGCGTAACACTATCCTGACTAAGATTAACAACCTGGAAATTTGTTCCGAGTTCGGGCAGTTTTTTGTGTGTTACTTTAACAGATTTAAAGAAAGGAGAATTTCCGGATGATGAAGCTTCCAACTCAACTATTAATTTCAAAGTGGGATAAAGTTCGCCGGAAAGACCAGTCAATGAAGATTGGTCATTAATTAATGAAAGATATTCGAGAGTGTCTTTCTCACCCAGTTCTGTAATTCCAATTGGTCGAACTTTTATTTGTGAATCTCCAAAAAGTTCAGTATCAATTTTTAAGTTTTCCCATTCAGAAGCCGGACCAATATTTTGTGTAACTAATTTTCCGAAAGTTTGAGGTTTAAAGATAGTGGTATCTATGCTTACTCTCCCTTCAAAAGGAGCTGATACAGCCTCGGGCATGGAACCGGGAGCAGCATTGCGCTTACCAATAAAAGCCCAGGAGCCTCTGACCACTAAACTATCAATGTAAACACTTCCGAATTCTTTTAACTTATTTTTCAAATCGTCTGAAGTTACCCTGCCTTCATCAGTAACTGCTGTAAATAAAAGATGACTTTCGTCTAATCCATCAAGATAATCTATATAATTAGTTATTTGCGCTCCGCCACTAAACACATCAAATCTTTTATATTCAACGAATTCAAATGTAACATCCTTAAAAACAATAATATGATGACCCCGCAATGTATTTTCGGGAATAAGGTTTGGACCGTTCAAACTAATTAAAGCCGTTCGCCCATCATTGTACCCGGCAGACAAGACTTCAAATTTAATTTCACTTGTATCAATGGCAAAAACACTATTTCTAAACGATACATTTTCCCCTTCATGACCAATAAATTCTCCGCTGTCATCGGCAAAAAAACCGTTATCATTATCGTGTAAAAATTCTTGCGTTATACCTAATTGAGAACTATTCGGTAATTTTGTACGTGCCCAAAACTTATTATTCAGGTAATCTCCCGTAAGATTATAACCGGTGAAAAATGTATCCATCGCAATTGATTGAACAACTGAATTTTCAAATTCTTTATTAAAACTCAATTCAAGATTAAAATTATTTACACCGGGGTCTGCAGAGGGATTGAGAAAAACAATTTTATTATTAATCAGGTTAGCACTTTCATAAATATTGGTTGTTCTTATTGTTGCAGTAAGTACATTATAATTTAACTCAATTAAATTATCAGTTTCATCAAACTCATCAATTACATTTGTTTCATCCAATATCACTCTAAGTGTGTGTTCACCCGGTAAATCTTTAATTGGTATTGAAAGGGAAATTTGATCATAATTAAGCGGAAGCTGCCTTTTAATTATTTGAGAATAATTACTTAATTGATTGTAAACATCCTCAACTTTAATAATTAAAGAATCCGATATAACTCTGCCAAGATTTTTATAGCTGATAGTCACTTGTAAACTATCTTTATTGTCAATCGGAATAGAAGGAGTAAAGGTAATCCCATCAGAACTTATTGTAAGATTGGGCTTTGCAGGAATAGGCAAATTTATAATTGGATCACCGACCAATGTATTAGTGTAGGAAAAAACTTCATACGTTCCCGAAGAACTTATTTCGTTTAGCATATCAATTTTTGAAAGTCTATGTGCATCGCCCAAACTATAAACAGAATCGCGTAATATTTTTCCATAAAAGTATCTTGGATAAGTTGTAGCCGTCGATTCATACCCTAATGATGTGTTGCCCACATAAGCAATAGCTTGACCATTTAAACCATTAACGAATAACTCTGAGAAAGAAGTTATATCCGGCTCTGCAAATTTTGCTGTTGAACACCCAAAATCACTTATCAGGGGATTTCGATCAACAAGATTATCAAGTTGAGTGGGATCGGTAATACTATTATCCCAGGTCTGTGTTCCGCTATGACCTAAATATGAAATAAACACCGAACCCTCCTCAAATGTTTTCTGCACAAATTCAGGCGGGTAGGGACCAAAGTTGGTAACAGGATTTGCGGTTTTATAAAAGTGAGTTGCAATTCCTCCAATAGGTGCGGGTGAAACATGATTATCGGCAATAAAATCATTTACTTGTTTTAAACGTGCAATTTGAGATGGATTAGTAAAATTACCGCCGGTAAGCATCAAATATTTTTTATTCCAATCAGTAATATTTTTGGAAATATAATTTTGATGTTTTGAAAAAAAGTGCTGAAATTCTTCAACCGACCTTGCGGGTAATCGCCCGATATTCATTTGCGGAATTGCCGCGCCTGTGCTATCCCAAATAACAAACCAATTATCACTAACCGGCACTCCGTAGGATGGGACATAATTCGGCTCCACCGGACTATTAAAATAAGTAGTTTTGTAACCGTGGAAATCGTAATTAGCCCTGCCGACAATAAAAACATTTTTCGGTGCAGGCTGCTGCCAATTTGATGAGGCTGTCATTAAAAAATCTTTGATCGGCTCCGGTGCAAAAAAACCGTAATTAAATTCGTCATAAATATCATACACATTAATTAATTTTGTAGTTACGCCATAATTACTTTCAATAAAACTGATGTAGGTTTCAGCTACGGAAATAAACATTGGATGAGTGATCAATATATAATCTGCTTGATTTGATGGATTGCTTAAATTAACAAACTGTTTGGTTGAATAAATAACAGGGCTTTTAATTTTTGCATTTTCCGTAATAATATACTTCTGCCCTTGATGCACGGTATCGGCGAAAGTTATAACATCACTTGTTCTATTAAAGTTTGTGACTTTGATATTATTGTAATCATCATAAAATTTATAAAGAGTAATATTAGGCGATTGAATATTTGTTAGTTTAACATTACTAAATACCGGTGCGGTTAAATTTCTATAAGCAAAAAGCAGTGAGTCGTTCATTACTTTTAAGTATCGCGGATATTCAATTTCCCACCAATCACCAAAGCATCTATTAGGATTTGAAAGAGTTGCTTCCGAAATAGTCTTTAATGTGTTTGAACCATTTGATAAGATATCCGAACTGAAAGCCGCATGAAGTGTTTTAACTTCGTACTTGTCTATATAACCGGAATCATAAGCAGAAGGATTGCTGTTGATCTTAAGGTGAAGTAAATGAGCATTTGTACTTTGGTTTGTGGACCAGCTTTGCAGTTTCACATACGCATTTGCAGGCTTATTCGGATACAATTCTGAAGCAGTAAATCCGAAATTTCTTGTTCCAACATTTTGTCCCCACCAATTCCAGGTTTCGTTTTCATAAATGAATGGGTACTCTCTTCTTACAGAAGAACCCCCTAAGGCAAAATCGTACCAGTGATTAGTTTCGACATGAATTAGTTCATCGTAATATTCTAACGTGTCAGTTGTACTTCCATTCACTACTAATTCAGTTTGCGTTCGCTTTCCATCTGCTCCATCCCAGGTAAGCCAATAAATGGTAGTATCACTGTATTTGTTTATATACTCGGTGTAAGGTTCATTATATTCTGCGGGCTCTCTATAATTTTCATCGCCGTAATTTTTTCTACCAACAAATTCAATAAAGTCGTTATCGTCAAATTGATTGTCTTGTTCACCCGATACCAAAATCGGTATCTCATTCCCCTTCCAATACATTTTAAATGTTTTTGGGTTAATACTATTTGCGGGTACATTTGCAGAGAGTAAATTTTGCTTGCTGATTCTGTAAATCGCATCTTCAGAAGTACCGATCTTCAAATAAGTTTTTGAAAAATCTATCCAATCATCTGATGTAATAACATCTCCTATATAATCCTTTTTATCTGCCGGAAATAAATATTTCTTATTAGCAATTAATTCATCTCTTTTTATTTCTGAATTTTCACTCACATCTAAATTTTTATCAAAACTTAATTGAATTTGGTATTCGTCTAATTTTATTGAGGCTCGTTTGTTAAAATTGTAGTAAAAAGGTTTAACCGATAAATGAATACAGTATTGATTACCAATCCATAAAAAGCCTTTCACACTAAACAGATTTTCATCGCGTCTTAAAACCGGCTCACTTACCTCAGTATAAATTTTGGTTGAATCATTAATTCTTAAAACATTTGGGTTTATAGCCGGCAGTGCATTTATACTTGTTGTTTTAATAGGAATTAATTTTACCGATGGAGTTGTATTGGCGGGGATGTTTATGAAAATATCTTTTGCAGGAAGAATAAATTCACCCGGTTTTGATTCATCCATGAAACCTTGAAACTTGATAATATTTTTGTTCTCTTTCTTTTCAAGATTAAAAGGAATTTCATTTTTGAAAATTAGCTCAAATTTATTTCCGATTATTTTTTCAGTAATATAATTTGACTGCCCGTAGCTGTTTAGGAAGGCTGCAATTAATATGATGCAGCTAAAAATTTTTGTTTTCATTAAGTGATTTCTTCTCTTACTTTTAAGTAACCGATATTAAAATATATTCAACTTTTTACTATGATGAAATACCTTTTTGAACCTTGTTTTGTAAACATTACTGATGAAAATGAATATCTCAGTAAAATTGATGAGACTATAAAATCAAATTCAAAAAGAACTTTTTTTTATCTCAATTCTCATTCATATTATACCGCTAATAAAAACTTAAAATTTAAAGAAGCATTAAACAAGTCAGATTTTATTATTGCAGATGGATACAGTATTGTATGGGCAATAAAAAAGCTTTCAGGTAACTCAATCAATAAAGTTGTTTTTACTTATTCATTTTTTGACGGAATGAAAAAAGTATTTGAACAGAATAATGCAAACCTCTTTTTTCTTGGAGGAACCTCGGAGATAATATCTAAGTCTGCCGAAGTAATGAAAAGAAAATTTCCAAACTTAAACCTTACGGATTTTCATCATGGATATTTTGATAAAGAGAATGAGAGCGATAGTATAATAGAAAAGATTAATGCTTCAAAAGCCAATGTGCTTATAGTCGGTATGGGCTTACCACTTTCGGAGCTTTGGATTCAGGAGAACAAAGATAAAATTAATGCAAACTGTATTTTTAGTGTAGGCGGATTTTTTGATGTATTATCCGGAAGCAAACGCACCTCACCAAAATGGTTGTATAATTCCGGTTTGGAATGGGTTTATAGATTATTTAAAGAACCGGGTAGATTGTTTGGGAGGTATTTACGGTCTAATTTATTTTTTCTTAAAAAACTATACTTCAGAAATTCTAAATGAATAAGTACCCCACTGTAATTTATTCAAGAACAAATAGATTAAAGAGACTTAAATAACTCACTATATAAATCTACGACTTTTTCAAAATTATACTTTTGTAAATTTTCCTTATTGATTTTTCCCATTGCAGCTCTTTCATTTTTATTTAATTGACCCAATTTGATCAATGAATTGGATATAGATTTTATATCATTATTAAAAAATAGAACGCCTCGATCATCTAAAATTTCACATAAAACAGAAAGGCTGCTGCATAAAATTGGTTTCTCGTAAAAGGATGCCTCTAAACAGACAATGCCGAATGCTTCAAAATCTGTAGGCAAAATTAATGCAGAACATTTGGAAAGCAGCAGATGTTTTTCTTCTTCTTTAATTCTGCCAAGTAATTTAATTTTTGCATTCGATTTTACAATAGTATTTAATTCATCGGAAAGTTCATCTTCATAAATTGTTAAGTATAAACCATAATCTAAATTTGAAGAATTAAATGCCTTAATTAGCAAATCGATTCTTTTGTTTTTTGCTCCCCTGCCTAGGTACAAAAAATAATATTCTCGATCAGAATTATCAGGGACAGAATTTAAATTAGCCGGTTTAAAGTAATGTGGAATTACAGATAATTTTTTTTCGGTAAATGGAAAGGACTTTATCCAATATTCTTTTTCTGTTTGTGTAAAACAAATAATTCTGTCAATCTTCTTTAGAAGTGAAGGAAGAAGAAATTTGGAATAAGCATTTTTAACAGCCGCATATCTATCTGTATGAAATAAGTAGTGGGGCGTTACAACAATTTTTTTTCCTGCCCGAAAAGCTTTCATTATCGCATAATCTGCATAATGATAACCAAACTGATTTACACTTAAAATATCATAATCCGATTTGAGAACACGCTTGAGTCCAAATGTTATTTCATAAGGGGAAAAACTTTTTAAGTATGTCACATCTTTATTTTTGGTTGTCCCTGATATCTGCCGCTCGGTTTGTGTAGTTGTGATTACTTTAAAATTATATTTAAGGTGCTGATAAATTTTTAATCTGTCATCAACAAACTTTTCAATTCCTCCTAAAGAGGGGTAGAATAAACGGGTGAGTTCAAGAATTTTCAAAATAAAAGTCCTAAGTATATTAAAAAAAAATTATAGTGCGTAAAATTACTTACGTTTTTGGGGAATTAGATCCGCAATGTGGTTAAATGCATCTCGCGGTGTAACATTAGTCAAGCAATATTTTTGCGAAAACATGCACCGTAATTCGCAACCAGAGTACTCACATTCATCATATAAATATTTTTCTGTTGAAGAAATATTATAAGGGAAAAAACTCTTCCAATATCCGCCGCCCACAATTCCTAACAATGGTGTTCCAAGTGCTTTTGCTATATGTGTAAACCCGGAATCATTGCCTATATAAAGCAATGAGTTTTTAACTATAATTGCGCTTTCTAAAAGACTGTACCTACCGGCAGTGTTCATTATTCTTGAAGGATTAAATTTTTCAATTGATCTAAAATGTATATTCTGTTTATTTGTTCCAATCAGTATGATTAAATAATTTGTGTTTTCAACAATTTGAACAATCAGTTCTTTATAGTTTTCAAAACTCCAATCTTTTTCAATTGTGTCAGACATAGGGGCTATAACTACATAAGATTGATCAGAATTATCATCCAAGAATTTAACTTTTCCTTGGGTTCTCTTTACAACATCGGATGATAAATAAATATGTGTTTTATTCATGAATATACTGTCGGACGTTATGAACTTAATTAGTTCTGTATGCTTTTCATATTCATTTAAAGTTCCAAAGTTTAAAACTTGTTCATACTTTTTATCCATTAAATTGCCGAAAAGTTTTTTTAGGTATTTCCAATTCGAACTTAAACAAAATACTTTTTCGGCACCTGAAAGCAGGGATAATTCATCATTTGTAATACCCCTTGCGGCAGTTAAATTATAGGTTCTATTTATTCCTAGTGATCTTAATTTGTTTAGAAAAGAAATCCGATAAATTATATTGTATTTATATTTTTCCTTTTGCCAAGTAATAAACTCAACATTCCCTGTATAATCTGAATATAGTTCCATATATTTTTCCTGCAAAAGAAAATAAATTTTATAACCAGAATTTAATTTTTGTGCGTTCAGCAAAATAACACTTGATATGACTAGATCCCCAATTTGCCCGGTGTTAATAAATAGAAGACCTTTTCCCTTCTTTTTATTTTTCACCAACATCCGCGTTATCAAATAAATTGCATAAGCTGCTGTATTATTAAAATAAATACGCCAAGTTGGTTTATAAAGTACTGACTTCATTTTTTACCAAAATAATTCCTATCAAATAATTCTATATTTCCATAATCGTAATATTTTTGTATTGCCGGCTTAAGTATTTTTTTCTTTCCACGTATTTTTTTCATCTCTTTTAGAACTAATAATGATGATTGAAAAAATTCTACCCAGTAATTCATTTTAATACAGACTAGTAGTCTATTGCACCACCATTTAATTAAATATATAGAGGTATAATTTAAATTGAAGTTTTGTATGAGAAATATAGAATAGCTTAAAAAGTAATACTTATAGCGATAGCCGGATTGAAATGGATTAGTGTTATTTTCACCTCTAGATTTTAATGTTTGATTATGAATAACCTGAGCAGTGCTGTGCAGAATAATATCATAATCATTATCATAACACCTAGCAGAATAATCAAGTTCATGATAGTAAATAAAATACTGACTGTTGAAAAATCCAACATGATTCAGAACATTTTTAGATATCATTGCACCGCATCCAACAAAAAACCTCGGTTTTTTTGTAAATCCTTCAGTTTCGTAAAAATTGTAACGATTATTATAAATTTTGAATGCAACTATTCCAAGTTTTTTATTACCCTCATTAAAAGCCTTTACCCCATCACATATTGTTTCCTTCTCCGGGTAACTATCATCATCCAGCACCAAAACATACTCCCCTTTTGCTGCTTCAAAACCCTTGTTCCAGCCGGCAATGCCAATGTTCTTTTTAAGCTGTATTAATTTTACCGCCGGAAATTCACTCTGCACCATTCGCTGAGTACCGTCTTCCGATGCATTATCAACTACTATCACTTCAATATTCTTATAATCTTGTTCAAAAACTTTTGTAAGCGTTATGCGCAGTTCTTCCTTTCGGTTAAATGATAGTATATTAACAGTAACTAATGGCTCACTACGCATGATGCATCTCTTTGAAATTTTTTAATGTATTTGCCACAACTTGATCCATGTTGTAGTACTGGTATTCTGCTAACCTACCGCAAAATATAACTGATTTTAGCTTGTCTGCTTCTTTACGATATTTCAAATATAAATCTCGATTATCGTTTGTTGGGATTGGATAAAATGGTTCCCCTTCCGCTCTTGCGTATTCATAACTTAATGTTGTACCGTCTACTTTCTGCCCTGTCAATTGCTTATGCTCCACTACACGAGTGTAATTTACTTCTTTTTCAACATAATTAATTTGTGCTGTTTCTTGTGCCTGTACTTTATTAAAATGCTTCCATTCAAATTCAATTGATCTGTAAGGCAGCTTTCCGAATTCATTATCGAAAAAGTAATCTATTGGACCCGTGTAAATCAGCTTATTAATTTTCACATCGTTTAGAATGCTTTTGTAATCTGTACCTAATACTATCTCAATATTTTTATTTGCAAGCATCTTCTCAAATAGTTTCGTGTAACCATGTTTCGGCATAAATTGATATTTGTCAGTAAAATAGCGGCAGTCATCGTTTAATCTAACAGGTATTCTTCCGCAGACTTGCGCCGATAATTCCGACGGTATAAGATTCCATTGCTTATAGGTATAAAACTTAAAAAATTTTTCGTATAAATCTCTTCCTACTTGACTTACAATTATATCCTCAGAGTTTAATATTGGATACTTTAACTCTTTCACTTTATCAAAATAATGTTTTGTTTCTTCTTCATCTTTCAGATTTAAATTGTAAAGTTTATTTAAAGTTAATCTGTTTATTGGTATTGGATATAATTCACTACCCAATTTTGCTAAAACTTTGTGCTCATAAAATAACCATTCGGTAAATTGAGAAAGATATTCAAACACCATTTTACTATTTGTATGAAAAATATGCGGTCCATACCTATGAACTAGTATTCCATGCTCATCAAACTCATCGTATGCGTTGCCCCCAATGTGGCTGCGTTTTTCAACTAGAAGAACTTTTTTATTCAATTGAGAGGTTATTCTTTCAGCAAATACTGAACCTGCGTATCCTGCTCCAACTATTAGATAATCATACATCATTTTTGATTTAGTTCAACTTTTTTTATAGATAATATATTTTTTCTCAAAACAAAATTAAGCATTCCTAAACTTACAATCAGTTCTACTAAAAGCATTATAATTGCCAGTCCTATTTCTAAATACATTGGTACAAATATAAAAGAAAGCATTATACTGATTATGCCTGCCGTTAGAACAACTTTTGTAAATTCTTTATTGTATCCTAAATTTATCATTATTTGAATACCGAGTGCGTTGCTGTAAAATATTATTAAAGGAAGAAAAATTAGTATTCTAAAAATTGGCAGTGAAGTTTCATATTTTGGACCAAGTACAATATCTATAACCCAAGGTGCAGTAATAAACATAACAACTGTTAAAGAGAAAAGTAGAACTGATCCAGAAGCAATATACTTTTTAATAAAGGTAACGGCTGAGTTAAAACCATTCTTAAATAAATTTGATAAATAAGGAAATATAACTTGCCCGGCTGAACTTGTAATATTTTGAAAAGCCATTCTTATTTTATCAGCGGCAGAAAAATATCCTACAATTTCATTGCTTGCAAAAAGTCCTAAAATAAAAATATTACTGTTCGTGTATAGTGAGATTGAAGCAGTTGAGATAAAAATATACCAGCCTTCAAACAGTAGTAATTTTATTTCTGCATAACTCGGTTTGACAAATTTTATTTTGAATAAAAAATAAATTACCAGTAAACTTATAAAACTGATTAAAATTATAGAAAAGCTGTTAAGCAAAACTAAAAGGAGATAATCACTTTCCGATTTAATAAATATGAATATGCTTATCACCCAGAAAACTTTAACTGCAATATTTATTATGGCTATAAACTTCATTTTTTCTAAACCCTGAAATACCCAGTTCGGCAGCAATACTAACCCAATTAGAGAATAGAAACTGTAAACATAAATTAATAGATCGTTACTAAATTTTGAGAAGCTTAAAACAATAAGGAAAAACAGTATTGTGCAAAGCAAAAACAAACCCAGTTTTATCATAAAAATATTACTTATAATTTCACTGATTTTAATTTTATTATCCCGGTTTAATGAAATTGCCTTTGTTGCAGTAATATTAAAACCATAATCTGTAATAATGTTAAAGTAAAGCACAAACGCAGCTGCAAAACTAATCAATCCATATTTTTCTGGTCCAAGTACTCTAACTAAATATGGAAAAGTTATTAATGGAAAAATATAATTTGATATTTGGAATAGGGTTAATGAAGAAAAATTATAAACAAGATTTTTATGCTGTGGTTTAATCAATACTTTAGCGGCTGTTGTTATAAGTTTGTTACAATGTAAGACTTAGGCAAAAATAATACATATTCCGTAATAATATGCGAACCCGGAAACATTTTTTTCAACTCACGCTTTTTCATAATCCTAATTGATTTCACTAATGTTTCAGCTCTATGAAATTCCGGCAGTTTTTCATACCAGCCCAATCTAAAATTCTGTAAAAGTTTAATACGAATAAACTCCGGCAGCCAATGGAAAAACGGAAATAAAAAATGGGGTTCAACCGGAAAAATATATGCCGGTGTTTGAATGAAATGATATGGTGCAATTCGCAAAATACTTTCCGCCATTTGCTTCTGCTCATCAAAAGTTGGTAAATGCTCGATTACGGAATTCGAGAAACATAAATCGAAGGCATTGTTTTTAATGAATTGTAAATTAGCTGCATCAGCAATAATACCCTTAAAACCTTTAATGTGATTTTTTTCTTTATTTACTAATGTTAAGTTAAAATTGATGTGATCTTCTTTGCCGAGAGTTTCCCAAAAATAATTTGAGCCGCCAATATCAATAATTTGGGTATTTACTGAATTTAGATTTTTAATTTTAGAAAGGAGAATTTTTAATCTCCTGCTGCGAAATTTGCCCGATAAATTGTCAGTTTCAATATTTGAAGCATGCTTGGTAAGCCATCTCATTTTCTAGCGAGCCAAATTTCAGGATTTTGATTATCGCGATGATTCCATATTTCAAAATGAATAATGTTACCCTCAAGGCTCTCATTAACTTTGCCAATCAATTCGCCGCCTTTAATTTTTTCTCCCTCAAGAACACTAATATCTTTAATGTGTCCGTAAACTGTTCGGTAATTATCTTTGTGTGTTAAAATAACCACACTGCCAAAACCGGGTATCCACTCAATTGCCGAAACAACTCCTTCAGCAACTGCATAAATATTGGATTGAGGGGATGTCCTAATATCAACACCGTAATTCATTGTAACAGTATTAAGTTTAGCATTTTTATTTTTACCGAACTTCCTTATCACTTTACCCTGCCTAACGGGCCAGTTCATCTTTCCTTTTAGTCCGTAAAAATTTTCAAAGTTATCGTAGTCAAATCTTTTAACAACTGAGTTTTTACCTTCACTATCTTTTTTAGCAATTTCAGCTTCAATTAATTTTGAAATAAGATTTTTTATCTCTTCTTCGGCTTCTCTTTTTTGTCTAATCTCTTTACTCAGTGAACTTTTATCTTTTTTAATTTTCTCAATTATTTTCTGCCTACTATTTTTTTTCCTCTTTAATACTTTTAATTCGCCTCTTTTGCTTTTTACGATATTGGCTTTTTCTGCCACTTCGTTTGATAATTCAGTAGTTAAGTTTTCAAATTTTTCTTTACTCTCATTTAATTCGGCAAGTTTTTTTTCATTCTCGGAAGTAATTGAGGAAAGGTATTGATATCTAAGTGCTGCTTGATTTATCGATTCTGATTCTAATAAATACTTTATTGTTGAGCCGCTGCCGTATTTGTAAAGCCATACTATATAACTTGAATAGTCTTTTTTCAGTTCACCGATTTTCTTTTCAACGCTTGATAATTCTTCACTAATATTTTCTATCTTTTTTGTTTTATTTTTTTCTTCTCTACGTAATTTGTTAATAAGTTTTGAAAGAAGATGATTTTGATTATTGATTTTTTCGAGTGATGAAAGTGATTCTTTTTCCTTTTTAGTTTTTTCCGAAAGTTCACTTTCAAGCTTTTTAATATCGTTGCGTAAATTATCTAACTCAGCACTTTTGGCTTTAATTTTATTGTTTGATTGAGCGTTTAAACAAGTAATAGATAAAACTAAAACAGCTAAAATATTTAATGAGCGCTTTACCATTTTATTACATTCGCATCTTTTGGAATTTGAATAGTTAAATTACTTAATTCATTATTCACTTCAATATTACGATAATCAATATCTACACTTTGATTATTTTCTTTATTTTCAACAAATGTTTTGTAAGGAACGGGCACATCGCTGAACAGCTTAAAATCTTTATACTTGCCTTCGAATATTGTTCCGCCGGTTAAATCTGCAAGTTTATAATTTGTTAAAGCCAGGCTCACCAGTTCAATTGTATATTTCGATTCTTTATTCATTAATGAATCAGTATAGGTTAAAAAGTAATCCTCATCATTTAAGTTATATTGATCAGGTTCTCTGCTTAAATTATCAGTTAAGTTTACAGCCCCTGCAAAAGCATCCATCAAATCATCAAATGAAAAATCTACCTTAAATATTTTTTTAAGAACTGTTTCTTTATTCCTGCCTTCATACACATTGTTTCTAATTACATCATAAAAAACAAAACTATTTTTTGTAACCATTGCATGTGCAAGATCAATTCCAAACGGACCGTAAATAGAGAGTTTAATTGAATCCGGTTTTTTCAGCATGACTTCAAAATTTGCGTTTGCGCTTAGTTCAGGACTCTCAATACTTAAAACGCCTGTTCCTCTAAAAGTCTTAATCTTTCTTCTATTTTTTTCAAGCTGCTTAATTAGTCTATCAGCGGGCAGCACTTGTTCTTCGTATGCCGGTTTTGAAGGGACACAACTTTCAGCCAATACAATTAAAATAATTATTGCTGAAATTTTCAAAATGAAATTTTTCACAATTCCCCTTTTTCAATTTTTAATTTTAGTTTTTCTTGCGACGGATCTAACTCGAATGATTTTTCCCAGCTTTTAAGTGCCTCTTCTTTTTGACCCAACATAAATTGAACATCACCTAAATGATCAAGCACTACTGCATTCTCAGGGTCAACTTCTAATGATTTATTTATGTATTCTTCTGCCTCTTCGTATTTGCCGAGCCGAAAAAGTATCCACCCTTTTGTATCGAGATAAGAAGAATTATCGGGAGCGGCTTCTACTGCTTGAGTTGACATTTTAAAAGCTCTCTCAAGCTGAATATTCCTTTCGGAGAGTGAGTATGCATAATTATTGAGAACGAGGGCATCGGTTGAATCTATTGAAAGTGCGGTTTCATAAGCATCATCGCACTCTTCCCACATTTCCTTATTGTCGTAAATTAAACCGAGTGTGCCAAGTATCTGTACATTATCGGGATCAACCTCCAATGCTTTTTTAAGATATGTTATCGCTTCATCTTCTCTTTTAATTTGGTTTAATGTAAAACCATATGCGTAAAGCGAAGTAAAATCATTCGGATTAAGTTCAACTGCTTTTTTTACATAAGGCAGAGCTTTATCATATTGGTTAAGCTGACCATGAGATAACCCAAGCACAATATTTAGTATAAATTCATCGGGAAAATTTTCTATTACTTCTTCTAACTTGTCAACAGCTATTTGATAGCGGGCATTATCAAAAAGTAATCCGCTTAATCTTATCCAAATATCGGGGTTCCATGCTGCCAGATCAGCAGAGGTTTCTAAATACTCAATTGCCAGTGAATCATTTCCGTCACGCATTTCGAGTTCGCCTAAGTAGGCATTCACTTCCCAATCGAGTGAATCTTTATTTATCTCATTCAGTAAATTTTTTGCAGCATCAATTGATGAGCTATCTAAAATTGCCTGATTAAAAAAAGCACCGCCGATTCTTACCTTTGCAGCAAATGGATAATCTTCATTATGGATAAGTTTGATATATTCTTTTGCTCCTTCATCAATATTTTCCTGCTGAACAAACAATCCGGCTTTCATTTCAATTAACTGAATATCTTCGGGGAATAATGTTAAAGATTCGTTTATCATCATCTCGGCTTTATCATATTTTCCGCTTTTTATGTAAGATTCAATTAAGAGCTTTTGCAGTTCAAGGCTCGATGGATTTAATGCCAGGAGATTTTCGACGGTTTTTATTGTTTCTTCAACATTGCCCATCCGTTCATTCAAATCGGCAATCTTCACTAATAAATTCCATTCCGGTCCGGTAATATCAAGCAGCTTATTATATGTTTTTAACGCTTGTGTCGGTCTGTTCTTTTCGTACAGAAATGCAAGGTTAAAAAGTGCGTTAGTATTTGTTGAGTCCAATGCTGTTATATCTTCAAAAACTGCAATAGCAGAATCGGGTAGTTGAGAGTTTAGATAAATCTTTCCGAGCAGTTCTTTGTATTCGATATGGTTCGTATCATATTCAACTGCTTTTTTTGCATTCTTAATTGCCAGGGGCATTTTGTGTAAACGAAAATAATTTTTTGCCAGCGCAAAATAAATTCCACCGTCCGGGTCAAGTTCCAATGCCTGCTGATATTCAATTATTGCCTCAGCATATTTTCCTTTCATTTCTAAAATAGTACCATCAACAAAATGATCTGAGGCTTGAGCTGATTTATGTTTATCATCAACTTTTTTTTGTGCAGCAGTTTTATCTTCAAGCTGCTCAGTTGATGAACAGCTAATTGCAAGGAGTAATCCTAATATTAAAAGTATTGTTTTCATAAAATTTAATCCGTATTTACAAAATATTTGTTATTACTAAAAATTACAAGTTAAATCGTTTATTAATAATCATTTAACCCACTATTTATAAAGATTTAATTTAATCAATTCAATCAATACGCTTTTTAGTAGATAATTGTAAAATATTTTAATGAGTAAGTTCCCTATTAGTTAGATTTTTATCATTTTAGAAAATTTAATAAATTATATCATCTTCAATTGTCTCCAGCATATTCAAATAGCTTATATACCTTCGTTCGTCAATGTTTCCGTTTTCTACCTGTTCAATAATTTCACATCCCGGTTCATGGTGATGTGTGCATGTATTAAATTTACACTCATTTATGAATGGTAAAAATTCGATGAAGTAATGTCCCAGATCTTCTTTTTTAATTCCAAACGGATCTATTTCACGCAAGCCGGGGGTATCGACTAAGTAAGTTTTTTCGTCAACTTTTTTCATAACACTTGTTACGGTAGTGTGTGTTCCCTTTTGTGAATAATCGCTAACCTCACCTACCTTGAAATTGAATGAGGGAAATAATCCGTTTAGTATTGTTGATTTACCGACCCCGGACGAACCCCAAAAAACGTTCACTTTATCTAAAAGTTCGTCGTGCAGTTTTTCTATACCAATCTTATTAATACAGTCGGTAAGAAAAACTTTGTATCCAATTTTTTCGTATAATTTTTTCCATTGTTCAACTTCATTTTTATTATCAAGATCAATTTTATTGATAATGATTTTTACATCGATACCGGAACTGAAAGCGGTAACAATTAATCTATCAACAACTCGATTATTAAAGTCGGGATGCTTAATGCTGGTTACAATAAATAGCGTATCAATATTTGCGGCAATAATTTGTTCTAATCTTTCTCCCCTGGTTGAGACCCCTTTTAACTTGGGTGATTTCCGTGAGAGATAATTACGGCGTTCCTCAATTTCATAAATAATTCCTGTTCCGTCCTCATTCATATCAAATTTTACAAAATCACCAACAGAGGCAATGTCAAGCACAGTAAGTTTATCCCTTTTAAGCTCGTAAATCTTTTTGAACCTGCCCTTAATTCCGCATCTTATTTCATTACCTTCATCGGTAATTACCGAATAATCTTTACTTTCTATTTTAACTATTCTGCCTTTAATTCTTTCACCAAATATTTTTTTTTAATGGTGCAAGATAGTTTTACATTTCTTATCAATCAATGTTACTTTTTAACAACTTACGCAACAAAGTTCGAAATCATAAAGTATTTTTCTTAGTGGCTTGGTGACTTAGAGGCGTTTACTTTCTAATAATACGTTACTTTTAACAACTTACGCCACAAAGACTCGAAGTCACAAAGTATTTTCTTAGTGGCTTGGTGACTTAGCGGCTAAAATCAAATTGTGCCACGAAGGCTCGAAGACACAACGTTTAACCCGAATTATGCATTAGAAATAATTAATAAAGTCTAAATAAAAATTGTCTTTTTAATTGCACCGTCATTCCTGCCCGTCCGGCAGGCGGGTATGACGGTGATTGATTTTAAAATTATGTAAGGGGCTTTAGCCCGCCTTTGCCGGTGGGCAGGCCCAAAACCGTTTGGGTTAAAACCCAATATTTATGTTTGTTCAATCCCGCCTGCCGGACGGGCAGGATTCACGGCGCTGAAGCACCGTGCTATTATCTCTTTTGCATAATTCGGGTTTAATAAGTAGAATAATTGGACGTAAATAAATGGATAATGTGTGATAATTGTTTTTACAGATATAAGTACGAAGAGTAAAAATAAACCCGGCAATACCGGGCTAAGATTTAAATTCTAGAAGAGATTGAAAATATAAGTTTATCAACACTCACATCCTGAAATGTACGTGAGACATTGAACGAATAATTATCGCCATAGTTTTGCCACCAGCCGTGAATGTATGCAACATCTACGGAAACTTTGTGACCCAGTATCATTCCTGCACCGAGTGTAAAATATTTTCTATCAAATTTTGAGGGATCATCCAAATAAGGTGACTGATTGTAAATAAAACCAACTCTTCCTCTTATCGGTAAAACCGGAACACGAATTTCTGCACCAACATTAAAGTTGAGTGTGGTTCTAAATAGATCTTCAATTTCACTATTTTTATCTATTCGATATTGTCTGCCCAAACCATCGGTAAATTCCATTTGCTTGTAATCTATAATTTTTACTTCACCGCTTACAATACCAAATAATAATTTTGATGAAATGCCCGCAGATAATTCAAAAGGAGTTTTTATTTGATACTCAATTAAATCAGTAATTTCAGAAATTTCAAAAATTGTCCCGGTTGCAAATTGACTCTCTGCCTTATAAGAATAAATTTCTTCAACAGTATAATAAGTTGGGAATTTTATATTGAATCCGAAACGAGCTTTTTTATTGAACTGATATAACAACCCGAGTTTAAAGTCCCAGCCGTTGAGGTTCCAATCAATTACATCGTTCATATAAAAACTTTCAAAACCTGCTGTGCGTGAATCTGCCGGATCTAATTGTACAGCGCTTGAATAAACATCCCTTGTATCATCTTCATAAAAATCACTAATGCTTTTAAAATTACCGCTGATAATGCTAAAGGTTCCGCCTATAAATAATCCTTTCGAGATTTCAACAGATGCGGCAGCAGACCAGTTATTTATTGAGCCTTCGCGCTTAATCATTCCGCTTTGATTCAGCATACCGTTTATTAAACTCGTATCTCTTATATAATTATTCTCAGAGTCTCTAATTTCATATGCCAAACCAATTGAATTAGTAAGCGGGATTTCATCATTAACAACTCCGGTAATATCCTGGATCATAGAATTGCCGGAAGGATTGAAACCGCTAAACTCAAGAGTTCTATTAAAATCTTTACTTCTGTTATAACCGAATGCGAGTACCCAGCTTCCTTTGATAGTAGGCATTGGCATAACGATACCAAGCTGATTGAATTCAAAGTTGGTGCGTTTTGCATTTAAGGAGTTTTCGAAAAATGAAACATCGTTTGAGTAGGAATTATAGTTCACACTGCCGGATATTTCAAATCTTTTTATTAATCCTAAACCGGCAGGATTAAAGTACACTGCCGAGTAATCATCAGCCACTGCCGTAAAACTATTGCCCATGCCAAGCGCCCGCGCACTTGACTGCAATCCGGGTCTGCTTAAACGTAATGCATCATTAAAATTTTGGGCGTAACTTTGGCTTATCATCAATGCCGCAGCAAAAAATGATAATATAATTTTTATAATCTTCATTATTTTCTCCCGTTGGAATTTCCCCTTCCGCCCCCGTCTCTCTGCCTTGGGTTCGGATCCGTTCTTTTCTGATTAGAGTTATCCACATTGATTCTATCATTAGATTTATTACTGTCAGGGTTTCTATACTTTGGCGGTGTTGTTGCAGGCGGCGGAACAAGAATAACCGGAGGCTCCGGATGATAATCACTTCTGTAATTATCATTTCTATAAATTATAATTTCCGGTTCATCTTTTTTTTCGTCATCAAAAATTAAATTAAATTTATATTCAAACCACCAGGGTTTTTCATTGTAATAATTTTCTAATTCATAATTTCCGCTGTAGTAATCATAATTGTAATTGCTAATTGCAGCCAGCATGGGCTTATGTAATTCCTGCATATCTTCCAAGGCATCTGCATCATGGCAATCTTTACATTCATCATAAACTGAAATTGTAAAAACATTCAATCTTCCATCATCATCATCAAAATGGACAAGGGGATGTTGAGAGGTTGTGTAACATCCCCATGCCAGTATGAGTATGGGAAAAGTGATTAAAATATTTTTATAAGTTTTTAACATTTATCTTCTGCTCTTACCGCTGCTGCTTCTGCTTCCGCTGCTCCTCGCTCCGCTGCTTCTACTTCCACTGCTCCTGCTACCGCTGCTCCTTGCTGAACTACTTCTTGAACTCGAACTAGGACGCGAATATGAGCTTGGTCGCGAACTGCGGCTTGAACTGGAACTGCTTGCTTTAGGGCGGCTATTAGTTTTAGGTCTGCTATAAGATTTCGGTCTGCTGCTGCTTTTTGGTCTTGAACTAGCTTTAGGCTTAGAACTTCGCTTTGGTGTAGAATAACTTTTTCTGCTGCTGCTGGAATTATTTCTACTAGAAGCTTTACTTCTGGTACTCGACTTAGGTTTATGCCTGTAAGTTTTAGTGTTGTATTTGCGTGAAGGCTGAATTTTTCTAGTAGTCGGCTTTTTTATTCTTGCACTATTTTTTGTTGAATTTTTAGTTCTATAATCTGCGGCGGTTTTTCTTTTAGTTTTTGCAGAGTTGTTGTATGATTTTTTTCCTCGGTAATAATCGGATGCAGATTTTTTAGCTTTATATTTTTTGTAATCAACTACACGAGGATTTTTATTCTTTGATCGATCCGCTACATTATTTTTAACAGTTCCTTTTCTAATATTCTTTTTACCAATATCTGTTTTTGTACCGGTCTTAGATCGAACTGTAGGTTTAATTTTCGTAGTGGTACCTTTTCTAATCTCCTCACCCCCGCGTTTTTGAACAACCGGTTCAGTATCTCTAATTTTTGTACCTGAGCGAACAGCCGTTCCACTGCCGGTTCTCGTTATGGTTGATGTACGCGAAGAAGTTGTAGCAGTTCCGCCAAAGCTGCTCCTTGTTCTAATACTACTTCCCCTATTTCCTCGTCCTCCCCCGTCATTATTTCTTAATCTTGCATGGTAATTTGTACGGTATTTATATTTGGGTGAATTATAATAATAGCTGCTTCCATAATAAGGGTAACTATAATAATCATAATAGCCGTAATAGTAATGCGATCTGTACCACCATGGATAGTGAACTATTGGATAATATGAGTATGCAGGGAAACACCAGCTATTGAATGCCCAGGAATTATAATAATATGAGTCATAATACCAAGGATCATAACTTCCTACAATAATTGAAACGTTTGGGTAATATCCGCTGTAATATTTTCTTCTGTAATTAATTTCAGTTGGATAAACAGATGATTCGGCATATTCATCATCAATGTACTCATCATCATAATATTCATCATCTTCGTAGTAATATGATGAATCTTCATAATCAGAGTAATCTGCATTATCTGCAGTTTCCGGATAATCTTCCGAATCATCATAGTATTCGTAATAATCCGAACCGCTGTATTCATCATCATTTGCTAATTGTGTATAACACCCTGTTAAAATAAATAAGGGTAAAAGAAGACTCACTAAATATTTCATTTTTGTTACCTCACTTGTTTTCATAACAAAAAAGGGACAAATAGTGTGCCTTGAAAAGTGAAGATATTCGATGTTTTTGAGGTAGAATTACACTAAAACGTATAGTAAACTAAACTAGGTGTACACTAAAATACACACTAAAAAACAGCGGTTACATACTCAACAAAAATTCCTCTATCCGCTTTAGAACTAGTTAGTTTACTATTATCCAATAAATTTCTTAAATCTAATCCAACGGTAAACCCTTCACCGACTGACCATCGCAGTCCCATATTTAAGTAACCGTTACCATCCCCAATGGAACCGCCGGTATTATCATTTATTGCAAAATCATATTCAGCAACAAAGGATACTTGATCGCCAATTGTTTTTTCGATACCGATGCCAAGGTTTACATCTTTATCGCCGTCATCTCTTTCGAGAGAATAATTTATATTGCCGTGTAAGCTGAGGTACCCGAAGAATTCAAAGTTTTTTGCTGCTACAATAAAAAATCCGGGCGATTTTATTTGATATCTATTTTTGCTATCATCATAAATTCCTTTCCCCTGCGAATCGAAACCGATAGCTATTGCCGGGAAAGCGGGTGTTTCATCAACGGGTCTAAAGCGAATATTAACACCGGGTAGTTCATACCAATCAACTTTTCCGCTGCCGATTATGTTGCCGCCGCCGTATGAAATACCGAAACTGAAATTATTAAAAACCCCAACTTCAATTTTTGTTACTACAACACCAAATGGTAAAGCATCTAAACCAACACCAACATATCCGCGTTCCAAAATTCCGGCTGTCGGCAAATCAATTAGTGAGCGGTATTCAAACTTTGCATTTGTGCCTGATGTACCTTGCGAATAAATTGTTACAGTTCCAAGTAACACACACGCTAAAAACAATTGTAATTTTTTCATGATGCCTCGTCGGGTTTAATTAAAAATGTAAATTTATTCGGGTATAAAAAATATTCTGATTCTAACAGCAAAACAACTTTGCCGGTATCGGATTTGGCTTGTATTGAATACCGGTTATTATCTTTTTTCGTAATATCAACAAGTTCACTGCCTTCAATAAATTTAACTGATGGAGTAATTTTTCTAAACGGAGTTTTAAAACCAAATGAATTTAACGGTATAATTTCAATTATAGAATTATTTGATTCACCTTGCCTAATTATTTGATTATTTATGTCGATATCCACTTCATAAATGTTAAAAATATACATCCATGAAATTAGTGCTGTAAATAGTATTAGACTTAAAAACAAAATCATGTTATAACTTTTTTTCTTCAAAATTAATTAATCTTTCGTAAATGTTGTTCCGGTTTTTGAATCCTGTAATGTTATTCCAATTTCTTTCAATCCATCTCTTATTTGATCGGAGAGCTGATAATTTTTATCTGCCTTTGCAGAGGCGCGTAATTTTGTGAGAAGTTCAATCAAATCATTTTCTAAAGATGGACCTTGACCTGCATGCAGTTCATCAAAATGTAAAATACCTAAAACCTGCTCTGCCGTTTTTTCTAAAAACAGTTTTGCATTTTTATAAAACTCTAAAGAAAGATTTTCTCGTTTAGCAATAACTGCATTAACATCCCTAACAAAATCAAAAATTACTGCAATTGCTTTTGGTGAATTAAAATTATCATCCATCGCGGCTTCAAATTGAGTGTAGTAATTATTGAAATTGAAATCGGGATTTTCACCTGTATTATTTCCTTTTTCAATCTCATTTTTAATCTTCAAAGCAGTAGATGAAATTTTTTCTAAACCTTTCTTTGATGATTCAATTAAATCGCTGCTGTAATTTAAGGGGCTTGAATAATGTGCTTGATTGAATAAAAATCTGATTGCTTCGGCAGAGTATTTATTGAGCACCTCCCTTGCAGTAAAAAAGTTACCGAGTGATTTAGACATTTTTTCATCACGGATATTAAGGAATCCGAAGTGTATCCAATACTTAGCAAAACCGCCATTGCAGCCTGCACCGCTTTGCGCAATTTCATTTTCGTGATGAGGAAAAATTAAATCGTTTCCGCCTGCATGAATATCAAACGATTCACCGAGATGTTTCATACTCATTGCCGAGCATTCAATATGCCATCCCGGTCTTCCTTTACTCCATGGGCTATCCCAAAACGGCTCTCCATCTTTCGCTTTTTTCCATAGCGAAAAATCGAGAGGATTTCTTTTTTTGTCATTGATTTCAACTCGAGCGCCGGATTCTAAATCATCAATATTTTTCCCGCTTAGTTTTCCGTAACCATCAAACTTTGCAACATCAAAAAACACTTCGCCTTCTGTTTCGTAAGCGTAACTATTTTCTTCAATTTTTTTTATCAAGTCGGTAATCTCTTGCATATGCTCTGTGGCTTTTGGATAAACCGTTGCACGTTTAATTTTTAGTTTATCAATATCCTCAAAAAACGCATCAATATATCTTTTACTCACTTCCGCGGTGGTTATACCTTCTTCATTTGCTTTTTTTATTAGTTTATCATCAACATCAGTTAAGTTCATAACATATTTAACTTTGTAGCCCTTGTACTCTAAATATCTATAAATTATATCGGAGACAACAAATGACCGTGCATTGCCTATATGAAAATAATCATAGACGGTGGGTCCGCAAACATACATTGTAACATTTGGCGGGTCTAATGGAATAAATTCTTCTTTCTTTTTTGTAAGTGTATTGTAAATTTGCATCTAAATTCCGGTTTAGTTATTTGTTTATAACTACTTAGCTAAACAGTGTTAACAAATAGCATTAAAAGATTACAGTTTCAAATTACTAAAATAATAATTTAATAAATAAAATTGAATTTTAATTTATACTAGTTAGTCTTTATTTTATTGCTAAATATTAAAATAGTATTATTTTAATGTATCAGTTCACGGATAAATCTGTTTATTAAGCTGATTTAATTCAAAACAAAATTTCATATTGAAACATAAATAGTTTTTTGAACACTTGAATACCGGCTAAATTTTGAACATTCTTTTTGGCACTTGCGTTGCATAACCAGTAAAAAATATTAATTAAAATGGGTGGTTCGATGGTTTATTTATGGTATTTATTATTCGGCGGTTCCTTTTTGGTGCTGATAGCATTTATTCTTAAGGAGTTTTTCTTGATTAACAAATTGAACAAAAAATTATAATATTATTTCCGCTTAAGTATTTTTGTAAATAATATTGTATTTGTTCAGCAGTCTGTGAATCGATCTCCTATCTATTCCGCACTCTGCAGCCGTTTTTGATATATTTCCATTATTTTTTCTTAGGTGGTATGTAAGGTATTCAATTTCAAACTTTTCAAGAACAGTATTGCGCGCATCTTTATAATTCATCTGAAGTGTCTTTTCATTTATCTTTCCAATTTTATCGCTATGCGGAAGCGGTAAATCATCAACAGAAATTATTTCAGAATTACATAAAAAGTAAGCTCTGCTTATTAAGTTACTCAGTTCACGCACATTGCCAGCCCATGAATAGTTTTCAATGGCTTCAACTGCCTCTTTTGATAAAATCTTTTTGGTACCATCTGAATTTTCGCACAATTGATTTAAATAAAATTTTGTAAGTGTTAATATATCAGCTTTGCGCTCCCTTAGCGGCGGAATGTGCACATTAAGCGTATTTAGCCGGTAGTATAAATCTTCTCTAAACTTATTTTCATTAACCGCTTGAAGTAAATCTTTATTTGTTGCCGCAATAATTCTAACGTTTATTTCAATTTCCTTCTGCCCGCCTACTCTTCTTATTTTTCTATCTTCTAGCATGCGTAAAAGTTTTACCTGCAGCGCCTCACTCATTTCAGCAATTTCATCAAAAAAGAAAGTACCATTATTTGCAAATTCTAATAATCCCGGTTT
Source organism: Ignavibacteriota bacterium (assembly GCA_013112585.1). Classification (GTDB taxonomy): domain Bacteria; phylum Bacteroidota; class Ignavibacteria; order Ignavibacteriales; family Melioribacteraceae; genus IGN16. Next base: position 39,498 of record JABFGH010000022.1, on the reverse strand, counting down.
TGTTTTAATTGCACCTGTAAATGCTCCTTTCTCGTGTCCGAACAACTCGCTTTCAAAAAGATGTTCAGGCAGTGCACCGCAGTTAACGGCAACAAACGGGTCAACGCTGCCTTTACTAATATTATGAATTGCTCTTGCAAACATTTCTTTTCCGGTTCCACTTTCGCCTGTTATTAAAATATTCATATTGCCCGGTGCAATTTTTTTTACCAGCTGAATTACTCTTTCCAATTCAATACTATTATAAATAATACCTTCAAAACTTTTCGCATCATTATCATCAACTGTTTTTTCTGCTGATTCATCATTTTCATTTAATGCACGCGAAACACATTCATAAAGCTTTGCAGAAGTAAAAGGTTTTTCAATAAAATCAAAAGCTCCCTTACGCATTGCCTCAACGCTTGCCTCTACAGTTCCGTACCCCGAAATTACAATTACTTTTGAATCGGAAAAACTATCCCTTGCTGTTTTTAATATTTCAATACCGTCAAAGTCCTTCATTTTTAAGTCTGTAATAATTAAATCGAACTTTTCGGATTTTATAAGTTTGATTGCATCTTTAGAATTTTGTTTTGCAATTACTGAATAACTCTCCTTTAAATTCAAAATTTTCTCAATACTGGTAAGCATTTCAAATTCATCATCTATAATCAAGATTTTCTTTTTATTAATCATCTACACCTTTTAACAAAATTATAAATTTTGTTCCTCTGCCTACTAAACTTTCACACTTTATACTCCCCTTGTGGTGTTCAATAATATTTTTAATGATGTACAATCCTAAGCCGGTTCCTTTGTCACCTTCCTTAGTTGTAAAAAAAGGATGAAAAATTTGATCGAGTAATTCTGGTGTAATACCGCCGCCGTTATCCGTTACAATAATTTTTATTTTCCCATTATCTTTATTGATTGAAATTTTTACTTCACCCTTTTTTATTATAGAATCTGAAGCGTTGTTTATTAAGTTTACAAATACCTGTTCCAATTGATATGCATCGCCGAAAATAATAGTACTGTCATCTGTATAGTCAGTAATAATATTAATATCTTTTTTCTTCAGCACGGGCTGTAAAGTATTAATAGCATTTTTAGATATTTTTTTTAAGTCTATATTTTTAAACTCCACTGAATTTAATTTGCTGTGCCTAAGTATATGACGAGTAACTGTAGAAACTTTTTCAATCTGATTTGAAATCACATCAAGGTCATCTTTAATTTTACTTAAATTTGGGTCAACAGCGGCTTCAAGCTGAATATAATCCGCACGCGATAAAATTATTCCTGTATGATTATTAATTTCATGTGCTAACTGCGAGGTCATTTCGCCAATTGTTGTTAGTCTATCAGCATGCATCAACTGTTTGAAGTGCAATTCATCAATTTCATCTTTTGATTGCCTAAGCTGTTTAACCATCAGATTAAAATTTTTTGCCAGCGTTCCTATTTCACCTTCATTTTTAATGTTAAGCTGTGTATCTAATTTACCCTGACCAACATCGGTAAAGGCGAATAAAAATTTGTTGAGAGGTTTGTTAATAAGTTGATTAAAAATTAAATATAACCCGCCAAGCATAATTAAAATAATTACCGCCGCAAGAAAAAGAATATGGAGTGAACCGGTTTGAAATTTTACTTCAGCCTTGGTAAGGTCTGTATCTACATCTAAGTAAGCAATAACTTTTTCATCATCGTGGCACGTTCGGCATTCGGGTTTATTAAAGATCGGTTCAATTGCAGAATAAATGTTGCTTTCACTAAATAAATCAATATGCCGGTGATTCAATTTTTGTAGATTAAAATGAATGTGATGCGGTGAAACTAAATTAATATGTTTACCTATTTCATTAAGTTGACTTGAATATGTTATGAACCCCTCATCGTTCATAATTCTTACGTGATCAATCGCTTCATTTGATGATACTTCACTTATCATTGTTTGAATATCTTTTTTGTAACCGAGTTTCATTTCATGATCAATGCTGTGATCAAGGATATCCAAAGTGGCATTTAGCATTAGTAATGATCGCTCATTAAAATTTTCATCTAATTGATTTATTAAAAACAAGGTAGGTATGCCCACACTTAATACTATAAAAAGTGTAGAAAAAAATATGAATTTGGTTTTTACGGAGTTAAGCATTTGAAAGAAAAAAATTTATTATAAATAGTTTATTCTAAAGTAGTGCAAATTATTATTTGCTGATTCACTGTCGCAAGTTTGTCACAGTGGGACGCAAAATACATAGTAAAATTTTTATTTCAAAGGATAAATGAATATCCTTCTCAAAATAATTTCTAAATAAAGTTAGTTTTTAGTCTAAATATGCATTATAAAAAGACATAATGAATAATAATATAATAAGCTCTTATTTGGCATGTCAATTGCCGATAAAAAGGAAACTAAACTTATTTTTGATAATACAGAGAGAATTTTTAATTAATAATTGAATCACAAAAACCAAAGGGAATACTTATGAAAAAACTTTCACAACTAATAATTGCCTTCTTACTAATAAGCGGGACAATGTTAGCCCAAACAGTCACCGTTGGTACATATGGAGTTAATCCTCGTCAAGTTGCAGAGGATTCTACTGATATTTTTGACCTGCGATACAATGGAGCGACAAATGTTGGGATTGAAACACAAATGTATTTAATTGGAAGTTCAAGTGAAACCCTAACAGGTACAACTTGGACTTTAGATTCAAAACCTGCTACATCAACTGCTGCAATCAGTGCTCCAACTGTTATTGATACTTCAAAAGAAGTTACAATATTAACCCCGGATGTTATTGGTACTTACGTTGTTATTTTTACTGAAGCAGGTATGGCTGATACACTTACCATAAACGCCGGTTTATATTTGGGCATGGAAAGTGGAACACCTAATTGTATGATGTGCCACAGTGATTATGCTAGTAATTTTGTGGAAACAGAACATGCAGTAGCAACCAAAAAACAATTTGACGCATTACCTGGAAGCAGCAGTCACTTTGGCGAATCTTGCTTAGAATGCCATGCTACCGGTTATTATCCAAGTGCTGATAATGATGGTTTTGATGACTTTCCATTTATGTTCCCGGATACTTTTATGATGGGAATGTATGATAGTTTAACACTCGAATACCCTGATGCAATGGCAAGAGCAGATGTTCAGTGCGAAGCTTGTCATGGTCCCGGAAGTGAGCATAATGGGGCAGTTTCCGATTCGAAAATGATTTCCAGTATAGATGTAAATAATTGTGCTGTTTGCCATGAAGACAATGGAACACATCATTATTTCCCATCACAGTGGTTAGCCTCCGGTCAAGATGCAACATATTTTGATGGACGCGGATTTGATGGCGGACATGCTGTTGGTGCTTTTGTCACTTATGCCGGCGGAAGAGGCAGTTGTGCACCTTGCCATAGCGGTCTAGGTTATATCCAATGGGATAAGGAAGGAAAACCAACCAACTCTCTTGGTTTACCAACCGGTACTGAAGAATTGCCTGAAGCAGTAAACATTTCTTGCCCGGTATGCCATGACCCTCATGATGCTACAGAACCTTATCAGTTGAGATTATCAGATACTCAACTTGGTGACGGCACTCCGGTAACTGTTGAGTTATACGGAACTGGCGCTCAATGTATGGAATGCCATAGAAGTCGTCGTTATGCTAAAGAATATGCATCCACTCCTTCTACCTCACCTCACTATGGTCCGCATCATGGTCCGCAGGCAGATATGTTAATTGGTGCAAATTACCCTGACTGGCCCTACGATCTACCAAGTTCACCGCATGATGTTGCCGGTGGAGATGCCTGCGTTGACTGCCATATGTATGCAGAAAATAGCGGCTTTGATGCTGATGGCAATGTAATTTTAGTTGGAGGTCACTCTTTTAATATGAATGACGTAAATGGTGTTGATCATGTTGCAGCTTGTGAGCCTTGCCATGGTGATGTTGGTACAACATTTAAAGAGAAAAAATATTATCAGAACAGCATAGCTGATCATGATGGTGATGGTATTGATGAAGGTCTGCAAGATGAAGTTCATGGAATGCTTGAGCATCTTGAAACTCTATTGGATGCCGATACATCCTTATCTCCAACATTTATGAGAGCCAAGTATGCTTATGTCTTCGTTGAAGAAGATAGAAGTTTTGGTATCCACAATCCTGCATTCACAGTTGCAATGTTACAAGTTGCAATCGAGTCAATGAAGTATGGCGCTATCACAGCCGGAAATATGGTTAGTGTTACTGATATTCCAATGGATCAAGGATTCCAGGTTCGTACTGTATGGACTGCATTTGGTGCTGATGACGGAGTTGCTCCTGACCAAGTAGAATCATATGTAGTATTGCGTAAGGTAGCTGGTACTTCAGCTAATAAAGGTATTACCGACTATTCTTCATTAAAGGAAATACCCGCTGATATTTCAGTAGGAACACCGCTAAAGCTTGAAGGAACATTATGGGATATAGTTGCAGAAGTTCCGGCAGTTCAATTTCTTGAATATAGTGCTGTTGTTCCAACTCTATATAACACAGTTGAAGGCGATACAGTATGGACTACCTTCAAAGTTCTTGGTAAAACTGAAATGGGAATAATCGCCGAAACAGATCCAATGAGCGGTTACTCAACTGATGACCTAGCACCTGCAGTTCCGGCTAATTTAACTGCGTCTGGAACCGGTGTCGGTATTCAATTAACTTGGGAAGAATCACTTGAAGATGATTTCAAATATTATGAAATTTATCGAAGTGAAACTGCAGGATTTGTTCCTACCACTTCTGATATTATTGCTACAACAATCGATTATACTTTTGATGATAATAGTGTTTTGAATGATATTAAATACTATTACGTAGTTACTTCAGTCGATTTTTCAAACAACATTAGCGGATTTTCAAATGAAGCATCAGCTACTCTTACTGATGTTGGATTTGAAAACGGTACTCCGACAGAATATGCATTGAATCAAAATTATCCTAACCCATTTAATCCATCTACTATGATCAAATTTGCAATTCCGGAAGTCTCTAACGTAAGACTTACAGTGTTTGATATTACCGGACAGGAAATTGCAGTTCTTGTTGATCGTGAAATGAGTGCAGGATATTACAATTTCACATGGAATGCTTCGAGTATGGCTTCTGGTATTTATTTCTACAGACTTGAATCAGGATCATTTATTCAGACACATAAAATGTTATTGCTCAAGTAATAGCTAATTAGGGACTGCTTAATTATAAGCAGTCCCCCTTTTTTTTGAAAAGCAAGCCGGAACAGAATTAAATGAAGATAATATTAATTTCAAATGATAAGGACGTTATTAAAACGATAAATAATATTGACTCAATTATTAATGAGCAATTAATTATTTTTAATTCAGCATCCGATTCATGCGAAATTCTATCTGAAATAATCTCAAATAATCCTTCCTTGATCATTTTTGATAATGATTTTATTGAGAATGAAACTGTAAAAATTTTAAAATCACTTAGAAAAATTGATTCGAGAGTATCGATAATTTTAGTAACATCCGAGCTTTCAATAGAACTTGGAAGAGACCTTAGTCAGATTGGTATTCACTTTAAGGCATTAAAACCAATTTCGTTAATAAGTATGGAAGAATCAATAAAAGCACTTCAAAAGTCAATTTACAATTAATTTTAACTCATCTTTACCCGCAGATATATTCTCTCCATTGTCCACCAAGTGTCACACTGTGACAACCATGTCCCTGTTTTAATTTCTCACCCGTTGAATTTGAATTCTTCCAAATAGATTGAATTTTTAAGAAAATTTGTTTTATTCGTTTTTACTCCATAATCCAAACATTTTTCTAAAATTATTATTTCAATAAATAATTATAATTTAGATGTTTTTCGGCATCTATTTTGCATATAAGGACGCAAATATATTTTTAGAAAATTAAACAATAATAAATAAAAGGTAGGAGACACATAATGTTAACAAAAATCAAACTTTTTCTAATTTGCTTTATTCTTGCAGGATCATATACATTTGGTCAAGGCTGGTATATTGGTGTTTATAATAATAACATTAACCCAACTTGTTCAGGATGCCATGGCTCATTAGTTACAGCATGGGAAGCAACCGGTCATGCAATTGCACAGGATTCAATTTCATTTTTAAGCTATAGCTGTTTAGGATGCCACAACACAGGCTGGGACCCGGCAACAGTAAATGGCGGTGCTGACGAATTTGTAACTGAAAATGCAGGTTCAACACCTGACTGGACAATTACAGACCAAACAAGATGGGATTTAGTTAAAAACGTTCAATGCGAATCTTGCCACGGACCGGTTGGAAGCGCCGAAAATACTCTCGACATGGGCCATATCGGAAGTACGACTGATTTTAAATCATCTAATTGCGGAGTTTGCCACGAAGGTTCACATCACCCATACATGGCTGAATGGGAAGCATCCGGACACGCAAGCGGTGCACCTGCTTGGCTTACAAGAGACTTTGCCGGCGGAAGCTGTGCATATTGCCACTTTACACAGGACTTTGTTGCATTTTTAACGGATGAAAATTATAACGGTGCTACATTTGTACCTGAAGGTGATTTAGCAAACAACGAATTTATCGATTGTGCAGCCTGCCATGATCCTCATGGAAATGATAATCCTGGTAACTTAAGAGTTCCCGTAGGTACTGCAGAAGTTATTTGCGATGTTTGTCATACAGTTCATGAAGATGTTGTTGATGTAAATGATGAACCTCATCACACAACAAGTGAAGCATTAAGCGGCGCTGAAAACTTCGGTTATCAGTATCCCGGTCAAACTTATCAAAATTCACCGCATACTTTTGTTGCAACTGAAAGATGTATTGACTGTCACGTAAATATGATTCCTTATGACGGCGAAATTGCAGTTACAGGTCATACTTTTGAACCTACTATTGAATCATGTGCAAGAGCCGAATGCCACGGTGAAGCTTATTATTCCGCTGTTGATACTTCTTCAGCAGCTACAAAATTTGACCTCTACGGCGCTCAAACAACAACTGATAGTTTATTAAATGTTTTAGCAGGTAAATTAGCTGATGCTTCTTCTGCTGATTCACTAACCGATGCTTTCAAACAAGCGAGATACAATTTGCTTGCTGTTGAGGCTGAAGGCAGTCATGGTATTCACAATACAAAATTGGTTCAAGACTTGCTGATTGATGCTATTGCTAATTTCTCACCAACTGATGTTGAATATGATGATGCACCTGTATTCACTTATTCATTAGATCAAAATTATCCTAACCCATTCAACCCATCAACAAAAATTAAGTTTACATTAACTGAAACTGCCGATGTAACGCTTACAGTTTTTGATGCTCTTGGTAAAACAATTGATGTATTGGTTGATGGAAATAATAACGCAGGCTCTTACGAGGTAACATGGAATGCCGAAAATTTAGCTTCCGGAATTTACTTCTACAAATTAGAGACTAAAAACTTTGTTCAAACAAAGAAAATGCTCTTAATGAAATAAGTAGTTAGAAGCTAGTAGTTAGAATTTAGAATAGATTCTTAAATGATTTAGCCGCTTTTCACTTGCTTGCCGATAGGCAGGAATTATGATTAGCGGCTTTTTTATAATTTGGTTGCAGGTTTTCAGGTTAAGAGCACAACAATTTGAGGTTTGTCATTTGGGACTTGTTATTTGAGTTTGTTATTTGTTTTTTGGGATTTGTAATTTGTAATTAAACCAGAGTATTTTTGTATAAAATTATATTCATACTGCTAATTATTACTTCACAAATTATTGCTCAAGATAAAAACAGCAGCAATCAAATTATAAGCGGATCTGATTCATCCGGCGTAGAAAGTTTTAAGTTGCCCGAAGCCGGGTTCAAGTATTCAATTCCCCAAAACTCTTTTTATTCTGATAGAGTAAAATTTAATTTAGATGTAATGAATTATTCTTACTATAATTCTTATCAATTCTACAGCAGCAAACTCGAGACTAAATCCTTATCAAACGATTTTAAACGGTATAATAAAAATCTGCAAAGCGCCATGAAACTAATTCCCGGTTTCCAAAGGAAAAAAGATTTAGGAGTTTTAGGTGAAATATTGGGATATACTAATGCTGCGGCTACTTTGGGGCTTTTGATCTATCACTTATCTAAGCACAAAGATAAGTATTAAATTATCTGAAGCCTAAGAATAACATATGTTTTGTCATTACTTCAAAAGGAATCCCTTCGGGAGCATCCCGATGTTCTTCAGTCGGGATGCGACAATCTCTCACTTTTTGGCAGATTGCTTCTCCCGATAAACAGCATCGGGATCGCAATGACCCGAACCAGTTTATTCAGAGGTTATTCAAAGGTTTCTATATATTTTATTTTTTTAACTCTTCAATTAACTGTAAAATATCCTCGGGCAATTCTGATTCAATAAAAACTCTCTCTTTTTTATGAGGATGAAAAAAGCCGATAGTTTTTGCATGCAGTGCCTGCCGTTCCATTATCTTCAATAGATTATTTACACGGCTTCTCATTTTAGCTAACTCTGTTCCATAAACAATTCTTCTCCCGCCGTAAGTTGGATCACCGAACACGGGATGATTAATGTATGACATGTGAACACGAATTTGGTGAGTTCTTCCTGTTTTTAATTTAAGCTTAACAAGGGAGCAAAATTCGTATTCTTCAATAACTTCAAAAAAAGTATGTGCATGCTTCCCTTCTGTTTTATCAACAGTAAAAATCTTTCTATCTTTTTTGCTTCTGGTAATATTACCAATAACCTCACCGCTCTTCTCCTTGAATACTCCCCAGCAGACTGCCCAGTATTCCCGTTCGGTTGTGTGATCGGCAAACTGTTTTGCTAATTGAGCATGAGTCCACACATCCTTTGCAACGAGCAGCAGTCCGCTAGTATCTTTATCAAGCCGATGTACAATACCGGGTCGGCTCGATTCGTTCAGTTCACTTAAATTTTTGGTGTAGTTCAATAATGCGTTAACAAGTGTACCGGTGTAGTTGCCAAGCGATGGATGCACTACCATTCCGGCAGGCTTATTTACAATCAGTAAATATTCATCTTCATAAACAACCTCTACCGGTATATCTTCGGCTTCAGTTTCATCGGGGCGGGGTGAAACAGGTATTGTTACTTTTATTACATCAAGTGGTTCAATTTGGTAGTTCGGTTTAACAGGTGAGCCATTTACTTCAACATAACCTGCTTTAATTAATTTTTGAATTCGGGAACGTGTACAATTTTCAATCGAGTTAGTAAGATAGGTATCAATTCGTTCTTTCTTTTTCCCTTCGGTAACCTCAATTGTTAGAACTCTTTCTGTTATTATCTTCGCCATTTATCACTTGCCTTTTTTGAAAATTACCTGTTCCGCCATAATTAATTTCATCGCTATTATCTTCTATCGTTCCACTACCAATCTCAGTGCTTAAAGGTACCGGAGATGGTGTGCCTGAAATTTCAGAATTCAACAATTCTTCTGTTTCCTTAACTTCACTTTCATTATTAACCGTATTATGAAAAATTAACAGCAAGACAACACCTACCGTAACTGCCGTATCCGCAATATTAAAAATGGGCCACCTGTTGTAAGTATGACCGAACAGTGAGAAGTCAAAAAAATCCACATCTAAAAAATCAACAACCCTACCGTAAAAAAGAGGCGCATATTCAAAAAGAATTCCGTAAAATGTTCTATCGATAAAGTTGCCGATGGCACCGCCTAAAACAAGGGCTAATGCAAATCTAATAATAAACTTTTCATTGCGGAGTTTGTAGAGGTAAATTAAAATTCCAATACCGGCGGCAAGTGAAAATATAGAAAGGAAAATTTTGGTAGTCTCGCCAACCCCGATACCGAACGCCATTCCCGGATTTTCCACAAATGTTATCCGAAAGAAAGAACCAAAGACTTCTATACTTTTACCGTATTGAAAACCTTCGGTATTAATATTCAAAAAGGGAATCGAAATTCCCTTAATTAATAATTTTGTTATTTGATCGGCAATAAGAACAAGTGCCGAGACTAAGATTACTCTCAACTAAGTTACCTAATTTGAATTAACTTTTTCTCATTGTCTGTTTTACTTGCAGGCAATGCTGCGTATGCGGTACTGCCATTAGTCTATCCTTAGGTACTAACGGACAAGTGGGGCATAGATTTTTCGGTTCATCGATACAGTCAATGCAAATACCGTAGGTACCACTTTCAATTCGCTGCAGCGCATCTTCAAGGTAACCTAAAAATTTATTTGCTCTCTGTGCCCAGAGGTACAGCTTTTCTCTTTCTTGTGCATCCGTTCCCTGCTCAGCCATATGCAATGAATATGGAGAACTTTCATTAACATACTGCCCGGTAGTTGGGTCCATCATCTGGTCTTTTAGGTTCTGAAGCTGTTCGATTATCTCTTCTCTTTTATCTAAAATAACTTGTTTGAATTTTTCAAGATCGGCTTTGTTGTAACCTTTAATTTTCTTTACTTTTTTTGATGGTGAAATAACTTCAACTTCTTTCTGCTTAGCTGCTTTTGCGGAAGTTTTTTTCGTCGTTTTTGCAGCCGGTGATTTTTTTGTACTCACTGTTTTCTTCACTTTAGTGGACGGTTTAGATTTAGTAGTTTTACTGCTCTTTGCAGATGCAGACTTTTTAGTAGTTACTTTTTTTGGTGCCGATTTTTTAACTGCTGCCTTTTTAACTGTTTTTTTAGCTGCCGCTTTTTTTACGGTTTTCTTTTTTACAGTTTTTTTAGGAGCTGCTTTTTTAACGGCTGTTTTTTTAGCAGTTGATTTTTTAACAACTTTTTTAGGAGCTGCTTTTTTTACTGACTTCTTTTTAGCTGCCTTTTTAGGAGCTGCTTTTACCGAAGATTTTTTTACTTTTGTTTTTTTATTAGTTTTTTTAGGCATCTTTACCTCCAGTTACCAAATAAAATCAATCCTTAATGATTGTAATTTTACACCCGAACTCCCCTATTTTCCATTCTTGCTCAAAGCCTTCAGAATTGGAACCAGAAACAATATTATTCGCTAGTGTCTCGTTCATAATATATTTATTAAAATTGCTTATATAATTTACAAATCTTTCATCACCTTGCAAGTGAACTTTTATTCTATCAACAACATCAAGCCCGGCTTCTTTACGCATGTTTTGTATTCGATTAACAAATTCACGCGCATATCCCTCGGCTATTAGTTCTTCGGTAAGTTCTGTATCTATTGCAACGGTTATTCCGGCATCGGTTTCTACAACCCAGCCTTCAATTTCACTGCTGATTATTTCTACGTCATCTATCTCTATTGTTACATCATTGTCGTCAATTTTCAGATTTAGTTTACCCTCATTCTCCAATTTACTTATTGATGTCTGGTCTAAATCTGCTATCACTTTTGATAATGATTTTACAAGTTTGCCGTACTTAGGTCCAAGCTTTTTAAAGTTAGCTTTGGCAGATTTATTAACAATTCCGGAATCATCCTCGAGCACAACAAGTTCTTTAATATTAACCTCTTCAAGAATAACATCTTTCATATTCTGTACGGCTTCACGCTTTTCAGCATCCACAGCAACCATAATTTGCTTTAGCGGCTGGCGGACTTTTAAATTACTTTTTGCTCTCATTGCTCTCGATAAATAAACAACTCGCTGAGCTATATCCATTTTCTCTTCTAACTGAATATCAATATTTCCGGGAACAGGTAAATAAGATAAGTGAACCGACTCAAAATTTTCTTTTTTAGAAACTGAGTTTAAGTTTTGATAAATTTCTTCAGCAATAAAAGGAGCAAATGGTGATGTCAATTTTGCAATTGTCAACAGGCATTCATACAAAGTTTGATATGCAGATATTTTATTTTCACTTATCTCCGATTTCCAAAATCTTCGTCTGTTTCTTCTAACATACCAGTTTGAAAGCTGATCAATAGTAAAAGCTGCAACTTCTCTTGCTGCTTTTGTAACATCATATTTTTCCATACTCTCCTCATAATCTTTTATGAGGGTATTGAGTTTTGAAATAATCCATCTATCAATTTCCGGTCGTTTATTATATTCAATCGGGTCTTCGGTAAATTCAAACTTATCCAAATTAGCATACAGAGCAAAGAAGCTGTATGTATTTGTAAGCGTACCGAAATATTTTCTCTGCACTTCGAGCAAGCCGTCTTCATCAAATAATGTTGGTCGCCAGGGCGGACTTGTAGTTACTAAATACCATCTCGTTGCATCGGCTCCATATTTATCAAAAAGTGTAAACGGGTCAACTGCATTTCCTTTGGTCTTCGACATCTTCATGCCTTTCTTATCCAAGATCAATTCGTTAACCAGAATATTTTTGTAAGCCACATTATCAAAAAGCATGGTGGCAATTGCATGCAATGTGTAAAACCAGCCCCGTGTCTGATCAATTCCTTCACAAATATAATCTGCCGGAAATTGCGATTCGAAAAGCTCCTTGTTCTCGAAAGGATAATGATATTGTGCAAACGGCATTGCACCGGAATCAAACCAGACATCAATTAGTTCGGGTGTGCGTTTATAAATTCTGCCTTCTTTTTCAAAGAAAACTTCATCAACAAATGGTTTATGCAGATCAATCTCATCTTCATTTAATTCCGAAACTTTGATTTGCTTTCCATCTCGCTCAACATATCCTTCTTTCAATTCTTCAATACTGCCTACGGCAAATTTATCACCATCGTCATTAACCCAAATCGGTAATGGTGTTGCCCAAAACCTATCGCGCGATAATGCCCAATCCTTATTTTCTTCAAGCCAGTTACCGAATCTGCCGCTTCCTACTTCGGGCGGATACCAGTTTATTGTTTTGTTAAGTTCAACCATTCTATCGGCGACAGAGGTAGTACGAATAAACCATGATTCTCTTGCGTAATAAATTACGGGCACATTATCAAAACGCCAACTGAATGGGTAAGAGTGAGTAATTGTTTCTTTTTTGTATAGCTGTTTTTTCTCTTTTAATTTTTTGATAATTCCCGGATCGGCATCTTTAACAAACTGACCGGCAAAATCAGTAATCTCATCGGTAAACAATCCACCTCTAGTTACAGGCTGAAGAAACGGCAGATTATGTTTCTTTGATATTTCATAGTCATCAGCACCAAATGCAGGAGCTATATGAACGATACCGGAACCATCTTCAGTACTAACGAAACCTCCTTCAATTACATAGAAAGCATCTTTATCAACTTTTTTATAATCGAATAGCTGTTCGTAATGCTGCCCTGCTAATTCGCTGCCTTTGTATTCAGCAATAATTTCATACTCGTTTCTTATAACTTCTAATCTTTCCTTTGCCAGAATTAAGTAGGCATCATCAGTTTTAATTTTTATGTAAGTGATGTCACTGCCCACTGCAAGAGCAACGTTTGAAATGAGTGTCCAGGGTGTAGTAGTCCATACCAAAAAGTAAGTATCGCCCTCCTTGGTTAATTCAGATTCTTCCAATTTCATAACTACATAAACGGATGGGTCTTTAGTTTCTTTGTAGCCAAGCGCTAATTCATGTGAAGAGAGAACTGTTTCGGAACGCGGGCATTGAGGAACAATTTTATAATCTTTATAAATTAAGCCTTTATCAAATAGTGTTTTTAATGCCCACCAAACAGATTCTATATATTCGTTTGTGCAGGTAACATAGGCATCTTCGAGGTTTACCCAATAGCCCATTCGTCTTGTCATCTCTTCCCACATATCTTTATATGTGAAAACAGATTCACGGCATGCGGCATTATACTTTGCCACTCCAAATTCAGGTATTTCACTTTTGCTTTTTATGCCGAGGGCTTTTTCAACTTCTATTTCAACCGGCAGCCCGTGAGTATCCCACCCGGCTTTACGGGATACACTATATCCCTTTAATGTTTTATATCGGCAAACTAAATCTTTTAATGTACGTGCAATTACATGATGAAGACCGGGCTTACCGTTTGCGGTTGGCGGACCTTCATAAAAAGTAAACGATTTATCTTTATCACGTGTCTCAATACTTTTTTCAAAAATATTGTTTTCCTGCCAAAACTTAAGCGTCTCTTTTTCTATCTCTGAATAGTTAATCTTATCTTTGTACTGTTTAAACATAACTTTAATATAATTCCTTCAATTACTCTTCGTTAGATTCGTATTGTTTAAGTAATTCTTCTTCAGTTTTTATCAGTTCCGATAACTGCCGATCAATTTTATTTTTTGACTCAATCAACTCGTTACATTTTTTCTGCGTTTCTAAAAGAAGTTCTTCGGCTTTTAATTTTGCTTCCTTCAATACTATTTCAGCTTCACGTTCTGCAAGCGGAACTTTATCTTCATAATCTTCTAATATTTTTTTATTTGCTTCAAGTTGTTTTTCGTAGATAAGTAAACGGGAAATAGCCATACCGAAGAATCCCATTGTACCGAGTGTAACATTTCTAAGTGTGTAAAGTATTAGTGTTTCGGAGAGTAAATCATTGAGTCCAAAATACTCACGAAAAAATGAAACGAGAACAATCCCAAAAAATGCGGCAACAACAATTACAGCAAATAACAACTTGCCGCCCTTCACCCACCCGAATGTTTGATCCATAAGCCAACCGCAAGCAAAGGTAAATAACGAAAGAACAAACCATACGGTAAAATTTTGAAACCCAATATTAAATATATCGGTATTCAAAAAATTTGATGCAAAAATTAAAATGGCTGCAAGGACAGGCGTTAGGTAATATAGAATGTTTTTTTTCAAAGTTTTCTAATTACCTCTTTCATTATCAATGTCATTTTTGGTTCTGCCTTCATAGCCGTATCAATTATTTCTTGAACATTAACAGCCTGCAGCGAATCCGGAAAGCATTCATCTGTTATTATGCTTATACCAAGAACTTTTATACCCATGTGGTTTGCAACAATGTTTTCAGGTATTGTTGACATACCAACAACATCGGCACCAATGTTCCTTAAAAATCTGTACTCTGCTCGTGTTTCTAAATTGGGTCCGGCAACTGCAACATACACTCCTTTTTGAACCGGAATTTTATTTTCAAGTGCAACCTCTTCAGCAAGTTTTATTAATCCGAGATCATACGGTTCACTCATATCGGGAAATCTGGGTCCAAGTTCATCCTCATTTTTTCCTATAAGCGGGTTATCGCCGATAAGATTTATATGATCAAGCATAAGCATCACGTCACCCCTGCGGTAAATAGGGTTCATTCCGCCGCAGGCATTGGATACAAGCAATGTCTGAACACCCAAAAATTTCATCACTCTAACCGGATAAGTTATCTGCTGCATACTGTAGCCTTCGTAAAAATGGAAACGCCCCTGCATTGCTACAACATTCTTTCCGTTAATCTTGCCGAAAATTAATTTTCCGTGATGCGATTCGACAGTTGAAATTGGGAAATGCGGAAGTTGATCATAGTCGATCTCATGTTCAATTTCAATTTCACTTACTAATCCGCCGAGACCGGTACCTAAAATGATTCCTACTTCATAGCTATTAGTTGTTACTTTTTTAATTTCGGTTAATGTCTCTTCAATCTTCTTTTTTAGTTCACTCATAGTATTTTATCCAGTATGTCGTCAACATCTATTCCACTTTGGGGCTTATCTTTATTATCATTTTCCTTACTGTCACTCTTATCGCCGCCGGTGTTCATTTTAAGAATTTTCTTTTGTGATTCCACCATAGCCTTCAGCTTTGCAATAAATAATATCCGTTCTTCTTTTAAGTTCAGTACCGAGTTCCTAATAAAATTAGCTTCCTCTTTTGCCTTTTCAACAATCTGTGCAGCTTTAAGTTCTGATTCTTTTAAGAGCAACTCAGTTTGCTTTTTTGTTGTCTGAACAGATTTACTCGATGACTCTTGAGCATTAAGCAGAGTGCTCTGCAGTTCTCTTTCAATTTTTTTATACTCATCAAGCTGCTTTTTCGTTTCTACTAACTCTACTTGCAATTTTTCATTTTCGTTAGACATTTCTTCTAGAAAGTCGGATAAACTTTCCAGGTATATTTGTACTTCATCAGTATTATAACCCCTTACTGATTTGTTAAACTCTTGATTCTTTATATCTAACGGAGAATATTTCATCTTAAATTAATTTTGTTTAGAATAATTTCTCTCACCAAAAATTGCAGAGCCAACTCTTAAAATAGTTGCTCCTTCTTCTATTGCTATTTCAAAATCGTTCGTCATTCCCATTGAAAGTTCTGTTAAAGCAAATCCTTCATCATTCATTTTGTTTTTTATTTTTCTTAATTCCGAAAAACAATTTCGTAAAATTTCTTCTTCCTCAGTGTAAGGCGCCATCGTCATTAGTCCGGTTAAATTAAGCGAGTCAGAATTCCTGCAGTAAACTGCAAGTTCCTTCGCTTCGGCGTAATCTCTAATTCCCATTTTAGAATGCTCACCTGAGGTATTCAATTCGATAAGCACTTTCTGTATTTTATGAATCTTCGACGCGCGCTTTTCAATTTCTTTAGCAATTTTTAATGAATCAACGGAGTGGATTAGATGAGCAGAATCTATAACGTATTTTACTTTATTAGTTTGAAGGTGACCGATGAAATGCCAATTTACATCTTGCTTAAACTCTTCAGTTTTACTTTTGAATTCTTGAGCTTTGTTCTCACCAAAATCTATCACTCCGCAATTAACGGCTTCTTCTATTAAACTTATCGGATGCGTTTTTGAAACTGCAACCAGTGTAATTTCAGATCTATCTCTTCCTGAACTCTTACACTTACTGTAAATCCTCTCTTCCAATATGTCTAAATTAGCTTGAACCATTTTAATTAAGGTTGTGAATGTATCTTTTTTGATATCAAAAGTCAATGAAAAAGGGGCTTTGCTAAGCCCCCCGAAATTATAATGTAATCAATACTTTAATTAACTGCATCCGGTTGTTGAACCGCATGTTGTACATTTAAGGCATGTACCATTCCGTACCATTGTCATACTTTGGCACTCCGGACAAATATCCCCGGTGTAGCCTCTAAATCTGGCTTCTTGGAGCTGCTTCTGTTTTTCGTCAACTTTCCTTTTTGCACCGTTTCCGTTTGAGTTTGATTGAGTTTTTATTTTATGCTTTTTAGAATCTAACTCAATCATCCTTTCGCTAACTAATTCTTCACTTTCATAGTCGGGTTCAACCAGTTTAACACTCTTCTGGGGTCTCGATGTGTTTTCCTGTGTTGTATCTACATGCGATAGATCATTTCTACCAAGGTAAGCAACAGCCATCTCTCTAAATATATAATCGATAACAGATGTTGACATTTTTATTTTATCATGACCGGTAACCACTCCGCTCGGTTCAAACCTTGTAAACACAAATGCATCAACAAATTCTTCAAGCGGAACTCCATGCTGCAAGCCGAGTGATATTGAAATTGCAAAACAGTTGAGCAGGCTTCTGAAAGCGGCACCTTCTTTATGCATATCAATAAATATTTCACCTACTTGACCATTGTCATATTCACCGGTTCTAATATAAACTGATTGTCCGTTTATTTTTACTTTCTGCGTATAGCCGGTTCTTCTATCTGGCAGCCTTCTCCTTTTCGCAATATATCTGTGAATTATTTTTTCGGCGATTTTTATAATATCATTTTCATCTTTCTTTTCAATAATGTCTTCATAATCTTCATTGGATACAGAATTAAGAGGCTGAGAAAGTTTTGAACCGTCTCTATAAAGTGCGTTAGCTTTTAGTCCTAATTTCCATGACTGCATATAGGCTTTTTTAATGTCTTCAATTTTTGCAGAGTTAGGCAGGTTTATTGTTTTTGAAATTGCGCCGGATATAAAAGGCTGAGCAGCTGCCATCATATTAATGTGAGCATCGCTCTCAATATATCTTTTACCATTTTTACCGCATTTATTTGCACAGTCAAAAACAGGATAATGTTCATGTTTAAGGAATGGAGCACCTTCGATTGTCATAGTTCCGCAAACGTAATCGTTAGCAACGGCAACTTCATCTTTGCTGAATCCAAGAGCGGCAAGCATATCAAAGTTGAAATCTTCCAGCACTTCATCGGTAAATCCTAAAGTCTCTTCACAGAATTTTTCGCCAAGTGTAAATTTGTTGAATGCAAAATTTAAGTCGAAAACTTTCGGTAATACTTTTTCAATACTGTTTAGTACTTCATCTGTAAAGCCTTTTGTTTTTAGTGATTCACGATTAATATGCGGACAGCCGGTTAACGTACCGGAGCCTTTTGCATAGCGGATGATATCATTAATCTGTTCATCATTGTAGCCAAGTTTTTTTAATGATGGCGGAACAGATTGATTAATTATTTTAAAGTAACCGCCCCCGGCTAATTTTTTAAATTTGACTAAAGCAAAGTCAGGTTCAATTCCTGTTGTATCGCAATCCATTACTAAGCCAATTGTGCCGGTTGGTGCAAGCACGGTAACCTGTGCATTACGGAAACCATATTTTGTACCGAGCTCTAATGCGTTGTCAGCATCTTCATGCGCGGCTTTAAGTAAATAGGATGGACAGAATTTTTTATTTATTCCCACGGGGTAAATTGATAAGCCTTCGTATTCTTCATAAGGTGCGCTGTAAGATGCTCTGCGGTGATTACGAATTACCTTAAGCATACTGTCTTTATTTTTTTCGTAATGCGGAAATGCACCAAGTTCTTTTGCCATTTCGGCTGATGTTGCGTAGGCACGCAAATGCATAATTGCGGTAACAGCCCCTGCTATTGCCGTTGCTTCTTTGCTGTCGTATGCTATACCCTGCCTCATCAATAGCGAACCCAGGTTTGCATAACCGAGTCCCAGGGTTCTGTAATCATAACTGTTTTGGGCAATATCTTCACTCGGATACTGTGCCATCAATACGCTTATCTCTAATACTATTGTCCAAATTTTAGTCGCATGTCTGAATGCTTCAACATTAAATACACCGGTTTCATCATTATAATATTTAACGAGATTAAGAGAAGCAAGATTGCACGCAGTATCATCAAGGAACATATATTCACTGCATGGGTTGGATGCTCTAATCTCACCATCTTCAATACAGGTATGCCATTCATTGATTGTACTGTGATACTGAATGCCGGGATCAGCACAAGCCCAGGCTGCATTTGCAATATCTTCCCAAAGTTCTGCTGCTCTTATTGTTTTGTTTGGTACAGGAACTCTGCCTTCCTTACGAGCTTTGTTTTTTTCAATTCTCCAAATCAATCCCCAATCGGAATCTTTAAGAACCGCTTCCATAAAATCATTTGTTACACGGACAGAGTTGTTGGAGTTTTGACCCGACACACTTGCGTAGGCTTCCGAGTTCCAGTCTGTATTATATTCCGGAAATTCAATAGACTTGAACCCCTGCTTAGCTAATTGGATTACTCTTTCAATTAAATTTTCAGGAATGCGTAATTGTTTAGCTTCTGCAACGGATTTTTTAAGTTTTAAATTTGTACTTCTATTGAACCTATCATTTTCCGGATGCTCCGCATAGCATGCTTTCATTATACGGTTAAGGTGAAGATTACATAATTGTGACCCTGTAACTAAGGCAGCTACTTTTTGTTCTTCTGTTACTTTCCAATTTATATATTCTTCAATATCGGGATGATCAATATCAAGTGTAACCATTTTAGCTGCACGTCTTGTAGTTCCGCCCGATTTTATTGCTCCGGCAGATCTATCACCAATTTTTAAGAAGGACATTAGCCCTGAAGATTTACCCCCGCCGCTTAAAGGCTCATCTGAACCGCGTATATCTGAAAAATTTGATCCCGTACCGGAACCATACTTAAACAGCCTGGCTTCTCGAATCCATAAATCCATTATACCATTCTTGTTTACTAAATCATCATTAACAGATTGAATGAAGCACGCATGAGGCTGAGGATGCGTGTAAGCATCTTCCGATACAGTTAGCTTACCGGTTTCAAAATCAACATAATAATGACCTTGAGCGGGACTATTAATTCCATAAGCCCAATTTAAACCGGTGTTAAACCACTGCGGGCTATTTGGTGCGCAGTATTGATTTGCAAGCATGTAAACTAATTCATCATAAAAAGTGCGTGCATCTTCTTCACTGTCAAAATATTTTCCTTTCCATCCCCAGTAAGTCCAAGTTCCGGCTAACCGATGAAAAACTTGTCTCGAATCTAATTCCGAACTGTAACGTTCTTTTTCGGGCAGGCTATCTAATTTCTCTCTATCCTCAACAGAAGGCTGAAGCCATTCCGGTATTCCTTCTTCATTTAATTTTTTTAGATATTTTGGTACACCCGCTTTACGGAAATATTTTTGTGCCAAAACGTCAGTAGCCACTTGCGACCAATGTTTTGGAACAACGACATTATCCATTCTAAAAACTAATGAGCCATCGGGATTTTTAATTTCTGAGGCGCGCTTTACAAACTCAATTGACGAGCATGCATCAGCTCCGGCGGCAGTAAACAGTCTGCTAATTTTCATTCAATTCTCCTTTTTTTCTGCTTTCGAGTATAAGTCGAAAAACAAAGACATCCATCTTCTAAAGTTTATAAAAACTTCATTTTTAGTTAAAAATGGCTGTTTTGTTAATTTTTATCTTTCTTTCAGGGTGTTGTAAATTTTCTCTTAAGCAATATCCTGAATAAAATTATTTTTTATAAAACTATCAGTTAACATTTTTATGAAATGGAAGATATAATTAATTATTTTGATAAGAAAGTTTCATTTTTTATTTAAATTCATTTGTGCGATTTTGTAATAAAAATTAGGAAAAAAAATAATGAATACTCGAACTGCCGGCATACTTCTTCATCCTACTTCACTACCAGGAAAATATGGAATTGGCGACCTTGGAAAAAACGCCTATAAATTCATCGATTTCTTAAAAAATTCAGGTCAATCTCTTTGGCAAATATTTCCATTAGGTCCAACCGGTTATGGTGATTCTCCTTATCAGTGTTTCTCTGCATTTGCAGGTAATCCTCTGTTAATAAGCCCCGATTTACTACTTGAAAAAAATCTTTTAAGTGAAATTGATTTGAAAGATGTTCCGTTTTTCGATCAGACAAATATTGATTATGGTGAAACAATCACTTATAAAACTAAGCTTTTGAAACAAGCATATAGTAATTTCAAAAATAATAGTGTTGAGCTTGGCAAAAGCTATAATGAATTTTGCGAAAACAATAAATCATGGCTTGATGATTACTCGCTATTTATGGCGGCTAAGGCGCATCACGGCGGTGTGCAGTGGACAGAGTGGAAAGAAGATATTGCGCTTAGGAAAACCGGTGCAATTGAAAAATGGACAGATAAACTGGCAGATGAGATCCAGTATCAAAAATTTATACAGTTTTTATTTAATGAGCAATGGATGAATTTAAAAACTTACGCTAACGATAAAGGAATAAAAATAATCGGTGACCTGCCAATTTTTATCGCATACGATAGTTCCGATTGCTGGGCAAATAAAGAATTATTTTCGGTTGATGAAACCGGGAAGTTAGAAACCGTTGCCGGAGTTCCGCCGGATTACTTTAGCGAGACAGGGCAGCTATGGGGCAATCCTCTTTATCGCTGGGATGAAATGGAAAAAAATGATTTTGCCTGGTGGCGGCGCCGATTTGAAAATTTATTTGCAATGGTTGACATAGTTCGCGTTGATCATTTTAGGGGCTTTGATGCATATTGGGAAATACCGGGCGATGCTGAAACCGCTATTAATGGTAAATGGATTAAAGCTCCCGGGAAAAAGTTTTTCGAAAGTATAAAAAAACATTTCGGAAAACTCCCAATCATTGCCGAAGACCTTGGTGTTATTACTCAATCTGTTGCTGACCTAAGAGATGAATTTGAGTTTCCTGGAATAAAGATTATGCAGTTTGCTTTTGGTCCGGATGGTGATAAAAAATTTCTTCCGCACAACCATATTCCAAATTGTATTGTTCATACCGGCTCGCATGATAATGATACAACAAAAGGATTTTTTGATAAGGCGAAAGAAAACGAACCGGAGATTTATAACTGGGCACAAATGTACTTAAATTACTTTGGCGAAGATATGTGTGATGCTCTTATAAAAACGGTTTATGCATCCGTTGCCAATACTGTCGTTATTCCCATGCAGGATGTATTAAACTTAGGCGGTGAAGCACGTATGAATTTTCCCGGTAAGCTTGGCGGCAATTGGGGATGGAGATTTACTTTGGATCAAATAAATGAAGAACTTGAGCAGAAATATTTAACACTCGTAGATATTTACGAGCGTACCGGAATTAAAGATGATGAATACGAAAAAATTGATGTTGAATAAATGATATAGGAAATCAGATGATAAAATTTTTGAAAGATATACTTAGTCAAAATGAAGTTGAAATAGAAAAAGAAGTTTCAAGTGAAAGCAAAAATAAACCTACGAAACTTCAGATAGCAACTTGTGCTTTGTTTATTGAAGCTGCCAAAGCCGATGATGAGTTTCTGGATATTGAAAGGGCTAAAATAATTAAAGTGATGAAAAATCTGTTCGACCTAACGAATGATAGTGTAAATTACTTGATGCAGCTATCAGAAGAAAAACGTGATAAAAGTGTTTCGCTGTATGAATACACCGATATAATAAATAACAACTTTAACAAGAATGAAAAGTTCATGGTAATGAAATACCTTTGGCGGTTAGTTTTGATAGATAAGAATCTTGATGCCTACGAAGCGCAATTTATGCGCAAAATTGCCGGCAACTTAAAAATGGATCATAGTGATATGATTGCTGCGAAGATGGAGGTTAAGGCAGAGTTGGGGAAACGTGATGTACCATAATTGTATCAGCAATTATTTTGCAAGTCCAATTATCTTTAGTTTTAATTTACGAAAAAAAGTGTGCAATATTTTTATGCAATTTTTGTCATAGCAGACTGGTATTAGTCCTTTAATCAATTCTATACTTCAACTGTATTAAATTTAGTTAGAATTTAGTATTATTAATTCAAATGAATAAGAAACCTGAAAATATAGATGACATAGTAAAAAACTGGTTAGATTCTGCCGAACAAAATTATACCACAATGTGCAATTTGCTTGATTCAAAAGATTATAGCTGGGCTCTTTTTATCGGTCATTTAGTAATTGAAAAAACCTTGAAAGCTCTCTATGTTAAAAGATTAGAGCAGCACGCTATCTTCACTCATGATCTGTTGAGACTTGCAACAAAGATTGGTGTAGGTATGACCAATGAACAAGAGGAATGGCTTGATAAAATTACAACATTTAATCTCAATGCCCGTTACGATAATTACAAACAGGATTTTAATAAGCTATGCACAAAAGATTTTACCAATAAATGGATTTTAAGAATTAAAAATTTAAGAGAATGGTTAATAAATCAATTATAGATACTGCCGTTAGATATCTTAAAATGCTTCCAAGTGAAATGCAGATTAAAAGAGCATTTATATTTGGATCACACGCAAAAGGTTATGATAAAGAAGATAGTGATATAGATATAGCAATTGTACTTGGGAACATGACTGATTTTTTCTCCACCCAAATGCAGTTAATGCGTATTCGTAGAAAAGTAGATTTAAGGATTGAACCTCACCCTATTGATGAATCAGATTTTACAAATATGAATCCATTTGCATTTGAAATTCAAAAATCCGGCGTCGAATTATTGATCGAGAATTAACATTCAATAACATACAGTACATTCTGTTTTAAAAATTTCCGGCACTAAAAAATTGAAAATAGTGAAATGATTGCAGCTAAGATGGAGGTTATGACAAAGTTGGAAAGGGTAAATTAAGAGCTATAACATAAGGTCAGTGGATGGTGATTAAACATAAAACAGCAATAAAAGTATTTGAGCAGAAACAAATACGCTCCCGCTGTGATGATGAAAAGGAAAATGGTACTTCTCAATAGTAGATGTTATAGAGGTTTTGACTGAAAGTGTAAACCCTAGAAAATATTGGAGTGTACTTAAAACCCGGTTGAAAAAGAAGGCAGCCAGTTGGCTACAAATTGTAGTCAACTGAAAATGCAATCTTCCGACGGTAAATTCTATAAAACAGATGTTGCCGAAACAGAACAGCTATTTCGCTTAATTCAATCAGTGCCGAGTAAAAAAGCAGAGCCGTTTAGCTGTGTATTCATCCCTAATAAGAAGATGCGGTCAAACTATTCACCTATAAAGAAGACTTTTTAATTGAAATGAGAGAGCAGAAAACTACAATTGAAATTTATTCGGATAAATATATTATAACCGGTGTGCCTTTCTATAACAATGAAAATGAGAATGAATTCAAAGAAGCTCTTGAAGGGACTTTGGATGATGCTTCCAAAAATTAGTAATTATTAACATGCTCTCCCCAAAAACTAAACGAAACATATCCCGCATAATTCCTTTCGGTATAATCTGGCTGGTCAGCGGTTTGGTGTTTTTAATTGTTGAGTACACAGCAGCCGGAGTTTCAAATTCTTCCTCAACCAGAATTGAAATGAATTTTGCGGTCTTTATTTTTTCAAGTCTTGCTATCACCGCTGTAGGACTTTTAGTTGGAACGGTTGAACTTCTTTGGATCAATAAACTATTTTCAAAAAAGAGTTTTACAAAAAAAATAATTTATAAAACATTATTCTATACTTTAATTCTTTTCGTAATTACCTTAATCACCTTCCCTATTGCCGCCAGTCTGGAACTTGATGTAAGCATTTTTGATGAACAAGTTTGGGCTAAACTGATAGCTTACTTAACCAGTTTTACTCATTTAAGTACGGCGGTTCAATTAGCTGTAGCTTTAATAATCTCACTGTTCTATGCTGAGATAAGTGAAAATATTGGGCATGGGATTTTACTGAATTTTTTCACGGGCAAATATCACACTCCAACGGAGGAGAACAGAATATTTATGTTCATGGATATGAAGTCATCAACAACCATCGCAGAGAAACTTGGACATATAAAATATTTTGAATTGCTGAGAGAATATTACTCCGATCTTTCCGAAGCAATAATTAATTACTCGGGAGAA
Source organism: Ignavibacteriota bacterium (assembly GCA_013112585.1). Classification (GTDB taxonomy): domain Bacteria; phylum Bacteroidota; class Ignavibacteria; order Ignavibacteriales; family Melioribacteraceae; genus IGN16. Next base: position 14,496 of record JABFGH010000022.1, on the reverse strand, counting down.
ATTTACCAATATGTTGGAGATGAGATAGTTGTTTCCTGGAAGTATGAATCCGGTATAGAAAATAATAACTGCATAGCATGTTTTTTTGCAATGAAGGGTGATCTTAAAAATAGAGCCAAATGGTATAATGAAAAATTCGGCGTAGTGCCTTCCTTCAAAGCAGGCTTACATTTTGGTAAAGTGACAACAGGTGAAATTGGTGCACTTAGAAGAGAAATTATTTTTACAGGTGATGTACTCAATTCAACTTCCCGCATTCAATCACTTTGCAATAAGTATCAAGTCGATCTTCTTATCTCCGGTGATTTACTAAATGCATTAAATCTTGATACGGATTTTAAAGTAACATCATTCGGGCAAAACGAGTTGAAAGGTAAAAAAGAAAATGTTGAATTGTTTGCAGTGGAGCGAAATGAAGCTAATTGAAAATCCCGAAGTTGAAAAAGTTTTTGATAAATACCCGGAAAAAGTTCAGCGTAAACTAATCCGTCTCCGTAAAATAATACTTGAAACTGCTGAAGGGATAGATGGCTTGAATGATTTGGAAGAAACTCTTAAATGGGGCGAACCAAGTTACCTTACTAAAAAAGGAAGTACAATTAGAATCGATTGGAAAAAATCAAAACCGGATCAATATGCAATATACTTTAAGTGTACAAGTAAGTTGATTGAAACATTCAAAATTATTTACGGCGATGTTTTTACTTATGAAGGAAACCGGGCAATAGTTTTCAAGATGAAAGATAAAATTCCTCTTGCTGCACTTAAACATTGTATTTCGCTGGCATTAAATTATCATAAAATTAAGCATATGCCTTTGCTGGGGGCTACTAAGAAGTAAGTTTGCGAAAACTTTCATTATCAAACCACCGGATATTTTTTGACTTTCAACATATTTAGACACCTTCTCATGCCGGCTTCACCATCTGTCTATCTTTTTACTAACCTGCCTTTCCGGCACACACGTTTTCAAGAAGATATAGATAAAACTTATTTAAAATCCCTCTCCTTGCGAAGGAGAGGGACAGAGGGAGAGGTTAGTTTGAACCACTATCAAAATTTTAATCAATCGACCATAAAAAATCTTCATGAAATAAAATCCTCTTATTCTCACTCGCCTTTATGGTTAAATAAAAATTTCAATCAAATTTAATAGTAGAATTTAGAAAAGGTAACTAGTTAAAATGTCTAGATTAAAACTTTTATTAAGACACGTTATCACTTTTGCAAAGTTTTACTGCGTTTATAGGTAAGAGATAAAATATCTTTCACAACTAACGGAGTAAACTTATGTTGAAGCAAACTATATACAGCCTTTTCTTAGTCCTAATTTTCTCATCTTTTACTGCTGCACAAATACCAAATACAATAAATTACCAAGGTGTTTTAACCGATAACAACGGTAACCCGGTTCCCGATGGCAACTATATGTTATCATTCAAACTTTATAATGTAGATGTTGAAGGCACAAGTCTTTGGGATGAATCTCAAACAGTTGAAACAAACAACGGAATTTTTAATGCAAAACTGGGGAGTGTAGTATCGTTAACTGTACCATTTGATGAAACTTACTGGCTGGGCATAACCGTCGAATCCGACGGCACGGAACTATCGCCAAGAGTTGAATTGACGCCGAGTGCTTACAGTATAATGGCAAAGACTGTTGAAGATGAAAGCATAACAACCGATAAACTTGCCGATGGTTCAGTAACACAAGCAAAGTTGGGATCGGATGTAAATTTCTCTACTCCTTGGACAACAAGCGGTTCAATAATTTCTTACAGTGGTACTGCAGTTGGTATCCGCACGGCAAGTCCAACTTCAACCTTAACAGTTAAAGGAAATGTTGATCTGCAGGATTTTAACACCGGCGTTCGAGGCATGCGTCTATACGGCGGTGATGTTGGCGCGCTTGAGACACGCGGTCCCGCGGGCAGCCGAAATGCACTTATTTCTTATATTAGCGGAAATAAGGAAAGAGGTTTTATAGGAGTTTATAATGCCAGTTCTCAATCAAGATCATATTTTTCAATCAATTCAAATGATGTTGGCAATATGATTTTAAAAGGAGCGAATAACAAATTAAATGTAGTCGGCGGTCAATTAGTTAACTATCCTAACAATGGATTTATGGGTGTGTATGACGGGAGCGGAAATGAACAAGCCGGCATGTATGTAAATTCCTCAGGTCAAGGCGTGGTTTACGGAGATGTAAAAAACTTCAAAATGGATCACCCGATTGAAACCAATTCTGAAATTTGGTATGCAAGTTTGGAGGGACCGGAAGCAGCTGCTTATTTGCGAGGGTCAGCAAAATTAATTAACGGTTCAGTTTCGGTAGATTTCCCCTCACACTTTAAGCATGTTATTCAGGATAAAGGTATGACTGTAATGCTCACTCCCCTTAGCGCAGAATCAAATGGTTTAGCTGTTGTTCAAAAATCTGCAAACGGATTTACCGTCGTTGAATTAAGCAAAGGCAGCGGAAATTATGACTTTGATTGGGAAGTAAAGTCTGTGAGAAGAGGTTTTGAAGATTACGAAGTAGTTAGACAAAAAGGTTTAGCCGAGCCTCAAGTGGACTTAAATAAAAATAACAAACCTTATGGAGAGCCAAATGAAAAATAGATATCTATTAACGCTGCTCTCAATTGGTTTTTTATTGGTATTTTCTAAAGCTGAACTAACAGCTCAGTATAAGATTGAAAGAAGTTCAATAATCAACGGTGCGAGTGTTGCAAATGGCGGAACACATAAAATAAGAAGCTCAGTTGGCGAAAGCATGATAGGGATTTCTGCTAATGCTTCTTACAAATCATTCTTCGGTTTTCTTTATACGCAGCAGCCGATAATTACTGATGTAAAATCTGTGAACTCATTGATACCAGAGATATTTGAGATGCAGCAAAATTATCCCAACCCCTTTAATCCCTCTACAGTTATTGAGTTTGCGGTTCCTCAAGAATCGAAAGTACTACTCGAAGTATTTAATATACTTGGTGAAAAGTTAGTGACTTTAGTAAATGAAGTTAAAACGCCGGGGTACTACAAAGTTAATTTTGATGCCGGTTTACTCTCATCCGGATTTTACATTTATAGAATTCAAGCTGATAAATTTATTGAAGTTAAGAAGATGATACTGCTGAAGTAAATTCTACCCACATTGATTAAACTTAACGGGAGCTGTGAATATGGCTCCCATTTAATTTATCCCGAATTATGCATTAGAAATAATTAATAAAGTCTAAATAAAAATTGTCTTTTTAATTGCACCGTCATTTATGACGGTGAATGATTTTAAAATTATGTAAGGGGCTTCAGCCCGCCTTTGCCGGTGGGCAGGCCCAAAACTATTTGGGTTATCCCAAGGATTCCTTTGGAAAAACCCAATATTTATGTTTGCTCAATATTCACGGCGCTGAAGCACCGTGCTATTATCTCTTTTGAATAATTCGGGTTTATAGTTGGAACACTGCAAGCAGCGAAAGTACTGAAATAAATATCCAAAGAATTATGCCCAGCAATAAAGGCTTAACCCCGATCGACCTTAGTTTTTCAATGGTTAAACCTGCACCGATTAAAAATAGTGTAATTACCAATCCAATTTTTGAAACTGTAACAATACCGGAATTTATTGATGCGAGCTGCGGGAAGTATGAATTGATAAGCATAGCAATAACAAAAAAACCAATGAACCAGGGAATGTTTACTTTTTTCTTTTCACTTTTAAAAATGAATGCTGAAAGAAGAGCAACAGGAATGATCCACAAAGCCCTTGCAAGTTTTACCGTTGTAGCAATCAGCAATGCTTCATGTCCGTAAGCACTTGCTGCACCAACTACGGAACTTGTATCATGAATTGCAATTGCCGACCATAAACCAAATTGATATTGAGTGAGTTCAAAATACTGACCGATCGGTGGAAAAATTAAAAGCGCAACTGAGTTTAGAAAAAATATGGTTGCAAGCGAAACAGATATTTCTTTTTCAGTTGCATTAACAACGGGTGCAACTGCGGCGATTGCGCTGCCCCCGCAAATTGCAGTACCGGAAGCGATTAAGTGTGAAGCGCGTTTATTAATTTTTAATGATAACCCAATTAACGTACCCAAAACTAAAGTTAAACTAATTGAAATAATTGTAAGCAGAAGTCCATCATTACTGGCATTAAGCGATGCATTTACATTCATTCCGAAGCCCAAACCTACGACGGAAATTTTTAACAGCAAGCCGGTAGCTTTTTGATTGTACTCTTTAAAAGGATGCCCGACAAGCCAGCTAAAAATAAATCCGCCAATTAGTGCAGTTGGGGCGTTGATGTATCCTGTTGCACAAAGTATAATTGCAGCAGCAAAGATGGCTATTTGAATTTTTTGATTTTTCATTTTTTTTAAAGGAGTTAGGAGCTAGTAGTTAGGAGTTAGAATGTAAAAAGGCAAAATCAGAATTCAGTAGTCAGTAGTCAGTAGTCAGAATAAAAATATTCTCATCTATAAGACTCTCATAAATCATGCAATCATGCGGTCATTCATCCATGCAATCATTCATCCATGCAATCATTCATCCATGCAATCATGCATCCATGCAATCATGCAGCCTTGCTGTCATGCAGCCTTGCTGACATGCAGCCATGCGTTCCTATTCTCCAAACTTTGTTTTATGCAATTCATCAATAGATTTTTTTATTGAATTGATCTTCTCAATTTTTTCTGCCGGTTCTTTTTCGCCTGGCTTTAATTCAAGTGCAGTTGAAAAGTATTCCATTGCTTCATCATAATTTTGATTAGTTAAAGAAGTGTTTCCCTTCTTCAAATTCTCAGAATATTCAAAATCAATTTCCGGCTGAAGTTTTTTAATCTTTATTGCTTCTCCTCCTTCTTGTGCAATCAATTTCTGAATCTCCGGCGGATAACCTACCCGCTTTGGTTTTCCAAACTCATCTTTAACTACTCCGTCAATATATTTCATATTCATAAACTCAAAAAACTTTTTCCACGTATTGTAAGTTTTATTACCGGCACTTTTTGAATACTCTGTCAAATAATCAATCGCTTCACCGCGTGATTTATTTAGAAGTGAAAGTGCAGTATTTTCAATAGTCGGTTGAGTGCTTAAAAATCCCCCCTCCAATTCATTTTGCTTCATCTGTAAATCACCAATCGCTAAAGAGTAACGGGGATAAACAAAATTGGAGACAGCATTAAAAACCCAGAACATCGAATCCCAGCTAAACTCGCCAAGGGAAGCAATTCCTTCACCATAGTTATAAGGGATTTCTGTTATTGAACAATACATTGGTGCATATACTGTCATGTAAGTATCATCAACTCCGTACCAAAGTACACCGCCAATTTCATTCGGCAAATGAGAGCGCGACTGTGAGACAAATGAAAATCCTGTTTGATAAGTTGAGATGGGTCGCTCGTTGAAATACTTTTCACCATCAACGGTAAAGCTTAAAGGGCTGCATCTGTAAGGCATTCCATAAGGTCCGGCGGCAATTCCTTTTGTCATATCAAGATCGGTACCTTCATAATGGTCTCTCATCAATTGCATCACATCGTGCACTGATAATTTCTTTTCCGGCTTTATCCAAAGCGGCATTCGTTCTAGTGATTCCCCTTTTATATAGCCGAAATAGTCGTCCATACTTTTATTCACTCTTCTGAACATCGACCAAACACGGGCATCACAATATCTAATTCCGCCAAAATCCAACGGGTTGTAGGCTGCGGCAAAATCAAAATCTTTATCGCTGCCTTCGTAGTATCCCATTTCACGAGCAAAGGAAATTACATCTTCGGAGTAAATACAATTCTCCGGATCATCAAGCGGGAACGTAGTTATGCGTGCTTGATTTGCATGTCCCGAAATATAACCATCGGGAATTCTTTGTGCTACCCATACTGCACCTGTGTTGCCTTCACCTTTTCCACTCATTTCAAGTATCCAGGCTTCATCTTTATCACCAATAGAAAATGATTCCGCTGAACTGTAATAGCCATACTCAGCAACAAGGTCTGTCATTATTTTTATTGCCTCACGCGCTGATCTAGAACGCTGCAATGCGATGTACATTAAACTTCCGTAATCGATTTTACCCTGACTATCGATCAATTCTTTTCTTCCCGTAAATGTTGTTTCACCAATAACAACTTGATGTTCATTTATATTACCAACAACATTATACGTTTGACGTGCTTGTGGAATTGTGCTTATATAAGTTCCCGTGTTCCAATCGTACACGTCCAGTTTAGCACCTTCGGGATAAACCGCGGCTTTAAAGTGATATAGCTCCCCGTAAAATTCATATGAGTCGGCGGAGTAAGTTATCATTGTTGAACCGTCTGTGCTGGCGCCTTTTGTTACAATCAGATTTGTGCAGGCATCAATATTATAATTTTGTGTTAATAAAAAGAATGCACTAAAAATAAAAAAAAGTAATTTTCTCATGTTCTTTCTTTCGCTCTATTTATGACTTATTAAATAATTAATTGCTGCTAAATTAGTAAAAAGGAATTACAAAGCGAAAGGTGTTTTAAATTCAAATATTATTTATCAAAGTTGAATTCTTAACAGTTCAAAATTAATTACCTGAGTACTTTTTACATATTCGTGAAATGTAAGATCGTTTACATCTGCTTGAATTTCTTTATCCTTTTCATATTCATCCCAATCCGGAAATTCTATTTCAGATAAAATAATTTCACCTGCAAAGAGCCCTACTACTGCACCAATAAAAATGGGCAATTCATTTTTATTGGTAAATGATTTTTGAACTAAATAACCTAGTGTTGTTCCAGAAACTATTCCTGCTAAACCTCCGACAAGAACAATCCCATAGGAAGTATCCTGTTCATAAATATCGGAGACTATTGTTACGCCCAATGATGAAAATAATACAAAACCTAATGAAGCCCCAATAATCCCAACTCCAAGACCGGACAAATCCTTACTATCACTAATAACATGATAAGCAGCAGCTCCCAAATATCCCAGACCAAATCCGCCAACCGAGCCCATCAACAATCCAATACCAAATTTATGAAACACTCTCGAAAACCCGAGTGAGAAATTTGACGAAAGTAAAACAGTCTCATTGGTTGAATCATTCTGCCAAAATTGACTGCTCATAAAACTGAGCGGCATTTTATTCGATTTGGAATTTAAATATTGTGCATCAACTCTGCTTGTGGAAAACATTTGGAATAGTGTAAAAACTAAAAAGATACCATGTGTTATTTTATTCATACCCTCACATCCTTAATTGATATGTAAAAATGGATAACGAAATTAAAAGATGCAAGTCGGTTATTGGGTTGAATTCTTTTTTGACAAAAAATATCCCGTTCCAAATGATGAAACGGGAGTACAGAATTTAATAATTGTTTAAATTTCTACGAATTTAATTTTCCGGATATGGAGTCATTGTGGCAATCAAGGAATCTTGAGAAGTGGTAACTGCGACACCTATAGGGTTTGGGAATAAATCGGGTTTTTCATATCCATAAATAGTTACGCTTGATTTATTAACTTTTGCATGAAAATAACTGTGTGGAGTTAAAGCCATACTTCTAGGAATACTAAATCCTATAAAAGAATCACCTCCGCCTCCGGCAGCAACGCTTGTTCCATAATATCTTTGAACAACACCGCCAATTTTGAGCCCATGATTTATAAGCCTTCCCATTCTGAACTCATAATCTGTTTGCTGTAAAACTGATGTATCAATATTCACAAGGTTATTACCAATATCAACAACTATTACTTTAGTCCTACTACAGCTAAGAAAAATTAAACACAACAGAATAAGTGGGGTTAATTTTCTAAAATTCATTAAATAGCCTTCAAACAATCATCCAAATCCATTAGTAAATCTTCAACTTTTTCAAGTCCGATTGCTAAGCGCACACCGCCTGCATTTAGTCCGCGCTCTTCAAGTTCTTCCGGAGGAACAACAGAATGAGTCATTGAAGCCGGGTGCTCGATCAAGGTTCGTGTGTGACCCAGACTTACTGCGAGCGTCATTGTGTAGGCATGGTCAGCAACATAGTCCATAAACTTGCCGCCGTTCACTTTACTTTGCTGGGGAGTCTCGCCTTTTAATACAAAGTAGATCATGCTGCCGGGAGCAAAGTTACCGTCAAAATCAATCATCTGTTTTTTTGCAAGGTCGTGTCCCTTAAAAGATTCTAATCCCGGATAATTTACGAAATCAATCTTAGGATGATTTTCAAGATATTCAGCAATTCTTTTTGCAGAAGTGATCTGCTGTTTTTGTCTAAGATGCAATGATGGTAAACCGTATGTTAAAATAGCCCAAGCACTTTTTGTGTTTAATACTGCACCAAAATCTTTTCTGTAAAGAAGGAGCATATCACGGAATTCATTTCTTCCTATTGCAACTCCTCCCATGTCGGCTCCAAATCCTCCAATACCTTTTGTTAAACTATGAACGACAAAATCTGCTCCCAATTCTAAAGGTCGCTGGCAAAATGGAGTGGCAAAAGTATTATCAACTACGATTCTTATCTGATGCTCCGCATCTCTTTCTTGATTTACATCCCTTATCAACTCACTTAACGCAGGTATGTCAATAATATCAAGATTAGGATTCGCCGGAGTTTCAAAATATATCACTTTTGTGTTACTAGTAATTGTATTAAGTAAGGTCTGTAAGTTTCTTAAATCAATAGGTTTAACCCCAATTCCATAATTTGGATACCAGTTGTTAAACAGCGATATTGTACAACCATAGAGTGTGGTGTGAGTTATAATCTCATCCCCGGTTTTTGTAAGAATACCGAGTACTGCTGATATTGCTCCCATTCCGCTTGCAAAAGAAACAGCCATTTCCCCTTTTTCGATATGGGCTAAATTTTCTTCCAGCATATCTTTGTTAGGTTCACCGAGTCTGTCATAAATAAATATCGGTGAATCTTTGCCGTGCTTTTCTGTTTGGGCAAACTGCATAAATCCGGCTGCTCCCCTTTCAACTGAATCTAACCGAAACGTAGTTGAAGATGAAATTGGTGCGGTTACATGATGCGAATAGTCCCACTTGTTGGAAACGTTTTTACCATAAATGAGATGAGTGGACATTGAATATTTTGAATCATCCAATTCATCATTCACATTTTTAGTTTTTTTCTCATCCATTTGATACTCTCCCTTTTACTGCTTATTTATTTTATAGCATTATCTATGTCGTTTATTAAATCTTCAACATCTTCTATACCAACAGAGAGACGAATTAAACTATCTGCCAAGCCCATCTTTTCTCGATCTTTTTTGGGAACGGAAGCATGTGTCATTGAAGCCGGGTGGCAAACCAAACTTTCAACTCCTCCAAGACTTTCAGCAAGAGTAAATACTTTAACTTTTTTTGCAAAGCTGTATGCTTTTTTAGTACTTCCAAAATCCACAGAAACCATTCCGCCAAATCCGCTCATCTGTTTTTTAGCAAGGTCATACTGAGGATGCTCCGGTAAGCCGGGATAGTAAACTTTTTTAGCATACTTTTTTGTAGTTAAGTATTCTGCAATTTTTTGAGCATTTTCATTGTGCTGCTTCATTCTAACAGCAAGAGTTTTTGTGGCACGCAGAATCAGCCAGCAATCAAATGGTGATGGAACTGCTCCGGCTGCATTTTGAATAAATCTCATTTTCTCATGAACTTTAGCTCTGTTTGTTAATAATATTCCGCCGATAACATCACTATGACCATTCAAATATTTTGTTGAGCTATGAACAACAATATCTGCTCCCAGTGTAAGCGGCTTTTGAAAATATGGGCTCATGAAAGTATTATCTACAACACTTAGTAATTTATGTTTTTTACAAATCTCCGCAATTGCTGAAATATCTGTTAAGTTAAGCATTGGATTTGTGGGCGTTTCAATAAATACCATTTTAGTATTTTTTCTAATTGCCTTTTCAACATTTCTCGGATTTCTTGCATCAACCCATGAATATTTTATTCCGAAATTTGTCATGATCATTTCAAACAGTCTGTAAGTGCCGCCGTAAACATTATCCGAAACAATAATATGATCACCGGATTTCACTAAATTCATTAACGCTTGTGTTGCTGCCAATCCGGAAGAAAACGCAATTCCGTACTTCCCTTTTTCTAAAGCGGCAATATTATTTTCCATGGAGGCACGGGTTAAATTGTGTGTTCTTCCATATTCATAACCTTTGTGCTTGCCTATCTCTTCCTGCACATAGGTTGATGTTAAATAAGGGGGAACAATAACTGCTCCGGTTGTATCATCGGGTGTTTGTCCTGCATGAATTGCATCAGTAGCGAATCCCATAAAATTTTTCTCCTAATTTTTTCTAATATTAATCATGGTCAAAATCTATAATATCATACCTTGTAATTAAATCAGTAATTCTGCCAAAGTCACTAACTAATATAGCATTTTCAGTTTTCAATATTTGTTTAACTTCTTCGATAGGTGATTTTGCATCAACAATTGAAAAACTTTCCCCCATCACATCCTTAACATTGCTTTCTAATAAATCCGGGTTATCAACAAGTTTCGACATTATTTTTACCTCTCTTATGCCGCCGATAGATTTTAAGTGTTCATTAAAAACAGGAAGCTGTGAATAACCTTTTTCATTAATGATCTTCATAGCATCTTTAACTGTTGAGGTATCGCGGACATAAGCAATGTCCTCAATTCCGCTAATTTTTTTCCTCTCTGAAATATCGCGTAGAATTTTCATCTTCCCATCGAGCATTCTATTTTCTTTAAGCCATTCAACATTATGAGCTTTGGATAAGTATCTTTCACCGGTATCGCAAATGAAAAATACGAGAACGTCATTCTCCGTTAAATCCCCGGCAACCTTAAGTGCAACATTCACAATTGTACCGGTGCTTCCGCCGCAGAAAATTCCCTCCTCTTTTGTTAGTCTCCTGGCTGAGGCAAATGATTCCCTATCGCTAATATTTATAATTTTATCAATGTACTGAAAGTGAACATTTTCCGGAAGGCAGTCTTGACCAATACCCTCAACCAGGTAGGGAGTTCCTTTAATTATCTCACCCGTATCTTTATAGGTTTTGAAAATGGAACCGAGAGGATCAGCGCCGATAATTTGTATGTTAGGGTTCTTCTCTTTCAAAAAACGCCCGGTTCCGCTTATGGTGCCTCCTGTTCCAATGCTTGCCACTAAATGTGTAATCTTCCCTTCTGTCTGTCTCCATAGTTCAGGTCCGGTTGTTTTATAGTGCACTTCAGGGTTTGCGGGATTTGAGTACTGATAAGCGAATATAGAATTCGGTGTTTCAGAATGAATTCTCTTTGCAACATTTACATAATAATCCGGGTGGTCAGGTTCTACAGCATTTGAAACAACAATCACTTCGGCGCCAAAGGCTTTTAGGTAATTTATTTTTTCGGTACTCACTTTATCTGTAACCACAAAAATGGATTTATAATTTTTTACTGCCGCCGCAAGAGCTAACCCAATTCCTGTGTTGCCGCTGGTTGCCTCAATGATTGTCCCGCCCGGTTTTAGTTCACCCGATTTTTCGGCATCTTCTACCATGGCTAAGCCAATTCTATCTTTAACGCTGCCGCCGGGGTTCGCCGATTCAAGTTTTGCAAATATCTGCGGCTTTAATCCCGCATTAATTTTATTTATTTTTATTAAGGGTGTGTCCCCAATCTGATCGAGTATATTATTTTTATATTCCAAAGACATCTTCTCCGATTTTATGTTATTCCAAAATAATTATAAACTTTAATAAATGTTAGGGCATCTTTTTACGCAATATTTTTGATTAATAAAATGACTGGAACGAAGTAATGAATAAAATTACTTGTTTTATGCGAAGATTAATAAAAACTATTTTATAGGAAAAGAAACTGTGAAGGTTGAACCTATATGCTTTTTACTTTCAACTTCGATAACTGCATTATTCAGTTCACAATATTTTTTAATTAATGCAAGTCCTAAACCATTGCCTTCAAATTTACGGGTATAGCCGCCTTCCTCTTGCGTAAAAGTTGTAAACAAGTTTGGTAAAAATTCTTCTGAAATTCCTATCCCGGTATCTGCAACAGATATTTTCAAATTGTCAGCTCCATTGGAATAAAATTTAATCTCGATTTTTCCACTGTTGGTATATTTTATTGCATTATCAATTAAGTTTGCAAAAATTTGAAACACTGCATATTCATCTGCATGAATAATTGTATTTTTATAATTTCCGCTAATTAGAAAATCGAGTCCCTTCTCATCGGCAAGCCTTGCATATTCTATTTTAAGTTTTTTGATCACATCATTATATATATCAACACGTTTAGGCTTATACTCATAGGTATCGGTCTGCAGTTCCGACATGTTAAGTATCAAATCGATAGTTCTTATTATTCTAATACCGGCGGACTGCATACCGGTAAAGCCATAGCTTAATTCGTCATCGGCATATTTTCCTAATTCATCTTTTATTAAATCTGAAAAACTAAGAATAGTATTAATGGGTGTTCTAATTTCATGCGACATCTGGGCAAGGAATTCAGTTTTAAGTTTTTCAGATTTTTCAACACGCACAATAGCATTTTTAAGTTCTTCCTCAACCTGCTCTCTTCGTTTTATATCGTCTTTAAGAGTTTTATTTAATTTATCCAGTTCTGCAGTTCTTACTTTAACTAATCCTTCTAAATCCTGCTGATATTTTAACAATTTATATTCAGCATCCTTTTGCTCGGTAATATTACGTACGGCTCCAAAAAACCGGATGCTATTTTTTTCCTTATCTAATAAAAACCCTGCATTATTCTGAACATAAATATAACTGCCGTTTTTCACTCTAAGCCGATATTCACCCCGGTAGTTTACTTGGTTTTTTATTGAACTGTTTATTTTTTTAAGCTGCTCGTCTTTATCTTCGGGATGAATAAATTCCAAACATTCTTCATAACCTATTTTGTCAAACTCTTCCTGGGTGAAGCCTGTCAATTCCTCTATTGCCCCGCCCCATGTTATTTTAATTGTACTGGGATTAAATTCATAGATTAATTGTCCTGTTTGCTCCAATACAATTCTGTGCTTCTCTTCACTCTGTTTTAAAAGCCCGATTGTTCTATTTCTATATCTTATATAGATAAGCATTGTTACAAAAAGCAGCACCCCTAATACTGTTCCGATAATAACAAGTTTTAAAATAAACCCTCTGTTTACTGCTAATACCTCATCCTCCGAAACTGTTACTGCAATTGACCAAAACGTATTGCCTAAATCTACTTTCCGATAAGCTGCATGATTTTCTACTCCATTAGAATATTCTGTACCTTTCCAATTTTGGACATACTTTGCTCTGCCTGATTTACCTTCGAGCATTTTTTTTATCATATCGTTGAAGCGGGGTGATTGATTTGTTCCGGACACAATTGATCCGCCGATATGTTCGGATACAGTACAGAATAGCTCTATCCCTTCTTCACTAATTACCAGTGCATAACCGGTCTTACCAATTTTAATTTCTTCCAAAAATTCTTCGGCAATAAGACTAAAAGGAATAACTACTGAGATACAACCGTTATAATTTCCATTCTTGAATACAGGATAGGCATAAACAATAGCTCTGTAACCCTGCACAGCAAGGATAACATCACTAATTATTGGTTTATGTGACTCAATTATTTGCGCGTTATGTTTTTGAAATGAAACATCCCTTCCTATTACGGTTTTATTAACCGGAATTGTACTTAAAATTATTCCGTCCGCTGAAATTCTTGTTACTGCTTTCAATTCATCTCTGTTTGAATTAAAATATTTGTTTAACTCATCATCTAAATTTTTATCTGCATTAATGATATGTTCATTCTGTGAAAGATAGTGTAGTGAATTGGAAAGATTCCCGAAAAAAGATTCGATACTTTTTGAGGCTTGTTTAGTATAAATTTCCTGCTTAAGCAGCAGTTGTTCGATCACTTGTTCTTCAACTTCTTTGTAAAGGTTGATAATCAAGAAGCCCGCAGCTAATACAAGTACCGTAAGTATTCCGAATATGACTCTTCGTTTAATCAAGTTTTATTAATTTTATTTTTAAATTCACTTCAATTTATTTTAATGATAATAAAATTATCATAATAAGAATGTTCAATATATTAGCTTTAGAAATTTACTTACTAATCAACTAAGATTAAAACTCTTTTTATTAATTTTATCCCCGCTTGATTTGTAATACTTTTTAGGGCTAAGTTCCATTACTCACAGCAAAATTAAATTTATACTTGAACTACTCCGTAGTTCTTTCTCAAATTATTATCTTTTACCACGGATTTTATCCGTGGTTATTATACTTTAACCCCTTGTATGTTGAAAGTTAATAATGGAAAAATAGTAAAAAAATAGTTAAGTATGGAAAAGGAGGAATACCCCTTGGTCTACGAGACCGACCCGGAGTTTCTTCTTTTCGTCAGGCAAATAGCGTGGAATAACCTGGTTGTAAGAAACCGCATAGGACAAGGA
>JABFGH010000021.1 GCA_013112585.1 Ignavibacteriota bacterium | reverse complement strand
AAAAATTATTATAGCAAAAAAAATTCTATCCATCAGCTAGCTGATGGATAGAATAAAACAATAATCTTGAGTATGTTTAGATTACAAAATAACTTAAAAAAGAGTCAACCTTTTTCAGGACGCTTCAACCTCGGCTTTAGCCCAATACATCATTTGGATTCGGAAATAGCTCCCACCCTATCATTATTAATCAATACCTTCAACGCTTCAATCTTGTATCCCGATTCTCTTGATATTTTTCTAAGATGCAGGTAATAATCAAATGTATTTTTGATCAATGTTACTAATTCCGTTTTGCGCTTGTCATTCTTTGCTTTTGTGGTTTTATCTTCCGTTTCATCTTTCATGTAATCAGATTGATACCCAAGCAGCGCCATTGAGAATAGCCAGTTGATTAGCTCATCAAATTTTTCTTTACTGTAGTACCAAACATCCTCGTGGTAATTCAATCCTATAAATGCTTTAACATATTCATCCTCGAAAAGTTCAATCAGTTCTTTTGCTTTCTGCCCCCGAACTATTTTATTCTGTTTTATTTTACTTATTTTCGATTGCGGTTTAGTTTTACTCAAATCAAATAAATTTTCTTTTTGATCAAGAATTATATTGATTAAAGTTATTTCACTTACTATCTCACTTTCTCCCCTACCGAGACGACCTAATATTTTTTTAACCGGTGTTGAGAGTAATAGACTTTCGATAAATTCTTCTACGTTTACTTCCTTATTGTTCACCATCTCTTTAAGCGATGATACAGTAAATATCATCATCAAAATGAGCAGGTTTTCTCTATAGTTCACCTTGTCCGATATTACAAGCGCTTCCGGAAATTTGATATATGAAACATTTTTTTCAGCATCAAAATTTTCTGAGATCAATTCGTTCAGTTCAATTCCCGCTTCTATCTTTTTCAGATAGTCGGCTGTAATCGGTTTCAGCTTTGTATCAAGGTTGTAATGTGAACGGACCGTATTTAATAACAATTGGAATTTAATTTTCAACTGCTTCAATTCAACTGTTTCTTTTTTCTTGTCCTCTTCAGTCTTCGGCAGCATTGAATCGGCAAACTCCTTAACTATTTCCTCTTCGAATAAAAGCTCAAAAGCATCATGAACCGGCTGAAGTTTCATTTCCTTAAACTCTCTTTCCATATCCGGAACACCGGCACCATTCAACCTGCTTACGAGTTTTTCATATTCACCAGTTGCATCAAATACTTCTCTAAAATCAATAAACACACGGTACTCAAAACCACTCAGTTCTGTTTCAAAACCGTTAAATGAAAAACTTCTTCCCGAAGCAGCATATTCTAATCCCGATCTCTGCTCACGATAAATATAAAAATGATGGTTGCTTGATTTTATATTCAAAGCCTCGGCAAGTGTTTTTGTCTGTAAAGATTTATCCGTCCCGGCAAGCTTAGGCGCAGACTGAAATATTCTGCCTTGTGTTTTTTCATACTTGTTATTATAAACAACAAGCGCACGCTCATTTTCGTGAAGGTTTGTGTATGCAAAAACATTTTCGTTCACTCCGCCATACTCATCAAAAAAATCGTAAAGCCAAAAGTTATCAACCTGACTAAACAAATAACGCTTCTGCATCAAAGGAAAAATCTCCCGTTGATGACGTTCAACCAGCCAATCTTTCGGCGTTTCATTATAGTAGGCGCGCTGATATTCCATTCCATATTTTTCCGTGTAACCTTCAACCTGCCCGTGACCAAACATCGGGAGTCCCGGCAGAGTTACAAGCAGCGTTGTTACACCAAAATATTTATCATCCATTCCAAATTGTTTTATCGCGGTTTCTTCATCGGGATTACTCATAAAATTTACATACCGTTTTAAAATTTCCGGTTCAAATTCTAAAGTGTTGGTTATAAGATCGCGGTACTTATCATTTTCTTCTTTCATCATCATGTGCATAAATGCGCTGTTGTAAACCCGGTGCATACCAAGCGAGCGCACAAAATAACCTTCCATGAGCCAGAATGCTTCCGCAAGTAAAAGAGTATCAGGCATTTCATTATTTATTCTATCAACAACCTCTCTCCAAAATTCTTCTGGAAAAAGATCATCAAATTCTTGTCGGGTTAAAGCATGCTCAGCGCGTGATGGAATATCGCCCCCCTTGCCCGGCTGAGGAAACCACAATCGTGAATAATGCCGTTTTGTAAGTGTCATCGCCGCATCAAATCTGATGATGGAAAACTTTCGCGCAACATCAAATATTTTTTGAATGACTGCTTCGCGAACTTCTGCCTTCATGTAATTCAACTGCGCTGTATCATTCCACGGCATGTTCGTTCCATCGTTGCCGTGATAAAGATATTTTACCTCACCGGAATTATTATCAATTCTTTGAAACACAACAGCGGCATCCGAGTGAGTATAATAACCGTCCTCAATTCTTAATTGAACTGATGGGTCTTCAGATAAATCCTCTCCATTAAAAGTGTAGTTTGGAAATGGAGGATAATCAGATTGAAGAAAATAATTCGGATGCTCCATAACCCACTTGGAAAATATTCCCGTATGATTAGGAACCATGTCGCTGGCTAATCGAATTCCTCTAATCTTAGCCCGGTAATTTAAATTTTCATAAGCACTTTCTCCCCCAAGACTATGAGCGATTTGGTAATCGTATAAAGAATACGCCGATGACACAGCATCAATATTTCCCATAATGTGTTTAATTCTTTTAGATGCTTTGCTTCGTTCCCAAACACCGATTAGCCACAAGCCGTTAAAATTCCAGCGTGCAAGTCTGTCCAGTTCTTCATCGGGAATCTGGTCTAAAGTTTTTATCTCTCGCTTATATTGTTTTGAAAGCTGGTCTAGCCACACATAAATATTTTTTGCTATTAAAACTACGCTCGGCATCCAGTTTAAGTCTTTTGTGAATGCTTCGGGTTCGTCATAATCATGTGCCGCATCTTCAGCATATTTGTAAGATGATTTACCCAAAACTAAAATGTCCGACATATCAGTTTGCCCTTTATAATTAGGTGCAACGGATGGCGCACCCCCGCCCCCGCCTCCGGTATGTTCAAATGTAATATCCTCCTTCATCAAATCTTTGCCCGATAAAATCCGCTTCGCAAACTTTGCTTCAACAACAACTTGCCAGCGGTTCATTATAAAATCAAGCTGTGCTTCAAGGTCATCGGGATTTTTTTCAAACGGTGATTTCAACAATTCAAAAATATGCTGGTTATCGGGACCGAATGGTTTTTCTTTCTGAAAGAATTTATCAAGTTCTTGAATCGATTTTGCGAACACCTTTTTATCGGTAAAATAATTTTCATCGAAAAGTTCTTTTAATTTTTTGCTAGCGGGATTTATATTTGAAAAATGGAGAAGCAATAATTCTTCGAGTGTTATTTCTATATTTGACTTGCCGTCCGTGTAAGAATTAAAATAATCGAACGCACTCACCTTGCCTTTATAAACATCTATCGGCGGAAAAATACTCACAAAATCATAAAGTAGTTTATTGAGTTGTTCATCAGATAATTTTTCTTTTAGATGATTTAAGGCGCGGCTCATCACTCCGGGGTTTTCACTCTTTTCATATTCATGAAGAAGGAAATGATAAATCTCATCAATCAGTCCCAGCGCATTTATTTCACCCGGTCTAACATGATTTGCTTTATCTCTCTTCGCATTTATCTTCTGTGCAAAAACTCTAACCGCATTAAAATTTGCAAAAACAACATTGCCCGAAAGTGAAAACAATTCATCCCCGAACTCATATTTTTTTCTTGCCTCTTTTGCAATATGAAATTCATATTCACCTTTTATTTTTTTTTCGATTGATAAATTGAAGTGCTTATTGTTGATTGATTTTTTACTGTTAAAAGGATGGGACATTATTTCACTCCGCTACTAAATTTTTATGTGGCTTTGTTTTGATTTACAAATATAATTAAACAATATGAATTATTTGTTTTAATGCCAAATTATTACAAATATTTGGAAGTTTTTTTTCAATCATGAAAAAATAATAGTATTTTCAATTCTGTTAAAATTTTAAATTAAAATAAACTGATAAATGGCTGTAACACCCTTAATGGCTCAATATGCCAAAGTAAAAAATGATCATCCCGACACAATTCTTTTATTTCGGGTTGGCGATTTTTTTGAAACATTTGAAGACGATGCAAAAACTGCCTCAAAAGTTTTAGGAATAACTCTAACTAAGCGAGCCAATGGAAAAGCCGAATCAGTTCCTCTTGCCGGATTTCCGCATCATGCAATAGATACGTATTTGCCTAAACTTGTTCGTGCGGGTTATCGTGTGGCAATTTGCGAGCAGGTTGAAAATCCAAAATTTGCAAAGGGGATTGTTAAGCGCGATGTGGTGGAAGTTGTAACTCCCGGTGTTGCATTCTCCGAAAAAATATTAGACCATAAAAAAAATAATTATCTGCTTGCTGTACATTTTCAAGGAGAGATAATTGGACTATCCTTTTCCGATATTTCCACGGGTGAGTTTTATGCATACGAAGCGCACGAAAGCACACTGCTTCAGCAGTTGGAGCATATCAATCCTGCTGAGGTTTTAATTGCAAAAATGCACCGCCAAAAGTTTGAAGAACTAATTCAGAAATCAAATTTTGCTGCAAGTATTACCAGGATTGATGATTGGATATTTGATCATGATTTCAGTAAGGATTTAATTCTGAATCACTTCGGTATAAAAACTTTGAAGGGATTTGGATTAGAAAGTTTTAATGCTGCTACAATTGCCGCGGGATGCGTATTAAATTATTTGAAGGAAACACAGAAGGCAAATCTTTCACACTTGAATAATCTTGCTCTGTACAATCATTCCGATTATATGATGCTCGATTATTCAACCAAACGAAATCTTGAAATTACATTCAACATTCAAGAAGGCTCACGAGAAGGCTCGCTAATTTCTATTCTTGATAAAACCAATACCGCAATGGGCGGAAGGCTTTTGAAAAAGTGGGTTTCTGCTCCTCTGCGAAATGTTGAGGCAATTAAACAGAGACAAGAATGCGTTGAGGAATTTTTCATTAACGAGAAGCTGCGGAAAAACTTAGAAGCCGAGCTGAAGGAAATTGGCGATCTTGAAAGACTTACCTCAAAAATTTGTACGGGGAGAGTAAATCCGCGCGAATTGATTTACTTGAAACTTTCGCTTAAAAAGATCCCGCTTCTAAAGCAATTATTGGATAACGCGAAATCAGAAACGCTGCAAACGATCAATGATAATTTATTAAGTCTCGAAAGTATTGTAGAAAAACTTGAACTTGCAATTAGTGATGATCCTCCGCTGAATGTTAATGACGGCGGAGTAGTAAGGCAGGGCTTCAATCCTGAATTGGATGAACTGCGTGATCTATCCTCCAATGCAAAAAATTGGATCGCTTCATTTCAAAAAACTGAAAGAGAGCGGACAAATATTCCTTCGCTTAAAGTTGCATACAACAGAGTGTTCGGCTACTACATTGAAATAAGCAACACACATAAAAATAAAATTCCTGAAAATTATATCCGCAAACAGACGCTCGTTAACAGTGAGCGGTACATTACTCCGGAGTTAAAAGAATACGAAGATAAAATTCTAAACGCCGCCGAAAGCATTGCTGATCTTGAGCATCGGCTCTTTAATGAAATCAGAGTCGCCGCCGCAATGAAGGCAAAAGAGATTCAGGAGAACGCAAGGTTAATTGCAATGCTTGATTGCTACCTTTCATTTGCAGCCTGTGCACAAGAGTACGGCTACACTAAGCCCGAAATTGATGAAGGAACTGATTTAGAAATTGAGGACGGTCGCCACCCGGTTGTTGAAAGAATTTTACCTCCCGGAGAAAAGTTCACTCCAAACTCATGCAAGCTTGATAAAGAGAATGATCAGATAATAATTTTAACCGGACCGAATATGGCGGGTAAATCTGTTTACTTACGGCAGATTGGGTTGATTGTTTTACTCGCACAAATCGGTTCATTCGTTCCGGCAAAAAAAGCGCATCTCGGAATCATCGATAGAATTTACACCCGTGTTGGAGCGAGCGATAACATTACTGCAGGCGAAAGTACCTTCCTTGTTGAAATGCAGGAAGCCGCTAACATTTTGAATAACGCAACAAACAAAAGTTTAATTCTTCTTGATGAAATTGGAAGGGGCACAAGCACGTTTGATGGAATTTCAATCGCGTGGGCGATTACGGAATACTTACATGAGAATCCGAACATAACAGCTAAAACCTTGTTCGCCACTCACTATCACGAGTTAAATGAAATGGCTGAGATTTTTCCGCGTGTGAAAAATTTTAAAGTTGAGGTTCGTGAATACGGTGACAAAGTGATTTTTCTTCACAAAGTTTCTAAGGGCGGTGCCGATCATAGTTACGGAATACAAGTCGCGCAAATGGCAGGGCTTCCTCAATTCGTAACCAATCGCGCAAAAGAGATTTTGCAGAATCTTGAAAGCAAGGAGCTTACTCCATACGAAATTAAAAAAGCTAAACTTGCAAAATTCAAAAATGAGGATAATACTCAGTTCAGTTTATTTGAAATTAAGGATGACAAAATTCGAAAAGAAATTTCCGATATACCGATAAATGATATGACTCCCCTTGATGCATTGAACAAATTAAGTGAATTGAAGAAGAAGTTGGATGAGTAGGAAAAGCAAATGACAAAATTCAAATTCCAAATAACAAAATAATTAAAGACAAATAACAAATGAAAAATTTAAAATGTAAAGGTGAAACCTGCATGCTGGTAGGCAGGAGCAAAAGGTAAAAGAAAAGAAATGAAAGACAGACTTGACTGAACAAACTAGTGCAGAAACAAACAGTGTCATTGCGAACTTCGATGCTCTTTATCGGAGTGAAGCAATCTCAAAACTTATAATTATTGGAGATAGCTGCGGCGATAAAGCTGCCTCGCTATGACAAAGACGGATATGAATAGCAGGCTTGATGGTTATCATTGAATCTGTCATTGCGATTCCGATGTTTTTTATCGGGAGAAGCAATCTCAGTAATTCATAATAGTTGAGATAGCCGCGGCGATAAAACTGCCTCGCTATGACAAAGACGGATATGAATAGCAGGCTTGATGGTTATCATTGAATCTGTCATTGCGATACCGATGTTTTCTATCGGGAGAAGCAATCTCAGTAATTCATAATAGTTGAGATAGCTGCGGCGATAAAGCTGCCTCGCTATGACAAAGACGGATATGAAGAGCAGGCTTGATGGTTATCATTGAATCTGTCATTGCGATTCCGATGTTTTCTATCGGGAGAAGCAATCTCAGTAATTCATAATAGTTGAGATAGCCGCGGTGATAAAGCTGCCTCGCTATGAAGAAGCCGAAATTCTGTTTTTACACTCTGTCTGCGAGGAATGAAAATGACATTATTAAAAAATTAAGGTAATTATGGAAAATAGAGATATTATAGATTTTAGATTAGCAGGCTTGCTGATTCTTTGGAGTTTGTTAATTATTACTTCATGCAAAAAAGATTTTACACCGGAAGAACTTGAATATATTAAATCAATTGAGAAGGATAGAGTTGAGACAAATGACTGGATGAAAAATTCACCTAACTCCCCTTTCAATTTTAAAGGCAAAGTTGAGTTTCATCCCCTTAATTATTTTGATGTAGATCCTTCATTTTTATTTGAAAGCAAGTTGTACGAATATGAAGAGAAAGATACAGTTGTAATTTATGGAACAAAAGGAGAAGCCCGGTATCCTGTAAAGTTCGGTTATGTAAAATTTAATTATGATGAATTGGATTATAAAGTAACCGTTTATGAAACAACTGCAAAAAGCGGCGATAAGTATTATTCTATTTGGTTTACTGATAAAACAACGAATGAAGAATCTTACGGCGTAGGCAGATACTTGAATTTTACAAAGGTTGATGACCCTGAAAATATTTATACAATTGATTTCAATTTAACTTACAATCCTTACTGCGCTTACACGAAAGATTATACATGTCCAATTCCCAGTAAGGATGATTACATAGATTTGGCAATTACAGCCGGTGAGAAAAAATTTCACGATTAGAACGGAGAAAAAGTGGTAATAATTTTAAAACATAATGCAACTGATGAACAAGTTGAAAATATTAAATCGCATTTAATTAATTACGGATTTCAAATTCATGAATCCAAAGGTGAGCAGAAAACAATTTTAGGAGCCATTGGTGTTAAGCCGAATTTTGATACACGCAAAGTTAAAATTTTGGAAGGTGTTGCTGAGGTTTATCGTGTTACAGCACCCTATAAATTAACCAGCCGCGATTTTAAGACCGATAACACAATTATCAAGATAGGCGATTATGAAATAGGCGGAAATAAATTAGTTATGATGACCGGTCCATGCTCGGTTGAAAGTGAAGATCAAATTTACAGACTCGCAAAAGTTGTTGCGGAATCCGGTTCAAAAATATTGCGAGGCGGAGCTTTTAAGCCGCGTTCATCTCCCTACTCTTTTCAGGGATTAGGCGAAGAAGGTTTAAAATTTCTGCGAGGCGCAGCGGATGAGAATGAGCTTTTTGTTATCACCGAAGTAATGCAGATAAGTCAAATTGATCTGATTGAAAAGTACACAGATATTTTTCAGCTGGGTGCGCGCAATATGCAGAACTTTGCTTTGCTTAAGGAACTCGGCAACACTCAAAAACCGGTAATGATCAAGCGCGGGCTTTCGGCAACAATTGAAGAATGGCTGATGTCGGCGGAGTATATTCTTTCTGCCGGAAACCCGAATGTAATTCTGTGCGAACGAGGCATCCGTACATTTGAGACTTATACGCGCAACACATTCGATCTTTCTGCAATTCCTATTGTGCATAACAGAAGTCACTTGCCTGTTATTGCTGATCCATCGCACGCAACAGGATTGCGCGACCAGGTGCCGCCAATGGCAAGAGCCGCAGTTGCTGCCGGAGCGGATGGGCTGATGATAGAAATTCATGATGATCCGGAAAATGCTTTATCCGATGGACCGCAGGCACTTTTGCCCGCAAATTTTTTGACTCTTGTTGAGGAATTAAAGAGTATTGCGAAAGCAATTAATAGAGAAGTTTGATTAAAAGTATATGAAAAAGAAGATAGAGACGGAATCAACAATCACTTGTCCCGAATGTGGGTTCGGCAAAGTGGAGAGAATGCCGACTGATGCTTGTCAGTTTTTTTATGAATGTACAAACTGTGGTGCAGTGATTAAACCTAAGCAGGGTGATTGTTGTGTTTTTTGTTCTTACGGTACAGTAAAATGTCCGCCGATTCAAGAAGGTGAAAGTTGTTGTTGATAGTTGTTACTTGATTCTATTTACTTTTAAATTTGGCAACCAATAATATCCGTTTCAATTTCAATAGGCAATACTTTTGCACGGTGGCACTTGCCCGCAAACTTTTTAACTCTTGTTGAGAAAATGAAGAGTATTGCGAAGCCTAGGAATTTTGAGTTGATTAGAATAAATAATTACTGAATAATTTATTAAATTAGTAATAAACGTAATGTACAATAACCGTAAATATTCGCTTATTGCGTATTGCGTTTATTGAGATGTTGTGCAACATTTGAGAAAACCCAGAAAATGAACGATTTAAGGGAAATAAAAGCAAGTCCGAAAAGCGGAAACGAATGTTTAACTAACAATGGACAGAATACAAACTACAATTTGTTAGACTTTTGGCGTTGGAGTGTATCTGATATTTTAAGTAATGCAACTCGTGGAAGATTTGCGGAATTTGTTGTTGGAACAGCAGTCGGACTAAATCCTGAGAATTTAAGAGACGAATGGGATGCTTATGATTTAACAACCGAAAACGGAATAAGAATAGAAGTTAAATCTGCTGCTTATATCCAAAGTTGGAACCAAAGGAACTTTTCGTCCATTTCGTTTTCTATTAAACCTGCAAGATATTGGGACGCAGAAACAAATATGCAACGTGGAGAAGCCAAACGACACGCTGACGTTTATGTATTCTGCCATTTAAAACATAAAGACCAAAAAACGATTGACCCATTAAAAATGGAGCAATGGGATTTTTATGTATTACCAACTTATAGACTTGATAATTATGAAAGAAGTCAAAGTTCAATTACGATAAACTCGTTGCGCAGATTGACTGAGCCTAAAAAGTATTCAGACCTAAAAACTGAAATAGAAAAAGCATTTGAAGAACAGAAAAACGTTGCACAACAAAAAATATAGTGCATTTGGCAGAAAGAGCTAAAAATGACGATTATAGCAATTAATAAAAATAATAGTAGTTTGAAAATGATGAGTTTCATAATGCCAAACGCACCATATTCAAACCGTTAGCCACCATATTAAAGAACAGAAACCGTGAATAGACAAGAAGCTGAAATAAGATTAAAAAATACTTTTGGATTTGACCATTTTTATGACGAACAATGGGAAACTATTGATTTGTTATTTCAAGGAAAGAGAGTTTTATTAATTGAAAAAACTGGATTTGGAAAATCTCTTTGTTTTCAATTTCCTGCAACACAATTTCAAGGGTTGACTGTCATTTTTTCTCCTCTAATTGCATTAATGCGAGACCAAGTAAAAGGGCTTAATGAAAAAGGAATTAAAGCAAAATACATAAATTCCGAACAGACACCAGAAGAAAATTCTCAAACAATTCAAGATGCTTTAAATGGCAGACTGAAAATCTTATATATAGCTCCTGAAAGACAAGAAAACCAAGAATGGATTGAAGCTACAAGAAGAATGAATCTGTCTATGATTGTAATTGATGAAGCCCATACAATATCAGTTTGGGGACACGATTTCAGACCTGCATTTAGAAGAATTATAAACCTTGTTAAATTATTACCAGAAAATCTACCTGTATTGGCAACTACGGCAACTGCAACAAAAAGAGTACAGGAAGATATTGAGAGACAAATTTCAGGGAATATTCAAACTATTAGGGGTGAACTTATTCGTGAGAATTTTCGATTATATGTAATTAAAGTACAATCTGAAGATGAAAAATTATTATGGTTAGCTGAAAACCTACCAAAATTGGAAGGAAACGGTTTAATATACACAGGAACAAGAGTTAACACAGAGATTTATTCAAGATGGTTTGAATATTTGGGTATTGGTACAACTGAATACAATGCAGGTCTTGATTCTGACTCAAGAAAAGAAATTGAAAATGGATTAATGAATAATGAATGGAAAGCAGTTGTTTCAACCAATGCGCTCGGAATGGGAATTGATAAATCCGACATTCGATTTATTATACATACTCAGATTCCAGCTTCACCAATACACTATTATCAAGAAATCGGGAGAGCAGGAAGAGACGGCAAACCAACTAAACTAATTCTGTTCTACAATTCAACAAAAGACGAAAACGGAATTGAAGAAGATTTCAAATTACCAAAAGCTTTTATTGACGGTGGTCGCCCAAGTATTAAAAATTACAACAAAGTAATCAATGTTCTCAAACAAGAACAATTAGGCGAACGACAAATAATGAAAGCCACTAATTTGAAACAAACGCAAGTCAGGGTTATAAAGGCAGATTTAATTGAACAAGGAATAGTAAAAGAAGTCATTTACGGTCGCTCCAAAAAATATGAATATCAATTCAATGCACCGGAACTTAATACAAAAGCTTTTGATGAACTTCGGGAGCAAAAATTAACGGAACTAAGTTCAATGATTGAATATGTTAATACTGGAAATTCAAGAATGAAGTTTTTGTGTGACTATTTGGGCGATAAATCACATAATCACTACCAGAACTGTGATAATACAACTCTTGAACCATTTACACTAAATTCACAGCAAACAACAATACAAAAATTACAGGATTTTCGAGAATCTTACTTTCCTGAACTAATTGTTGAAAGCAAATATTCAAACATTGTTAATGGAGTTGCTTCAAGCTATTATGGTGTTTCAAGTGTTGGAGCAGCTTTACATCGGAGTAAATATGAAAATGGTGGAGATTTTCCTGACTTTTTATTAAAACTTACTTTAAAAGCATTTCGAAAAAAATATGGTCAAGAAAAATTTGACTTCATTGTTTATGTACCTCCAACTGAATCTGGTGATTTAGTGAAAAACTTTGCTGAAAAATTATCACAAGTTCTGAAAATTCCTATTTCACACAAATTAATTAAGACTGGTGAAACTCAACCTCAAAAAGTTTTCAAAAATGGCTATCTAAAAAAAGACAATGTTGCTCAAAAATTCAGTTATTCTGAGCCTAACGAATTAGTGGGGAAATCAGTTATTCTATTTGATGACATATTTGATAGTGGTGCAACAATTAAGGAAATCGGAAATGTTTTAACTAAATTTGGGGTTACAAAAATTGCACCTTTGGTAATTGCAAGAACTGTAGGTGGTGACATTTAAAAGATTGATAATGAGTAAAGAATTAACATATTGGTTGGCTTTGGCTCACGTTCCAAAGATTAAAATAAAAAAGAAAAACGAAATAATTGTTCAACTTTTTGAACAGGGTAAATCTGTTGTTGACTTCTTTGAATCTGAGTATTCAGTTTGGGAAGATAGATATCAGTTAGATAAATCAGAAGTAGAACTATTCATAGATGCAAAGAAAGAGTTATCAAATTATGCATTTATGGTTGAAGACCTTTTGGAACAGGGCTACAATATTCTTCCAATTACATCACAGGATTATTCTCCAACTTTAAAAAAGAATCTGGGGAGAACATACGCACCACCCGTAATTTATACAAAAGGCAATCTCCAAATAATGAAAGAGAAATCAGTTGCAATTGTAGGTTCTCGAAAGGCAAATGATAATTCATTAGAGTTTACAGATAATGTTGCTAAGAATGCATCAAAAGATTATAAAGTTGTTGTAAGTGGTTTTGCTAAAGGAGTCGATAAACAAGCACTTGATTCCGCATTAAAATATAAAGGTCAAAGTATTATTGTTCTACCTCAAGGAATTGCAACTTTTCAATCAGGCTTTAAAAAATATTACAAGCAAATAATTGATGGAGATGTTTTAGTGTTAAGTACTTTTTATCCTAAAGCTCCTTGGAGTGTTCAACTTGCGATGGCACGTAATCCGATTATCTATGGTCTTGCATCTGAGATATATGTTGCAGAATCAAGTGAAAAAGGTGGAACTTGGTCAGGCGTAATGGACGGCTTAAGAAAAGGTAGAATGATTTATGTTAGAAAACCAAATCCACGAGAAAAAAATGCAAATAATATTCTTATTTCAAAAGGTGGAAAAGCTGTTGATATTGCGGGTAATCTGACAACTTATGAAATTCAAGATGAAATTAAATCAATAGTTTCTGAACCAGACTTAAACGATACTGAAGAAAAAATAATTGAATTTTTAAAAACAGGTGTTTTTCCTGCTAAAAAGATTGTTGACACCTTGAAAATTGATTGGAGTTCAAGAAAAGTATCAGATTTCTTAAAAAATAGAAAGGATATTTTGACAGTAAAAGGGAAACCTCTAAGGTTTGCACATAAAGACAGGTCAATCCAAAAACAAAAAACTCTATTCGATTGATTGTAAGCCAAATACGGTGGCTAACAATGTGTATAGCGCATAGCCGCCTTGCAGGACGGCAACGCACCATACACTAACCGTCAACTCAGATCAAACATTAATAAATTAACCTCAACAAATGGATCTAAAAAAGAACAAAGAAAACGCAATAGCCTTTTACAAAATGGCTTATGAAGGCAATCCAAAAGAAGCTGTAGAGAAGTATGTAGGAAGTGATTACATCCAGCATAATCCCGATGTAGCAGACGGAACAAAAGGATTCATTGAATATTTTGAGAGGATGCAGAAAGAGTATCCTGAAAAATCGATTGAGTTTGTTAGATGCATTGCAGAAGGAAATTTAGTAGCGCTGCACACTCACCAAACCTGGCCCGGTAACGAGGAATATATTACAATGGATTTTTTCCGGTTTGATGAAGAGGGGAAAATCTGCGAGCATTGGGATGCAATTCAAAAGATTCCTGAAACCTCAGCAAATCCGAACACAATGTATTGATAAATCAACTTCCATAATTTTTCTACCATCAAATTTTAACAAAGTTGTGCGGATATTCCGGCATACGATTTTGAAAAGTTAAAACAGAATTTTTTTTGATCACGCCCTCATCGATGTTTATAGCTTTCTGAATTGTAGGATCTTTCATCCAACTTTTATGACCTCCCAAAATTGTAGGTAAATAAATAATTAGTGCTGCAGATATTGACCTTGAAGCACTTTCCCATAGATAGCTTGGCGTATGATCTACTGCATAGTAATCGATATTATCGATATGCAGAATTGGGTTTTTAAATGTTGTAGGTTTAGCAAAATAGAATCCCATACCTTCGTCGCAGCTAACATCAATAATTAAACAGCCCGGTTTTAAAATAGCTTTCTCTTCTTCAGTCACAAAATTGATCGGGTGGTCAGTATCCTGATATATACCGTTAATAATAATTTCTGATTCACTAATTAAATCAGACAAAGGACTTACTGTTCCATCATGTTGTACGACTACTAATCTTGCTTCGTTTTCGTTGCCCTCACGTATACGTACATAATCAACATCAAGAATTTCCTCCCGTACTTCATAATCAGGTCTCTGAATGCAAATAGTAATATCCCTGAATCCATGAGCTTTAAGAGCATAAATAGCTCCCCTGCTTACAGCGCCAAAACTAAAAATAATAACTTTACGCTGGTTGCCATAATGACCATCAATACCCCTTAGCTGCAATGCATGAAGAACTGCGCAATAGCCTGCCATTTCATTATTCTTATAAAACGTATGTCTGCCTACTTGACCATTTGGAGTCCAAACAAACATATCTTCAAATGCAATAAGAGTTAATTTTCTATCTATTGCAGTTTGTGTAATATCATTTTGCTGAGCGCAATGCGGATAACCCCAAATGAATCCTCCTTCGCGTATTTCTTGTAAATCTGCTAATACCGGTTTAGCAATAATCACCGTACCAATTTCAGTTAATAATTCATGACGGGAGGCAACTCCCCCGGCTTGAAATTCAAAAAAATCATCAGCTAGTCCAAAAGGTGCACCGTAATCCTTTTCAAAAATTAATTGTTTACGAATATTTTCCGGTAGTCGTGAAAGATGTTCCGGATGAATGGGAACACGTCTTTCATCTTCTTTTCTTGAAGTTCCAATAACTCCTAAGGTAAGTTTTTTCATAATTTCTCTTTTTATTAATATTGTTGTTAACAGATAATGCTAGTTCGACCATCCGCAATCCAATGAAAAATTATTTACTGAAAGAAATTTGAAATGAATGAAACAGCAAATTGAGGCAATAATTGATTGAAATCAAAAGTGGTATAAACCTGTTAATAAGATACTCTATTTATCCAAAAGAAACTTGAATTAAATAATTGAAATTAAAACCGTTAATAAAAAACAGCCTATAACATTGGGCAATAAAGTATGCCGGTAAGGAATATATTCAGCATAATCCCGATGTCGCAGACTGCACAAGAGGATTCATTGAATATTTTGAAAGAATGCAGAAAGAGTATCCCGAAAAATCAATTGAGTTTGTTAGATGCATTGCAGAAGGAAATTTAGTAGCGCTGCACACTCACCAAACCTGGCCCCGTAACGAGGAATATATTACAATGGATTTTTTCCGGTTTGATGAAGAAGGAAAAATCTGCGAGCATTGGGATGCAATTCAAAAGATTCCTGAAACCTCAGCAAATCCGAACAAAATGTATTAAGTACATTCTGAAATCAAAGAACTACAAGTACTTTGCAAAGCTACTTTTTATGAAACCTTTGCATGGGCAAATAGTAAAGTTCGTTTAGAGAAGTATTTTAAAAATTGTTTTTCAGCAAAGAAACTTGAAGAAGAATTTAGTAATCCCGAATCTGAATTTTATTTTGTAAGCTTTAATAGCAGTTCAATAGGATACTTAAAAGTAAATATCTGAAAAGCACAAACAGAACTGCGTGATACTAACACACTTGAAATTGAGCGCATTTATTTTTTTAAAAAATTCCACGGTAAAGGAATTGGACAAATCCTTTTTGACAAAGCATTACAAATAGCAAACAAAAAAAAGCTTTCCTACATTTGGCCTGGGGTTTGGGATGGAAATAAACGAGCAGTAAATTTTTATAGTAAAAATGGATTCAAAGAATTCGGCACACATATTTTTATGATGGACGATAAAGAACAAATTGATTTAATGATGAAATTAGAATTATAGAAATTTATTTTTTTGTCAATAGAAAAACTAATGTTATTATTCATTGTGTTTTATTCTTTTTGAAATTTGTGTTTTGTTATTTGTAATTTTAAAAGCAAACAATCTCGTTTTTATTTGTCATTGGTTGTTCGTTATTCAATATTTGATATTCGATATTGCTTTTAAAAGAAATGATGAATAACGAATGTCGATTTTGAATATCGATTAATGAAATATTTAACAGAGAGGGGTAAGATGACTAAATATGATTTAGAGGAGAGACTAATTACATTTTCTGTTTCGATAATAAATCTTTCTAATTTGATAGTTAAAACAAAAGCTGGTAATCATCTATCCGGGCAAATTATAAGATCGGGTACATCTGTTGCACTTAATTATGGTGAAGCACAAAGCAGTGAATCAAAAAAAGATTTTATTCATAAATTTAAAATTATCCTTAAAGAATTACGTGAGACATTAATCTCCCTAAAAATTATCGAGCAATCAAATCTTATTAAAAATACTTCCCTTATTGAAGAGGCTAAAGATGAGTGCGGACAACTGATTTCTATTTTTGTAAAAAGTATTGAAACAGCTCAGAAAAATAATTAGTATTTTGTACTTAATAGATTTATAGTTCGTTATTGTTATTATTAAAGCAATAATGAATATCGAACACCGAATTATGAATTTTGATTTTAATAATTATTTCTTTCTATGTTCGTTATTCAATATTTGATATTCGATATTATTTTAAAAGCAATTACGAATAACGAACACCGAATTTTGAATATCGATTTTTATTAATTATTTCGCTCTCAGTTCGTTATTCGTTATTCATAATTTGATATTCGATATTGCTTTTAAAAGAAATGATGAATAACGAATGTCGAATAATGAATATCGATTTTAAAAACTAACATTGGACTAATAAATGGACATTAACCTAGCAGTACTGATCGACGGCGACAATATCCCATCAGCATATATTAAAGAAATGATGGAAGAAATTGCGAAGTACGGCAATCCGACAATAAAGCGAATTTACGGCGACTGGACCAAGCCTCATCTTTCCAAATGGAAAAATCTCCTTCTCGAAAATGCCATCACTCCAATTCAGCAATACGGCTACACAACCGGAAAAAATGCTACTGACTCCGCAATGATAATTGATGCGATGGATATTCTTTATTCCGAAAAGGTTAACGGTTTTTGTCTTGTTTCCAGCGACAGTGATTTTACACGCTTAGCAACCAGGCTGCGAGAAGCAGGAATGAAAGTAATTGGAATTGGCGAGAAGAAAACTCCCGACCCATTTATTGCTGCCTGCGAAAAATTTATTTATTTGGAGATCCTTAAAAAGCAGCCGGATCAAAGTGAATCTGAAACCACCGAGAAAGCGTCCGCAGATAAAAGCAGTGTTGATAAAATTACTCCAAAGGTGATCAATTTAATTTCTGCAACTATTTCTGATGTTGCCGATGATGACGGCTGGGCATTCCTTGGAGATGTTGGCAGCTTACTGCAAAAGAAACAGCCCAACTTCGATTCAAGAAATTTTGGTTTTCAAAAACTCACTCCCCTCATTAAATCAATTGACAAATTTGATGTTGAGCAAAGGGACAATCCAAAAGGGAGATCTAAATTAATTTATGTAAGAGTTAAAGAGAAGCGGGCAAAGAAGAGTAAGAGAAAACCTGTTAAGTGATAAATCTTTTCTTCTAATTTAATAATGCTTTTTTGAAAGGATAAATAAAACATGCAAACACTACATTATTCAGTAAAAATAAATGCATCAATACAAAATGTGTGGAACACCATGCTCGAAAAAGATTCATATAAAAAATGGGCATCTGCTTTTTCGGCTGAATCGCAATACGAGGGAGAATGGAAACAAGGTAATTACATAAACTTTTTTGATCCGAATATGGGCGGCACAAAAGCTGTTTTGGAAATAGTGGATTCCCCGAATAAAATATTAGCTAAGCATGTAGCAATTTTAAGTAAGGATGGAGTTGAAGATACTGAAAGTGAGATCGCAAAAAAATGGATTGGAGCGGAAGAGAAATATACTTTTTCAGAAACAGATGGAGTGACGGAATTAAATATTGAAATTAAAACTCATGAGGATTTTGCGCAGATGTTTGATGAGGGATGGGATAAAGCCTTAGTATTGTTGAAGGATCTTTGTGAATAGAATTTTATTACCTGGTATATTAAAAATCAATATTCGAAATAAAATCATCTTCCCCATTTTCTTTCAATGGATTATATTTTATATACTTTCTAATATTTAATAACTCCTTTTCATTTCTGATGATTCTATCATAAACCCGAATTATGCAAAAGAGATAATAGCACGGTGCTTCAGCGCCGTGAATATTGAACAAACATAAATATTGGGTTTTTCCAAAGGAATCCTTGGGATAACCCAAACGGTTTTGGGCCTGCCTGCCGGCAAAGGCGGGCTAAAGCCCCTTACATAATTTTAAAATCAATCACCGTCATAAATGACGGTGCAATTAAAAAGACAATTTTTATTTAGACTTTATTAATTATTTCTAATGCATAATTCGGGATAAAAAGATTTTTGCCATTTAAAATTGTTGTAATCATTTTCCTTCGCCCATTTTGTCACACCGATTTTGAGTCCCTTGATAATTGATGATAAATTTGTTCTGCGATTTCGAATCTGTAGGGAACGAATATTTTCGTTCCTTACGATATATAATTAGATGCTGCCTCCGCGCATCTCTCACCATCAATCGCAGCTGAAATAATTCCGCCTGCATAACCCGCTCCCTCACCCGCCGGGAATAATCCATTTACTTCCGGATGCATAAGAGTTTCACGGTCACGTAAAATTCTTATGGGTGAACTTGTTCTTGTTTCCCCCGCTAGAATTTGTGCTTCTTCCGTTACATAACCTTTCATTCTACTGCCGAAATAATTTATCGCCTTTGCTAATCTGTAATTAATTTTTCTAGGAAGAACCTCATTCATCCCAATGCTGATAACACCGGGAATATATGAAGTGTTTGGTAATGTACTGCTTGTTCGCTTTTTCAAAAAATCTGTTACCCGCTGCGCCGGTGCTTTTTGATTTCCGCCGCCGGCATCAAATGCCGCTCTTTCAATTTCCTTCTGAAATTCGAGTCCCGCAAAAATGCCATGCTGCTTATGGTGTTTCCAGTCATCGCGGGTAACTGTAACAACAATACCGGAATTTGCAAAAGGAGAATCCCTTCTTGAAATTGACATTCCGTTGAGCACCAGTTCATCGGGCGATGTTGCAGATGGAATAATTATTCCGCCGGGACACATACAAAAAGAGTAGATTCCCCTTCCGTCGATCTGGCAGGTTAAACTGTAACTTGATGCCGGCAGGTTAGGATGCCGGACTTCGGAATGATATTGAATTTTATCGATCAGCTTTTGCGGATGTTCAATTCTAACTCCCATTGCAAAATCTTTTGCTTCGAGAGAAATTTTATTTTTGTCGAGCAAGTAATAAATATCTCTAGCAGAATGACCGGTTGCAAGAATAACAGAATCAGTTTTAATTTCATCAGTTTCATTAACGATAATTGATTCAACTTTACCATCAGCAGTTTTTATTCCTGTTAACTTAGAATTAAAATTAATTTCTCCGCCGCACCTAATTATTGTTTCTCGTATCTCAGTAATTACTTTCGGCAATACATTCGAGCCGATATGCGGATGCGCGTCAATTAATATTTCATTCTGTGCGCCATGCTGAACGAGAAGATTTAAAATTCGTTTTACATTTCCCCGTTTAGTCGCACGTGTATAAAGTTTGCCGTCACTGTAAGTACCCGCTCCGCCTTCGCCAAAACAATAGTTAGAATCGGGATTAACAATACCTTCCTGCTGAATTGCTTTTAAGTCTCTTCTGCGTTCTTGAACATCTTTACCCCGTTCATAAATTATCGGCTTAATTCCTTGTTCAATTAATTTTAATGCCGCAAATAACCCGGCGGGTCCGCTGCCGATTATATGAACAGTTTTACTTCCGCTAACAGGCTCCAAATTTATCGGCTGGAATAAATCTTTCGGTTCCTCATTAACAAACACGGTAACCTTTAATCGGTAGGCAGGTTTGTGTTTGCGCGCATCAATTGATCTGCGATCAACTCTTACCAGTGAAATTTCATTTTCATTTAGTTTAAGTTTTTTGGCTGTTAATCCGCGTAAGTACTTATAATCTTCAATAAATTCAGGCAGGATAAATAGTTCAATTTCTTTTATCATTTTATGTGTCCCCTATTTATGAGGAAATGCTTTTTATAAAGCTAAATTATTTAATTATAATAAGTTAATAAAATTGCGCAACAGAATACGCAACAAAATTACTTTATTCATTTGTATTATTAATTCTATTGATTATTTCATTCAATTCATCCTCATCATCTAATATATTACGCATTTTTTTTAATATCCTTCCAGAACGACCATCTCTTACGTAGCGATCTACATTATAAAAAACTCTTTGATTATTAAAAAACACAGGGTCATTTTTCCAGTAATATCTATTGTCTTCAGCAA
This sequence comes from Ignavibacteriota bacterium, assembly GCA_013112585.1. GTDB lineage: Bacteria > Bacteroidota > Ignavibacteria > Ignavibacteriales > Melioribacteraceae > IGN16. Next base: position 71,694 of record JABFGH010000021.1, on the reverse strand, counting down.
TATTAGCGCCATTTGACCATACTACACGTTCTGAAAAATAATCTACAATAACTAATATTTTAAATTGCATCAAAAAGTTATCTTCTTTTTTCAAATCATCAATACAAGTAAAATTATTCTCATTAAAAAAATTTTGAAATTTATCACAAGTTATTTCCTCAATCTCTTCGAATTCTTTATCATACATATCTCTTAATAACTGCAACAAATATTTTCCTTTGAAATTTCTAACTAACCAACTCCAATCTTGAGTATTATAATTATTATAATAATGTGGTGTTTCTTTGTTCCAAGTATTTCCGTAAAACAATAATGCTGTTGAAACCAATCCATAATTAGATTGATCATCAAATAATACTTTAAACGCATTCCATGATTTAACAAAATTTTCAAGATTAAAACTGAAGTTCTTTTCATCTATGTTATCAAATAATAAAAGTGATATTTCACCATCAAATATTTTATTATCTTCTACCTCCCAAAATAAATTTTCCAATGTGGAACGATCTAACCCAGTGGGTGGATTATTGTATAGCTCAAGTTTTAATACTTCTTCCTTATCCAAAATTGTAGTTCGTCCAGTCTTATATTTAGCAATGTCACAAACATCGTAATTTTGATTGTTCTCGATTCCGAATTGGGACATTAGTTTAATAGCAACAATTAGCTGGGACTTAATATCTTTACCAATATTAGTTTTCCGAGAGAGATTATAAAGAAATCTTAGAATGCGAAAAACTTTTTGATCATCAATTTCGATTACATTTGAAACAAAAGATAAAATAGGTAAGATTTTAAAATAATTTATCAGACTCCAATATCTATTTAATAAAAAGTGCTCCTTTTCATATTTTGCAAAAAATTCTTTTATTGTCGAATTTTCAATAAGATATTTAAAAGAATTAAAATATTTCTCAATCTCTGATAAATTTGGGAATATATCAAAATTAATATCTTCATAATTGGTAATAAATCTATGTATTTCCCACTCCTTGTAATCATTGTTGCACATAAATATAATCTGGATCTTTCTTAAAAAATCATTAAACCCAATGTCAGAATCAGGATTATCCAAACGATTTTTCCAAAAAAAATCTTGCCAATCCTCCCATTTCTTTCCCCAATTCTCCTTTTCATCGTCATCAATTTTTGAAAGAAATTTTGCTTTTAAAGTTTCGTTTACTTCTAATTGACGCCCCCTAGAATTCATATAAATATAAAGTTCTTCTCCTTGCCTACCATCTTCAATATCGAAGTATGAAATCTTTACATCATTTTCTAAAAACCTAAGAAACCTTGTTAATCCGTCATCATTAAAAGTTGATAACCAATTATAAATACCAACGAAGTTTTCAATAATATTACTTATAGTTATATCATTTTTATAGTACAAATGATACCAGTTTTGTTCTATAATACTATTACGATTTATATCTATACCCTTATTAATATTATCATTAAGAAATTCAACAAATTCATAAAGAAAATCATGGGTAGCTTGTCGAACTTTGTAATCTAATTTAAGCCTTCGTTCGGTAATTAAATATTCTGGGAACTCCTTCTTTAAAATTTTATATAGCGAAATCAGAAGAATAAATATTGTTGTCATCCTTTGTTGACCATCTACTAAAAAATATTTAAAAGCAATGTCTTTAGAACGATACGCATAAATAAATCCTAAATATGGTAAGTCGTTATTTTCAAAACCTTCTTTTATAGAATTCACAAAATCCATTACCTCAGCATTACCCCAAACATAATCTCTCTGAATTTCTGGGATTATGAATTGTTCTAAATCTCTATCATCTAATACTTCGAGTAATGTGTATGTTCCGGTCTTCATTTTATCTTAAGAATTTAAATATTGAAATAAATTAGATATTTTAAAATTTATATATTCTTCATGCAAGTTAATATCTTCTTTTGACCATACATGCAGGCTAGTTCTGCTGCCAATAATTAATTTACTGAACACATCATAAGTATGAGAGGGAACGAAATGTCCCATACTTATTTTTTCTACAATCTTTTTTCTTTTAGTCTCAAAATAATTGTTAGATAGACTTGAATTCATACCGGATTCCAATAAAGCAAGATTACCAATTTTGTGCAATTCTTTAGCGTTATTTGAGAGAAGTAATTTTAAAATATTACTCTCACTAAAGTCAATATTCAATTTATCTACAGATGATTGGATTTTATTGAGTAAATCGCTTACAGCCGGAATGATATTATCATCATCGACATTTAATTCAACATCTTCAATTTGCGATGGAAGTAATTCCTTCAATAATGATAAATCTTCTCTCGAAAGTTGATCAATATTTTTTAATTCTTCAGCATTTTGAGGAAAAATATGTTCAATACTCCATTTTTCATTATCAATCCTAAAAAAATTATAAAATGTCTGTTCTTGCCCATTTATAGGTAATGATTTTGCTACATCTAATATTAGAAATAAATTGAATATATTATTTTTCGAATCATGATAATTTATTTCTTTTAACAGATTATTATCCTCGTCAAATGGAATAATATTTTTCACCAATTCTTTTAATTTTTTAGTAATACTAGTTTTTGTTTTTAAATCACTCAAATCTTTCCATATACCAAACAAAGTATTTGAATTTCTAGAATGTAGGAGAAAACCCAATAAATTATAAATTTCATATGAGTTATACCAATCAACCAAAATAAGTTTTGTTTTGTAAATATCTTCAAATATTTTTTTTGCTTGAACCCCATCTTTATTCAACTTAAAGATATAGGTAAACAACGAAATGTCCGAATTAAGATTGTTAACTTTTGGAAAAGCTAGCTTAAGCAGCCAAGTGATGTCTTTTTCATTATTTTGATTAAAATATTTTCTAACATCATCACAAGTTGCCCAATGAGAAATTTCATCCCATTGTCTACCCAATGTGACTCTCATTTCATTTATTTCAATCTCATTGAGCCTATACCTCACTTTTTCATTATCACGAGGAATTTTTGTGATCAATAATCCTTTTATGAGATCATCATCTTTTAATTTTATTCCTTTGTTTACATTTACGAATAGTTTTTCACTATTCATTTTTTTATCAAAAACATTGACTATTAACACAACATTATTGCAAATGTAGTTATAAAAATTTTTTAACGTATTTCTACTTGATAAGTTTAGGAGAAAATTATTTATACATATTGTTGCTTGAAAAATATAAAAAACATCTTGGTTATTATGTTGATCATTACGGGAGAGAAAATAATCCCAATCATTTGAGGCAATTAATTCATCAATATTATTATATATAAACTCATCAATAAAATTCTTCCTTACTTGATAATTTAATTTGTTCACAATAAAATTTTCTTCTGTGGAAAATTCTTCAAAATTATGGAACAATGCGAAAAGAATTGTTAGTGTTGTGAGTCTTTGTTGTCCATCTATAACTTCAAAAGCTTTACCTAAATCTTTTAAAGTAATAAATTGCAAATAGTATCGTTTAGATGATTCTTGATACGCATTGTACAAATCCTTCATTAATACTTTAACATGACTATTTTCATTCACAGATGTCCATTTATAACCCCTCTGATATGTTGGGATAAGAAAATAATCTTTATCAGTATCATCCAATAACTTTGTGAATATACCCTTTGTTGAATATATAGTCTTTGCTTTTGCCATATTATTTTATTTTAGTATGAATTAAGTATCATTAAAAAAGTGATTAGAAGCTACTACTTCCCACATTGACATTTTTTCAAAAAAAAGTCGTCTGTTAATAAATACTATCACTCTAAACAGAATATATAAGTATAATTAAGAATTAATTTATCAAAAAGAATTATTAAACCGTATATAAATTAATGATACAATAAAAATGTTGGTGCAATTTATTATATCAGGCAATAATATAGACCTAAACTACTATTGATTTTTCTTTATTTGTCATTAAATTATTCTTCCAACATCAAATTGAAAATAAGATAAATTATTTTCTCCACGGATTTCTTTTGATGGCCCAATAAATATGCGATCTAATATAACTAAACGTTCATTTTCATCTAATCCAAATATCCTCATTTCGTCAAAAGTAGGTTCAAAAGTTATTAAACCTTTTATGCACATATAACCATTGATTTCAGATTGTTGAGGAAATAAATTTCGAATATATTCCTCTTCATAATAATAGTATTTAGTTCTTTCCAGATAATTAAAATAATATACACTAATTATTGACCCCCAAAGCTTACCATTTACAAATAGAATTGAATCTCTAAGTTGTTGTAATTTTTGTGAGGTATTTTTATCAACATTAAAATAATTTAATAAGTCATTCATTGCTTAACTTTATAATTATTGCTTCTTTTAACTGCTTCATCTCTGAAACTAAATCATTAATTGTTGCCTTTTTAAGCTTTGCAAGTGATCTATAAATATTAAGATCAATCACATATTTGTCAGTCGCAATATACTTGTCTGAAGGGTACTTATTGTATGAAACTGATACCTCTGATTGATAGAACTTAGAAAATTTAAAAAACTCTGGTATTGCTGAAAGAAAGAATGATATTTCTTCATCTTTAGAAAGTACTGGTAAGTTCTTAAATATTTGCAAATCATTTATTGAAGTGGAATTGATGTAGTAAAGTTCATTAGAAAACTTAACTTTTATATTATATGCCGTAGAATTTCCCGTATTGCGTATACGTACAAAGAAAAAATTACCTTGCTCACTATCAGGTTCAATCGAAACGTAAACAAATGGTGATTCTAAAAACTGGCGTTGTTGAATATTTTCTCGAAGAATATTACGTGTTGTAACGACATAGATAATCGTTACAATAACTAATGATAAACTTATAACTAAATTAATTATATCAACAATCTTCACCTCATTTATTTCAGAAATTATTAAATCCCGATTTAGAATAAATCTAAAGTAAGTAAACACAAGGATTGCGAATACGAGAATAATAATAATAACAAACGAAACAACGAATCTCTTGCTTAGATACATATATTTCTCCAATTAGATTTATATAGCCTCGCTCAAACGAGCCGAGGCTTTTTATAGCGAATGTTTGTATTCTATTTTGAATACTTTATAATATTTTTTATTCCTAATTCCATTCTCTTTCTGGCTGAAGGATTTGCTGAATGTACATTGATTTTGGGAGCTTTGAATCCCTTTGTTATAACTTCTTTTTCAATCCAGAGGATTACATCATAACCAGTTCCCAAATTATCATTACCAAGATCATGATCTAAACTTATCTCAGAAACATTTCCACTTTTCAATAATTCGATTGCTTCCTCTGGCCAATAAACTCTAGTCCAACCTTCCGGTGCATTTCTTTCATCATCTAAATAGACTTTTATCACTTAATTCACCAATTAGCAAATAGTAAATATGTGGTTTTCAAGACCCATATTTTGCCATGAGATTTTATAAGCATTAATTAAACTAAAACTTGGGAATTTCCTTCTTCTATCATCGCTTATTGCACCATTTGTTTCATCCCAACTCATTTGTGTATTTGCATCAACTTCTTTGTTTTGGTGAATTGAGAATGGAGCATACTGAGAAAATTTTCTAGGTTCGTTTTTGTACCTATCATCATTAGTAATAAATAAGGTTAAGCCATTTTCTTCTATTCGATTAAAGCTATTAAGTAACAATTCATTACGTTTCACATCTTTCCAAAAATAATAACAATTTTCATTTTTGGCACCATGTTCATGTAGTTCAACATTTAACTCCTCACCAAAAATAAATTCATTTAGAATTTGCTGCTTAGTTTTATATTTGATTTCAATTGGAAGAAATACATTTTGTCTATTCACTACTATATCTATTGATATTTTTCTTTCATTAACCCAGGGATATAAATTTAAATTTTCTACAGGGACATAGTATTCAATAAATACATTACTGTATTCACCAGTATTTCTTAAATGTTGTACTAAGAGCATTTGTATTTCTTGTTCTGAATGAAAAAAGGAATTCATCTCTGTTAAAAATTCTTCTATGTAAGTTTTGGTTTGTTCCCGCATTATTACCTCTTCTATGAAATATTACTGTCCTCTTATTATATTAATTATTAATACTTCTTTTAATCACTATACAATACACTACACGTATCCATTTGTAAAAATAATAAAATACAAATTTAAAGTTAGAAATTTATCGGAAGAATTTAATTTGGGACCTCCCCCACTAAAAGGTGGAGGGGTACTCTCAATTAGGATTGGTGATATATAATTAAATAAAGAGTATATATTTTTGTAGTATTTTTTATAGCGGATGAAATTTGAAAGCAAATCAATTTTTTAACAAAACTATTAGATAGGATTCAATCATTTAATCAATATGCCAGTAGAACAAACTATCGTTGACAGTAGTACTAATAAACTTACTTTATCCTTTCTGAATTCCCATCGAAAAAATATTCGACCTCACCCTCTATCCCTCTCCTTCGCAAGGAGAGGGATTAAATAAAGAAAGCTATTTTTAATATGACTTTATTCACAAAGAAAATTACAAATGTTTTCTCCTAATTCGCAGGATGATTTTAAACTTAGTCCTTCAACCCACACTATTTCCCTCTCCTTATTAAGGAGAGGGATTAAGGGAGAGGTGCTTTTATTATTTTTTCAAAATTAATTTTAATTTTATTAAATGCTTTGTTTGGATTACCCATGTATTCTTCGTTAGTTATTCTAATGAACCTAATACCATATTTTTCTAATTGCTGTTGTCTATCCTTATCATATTCCTTGTTCTCTGCTAAATCGTGTATGCTGCCATCAACCTCAATTGCAATTTTATGTTCAGCACAGTAAAAATCAACAATGTATTTGGAGATTGAATACTGCCTCTTAAATTTTAATCCGTGAAAATTCCGGTTTCTTAATTGTGACCAGATATGTTTTTCCGCTAACGTTTCATTTTGTCTTAGTTCTCTTCTTTTTTCTAGTTCTTGTTTTCTGTTAAATAATTTTGTCATTGCACTTATATTTTTTTTCAACCTCACCCTCTGTCCCTCTCCCCTGCCTGTCTGGCAGGTTAATAAGGAGAGGGATTAAGGGAGAGGTTGATATTTGATTAAAATATTATCTCTTCAACTCCGCCTCAATCACCCCTGTAATTTCCTCACTCTCCGGTTCAACTTTACTTCTAAACCTTTCAACAACATCACCCGATTTTGAAATAATAAATTTTTCGAAATTCCATTTTATATCGCCTTGCTCAACATTTTTATTATTAGTTAAAACTTTATAGAGTTCAGATTTTTCATCACCCAAAACTTTTATTTTATTGAATAATTTAAAAGTAACATCATAATTAGCTGAACAGAAGTTCTGAATTTCTTTCATTGTACCGGGTTCCTGTCCTCCAAAATCGTTGCAGGGAAAAGCTAATATTTCAAATCCATCATCTTTATATTTTTCATATATCACTTGAAGCCCTTTGTACTGTGGAGTATAACCGCATTCGCTTGCAACATTTACAATTAAAAGAACCCTGTCTTTGTATTCGGCAAGTTTCACTGTTTTGTTTTCTGCATCCAGCACAGAAATACCATGAACATTACCTGAAGTCGGCTCTGCTTTCTTTTCTTCGTTCTGTGCGCATGCATTATAAGTTATCAGTAAAAATGAAATTGTTACTATCTTGATCACAAAAAATAATTTGTTTCTTTTTGACATTCTTTTCTCCAAATTAATTTTATTAAAATTTAATGTATTGAATAATGTTTTCTAAAAATCATTTTATAAATGTAACATCTCTGCTCGCAATACTGTGCGCTTGTCTGCTGTTATTAAATTCTAACAGCAATATATCATTTTTTTTTAGTTTGATATTTCTTGCAGCTGCTTTCAGTTTTCTATTATTTCTAGATAAATTTATTTTCAACAAACCACGAAGCGTTAATTCAAAACTTAAAATTATTTTAATCGTTAGTCTTTTTTTTATAACAACTATTTTATTGTATATCGTTCCGCAAAATCAAAGTGAACTCTTCTTAAATGCTTTAAGCAATTGGCTCTCAGATTTTTTCCGCGGTTCCTATCCATATCAACCGGTGAAAGGTTTTACCGGTTTGCCCTTTTTATATTTTTCGGGATTGCCTTTTTATTTAACCGGGCAGACTATTTTAATTTCAGCATTCGGTGTTGGAGCAATTTTATTTATCATTTATAAAAGTTCAAAATTTAATAATGAATTTTTTGTGCGTCTATTTTTTATATCAATATTAATTTTCCTATGCTTAATCCTTAATATCAATCTAAATCCATTTTTTATAACCGCCTTTCCCCTATTGCTGATTTACCTTATAGAAAATGAATACTTAAGTATTTTAACAAATTATTCAATTGCAGTTCTTGCTATGGTTACCGGGCTATTTCTTTCTGTCCATCTTATTTCATCTGCAATTATTATTTTTTATTTGTTCTATTTTCTTAGGGATGACTTTAAAATCATGTTAAAGGTTTTCAGCATTTCAATTTTTGTTTTCATCCTTACACTGCTGCCTTTTGCTATTTGGCATTGGGAAATTTTTTTAGAATACAATCCTATATTTCTGCAATTTGATTATTTAAATATTTCAATTTTACTTGTTTCAATACTTATAGTATTTGCACTGTTTGCAGGATGGATGATTAGTGATCTTCAAGAATTTTATTTTACTCTTGGAATGTTCCTTCTCTGCAATGCTGCATATAACTTTTTTGATGCTTCAATTGCTGATAGTCATACAACTTCTATTTTCCTTTACTCCGCTCTATTTCTTATTCTTTCATTAAAGCATTATAAAGTTGATAGATTTCTCGGGAAAGTATTAAGGTGATATTGGAAAGTAAAGACGGGACTCAAATAAATCCCGCCAAAAATTTTTAGTCAGCCATTAAAGCAGAGATTGCGGAAGTATTAACAATATCATCCACGCTGCATCCGCGGCTTAAATCAAACAAGGGCTTTTTTAAGCCTTGAACAACAGGACCAACAGCTTCGGCACCGCCTAAACGCTGGGCAATTTTGTAACCAATATTTCCCGCATTAAGATCAGGGAAAACTAAAACATTTGCTCTGCCGGCTACTTTGCTATCAGGGGCTTTCTTTTTACCAATCGAATCAATGATAGCAGTATCAAACTGCATTTCACCATCAATAAATAAATCGGGTCTTTTTTCCTGCGCAATCTTCGTTGCCGATTTAACTTTGTCTAATAGCTCATGTTCCGCACTTCCTTTTGTTGAAAATGAGAGCATGGCAACATAAGGTTCTTCGCCGGTTAATTTTTTGTGATTATCTGCAGTTGTGATTGCAATGTCAGCCAACTGAGTTGCATCAGGATCGGGAACAACTGCACAGTCGGCAAAGCTTAAATTTCTATCGGGTAAAATCATTAAGAATAAACTTGATACAATAGAAATACCTTCCGGCATTCCGACACATTGAAAAGCAGCACGCAAAACATCTCCCGTTGCTGCAACTGAACCGGCAACAAATCCGTCAGCCATTCCTTCACGCACCATCATTGCGCCAAAAAAGAGGTCGCTTGTCATCACTTCTTTTGCTTTTTCAATTGTCATACCTTTATGTTTTCGCAGATTGAAAAACACATTTGCAAAGTCACTTAGTTTTTCTGACTTTACATGATCTAAAACCCGCACGCCGGATAAATTAATATCCTTTGCTTTTGCGTCTTCATAAACTTTATTTTCATCGCCTAAAATTACTACATTAGCAACACTTTCTGCTGTTAGTTTTTCAGCGGCTCTTAATACTCTTTCGTCATGCGATTCGGGTAAAACAATTGTTTTTTTTCTTGCTGCCGCTTTAGCTTTGATATCATTTAATAGTTTAATTTCCTTCATTTTTTATCCGTTTCTTATTAAAAATTTTAGTTGCAAATATAGGAAAAATTCAAGATACTTTTATCATAATTTTAGGTTATTCAAACCAACTAACTTAATCTTAATATAATACTGCTTATATTTTTAAGGATTCACTTACTGAGAAGCAAATGCTATTTTCTGATTTATCATTAAAAAAATTTTCAAAATTAGTTGCACTGATATTAACTGCATCGATAATGCTGTTAATCGGTTATCAATTTCTCAACATAATTATTATGTTCTTAATTTCCCTTCTTCTCTCACTAATTTTTAATCCTGTAGTAACATTTCTTGAACGCAACGGAGTTAAAAGAATTATATCTGTGCTGTTAGTTTTTGTTGTAGGCAGTGTGCTGGTTTTTCTCCTCCTCTCTGTACTCATACCTAAAATAGCCGGTCAAATGAACACCATTGCACTTACCTTAAGCAAGGAAAATTTCAATAATTTTATTCAACAAATTGAAGATTCGATTAAAGATTACATCCCGTTAACCTTAACTGAAAATTTCGCTGATCAGCTTAGTGATTATTTATCATCGCTGTTTTTCACCTCAATAGATAATTTTAGTACAATTATTTCAAGTATAGTTTCAATATTGGCAATATCAGTCATCATTCCGTTTATGACATTCTTTCTCTTGAAAGATCATAGTAAACTAATTAAGGGCATGATAAATATTATGCCGAACAAATATTTTGAAATGTCTTATTCGGTTGTAACAAGTATAAATAATCAGCTTGGTAGATTTGTACGCGGCTGGATTTTAGATGCTTTTTTAGTTGGCGTAATGGCGGCAATCGGATTAACAATTCTTGGTATTAAAAATTCGATTACTATTGGATTTGTTGCAGGTTTGGGTCATCTGATTCCATACTTCGGTCCCCTTATCGGCGGGCTGCCTGCGATTATAATTTCGCTAATTCAATTCGGCGATTTTTCGATGCTGCCGAGCATTACCATTATGTTTGCCATTATTTATACTTTTGATAACGGTTATCTTCAGCCCAATGTTTTTTCAAAAAGTACCGATCTTCACCCGCTTACCATAATTATATTAATTCTTATCGGAAGCCAATTACTCGGTGTGGTTGGTATGCTGTTAGCTGTTCCGCTGGCTACCGTTATTAAAACCGCATCGCGGGAGATCTATTTGGGCTTTAAGCAATACAAGATATCAAGAATTTAATCCCCGGCATCCCTCAATACCTTTATACTTCTTCTCTTCAAATTCCTTTGCGGTTTATTCCGTTGGTAAAGTGAACCAATTGATTTTTGTAAAGTAGAGTAATGAATCTAAAACTATAAACAGAATTAAAAGAAAAACTTTTATCGAAAGGCTTGCTGTGGTCGGTTCATCATTCTGTTCCAAAAAATATGTCAATGCAATCATGCTGATCCAATAGTTTTTCTCTATCTAAATGATCATCCTAAAATTATAGAACGCTGTAAGACGCACGACAAACTAAAAAGTTTTAGTATGGAACAAGAAACTTGACACTCCGTCTGATTTATTGAAACCGAAAGAAATAAGAAATAATAATCAAACAAAAGATGGAGTATATAAAATGAAAAAGTTTACAATAACCGCATTTATAGTTTTTTCTTTCTTTATGTTTAATTCGATTTTTGCAGGTAATAATTCATCAAAGGTTGCTGAAGAAAAATACGATTTAATTGTTGATAATTACTTAGCCGGAATTGAGTCGAACAATTTTGGATTAAAAACAAGTTCTGTTTATTACCTGGGGGAATTAAAATCATCCGAGTCAGTTATTCCATTATTAAAAATATTACGTAATGATGATGAAGATATTAGAACAAGAATAACCGCAGCGCTTGCACTATATAAAATAGGTGATGGAAGAGGAATTTACAGATTAAAAACTATGTCTAAATTTGAAGACAATCAAAGATTAGCAAACCTTAGTGAAAAGTTTTATTACAGTTATCTCCTAAAAGAAATGGGTTACGAAGAAGAACTGAACGAAAATAGTTTAGAAGAATATGTGCAGAATACAGCACTTCCAAATATGTTTAATTAAAATAAATTTTCTTGTGAAACAATGATAACTGCCGCTAAAAGTATAAGTAGAATCGTCCATATAATAATTGCATACCGGGAAGCCTTTTTTGCCTTTTTGGCTTCCCACCATCTTCTTGGTCTAATTCCCTGCACAATAAAGGTAACAACACCGGCAAGGTTAATGCAAATTAAGTTTGTAACCAGAAGCAGAAACGCACCGAAACTTTCAGAATAGTACCCTGAACCGAGAAGCAATCCGAAAGCCATAAGCGGCGGCAGCAATGCCACAGCCACCATCACACCAATTAAAGAAGCCGATACACCGCTTGAAAAAGCTAAAGCCCCTGCCGCGCCTGATGCAATTGCCAATGCAATATCAGAGAGACCAACAAATGTTCGGGATTTTAATTCACCTGATGTTAAATCTACCTGAAGCAATATTCCAAGTACAACTGCAGAGAGCAATGCAATAGCAACTCCTGTTATATTTGCTTTTAATGCACGTTTCCCTAAGTCAAAATCACCAAGTGTTGTTGCTAATGCCAAAGCCACATTAGGACCAAGCAATGGTGCAATAACCATTGCTCCAATTACCACTGCAACATTATCCTTAACTAAACCAATTGCTGCAACAATTGATGAAAGAACAACCATTGCAATGAAAATATTTGTAAGTTTTGTACCGTCAGATATCTGCGAGTAAAGTTCCTGCCTGCTTATTCTAAGCGGAGTTTGTTTTGCTTCAGTTTTTTCCTCTATCTCAACAACTTCTGCTTCTTCAGGTTTTGCAAGTACAATTTTTGGTATTGTAGCTTCAACCGGAAAAAGTATTGCTCTAAATTTTTCAGTAAAACTAAATTTCTTTTCGAGTTTATCAAGTAAGCTTTCTGTGTCTTCGGCTTGTAAAAGTATTCGAACCAAAATATATTTATCCATTACCTGGTCCGTCCATGATTCAATGATCGCATCATCTTCTAACAACTCTGTGATCTTTTCTTTTTCTTCTTCCGGAATTTTAACTTCAATTATTCTTAATGCCATATTACCTTTTATAGGTGTTCGAGATTACTTACAATTTTTCATTCTCTTTCAAGAAGTTCATTTTTTTATTGCTGCGGTTAAATTCTCTAATCAAACTAAACGTGAATGGAATAGATTCTTCTAATCGTTTTGCGATTTCATCATCGATCGATTGCTTGCTGAATGGCAGCCGTCTCACGTATTCCTGAATGAATCCGGCATTTCGTCCATATTTATATTCATAAGGGAACAAGCCGGCTGAATCAAGAATATTATTTTTATTATGCTTATTCGCTGCACTAATATAAAATTCACTTTTACTTATATCACTATTGTTGAACAATTCTTCCTCTGCCAAATATTCAAATAGTTCTTTTGATGTATTGACTGCAGGATCAATAAAATCAATATCTTCATTCATAAAATTGCGATAAACATTCTTTCCATTTTCTTTATAATTATATAACCTATTAAACTCAGCTTTAAAGTCATTAATATAATACGGATAGTGAGTACAGCCCAAAATAATTGAAGTAAGTTTATTATTAGTTTCAGATTTTCTGATTTTTTCCAGCAGTGAAACTACATGGTATTTAATATAATTTTGAACGGAATTAATTTGAATATCCTCCATATCAGATTTATCACCCTTAGTAAGTAATTCATTTCCATTCCGGTTAAAATCATATCGGTCTAAAATAGTAATATCAATTTGTGCTTCAGAATTATTTACTGCCGGACCTTTATAATCTTCTCGTAACAATTCGGCATTTTTATTAATGTAATTAGCGGCGCCGTCAATTGCACCGGCAAGTCCAATACCCGCTTGCTGAAATGCAGTTATATCAGCTTCATAACCATATTTTTCTTTCCAATAATTTAATGCTTTTACATAGCCTTTGGATGAAACTGTTCCTGCAGTAGCCATAATGCCGACAGTCGCATTCTCATCTTTCCCTATTGTACTCAACGCTCCTTTTACTCCGGCATCAATTACACCTATCACGGGCAAGTTTAACCCAGAGTTTGACATAAACTCCCTAATCTCTTCTAATCCGTAAGCAGTAGCAGTGTTGCAGGCAACTACAATTGCTTTAACGGGCTCCTTGTCACTCTCAAAACTTGCAGCCGCTTGGGAATCGTAATACTTTTTATCGAGCAAAAATTGAACATCTTTAATAATATGTTCTTTAAGCAGATCAACTTTATTCTCTTTTGAGTAATTCCCATAGGGCATATTTGCCTGATCGCCTAAATAAATGAAATACTCTTCTTGAAAGTCTCGTACATTATCACTACTTGAAGATAAAGACTTAGTTAAATTATTGTAATTATCAAAATTTGCAATAGCATCAAGCACTGTAAGTCCGCCTGTGCCTGAATCGAATACTCCAATCGGTAACCTCCTCCTCTCTTTGGGATAAGCGGATGTATCAACATAAAAATAACTGTCTTTATCACTTAGTATAACATCTGTAATTTTTTGTTTCGGCTGCTCTTCTGTTGTGCATGCATTAAAGAAAATAAATGCAAGAATAATAATGGCAGGTAAAGTTCGCGATAGTTTGATGTTTGATTTCATAAATATTCCAAATAGTAAATTGTTTAATTTTAAGATAAACCGTTGAGAGTTATTATTCAAATTTCAGATACTACTTAACGACTTTTTAGAATAGATAATAATAGTTATTAAAATTTTTAATAACTCGATCCAATCATTGTTATTTGTAATATCTACTCGAATTTTTAAATCAACTCTATAATATTAAACCGAATTTGAAAGCAAAGCACATGTCGTAATTATTTTTTTTATTTTTTGTTTGACAAATAAATTCTACATCGTATATTTACGATATACAATAGGAAAGATTATGGCTTATTCAAAAAAAGAATTATTTTCGAAAGAAGAAATTGAAATTGGGAAAATTGCTAAAGCTTTATCCCATCCGGCAAGAGTAAAAATATTAAATATTCTAGTCGATATGAATGTCTGCATGTGCGGAGATATTGTTGAATTACTTCCGCTTTCCCAGTCAACCGTCTCACAGCATTTGAAGGAATTAAAAAAAGCGGGATTGATAAAAGGACAAATTGAAGGACCAAAAGTTTGTTATTGTATTGATAGTAAGGCAATTAATAAAGCAAAAAAATTATTTGATAAATTATTATTAAATGTTTGTAAATGTTAAAATTGGAGAATTTTATGAATACCTCAGACGAAATTAAAAAAATAGTAAAAGATAAATATTCTAAAATTGCATCTGCCTCCCTACAATCGGACTGCTGTGCTCCCAAAACAGAAACAAGCTGCTGTAACAATTCCAAGGAAGTTGACTATACTGTATTCAATGATGATTATACGGAATTGAAGGGCTATGTTAAAGATGCCGACTTAGGCTTAGGCTGCGGACTGCCGACGGAGCATGCATTAATAAATGAAGGAGATACGGTAGTTGATCTTGGTTCCGGTGCAGGAAATGATGTGTTTATTGCCAGAACCATAGTTGGCGATAAAGGTAAAGTAATTGGAATTGATATGACCGAAGATATGGTAACTAAAGCTAATCAAAACCTTGTAAAACTTGGGTTTAGGAATATCGAGTTCAAGTTAAGCGAGATAGAAAATATACTACTAAATGATGATCTTGCTGATGTTGTTATAAGTAATTGCGTACTTAATTTAGTGCCTGATAAAAAGAAAGCCTTTGAGGAAATATATAGAATACTTAAACCGGGAGCACATTTTTGTGTCTCTGATATTGTTCTGAGAGGTGAACTGCCTGAAAATATAAGAAATGCTGCTGCAATGTATGCAGGATGTGTTTCGGGAGCGGAGCAAGAGAATGATTATTTGAATATTATTAAATCAGTGGGTTTCAATAATATTGAGGTGAAAAAATCCCGACAAATAGAATTGACTGATGAAATGCTTTTAGAGCATCTGAGTAAGGAAGAAACTGCTAAGTTTAGAGAATCAGCCACAGGAATTTACAGCATAACAGTTGTTGCAGTTAAATAAAAAATAGGTACAATAATGAAAATACTAATTCTCTGCACAGGTAATTCATGCCGCAGCCAAATGGCGGAGGGATTTTTAAAATCATTTGATTCATCGCTTCAAGTTTTTTCGGCAGGAACAAACCCGGCAAGTTCAGTTAGTGCTAAAGCAATTGAGGTGATGAAAGAAGTAGGAATAGATATTAGTGATGGCAAGCCCGAGGATGTTGCAGAATATTTATCAGAGGAATTTGATTATGTTATTACTGTATGCGATAATGCCAAAGAAACTTGTCCAACTTTTTTGGGTAAAGTCGGTAAAACTCTTCACATAGGTTTTGATGACCCTGCCGATGCAGTTGGAACAGAAGAAGAGATTCTTGCTGTTTTTAGAAAAATAAGAGATGAAATAAAAACTGACTTTCTTGCATTTTATAAATCTCTAAAAATTAACTGAACACTATTATGAAAAATTTATCATTTCTAGATAAATATTTAACATTATGGATTTTTCTATCAATGTTTGCAGGAGTGTTTACAGGATACTGGTTCCCCTCTGTCGCAGATTTCTGGAACAACTTTCAATCCGGCACTACAAACATTCCAATTGCAATTGGATTGATCCTGATGATGTATCCCCCGCTGGCAAAAGTAAAATATGAAGAACTTGGCGATGCCTTTAAAGACATAAAAATTCTTTCTCTCTCCATCGTTCAAAACTGGCTGATTGGACCACTGCTAATGTTTATCCTTGCGGTAATATTTTTGCAGGATTATCCTGAATATATGGCGGGCTTAATACTTATAGGACTGGCGCGCTGTATTGCAATGGTTCTTGTTTGGAATGATCTCGCATGTGGAGATAATGAGTACGCTGCCGGATTGGTTGCATTTAATTCAATTTTTCAAATCATATTATTCTCAGTTTACGCTTACGTATTCCTAAGCATTCTGCCAAATTGGTTAGGGCTTACAAGTTTTGCTGTTGATATATCAATAGGAGAAATTGCTGAAAGTGTTTTAATCTATCTCGGTATCCCATTCATTGCGGGAATGGCAACTCGATTTTTATTAATTAGGATAAAGAGTAAAGATTGGTATTCAAGTAAGTTCATTCCTAAAATTAGTCCCATAACACTAATAGCTTTACTATTTACAATTTTTGTTATGTTTTCACTAAAAGGTGAATTAATTGTTAAGATTCCATTCGATGTTTTAAGAATTGCCTTACCCCTGGTTTTATACTTCGTAATAATGTTTTTTATAAGTTTTTATTTGAGTAAGAAATTAGGTGCCGATTACCCAAAGACAACTACACTTTCATTTACCGCGGCTAGTAATAATTTTGAGCTTGCAATAGCTGTTTCTATTGCTGTGTTTGGTATAAATTCCGGACAAGCATTTGCCGCTGTAATTGGACCTCTTGTTGAGGTGCCGGTATTAATATTTTTGGTGAATATTGCATTAAAGCTTCGTAAAAAGTATTTCAGCCCGCCCTATTCAGCTTAATTCAATTTCAAATAAAATAGTTATTGAATAAAGTTTATTATTATTGAACTCCTCTACCAATTTGCTTTACACACGTCATTTGTCTAAATTTGTACTAGTCATAAGTCGGAGCATAAAAATGAGCGCTGTGATAATAAATAAACAGATTGATAATTTTTTTGAAGTAACAAAAAAATCCCCCAACAATATAAGACTTGCTAAAAAAGTTGAAACCGGTCTTCCTTCAATATGGATAAACCACTTAAAAAAGATTCTCCATATAACAAATTCGCAAATTGCAGAACTGCTTGGTATAAGCGGTAAAACTCTGGAAAGAATAAGAGTTAATTCATCTTCAAAAAAATTAAATGAAATAACCAGTGACCGGCTTTACCGCGTATTAAATATATTCTATAAAACTGTTGCTGTGCTTGAAGAAACTGATGAAGCAAAAATTTGGCTTAAGTCACCGCAATACGGATTGGGAAATGAGATTCCCTTAGAACTTCTAAAAACAGAAGCGGGAGCTAAAGAAGTAGAAAGCCTATTGGGAAGAATTGAACATGGTGTTTATTCCTAATGAAACTTTGGCGGATAATTAAAGAGAGTAATTTGGAAAATGCTTTTTCAGGTGAAGGAGCAAAAGCATTCGGCGGTCGGTGGAATCATGAAGGTACAACTGTTGTATATTGCTCGAATAGCTTGGCTTTGGCGGCAATGGAACTTTTTATTCATGTACAAAGACCCGATAAATTTAGACCTTTAAAATCAATTAAATTATTTTCAATAGAAATTAGAGTTCCGCTTAGCGTAAGTAATGAGGAAGTAAAATATGATACTATACCTGAAGCGTGGATGGAAATGCCGGCTGCCGATGAAACAAAAAACATCGGCTCTGATTGGGCGCGTGAATGTAGAAGTCTTCTTCTTAAAGTGCCTGCTTTAGTTGTGCCTTCGGGAGATAATTATCTTATAAATCCATTACATAAAGAATTTAAGAAACTGAAATTTTCCAAACCAAAAGAGTTTATATTTGATAAACGATTGTGGAGAGCAGTAGGATAGATTTTACCGTAATAAATTAATTATTTAAATAAAGACGGCATAATATGAAAATTAAATTTATTGGCGCAGCACAAACCGTTACCGGTTCCATGCACCTTATTGAAGTAAATGGCTTTACCTTTCTTTTAGATTGCGGACTATATCAAGGAAAGAGAAAAATTGCGTTTGAATTGAACAGAAATTTTGATCAATTTGATCCTGCTGAAATAGATTTCGTTATTCTTTCACACGCTCATATTGATCACTCGGGCAACCTGCCCACTTTAGTTAAAAAAGGATTTAAAGGAAATATTTATTGTACCTTTGCTACAAAAGACCTTGCAACTATTATGCTTCGCGATAGTGCCCATATTCAGGAAATGGATGTTAGATATGTAAATAAAAAACGTGAAAAGCAGGGTAAAAATCTTTTTGAACCGTTATACACTCAAGATGATATTCCTCAAACTTTAAAACAATTTGTTGGAATAAACTATCATAATGAAGTTGAACTTGCTAAAGGAATTAAACTAACATTTTTCGATGCAGGGCATATTCTTGGTTCGGCAATAGTTTTTTTAACCTTAAACGAAGATGGTAAAATAACTACTCTCGGTTTTTCGGGTGATCTCGGCAGACCGAATTTACCGATATTAAAAGACCCCGAATATATACCCGATGTAGATCATTTTATATGTGAAAGCACTTACGGCGGAAGGACCCACGATAACCCCTTGAATGCCGAAGATAAGTTAGCTGCTGTTATTAATAAGGCTCATGCCCAAAAAGCAAAAATTATTATTCCGGCTTTTAGTGTCGGTAGAACTCAAGAGTTGGTTTATGCAATTCATAGAATTATTGAAAGCGGAAGAGCACCGGAGATAAAAGTTTTTGTTGATAGTCCCCTATCGGTTAATGCCACAGAGGTTTTTCGCATTCACCCGGAATGTTTCGATAACGAAATATCAGAATTTCTCATTAAACGAAAAGACCCATTCGGGTTTGATAAACTTACTTACATTCGTGATGTAGAAGATTCAAAAAGACTTAATGATGAAGCGGGACCTTTAATTATTATTTCCAGTTCCGGTATGTGCGAGGCAGGCAGAATTTTGCACCACCTGGCTAATAACATTGAAAATCCAAATAATATTGTGCTAATTGTCGGTTACTCTGCACAGCACACTCTTGGACGAAGAATTACCGAGAAAGAAGAGATCGTTAAAATATTTGGTGATGAATATAACTTAAATGCAGAAGTAATTGTGATGGACTCATTCAGCGCTCATGCTGATGCTGATGAACTGCTTGAATATGTTAATCATTTTGATAAAAGCAGAATGCAGAATATATTTTTAGTACATGGTGAAGAAGACCAGCAAAATATTTTTTCTAACGAATTACAGAAAGCCGGCTTTAGAAATGTTACAATTCCAAAACGCGGTGATGAATTTAAAATTTAAACAGATACTAATTCTATTGCTGATTTCAATTATGATCGGCTGCGATAGAGATAGTATAAATACTCCATTAAAAGATGATGGTGTTCCGCCCAATCCGCCAAGTGGTTTGAACGTATGGCGCGCACGTGATGGGCAAGTTGGGATTGAATGGTTTAGAAATACCGAAGCAGGTACAAAGGGCTACAATATTTACAGAAGCATAAATGATACAATTAAATTTATGTTGCTCGCTTATACCAATGATGATTTTTTTCTCGACACCGGCTTGGAATATGACTCTACCTACTATTATAAATTAACCTCAATTGATATTTTTGACAATGAAGGGAAATTTTCACCTACCGTATTTGCAAAACCTGAAAACTACTTTAAGCCAATTACCCCTTTTGATAGCAGAATAAATGCCAGAAATTGGAATGATTCAATTTATATTTATCTAAGCTGGGTTCCTACAGGCGATACCGATATTAAACAGTACAATATTTATCGGGATACAATACCAAATTTTGAAATTGCGGCGGAGAAACTTCACGATTCCACATATCAGATAAACTATTCCGATACAAGTAATATTCAATTATTAATAAAATATTACTACAAAGTTACTGCTGTTGATAAGGGGAATTTACAAAGTGAACCAACA
Organism: Ignavibacteriota bacterium; assembly: GCA_013112585.1. Classification (GTDB taxonomy): domain Bacteria; phylum Bacteroidota; class Ignavibacteria; order Ignavibacteriales; family Melioribacteraceae; genus IGN16. Next base: position 51,117 of record JABFGH010000021.1, on the reverse strand, counting down.
CGTGAACTGACTGATATTATTTTTAACAAACCAAAAATTATTTTTCCGGAAAATAATGCCGAGATTTCTTTTCTTAGCGCCCTTGAGATAGAGCTAATTTCAGAACCGGCTGATTATAAAATAGTAATACAAAAGAATGAATTTTTTGATATTATTAGAGAGATAAATTTTTCTACCGATGAAGTTGATGTAAATAGAACTATACCTATTTCAAATATTGTATTGGAATCATACCGGTATTATTATTGGAGAGTAATTACATACTCTAATTCTTCTTCAGAACCTAACAGTTTTACTGATATCAATAACTTTAAAATAGTGCCTCAAAATATTGAAGAATAAATTTTTCATACTGCTTTTTTCTCTCATCACTTTTTGTAATCTAATTGCTCAATCGCGCCCCGATAGCTTAAGTTTTTTAAAAGATCCCTATAAAAAAAGAGGACTTCAGACATATTTTAATAAGCAGCTTTCAACTTTTAATCTTAACACCGCTTTTATTTACAGCCGGAACTTTGATGATTTATTTATCGGAATAAATGAACGGTTCAATTCTACAGTTATTAATTCCACTACAAAAAACATAAAAGATGAGCAGCATTTTTCTTTAATTGGGGAATATAAAATTACGCCCCTTTTTATGATAGGCAGTTTAACAAATGTTTACTTATACGATGATGATAGAAAGTTAGATTTAAATTCTGCATCTAATATAAATTCATCAATCTTTGCCAGAGTTCAGCCTTCAAAAGAAATAAATTTGGTTCCGTTTTTAGGTGTGGTAACAAATAAGCAAATTGGAATTGAGGATAAAGGATTGCTTTACGGAAGCGAGGCAATCGTAAATAATTATAAGCTTAGTGATTTTTATTTATCATCAACAATTAAATTTTTTAATGAAGATATTTCTCCCCGTAAAAATATTTTTAGATATGCTAACATTGGTCTTCAAAGTTTTATCGATAACTCATTTCAGAATTTAATATCTGCCAAATATGTTGAGCAGCGTATGGATTTTTATCTCGATGCTGATTCCCTGACCTTATCAAATTTCAATATTATTAAAAATATTCAAAGCAGAACTGAATCAAATTATTCACTGCGTGATAAGTTTTTATACATTTCAAAAAACCGGCTGCTAGCATTTGATTTTGAAGGAATTGTCGGCTGGCGTAAAATTGATAGAGACACCCGGTATGTTCTTACTGAAAATATCAGTGCTTCGGGCATCGATACAAAGATTGAAGAGTTCAAATTAGAATTTGCATCATCGGGAAGAATAAATTCAAAAAATTTTAATGCTAATTTTAGAATATCCTTTTCAGAAAAAGAAGAAAGGCATATTGCTAAATCACGCGAGGGGATTCCCGAATCTCTGCTTCAGGATAAAGAGGATGCCGAAAGTCTGAAAAACAATAAAACACAATATGCAACGCTCTCAGCATCCGGAACATACAAACTCGGTTCAATGGATGAAGTATCACTGAGCATGTTCCATCGGAAACTTATTTATGACACACCAAATGAAAACAATTTTGATGATAGGGATGAATTACTTACAACTATGCGCGCCGGGTATTTGCATAAATTCAGCCCGCTTTTTTCAATGTATTTAAATCTCGAAGGAAGCTTCAACCACATTGTTTACATTTTATCTGAGCGTAGTTCAAATAATAATGTAAGACGTGTAATAAAATTAAATTCCGGCAGCTCATACATCGGAAAAAATATCCGCTCAACTAATGTGGCTGAAGTATCTGCCAATTATACTGTTTATGACTTCGAAGATTTGAATCCTAATTTTAATAGTTTCTCATTTCGTCAATTTGTTTTTTATGATTCCACTTCGGTGAAGCTGACGAAAAGAATGAATTTTAATTTTTACAGTTATGTAAAACTTTCTGAGCAAGGTGATTTTCAATGGTTTAATTTTTCCGGTAAGCCTGCAAGGTTTTTAAATGAATTTTTTATTGAACCGCGAATAGTTTACTCGTATGATATTTTTTCGATTGGATTAGGCTTCCGTTACTTTTCGCTTTTAACCTACAACTATAATGAAGAAGTTGAGAAACAGCTTAGTTCTGAATATACAAGCATGGGACCCTCTTCAAATTTAAGAATACTAATTTTCAACAGGCTTAATTTATTTGTAAGGGGCTGGTACGAATTCATAAATACCGAACAAAATTCCAAACGGGAATTAGTTAATATGAATGTAAGATTAACTTGGAATATTTAGTTAATTATTTCACAAAATTCTCTACATATTTTTATATATTACTCTTATAAAGTAAGCCTAATTATACAAATGGAGTTTTAATTTGCCGTCTAATGAATATATAAAAGTTTTTCCAAGCGATCCTGAATACTTGCCGGAAATTGAAAGTTTTATATTAGAAATTGCTGAACAAAATAACGTCGATGAAGAAAAGTTTAACTGTATAGCATTATCAACTGCCGAGGCAGCATCGAACAGCATATTGCACGGGAATAAAAATGACCCGACAAAAAAAGTTGAAATAAAGGTTGTTGTTACCGATAAAGTTATGAGGATTATATTTAAAGATGAAGGCAAAGGCTTTGAGCCTAAATCTGTTCCCGACCCGACTACACCGGAGAATATATTGAAAGAAAACGGAAGAGGTATTCATATCATGAAATCTTACCTTTCCTCTTTGACCTATAATTTTACCCCGGAGGGTACAGAAGCAATTTTAGAAATAAAATTAGATAAGTAAGTTTTATAAATCTCTATTTGCTGATGCAAACTTCCATATGCAATTTCAAAATTTTTAACTTATAAATTTTTTCATCTTTAGATATTGTTTAATTGATTATTAAAAAGAATTTTTAACCCAAAATTTTAAGGAGATATTATGGCACGAAAAAAAATTGCACTAATTGGCGGAGGACAGATAGGCGGAGTATTAGCACAGTTAATTGCTCAGAAAAAACTTGGGGATGTTGTTTTATTTGATATCGTAGAAGATTTTCCGCAAGGTAAAACATTGGATATAGCTGAAGCATCGAGAGTTGACGGAACCGATGTAGTACTGAAAGGAACAAATACTTATGCTGATATTACCGGATCAGACATAGTAATTATTACTGCAGGCTTGCCGCGTAAGCCCGGAATGAGCAGAGATGATTTGCTGACAACAAATGCAAAGATAATGAAACAAGTTGCTGAAGGAGTAAAAGAACATGCTCCTAATTCAATTGTAATTATTATTTCCAACCCGCTTGATGCCATGGTTACATTATTTCAAAAAGTATCCGGCTTCCCTACTCATCGTGTTATTGGACAAGCCGGTGTACTTGATTCCTCACGTTTCTCCACTTTCATTGCTTGGGAACTGGATGTTTCTGTAAGAGATATCAACGCAATGGTATTAGGCGGACACGGAGATACTATGGTGCCATTAGTACGTTACGCAAATGTAAACGGCGTACCGGTAATGGAAATGCTGGAAAGAAAATATAAAGATGCTGCTAAAGCTAAAGAAGTTATGGAAGCAATGGTTAGCAGAACAAAAATGGCGGGCGGTGAAGTTGTTAAACTTTTGAAGACCGGTTCAGCATTCTATTCCCCTGCTGCATCTGCAATAGCAATGGCTGAAGCAATAATTTATGATGAAAATAGATTGCTGCCAACATGTGTTTACTTAAATGGTGAATTCGGGGTTGATGGCTACTATGTTGGTGTTCCCGCTGTACTTGGCGAAAAAGGTGTTGTGCGAATTGTTGAACTTACGCTTGATGAAGAAGAACAAGCTGCATTTGATAAATCAATAAATGCGGTCAAAACTTTGGTAGCGGATATGGAAAGATTAGGATTTTGATCAGTTACTATTCCGCATAAATTTAAAACAAAAAACCCCATCACAAAAGTGATGGGGTTTTTTATTGAGCAATTTTCTATTTAAGAGGCTTCGTAAACACTAACGAATTTTCTGTTGCCTTTTTTAGTTTCAAATTTAATAACACCGTCAATAGTAGCAAACAAAGTATCATCGCCGCCTTTTTTAACATTTGCACCGGGATGAATTTTTGTTCCGCGCTGACGTACAATAATAGAACCTGCGGGAATTTTTTCTCCGCCGAATCTTTTAACGCCTAAATATTGTGGATTACTATCGCGTCCGTTCCTAGATGAACCTTGACCTTTTTTATGAGCCATTTTATCCTCCGCTATCCTATCTTTGTTATTTCAATTCTTGTTAAATGCTGCCTGTGTCCGCGCTTTACTTTGTATGATTTTCTACGCTTCTTTTTGAACACAACTACTTTATCATCTTTTAGATGTTCTAAAACTTTAGCAGAGACCTTAGCGCCATCTACAGTGGGTGTACCAATTTTAGTTTCTTTATCATCAGATAATAAAAGAACAGAATCAAATGATACATCTGATTCTAATTCTGCATCCAATCTTGGCACATAGTACTTTGTATTTTCTTCAACCTTAAATTGTTGTCCTGCTATATCAACTACAGCGTACATCGAATCCTCCGAATATTCTAATTTAGAATTATAAAGTTATGTAAAACAAATATTTAAGTCAAACAAATGTTAAATATTTACTATAAATTTTTTGGGATAATAATACCGGCATTTCAATCAAATTGAGATTATTTGGTTTTTTTAAAAAACAAATAAAGCGGCAGACCGGTAAGAATTAAAACTAAGCAAGATACAACTCCCCAAAGCGGAAAGGCGGAAAAAGTACCGTAAATAACAAATACTTGGATTATCATAGATAAAACCGCCATCAAAAACCAAGCGGGTGCTTTAAAGTGCGGTTTATAATCTTCCTTTTTTCTTAAAAAGAATATTGAACCAAATACTAAAGTATTTTGCAGCAAATATGATAAAGTGAAATACCCCAGCAAATCACCAATGTTGCCTAAAAAAAGTAAAAATATTGCAAAGATACTTTGAATTATAATTGAAAAATCCGGTGTTAAGTATTTAGGATGCAGCCGCCCGAATGACTTAAAAAACAAACCATCTTTTGCCATAGCATATTCTAATCTCGGCTGCGTTAATACCGATGAATTCATTACACCAAGCATTGAAACAAAAACTGCGACTGCAAAAATACCGCCGGCATAATTTGAAAATGCATCCAGGTAAGCAAATGGATTTACAAACTTACCTTCTTCAATATTTGTTAAAATTTCAAAGGGTACAATTGCTCCGGTACAAATGCTGATTAAAATATAGGCTCCCATTACAAATAATACTGAACCAATTAATGATATAGGTAAAACCTTGTTTGGGTTTTTAACTTCACCGGAGGTATAAAGAATATTAAGGAAGCCCGCATAAGCCCAAACCGTAGCAGAGACCCCTGCAAGTATCATAGAAATAGAAATTGGACTTCCTTCCGTAGTTTTAACAAGGGAGCCGACTTGAAGATTACCGGATGAGAAGAAGAAAAAACCGATAACCACTACCGCAAGCAGAGGAAGCAGTTTTGCAATTGTTAAAAACACTTGAATATTCGCTCCCCTTTTAACTCCTCTGTATTGAATGTATGCGAAGACAATAATCAGCAAGGCGGCAAATGCCTTTGCATATATTGCAATTCCAAGTTCTGGGAAAAAGAATGTTAAGGCATCGGCAGCAAGTAATCCTATTATTGTTAATGTTGGAGTATCGCTGGTTAAAAAAGCTGTCCATGTGTACATGAAAGCCAAAAAAGGTGAGCCTGCTTTATTTATAAAATAATATGGTCCGCCCTGATTTGGATAAGCGGTTCCCATTTCGGCTAAGATTAAAATAGGAGGTATCCACAACAGCCCGCCCAAAAACCAAATGAAAACCGACATCCAAATGTTATCAACTATTCCGGCAACGAGTGGAACATTAATGAAAATTCCGGACCCAATTACCTGACCGATAATTATTGCAGAAGTCTGAAGTAAGTTTAATTCGCGTTTTGGTTTTAGTATGCTCATAAATGTAATTTTATTTTGCCGAAACTGAATTTTTTATTTCATCAATATTCCTTGGCAAAATAATTTTACCGGGTTTATTTATTGAATCATTAACACGCATAAACGAAAGCCCGGCATAACGTTTAGAGCCATTATACTTTTTAAGCCAGTCCTCAAACTTTGTATCGAATGTGGTCATTTTGCTCATAGAAGATTCTCTGAAATAGAGGTCTCCATCTTTCCAAAATGCCATGAGCATGTGGGCAGAAAAAATATTATCAAGTTCAGCAAAAATTAAGGAAAGAATATCACCGCTTTTAATATTCTCTTTAATCCCGGCAAGTTTTTCAAAAGGTATATAAAATATAGTAAGTTCCCTATCCGGTTTAACATACCTTAAATCACTAATCCCCTTCCCCTTAAAAAATTCTTTATGCGAAATAGTTCTAGTTACCGCATTGGCATGTTCGCCGCCAATTAATTTTGTAACATCATTAAGCAGCCAATCATTTTCCGTAACCCAATCTCCCATTGTGTAATGATTTCGAGTACGCATTCCTATCATTCCATCTTCATACCTAATTTGCTGAAGATTATTAAAAAAATTATCCCAGCTATCGGAAATAGATAAGGCTAAAACATGCTCGCAATAAACCATGCAGTTCGTCTGTTGAAAATTTACGAGTGGTTCGGTCTCATACAAAGCATAAGGTCCGTCACCTGAACAAGTAAGATTATAAGGCATGCCGAGAAATAAGGAAGAAAAATATTCCATCTTTTCAGTAACTGTCCAATCTTTTTTACTCACTTCAGTCAGAAGTGAATCGATTTGGTAATTAGTAAGATCAAATATTTTGTTTTCATTTTGTGCATAAATAAATGAAACTAAAATAAAATAAAGAAGTAGTGTTATTCGTTTTTTCATTATGCTCTCAATTATTTTAAAAGAACCATTTTAATACTCTTGGAAACAGTACCTGCATTCATTTGTAAAAAATAAACACCGCTGCTCAATTCATTGTTATTGATATTTTTTGAACTAAAATTAAATGAATGTGTTCCGGCAGATTTTTCACCTGTAAAAATATTTGTTAATAAATTTCCAAGCGCATCATACAAATTTATTTTTACATTAGTTTTCTTCGGCAAATAAAACTTAATGTTTGTTGATGGATTAAATGGATTTGGATAATTCTGATATAGCTGATATTCTTTTGAGATCAGCGGTTCAACAACATCAACAGATGTTGCAGCAGAATCTATATACTCAAACTTTACGGCATCAAAAACAATTTCCTGATTCGGAATAATGCTTGCGTCACCAAGCTGAACATACTCATTGGTTTCTGCATCAAATTCATATTCACCAATTGTAAGCCACTCATCGTTAAACAAACTTTGATTTATTGTTACTGTATCAACCATGCCGTTGTGATAAATTTTGTAAAGCGCTGCTTCTGCATTACTGAATGCAACATAGGCTGATACCCTGTACAAACCCGATTTATCTAATGAAGGAGTCCATGCAGCAAAGCAGGTATCCACCGGATAATTTGACGTGGTTTTCTTATACCAGAAATGATCATTGTAGCCGCCGTTATAGTCAAGCCACATATCCATAGAAGCCAACCCGCTGTTGTGAAGGTAAAAGCCTTTTTCAAATTGCAAATCATCTACTAAAGTATCAGCCTGCTCAGCAACTGTTCTATGATTAGTAATGCACCATGCAACACCGGTTAAATTCTGGTAGCCATTATTATAACCGGGCCAATCATACCTAACATTTTTACCATCATAACTTGGGTAGCCGGGAGTGTTTTTATTTCCATAAGGATCATTAAACGAAATTGTATGGTCCATAAAAAGCCCGTTTGCAATAATTAAATGACCCGCGGTTGTAAGCATTACACACATTGTATAAGGATATCCCGCATTAATTTCATTTAGCATTTCACTATAAGTCGGGTTCTCATCTTGTACTGCACCTATTCTATGCTTGTCGTAATAGCTCCTCATTTTTGTATGCGGACTCCCGCTGCTCCACATAAAACCATAACCGCCCTGAGTAGGATATCCGCCTGGATCACCGGCGGTAGATCGATAATCATTTTGATAGTAGCGGTATCGCTCAACTACATAGCGCCCATAATAACTTTTATGACCGGGTGATGGATATGAACACCAAGTTTCCCAACGAGGCAGAGCATTGAAATAGGCTATTACCATTATTGCTGCCGTAGGTGCACATGACCAATGCCCGTTATGCCAATCGGGCGTATCATATACCTGATTTACGTAAGGTATATTTAATAGAGATTCGGTACTTGAACTAATTCTATATACAATTGGTTTTATCTCTAATTTATCACCTTTATAAATAACTTTTGGTTCTATAACTTTTTTTGTTTCTGTTATTTTTGATTGAACAATTTCTCGTGCGCCGTATGTGTGGTAGATAATTTCATTATCCGTTTTACCGAAAGAAGGATCCATTTCAAAAATGTTTTTTGTATTGGTTAACCGATAAATACTTTTGCCGTTAGAAGAAGCTATAAATAAATCAGAATTAATTAACCTCTGCCCTTCAATCTCTTTTTTATAATAGATGATTGATGATCCGTCATTTGACCACTCCGGTTCCGAGCCTTCATCAATAAAGGTTAAAGTTTGATCTTGAAGTGAATAAACATATATCTCATCACTTAAAGAAGAGAACATCAACAATCCGCCATCCCTGTTCCATTTTGGATTAAAGTAACCCCGTTTATCATTTGATATTTTTGCACGAGAATTATTTTCCAATTCTAATAACCAGATTTGATCCGAGAGATCATTATAAGCAGCAAATTTGCCATTAGGTGAAATTGGTGCAATGTTAGAGTAAACATTAAGTTCGTGCTCAGTTTCGACTTCCCCGTTTATAGTTATTAACTTTGTACCTATAGTAAAAGCCGCAGTTCCATCATCAGCAAAGCTTATTTGACCGCATTGCTTAACAGGCTTCGATAAACGATACTCGGCTCTATCTTCTAAATTTATTATAGCCGGTATTTGCAATCCATCATCAGTTATTATTTTTACACCTAATTTCCTTTTGCTGCCGGCAAGGGTATAATACATGCCTACTCCCGGCGACTTTGCAATCTCTTCAATTTTATCTTTATCAATTAAATATATTGAAGAACCGAAATTATTTGCAGCAATAATTCCTGCATTTGATTTTACGGGATTTTTCAAATAACCGTTATTCTCTTCCTGGTATTGACCAAATAAGGAAGTGCTGATTACGGTCAGCAGTATTAATATATTTTTATTCATATTTGTATTCTTTTAATTAATTGATATAAATTAATCTAACTGCTTGATGTTTGCAAGTTCAATTAAAATTTGCCTGTGAAGTTTATCGATTGTTCGATGTGAACCGTTTATGTTGTTAGCGATAAATGAATAAGCAATAAGTTTACCATCTGAATCATTTACATATCCCGAATGGCTTCGGACTCTGTTTATAAGTCCTGATTTAATGCGGGCATTACCGGCAATTTTTGTACCCCTGCCCCAGCTTTTAAAAAAGCCTAAATCAGTAGGATCACCGGCAACACCTAATGATTTATAAAATGAATTATAAAATTGCTGCCCTGTAATTTTTGCAAGCATTTCAGTCATCATTTTTGTTGTTATCATATTTGAACGGGATAATCCTGATCCGTCATACAAATTAAATCCCTCGGTGTTTACCCCAATTTCGTTCAAGAATTTTTCTATTCCTTCTATACCCTTCGCTGTACTTCCTTCACCAAAGGCTTTAACACCAATCTCTTTTAATATCTGCTCTGTATAAAGATTTATACTTCTCTTATTTAAGTGATAAATAATATCTTTTAGCATGGGTGATTTAGTTACTGCAATTTTTTTTGAATCATCATAAATTATTGTTTCACTAACAACGGTTGGTTTTTGACTTACTATTATTCCATTTGCATTTAGATTATCCGTAAAACTTAAAGCGGCAAATAGCGGCGGTTCAGGAATAGAACCTTTAATTGAGAATTCACTAACGCCGGTTGGAATTGTACCGCGCAGCACTGCATCATAATTACCCGGTGCATTAAATATATATCCATTGTCACCTGAATTTTCTGCACCGGTGGTTATGTAGTTTTCAAATGTTAAATTTGGTATTTCAGGTTCAATCCTTAAAACTGTTGTTTGATCTCCAACCGAATTGCCGGGCTTAAAATATAGGTGATATGTGTTTTCTGTTATTGAAAGAGCACTCGCAGCTGCACCGTAGTAATTTCCAATATCCTCCCAAATCCATGATCGGGGTATTGGAATTCTGTCGAAGTGAGATACATCGGCAATTATGGCTCCGTGAATCTTTTTAATTCCAAGCTGCTTAATTTTTTCAGTCCAGCCGGTAAAAAGTTCATCCATATTTTCCGAACCTGCAACACGATCTGAACCGAGAGTTGGATCCCCGCCGCCGACTATAATGATATTTCCATTCAGGGTTCCCTGTTCATCAATTTCGCCATCATAATACAATTCTGTTTCAAATTGAAAATCTTCCCCAAGGAAATATAACGCAGCCGCTGTCGTAAATAATTTTAATCCCGAAGCGGGAGCCAAACTGAATTGCGAATTGTAATCAAGTAACGCTGCATCATCATCAACATACTTAGCATATAAACTCCACTGGGCATGTTTTAGCGTTTTAGTACTTTGAGCGTTATCAATTATTGATTGTATGCCGCTTTTGTTTTGACCGGTTAAATTGATATTTGTAAAAGCTGCAACGAGAAAGGTAAGCCAAATTATTTTCTTCATAGTAAATATTATTTTATTCAAAAAAGTGAATTAAACTTAATGAATAAAATTAATATAAATACCGCTACCGGTAAATAAAATGTACTATTTTAATAACAATAATTTTTTGGCTTTAGTAAACTCCCCTGCTTTAAGCTGATAAATGTATGTTCCGCTTGCTAATCCACCTGCGTCAAATTCAACTTCGTAATTGCCAGGCGGTTTTTTCTCATCTACTAGGGTTGCAATTTCATTCCCAAGAATATCATAAACTTTTAGAGTTACCAACCTCTCCCTATTTCCCTCTCCTTGGTAAGGAGAGGGATTAAAGGGTGAGGTCGAAAATTTAATTTTTGTTGTTGGGTTAAAAGGGTTCGGGTAGTTTTGAGAAAGTGAAAAGTTTGAAGGATAAACTTCACCTTCCTTTTCATTAATTGCGGTAATTATATTTTTTTTAATTGACTTAGCGAATATGTCATATCCCTTTTGTTCATTTCTTGAATCTGACCAGACAAAAACAACATCATTATCATTGATAGTAAAAGTTCCATACTTAGTAAATTGATCGAGGTTATCATTTATTTGTGTTTGAGAAATTTTCAAGTTGCCGAGTCTGTCGAATACTTTGAAATAGTAATTTTTATTATGATGATACGTAACAAGAAACTCATTATAATTTAACATAACAGACTTAACTTCATTAACGTGCGGTGCTAATACAAAGTCATCAACTATCGTTTCACCATGAATATTTTTTATTGTCCCATAAACGTTTAAGTCAAAATCATGACTCCTTCTATAAAGAAATAGACTGTCACCTAAATATAAGAGCGGGTTATATTCTATTTGAAATTGTTCGGAGAGCGGATTTAAATTATTATCAAATTTCATTATTCTATCCGCCCAATTTATCCAAAAGGAATTCTCATCTTCCCATATTTTTAATGAGTATCCTATCGCTGCATTTGTAATGGCAGTATCTTTTTTAATCAATTTACAATCAGAATCAAATTTTTCAATAAATATATTAGAGGAATTAATGAAACCAATTATAATTGTGCTGTCATCAATTGATAATTTGGCATAGCGTGCTTTATACAAATTATTAGAATCAATAATAATGCTTTGTAATTCATTTAAGTTTTCATCCAATTTTGTAATGCCAATATTGAACTTTCCATTATTTTGTTCACTCGACCAAAAATTAATGGAGGTACCATCACTAAAAAATTGTAAGTCAGCACTCTTTAAATTATACTCTTCGCTCAGTTGATTACCTTTATATCTTCTGCCCCATGTACCTATTTCATCTCTCCAGCAGAAAAAATAAGATTCCATGTTCTCAACTGACCCAGAATAATAGACACTTGGATATATTTCATTACTCCCGATTTCATCATCATTTAGTTTTATAGAATCTTGCGGAAGAAAATTATTGTGAAACACTGAGTAAACATCATTATGTTTTTCATATGGGAAATAATATTCATCTTCACTAGTTTTGAAAACAGAGTTGCCCAATCTAGGAAGGAATGAACTATCAATGATTTCTTCATTTAGATAGATACCTTCCGCATTGAAACTGTATTTCAGATTATAGAATTTAAACGGCACACTAAAGTCAATAAACTTTCTTAATGAAATAATTATTTCGAAGCCATCATTTACGATTGGAGTATGTGTAAAAGATTGTAAATTGATATCTTCAATTGGTCCGGAAAGAAAGTCGGGAGCTAAGTTTATGTGCTGTTCCTCTAATACCATATTCCCGAATTCATCGAATATTGAATACTCTAACTTTAGTGAGTCTTTATCGAGTCTAAAAAACTCAAATAATGAATCAGAGACAACGATAGTCTTCCAATTATTTTGCGGCTGTGGATTATAATTTCCCTCAGTGTGGGTCTTAATAAGTATTGTATCAGAAACAAAGTTAAATGAGCTATCTAGAATAACTGCATAGGTTTTTAGAGTATCCGGAAAGTATAAATCAAGATTCATCCAAGCCAAAAATATTTTACCATTCCGATTTATTGCACTCGAAATCTGCACAGTATTTCTGTCAAATATTTCTACGGGGTAATCCCCGCCGATATTATTTCCAACTACATCATATTTTCGTACGGTCAACAATTCGCCATACTTATGAAAAAGAAAATAATTATTATTATAGCTCAATAAATTATTTTGTATTCCATACCAACCGGTTCCGCACCAGGGATACGTTTCGGAATAGAGTAATTTCATTTCAATAAATGAACGCTGCTCATTATAAAAACTACCTTCTAGAACATAGGTCATCTCAAATATTGGATGAGAAATAGACCTTTCGCCAAGGTTAAGAAAACTGCCACTATTGCTAAAAGTCAGTTCAAAATTAGAAAGAACTGGAAAATTATTACCTAATCTTAAAGAATTTGAATCAAATGCTTGAGCAAAATAACTTCGCTCGCCTGTTCTATAATCCTCCCAAACAGAAATATAGCCGTTAGTTCCATTTGGAAATATTACCGGATTTTTCTGAACGAATGTTGAAGGCTCGTTTTCGATATTGACGAGTAAATCGTTTGGTAGTAATTGTGAATAGACGTTTACTGAAAAGAGAATCAAGCAGAAAAAGAAGGTGTATAATGTTTTCATACCTCACCTAAATTTTTAGAACCCTATTTAAATAAATAGGGCAATTCCAATGCCATGTAATAATTTTTACTGCTTGTTTAATTTAGCAATTAAAACAATAATTTGTCACAATAACTATTTGAAGAATACGAATAATTTGCACTGACTACGAAAATTTTGCACGGTAATTTCTCTATTCAAAATATTCCAATATCATCCGCATTAACTCATTTCTTTTCAACTCGCCTAAAACAGTTTCAAAAGGAAAGCCGAGTGCTATTACTCCATATTTATCTCTATAGGCTGTGCCGGCTCCAAAACTATTTTCATAGTAGCGGAAGATACTACTGCTGCCCTTAACCGGGTTGATCGCATCGGGTGCCTCAACTGCATATATTTTATCGTTCAGTTTAGTATTAAATACTAAATTGAAATCTTTATTCCCAAATGATGAATCAACAGAAAAAACTTCACCTGTTTTTGAACCGTGACTGCTAGCCCAGACAAACTTTAAAACATCAACGGCAAACTTTGCATCGTTTGTATCAATTCGGGTTACATTAAAAAGATCTGTCCCAACGTACGCACCGGAAACAAATAAATTTCCCCCGGCATCAAGATAGTTTTTAATTCTATTTTGCATCACCTTCGGAAATGCCTTAAACTCAAATTGTTCTGTACTATCACTTAGGGGCTTTGGGTAAGGTGTTTCTTTTTCTTCGCCAAGAATTAAATCAACTATATCAAATTTTGTCAAATCTACTAAACTATCGTTAACGGCTTCATCACTTGCGGTAACAAATGAGTAGCCTGCATTTTTAATTGCCTCACCATGGACAATAGAATAATCGAAAGTATTGCCGGCAATTATTTGTGTTTCAAAATCTGCATGACTGTTTCCGTGACCCGGATAATCGTTTGTTAAAAATTTTGAAGCGGGATTAAAATCAATTTGTTCACCTGTGTAACCAAGGTCATATTTATCAGGAACACCGGCATCTATAAAATTTAGAAATCCGGTGAACTTATCCGACTCTATTGATGCAGGGGCACTAATTCTATCAAACCCATTTATTATTAAAACTTTCTTAGCAGAATTTTTATTACATGCCGAAACAACTTCGGATGTAAAACTCTCTCCTCCTTCATTCATTGCAGAAACTTTGAAGTTGACTTGCTCACCTATCTCATCTATTTGATAAACATAAAATGTATCATTCACAATGGCTATTGGTTTAAATCCTTTTTCTGTTTCACCAATATAAACTTTATACTTTGAAGGGGCGGCAGTCGGTTCAAGCGGATCTATTTGCGGTTTCCATGAGAGTTTAATATTCCCATCATCTAAAATTTTTGTTGTAAGATGAGTTGGTTTTAAGGGCTGAACCACATAATCATAATCGTATTGAAATGCGAGAAACCTAAGCATGCCTTTATAAATTGAACGTGCCACATCAAACTTAAATCTTGGATCAAGCATAAATTTCATATCAAGAAAATTTTGGTGTGAGAGAAGCTCAAGTAAAATTCCCGGTACATTTGGTCTAAACGCTTCGCTGTACTGCGCTTCACGTAAGGCTCTTCGGCTCCAGGCAGAATCATACTTCGCCCTTATATCATTAACTATTTGCGATTGAACGATATCACCTAAATCTCTATTTGCCATTCGCGACATACCATCAGGGAAAACAAAGTTGGAATCAGCATCTTCAACACTGTAAATCAATAATGTTCCAATTGTAGTATCATTGCGTGTTATGCCCGCATCGGTATGGAATGCAAGCGATAGGTCAACCGGGATGCCTAAGCCGGACGCATAGCGGTCTTTATTAGGACCAAAAGGCGCGCCCCTTAAATAATTTACATATTCAGCTCTCGATTGATAGTCATCATTGTAGTCATTTTTATTTTCATTCAAGTTGTAAACTAAAGTATCAGGCATACCGGCATATTGAAGATAATATTTTGCTGCTTCTAAAAATTTTGGTCTGCCGCTTGTTTTGCCGCCGCGTTTAACAACACCGTATCCTCCGCCGAACCTAACTCCGTCAGCCGAAATGATTTTTCCTTTTCTCGAACTCTTATTTGTAAGCTGTACACCCTGCCAGAATTCTGAAGTGTCCTGGGGTGTTTTAATAAAATTAAACTTGCCTAAATAAACCCACGTATTTCCGCCGATTGTCTGATTAACAAAAATGGTATCGGCACCGGCAGCGTGGTTTACAATATAAATAGCATCATTAACATTCTCACTTGATGCTGAATAAGAAACATACACAGCATACCTTCCTGCCGCTTCAAATTTTGGAGTCCATTTTACCCAGGCTGTTTCAGTTAAGTCCGATGTAATAATTTTATGTGTGCCCTGCCTAAATGGATTATGATTCACTTCATAAGGCGGATCATCCAAACTGAAGCCTGCACCAACACCGGTGCGCCATCGGTTTAATTCTGATAATGCATACTCTACGTAGTTATCTTCACTGTTATCATTATCAACAATAATTTCGTTTAATTGAAAATCTCGCTCACGGGGAATAAAAACATTTGCGCCCGCATTTTCGAGCATCGGAACCAGATAAGGAAGCGTAACGGACATCGGGATAACATCTTCCACAGTTTGAAATAAACGCGGACGCTGCCAAAGCCATCTATCTGTTTTGATATCATAATACCAGCCATGGCTATGCCACAAAGCAATATTCTTATTGAACAAACCATCTACCGGCAGTAACGATTCACCATTCACTCTATTTTGAGTAAGATTAAAAACTAACGGATTGTCCCGCAAAAATTCAGTGAACGGCATTCTGTCAAAATCATATTCGGTTGAATCTTTTCTAAAGTAATTTGGTATTAGCTCTTCTATCGGGTAACCAAGTGAAGTTACTTTTATATCATAACTTAAAAAATCCTTAGGAAGCACTTGAGTAATCTCGTTATAAATTTGATTGACAGACTCTGTGCGAAACGGCATGTGGGATAAATGCTTGTTCGCTATTATTTCAATTGATTTGTTTAATGAATCAATCTTTATTTCATCTACTCTTGTGCCGCGCGGTATTTCTAAACTAAATTTATTTTCGCCAAATAATTCTAGTATATATTTTTTTGATTGTTCAATTGATACTCCTTGATCGACGGTTTCAACCGAAGAAGAACAGCTTGCAATAATTACTGCACCGAGTAATACGAGTAAAGGTTTAATGATTTTCATGTTATACAATATTTTATTTTTGAATTATTATTCATTGAAATTTATGAAAGAAAGCGATTAAAAACAGAAAGACTTAAAAGATTGAAGAGGTTTGGATTGAGAGAATAAAGGGTAAAGCAAAAAATATTTTCTGCTTTACCCAATTATTAATAATCTTAAAAATTTAAACCGAAGCTGAAATAGTGTATGTTTTCTAATCTGCCGAAATCTTGATAAGCATAATCGAAACGAACTTTTAATGCATCCACCAATCTATAGTTTAATCCCACACCAAAGCTGACACCTTCTTCGGTATCTTTTTCAAATAACGATTTATAACCGGCGCGCAAAAATATTATCTCGTTCCAGCTATACTCAGCACCCATATTTACATACTCTGTATGATCATTAGGATGAATCGCATCAATTGCATAAGTTAATCTGGATGAATTAGTGCTAATCAAATCTGCTGCAACACCAACTCTAAACATTAGAGGCAGTTCCCAGCTTTCCATTTCAATTTTTTGATTGATGAGATTTTCATTCACCCTTTTTATTTCTAAAATATCTCTTCCGTCCATTGTCATTTTTGTGCCGAAGTTGGAAATGCTCGCCGCAAGTCTAAACTCGTTAAGAATTTGGAGTTTGTATAGAACACCGACATCAAGCGCAAATCCGACAGCTGATTCTTTCCAAATTTGTTCACGTATATATTTTGCCGTAAAACCAATTGCAAAATTATCGGTCAGGCTTCTGGCAAAGCTAAGCCCAATAGCCATTGAACCGGCATCGAAAAGTTCACCTGTCCCTTCGGGATTATCAACTGTCCGCACCAGCATTCCGTCAATTGAATTCATGATTGTGGCAAATGCCCCGATCGTTCCGAGCCCTTCAACAGGTGCTGAAACTGCGGCAAAGTCAACACCAATATCTGCAATCCATTCAGTTCGACTGAACATTGCCGAAACGGAATTACCCGCAGCCAGTCCCGCCGGATTCCAATAAATTGATGATAAGTCACTTTCCGTTGCCGTAAATGCCGAGCCCATACCTATAGCACGCGGACCAATACCAATTTTCAAAAATTGTGCGGCGCTGGTTCCCGCTTTTGAAAGTGACTGGCTATAAGCATTGCTTATAAATGCCAAAGAAATTATCAATATCAAAACAGCTATTTTTTTCATTAGTTCACCTAATATTTTTATGATGATTATTAGGAATAATCATTATTTAATAAGAGCAAATTTTAGAATTTTTTCACCTATGTTCGGTGCATCAATGTGAGCGATGTAAACACCGTAAGCTACTCCGAAACCATCAGTATTAAGCAGGTTCCAAAATGCTCTGCCATGTTCGGCACCTGATTCGTGTTCAATTTCAGCAACAGGCGTTCCGCTTAATGTATAAATTCTTATCGTACATTCCGAAGGCAGATTTTCAAAATATATTCTTCTCTCCCCTCTCACCTGTCCCGGTAAAGTAGCACGTGGTTCAATTTCGTTGTAGCCCACATAAGGGTTAGGTACTACATAAATATCATCAAGCGCAGATTTTGCGTTTTCGTTACTCAGCTTGCCGCCTTGGGTAGTTAGTTGAAATTTATCAGCGGGATTAAACGGGCGTAATGTTTTTATTTGAAACACATCGCCATCGGTCGGCATCACAACAGGAACCGGGTCACCGTTTTCTAATGTATCAGTTGGTGCAAAAAGTACTATCTCCCAAGTAAGACTATCACTGTCTAGACCAGTTGCATAAGGTGTAAATATTATTATTGACTCACCAGGCTGCCATAAACTATCAGCAGGGTCGTTTTGATTTAAAAATGTGTTTAATCGCTTGGGAACTCCTGTAGTAATTTCATTTACAGTATAGTTTACAGGTATTGTAACCAGACCGTTTAATAAGGTTCCAGCTGAATCAATATTTTGCGATGAAAAAATAATTTCATAGTCGGCTGGGTATTTTCTGCCGCCACCAATCGAAGAAACTTTAATATTTGAAAGTATATTGGTATTTCCTGAAATCCAGCCGGTATTTTCATCATCTATTTCAAGTGCTTCTTCATCAACAATAGTTAATGCAATTCCGTCAAAAACAGGATTGGCATCATCACCATCTAAAAGTGTGCTTTCAAAAATAGGATAATATTTATAACTGATATTAAACTGTCCGCCATCCTGCATCGGACTATTTTCTGTTCTTTTAATTGACCCCTGCTTATAGTTTATTATATAATCCGTTCCCTCGGTATAAGTAGTACCATCCGTGGATTTAACAGTCACAGGTTCATCTTCAGAAATATAACTATTGGCAAGTGTAGTAAACTTGGTACCGTACAGCGGAAATTCCTGTTCAATAAATGAGTTATTCAGTAAAGAATAATTTTTCCTTTTAATTTTATTATTATTTAAAATAAGCGAATCTGCAAATGTAATTAGGTAACTACCATCATCCTTTACTGATAGATCATTCAGCAATTTAAATTCAACATCTCCTGTACCTCTGCCTGAAACATGCGCAATATTATCTTCATTAACTTTAGGATTGACATAGCCGCTGCTTCTGGGACCGGGAATTACCTGCACAGTATTATTACCGAACGTAAATTTTGAAGTGATGGGGTCTTGCGTAATTTTTTTAGTCGTTTCAGAAACAGGGATACCGTTGGAATCACCATGATCGTAAGCAACAACAGCATAGTAATAAGTCTGCCCGTTAACCACATTATTGGAATCAACAAATGAATGAACCAACCCGGTGTTATCACCAAGATAATATTGAATACCTCTTCTCTGATACGCGACAGGGTGATAACCTTTCCATGGGTCTTCAACCCTACTCGACCAAGATCCGTTTCCGTCCCAATCGGTAAAAGGTTCGCCGGGATTATATATTCCGTCGCCATTAAGGTCTTCAAATGGTTCCGGTCTAAAATCAACATCCCATTTCGCTTCATTGCCGTCAAGGTCTTTAAGAGGTTCGCTCAAAAAGCTTGAGCCTTTTCCATCTGTAATAACTTGAATATCTTCAAAAGTTGGATCTGTACTTCTATAAATAACATACCCTTCAAAATCCTTTCCGGTAATAGGGTCAATGCTTTCTTCTGCCGCTGTATCCCAATATAATGTAACTTTTTTATCACCCGGAACAGCGCTTACAGTTGGTGTTATAGGCGGTTTGAAGAACTGATAGTTCTGGTTATAAATTGTTTGTACAACTTCTGCAGAAATTAAAAGATCATCTAAATCTTCACCGCAAATAAGTGCCATACTAATTCGTTTAGTTTCACCCGGCTCTAATGAAATATAACCTGAACCGAAAATAAAAACTAAGTCGGTATTTTGCTGAATTGCACCAAAGTTACCGGGAATAGATCTATTCCACATTGATTGGTCGTCTGAGATTTTATCCTGATTCCAAGTCCAACTGTTAAAACTTGTTAAACCAATCTGGTCAGATTCATCAAGGTCGGTAAACTCAAAGTTTGGCTCGCCGGGTGAAAGCGGATCCGGGGAACCATCGGGAAGTGCGTTGCCTGCAGTGGGAATGCCGTCATTCTCACCAAAGTCACCTGTGTTAGGTATTCCGTCAAGTCCAACATCATGAATAGCAGGGTTCCAGTCGCCGTCATTATCAATGTTATCTTCCTGACTTTCATCAATCATTCCATCACCGTCGTTGTCAATTCCATCTGTGGAATTACCGGGACTTTCGAGA
This sequence comes from Ignavibacteriota bacterium, assembly GCA_013112585.1. Taxonomy (GTDB): domain Bacteria; phylum Bacteroidota; class Ignavibacteria; order Ignavibacteriales; family Melioribacteraceae; genus IGN16. The sequence goes on along the minus strand of JABFGH010000021.1, from coordinate 30,834 downwards.
AACTTACAGCCGAGATAACCGAGCGGCAATCCAGAAGGTCCTTCTTTATCAGGATCAAAAAAGTAAACCATGCTTCTCGCATAAACAGGTACGTTCTCAACATCAACAGTATCAAGTGAGTAAGGCGGCACGAAGAAACCGTTATCATCGGTATTTTCAGGTGAACCGCCTCCAACATCCGGGTCACCGTAAATGCCGAAGAAAACTGAATCGAGCGGCTTGCTGCTTACGTTAGTAATTGTATAAACAAAAAAGATTGTGTTTTCTGCAAGTGCGTTACTCCACTGAAAAGCTCTGCCGTCAACCTGCAGACCAAGCCCTTTTCTGCTTCTATCGTTTTCAAATGGAAAATAATTAAATTCAATATTGTCTCTATCATCCATTGCCCAATATACTTCCTGATCGGCATTTGTTACATTTTGTGATAAGAAACCGGGCCACACATATTGACCTAATGTTTCATTGTACCAATCACGGGGCCAGCTATCGGGTTTGCCGTCACCGTCAGTATCTTCCGCGGGGTTACTTGCCATGTGCGGCTGATCCGGATCTGCATAACCTGGCAGCGGCTGCCATTGCCATCTTTCAGTAAAATCTGCCGGGTTAACCTCCTGCAGCAGCGGGCTTGTGTAATCATTCAAGCCATCGGAAATAATTGCAGTTTTCCCCTCTTTACCTTCCTCTTGAACTAATGCCCCAACAATTGGTCCGAACTGAAAAAGATAGCCAAGATCTCTCCAAACAAAATTGTTAACATTTCTTAATAATCCATAACCAGGACCAATGCCGCCGTAGTTATAAAGTTCAACAGTAATTCTATTACCGTTCATCAAATAATTTTTTCTATCCTCGGCACCGCTTGTTTTGTGGTATGATGTTCCGAAAATTATTGATTCGTCAATTTTTTCTGTCTCATTGCCATCTTCATTTTTGTTAACAGGGTATTGAGACATTATCTGCCGCATTGCTTCTTTAACTGCAATATGCTCACGTTCAGTTTTCTCTTTTCTTGTATCAACTTGAGCATTAATAACCGTCATTGAAACTATTAAAAGAAGAATGACGCACGATATAATTTTTTTGTTCATATTAAAATCTCCAGTAAAGATTATCATCAAAATGATATGGATAAACCTAATCTTACCTGCCTTGGCGGTAAGTAATATGCCGGGTTTGTATAAACCTCTTGGGCTGTTTTTAACTCGGGAATAATTTCAGCTAATCTGTTTGTTTCTAAAGCAGGTCCGCGTGTTTCATCTAATGTGTACGAAGACCTTCCGGTGCTTGAGTAAACTATATTCTCATTTAATATATCAAGTAGGTTGAATACTTTCATAAATGCTGTCAGCTCAAATCCGTAAATATCAAAACTCTTTTCTGCTAATAGATCAACCGTTGAAATTGCAGGACGTCTATCTGAATTTGGTTTTAGAAATACTTGTTTATCAAATACCTGCGGTGTGTAAGGGAGACCGGTACCAATTTTACCGACGAGTGTAACATTCCAATTTTTAGGTTCACCAATAGATATAGTAGCATTAAGCTGATGTGTTTTATCCCAGCCAAGGAATACAGGAATTTTTTCACTTTGTCTTCCTGATGATAGGTCTAAGAAGAAAGCATCTGAGTTGACATCATTACCTTCAGCAGTTTGGAATGTATAGTCTAGGGTAAAACCAAATAGGTCATTCGGCAGTCTTCTTTTAACAAGTGAGAACACAATACCTTTGATGTTTGCATAGTCTTTGTTCACATAAGTAAAGTAGGTTTGATCACCGCTAATTCTTATTTGCTGAGCAGCCAGCAAATCTCTTACATCCTTATAATATCCGGTAACATTGAACGCAAGTGATTCAAACAACTGCTGCTGTAATCCAATTTCGTATGAAACAGTTCGTTCAGGATTTAAATTGGCATTACCGTAAGTCGGTGTTCCCAAACTATACTCGTATTCAGAATTCGCAAACAAGTAAGTGAGCGGAGGAAGCTGATAAAAATGACCGTAACTGAAATGGATAATTCCCTTATCAGTTATAGGAAATGAGACACCGAACCTTGGACTTAAATGCTGCTTAGCTTCTGCATTAGCAAGCAATGATGATTTATCGATTGTGGATGGTATTCCGGTTTGATCCGGTGTTGGGTAAAATATATTTGTTGAGTATTGGGATTTCGCTTTGAAGTAATCATAACGTAAGCCAACGTTTATAATAAAACTTTTAAATTCCATTTTATCCTGCAGATAAACTGAAAACTCAAAAGGTTTTTTCTCGTAGAAGTTATTACGTGTTGTATTACTGTTTGGTATTACGGGCTGCAGAAAGTTTGTAGTATCTCTCAATATTTCAAAATAGTGAGATGCAATATTGTACATTCTTAACTGACCGCCGAATTTAACTTCGTGCTGCATACTTAGCTGACTTGTCAAATCGAATTTAGCACCGAGAATTTTTGTACGCTGGTAGAAATGCGATTGTGAACCTCCTTCAAACGTGCCGCCCGAGCTGAATGATAAAGGAGCTCCGCGGGTGGTTGATTTATAATCCGGCTGATATCTTGGATCGGGCATTAAACCATCTAAAGATTTACCTGCATAAAAACTTGCTTCTGAACCGTCGCTATACATTAATGGAAAAAGATATCGCTTTGTGTCATCAATATTATAGGAACCCCGCAATGTATAAAAAGTAGAGTTGCTTACTGCATGCCGCACTTCCAAAATATTCAACAATCCCCAGCTGCGTGTAGTGTTGTTTGCATCAGGGTTGTACTTCAAATCGTGATTGTATGTTTGATATTTTGAGTTAGAGTACAGGGCATCGAAATTAATTTTTAATGTTGATAACGGTTTGAAAGTAAGTTTACCTGTTGTACTGTATGAATCTCCCGAATTCATTGCAACAATTTCATTATCTCCGTTAGCAGCTATCTGCACGTTGCTCGGATTGAATGAATCTCTTTTTACCGAATCGGTAATTACATGCTGCCTTATTCCGTTTAGATAGCCTTTATCGTTTACCATTCTTCCTGAAACAAAAAAGGAAATTTTATTTTCTAATAACGGAACCGGTCCGCTTAAAGTCATTTCGGTAACGGCATCATTCAATAAATCAAAGTCATCAATTTTATAAAAAATATCATCGTTGCCGCTTAAGTAATCGCCGGTGTAAAATGAAAGACTTCCATTATAATCATTCCCCCCCTCTTTAGTTACGGTATTTACAATACCACTGAGAGCGTTTCCATATTCGGCATTAAACGTACCGCTTACAACAGAAAGTTCTTGAATTGCATTAGTTGCCACTGATACTGTTCTGGAATTGTTGTAGGGGTTTGAAATTGAAACACCGTTAACCGAGTAAGCGATTTCGTTTGAACGCCCGCCGCGTATGTGCAGTTCACCGCCTACACCCTGGGTAACGCCTGCCTGCAGTGTTAAAATTTGGTTAATGCTTTCAACCGGTAATGATTCAATTTGTTCGGCATCAATTTGAGTGTAGGAGGAAGTTAAGTCTTCCCTTATAAGCGGAGTCTTTGCTTCGACCACAACTGTTTCAACAGAAATTACATCTGTGGTCATTTCAAAGTCGAGCTTCGTTGTAAAGTCTACATTAACTTTAACACCTGTATAAGAGATTTTTCCAAACCCGACTCCGGAAGCTGTAACAGTATAACTGCCGGGCGGAACATTATTGATAAGATAGTTTCCGTCGATATTACTTGCATCACCCATTGTAGTATTTTCAATAATAATATTAATACCCGGCAATGGTTCGCCGTTTTCGGCATCGATTACGGTTCCTACAATTTTTCCGGTAGTTCCGGCAAGTAATGATATGTTAAAAATAAATAGTGAATAAATGAAGATTAGGTAAGTAAATCTTTTATTCATTCGCTCCTCCGTTGTTAGAAGAAAAAGCTTTGACGTATGTGTTTTGCGGTAAGCAGTTCTGCATCTTGTCAATTGAAATTAATTATGCTGCCATGAAAATATAAATTAAATAAAAATAATACAAGACTTACAAAACTTATTTGAATATTTAATGTTAAAATTTTTGAACAGTAAAAAAATCTGTCCGGTTTTCATCATACTCTGAATACGAAAAGTTAATTTTTAAGTCGGTGCCTCGATGAGAATAAGGGTAAATTAGAAAACGGTGTGCCGGTTATGTTTAGGTTACTACAATCTTCTCTCTGCGTTCTTTGCATATTTTTATCTCTGCGAACTCTGCGTTCAAAAGCCTTTAACACGAAGACCGCTAAGTAGAGATACCCAAAGCACATAGTATAAGAGTGCTACCCCCTTCCGGTTTTTTTAACATCTGATTAACCGCAGTAACGATTGATTTCTCTTTGTTCTACAACATTACATACTTTACTAAAAACCCAAGCTTTAATTAGATGAAAGAGAATCAAAAAAAATAATAGATAATGTTAAAATTAAATCTGAAGCGGCTCGGCGGGACACTGTAAAAAAAAAGCCGTGAAAAAAATTCACGGCTTCTTGAAAATGGTTTCTGCATCAAATTATTTTAGTAAAGTCATTTTAGCAGATTTTGAGAAATTACCAAACCTAAGTGTATATATGTAATTTCCGCTTGCAACCTTTTGGTTGAAATTATTTGTTCCATCCCAAGTTACCTGGTATGTACCTTTTTTCAGGTCTTCATTATCAAGCAATGTTTTAACTTCTTTTCCAAGTACATCATAAACTGTTAAAGAAATTTGTTTATCTAATGGAAGTGAGAAATTAATTGTTGTAGTAGGGTTAAATGGGTTTGGATAATTTTGTTCTAGAACATAATCATCAGGGGTAACAAGTGACAAATCCAAATTTTCATAAACACCAGTTAGTCCGTCCTTACTAATAATTCTTAAATTTACACTTCGTGGTCTAAGTCTGTTGATCACCGAATCTTCAACAAATGCACTTCCATCCCAAGACTGGTATGTGTAAGCAGTAGAATCATATGGAGGGTCCTGCTGAAGAGCTAAAACGAGTTCATAATTACCGCTTCCTGTAATATCGCCATGCGACATTTTCATAACACCAGGATTTCCCCATGCACCTTTAGAGTAACTTGTATCAAATAAACCTGCTGAATCACGAATTGTAACCTCCAACCATTCCCACTGATCTTCTGGTTCTCCTGTGTAAACAGTAGATACATTATAACTTGTTGAATCCAATATATCCCCAGCACCAGAATATTCAAAGGACAGAACATTTTCGCCATAAAATCCGCCAACTAATATTTCATCCTTTCCATTATTATTAAGATCAGCTGCATACAAGCCCCAAAACGAAGAGGACGATGATAGTCCATAATCACTTCTTGATCCAATGACTGAACACTTTGCCGAGTCATCCCAAACATCAACACCAACAGCACCAAAAGGCTGGCTAATCAAAGTTACATCCAAAGTAGAATGTGCCAGACCCGCAATTTCTTCTTTACCATCACCATCAACATCAGCAACTGCTAACCCCATGAATGCGGTAGCATCTTTATTTCTAGTTTTATAAAATTCATAATATGTTGGCCCCAATACTCCTGATGGATTTGGTGCGGATGGATAATCGTATTGATTAGTCCCTGATGGTTCGATTGACCAGAATCCATAATACGCCCAGTGATGGTTAACAATTTCTTTAACGCCATCACCGTCATAATCAACCGGAATTGATTGCATATGACTGCCTGCCGATAAACCATTTATCGGATTAATGATTGGGTCTCCACCTTCAATATTCCATGACGCGAATCCACCAATATTTCCAGTTACACCAAAAATATATACATTTTTATCCTCATTTGAAAAAATTAATTCATCTTTTCCATCACTATCAAAGTCAAAGACTGTACCTCTTTCCCTATCAGACCTAAAAATTCCTAAACCATCCGTAGCCACAAACTGATCTGCCTCCATAATTAGCGCAGGTGCAGTACCATAGTCGTTATCACTACCCTTGTACTCAAAAACTACCAGTTTCCCAAGTTCATATCTTGGTCCAACCGGAAAAATTATCTCCATGTCTCCATCACCATCAAGATCACCAGTTTGAACCCATCTTGGACTACTTTCCGTATGAGGAGTGACAAGATTATCCGGGGCACTCCAAACTAATTCTAAATTTCCATCGCCAACATATTCAAAAACATGAACACGACCGCCGTTAGAGTAATCAGTAGCAATTATCTCAAGTTTTCCGTCTCCATCTAAATCATCTGTGACAAGAACAGATCTAATTCCGGCGTAAGTTGCTTTGGTAGTTATATTCCAAGGCATGGTTGCAGGGTCCTCCGAAGATGCCATCCTATCATAATGTGCAATACTTTTCCACTGACCCTGGCTCACTGAAAGCCCTAATAAAAAAACTAATAATGTTATTATTTTCTTCATACAGTACTCCTATAATATTTCATTGATTTAGTTAAAATTTTACATCTTATCTTGAAAATAAATTTAATAAATTTTTAATATTAAAGAAAAATATAAAGGGGCAAAAATAAGTAAACAAAAGATAAATATGCTTTTAAATAAGAACTATTGAGTTTCATTGCTTTCTGATTCTTCATCCGCCTTTTTAAACTTGCTCAGTTTAGTTAAAAAGTTCCAGACTGCAGCTACAATAATTAATATAACGATAATAATAATCGCATATATCCACCAAGGGGTAGATTCCTCAACAATAGTTTCCCAATTTTCAATTTTATTTTCAACAATATCTTTATCGGCGGCTGTTAATAGTTTTTTCTCTACCAAAAACGGGTACCAATTCGGTATAAATTCATCGTACCAAATATCGGCAAAATATCTGTAGCTATTGTAATGGAGAATTTCGGAATCGTTTTCAATCAAACGGATTTGACTATCAACATAATTTATTAGGCTGTTCTTAAAATCTTCGGCAGTTGCAAATGCATCAATATTTATTTTTTTTGAATGGAATAGATTTACAACTTCTTTCCAAATTACTAAATCGATTGTTGCGCCCCACTCATAGAGTAAAATGTTTATTTCTGCGAGTTCATCTTTGTATTTTTTCTTTCCGGTATAAACTAATGAAACATCATTCCCAATTTTTTTCCATGTTGTTCTAAACTCAACATACTCACTTTTCAATTCGTTAATATCGGCTTGTTCTAAGGTTAGTGTTTCTAAAAATTCAATGTTATCCAGAATAATTCTTTTAACATTTTCGATTACGTTAATCTCTTTTATTTTTTTTGCTAAACTTTTTTTCTCTACTTCACTTAATGATGAAACTTGATGATGCTTTGAAAGAAATAAACTATCCAGCATTGATTTTACAAGTTTATCTCTTTCAATTAAATTTTCTTTAAGCCTGCCAACAACAGTCTCAAGGCTATCGCGTGCGCGCTTATCTTCGGGCGGGTTGCCTTTTAGTTCCTTTAGTTCTGCCGCTAACCTGCTGTTCCTCTGAATCAAATTATTTAAATAATCATTTTGTTTGTCAATCTCTTCTAAAAGCAGTTCAACTCTTTTGCTTAAAATTTCTTTTTCCTGCGTTAGGGTTACTACTTCTGTACTTAAACTTCTAACTTTTTGTGCCGCAAGCAGTGATGCTTTAAGTTTTTTTTCTAACTCAGCAAACATTTCACTAAATGTATTTGGGTAATAGGCATTATTGATAAGTTCTTTATGCGGCAGGTATTCCTGTTTAAAATTATTTACCGATTCCTCCATTAAAAGTATCTGCTCCAAATTTTCTAAAGTATCGGCTATTGCAGATAAGCTATCGAAACCGGCTTTAAATTTTTGTGTTAATTCATAATCGGATTGTGCAGTTAAATTATTAGCAGCAAAGAAAAATAGTGCTGAAAATAAAGCGGCTATTCTAATTTTTGATTTCACTCTTCTTCCTTGTTTTCAACAATACCGTTGTTGCTTAAAAATAGTGACTGGTTTTCATTATAGATCAATTCAATTAAAGGCGCCCTTTGATTAAAGGCGGGTGAGTTAATTCCGTTTTCGTCAATCAAAATTTTGTTCTCTAAAATAAAACTGCTTTCGCCGGATGAAAAGACAAACACATGGTTAAACCTTTCCGCGGTTATAAAGTAGTACCCCTTCTCATCTCTAATTATTCTCAAATTTCTTGATTCTGTCATTGAGAGGCTGTCTTCTTCAATAAACAATGGAAGTGCATTAAATTCAAAAGCGTAACGAGGTTCTTGAATAATACCGGTTGAGTCAACTTCATAAACACTTTCTATGGGCCATGCAAAGTTAACCGGGGTAACATTAAAAACAGTGCAGTTTGCTGCAATTATTAAAACAAGAAGAATTGGAAAATATTTTAATAGTTTCATTGGTTTCCTAAATTATTGCTCAAAGGTATTAAAACTTAATAAAATATAAAAGAAATAGATTTTTTAAGAATTCCAAGTTTTTTTTCAAAATTAAACTATTTAGGCTGAGTTTAATACTAAAAAAATTTAACATTAAATAAATTACGGCTTAATATCAGTTAACTTTTTGATTTTGTTTCCGATTATATAATCAAACTATGTTCTTAAAAGAGGCATTACTATTAATTGATAGAAAAATAATGAAAACGAAAAAACAATTTACCGCGATACTTACTTCTGCGTTTCTTTCAGCAAGCGCACTAAAAGCATTTGCAGATACTGCACAATTTGAAACTCAAAATGCTGATAGCGGATCTATCGGGTCAGAAACAATATTAATTTATGTAATTATTCTACTCTGTCTTATCTGCGGATTTCTGATTTACCGAATGAATAGGATGAAAAAAACTAGAACACTCGTAGGCGATGAAGCACTTAATGAAATAAATTATGCATATACAAATCTTAAAAAGGCTTGGATAAAAATAAAAGAGGAAAATAAGGTTTTGAACAAGACAATCAGTTTCCTCTCAAATAATATAAGCGATTTAGAAACCGCAAATTGTGAATTGATAAAACAAAAGGAAAAACTGGTAAATAATGAAAATCGTTTATTAGAGTTACAGAAAAAGAAAGAGGAACTTTTCTCAATTGCAATTCATGATATTAAAAATCCTGCTGCGGCAATTAAAAGCTATGTTGAACTTTTAGAAGGGTATGACTTAAATGCAATTGAGCAGCAGGAAATAGTAAAGTACTTGATAGATTCAACAGAACAAATTATGCAATTAGCACAAAGTATAAATAGGGCGGTACTGGGTGAAGAAAAGGAAGTGAACGAAAAAGAGGATAAGGAATCGGTTTCACTTCATAAAATTGTTAAGTCTATTGTTTCGCAGAACATCGGCTATGCAAATAAAAAGAAAGTAGAGTTAATTAATAAAACTACTCAAGACACACCGAATATTGAAGCACTTAAATCAAAAATTGATGAAGTGATATTTAATTTAATCAATAACGCAATTAAATTTTCGCCGCCCGAAACAAAAGTTTTTATTAAATCATACTTTACCGAAAATAATGTTTCGTTAGAAGTCACTGACAATGGAGTAGGCATTGCGCCTGAAGACTTAAATAAAGCATTTACGAAGGGAGGAATTTTGACAGCCAAACCAACAGGTGATGAAGAAAGTACCGGGCTTGGACTATGGATTGTAAAAAAAATTATTGATGAACATTACGGAGAAGTTTGGGTTGACAGCAAATTGAATGTCGGTACTACGTTTGGTTTCAGACTTCCGATAAAAGCTGCAAAAAATTAAACCGGTATTTTATCTTCATTTTCATTCCAATACTCTATCGCTTCGGTAAATGGTTCTAATGCTCTCGGTATTGCCCCGTGTATATAGGAAATTATAAGTCCGTAGTTTACAATCGGAGCGGCTGCAAATTCTGCTTGTTTAATTCTTGTCTGCATTTCTTTTTTGGTAAGCATGCATCCGCCGCAATGTACAATCAATTTGTAATCGCTTAAATCTGCCGGAAAATCTCTACCGCTTTTAATATCAATATTTAGATCCTTTTGCGTGTATTGTTTTATCCATCCGGGAATCTTAGTTCTGCCTATATCATCCTCTTGAACATGATGAGTGCATGCTTCGGAAATTAATATTTTATCCCCGTGTTCAAGTTTATCTATCTGTTTAATTCCCATTACAAATTCTTGAAGATCTCCTTTATAGCGTGCCATTAAGATCGAGAATGTTGTTAGTTTGATATCCTCAGGTACAATATCCGCAACACTCATCACAGCTTGACTATCAGTAATAACAAGTTTTGGTTTTTCATTAAGCCGCTGCAAAGTTGAGGCTAATTCTTTATCCTTGGTTACAATAACAATTGCATCTTCATCAAGCACTTCTCTAATAGTTTGAACTTGCGGCAAGATAAGTCTGCCCTTCGGTGCTCCCAAATCAATAGGTACAACTAAAACAACAATGTCGCCCGGCTTAACAAGGTCGCTAACTAATGGTAATTCTTTCTCGATGGGAATTAGATTTGCAACGGCATCCTTCAGTGCGGTAATTCCGCTTTGATCGAAACATGAAACTTTAAAGATTTTTCTATTCTGCGCCATCAGTTCATCAATCAACTCGCGGTTCACTCCAATTTCTGTTTTATTCAGTACACATATAAAGGGAGTTTGAATTTTATCAAGATACTTTAAGTAATCTCTTTCAACTTCAGTTAAATGATGCAGGGCATCAAAAACAAAAATTACAAAATCAGCCGATGAAATTGCCTTTACAGTTTTGTTAATTCTCTTTTCACCCAGATCGCCTGCATCATCCACACCTGCCGTATCAACTAAAACGACCGGTCCAAATGGTAAAAGCTCCATTGCCTTTTTTACGGGGTCTGTCGTGGTCCCGGGCGTATTGCTTACAATGCTTAATTCCTGATTTGAAAAAGCATTGACTAATGATGATTTACCTGCATTTCTTCTGCCGATAAAAACTATATGTTTTCTTTCCGATTTAGGAACAGTATTCACAATAATTACCTATTTCATTTTATTCTTTTCGATAACTCATTAATATCAAATTTCAAATTTTATTCCATCATACAAAAAAATATTCCTATTGTATTTCGATTGAAACAGCAACATTCGATTTTATTGGCAGCTGAAAATATGCAGCTTTTCTTAAAATCCGGTTTCAAAATTCCTAAATCAAAGAAAAAGAAATTAGGAGTGAATGTCTTTGTAATCATCAAAAAAATATTTCTATTGAAAGTTGGATTAAATAAAAATGTATAAGTCTGATTAGAAACTCGAGTTAAATAATTAATGAAAGCGATAGAAACCGTTAAAACGGTTAATAATTATATTAAATACTTGTTAACCCACAACTTAAGTCGTGGGTTAATTGAACAAGCAAAATTATTATTAACGGTTTCAACCGTTTACATTCTCCCTACCTTAGATCAATGATTTTACATTAACGAAACAGCAACAAGTTGGAATGTTTTTTGGATGTTGTTAGAAAAATGAATTACCGATTTCCAAAGCTGAGGTAAAACCAAGGCAGAGGATATAAAATAAAGTTTCAAAATCCTTAGATGAAGGATAATTCTAACATCGAGGGAAGGGACAGAATGAAAAGTTTAGCAGCTATCCCCTCTCTCAAATTAAAGATTGGGGATTTTTTTTGAGCACGATTTGTAAAAATATTTATTTGATTTGCCGCCCCGGATTTGAATTCAGCGCTTCAATAATATCCCCATCTTTATTTAGTAAGATGCTAAAACTTACCGGCTCCTTTCTATTGTCATTGCGAATTCCGATGCTCTTTATCGGAGTGAAGCAATCTCAGAGATTGCGTCGGGAAAAAACCCCTCGCAATGACAAGTCATTGTTTACTAAAATAGACATTCAAAGTTTTCTAATAAAACACAAACTCACACTCCAGGAAAAATTTAACAGAGGCACCGATGGAATTTATAAATGAAAAATTAATCAACTCCTACTTGCAGGATGATTCATTAAAAAATGTTGATCTGCAAAAAGAAATAATTGCAAAAGCAAAAGAGCGAAAAGGAATTACTCTTGAAGAATCAGCTGCGTTATTAAACATTACCGATAAAGAAATAATGAATGAACTCTTCAAGGCTGCTGGAGAAATTAAGCAGGCAATTTACGGCAACAGACTTGTAATGTTCGCACCGATGTACCTTTCAAACGCATGCGTAAACAACTGTTTATATTGTGCTTTTAGAAGAGACAATAAAGAACTCGCGCGCAAAACTTTAACCGTTGATGAAGTGGGCTTCGAAGCAGAAGCATTAATAAAGCAGGGTCATAAAAGACTGCTTCTTGTCTGCGGCGAGCATCCTAAAGAATCCAACTTAGATTTTGTGGGCAAGGCTATCGAAAGAATTTACAGCATTGATTATAAAGGAAATAATATTCGCAGAGTAAATGTGAACATTGCGCCTTTAAGTTTGGAGGACTTCAAAAAACTTCACAGTTTTGAGATCGGCACTTATCAAATTTTTCAGGAAACATATCATTACGATACTTACAAGCAGATGCATCCATCGGGACCAAAAAAAGATTACGCATGGAGACTGCGTGCACCCGAACGGGCATTTGAAGCAGGCATTGATGATCTCGGTATCGGCGCGCTGTTCGGATTGACAGATTATAAATTTGAAACTCTCGCCATGTTAATGCATGCAGATTATATGGATAGGGAACTTGGAGTTGGTCCGCATACAATTTCAATTCCCCGACTTGAACCGGCAATGAACGCACCGACAGCAGTTCAGCCGCCTTACGCGGTTGATGATGTTTCATTTAAAAAGCTGATAGCAATTTTGAGGCTAGCAGTTCCTTACACGGGAATAATTTTATCAACACGTGAAAAACCGGAATTGCGGAGAGACTTGTTCAACGTCGGTGTTTCGCAGATAAGTGCCGGCAGTAAAACATCACCCGGCAGCTACGATGAAGAACATGAAAAGAAAAAAGAACTTGAACAGTTTCAACTTGGCGACCACCGCGGATTGGATGAAGTTGTAAGTGATGTTTGTGAACTCGGTTATCTGCCCAGTTTCTGTACCTCCTGCTACCGTTCCGGCAGAACCGGCGATAGATTTATGGAACTTGCAAAGAGCGGTAACATTGGCAAAATTTGCAGCCCCAATGCACTGGCAACTTTTAAGGAATACTTGTTAGATTTTGCATCGGATGAAACGATTGAATCGGGTGAGAATGCTCTGGCTAAACAAGTTGAAGACTTACCGGAGTATGAAAAAAAGCGAACTAAAAAAATGATTGAAGACCTTAAAAAGGGTGAGCGGGATGTTTATTTTTAATAGTTATTAATGGACAGAAATAATTGCACGGCGCTTTAGTGCCGTGAATATTCGGAATGCCAGTTTCCCTGGTTTTAACCCAAAAGTTTTGTTTTCTGCTTTTCAGAAAGTTGGGCTAAAGCCCTTTTAACTTTTTTTATTTTTATTCACCGCCATAAAGAGGCTGTGTGAAAACTACTAAAACCGTTGAAACGGTTACGTAGATTATTTGTTTTTTGCTCTATTCCCACGATTGAAATCGTGGGTTAATTTAATAATTGAATCTTCACACAGCCTCTAAATTACTGTGCTATTTCCAAAATGATTATCGATTAGTAATTAAATCAAATAAAAATGTTGATTAAGGTTTTACGGAGACTAAATGAATTTAACAGACTTGTTAAATAAAAAAATTTTTACAAAGAACGATCTAATAACTTTACTCAGCTTAGAAAAAGAAAGCGATATGAATTTACTTTTTCAAAAAGCTGATGAAGTGAAAAATAAATACTGCGGCAGCTTAATTCACCTGCGCGGGATAATTGAGTTTTCCAATTACTGCAGGCAGGACTGCCATTACTGCGGCATAAGAAATGAAAATGATGATGTGAACAGATACCGCATGAGCATTGATGAAATTTTAGCATCAGCAGAAATGATCTTCAATGCCGGTATTAAAACCATTGTTCTGCAATCGGGAGAGGATACTTTTTATAAGGGTACAGACATTGCAAATATAATTAGAACGATAAAAGAAAAATTTGATGTAGCGATTACTCTTAGTCTGGGCGAAAGAACTTTTGAAGAGTATGATGAATTTAAGAAAGCCGGTGCGGATAGATATTTGCTGAAACATGAAACAGCAAACGAAAAATTGTATTCTGAAATTCACCCGCACCAAAAATTAGCAGAACGGATAAGTCATTTAAAATACTTAAAGTCTATCGGCTTTCAGGTAGGGAGCGGAAATATAATCGGGCTGCCGAACCAAACGCTCTCCGATATTGCGGATGATATTTTACTCTGCGGAGAGTTAAATGTTGACATGGCTTCATTCAGTCCATTCATCTGTGCGGAAAATACACCACTCAGCTATGTTGAAAACTGCAAGCTAGATTTGGCATTAAAGACAAGCGCAGTTGCAAGAATCTATTTAAAGAATGTGCACATTCCCGCCACGACTGCCCTATCAACACTTAGTCCCGATGGAAGAAAGCGCGGATTGCGAGCCGGGGCAAATGTTATAATGCCCACCTACACACCGAATGAATACCGCTTCAATTATTTGATCTACAATAACAAACCGGGTGGAAGTGAAGCCCCGCAGATTAAACTTGATTCACTCTATCAATTATTCGATGAACTTGATCTTGCTCCTTCCGGCTCAAAAGGGCATTCAATGAAAGAAGCAGAAGTTTAGGAGTGTAGAAGGTTAGGAGTTTAGAAGAATAGTTGATAATCGAATAATCGTGAATCGTAAATTTCTTTTTATGGCTGCCAACCAAAACTTGTCATCCTGCCTACCGGTAGGCAGGCGGGAATTGAAAATATAAATGCGGTAAACCATATAGCTTCCAACTCCTCTAATTATTCTCCAAGGGAATCCTTCGACAATCTTTCAATTATTTATTCATCCATTCAATCATTCATCCATGCAGTCATTCAACAATGCAGTCATTCAATCATGCAGTCATTCAATCATGCAGCCATGCACTCATTCATCCATTCAATCATGCAGTCATTCAACCATGCAGTCATTCAATCATGCACTCATTCATCCATGCAGTCATTCAATCATGCAGTCATTCATCCATGCAGTCATTCATCCATGCAGTCATATGTCTCAAATCAAAAATCTTTAATCCTGCCTTTACGGCAGGCTGGCAATAATCGTTATTTAATTTTTGCCTTCCAAAGATCCTATCTTCAAAAGGCGAAGATATGATCTTGCAGCTATATGAGGGTATCTGTGAAAGAGGTAACTTCTTGGAAATCATAATTTTTAGAAGTAATGAAAATGCATTAAAGTTGTTGAACTTTATTCAATCCATTTAATAGAATTTGATACATTTTATTACCGCTGCCATTCAAACATTCTATTGATGCTCTAATAAATTTATTATAGCCCTCTTCAATTATTAGTGCATCTTTATAATCAATGTACTCGTAACCATTGTATGTAGCAATCATATCAAAATAAAGTCTGGTTATTCTACCATTTAACTCAAAGAAAGGATGAAGAGCGATCAACTCACACATATAATAAGATAATTTTTGAGCAAATTTTTCATTTGGTTTATCAGCATAATCCTTTAAATAATTATCAGCGGCAAGCTTGGTAAATATTTTCTTAGATGATTGTTCAAGAAATTTAACTTGACAAAATGTTGAGTATCCTTTCGAGATGTTTACCGTTCTAAATTTTCCTGCAAAAGAATAAAGTTTGCTAAAAGTTTTTTGATGTAATTCTACAAAATAATTTTCGTCAAAAACCGTTTGCTCTGATAGGTTTATGTGGAAATATTCATAACCCTTCAAAAGAAGTTTTCTTTCTTCCTCTTCAAGAGTTTTAAGATCACGAATATTGAGTTTGTTTATTGGAATGTTTGTATTTGGGTAGTAGATATAGTTTTTGTCTTGCGTATACTTTGACATTAGTTTTTCACTTTTGCTTTTCCTCTCTTGACACTGCCTGATTTCTTGTTTGGAATTATATGCCCCTCAATTTTTGAAGATACTTCAACCGCTTTTTTTGCTTTCTCTATTGAGTACTTTGGCTTTTTCATTTCTTTCTCTTTTTATGATTTTAATATACTGAAATTAACAATGATTTTAAATTAAGAAATTAAAACTGATGCAATTGATACAGCTTATCGTAGAGAATACATTTGCTAAAATCATTATTTATTTATGCTTTTCAAAGAGATCCTACCTTCAAAGTCGAAGATTGATCTTGTAGCTGCGGAGATGATATCTCCGGGGAAACATATTAGAAGTTGAGACGTAAAATCGATAATCGAATAATCCTGCCTAACCGGCAGTCATACGGGAATCGAAAATATAAATGATGTAAACCATTTAGCCTCGCAGTCCTTTAATTATTTCCAAAGGAGTCAGACGGACAATCTTTCAATTATTTATTCATCCGGTCATGCAGCCATGCACTCATTCATCCATGCAAAGATTCATCCATTCAATCATGCAGTCATTCATGCAGTCATATATCTCAAATCAAAAATCTTCAATCCTGCCTTTACGGCAGGCGGGCTAAAATCGTTAATTATTTTTTGCCTATAATCCCGGAGGGATGATATTTTTATAGAAACATAATTGTACAGTCCCACAAAACTCCATAGGAGTGACATTGCTTTTTGCAGCTTTGTTTGAAAAGTAAAAAGCATGGCACGGCGCAATACAGAGAGGTTAAGAGTAAAAACTATTTATGAATAATTTTTAACAATTTGAATAAAATGAATATGCCACTCCTACGGAGTTTTTATATTTGCTGGTGTTTTATCTTCTATAATAATTCCACTCCTATCGGAGTTAAAAGATTAGGCGTTTTTTAGAATCTTTCAATTATTTATTCATCCATGCAGTCATAAATCTTTTTTTCTTTTGCTTTTCAAAGATCCTATCTTCAAAGGGCGAAGATATGATCTTGCCGCTATCTCAAAAAAACGTTCACGGGTGTCACGGTTGCGTGACACCCTTTGGATTAGATGATCAATCAATAAAAATATTAACCTTATAATTTTTGCCTTCATCTTCAGCATCAATGTTAACGAGTTCCCCTTCTGTTCCTTCTTCTATCAATTTTAATATATCATCCATGTTGATCTGCTTGCCGTCAACTTTAAGTTTAGACTTTGGAATAAGATTAAGCCCAACCTCAGCTAAAGCAATTGGTATGTTAACATTTGCTTTCACCTTGTCCTCCTCAGTGACGCGCACACGGAGAAACTTTTTGCTGTTCGGTTTTTTAATTTGAGGTGCATCCTTAATGGATTCACCGGGATTTGCTTTTTCCAGCAGCTGCTCAGCTTCCTCGACTGTGATCTTGCCTTCTTTCAGCATTTCCAATATCATTTTTTTTTCTTCACTCATTTTTTTATCCTTTTTATTTGTTATTTCTGTTCTTTCTTTTTTGAAAAACATCATTCATTTTCCCCCAGATTTTTAATTGCTTCTTTTACATCAATTTTGCCTTCGGAAAGTGCGCTTAGTATTTTTACCCGGTCTTCCGAATCACCGCTCCTTGCCTTATAGCCAAGAGTTTTAATAATATTTTTAAGCCGGCTTTTAACCGTTGGATATGAAACACCCAAATCTTTTTCCATAAGTTTTATGTTCCCCTCGTTCTTTAGAAAAACCTCAATAAAATAGAGCTCCTCCGGTTTGAACATATGAAAACGGTTAACCTTAAAATTACCTTTGATCTGAGTTTTACACCCCTGGCATTCAACCTCTTTTATCACAAAATCTCCGCCGCAATAAGGACAGTTAGTTAGTTCATGCATATTTTCAACCTTTTTGTTATTTATATTAATAAATATATGGTATTAATTAACTTATGTCAAGTATTTTGTTAATTATATTAATATGAAACTTAATTATGTTGATATTAATCGAATAATTTATTGATTTCCCCCCCTATCTACCGGCAGATACAATTGAAGCAGTATAGAAGCACAGAACCATTGGGTGTCATTCCAACTTTTCTGGAACCTGCCTACCGCAGGCAGGTCAGGCAAGTGCATTGTTGATTGATTCTGGACTTCACCAAAATACGGTTTCGCCAGACCTGTCTGCCAATGGCAGAATGACAGAAAATAGTGTGTCATACTGAGTAGGCGAAGCCGTATCGAAGTGCCCCAAAATTCAGTACCTTTCTCATTGGACAACAAGCTGCCGAAAAATTTAAATTATTAACCAAAAAGCAATTTAACCCGGGCAATAAAATTAATAACCAAAACAAAAAATCAGTAGGATTACTGATTTTTGTTAGAAGGAAATTTTTTATATTGAAAGCGATAATGTTATACTTTTATAAAAGACGGGCAGTTTTCTGCGTATGATATTTTGCATTGGAATTTAACAAGTACTTAAAAAATAAATTTTGCAGCATCAAGTTATGTTAAAGTGAAAATAAAGCGATTTTATAACGTTAAAATAATTTTTTAAGTACTCTTAAGTTAAGAATAAAGTATTGAGAAAAGATGGAAGATATTAAAGTTAATGCAACAGTAAACTTTATTCGCGGTTTTCTAAAGTTATTACAACTGGATGGAATTGGAGATATGATTTTTGCTTTGAAAGATGCCAGAGCAGATCAAATGGTTGAAGATAGTTTTAATTTTTTTGAAGAAAGATTAACCGAAATATCAATTTCTCAATTGAAGAGTGAAAAAGAAATTATAAATAAAATTGAAGAGTTGGGCGATAAGAAAGACTCTCTAATAAAAGATTATATCCTTTTTTTAAGACAACGTGAATTTATAAATGAAAATAAATTTGATCAGATTTTTAATATAATTCTTTCAAGTAAAGCAAAAATCGATAAAGTTGATAAAACAACCGAAGAGATCAAAGAATCAACACAAGAAATAAAAAAAATATTAAGTGAACGGATTGAGAACTCCGAAGTATTTAACGGTCTTATTGAAAAGCAACTTAAGCATTTCACAAATAGAATCAATGACTTTTATTTAGAAGAATCCCTTCAAGAAATAAATGACATTCAGAGTTTATCTGGTTATTCAAAAATTAATAAGGATATTATTCTGAGCATTAAATCACTTGAAGGAACCATTTACATAAAAAAATATAGATTTGAGAAAGCTGAAGAAATTGTAAAAATACTGCTGCACGAGAATATATACAATGAAAGAATATGTAATTTCTTGGTTAATTATGCGACAATCAAAAAAGACGAGAAATTAAAAGATAACATTCTAAATGAGTTCAGAAAACTTGAAGTTAAACATGAAAAAATATTGCTGAAGGAAGCAAATTTCTATTTCATTAGTAAGAATTATAGAAAAGCACAAACGATACTTGCATATGAAAAAGATGGCAAGATTCTTATCAAAAATGAACTCATTGAATCAGATGATTCCTATTATTTACTTGGGATGATTAAATTTTACGAAAAAGAATATATTTCTGCAGAGAACTATCTAAAAATTGCAATTAGCAAAAAGAATACTTTAGTAGCAAAATTTCATCATATTTTAGCAAGAGCATTCCATTTAATTGACAAAAAATTTGCAGTACACACACTTTCCGATGAAGATCGTGCTAAACTAAGAACACTATATGATGAATTATCTAATTCTGAGTATCGAGATAAAAGGTTTTTAAAAATACCACAATTAGCAGAAGAATATTGGGGACAAAGATTATCAATTCTTTTGCACATAAACTCAAAGGAAGCGTTGGATGAACTACTTAAGATAGATAGTTCAATTAAAAATTTAAGAAGTATTCAACAAATAGAAGCAGATATATTGTTTTTTAATGGCGAACACGAAAAAGCCAAATCAATTTTGCTGGACATTTATAAAGTAGAAAATGATAAAAACTTATTATCGAAAATATTGGGCTCTTTCATTATTCTAAAAAGTTTCGATGAAGCAAAAACATTCTTTGAGGGTTTAAGCGAAGAAGATTATGACAGCGAAGGCATATTAGCTTCTCTATACCTTGACGCACTTAAGGAGATAACCAATTCTGACAATCTCATTCATAAAGCTGATGAGTTTTGCAAATCACTTACTGAGCCAATATATATTTATAAATTTTTAGGTGAATATTATTATCAACAAAACAAGATAGAATTTTCTAAAAAATATTACACACTCTGCATAAATACAATATCAATACCAGACTATCCTCCTCGTATACTTTTTGCTCGTGACCTATTTGAAAAGAAATTTTATTCAATCGCTTTTAACTGTTTACGTCCTATGATAAATGATGATTATAGTGCTAAAAAACTATTTGTTTCAAAGGCAATTAGATATGGCGATGAAGAAGATATAAATATATCAGCAGAAATTATTGATGAGGAACTTAAATCAAATTATGACTATAATTTTTGGTATTCAGCGAAAGCTGACATGGAGTACAATAGGAATAGATTTTATACTGCATTAAAATTTATAGAAAAGTTATTTCATGACAATAAAACTGAAGATAATGCATATAGATATGCTTATTTAAAATTAATGATAAATTCAAAAGAATATGGTGAGGAACTCAGAATACTTGAATCGTCAGAAAATGAAGACTATTTAATGATAGCGGCAACTTGTTATAATGTCATTGGTAATCAGACAAAGTGTGAATTTTTAAGTCTAATTGCCTTAGCAAAAACCGGTTCATTTGATAATAATAATTTGTATGCTCAGTTTATTCAACTACACTTATTTCGCAACCCAGATGAAGATAAGAAAGTAGAATTTGATGAAGTTAATTCAGATTGTACCATTTTATTATCTTCGGTTAATGAAGAGTTCTGGATTGGAATTACATCCAATAACGATATTCTAATTGAAAGAAACAATTTTATTTTTGTTGATACATTGTTTTATTCTAAAAGAAATGAAAAAATAATTCAACTTAACGGAGCAAAAAAAAACGATGAAGTCCTATATCAAGGGGAAAAATATATTATCAAAGAAATATGGGCAATAAATACACGGGCAATCCGATTCATATTAAATTACTTTGATAATCCAGCCAACGAAATGGGCTTCATGAAGAAAGTTAGTGTTAACATGGATGACCCGTTAGAATCGATGAAGCCTATGTTAGTTGAGTTAGAATTACATGAAAAGAATATGCTGTCAATGTATAACCTCAGTAATCAAATAGGCTTATCACTAAATCTGCTTGCTAGAGGCAAAGGGAGGAATATACTAGATGTTATTATTTATCTTCTTAATTTACCAAACCAACCATTTTTTGCTGGTGAAATTAATAATTACGATTTAGAGCATTCTGATTTTATACTTGCACCCTCATCAATTGTAATTTTATCGTTGTTAGAACTAATAGATGATGTTACAAATCATCATAAAAATTGTTCTATAACTCAAAGCACCTATGATTATTTTAAAGATATAATTACCCAATTTGATGAATTTGAAAAAAGATCGAATATGTCAATAGGCATTGATGAAGGCAATGTGAATGTAAACAGCATTGATGATTTTTCGCAAAAAAATAGACGTAAATTTTTTGTTGATTTAGTTAACACATTAAGTAAGTTAAATAGAGTAAATGTTGAATCAACAGCAGAAGAATTAGATGATAATCGAATGTTAATCACTCTTGCCTCTAAACCTGACTATGATACACTGAAACAATGCAATTCATTAAATAGTGTTCATGTAAGTGATGATCTAGTTGTAAGAAAGTTAAGGGGCTTTATAGGTAAAAACATACGATCTACCAATTCGATAAGCGTAATATATTCTTTATTTAAAGATGATTTGGTGACTCTTATTGATTTAATTGAGAAACTTAGCAAAAGTAAATATACCTACTCCTTCAATCTAAACATCATCCTTAATATTATTTCTGGGCTACTAAGGGATTATAGAATAGTTGGATCATCAAGTTTTTATGACAAGGCAATAAACATAATTCACAACTCATTAACTGTTCCAGTTACTTTTAATGAACAGATGAATTTATTGTTATCAATCTTTAACTTCCTTTACACGCATAGATTTACACCCAATGCGGATTACTTAATTGAGCAACTGCTTAGGACGGTTTCTTTGTTCGTTTCTTTATATAATGTTGATGAAAGAATATTTCAAGATTATTTGTTATTGATTGTTGGAGATGACCCAGAGAAAGTAGGTTATTTTTCTAAGATTTTCAGAAGTCTATGATAAAAGTACATACAAACATTGTCTTAAGAAGAAAGCTTTTTTAACATTTGACATGTTTAATTATAATGCTCATTTTTCCATTTTAACAAATTTGCTTTTGTAACAATAAAATTATTGCTGTATTAAATGAAAAACAATCCAGAAATTAAAAAACTCCTTCAAGACAACGAACTGGTTAATCCCCTCCTCGCACCCATCATAATTTCTCTAAGAAAAATGGTCTTCAAATTAGCGCCTGATGCTGAAGAAAAGAAAATGTACGGCGGAATTATTTATTCCACTCCGGGACGTATGTTCTGCGGTTTATTCTTGCACAAAAATCATATCTCAGTTGAGTTCGATCTTGGATATCTTTTGGAGGATAAAGATAAATTGCTGGAAGGCTCCGGCAAATTCCGCAGACATTTGAAAATTCATAATGAAGAGGAAGTAATAAAAAAGAAAGTTGAAGGTTACATTAAGGAATCCTACCAATTATAAGTTTAAATACCAGGTTTCACGGTACAACCGTGACACCCTTTTAAAATTTAAATACCAACGTAGAGAAAGTAGAGACGGGAAATCGGTAATCGAATAATCGTGAAACGGTAATTGATTTTTTTTATTGCTGACTACCGGTGCCAAGAGCATCCCTTTTGGATATGCAGGTAATATCGCTAAGCGGTTGTATCGAAGCAATAAGACTGATTGAGAAACACGGGTTTGCCTTTTTCTAAGTTTCAGGGTTCAGATGTGACACAAAAAAAACTGACTAAATTTATTTGATTTTATTAACAGTGTTAATTATATTAGCACCATTATTTTTTCAAATAGGTGTTAATAATGAAAAACAAAGAAATTCAAGAAGAGAGAATGCGCGGCTATTTTATTGAAGCCACAAAGGAAATTCTTAAGGGTGAAGGTTTACGATGCATCAGCGTCAGGAATATTGCAGAGCGTGCAGGTTATTCCTATGCTACTCTTTACAATTATTTCGGCGACAGTAAGGAACTGATCTACGAATGTGTGAAGGATTTTCAGGATGAATGCGGGGAAAGTGTTAAGATTGATACGGCAAATGTTTCACCGGGTAAAAAACGATTGAAGCTGATCTGTAAATCATACGTAAAATATTTTGTTCAGTACACAGGCATCTTCGAGCTTTTCTTCTTAGAGAAAATCAGTGACCTTGCTTCGAAGCAGCCTACGGTTGAACTAATTAGAACTTTTATTGACCGGCTGTGTGAGGATGATTGGAATCATCTCATCAGCAAAAAAGTGATAACGAAAAGGCAGGCTGAACAATTAAAGGATCAATTACGACTAACAATAACGGGGTTGTTATTATTTTATATCAATCAGCGTTACCCGCAATCGTACGAAGAGTTTAATAAACATTTGGATGAACAGTTAAAATTAATTTTAAATTTTTGATTAGAAACGAGAACATCAGTGAGTGATAAAGAGAGTAAAAAAAAGAAAAAGATAAAGCTTTCGAGTGTCGGCTATATTTTTAAAAATATAATTTTCCCGCGCCGCTATATTCTTCTGCTCGGTTTGGTTTTAATTATACTAAATAGATTGTCGGGTTTAGTACTGCCCGGTGCAAGTAAATATTTAATTGATGAAGTGATAAATAAATCTAACCTTGAAATGCTTTACACCCTGCTGGCAGTTGTTGCAGGCGCAGTTTTGGTGCAGTCGGTTACTTCTTATTCCCTTACCCGTCTGCTTAGTGTTGAAGCCCAGCACCTGATCTCAATTCTACGCGCCACTGTGCAGAAGCATATAATTTATCTCCCCATTAAATATTTCGATAACACAAAATCGGGCGAGCTTGTTTCGAGAATTATGCGTGATGTTGAAGGTGTAAGGAATTTAGTCGGGACAGGGCTTGTTCAGCTATTCGGCGGAGTGCTTACGGCTATTGTAGCATTCGTACTCCTTATTAGAATAAACCCGACCATGACAATTTATGTAATGGTTCCCCTAATTATTTTTGGATTAATTTCTCTAAAAGCATTTGCATTCATTAGACCAATTTTTAGAGAGCGCGGAAAGATAAATGCAGATGTTCAAGGCAGGCTTACTGAATCATTAAACGGAATAAGAGTAATTAAAGGGTTCAACGCCGAAACTTACGAGATAGCCGAATTTGAAAAAGGTGTTGATAGAATTTTTCAGAATGTTAAAAAGTCACTCACTTCAACTAGTCTTGTTACATCCTCAGCTACCCTATTGCTCGGATTCGCCAGCGTTGCAATTATGGGCATCGGCGCAACATTGATCATCAACGGAGAAATGACTATCGGTGATTTTTTTGCATTCACTCTTTACCTTGGATTTTTAATCGCCCCGATCGTGCAGATGAGTAATATCGGCAGTCAAATTACAGAGGCATTTGCCGGACTTGATAGAACAGAAGAAATATTGAATTCCGCAATTGAAGGTGATGAACCTGAAAGAGTTAACCGGCTTACTGATCTTAAAGGAAATATAAAATTTGAGAATGTGAATTTTTCTTATGAAAAAGGTAAGCAAGTTCTGCATGATATTAATTTGACCGCAGAGGCGGGATCGGTTACTGCTCTGGTCGGTACTTCCGGTTCGGGTAAAACAACAATTGCGGGATTAGCGGCTTCATTTCTCAATCCCACTTCCGGCAAAATTACAGTTGACGGCATTGATCTCTCGACAATCAAGCTTAACGATTACCGATCAAATTTAGGAGTCGTGCTGCAGGATGATTTTTTGTACGAAGGAACAATTCGAGAAAATATTTTATTCCCAAAACCGGAAGCCAGCGAGGCGGAAATTCAAAGAGCAATTAATGCCGCACATGTAAAAGAATTCACCGATAAACTGGAAGAGGGACTCGATACATTGATCGGAGAACGCGGAGTTAAACTTTCCGGCGGGCAGCGGCAGAGAGTTGCTATCGCACGTGCAGTATTGGCAAATCCTAAAATATTAATTTTAGATGAAGCAACATCCAACCTTGATACAGAAAGTGAAATGTACATTCAAAAAAGTTTGGCGGAACTGATTAAAGGCAGAACAACATTTGTAATTGCACATAGATTAAGTACAATCAGGCAGGCTGACCAAATTCTTGTAATTGAAAATGGAAGAATTGCAGAGCAAGGCACGCATGATGAATTAATTAAAGCAGAAGGACGATATTATCAGCTTTACACATATCAAGCTAGGATTTAATATTATTGAATAAACTACACGATTGATGTTAAATTACTAAAGTGGTTTTCGTTAATATGTTCAAAACAATGCGGTCATTGCGAGAGTTTTTTTTGAAGCAATCTGTTAATTTAACTTTCTTTTCATCAGATTGCTTCGTCATCCGTCAGCTGAAGGATTCCTCGCAATGACGTTAATTTTTATTTTCCGAAATCCATATCATCTTTAGTATATATAGTTGTTTGCAAATTAATAAGTTTGTTAAAACTTCTGCATTTAATAAATTCATACCGAGTTTTTATTTTTTAGTGCAACAGAATTAATGAAAGCGATTTGAATGAAAAATTATAGTAACATATTAAAGAAACTTGGATTCGTTTTACCGATAATAATAGTTTTAATAATTATTGATTTAGTTACAAAAGAAATTGCACAGGCTAATCTACAATTTAAACCCTCCGTTACTTACCTCGGCGGATTTATAAAATTAGTTTATGCTGAAAACACAGGCGGTATGCTAAGTTTCGGCAGTTCTATTCCGGAATTTTTTAAAGTTCTAATTTTTCAATTTTTTGTTTTTGGTCTGCTTTTATTTTTACTTGGGTATATTGTTTATAAAGATGATTTAACAAAAATTCAAACCTCTGCATTTCTACTTTTTCTCGGCGGCGGGTTCGGTAATTTAATTGATAGATTTTTTAATGACGGTAAAGTAATTGATTTTATTCTGCTTCAGGCAGGCGGAATTCATACCGGTATTTTTAATGTAGCCGATATGTATGTGACTACCGGAGTGGGTTTGATTTTGGTCGCTGCAATTATGGAAAAATATTCAGAGCGGAAAAACGTTGAGATGTTAAAACGTAAAGAAGCTGAGAAAGAAGAGCATGGAGAGATTGAAAATGTAGAGTCGAAAAACGGCAGCTTGTAATC
Source organism: Ignavibacteriota bacterium (assembly GCA_013112585.1). Taxonomy (GTDB): domain Bacteria; phylum Bacteroidota; class Ignavibacteria; order Ignavibacteriales; family Melioribacteraceae; genus IGN16. The sequence goes on along the minus strand of JABFGH010000021.1, from coordinate 4,586 downwards.
ATGCTTATCGGCAGGCGGTAATTGAAAATATTAATATTCAGTCTTCCGACAATCTTGCAACCATGTAGCTTTTCCATAATCCGATCTATCATTCAAGCAATTTATTAAAAGTTTTAATTTGAATATTTACATAAATATTTTATATTAAGACCACTTATCCACATTCAGGCACGGGAATTACAGATCGATTATTTTTCTAGTATTCTATAAAAAATTCACTATCTCTTCTTAACAGAAAATTAATTACGAATTTTCAGTTCCCTCTCATTTTATTAAATAGGCATTAATAAGTTAATTGAGTTTGCAATGGTAACTCCTGCAATAGTTCTTTGGTCAGTACTACTTGGAATAAACCTGTTTGTAACTTTTCAACATTTATTTATAGGTATTAAAAAGAAAGATAGTGTTCATATATATTTTGCTCTGCTTTCATTTTGTATTGGCTTATCCGCATTTGGGATGATGATGATGGTTAAAACACCGGAAGTCAAATTAAGTCTTGCTTATTATAAGTTGCTGTACACTACTTATGGTATTGCGACTATTTTCTTCGTTTTATTCACTCAATCATTTCTTAATGAAAAAAATAAAAAAATAGAAAAATTCTTTTTAATTTATTTTACAGTCCCACTATTTCTAAATATCTATTTGGAAAATGGAATTACACTTCATACCTATGATCAACTTACTACATTTAAAAATATTTGGGGAGAAACATTTTATACATTTATTGAACAGAAGAATGTCCGGTGGACATTGGTATTTTACAATATCCTCTTGTATAGTGCATACTCTTACTCGGTTTACCTCTGTGTAAAATCATGGAGAAAGAAGAACAAAACAGCAAAATTTTTGCTGTTAGCTTATACAATTATGTTCATTTCAACATATTTTGACATCTTATTCTTTTTTGGTAAGGGTCCTATACTTACAGCCAGTGAATTCAGTTATACAATATTCATAGTAATAATGTCATTCAATCTGGCAAAAAATGTAATTCGATCCTCCGCAATCCAAGCTGAATCAAAAAGATTGAAAGAAGTAAATGAACTAAAATCAAGATTCTTTGCTAACATTTCACACGAGTTTAGAACGCCACTAACACTAATTTTAGGACCAGTAACTACACTTTTAGAAACAGCGCCTCAATTTAATAGTGAATTAAATCTCATTCAAAGAAATGCCATTCGATTGAAGCAATTAATAAATCAATTATTAGATTTATCAAAACTGGAAGCTGGAAAATTAAATTTACAAATTAGTGAAACTGAAATAATAAGTCATACAAAGCTGCTCTGCTCCTCTTTTGAATCAATTGCAAAAACGAAAAATATCAGTTTCAATGTAAACTCAAATATAGAGGAACAATTAGTATGGGTTGATAGAGACAAATTTGACAAAATAATTTTTAACTTATTAAATAACGGTTTTAAATTTACAGACAATGGCGGAAGTATTTCTTTACAAATAAATAAAAGCCATACAAATTTGAATATAATCGTAAAAGATTCCGGTGTAGGTATAAACGCAAAACAATTATTAAATATATTTGATAGATTTTATCAAGCAGATAGCGGTTCATCAAGAAAATTTGGCGGAAGTGGAATTGGTCTTGCTCTGGTAAAAGAATTGGTTGACCTTCATTGTGGTTCAATTACTGTAGAAAGTGAACCGAGTAAAGGCAGCATATTTAGGATATCGTTACCCATGGATAAATCAAAGCTTATTAATGCTGTTGAATTGGATGAATATAGTGGGTATCAAAGTGAGAAATTAAATTTAGTTCCTGAGCAATTATCTCCTGAAAAACAGAAAATTCATTTTAAAGATCAGCCACTTATATTGATAACAGAAGATAATCTTGATGTTCAAACATTTCTAAATTCAATTTTAAGGGCAGACTACAAATTAATTTTTGCTTCAAACGGAAAAGACGGATATAAAAAAGTACGCGAGCAAATGCCCGATTTAATAATAAGTGATGTTATGATGCCTGTAATGGATGGAATAGAATTTTGCAATAAACTTAAAAATGATATTCAAACTTGTCACCTGCCCATTATTATGTTAACTGCAAAAGCGTCCGAGGAAAGTAAACTTAGGGGATTAAGAACCGGAGCGGACAGCTACTTAACCAAACCATTTAATGCAGATGAATTAAAAATTCGAATAAATAATATATTTGAAAAACGAAAAAAATTATGGGAGCATTTTCGTAAAGATGTTTTGATTGAACCTTCGAATTTAACAACCACTTCTATGGATGAAGAATTTCTTGCCAGAGCAATTAAAGTTGTTAATGATAATATTGATAGATTTGATTTTGACACAAAAAAATTTGCAGAAAGTTTGCTTATTAGCCGCGCACATCTGAATAGGAAAATAAAGGGGTTAACAAATCTCACACCCGGAGAATTTATCAGATCTATTAAATTAAAAACTGCTTACCAAATTCTCTCACGAAAATCCGCAACAGTAACAGAAACAGCATACCAGGTTGGCTTTAATAATCTTTCTTATTTCACAAAATGTTTTAAGCGAGAATTCGGCACCAACCCTTCTGAATTTTGAAAGCTGAGAAGAACCAACATAAGCTAGTAGTTTACTTTTGGAACAACATAGAGTAATTGCTTTCACCGATTTGAAATCATCCTAAATGAGACAATAGTAATAAATTTGGAGACAGTTCTGTGAGCAATTTACTTATTATTTATCATTATTGATGATTAGATAATCTATTAAAAATTTGATAGAAGATTGATACATCCCACTACTTGCACTTTACTTCAAGCTTATTATCAGAATTAAAAAATAATAATAAATTTAATAATATGAATGATTTTTAGGAGGAGTTATGAAATTTAGGATTAATAAATTATTGGTTGTAACACTTATATTAGTTACTGTCAACATTTCTAAAATATACGCCCAATGGACATATACCGGATCTTTTCCAAATGACTTTTATAAAGGAGGAACACATGGAATAGCTGTAGATCCTAATGGAAAAATTTGGACTTCTAGTTATTTTCAATCTGATTGGATTTCGCCACATGGTGATGTGATCAAGTGCTCACCTATTTTTGTTTTTTCTTCAGACGGTGCACCCATTGATACGATTGGAATAATTCAAACCGGAACCGGGACAAGTGCGATTTATGATACCCTTGGCAAAGGAGGATCTGTTTCGGGTTGCAGAGGTCTGGAAGTTGACGAAAACGGAAACATCATTTATGTAAGAGCTGCTCCATCACAGATTTTCAAAATAAATTATATCACAAGGCAAGGTATAGCTCGCAAAGAGCTGTCCGAAATTGGAGGGTCACCTACCTCCCCCTCTGTTGCACTTGATGGGACAATATTTGTCGGACCGGTAATTGGAGGGGGATCTACTGCGCTATGTATGTATGATACTGATCTTAATTTTATCGGGAATGCAGTATTAAGCCCTCCTGGATTTTCAAGGACTCTTGAAGTTAGTGATGATGGCAATTCAATATATTGGATGTCATTTTTCCCGACATCGCTTAGAAAACTATACTTATATCAAAGATTAAATAAAAATTCAGCTTTCACCTTAGTTAATTCATTACTTGAAGGAATGTCTATAGAATCATCGGCATGGCATCCAACTACTGGAAATCTCTGGGTATCTCATGATTCGAGGGGTAGTGGACCTTATACTCACCTAACTTGGTATGCTTATGACGTAATGCAAGAAACATTCATAGATAGCTTTTCTCTTACTCCTTCAGATTCTATACCTTTTGATGAATTCCCAAGAGGGCTTGACTTCAGTCCAAATGGGCAATACGCATATGTTGGACTATTTGGGATTAAATATAGCAGAATTCAGAGGTTTGAAGCTTTTCCCTTACCCGTCGAACTTGTTTCTTTTACAGCATCTGTCGATAAACAAAATATTCACTTACAATGGGAAACAGCTACTGAATTAAATACATATAAATTTATAATAGAACGAAGGAAAAATTCTATAGTTGAAATTGATTGGATTAATATTGGTGAAATTAATGCAGCCGGTAATTCAAATTCCCCAAAGGCCTATGAATTTATTGATTCCAAACAGCTCTTGACGGGGAATTATTTATACCGATTAAGAATAATTGATAATGACGGCTCTTTCGAATTTAGTAATCCTTTAGAAATCAATTTAAATTTTCCTAAAGTTTATAGACTAGATCAAAATTATCCAAATCCATTTAATCCAATAACAAAAATTCAATACTCAATTCCAGCTGAAAGTAAAGTTAAGATTGAGTTGTATAACGTTGTTGGCGAAAGAGTAAGGGAATTACTGAATTCTGATGTTATGAAAGGGACATATGAATTGGATGTTAATCTGTCTAATTTCAGTAGCAGTGTATTTATATATCGAATGGTTGCAAAAAGTATTTCTGGTAAAAATAATTTTTCAGCCACAAGAAAAATGATATTAGTAAAATAGTGCCAAATGACCCCTCAGAATATTAAATTTAGAAAAAAGACTGAGGAGTAAAATGGAACAAAGAAGAAGAGTATTAATCCGTAGACAAAATAAGAGCAGTGAGGGGGAGTTCATCTGGGAG
>JABFGH010000020.1 GCA_013112585.1 Ignavibacteriota bacterium | reverse complement strand
AATTATTATAGCAAAAAAAATTCTATCCATCAGCTAGCTGATGGATAGAATAAAACAATAATCTTGAGTATGTTTAGATTACAAAATAACTTAAAAAAGAGTCAACCTTTTTCAGGACGCTTCAAGTTTTATTCAGAGGTTATTCAAAGGCTTTTACTGATAGTTAACAAACTGAACAGGAAAATCAAAGTCGGCATCTCTTACAGCTTGCATAACTTCCTGCAGATCATCCTTTTTGGCGCCTTGCACTCTAACTTTTTCATCCATTATTTGTGCGTTCACTTTTAGCTTAAGTTCTTTAATAAGCTTAGTTATCTTACGTGAATTATCTTTTGAAATTCCGCTCTGAAGATTAATTTTTTGTTTTATTCTGCCCGATGCCGCTGATTCCGGCTCATCTAATTTAAGAACTTTTATTGATAGTCCTCTCTTTATCATTCTCGTTTGAAGAATATCAAGTGACTGCTTGCGCGCATAATCATCTTTAGTATTTAGAGAAATAACCTTATCGGCTTTATTTAACTCTAGCTCAGTCTTAGAGTCTTTCAAATCATACCGCTGCCGAATTTCTTTTATCGCCTGATTTAATGCGTTATCAATTTCCTGAAAGTCTATTTCGGAAACTACATCGAACGATGAATTTTTTGCCATTGTTTATCCATTTTTATTTTTAATAAACCAATATATAAAACTTGAACCCAAATTATGCATCAGTAATTCTATTGTAAAGTAGATTGCTTGCAATCTGCATTGTAAATAACAAGATTGCCAAAAGCGATCCCGGTGGGGCAAGCAATCCGTTTTACTTTTTTAAAATAAAATTATTATTCTGCGAGCAATTCTTCCTTTTGATTTTTCAGTACTTCAAATCCGCGCTGCTCCCATTGAACAAAACCGCCTGTTAAGTTTGTAACATTTGTAAATCCCTCACCCTTCAATATACTTGCGGCTAAGCTCGATCTGATTCCTGTCATACAATGAATAACTATCTCTTTATCTTTCGGCAGCTTCTCCAAATTATCTTTCAAATATCCTACATGAATATTTACGGCACCTTCAATATGCGATTCCTGGTATTCGCTTATTCCCCTCACATCAAGGATTATTTGTTCACCGGATGATTGATTGTCATGCAAGTCACAGACAGTCATTTGCTTCAGCACTTCCAATTCATTTCCTGCATTTCTCCAAACATCAATATCGGGTAAGTACCCGTAAACATTATCCAAACCAATTCTTATCAGCGCCTTAGTCAAGTCCTCAATTCTATGCTCCGGCGCAATTAAAATAAAATTATTTTCGTAATCTAAAATCCAGCCGCTCCATGTACTGAATGATGGCGTGTCCTGAATATTAAGTGAACCGGGAACATGTCCGCCGGCAAATGATAATTTATCTCTTGAATCCACAAGTGTAATGTTTTCGTTGATTGCTTTTTCAAATTGTGTAAGAGTCAATCTTGCCGGATGAGGCAAACCTCCAAGTACAGCCGGACCTTCTTTATTAAGCTTCTTCATCATGGCAAAATACTTCGGCGGTTCCGGCTGTCCATCCAAAAGTGTTTGAACAAACTCTTCCTCGTCATCAATATTAAATGCCCAGTTTACCATTTTCTCGTAACCAACAGTTGAACTTGGGACTGCTCCTAATGCTTTACCGCATGCAGAACCGGCTCCGTGAGCGGGCCAGACTTGTATATAATCATCAAGCGCTTTAAACTTTTTTAACGATTGAAACATATCTCTTGCGCCCTCTTCCATCGTATCTTTATATCCGGCTGCTTTCTCAAGCAAGTCCGGTCTGCCGATATCTCCTACAAAAACAAAATCACCGGTAAAGATCATTATCGGTTTTTCACTTGCGGCAGTATCGGTTAAAAGAAAACTAATATGTTCCGGTGTGTGACCGGGGGTGTGCAGCGTTTCGAATTTTAAGTTGCCCACTTTAAATATATCTCCGTCCCGTAAACCTGTATGCTCAAATTGATACTGCCACTCTTCTCCCCCTTCATCGGAAACTAAAATTTCCGCTCCCGTTGCAGCGGCAAGTTCACGCGAGCCGCTTAAAAAGTCCGCGTGAATATGTGTCTCTACAATTTTTATAATCTTAAAATTTTTTCTATCTGCAATTTCCAAATACTCATCAATATCTCTTCTCGGGTCAATAACAATTGCATCGCCTGTTGCCTGGCAGCCTACAAAATAACTTGCCTGGGCTAATCCGTTTTCATAAATATGCTGAAAAAACATTTCTTCCTCCGTTTAATAAACTTTAACTTTCAATATCACCATGCCAGCCGATAATGCCCGGTTTAAGATTGTAAACTTTTTCGAAACCAAGATTGAGCATTAGTTTAGCTGCATGATAACTCCTGTTGCCGCTTCGGCAATACAGGTAATAACTTTTTGATTTATCTAATTTTTCAATTTCATTTTTAAAACCCGGATTCATAAAATCAATCAATTCCGAATTCGGAATTCTGCTCATTGCAAATTCATTCGGTGTTCTCGTATCAATTAAAACTCCGTTATCATCGTTCTTAAATTGCTCTTCAAATGTGTACGAGTCCAAATTCTCCACACCATTTTTTGAAAACAATCCTGAAAATATTCCTGACATTTAAATAACTCCTTTAATTTATAAACTTGTACTAATTTCTCTGCCAATAATGTATATACCCATTACCAAAACGAACCATCCGAAAGCAGGTTTAAGTTTAGCTCCGGAAATAAACTGCGAAAGATAGCTCCCAAGAAAAATTCCCGCAACGGCAAAAAGTGAGAACTTAAATAGAAAGAACCATTCGATATCGATCTCACCCAGATCGCCCGTAAATCCAATTAAAGATTTTGCGGCAATTATTAAAAGCGATGTGCCGACAGCTAATTTCATAGGCAGCTTTGCAAGAACAACTAGTGCGGGTATTATTAAGAATCCTCCGCCTGCACCAACGAGTCCTGTTAATATTCCAACAACAAAACCTTCGACCATTATCATCGGGTAATTAAATTTTGGCTTTTGTGCTTCTTCAAACCTCATTTTCTTTTTTATCATTGAAACAGATGCAAGCACCATAAGCACAGCAAACAGCAGCATGATCAGCAAATCCTTTGAATAGACAAATTCACCGATCGTAAAAATCTCTTCCGGTATTGCTGGTAATAAATATTTACGAGTAAGAAAAACGGCGGTGAAAGATGGTATTGCAAAAACAAGCGCGGTTTTGTAGCTGACCAGATCTTTACGCATATACGCTGCGGCACCGATAAGGGCTGTTAATCCAACAACAAAAAGAGAATAGGATGTTGCTGTGACCGGTGAAACACTAAACAGATAAACCAATATTGGAACTGTAAGTATGGACCCACCGCTTCCGATCAACCCAAGGGATAACCCAATTAATAATGCCGATATGTAGCCTAATATTTCCAAGTCTGCTGCAAATAAATATTTTATATTTTAATTGTATGTGATGTCCTTTTTAAGAAATCGATTCAGAGTTTGGGTTTGCAGTAGTTCGATAGGGTTAGTTGATATAAACCCGAATTATGTAATAGAGAAAATTGCACGGTGCTTCAGCACCGTGAATATTTAACAAACACAAATATTGGGTTTTAACCCAAATGGTTTTGAGCCTGCCTGCCGGCAAAGACGGGCTAAAGCCCCTTACATAATTTTAATATCAATCACCGTCATACCCGCCTGCCGGACGGGCAGGAATGACGGTGCAATTACAAATACATTTTTTTTTAGATATTACAAACTATTTCTAATGCATAATTCGGGATAAATATACGCCCAGCTTTGAAATATTAATTAACGTTACTATTGAAGTAGAACAATACTTTTTTATAAAGATTTTATGAGCCGACATCTTCTTATTTTGCAAGGATTATTTATATCCTCTTGCCTGCCCCGGGTTTTATAGCGGGACTTCCTCCACAGGCGGATAAATTTTACTTACCTGTCCGCCGAAGGAGGGTTTAAGATGTTATAATGTTTTTTGATTAATAAATTTATCTATTAGTCCAATAATTTGGTTTTCTATGTTGATGTGCTACAGCCAAAATTATAATATCTTCATTTACAACTGAATAAATTAGATTATATGGGAATATATTTACAACAGCTTTTCTCGTGTGGTTTGTGTATTCTGGAAAACTTTCTGGATAATTCTGAATTATTGAAATTGATTTATCGATCTCGGAAATAAATCTTTTCTCTAAACCTTCCGTTTGTAATTTGTAAAAATCAATTGCCTCTTGGTATTCAATGACTGCTGGTTCAAGAAATTTAACTTTCATTAACTTAAAACTTTTTCGTAAGGAATACTTTTAACTTTACCTTGCATAAAAGCATTATATCTTTTTTCAACTTCTTCTTTCCAAAACGCTTCTAAGTTTTTGTCCGGTTCGCTTAGACTTTGAGAAAGTGCTTCAATAATAAAAACTCTTTCCGTCGGACTCAATGTTAAAGCTTTTTGGATTATATTCTTTGAATCCATTTATTTCTCCTAAAATTGTACTTAATTATAGAAAAGGTACACTATAAATTCAAGTACGTAAATTGTATTTTTTCAAATAGTAAAGCGGGATAAACTTAATTCCGCCGAAGTGAGAGCAAAAACAGCCCCTTTATTTATTAATCGATTGATGTATTTGATCAAAAAAAATAAAATAAAAAAAATCAGTGTCGCTTTTGCGAAACGAGAACAAAGCGGAGTAAAACCAAGCAGGCTGCGAGCCTCGTTAAATTTTATTTTATGCATGATTAGCACCGATTTTTATTGTACATAAAAATGCATATAATATTGCATAATAACACAAACCTAAAATTATAGAACTGCTAAGTGCGAAAAGGCATTCTGTTTGAGCGACCGGGTAGGCATTATTATAATCTACCTACTCCACCTATTGTTTCTTTTCTATTATAATCTAGAATCATAATTATTGGTCCCAATAGAGGGTCGTTGATAGTTTTAAAACTTACTGCAACTAGCTTATTTCTATTGGATAAAGATATAGTTCCTGTTAAAAAGAAAAAACACATTTTCTCATTATTATCAGAAACAAAAATATTTTTACAGCTTCCAGTGTCATAATATCCGTGTGTAATTATAGCATCCGTCCAATTGATTGTAATTGTTTCTTTTTCACTTTCTGAAATTGAATCATAAGCTATTTTCTTAAATTCTTTTTCCAATTCCGGAGATATTATGTCTGAATCTGAACAACTTATAAATGTTAAAATGATCATTATGAAGATAATTGTAGATTTCATATTAACTCCTCTTATATGAATAACGGCGTTGCCAATAAGCCGCCGCCCAATAACGGCATGACTCATTTGCAACTAATATTTATAATTTGTAGCCGCCATTAACTTTCCAAACAATGGCGGTGACTTAATTAACTTTCACATACTGAATAGAACAAAATGCTAAACGAACAACGAACCATTAAAACTGCTCACTACCCGCAACCCTGAAAGCGGTCGGCTTGCTTGGCTGGTTAGCTGGCGACATATTATAAAATTTAATTAACAAGAATAATATTCCATTCATTTTGATACTTCTTTAAATGAATCCATTTACTTGTGATCTCATAGTGTATGACATGAAAAATTGCCTCAGTTTTCTCTTTATTTAATCCAATTGTTGAAAAAAACAGAAGATTCTTAAATTTTGGATGCTCCTTATGAACCGCAAAATTTTTAATTTTATCAATTGGAACAATTGTAACTGGAGCCTTGGTGGTAAACATATCTTCGAAGTAAAATCTCTCATTTTGTTTGAAATAAAAATTTTTCAATGCTTCAACACTTTGAACATCTCTAATTTTTAAATAATTTTCGATAAACAATTCAAGCGAAGTGAATTCTCCAGTGGAATCATTTAGTGCGTATTTTGTTGTTCTTCCAGAAATATGTATATCATCCAATTGAAAGAACATTGAATCTAAAACCACACTATAAATTTCATATAGCTCAGTTTTTTTATCTTTCTCTGCTATGCTTGCATAATTAAAACCACATAAAAGATGAACAACAAATATTATTGTAAATATTTTTTTAAGAATATAACTCATTATATCTCATATTAAATAAACAGTCAGCTAACTATTATTTAAGCTGCAGAGATATCAATTTTAAAAGTTGTTAGATCGGTGATTTGTGCAGTCTAATAATCTTTATAAAACTTTATATATCTATGTAACTAATTTATTTATAATTGTTTACTTAAATTATACTGAACAAGTTAGCCCGCAAAATATGCCGACTAATAATTTATAGAATCGTGCATAATAACAATTCGTTATTCATACAAAAAAAGTTCATATTCCAATCTTGATGCTCCTAAGCACATACCCAATACCTTTTCATCTATGCGGTTTTAAAATTATATTTTTGTCCCGTTAAAAGCAAGGGGAGAAGCAGAAATCAGAATACAGAATTCAGTATTCAGAATTAAGAAATAAGAACTTTAAACCTGCCCGCCGGAGGAGGGAGTGTGGAAGTGTACAAAGTAAAAACTTAGTGTCCTTTGTGTATCTTATCTTAGTGCTCTTTGTGGTTAATGCTTTTTCTTAACCACTGAGGTCACGAAGTCCGTCAGCCGACGGATCACTAAGAGCACAAAGAAAAAAATTTTTGTACTCGTATGTTTATTTTCGATTCCACGATTATCGATTTACGATTCAACGTTTTAACATCTCAACTATTAAACGTTCAACGACTCAACAGAGCCGGTTTTGAAAATTATTCTTCAACTCAACGCTGAACAGATTGATATCATATTTTTTCCCTTTAAGCTTGAATGCCCCCATATCTTCAAACTGAAATTCTTTTTCATGATCAAGTTTATTCAGCAAGGTATCAGAGATCAATACTTTACGCTTGGCTGTATGGCATGCAGAACGGATTCTTGATGCTGTATTTACAAGATCGCCGTGATAAACAATCTCTCGCTTGATATCCCCTACTTCGGTAATTAGTGTTTCGCCAAAATGTATTCCTGCTTTAAATTCCGGAATGATGCCGTACTTGCTCAAATATTTATCTTTGTTACGGTTAATACATTCTTCTACATAAAAGAAAAACCGCAGCACATTATTATTTCGCAATCCATCCTTAACATTCCACACCACCACAACTTCATCACCAACATATTGAAACACTTGTCCATAGGTTTTAAGGAGCGGTTCGGTAATGTCAGAGAAAAAATCTTTTAGGTATGAGCTGTATTTTTCAGTGCCTAATTTTTCTGCAATTGAAGTGGAAGAGTTTAGATCGAGAAAAAGAAAAATTCGTTCTTCCGGTTTCGGTTTATGATACTTTCCGATAAGGTAATTAACCAAAACCCCGGGACCGAGCAATTGATTAATTTGCAGAATAAAATTAATAAGAAAACTTAATACAATAAGCACTGCCAGCACTAAATGCAGATTAGAGTCAACTATAAACTCGAAAAAATTTTGATCGCCGAAAGCTTCGAACAATGAACACTGATTAACAAATGACAATTTTATAGAAGCCAATAGCGCAACGGAAAGAATTATAATTAATGCATAAACAGTTGACCTAAGTAAAATTGCAAGTGGAAAAATAATTTTGCGCAGCTTGGGCTGAGAGATAAAATATTCAAATAGTCCAATCATAAAACCAATTGTGAATCCCAATAGACTTATTTCAATAGATATTTTTTGCTGCTGGAATAGGATTATTAAAACTATACTAACAGCAACACCAATAAACCCAAGCTTTATGCTCTGGAGCAGTTTGTTCTTCTGCACTCCGCTAATTTTCATTTAACACACATCCTTGCTAATTCTTTTTTACTTTTTTCAGCATCATTTCCAACGGGCACCAGTTAGTAAAGGATGACTGAAGTAAGTTTACACCAACGAAAACTGTAAATAGTAACCAGTATGGGCTTACAAAATAACCCAATGCTACACTTCCTAAAATGAATACTCCGGCAAATCTTCTTATTATATTTTCCATTTTTTCTCCTATTATTTTTATTTAATTAACCCACGACTAGAGAGGCTGTGTGAAAATCACAAATAAGCTGCTGAAGCAGCTAAAGATATTCTGTTTTTGATTCATATTCCCACAGATGAATCTGTGGGTTAATTTAATAATTGAATTTTCACAAAGACTCTTGAGTCGTGGGTTAACGGAATTATATTTTAATTATCCAATAAATTTTTCAACACCAAGTTGAAAAGCATGAACGCTGTTAAGTCTTTTATTTTCCTTACAAACATTTATCGCTGCCATAAGTTCATCTGCCTTTTCATCATTTACCATTGAAAAAAACACATGGGAGTTATCGAGATAATGCTTGGATGCAAACCAGTTGTCACTTTCATCGGGTTCTTCAAGTTTGTAGCCCTGCATTCCAACCTCGCTGAATGCAGGAACTTTTTGCTCTTTTAGAAGCTTTCTTGCGTCTTCTACAAATTCTTCCACGCACATTAATACTACTACTTTCATCACATTCCCCTATTAATTAGTTTCTTCATCGTTATTTAATTCAGGAGTCTTTTCATCAGTTTTAATTGCTTCAACTTCGGTGTTCTGATCTTCAACTTCATACTTTTTTCTTTCTGTCATATAATAAACCAGAGGCACCATAATTAAAGTAAGAGCTGTTGAAGCCACTGCTCCTCCCATCAATGAAATAGCAAGTCCTTCAAATATCGGATCGAAAATAATTACGAATGCACCTATTACAACTGTACCGGCTGTAAGGAGTATTGGCAGTGTTCTAACCGCGCCCGATTCTAATACAGCCTGCTTAAACTCAATTCCTTCGGCTAATCGTAAATCAATAAAGTCGATAAGAAGAACAGAGTTACGAACCATAATTCCTGCAAGTGCGATAACACCTATCATTGAGGTAGCTGTGAAGAATGCACCGAAAATTAGATGACCCACAAGAACGCCAATCAATGAAAGAGGTATTGCGATCATCATTACTATCGGCACTTTGAAAGATTGAAACCATCCGATGATAAGCATATAGATTATTACAAGCACAACTGCAAACGCAGCACCTAAATCACGGAACACTTCATAAGTAATATGCCATTCGCCATCCCACTTTACGGAAATTTCAGATTCACTTTCAGGCTGGGCTGTATAAAATTGCTCAACATTCAAACCTTCTTTTTCATTCAACTCTTGAATTTTTTTATCTAAATCTAAAATGGCATAAACGGGACTCTCTAATTCACCCGCTACATCAGCAGTAACATAAACTGCCCTTTTCTGATTTTTCCGGTAAATACTTTTATCCTGTATCTGCTCTTTAATATTTACAAGATCACCCACAGCAACTAATTTTCCTGATGGTGACATTACTTTAATATTTCTGATATCATTCAGATTAGAACGGTCACTTTCAGGTAAGCGCAATTGAATTGTTACCGGCTCAACTTCGTTAGGCTGATAGATTGCTGATACATCAGAACCATAGAGTGAAATGCCGAGTACACCAACAATTTGTTCAGCCGATATTCCCGAAAGCATTGCCTTCTTTTTATCAATTTCAAATTTGTATTCTACTTGATCATCTTCAACCAGCCAATCTATGTCAACCACGCCTTTGGTTGATTCAAATAATCCTTTCAGCTTTTTTGCATACTCCAATTGACTTTCGCGATCCGGACCATATACCTCGGCTACAATGGTAGACATTACCGGAGGTCCCGGCGGGACTTCGGCTACTTTAACATTTGCATTAAACTTTTCTGCAATTTTTTGAATGTGCGGACGTATGCGTTTTGCAATATCATGACTTTGATCCGACCGTTCGCTTTTATCCAGCAAATTGATTTGAATATCTGCAACATTGGAACCTCTCCTCAGATCGTAGTGTCGTACAAGTCCGTTAAAGTTTATTGGAGCAGCAGTACCAACATAATTTTGATAATTAACTACTTCAGGAACGGTGCGTAAATAGCCTGCAATTTCTTTTGTTACCACAGCAGTTTGTTCCAGAGTCGTTCCCTCAGGCATATCAATAATTATTTGTATTTCATTTTTATTATCAAACGGCAGCATTTTTACCGTTACCATTTTGAAGAACAAAAGTGAAATTGAGAGAAGCAGAAGTACAGTAACCGAAATAATTACAATCCATCTTTTTCGTGCACTCTCAATCAGCGGCATCATTGTTTTTACATAATATTTATAAATTAATGTTTCCTGAAGAACATATTTCTTTTCATCTTTCTTCGGTTTTTCTTCACCCAATGATTTATAAGCCACGTAAGGAGTAACCACTAACGCGACTAAAAGTGAGAACATCATTGCGAGTGCCGCGCCTATAGGCATCGGCGCCATGTATGGTCCCATCAATCCGCTTACGAATGCCATCGGAAGCACAGATGCAATCACAGTAAATGTAGCAAGTATTGTCGGGTTTCCTACTTCATCAATTGAAGTTAATGCCGCTTGATAGCGCGGAAGTTTTTTCATTTTAAAATGGCGGTGCATGTTCTCAACAACAATTATTGAAGCATCCACCACAATACCCGTTACAAAAACCAATGCAAAAAGTGTAATTCTATTTAGGGTGTAGCCCATCATATAATAAACAAAAAGGGTAAGCGCAAAAGTTATAGGCACGCTGGCAAATACAACCCAGCCGCCGCGCCAGCCTAAAAATATTGCTACAACTATTGATGCGGCTAAAATTGATCCGAGCAGATTGAGCAATAAATCATTAACCTTTTCCGAGGCGGTATCACCATAATTTCTTGTTACTTCAATTTTCACATCTGATGGAATTAAGTCTCCTTTCAGCATTTCAACTTTTGAAAGCACAGACTCGGCAATTTGCTTAGCATCTGCACCCTTACGTTTTGCAACTGAAATTGTAACCGCCGGAAATTCTACACCCGATTTAAGTGAGTTCTCTTTAAGTTCAACTGCGCCGTAACCATACGCAGTGTAGTTTTTCGGTTCTTCCGGTCCGTCCGTTACCTCGGCAACATTTTTAAGATAAACCGGGCTTCCGTGAAATACACCGACAACAAGATTTTTAACATCATCAACCGTTTCAAAAAAGTTTCCGGTCTCAACCAAAAATTCTTTGTTGTTGTAATTAAAGCTGCCCGACATTGACTGCTTGTTAGCACCCTTCACCTGCATCATAACCATCAGCGGATCAACATTATACGATGCCATTTTGTTTCTATCGAGCATCACATTAATTTTTCTTTTTCTTCCGCCGATAACATTTATGTCGCCAACATCTGTAATCTTTTTAACTTCATTCGCTAATTCGTTTCCCACTCTGCGCAAATCATAATCATCATAATTTTTACTCCAAAGCGCTAAACTCATAATCGGTACATCATCAATCGATTTAGTTTTAACAAACGGCATAGAAATACCTTGCGGCATTTTATCCATGTTGCGCATAATTTCATTGTAAAGTTTTACAATGCTTTCTTCCGCATCTTCACCAACATAAAACCTCACAATCAGCATTGCCATGTTGGGCATCGAAGTGGAGTAAACATATTCAACACCATGAATATTTGAAATTATTTTTTCGAGAGGCTGCGAGATTCTTGATTCAACCTCTTCCGGACTCGCGCCGTTATGCATCACGAAAATATCTGCCATAGGTACAATGATCTGCGGCTCTTCTTCACTTGGAGTAAGGTAAACGCTAAATGCACCTATTGCCAGTGAAGCAATTATTAACAGCACGGTAAGTTTTGATTTTATAAATGCCTGTGCAGTTTTTCCTGCAATCCCTAATTTCATTATATCACCTCAACCTTTTGACCTTCAGTCACAATATCTTTATCAATAATTATCATATCGCCATCACTTAATCCCGATAACACTTCCATTTTACCTTTAAAGTTTTTTCCGATACGAAGCCATCTAAGCATTGCTTCGTTATTTGTGCTTACTGTGTAAACACCTTTAAGCTGTCCGCGGGTAATTAGGTTTTCTTCATCAACGGTTATCATATTTCGTTTACTATTTTCCAATACTACTTTTGCATACATGCCCGATTTAACACCGTCAAGATTTTGATTAGCTGCATCAATTAAAACTTGAATAGCATATTGCCTGCTTGCCGGATGTGCACCCGGGTTAATTTCAACAACTTTTCCCTCAAGCATTTTTCCGTTTAGTTCATCTAACCTAACTGTAACAATTTCACCTCTTTCAAAACGATTGATATCACCGGCGGAAACATATGTCTTTACTTTAAACCCGCTAAAGTTTTCCACTATTGCAATCGGGTGTCCCGGAGCAGCAATATCCCCTTCTTGAAAAAACTTGTTAACAATGTATCCGTCGAACGGGGCTTTAATATTGGCGTAGCTTAACACGTCTTCTACTTCCTTTTTCATTTCGCGTGCAGCATCAGCTTGTGCTTTTGCCATATCATAAGCCATTTGTATATCTTCCATTTCTTTTTTTGTTGCGCTCTTTTTTTCATAAAGATTTTTTACACGATTGAAATTTATCTCCATGTTTTTCAGGGCAGTTTCAGCTTGTGATATGTTAGCCATTACCTGTCGTTTTTTAGCTAATATATCGGAGCTGTTTATTTTAACAAGCAGATCGCCCTTTTTAATTTTTGCACCAGCTTCATAAGGAAAAGAAACAATTGTACCCATTAGTTTTGTACTTAATTTTACTCTCTGTACTCCTTCAATATTGCCGGAAAATTCAAACACATCCGAAACTTCTCGGCTTTCAACTTTTTTTACATTAACCTTAACTGCTTCCCTGGTGTCACTATTTTCATCACTACCGCAGGATGCTAAAACCATAGAAAGGATTAATGCAGTTATCACTAAAATTATTTTTTTGCTAAACATTTTCACTCCTATTTATTCACTTATAATTTTTTCTTCAATCATTAATTCAACTTTGAACAGACTAACATTGTAGAAGAACAAGGTCTTCAAATAATTTAGCCTTGCACCCGAAGCAGCAGTTTCTGCATTCAGCAAGTCTGTAGTTTTTTCTAATCCTTTTTCATAGCGGTCTTTGATAATGCGCAATGATTCTTCAGATTGCTTGACAGAGGTTTCAGCTAAGTTTAATTTCCTGGAAGCAGTTTCTAAATCATTTATAGCGGCATCAATTTCATTTTTACTTTGCGATTTGGCTTTTGCCAATTCAATTTTTGCATGATTCAATTCAGCTTTAGACTTTTGAATTGATGCTATGTTTTGAAATCCATTAAATACATTCCACTGTAAGTTTAAACCTACCATCCAGTTATCTGCATTGGTTCCAAATACTTTGGTATCATTGTATTCAAAACTGCCGAACGCATTTAAGCGGGGTAAAAATTTCATCCAATTCATTGTGTGCTTTTTGCTCATCGCATCAACTTTGTAGGTGTATGCCATCAAGTCGGAACGGCTTGCCAATACAGAGCTTGTGGAAAATTTAATGTCGCTCACTTTGGAAAATGATAGTGTATCGATTGGTTCAAATTCTGTATTATCATCAATTCCCATCAGATGCTTCAGGTTATTATTGGCATTTTTGTACTGGCTTTCTACATCAGTTTTTTGGCTCTCCAAATTCGATACAAAGACTTCTGCCATTAGATAATCTGCTTTTGTTATCATTCCTTCATCGTAATAATCTTTAATTAATTTTCTATTTGCCTTTGCAGTTTCCAATGATTTATTAACAACATTTAAACTTTTACTCATCAAGCCGACCTGGTAGTAATTCATTTTCACCATAAAGTCCATATAGTTTTCTGTCCGCTTCCTTTTAAACTCCAGTGCAGATAAGCCGTCAGCAGCGGCAGCTCTTCCCCAAAATCCGTCAAGATTTATAAGCGGCTGTTTTACTTCGAGCTTAGTATTAAAATTTTTAATTGCATCAGGGTCGTTAAGCAGTGCCGGGTTAAAATCCATTTGAGAAACAATTTCTTGTTTAAGTTTTAACCCAAAGGTATTTAGCGGATCATTAGTTCTTACAAATGTTTCCGATAAAGTAATTTGCGGCAGGAACACTGAAAGTGAACTGTTAAAATCAGCCCGCATTGCATTCTCTTCCGATTCGGCTAATTTTATTTCATAATTATTTTCTCTCGCTTTTGTGAGAGCCTCTTCTAAAGAGATTTTTATTTTTGCCTGTTGTGCAAAAAGATTACCGTAAAACAGTAAAATTGTAATCAGTAGTATGGGCATAGATTTCCCGTATTTAAACATTTTTTCTCCTAATGTTAAAATTCAAACTTTCTTGTTAATAATTAATTTTTGATCGGTCTGTAAAGCTAAATCAATGATGGGTATTATGAATAACTTGACGAATATTTTTCTGTAAAGATTGTCCTCTGCTTACTTGTAAGAGTAAACTTGATAGACTTTCTGCAGCAGTTATATTTATTTATTCGCATTTAATTTTCCTGTGAATCAAGTTATTATTTTTAATAAAGGGTATGATGTAGCATTATTAAAAAGGTTTCAAATATTATTTCTAACAACGTACACCTCTTTATGTTGAATGTTTCAACTTTAATTATTATTTAGTTGATAAATACTTCCATCAATCAAATAAGTGAAATGACAATATGAAAAAGCTGATCTTATTAATTATTTCCTCAATTGTCCTTGCTTCATGCAGCGATGTAAAATCTCAACTTCAAATTGTTGAAGCATTTCCGAACCTAAACTTTAGCTCACCGGTTGATATTCAAAATGCAGGCGACGGCTCGAACAGAATTTTTGTGGTTGAACAATCGGGAATAATTAAAGTTTTTGATAATGATCCTGAGGTTACATCAACTACTGAATTTTTAGATATAAAAAATAGAGTGAGCAGTGGAGGTGAAATGGGATTACTGGGACTGGCTTTCCATCCGCAGTTTCCTGATAGCCCGTATTTTTATGTTGATTATACCGCCGGCAATCCACGCCGAACTGTTATATCAAAATTTTCGCTTTCAAGTGCAAATGCAGGTGATCCTAATTCGGAAGAGATTTTACTTGAAGTACCTCAGCCGTATTCCAATCATAATGCGGGACAAATAGTTTTTGGTCCCGATAATTTTTTATACATCAGCATGGGAGATGGCGGCAGCGGCGGTGACCCGCAGAATAACGGGCAGAATAGAGCAACTCTGCTTGGAAATATTTTACGAATTGATATTGATAAAAAAGACGATGGATTGGATTATTCAATACCGGAGGGCAATCCGTTCTACCAAAACAATGAAGGCATTGCAGAAGAAATTTTTGCATACGGTTTGCGTAATGTTTGGCGGTTCAGTTTTGACAGCATGACTAATGAATTATGGGCTGCTGATGTTGGACAGAATAAATGGGAAGAAATAAATATTATTGAAAGCGGAAAAAATTACGGCTGGAGAATCACGGAAGGAAATCATTGTTACAATCCGGCAACCGGCTGCGACTTTACAGGAATTGAACTGCCTGTATGGGAATACGATCACAGCGATTCAGGCGGTTACTCAATTACGGGCGGGTATGTCTATCACGGTGCCGATGCAAATGAGCTTACTGATAAATATGTTTATGCCGATTATATAACAGGTAATATTTGGGCACTTTCAAAAGTTGGTGATGATTTTGAAAATGAATTATTGTTTAACACATCCTACAATGTTTCAACATTTGGTGTTGATGAACAAAACGAATTATATTTTGCAAGTTACAACGGCAAGATTTATAAATTTGAAGGTGAGCCGGTTACATCAGTCGGCGAGAATATTCCCCATAATTTTGAGCTGCGGCAAAATTATCCAAATCCATTTAACCCTGATACAGTAATTGAGTTCGCAATGCAGAGCAAAGAGTTTATTACACTAAAAGTATATGACCTGTTAGGGAGTGAGGTAAGCACCTTAGTCAATGATATTGTCAATGCAGGAAATCATAAAATATTTTTTAATGGAGATAATCTATCAAGCGGTGTTTATATTTACCGCTTATCATCAAACAATTTTTCCTCATCAAAAACTATGACGCTGCTGAAGTAGAATTTAATTTCTCAAACTACTTTTCTTATATTTGAGTTCTAATAATAAGGTAAAAGTAGAATGACAAAATCAGCCAGTAAAATTACTGCTGCAATAATTCAGCACCCACCGGTATTTTTAAACTTAAATGCATCAATAGATAAAGCAGTGGAATACATTGAGGAAGCTGCTAAAAAAGGGGCAGAATTAATCGCGTTCCCCGAAACCTGGCTGCCGGGTTACCCTTTGTGGATTGACTCAGCGCCGAACGCTGCAATTTGGGGCAGCCCGGAAGCAAAGTCAGTTTTTAATATATTGGTTCAAAACTCATTGGAAATACCTAGTCAAGAATTCACCAAATTATTAAACGCAGCAAAGCAAACAGGCACCTATGTAATTATGGGCGCAAATGAAAAAGAGGGCGGCACTATTTATAACACCTTAATTTATATTGATAAAGATGGTGAATATAAAATTCACAGAAAACTTGTACCGACTTATACTGAACGATTAGTTTGGGGACGAGGTGATGGAAGCACACTTAACAGCATGGATACAGAGTTTGGAGTGGTGGGCGGTTTAATTTGCTGGGAACATTGGATGCCTTTTGCAAGAGCGGTTATGCATCAAAAAAATGAAGTTATTCATTTATGTCAATGGCCCGGGGTTCATGATCTTCATCAATTAGCAAGCAGGCATTATGCTTTTGAAGGACAATGTTTTGTGTTAGCTGCGGGCACTTATATTACAAAACAAAATGTGCTCGATGGTTTTGATTCATTGCAGATAAAAAAATCAGACGTGAGAAAACTTTTGGAGAGTATAAACGGAAATAACAAAACCGTGCTGTATAACGGCGGCAGTGCTTTTATAGCACCCGATACAAGTTATATTACGGAACCGATGTTTGGTAAATCAAAAATTATTTTTGCGGAATTGAATTTAGAATTAATTAATGAAGGTAAATTAACCTTGGATAGCAGCGGTCATTATTCACGCCCGGATGTTTTTACTCTGAATGTTAATGATGATGTTCAATCAAATATTAAATATAAATCTGAATAGGAATACAAAATGAATTTGAAAAGTAAACTCCTTTTTTCACTTATCATCATTCTAATTTTTTCTTCCTGCACAGAGGATAAAAACACTTATATTCCTCCCAAGACTTCCGTGGTCGATCAGCAATTTAATTTTCATATTGCCGCACCGGGAGTCTGGCGCTCGAGTCAGCCGAATCAAACATCACTTGAAAAAATGAAAATGCATGGTTTGAAAACAATTATAAATTTAAGGGGTGATGAAGAAACTAATAATTGGGAAAGTGAATTTTCTGATAGTTTAGGTTTGCAATATTTTAATGAACCGCTTGATGCTCGTGATGAATTCAACACTGAACAGGTGCAAAGAATTTTAGATATTGTTGCCGATACCGCTAATCAGCCGGTACTGATTCACTGCCTCGGCGGAAAAGACAGAACGGGACTTATTACCGGGATTTATAACACACATTATCTCGGTAAAGATTTTGATGAAGTAAAGAAAGAAACAATCATGTTTGGTCACGATGCCGAAAACTACCCCGAAGTTTTAAATACTATTTTTAATTGGAAGAAATAAAATGATAAAAATTAAAATTTTATTGATGCTGATAATATTATTTGTAAATTTTATTGGATGCAGCAGCGAAGCCCCAAAAACCACCGAGGAAGAGAAGAATGCACAGGTAATTGCGGAACATCCGGTTATTGAAATTCCATTGCCTGAAAATATAGCAAGACGCAGTACAGAAATTTCCGGTTTAACCTGGTACAAAGATTACTTGATTATATTACCGCAATTCCCCAAACGAATGGCAAAAGAAAATATATCCAGGATATTTACAATATCAAAAAAAGATATTTTGAATTACTTAGAAACAAAAGACGCTTCGGGGCTTAATTTTCACCCAATAGATTTTATTGAAAAAGGATTGGAAAAATATTCAGGTATAGGCTCCGGTTACGAGGCTATAACTTTTATTGACAGCACAGCATTTTTAACAATTGAATTTATGAAGGGCAGTAGGACGGAAAGCTTGGTTGTAAAAGGAATATTAGATTTTGACCTTAAAATATTAACGCTTGATAGTGCATCTTTAACAAAAATTCCTTCCGAGGATAAAATTTTTAATCTCTCAAATGAAACTATAACACAATTTGAAAATAATATAATCACAATTTACGAGGCTAATGGAAAGGCTATTACAGATAAGCCGAATGCAAGTCTTTATGATACTGAGTTGAATTATAAAAATTTTCTTCCCATGCCGAATATTGAATATAGAATTACCGATGCAACAGATGCAGATTCATCCGGTAAATTTTGGGTGCTGAATTATTTTTATCCAAAAGATTATAAAAAGCTTAGTCCGATGGATGATGAGATTGTAAAGAAATTCGGTGTAGGAAGTTCGCATAAAAATTCACCGGCGGTAGAAAGAATAATTCAGTTAGTAATTAATGAAGACGGAATTGAACTTGGGATGGAAATGCCGATTTATTTAGAGCTGTTAGATGATGATACAGGAAGGAACTGGGAAGGATTAGCAAAGTTGAATAACCTGGGGTTTCTAATTGCAACTGACACACATCCAAAAACAATTTTAGCTTTTGTGCCTGCAGAATTATCGAAATAGTGTAAAAAAAATGGTAGTACGTTTAAAAATATTTGACCTTGATTTTGAAGCCTTTTTTACCAATTTTCGTTGCACAATTATTGTATAATGATCTAGAAAAATTAGGTTACTGAATGTTAAAAAGAATATTGTTAATTCTTGCTTCGCTTTTATTATTAAGCGGCAATATTATATCTCAAACCGTAATTGGCAAATATGCCGGTGAGTTTATGGCAATCGGTGTTGGCGGTAAGGCATTAGGAATGGGCGGCGCCCAGGTTGCCGTTGCTAATGATGTTACTGCCGGTTATTGGAATCCTGCCGGACTTGCCTTTATTGATTATCCGCAAGGCGCTTTAATGCACGAAGAACATTTCGGTAATCTAGTTAATTATAATTACGGCGCGGTAGCAATTCCCTACGGCAAAGATATGAGTTTTGGAATAAGTGTTATCCGTTTAGCGATTGACGATATTCCGGGAACGAAAAATTTTCTTATAAACGGAATTACCGGCGAAACTATTTATGATATTGAAGACCCAAACGCACGAACCGATCCCTCAAGAATTACATACTTTAACAATGTTGATTATGCATTCTATTTAACTTTTGCAAAAAGAGCCTCGGATAATTTTTACTGGGGAGCAAATGTAAAAATAATTTCTCGATCGCTTGAAAAAGAAAGTGCGTTTGGGGTCGGCTTTGATGCCGGCGCTGTTTACATGCCGATGGATAATCTTTATCTCGGTGCAAATATCATGGACGTTACAACTACCTTAGTAGCCTGGAGTACCGGCAGAAATGAACTTGTTACTCCAACAGCAAAAGTTGGTGCTGCATACGGATTAGAAATGTTAGGCGGCGTTTTAACACCGGCAGTTGATTTTGATATAAGATTTGAGAATAGACAATTTGCATCTAATTTTAATTTGGGTCCCGTCAGTTTTGATTTTAGAGGCGGACTTGAATTTACATTTAAAAATATAATTTCAATACGCGGCGGCTATACAGATGTGCAGCAATACACCGTTGGAGCGGGAATAAAACTTCCTAAACTTAACATTGATTATTCATTTGCACAATTTACCGGCTCTGAATACGAAACGCTTCATGAAGAATCACACAGAATTTCCTTAAAACTTACTCTGGAAGAACCAAGATTCTTGAGGTTAGGAGAATAGTAATTCTTTCTTTGTGAACTTTGTGAATCTTTTCTTCGAGTTCTTCGTGGTTAAGTTTTTTTAACTAATTTAATTTTTGCTAGATGAGATAAAATCACTGCCGATGCACTTGCAACATTCAACGATTCTGCCTGCCCGTATTTTGGTATAGTAATAATGCCATCCGCTAATTCCCTAATTTCTTTTGATGGACCGTTAGCTTCATTACACAGCACTAAAACTGATTTTACATTCATCCTTTTATCATAAAGATTTTCTCCTTTCATATCTGCAACATAAATTTTAAATCCATCTAGTTTTAATTCTTTCATTCTTTCTATAAATGAATTCGCCATTGAAATATTAACATGAAAAACCGATCCCATACTTGCACGTAAAACTTTCGGGCTGAAAACTTCAGCACATTGTTCGCTTAAAATTATATTATCAAATCCAAACCAGTTGCAATTTCTAATTATGGTGCCAAGGTTACCGGGATCTGAAATGTTTTCTAATCCAATTATTCTATTGGTTTGAACATCAAAAAATTTACCCGTTTCAAATTCACAAACACCGATTATCCCCTGCGGATTTTTAGTATCTGATATTTTTAGAAAATCCTTTTCCTTTACAATTAATGTCTCAATTTCATCAAGCTTCTTTAAATCAAAAAAACTTTTATATTTTGAAAAGTATAATTCGGTAGTTAGAATTTTTTTTGTAGTGTATCTGCTTTTTAATACTTCCTCAATAAGTTTACTCCCCTCAACCAAAAATAAGCTATGCTGCTTACGATATTTTTTCTGGAGTAAGGAGGCAAAGAGTTTTATTTCGCTTTGGGTAATATTGCGTTTCATCTCAGTAATTGTTTTTGAAAAAGTAGATTAAAAATAAGAAAAGGATAATAAAGATATTGCGGAGATTAAAAAAAAACTGTATGTTTACAATTCTTAAAAATGCTGGTGTAGCCCGCCAAAGGCGGGTAAATGAAATTGTTAATTTTCACACCAAGTTTTTATGTTCTAAATTTAATTTACGTTTTAATTGCTGGTGTAGCTCAGTTGGTAGAGCAGCTGATTTGTAATCAGCCGGTCGGCGGTTCGAGTCCGTTCACCAGCTCAATTTTCCCTCAAAAACGCAACTTCTTAGCTGACATTCCTAAACATAGCCCATTATAAGTCAAATTCTTACTGAACACTTTACTGAACATATGCTTTAACATTAAAGTATGGAGGTAGGAATGTATCTTGGTAAACGATCAAATGGAATTTATTTTGTAGAATTTTTTGATTCTGAGGAAAATCGGAAAAGAAGGGTCTCAACAGGAAAACGAAATAAAAGAGAAGCAAATTTATTCTTATATAGTTTTAAAGAAAACCAAAAAAAGAATAAAAAAATTATTTATAAATCACTGGTTGAGTATAGAGATGAATATGTTAAATTTGTGGCTGAAGCTTATTCAAAAAACTATCTAACCTCAATTAAATTATCTTTCAGACAATTTATTAAATTTGTTGATGATGTTCCCTTAAAAAAGATTACAATTCCAAAAACACAGCAATTCTTGAGCACAGTTTATATAAAAGCGCCTAAGGCTGCTGAATTATATTCTCGAACCTTAAAAGCAAGTTTTAATAGAGCAGTCGATTGGGGCTACTTATCAGAAAATCCTTTTAACAAAATTAAGTTGCCCTCTAGTAAAAAACCGTATCCAATTTTTATCACAAAATCTGAATTCAAAAAAATAATCGACAATACACAGGATAGTGAAATGCGCGATATTTTTTATACAGCTTTTAATACAGGAATGAGACTTGGAGAACTAGTTAATATGAAATGGAAAAGTATTGACTTCAATAACCAGAAAATTTACATCCAAAATTCCAATTCATTTGCCACAAAAAATAAAAGAGATCGTGTTATACCACTAAATAAAATCATGCAAACTGTAATCGCAAATAAATTGAAAAAAGTATCAAGCATTGTTTATGATGATTTTGTTTTTAGTAAGATAAGAGGAATTAAAATAAACGAGGATTATGTTAGTAAGGCATTTAAGAAAATTGTTCGTTTATGTGGATGCGACGAAAGAATACACTTCCACACATTAAGACATAGTTTTGCTAGTAATTTAGTACAAAAAGGAGCTTCAATATATATCGTTAAGGAATTAATGGGACATAGCGATGTTGCAACAACGCAAATCTATGCTCACTTAATTAAAGAAAATCTTGAAGATGTTGTTAATCTATTAGATTAAACAACTTTTCAATATAGGAGACTAAAATGAAACATCAAGAATAAAATTGCCACTAAATCAATAAGAATTTTGCTAAAAATTATCAGCTCGATGCTTTCAACAGAAAAAATATCAAAAAAGGATCTCAATCTTTTACTTCAGCTTGCAGACTATCTTGTTTTGTTAAACGAACAGATTGCTCAACTAAGTGGGACAGGAATAAGAGCAGTCCAAAAACGTATTAATGAATTGAATCAAAAAGGTTTTATACATATTAGAACTCGGAGTTACAAATCGGAAAAAGGCAGATCCAGGTTTATTTCTTCATTGAGTGAAAAAGGCATTAAACTTCTTCAGAATGAAAAACAAATTGATAACAAAATTTCACTAGAAAGATTTTTATTTAATAAGACTAATACCATTGAACATGAACTATTAGTAAACTGGTTTCGCATTTATCTTGATTTCTTGCCAATTAAAATAACAGATTTGGGTGTTGACTTTATATCTGCAACCACTCCATTTCTACCATTAAAAAGTAATGGATTACCACTGATATCAGAAAGCTTTAAACAAGAAGACCTTCCGATAAATTTTATACCTGACGGAGTTTTTTCAATTATCAATAAAGAAAAAAATAAAAGTTTACTTTTCTTTTTGGAAGTTGATATGGGAACTGAATCTCTAAATAGCCGTCACTCAAATTCAAACAACATCTCAACAAAAATAAAAAATTATAGAGCATATTTCAGGAGTCAAAAATATAAACGATATGAAAAAAGATGGGATACGAAATTCAAGGGATTTAGATTATTATTCCTTACAAATTCTGTAAAAAGAAAAACTAATATTTCAAATTTTGTTAGCGCGGATAATTCAAGTGATTTTATCTGGATAGCAAATCAGTATGATCTGTTTGAAAAAGGTCTTGGTGGAAAAATTTGGGCACGAGGTGGGAGTGCATCTAGATCACATGAATCAATCCTTGGTACAACCCTTGCTTTTGACTTAAGATTACCCGTACTAAAATAATCACTTCAAGTAAATTTTATCTTCATAAAAAGGTATAATTTTACTAAGTATTTCCAGATAATATTTGTTCGTTAAATACCTCAAATGTATTCGTTAAATGACCAATAACGTTCGTTAATTAGTTTGAAACTGTTCATTTAACGAACAGCCGATTTCTTTATAACCTACTATCAATAAACATCTTATGATCGGTTCGTTAAATCGACTATATATAACAAAGAAAGGGAATGAGAGAATGAATGAAAAAAGAAAAGATTAAAGTGAATTATAACTTAGATAAGTATTTGAATGAGTGGGATTATTATGAATTGTTTCTAGATTTTTAGTAAGTAAAGTTTGTTTGATTTTGGAACTTGTATTGTTGGGGACTATAATTTTAAAGATTTATTAATGAGTTGATGCTTCTTTTACTTGAATAATATTCGTTTTGTCGATTAAATTTTATCGTTATGATTTTTGTTTGATTGATGTTTTAGATAGTTATTTTTGTTGTAAATCTTTTCTTACAGTCTCTACATATTCTGATTCTTTTAGTACCTTCTTGTGTTTTTCTGTATCCTTTCCAATTTGTATTTGTCTGATTGCAGTATGGACATTTGAATGGTCTTGCCATTGTGTTTCACCTCTTAAATTCAATTTTAAATAGTCATTATTTGAACTCAAATTTGTAGGTCTTCACGCCTAAAAGTTTATAAATCGGATACGTCATTTCATGACTTACTCATCGTAATCCGACTATATAAACTTTTCCCTTTTCAAGGTCGGCTAACCAGCAAATTATTCTTTATCTAACAGTTGGTTCTCCACGGGGTCTCATATAGTGAAGACCCCGTTAAGTTAAAATGCGGAGCTAGGAGGTATACAAAATGAAATCAGATAAATACAAGGTTGTTAGGGCGATTAAAGAACTTGAACGTAATGAGGTCATTCATGAGTATTATGATGTATTGGATTATGGCGTTGATCTAGTTCTTTCTTGGTATGGCATCTTAGGAGATTGGAATGATGAAGAGTATAAAGTATTAAATGAGTATTTGCTTAAGATGGCGTATAATGACGAGCTTAATGAAGTGGTTAGAATAACAGATGAGCATTTTGATCCGGTACTTGATTCAATTCCAATTAAACCGACACCAAGCTTAAAGTTATTACAACTTGAACATGCAATTTGGAAAAGGGAAATGTCAAAGAGAAGAGAGAAAATTGGAGTACTCAAAAAATTCTCTAACTCAGTCTGACTTAAGAAATGGAGATAAACTAATAATTAATTTTACAATAGATATGAACATAATTTCCGTATAGTAAAAATTTAACACGAATTATTGTATTTAGAAAATGTTTTATATTATTTTTGCTATTAAGGCTCACAAGGATAATTAATATTACCTGGATTTAACAAATGAGTAACAATTTTGAGATGGTAATAATTTATTTATAGGAACTGCAAAAATATAAAATGTAATTAATTAAATAACGAAGTGAAGATGAAAAAACAAAGAAAAGTAGTTGATGCACAAGCAGACAAAAACGGAAATATCACTTCAGTAAAAATTCAAGGAAACAAATCATTTACTCCATTAAGCGTAGCTATAAAATTAGCTGAGAGAAACGAATTATCAAATGTTGTCGCAGTGCATCCTAATAATGGAAATACTTATTTGCGCAGTAAACCTGATTCAAAAAAGAATAATAACTTGGATGATTTAGCCAATAAAAAATAAGAATTAGAATGAAGAACTTGGATATTGACTTTGTAAGAAGAACTCAAAAGATTATTAATAATTATGAGGGGAAATTTGAATACACTTTATTAATAAATTGTACTCTTGGGTTAATACAATTACCATTCGAAGTCAATAAAGTAAAAAGATTATCATTTCTAAACCGTAATCTTAAAGATGTAGATATTATTCAGGAAATATTTAAAAAAGATAGTAATTATATTTTTTCACCAACGAAGTTTAACCGGCAAAAAAAAGAGTACGTAGGAGATCGGAAAAATCTTTATACATTTCTTCAACATTTGCGCAATAGTCTTGCTCATCTGGCCAACGCAGAAACACAGAATGAAGATGGTGAATGGGTCAGTATTAGGCTAAAAGATATTAATGTACGTAATAATGCTAACGTAGAATTAGAGGTTACAATCGACAAAGATGATCTTAAAACATTAGCTATGTATTTGTCTGATGAATATATTAATGCAATCCAAAAGTTGAATAAGAAGCTTGCATAGAAAAAATATCTATATTTCAAAAATTAACATTTTCAAATGGCAATGATTATTAAAGAGTTGGAAAGTTTTTTTCTAATTCCTAACAATTGAAATCGATTCTCATATTATTATTTAATTACTTGATCAATAAGCTTAACACGCTCATATCAGAGATTGTTGGTTATTGCAAAGAATATAGCCTGTTAAAACAATTAAAA
This sequence comes from Ignavibacteriota bacterium, assembly GCA_013112585.1. Taxonomy (GTDB): domain Bacteria; phylum Bacteroidota; class Ignavibacteria; order Ignavibacteriales; family Melioribacteraceae; genus IGN16. The sequence goes on along the minus strand of JABFGH010000020.1, from coordinate 67,601 downwards.
AGGAAAATATAAATTGAAAATATTTATTAGTTACAGTACTAAAGATCTAGACATAGTAAATTTATTTGCTGAGCATTTAAGACCATTCGGTGAAGTAACTTATTGGGCGGAGGATAAAGAGTTAGGAAAAGAAGCTTGGGAAACTATTTTTTCTTGGATTGATTCTTCTGATGTTGTACTTGCACTGATTACCGGCAGTACAGTTGCCCGGGCAATGTCTGTTGGTCAAGAAATTGGCAGAGCTAAAGCACAGAATAAAAACATTATTCCAATTGTTTCATCTACTGTCCCTACTACTGAGCTAGGATTTTTATCTGGAACAACATACCAAGTGATTGATCCTTCAGACCCTTACGCGGCAGTATTGGAAATTACAAAAACCATTAAGAGATATAATTTAGTAGAAAAACAAAATCAAAATACTGCATTGGTATTAGCTGGATTAGCATTCTTTATTCTGATATTCTCTAATAAGTAAATTAAGTATTTACTTTTTATGAAATTGAGTGGAACAATAATATTATAGTTTTAAGTAATAATCGAATAGTAAAATTTGACTTAGGACTTGAGAGAGTGAACGTAATTGTTGTTGTGATTTTATAAGGTCAACACGGTTAGCAAATAAACTAAATTTAAGCAGTCCTTCTCGCACAGCTTAAAATTATTTTTGGGTTTTGATGTAAATCATTTTTCTCTAACAATGATTTCACTTTTGATTCAATTTTTTCATTGATAGCAACAACAATAATTTTATCAAAATTTGCTTGAAGACATTTATTGATATTTGAAAGGATATCTGACCTTCCGGTTTCAACTTCAATTGCAATTTGTCTGCCGTTTTTAGTTGCTACAACATCAACGGATTTGCCTTCTCCGATTGGTTTTTCAAAAGTTATATCAAAACCTTTATCCTTTAATATTTTTGCGTATTTATTTTTCCAGTATTCATGTGTAATACCACCCTCTCTAATATCTGATATTAAATTTGTGATTGGTTCACTACAAATTCTTTTACCTTCTCTAGTTAATTTAAGTACTATTACTCTTCCGCTTTTAGTTGGAATTTCCTCAGTATCAATTAACTGCTTTTTTACTAATGAATTCTTTAATTCATTTCCTTTTCTTCTACTCCACCCTAATCTTTTATATCTTTGAACCACTCCAGATAATTTATTGGAATAAATATCTTTAAGTAGTATTTGTTCCTCTGAGGTTATTCCATTACTTATTTTTCGTGCAGCTTCATTTTGCGGAATCTCTTTCTCCTCAACAATGGTGACACTTTCAGAGGTGGAATACGTGGAATAAGGTCTCATCACTTCACTGATCATTTTATCATCGACAGAGCCTTTTTTTATTGGAATATGGGGGACATGTATCATAAATGGTTTATGCCATCTTCCTTGAATCTTCGCAACAGCCTCACCAATATCAAGCCTGCCTAAAACCTTCTTATCAGAAGCCTCCAACAACAAGGAGCTTGCAGCAGAATTAACATCTTTCGCATCCTTGAGGTTTAGCACTATCGTACACCAAGTATTTCCTCTAGCGGGCAAGGACAAAAGACTAGGACATTGATCAATGATAATAACGGACTCACCCAGTTCCCTAATTTCTCTAATGATAACATCAGTGATAGACTCACCGCCTACTAAGTCACTCTTATCTTTTCCGATCACGTGATGTGCTTCCTCTAGGATAATTGCATGATCAAATTCTTCCCTTTTCTGACTTGGGGAAGATAATCTGTAATGATGAATCCACAACAAAATACTTTCAACGAGAAAAATCTTATCGCTGTTTGTAAGCGAATCCATTTCAAGAATAACTTGCTGATTTAACAAATCAACCATATCAGATTGTTGTCTTACATTAAAAGTTTTTCCAGTTTCGCCAAATGTAAGAGCGCCAAGAGCTCTTAAGGTACTGCTCATCCAACCGGCTTCTCTACCTTTAGCTTCAGTACTTTCAATTGTATTCAATAAATCTTTAAGTGTTGGATAATTAGTTATTGGTTTAGAATTATATAAACCAAAATCCCGATAAGTTTTATCCAATGCTTTCTGCAACAAATACATGACTCCTTCACCAACATAAGTAGCGTGTGCAATAATTTCGATAAGCTTCTTCAACCAAGTCTTTGCCGAAGTGCCCGGGGGAGGGATCAAAGGATTAAAACGAAAAGGAGCAACATCTCTTCCAACAGTGTAGACCCTGACATCTTTACCATATTTTTCTTTAATAATATCACGGTAGTTTCTCTTCCAGTCTAAAACAAGAAAAGGTTTTTTCTTGTAAATGAAATTCTTTAATACTTGAAAACATAAATTTGTCTTACCAGAGCCCGAGGCACCAACAATTAAAACGTGTTTAATCCAATCATGTTCACGTAAACAAAAAGGATGCATTTTTTTACCGGCATAAGTAATCTCACCAATTGGATAATCTCCACGAACATTTTCCGCCGGAGGAGGCGCAAGGATATCAATATTCTTAGAATCAAGATCAGTATTAATATTATCAACATACATCATATTCAGAATCTGCTCAATCTCTCTTTTACCATCAGTATCTTCTACCAAATAAGCCCTCCAGAGGCGATCAACCTTCTCACCCAATATAGGTCTTAACTTCACACAAATATCTTCAGCTAACAACTCTAATAACCTCCTGATAGCATTTTTGATCTTCGTTGTACATTCTTATATTCACCAAGAGTCTCAAGCAGTTCCTTATAAAGAGAACTCTGATCCTTCCAACATTTCAAAACTTCTTGCTTTTTTTCAGACTCCAACTTTTGAATAACATTTTTAAAATCTGCTCTTTTCTTTTCAACCATCTGATTACTAAACATAGGCCAAGATTCTAAATTCATTACTCCGGTATCACATTCCATTATCATTGAATCCAAATCATTAACATGATCATCCCGAATCTTTGACCGCAATTCAATTTGTGATTTTAGATGTTCTGCTGTTGCCCCTAAGAATTTCAATTTGTCATTGGTAATAACATCAGCTATATCTGAACCACTTGATGATTTATTTGCAGAATTGGTAATTGAATAATCAAAATTGGGGAAATAAGAAAGTCCAATAGAATTATTATCGATGGGGTTTTGATCTTGGGATTGGGAATAGTTGTTCTCTACTATATAACTAGGTTTATAGTAGTTGTCTAATTTTGGTAAATATTCTTTTGTAAATATCACATTTATCACCTCGAATATTATCATATATAGAAACTACTATATAAACTTTTCGGTTATTCACTACCTTTTAGTAGAAAACTCCTTCGATATTTTAAGCTTAATTTGAGCTCTTTCAAATTTATCAATATCAATAAATACATCATGTTTCCCATTAACTTTTGAATCCACATAAAAATTATTGCTTAGAATATATCGAATGGTTCCCGGACTCTTTCCTATTTCCCTTGCTATCTTTTTTATGGAAACATTCTTAAAATAATCATCAAAAATCCTTTCGACACATTCTTTATACTCCGGGTCTATAACTACTTCTCGCCCAACAACTTTATAACCAAACGGAGGACGGTTCATGAAACGGTAATTACTCCTAGCTTTCTCTCTACCACGATTTATTCTTGACTGCCTGAGATCAGTTTCAAACTCTGAAAACACAGCTCTGATCTTCTGGAAAGCTTTCTCAAAAGGACCCTCAACCTCACGCTCATTAACCAACAGCAGCTTTACACCTTTCATTGATAAATGAGTATCGATCCAACCAAACTGCAAAGTGTTTCTAGAAATACGGTCTGACTCTGTAGCAATAACAAAATTAGGTTTATCAATATCAATATGATCAAGTAACTCCATTAAACTTTTTCTCTCAGTAAGTTTTTTACCACTCATCGAATCAGAAAACCTTTCAATAACTTCTATATCATTATCCTCACAATATTTGTTGATCTCATCAAACTGAGCATCCAAAGAAAAACCTTTAGCTTGCTCACCAGTACTAACCCTCAAATAAACGAAAGCCTTCTTCAATTAACACCCGCCTCTTTTACTCTCAAAACCAAATCCCCACGCTCAATAAAAACCTCAAGTATATCACCGCCGCCTAATCTTAAACTTTTTGCAAGACCTCTTGGAATGGTAATCTTGAACTGACCGTTAGATTTTTGGAATTGAAGCCGAACTAAGTTATCCGGCAAACGTGGAAGTCTTTTTATTTCGTTTTTCTTAGTGATATTGAGGGAAGGAACCATACAAAATCTGCATGCATAGACTTATATATAAATCTATCGATAGATATGCTCCCAATTGGGAGGGGTAGAAAAGTCTAACTTACTGCCACCTAATTATTAGCTTAGAATTTATTACCACAGGAAAATGGATACAATTTAACTGACACTCATCAGTAGAAAATATAATTGATTACTCAATAATGAAAAGTGCTACCCTTTAGTTGTAAACCATTCTATTTACTTAAAAGTGATAAAACCGAAAAATATATTAACATGAAGTAATTACCCTTAAGTTATGACAACCACAAACAAAACATTAAAAAACAACAAGAACAATCATCAAGATGAAGCAATGAAATTACTACAAGAAGTAAACAAAAAATTAGATTATATAATTAAATTACTTCGCGAAGAAGAATACAAATACCCTTACCACAACAGCTATATTGAGACCTTTGAAAACAATGACCCGAAAAATTTATAGGTCACGCTTCACATACATTCACACTCACAACAACCAATTGAATTACAGCACGCGAACATCTCCATGATATAAAAATCGGGATTGATAAATGCTGCTGTGATTCAATTAATCACAAAGTAGTTTTCAACTAAACGAAAACACATATTTGGCCCGTTCCGGCTTTGAGAAGCCAAAATACGACCAAATTACCTAGATGAAAGACCGCACTTCAAATTCTACAAAATTAACTAACAAAATCACTAAATCAATTTATACAGCCTCAATTTCTTTGCACTTGAGTCTGTAAAATTTAAGGAGGTAAGAACCATGAACATATTAGAAAAACAAAACAATGGGTCACTCTACATAGTGGCATCAAGATCAGTAGCAGCAAAATTAAATCCCGCAGAAATGCAAGAAGCATTACAGAAACTAGAAGTAAAAATGCAAAAACAAGATCCACTCAATCCTGATCTTTGGACAGTATTTGTAAGTAACTACAAACTGTGGGGAATACTAGACCATCGAGCCGGTCCAAACGGTGAAGATTTACTTACAATTCTATTCCCGGAAGATTACTAATCTTCCAATAAACAATTTTCTAAATAAAACAATGGAGGTCAAACTTATGGCAAAATAAATGTTTAGAACCTACCGCTAAAAACATATTCACCATCTAAAATATTTAAAGATAGTATGCATCAATACTATACCGGGTGAACTATGTCCATTTCTAAACAACCGCCCTTAAAGTTTGATCTCCATAAAATCATAGGAGATCAAAACAATGCAACATCAAATTAAAGAACTGATATGTCTGTGCGAGGATAGAAAATACAGACTAAAGAAAAATTGTACACACTTTGAAAACAACTGGTATGAAACCGGGTACTTCGAAAATGAAACAATCCTCTATGACGGGGAAAGATACTGGACGGATGATTGCAGATACTCAGATTATTTGGAAGAATACTTACCCGAAGAAGTATTTATAACTAAACATTTTTACTGCGAGGGATGTGAAAATTCCTATCACGAAAATGAAAGGACAGAACACGTTTATGGAAATATTAGCTATTGCAATGATTGTTTTTATGCAGACCACACCTATTGCCGTCACTGTGATGAAGCAATTAGAAATGATGACTCACGCTACTCAGAGATTACTCAAAACGACTACTGCGAATACTGCTTTGGCGAGCTGCACAGTTACTGTGAAAATTGCGGAAACGATTATTGGGCGGATGACGGCTGCAACTGCGGCGTATCAATACATAATTATTCATACAAACCTGATCCAGTATTTTTTAAAAATCCAAATGATAATTCAAAATATTTTTTAGGAGTTGAGCTTGAAACTGAATCAAAAGGCAATTGCAGGGCAAGCTGTGCCGAAGAGATAAATGATATATCAAGACTCTACTACTTAAAAAATGACAGCAGTATTGAAGATGGATTTGAAATAGTAACTCATCCATTTAGTCACTCGTGGTACAATCAGCACAAATCAATTTTCAGTGAACTACTTAATACGCTAAGGGATCATGGGTTTAGATCATACAATACCTCAACATGCGGCATCCATATCCACATAACGAAAAGTTACTTATCCGGATTAGACCTAGCCAAACTGCACTTATTCTTCTGCCAGAATGAAGAATTCGTAGAAGTAATATCGCAAAGGAAATCTAACAATCTCAATCAATGGGGGAAAATAAAGAAAGACAAAAAAGCAATTTATAACCAAAGTAAAAAGAAAGGTGGAAGCGAAAGATACACGGCAATAAATCTTCAAAACCAAAGTACAATCGAGTTTAGAATCTTCAGAGGAACACTAAACGAAAACTCTTATCACAAAAACATAGAATTCGTAGTTGCTATATGCAGCTTCGTAAAAGTAACATCCCTTAAACAGCTTACCAAAGATCATTTCTACGACTACATAAAGAAAGACAAAAATTACAAAAACTTAACAAAATTTATTGAGGTAAAACAATGTGCATAATAATACTTAACACAAAAGAACATCTATCCAAAGAAATATTAAATGAATGCTGGGACTCAAACAACGACGGAGCCGGGCTAATGTACGCAATTGACGGATCAATAAACACATTCAAAGAACTAAAAACATTTAACACATTTTACGACTACTATTCAACACTAAGAAGCGAATTTAAGAAAACCAAAATAGCACTTCACTTTCGTATTGCTACATCCGGGAAAATAGATACAAACAACATTCATCCATTCAAAGTAAATGAGAAACTGGCATTCATGCACAACGGAATGATAGATATTCCATTGCAGCGAAAATCAAAAGTGAGTGATACAATAGCATTCAATCAAAAAATATTAAAACAACTGCCCCACAATTTCTTAAACAACGTAGCAATGAGGGAACTAATTGCAAGGTATGTTGAAAGATCAAAATTACTATTCATGAATTACCAAGGGAAATACTGGATACTAAACGAACATCTTGGACACTGGGATAAAAAGGGAAACTGGTTCAGTAATTACAGCTACTGCCCGAGTACTATTTTAAGCGAGCGACCTGATATACTTTGGACACATGAGATTGGAGACTATGAATTATGCCAATACTGTGGTATTGAGTTACTTGAAGAAAGAGAAGTAGTAAATGAGACTTGTTATGGGTGTATGCATAAATTTTCGACGGAAATTGGCATATGTACGGTTCATGATTTTTAGGTCCAAATTGGTAATACTAGGAAGAGCAGAAAATTTCGAGTGGTTCTGCTCTTCATTTAATTTAATCAGCAAAATTACTAATAGCTAAAGTTACTGATAAATCTACCCCAAAAATATTTAATTAAATCTTCAGTACTTGCATGTTTTAAATCAATTTCTTCAGTACCCGGAACGGATCCCAAAACTAGCCCAAGAATTTCAAAATAAATTTCAATCCCATTATCTACAGCATGAGCACTATCATTATAACTATTACTTTGAAAATCTTCCCTATAAGATTCTCTATAAAATATGGCTAAGCCATCGGAAAATCTTTTTGAACACCAAAGCTTAGAACCGAATTCGAACTCTTCAGTTTTTGCGATAGAAATAAATTCAGATTTTGAAATTTCCTTTAATTCAGTTGTGACATGTTTATTTTTATTAGATAGTTTTTCTAGTCTAGAACTAAAAGCCTTTTTTAATTCATCAAAAGCATTCAGAAGATATTTATTTTTTTCATCGTCAGTTATTATTCTTTTTACAACAGGAATATCGGCATCATCTTCTAATTCAGAAAAATTACTTTGTACTGAACTCAATTTTGATAAAACTCTATTGCAAATTTCATTAGGTGTAAATTTCCTCCCATCTAAATATCCAATGGTTGGCCTGATTCCTGGGATCTCAGTGTCATCCAGTTTAATTGGAAGTATATACTCCTGATGTTCTTGGAAGGCTCTTGACTGTGCACTTTCACGTTCGTGGTTAGTCCAAAGCTTTTTTGCATAAGATTCTGAAAGGAACATCAAACAAAACCGGGATTCCTTACGATAAATTTCATCTAAATATACATAAAGGTCTTTGCCCCAAAGTTCTGTTTCATTGAATTCATCAAAAAATACACTAATGCCGTTTTGCTCCAAGCAAACCGCTACTTCTTTAACATATCTTCTGTCTTCACCGGCAAATGATAAAGCAACTTCATATTTAAATTTATTTTCAATATTCATATAACAACAGTGTATTCTCCAGGGATTTGATTTATATTCTTAACCTTTGCTTGAAAGAAAACATAAGTAAAAAATTTTTCTATAGCTAAAAATTTTTCAACCAATAATAATTTACATATAGTAGGCATATTTTGTTTTTGGCTTATCAGTTTCATTTAGGTATTTCATAATTTCTCCAACCTTTCGTGAACATCCAATAGTGATAGGATATTTACCATCAATCTGAGCGTTATTCCAGTTCATTTTTGTTAACCCTAGAATCTCATTACTAATTGTCCTATGCGAAGATGCACTTTTAACAATGTTTATCAGCAGTGGAGCAGGTATGTACATACCTGGATAAGTTCTATAGTATTCCATTGATCCACGTGTATAAAGTAATATTTTCGTATCATCAATAGTTATCATTGAACCGCGATGTGGTGGATAAAGTCCATTTCTAAATAGTCGGATATCTGTTTCTTGAATATTAATTATGTCATAAGCAATTACACCAAATTCTTTTGCTGCTGCCTCAAAGCCATGTAGCTCATCCTCATAAAATTTTGATGTTTTATGTAGTACAAGCCTACCAGGAATTGTTGATAAGGCAAATTTATAATGTTCAAGAGTTTTAAATAACAAATCATAAGCCTCATCATAATTTAAATGGGGAATTCGATCATCTTTATCTTTAGAGACAGGTGAGCCTCTCAAAATTATACCATTACCGTTTTCATTAAAAATTTGAGCGAGGCTCGTTTGAAGAGTAGTCCTATCTCTACTCCTATAAAAACTAATTCCAACGTAACAAGCAGGTGGTAAATTAGAATCTCTATCTAATTTCCAAGGTACTGTTTGCATTGCTTTATAATAAATACCTATACTAAAATTCCAAGCTATTGTTGCTCTATCCTGAATTTTTTTACTTTCCGACAGTACATATTCCCTAATGATTTGTATTGGACTATCAAATTGAAGACATTTTGCTTTAAGTGCTCTTCTGAAATTTGTTTCAATTTTTTTAGTATCGCTTTCTTCTTCGATATTTTCCTCTACACTGAAATCATTTCTATCTTTAACGATTTTATCTTCAAATATTTTTGGTATAATACAAATAATAATATCAACTTTTTTATCTTCAGAAAGAAATTTACATTGTTTATAAAATTCATTTACAGCATCACTTATTCGTTTATTTCTATTCGGTTCTCTCAATATTTCTTTTAGTGTACTTAAACTTAACATTCTTGATATTTCGCTTGAATATTGAAATGATGATTTGAAACCTGTATTCCTGTTAAATCCTGGAAAAGAAATATTTTGTTTATCTGAATCTTCTGCACTAATGAATCCCTCGCAAACTTTTAGCCAATCATTTAATTTTTCAATATCTTCCTCTAAACCAACTATACCTAAAAGGAAATCGGTTTTTCTAGCCTTAAAATTAATATCATAAACACTATAATCAGTTATCCCAGTTTTGGGACAGATATGTTTTCCACCACCAAATACTAGTTCAGGCTCATTTAATAAGTTAAATTTCATTTTATGAATAGATCAATTGTTCCATTTTTATCAATTAAATTTTTACTATTTTTTTTACTTTCCAACTGTCTCCAAAGTTCATCATGAATAATAGGGAAAGCATCAAATTTTAAAAAACTCTCAATTTTTAAAAACTTGTATTCAGTATATTCATTAAAAAGTGGTAGTGTTCTATCAGGCTGTAAGTACCAAAGAATAAAATTTAAATGATTAAAGACGTGAATATTTTTTTCTTTCTGTTTTATGTACTGAATCTTTTCAAAACCATATTTACTTGCTTCAAAATCCTTCCACGTTATTAACCAGTCAGGCTTAATTGCAACAAACCACTCTTCATTTAAAAAGTAAAACTTTGCCTCAAATGCTAGGTGTCTAGTACTTGATATTTTGTTGGGGTCCTTTAAGCTATAAGTTGTTTTTGTGACTGTTCTGCTATTCCTTTTTGTTTTTGTCCACTCAATTTTTCGATTAATCCACCTGTCTTTTGAATCTTTGGAAACAGGTAAAAAAGCAAATAGTTTTTCATCTTTATACCATTTAATATTTAGCCTGTAAAGTTTTGTTTGAAGACATTTTGCCAATAAAGTTTTAAACACTGACAATTGATCCAAAGATTGGTTATAAAATTCAGAACAATACAAAGGCGTTACTGTTCCTAAATCACATATTTTTGATAATGCGACATCAGAATCAGATAGATTATGGAAAGTTAAAATTTGCTTTTTATAAATTGTCCAATCATGCGGAAAAATAATACCTCTTTGATGTATTGCTGAGACGGCAATATCAAACCAACTTGCATTTTTCGATAACCATTTTCTTGTACTTTTGGAATTTTGAATTATTTCATCTCGATCAAGATTGAGATCTGCGATATAAAGTTTTTCTGGAAATGAAATATTTATCAGATTGGAATAGATTGGTTCTGTATTATTTATTTGATTTTTTTGTAATTTTTCTATTTCTATTTTTAAACTTTTTGTTAGCTCTTCCTTTAATTGAAATACATCATCGATAGTTTTCCAAAAGTATGTTGCTCCTACTTTATCTGAAAACTCAGTTTGTAAATCATCTTTACGATAATGAGTATTAAAAACTAAGGTAGGAACATTATTAGTTTGTGCCGTATTATATTCAAGTTCAGTTATTGATTCTTTACCAAAGGGTTGCCATCCAAATTTACCCCCAAGTATAAGGACATAAATATGACTATTCTTAACACTGTCTAAACAAACTGATATACTATTTGAATTTTGAGCACTTATCGTATACTCCGACATAACTGGTTCAGCACCAAATTCATTTATTGCTTTAAGTGCCGCAATCCGTTCATTAGGCATATCTTTTATTGTTGAGCTTACAAATATTTTTGGTTTATATGGAATCATTTCATTAAACTATTTTTTTCACCAACTTATCAATCTCTTTCAATTCTTTGTGTAAATGTTTTTTTATTTCTACACGGTAACGACCTAAACGGGTTGCGGATAATTCATGCTGAGGCGGATTTACTTCAATAAATTCTGCTGCTTTTTTATGTGCTGTTTCACTTAGCAGGGCAAGTCTTAAATGCAGTTCATCGCTTTCATTAAATTTAGGGAAGTAAACATCAAGAATTTTTTTGTGAACATCCCGTGCGCCCCATAAACCTCTCGATTGAAAGTCTTTCATTATTTCGTTTGGTTTGCTCGAGTTAAATATTGCCATTAAATAATATGCTTCAATCAAATCAGCAGTAAATAAAACATAAGTTTTGTGTTCGACTATAAAATCTAAATCTAATTTATCCCTTACTACAATTGTGGAATTAGCATTTATAGCAGATGAATTATATAAAACTAAATATGGTGCATTTAAGTTTTGATCGACTAATTTATTCTGCCAATTCAAATATTTTTCTAGTTCAATTGTTTTATTTTTTTCTGTTCGATAAATATCCCAAAAATTTTCAGCATTCTTGAACCAGCGTGAGGCATTCAAATATCCATCGCTCATCAATTCATCGGCAGAATGCAGTTTTATTTCTTTTTCATCACTGCCATTTTTATTTATAGTTATCGGCAGCACTACCAGGTCGGGTTTGTAAAGCGCAAACGGTAAAATACTTTTTGATAATGCTGTTCTAAACAAAAACTTGCTTTCAATTTTGCCTTTTAGGTCAATTGATTTCCACGGTTCTTTTGCATCTGCTTTTATATTCTCGGAAGTCTTAATGTTAATTATCTTGTCTTTAAAATCATCAGGCATTTCTTGTTCAAGCTGTACAAAATAAAATGAACGCGGAACAATTGTAGCCCCTTGCTTAAAACTGCTTTTATAAGGATTTGGTTTTTCCTGAGTTTTATATTTTTTATTTGATAATGCAGATGAGCTGCCCTGTTTAACATAAAACCATTTGGCTTTAGTTTCGGTTAAAGTTTTATTGGCTGCTTTCAATTTACAATTATGTTCCGGCAGTTTGCCCTGGAATGAAATTCCACTTATACCGCTTGCTAGCAAATTACGTTTGGAATGTTCTTTAGCTTTCGTGGCAAATAAAACAGAACTCGGAATTCTGAAAAGCGGAGTTACATCTTTTAGGTCCCAAACTGTGTTTAGTTTAAATCCTTTTGTCTTTCCGCTTCTCGTATTATCATGATGGTCTGCACTAAAAAAACTTCTCGGCAGTACAAAACATATTTCACCATTCTCTTTTAAAAAATAACTACTGCAGTAAGCAAAAAATATTGCTGCTATTTCAAGATGCGGAAAGTTTGAAACTTTTTTCGGTTTTACATCATAGTTCTCTGCAAGTTCATTCAAAATATTTTGGTACTCTTCATTTTTAATTGAGCTGTAAGTAAACCATGGCGGGTTGCCTACAACAAAATCAAATTTATTAGAAAGGAAATATGGCTTGTAAAGATTTTGAACTATAAACTTCCAAATGCTGTCTCTTCGTTTAACTTTTACGTTACAAAGGCTATTATAAATTTTGTAAAAGCTTTCAACGACCTGTTTGTTAAAACCGCCGTTAGTAATTTGTTTAATTAAAATTTTCTCAAATGCTTCTACATCAATTCTTTTTTTAGAATAAGTTTGTTCAGCAAGTTCCTCGGCTGCTTCAAGGGCTTCATCAAAAACTTTAACGTCATCCAAAATTTGGGAACTAAGTTCAAGTGTTTCTTTATCTATCTGCATCTTAAAATTTTTACCGAACAAGTCTTCAACGCCATCGGGCGCAAGCAATGTATTTGCAAGTATAACATTTATGTGAACCGGGGTGCGGGCATTAACAACACCTTTACCAAGCGCAAGCAGCATATTTGTTTTTGCTATTTGTACAGAAAGGGGATGAATATCAATTCCGTAAATACAGCTATTAATATCCTCCACAGTTATGCCGGGGTTTAGCTTGCGTAAGCGATGCACAGCGGCAATTAAAAATGATCCGCTACCGCATGCGGGGTCCAAAATTCTATTTCCTTTTTTAAGTTCATACTCGTTCAATATTCTTTCGCAAAGCCAGTCGGGCGTATAATATTCACCCAGTGCATGTCTTGTATCAAGATCAATTAGTTCTTGGTAAACGCCTTTAAGTATATCTTCATCAACATCATTAAAATCGAATGTGGAAATTTCCTGCGCAATTAATCTGAATACTTTTTTAAGTGCTTTGAAGTCACGCTCATTTTTTACCCAATGGAAAAAATCGTCATCAACAAAATTTCGAATACTGTACCGGTGGAATATGCTGCCGTCGATAATGCTTTTCATTTCTGTGTCGTCAATAAAATCATCGTTTGAAACTACAGCATAGGCAAGCATTTTGGCAAACACGCTAAGGTAGGTATGAATTAAAAAATTACTTTCACTTGCTTCAAACGAGCCGTAAGCGATGCTTAAAAACTTACTCCATTGTTCATATGAAACTTGAACCTCGCCGAATTTTTTAGCCTCATTAAAATGAATTGTCATTTCACGAAAACATTCCAGAAATACATTGCTATTATAACCGAAAGCTTCTTCAATTCTATTTAGTGTGGCTTTCTGTTTTTCTTCTTTGAATAAAAATCTATCTATCCAGTAGTAAAACTCTTCTGTATTCCGTTCAGTTAAAACAAACTCGGCACTTTTAACTTCATTAAGTTTTAATTCATCTTCTGTTAATTCACCAATATTCCCCAAACAAGTAACATCAGGTGCAAACACTTTCCATGTTATGCAGTCGGTAGCAATTAGCGTAAAATTATATCCTTCACCGGCTTTAAATTGCCCAAGCAGGTAACCGGCTAATTGTTCTTTTGCATGTTCTAGGGATACCTTTAAATTATTTTCGAATTCAATAATTATTTTGTTATAAAGTGTATCAGCGCTGCCTCTATGCACTTTATCTTTTCGTGGAATTTCAAGAACAGCTTTTTCAGAACCGAGCGTAATCTTATCAATAACTTTTAGTAATTCTTTTTCGTTTGAGTAGAGCCTGTTTAGCAGGTCTTTGAAAGCTTCCTTTTTAGTTGCTTCCTTATTAGCAGATTTTACTTTGTTGAAGTATTCAAGGATTAGCTTATTTTTCATACCGGTTAACTTACACCCTCCGGATTGATAATATTGTGAAAGTATTCGTCTATCTAAAATTAAACAATTTTTTATTCGTTCAAAATATTATTTAAAGAAAGGCATTAAACTTTTTAGATAGAAAAAAATATAAATGAGAAGCTCAATTAATACGTGTAGTGAAGTTTATGCGTGGTGCGGTACATGAACATAAAGACATATATGCTTGAAAAGAGAAAGATTATAAATGATCAATCTAAGTCAATAATAAACTACTCAATATTCGATTTTAACTATATGCCCGATAATCCTTTGGTCAGAGAAGAAACAAAACAAATTATAGATGCATTTCTAAAATATGAAGAAACCAACATCCCTGTTAATCAAGTAATATTCGGCTCAAGAGGAAGTGGAAAAACATTAATGATAAAATACCTTGAGCAATTATTTAAGGATGATTCTTCCTTAAATATACTATATGCAAATGTAAGGTATTACTCTACTTCATTTAAAATTCTTGCACATCTGTTGAATGTAAGTTCACGTGGTTTATCCTTATCAGAATTGTACAATCGATTCAGAGAAAAGTTTAACTCCAAAACAATAATAATTTTGGATGAAGTTCATCTGTGGGCACCGAAGGAAAGACAGAGGGAATTATTATATTTTCTATCGCGGGATAAACAAAACTATATGATACTCATGCTGTCAAACGATCCTCGCTTTTTAAATGAAATTGAGAGAGGGAATGAGATTTAAGAAATAACTTATATTAGATTAAGGAGACGCATGTTTTAAGATTGAAGGGCAGATATGTTATTCAGTAAATCTGCCCTTTAATCTATCAAATAGACATCTTGATTAAATTTTATACTAATAATTATTTTAATTTATGAAAATAATTAGCGAAACAAAATATAATTTTAATTTTCCAAACTGATTTATTTTATATAAACTAATTCGCTCACAATTTTAAGAAAAATATGAATACTCTAGCTAAAACAATTAATGATTTTTTAAATCACTGTATATTTGAAAAAAATTTGAACCAAAAAACAATTAAATCTTATAAAATTGATTTAATACAATTAAATAGTTTTCTTATCAAAAATAAACATTCACTCCAAATTCAAGATATTACTAAACGAGAGCTTAGAGATTATCTTGTTACAATATCCCATTTAAAACCAAAGTCAATTAAAAGGAAAGTTGCTACAATGAAAGCGATGTTCAATTTCCTAGAATTCGAAGATATTATTTCCATTAATCCATGGCGCAAAATGAAGATTAAAATTAAGGAGCCAAAACAATTACCAAAAGTAATGGACATAAAAGAAGTAAAGGACATTTTTACAACTGCGTATGGAAATACTATTCACAGTAAAAATGGAAACAGTTATTCATATTTCAAATACATAAGAAATATTGTGGTCATCGAATTGCTATTTGCAACAGGTGCAAGAGTTTCAGAAATAGCAAACTTAAAAAAGCAACACGTTAATATTCAAACGGGTACTGTGCTAATACAAGGGAAAGGAAATAAAGAAAGGGTAATCAACATTTGCAACAAGGAGACTCTAAAAGTACTGCAAGAGTATCATAAAATGATTATCAAAAAGGTTGAACAATCTGAAGGTTTTTTTTTAATAAATCGATTAGGAAATAAATTATCAGATCAATCTATAAGAACGATTGTGAGAAATCTTTCAAAAAAAACAACTATACAAAAAAATATCACACCACATATTTTCAGACATACTTTTGCAACTCTCTTACTTGAAAAAGATGTAGATATTAAGTATATCCAAGCGATGTTGGGACATAGTTCAATAGTTACCACTCAAATATATACACACGTAAACAGTGTAAAACAAAGACAAATCTTAAAATCAAAACATCCTCGCAAAGACCTAGTTATGCTTTAATTTCAATGTATTTAAACGAAGGATAACTAAAGGTTATGTATGGTTATAAATAGTTTTTTATACTTGTTGCTTTTTTCTGGAATCAGTATTGGATTTTGTGCTCTTGGATTTGTAATAGCATATTTTTTTCAATCACATGAAATTGCTTATGAGTTTTTTAATGCTTGGGTTTTTGATTTTAATGGTATTATGGTTGGAGGGATTGGATACGGATTGATGTGGTATATTATTAAAGATGGTAAGAAATTGCTAGCCATGCTAAATAATATATTTGATGTTAATCAAATGAAAAACCTAAATATTGTGTATTATGCACATAAATCAACTTCTATTAAGTTGAGATTGTTGTTTGGGATTCCGATAACACTAATTGGTGGACTGGTTCTGTGGTTGAGTGGTTATCCATTAGAAGGTTTTTCAAAATACTATCTTGCTGCATGTTCAATTTCTATTTACTTCGTTGGGTCAACAATTTTGCTTTTCTTCATTTATGTAATCTTAATTTTTAGAACATTAGAAGAGAATCAGAATAATAATATTATGAGTAAGCCAGTATCTTCTCTGGAATATGAAACTCTTAACAACTTTTTAACAATTACGGCATCAATAGGAATTTTGGGAATCTATATAGGTTTCAGAGGTACCTTATCAGCTAATTTAGACATATTTGCTGAAAGCGAAATAATGAGAAAACTATTTGTATTTCCCATTTTTCTGTTCTTGCCAGTTACTTTAGTATACAGTTTTTATCCAAGATTTATTTTAAAAAAGTTTTTTGATCTTGAAATTATTCAACAATTACGAAAATTAGAAAACATTAAAATTTCATCACTAAATGATGAAATACTGCACAAGGATAAACTTGCCATTGAAAATATAGCTTCACAAATAAAAGAAAAATTAATAGCAGAAAGAAAATTATTCCCGATAATAAATTATAAAGATTCTCCCTCCTTATTATTAGTTATTCTAATAATATTACAATTTATTATTCAGTATGATAAAAGAATTCATGAATATTTTAATATCTTTTAAGTGAGTAAAGATTTTAGAAGGGGTTTTAACACAAAATAATTTTTATTCGAAAGTAGGTTTTTAATATTTTTCCACTTTACAACAATTTGAAAATCTATTTCTCCAAAAATTACATCATTCACTAGTTTATTATCCATATTATTCATTTGCAAAATCAGCGATTTAAAATCATCTGAATTCCAATCCAGTATGTTTTTGAATAAATTAAGATGAAATCTTTTGTTTAATTTTGTGAATGAAGGATTTTCAATTGTAAGATTATCTATACTTAATTTATTAGCTCTTATTCTTTTTGATAGCTCTAGAGCGATTTCTTTGTAAGAATAAAAGAGTTGTGTTAAGCATGTAGCAGTTGCGCCAGGATTCATTTGGCCTGCTTCGCCAAACAAATAAATTCGATCAAGAGATTGTGTCTTCAGTTTACCGACAGGAATTAAACCGAACAGGCTTTTGGTTTTATCTTCTTCTGGCACAAAATAATTAGATAAAGATGATTTACTTACTAAGAAATTAAATTCTTGTTTTATTGTTGTATTCTTTGATATTGATTTTTCTGGCTGTATTAGAACAACATAAGCAGTGTTGTTTTTTTTAGGGAACACCTCTAAATACTTGGGGGATTTACTGAGACTTATATTACTTAATCCAATAGGATCTATTTCTTTCTTAAGTTTTAATACGGCGCCGTTCAGGTAATAATAACCGTATATATCAATTAAATTTTTAGCATAAATAATTGGGGAAGCAAATCCCATACAGTCTATTAGTAACTTCGATGAGAATTCCTCCGCATTGGCAGTTATTGAAATACTACTTTGGTTGTACCGATAAGAATAAAACTGATAATTAGTTAGTACCTTTGATCCATTATTACTAATATCTGTTTTTAATTTTCCTAGTAGTTTGATAGTATCCCATAATATATAATCTCCCAAACACTTAAACTTTGCTCCATCATAAGCTATGAAGTTCATATGATCATAACTTGAATCAATACAATTGGATAATTCTGGGTTGTTCTTAACCGACTTTTTATTAGTTAACCAATATTTATTTGTAGGAATATTTGATTCTTTCTCTATGACCAAGACAGAATGGTTATTACTGAGTTCGCTCGCAATTAGTAAACCAGATATTCCAGCACCCACAACAATTACGTCATATTCAACTTTTTTCAATGACAAATAACCTTTAGTTATCCTTCGTTTAATATGTACAAAATATACTATTTATCTAAATAATTCAATTTTCTTTTAATCGAACTAACAATAATTATTATTCACTCTATTAATTTAATGTCTCTTTGTATTTGGCAATATTGAATTGCAATGACCTTGTCAACCCAAACTCACAAATTACTTTTACTCTACTGCATTAGGTTTTAATTTATAGCATGTTACTTTTCGACTGAATTCAATAAGTAAAGTAGCACTATATCCCTACTTCATTTTACCATTTAAATAATACTTTATGAAATCGGTAATTTATATATTTTTCTTTCAATTCTTGATTAAGCTCAAAAACACCAATAAAAGTAATAATAGTTCTTGATAGGATGATTGAATACATTCTTAACATAAATGTTAATAGAAATTTTTTTTATATCATAAATGTTTATATTTGATATGTGAAAATTATTGAAAAGGACCATATAAAAATTTATGTGTACTCAAATGATCACCCTCCTCCTCATTGTCACGTTATATTCAGTGATGGATCTGAGGTTTCTGTTGATGTGCCGTTAATTGAACCGCGTTATAATGCGACGATTTCAAAAGAAATTTACACGCTGATATTTGACAATCTAGAAAGAATTTGTAAAGAATGGGAAAAATTAAATCAACCACGAAAAAAAATAATTAAAAAGAAAAAAATATGACACATTGGAATAACATATCATATCAGAAAATCAAAGACGCAAAATTTGCTAATGAAAATGTAATAGTTAATTTTGAAAATGGTGATGTCATTAAAATCCCCACAAAAAACCTAATTCCCACCCGTTTAACAAATATTGATTGGAGTAAATTAAATTTTAGTTCATTTGAAATTACAATACCTGCAAAACCTTATAATTTGGAAATACCATGGGATAAATTAAGAGTAATTTCAGATAAAGATTTTGGAAAATATCTAGGTAAGGAGTCTGAGGAACAATCCAAGTTAATTGGAATAAAGATTAAACGACTACGTGAGAAAAAGGGTATTAAAAGTAGTGAACTTGCTGAAAGGGCTGGTGTTACACCTCAAACAATTTCAAGAATTGAAAAAGGACATACCGATGTGGGTTTTAGCACTCTTCGAAAAATTCTTGCTTCCATTGGTTATTCATTGAAAGATTTAGCAAATGAGGAAAATGAGCTTGAACTAGAAAACACAAGCAAAAGTTTCAATCTTTTGAAGCAAAAATTAAATTTTACAGGCATTGATACAAATTTGCTAATTAAAAAAATTATTCCACCAAAGCTGCAAGTTGCATTAGAGTCACATAGAATGAGCCAACCTTCTTTGTTGCTTGATGAAGCTGCTAGTTATGTTTCAAAAATTTTCGGTTGGTCATTGGATGAAATTTGGACTAACCAAAATTTGATTTTAGGCAGTCACCCCGCTGCAATGGCCTATTTTAAAAACCCGTCTAAGGCAAACGAAAATCAGATTAAAGCTTATTCACATTATGCCTATTATTTAGCGAAATTAGTTTTAAAAGCATCTCCACCAAAAAGTGAATATATATATCCAGAAAGCCTAGACGAATTCAAATTACAATATTTAGATAAGTATGAAAAAATAGAATTAGAATCTTTATTAGTTTTTGCCTGGGAATTGGGAATATGCGTATTACCCCTAAATGATTCAGGTGTCTTTCATGGTGCCGCATGGAATATTGACGGTCGACATATTATTGTATTAAAACAAAATACAAGTGCACATGCACGATGGATATTTGATTTGCTACATGAGTTATATCATGTTTTTGCGCACTTGGAAAAAGAGAATACTTCTGTAGTTGAGGTTGAAGAATTAAATCCTTTTTCAAATACAGAATCTATTGAGGAACTTGAAGCAAACTCTTTCGCTAATCAATTCATATTTGGAAACGAAGCGGAAAAGCTAGCTGAGGAAAGTGTTGAATTAGCTAATTGGAAAATAGAAAATTTAAAAAGAACAGTTTTAAAAGTTGCTAAAAAAGGAAAAATAAGAGAAGATTTTCTAGCTAATTATTTAGCTTTTAGATTAAGTTATCAGAGTGAAAATTGGTGGGGTACGGCTACAAAGATGCAAATAACTGAACCAGATCCTTTCACAACAGCAGTAAATTTATTAAAAAAGAAAGTCCATCTACAAAAACTTGGGCACATGGACTTTAATTTATTAAGCACGGCAATAAAAATTTAGAGGTTATAAAATGGGAAATAAATGGAAAAAGGTACCTGTTGATGTCCCTATTTCAGAATTAAGTCCACTAAATGTAGAATGTAGTAGTACAAAATGCGAAGATGATTTACATTGTTTTAGCAGATACATGAAAAAGGCTGAGAAAAAATTTGGACGAAAAGGTGTATGCTATAACTGTGGGCATGATTCTATTGACTGGGATCGAATTCATCAAAATAACATAAATGATAGTAAATACATCCTTGAGTCTTTAAATAAAGAATTAATTCGAAAAATATTTACCACAATAAAAATTGAAAAAAATATGATAGAAAAAGCTCAAAATGAAGGACGGGAAAAATTGAGGGCTGAAGCTAGAAAAGAATTAAAGAAAAGGATAGGTAAATACAATGACTTTATTGATGGACGACAAACCCCAAAGGACGCGGGTAATATAATTAATTTGGCACAACATGCTACAGCCACTTGTTGCAGACAATGTTTGGAAGCATGGTTCAATATTCCCATGGAGCAACAACTAACAGAATTACAGCTAGAATTTTGTACTGATTTAGTAATGCTATATTTTGATGAAAAAGTACCTAATTTTTAAAATAAAGTATTGTGTATTTAATTTGATATCATTTGTTTTGTTTCTTAATTAAATTTGTTTTGAGTTTAATATATTGTGAGATAAAAAAATGGGGATTCTATCTAAACATCAGATAATAGAGTATCTGGAAAAAGGGGAATTAGTATTAAACCCACGTAAAAAGGAAAATGGTGCGTTTAACGTTGAACCCGCCAGCTATGATCTCAGTGCAGGAACTTTTATTTGGAAAGAAACAAATATTATAACTGGCAAATCTGAACCTATATCAAAGTTTTACAATCAAGATCTACCTTTAGAAAAACAAGACACAGTTACACTTCAACCAGGTCAAGTCATGTTTGTAATAACACATGAGGAAGTGAAACTACCTAAGAATATTTGTGGAACTGTTTATGCAAAAAACTGTTTTTCAAGAGAAGGTATTTTAGCATTGACTACAGGACACGTGGACCCAGGAATTCAATGTCCGATTGTAATAAGATTAATCAATCTTAGATCGATCCCAAAAACTTTTCGCTTGGGAGAGCCGATTTACACAATAGTATTTGAAAAACTTGAGTCAACTAAAGAAAGTACATTAACTGCGCATGATAACATTACAATGAAAAAGACATATGAAAGAACTCTTGAGTCTGTGAATGCAGCCCTTGGAAATGCATTAAATGATTTATCATTTACCCAGGATTTTATTAAAAAAGAAGAATTTAAGAGTATTTTTGCTAAACAATTTTTTAAAACAGTATGGGGATGGGTAATAATTGTTGCAGCACTAATAGGAATATTTGCTTCTATTTTGGCGATTTTAGATTCAATGAAAAATTAATAATATTAATTGGACACAATAATATTGAATAGTATAAATACAGATAAGTTTTCAGCTAAATTAAGAGAAAAAGCAATCGATACTGATCGCAAAGCAATATTGATTACTAATTTTTACGGGTCATCACAAGAGAATGATTTTACAAAACCTCCAAATTGTAATGGTTTTGGTCGTGTGCGTCATTTTAGATTAGATGCAGGAAAAGATTGGATTCCAAATCCCCTACCAATACTACCGGCAGCAAAAGCTCTTGGAGTTAAAGCAGATTCTGTGATCCGAGCACAAGTTTTTCAAAGTTCAATTTGTAATTGGCGATGTTGGTATTGTTTTGTTGATTTTAAATTACTTTCCGGCAATTCTAATTATGCTTCACTTCTTACTTGTGATGAAATGATAGATCTTTACCTCGATCAAGATGATCCTCCGCCTATGCTAGATCTCACCGGTGGACAACCAGATTTAACCCCTGAGTGGGTTCCGTGGATGATGAAAACCTTACAAGAAAGAGGATTAGAAGACAAAGTTTTTCTTTGGTCGGACGATAATTTAAGTAATGACTACCTATGGAGGTTCTTAGATGATGAACAAATTAGTTTGATGTCATCATACAAAATGTATTCAAGAGTCTGCTGTTTTAAGGGAATCGATGAAAAATCTTTTTCACTTAATACTAAAGCAGACCCAAAATTATTTTCTAATCAGTTAGAATTATGCAAACGTTTATTGGAAATTAATTTGGATTTATATTGTTATATAACATTAGTTGCAACGACTGATACAGATTTTCATATGGTCATTCCAAAATTCATAGATAAGGTCCAAAAAGTGAATGAAATGTTACCCCTTCGAATTCTTCCATTGCGAATATTTAAATATTCAACAATGAACCCGCGTATGACAAGTGATTTCGAAAATATGATCGAAGGACAGCATAGGGCACTTGATGTATGGCAATCGGAATTAGTAAAAAGATTTTCATCTGAACAAATAAGTTTACCTATTACTGAAATAAAGTTAAAAAATTAAAATTATGTATTCAGAATACATTGATAGGCTAATCATAAATCTTTGTAAGCAACCTAAATCCTTTGAATTTATCTCATTAAATTTAGGCGGTTTTGATCCAATTGAACTTCTAAAAACATTGAATGAGCTTGAATCCAAGGGTAAAATCTCAAATATCAATGGTCTATGGTTCGTCAAAGATCCGAGAACTCAAGCAAATAGAATTGATACTGTTGATAATACAATAACAAAATTTTTTAATGAGCATATTGGTTTTTTTGGGTTATTTAAAAAACCACATCCCCTGGATTTTGAATGGCGTAATTCAACAACAAGCCTGGATTATCTGTTAAAAATAATTCAAGACAGGAATGATATAGAAGACAGAATATTACTTCTGGGGTATCCAACATTATTCGCAGCCGCTTGTATAAAAAACATCCCAAATCATGTTACATTGATTGAGAAAAATAAACCAATAATAGATGGGTTATCAAAATTAATTCCAAACAAAAAACGCTATCAAATACTTGAAACAAATATTTTTGAGGCGACTCCGAGAAATATGAGTAAATATTCTTGTGTGATTATGGACCCGCCTTGGTACTCACCTCATTTTTACCAGTTCTTATGGTATGCTTCACAATGCCTTGTGGTTGGCGGAAGAATTGGAATTAGTTTACCCCCAATAAATACACGGCCTAATATCTCAAAGGAAAGAATAGATTGGTTCAGTTTTTGTCATAAAAATGGATTGTGTTTAGAAAATCTTCGCGATCAAAAACTACATTATGCTATGCCTTTTTTTGAATTTAATGCATTTCGAGCAGCTGGTGTGAAAGATGTCTTACCATTCTGGAGAAAAGCTGACTTAGCTTTTTTCCGTAAAATGCATGATAAAATCACGCCCCGTCCTATTATTAAAGATATATACTCAGGATGGATAGAAAAAGAAATTGAAAGTGTACGATTCAGAATAAAAAAGGAAAATAAAAAATCAATAAAAGAAACAATTAAAATAAGCCATTTAGTAAAAGGAGATATTTTACCTGGTGTGAGTATTCGAGATAGTCGTAGACGAGACGCAAATATCTGGACTTCTGGTAATAGAATTTATAAAGTAAACGACACTAATAAATTTGTGCAATTATTGGATAAGATTAAAAACACACAACCTGGTACTCATGAATCAAAAATTGTTACTGAATTTGTAACAACAGTGTGCAAATTAGAAATTAAAGAATACAACAATTATTTGGATTGGTTATATAATGCAATGGAAAAACAAACTAGTTAGTCAAATTATAAACGTCCTTGGTAGTGCTCCGCAACACTCAGAAATATTTGATAGAATAATTTCTGACAGTTCTGTCAGTATTCATCTTGCTATCTTTAATGAACCATTTCTAACATTAATTCTTGAAGGTGTTAAAAAAATTGAAACACGTTTTTCAATAAATAAAATTAGTCCATATTTGAAAGTAAAAAAAGGCGATATTGTCATACTTAAAAAATCTGGTGGCATGGTTACTGGTTTTTTTATTGCAGGAAGTGTTAAATATGTTGAAAACTTAACTACTGATGTTCTAGAAGAAATTGAAAATGAATACGGAAATTTAATTTGTTCTGGATATGATAAATACTTCTGGGAATATAGAAAAAACGCTAATTATGCCACTCTTATCGAGATCAAGAAAGTCAGACGAATAGAACCAATCACTAGTGAAAAACGTGACCGCACAAGTTGGGTGGTTTTAAGAAAAGGGCTCGAAGAAACCTTTTTTGTTTAATGAAATGAAATCAAAAAAAATCAATATTATCATTGCAGTTAGTGGCCGTATATGCTCGGGTAAATCAACCGTATCCAATTTGATATCAAATCAATTCGGTATTCCAGTTGCTTCCTTTGGGGAATATTTAAAATATTACTTTAAAAAAAATAAATTGGAAATGGACAGAAATAAAATGCAAGATGTGGGTAGTAAATTAATGATATCAAATCCAGAAATGTTTCTAAGCAATGTAATAAATTATTTTATTAGCCATCACAAATCACTGATAATCGAGGGGGTAAGACATAGAATATTAATTGATTTAATAAAACAACAATGTGAAGAGTTCTTATTAATTTATCTTGATGCAGATTTACGAAGTAGATTTGAGAGGTATTCAAAAAGAAATAAAGTTATCGATAGCAAATTGACTTATGAAAAATTTTTAGAGTTAGACAATCATGTTGTTGAGAAAGAAATTGAATCGTTGAAATTGATTAGTAATAAAGTTTTCAATACAACAGTTCCTTATAAGGAAGATCTTTTAAGATTAGTAGATCAAAAAATTCCTAAATAATTTTCCAAACATACTTATTTAACAAACCAAATACTTTAATTATAGTAATCTGGGTTCATCAAATAAAATTACGGGTATTTCGTCAACATGAGAAAAAATTTCTATTTCATAATTATGTATAAATTTAATTAGGTTCTCTTCCCCATGTCTATCTAATAAATAGACCGCATCACATATTCGCAATAGTTCAAGATCAATACAGCTCAGCAATTTTTCATCATCGTAAAGGTTTGTAAACTTATGCGACACAATCGGGTGATGTCCTTTTGTTAAAACAATCTCCATTAAATCAGTTAATGATTCTTCTACACCGTTATGTGTATTAAATGAGTAAATAAATATCTTTAATCCAATACCCTTTTTTGTTGAAAAATAAAACTCATGATTTATAGCTAAGTCAAGAATTAGTGCGACAATAGCTATAATAAATAGAACCCATATGTTCTGCCAAAATAAAAGATTTATTGGTAGTACAATAATTATTATGAGGTCATGAAATAACCATTGATACGATGTTCTATCAGCAGTTTTATATATAAATATCAATGAAAGAATCCAAATAAGGTCTATTCCACAAATGATTATTACTAACCATTGAGAAACTGCTATATTTTGGTAACTTATTGAGTAGATAAAAAATGATATTGCCTGTATAAAAAAACCGAACATATTAATTATTACTTTTGTTCTTCTTATTTCTATATCAATATCATATGCTAAAACCCGGTATGCTCCAAAAAAAAATCGTAGAATAAAAGAAAAATAAATAATAAATAAAACTGATTTCTCAACTGAAGGAACTACAAAAGATTTATTTGCAATAAATAAATCTGTGATGGCATTTGTAATGCCCAAACCAATAATTAATACGTACAATAAGCGAATTGCTTCACGACCCGATTTTAAATAATTCAATATCTATTTCCTTCTCAACTTGTTGATACAATGAGAATTAATTCTTCAAATATTTTGCTAAAATTTATCAACGTACAGTGCAAATAATATCCACTTTATCTTTTCGTGGAATTTCAAGAACAGCTTTTTCAGAACCGAGCGTAATCTTATCAATAACTTTTAGTAATTCTGTTTCATTTGAGTAGAGCCTGTTTAGCAGGTCTTTGAAAGCTTCCTTTTTAGTTGCTTCCTTATTAGCAGATTTTACTTTGTTGAAGTATTCGAGGATTAGCTTATTTTTCATACCGGTTAACTTACACCCTCCGGATTGATAATATTGTGAAAGTATTCGTCTATCTAAAATTAAACAATTTTTTATTCGTTCAAAATATTATTTAAAGAACGGCATTAAACTTTTTAGATAGAAAAAAATATAAATGAGAAGCTCAATTAATACGTGTAGTGAAGTTTATGCGTGGTGCAGTTAATGAATATAAAGACATATATGCTTGAAAAGAGAAAGATTATTAATGATCAATCTAAGTCAATAATAAACTACTCAATATTTGATTTTAACTATATGCCCGATAATCCTTTGGTCAGAGAAGAAACGAAACAAATTATAGATGCGTTTTTAAAATATGAAGAAACCAACATCCCTGTTAATCAAGTTATATTTGGTTCAAGGGGGAGTGGAAAAACCTTAATGATAAAATACCTTAAGCAATTATTTAAGGATGGTTCTTTATTAAATATACTTTATGCAAATGTGAGGTATTACTCTACTTCATTTAAAATTCTTGCCCATCTGTTGAATGTAAGTTCACGTGGTTTATCCTTATCAGAATTGTATCATCGATTCAGAGAAAAGTATAACTCCAAAACAATAATAATTTTGGATGAAGTACATCTGTGGGCACCGAAGGAAAGACAGAGGGAATTACTCTATTTTCTATCACGAGATAAACGAAATTATATGATTCTAATGCTTTCAAACGACCCTCGTTTTTTAAATGAAATTGATCAGAGTGTTAAATCAACACTTCAACCTGAGTTAATCCATTTTAGAAATTATGACGCTAGTGAAATATCAAGTATTCTCGATGATAGAACTAAATCCGGTTTAAAGAAAATTGATATAGGTATAAATTCAAAAATAGCTGCCTATACTGTTCGAGAAGCAAATTCAGATGTTAGAGTTGCAATCAAGTCCTTATTTTATTGGGCCACAGAAGGAGGTAACAGTATTGAACAATGCTTTGAGAATGCTAGGCGAGATATATACGTGGATCTAATTGCAGATCTATCAGATACCAACCTACTAATACTTAAAGCTGCAAGTCAAATATCAGATAAGTTTGCTAAAAAGGTTCACATGAATTATGTGGATATTGCAAGAAGGAATAAAGAGCAGCCCTGTTCCTATGTACATTTCTATAATCAACTATCGTATCTCCAGTCACTGGGACTTATCATGATGCTTTCAACCAAGGTAAACCGAACATATGCAAATAGAATTACAATCCTCTGTAATGAGAAGATTGTTCATCATGTTTATAAGCTGAGGTATTCGTAAGGCGTATGTATTATTAACGTGACAATGTAATTATTTTATTAAAACTATGAAACATAGTGATTAATTAATTATTTGTCTTGATAAAATTACTGAAATTATGTAATTAGTTATATGTGCAGTTGAATTTAGAAATCGTAATGGTAAATGTTTCAAGTTAAGTAATTCAGTTGAAGTTAAAAGTTTTTTCAGGACCCTAATGAATTGGATTAGTTATACTTAATAACAGATTTAAGGAGGTGAAACATGTGTACTTGCGGAAATCCGTTTTGTAAGTGTTATAATGATGGTTACTCCGATGGATTTAAATCGGGAAATGACCTCGGGGAAAAAGTTGGATGGAGTAATGGGTTTTTAAAAGGTTTCAATAAAGGATTAGAAGTTGGAGAATATTTAGGAAAAATAGAGGGATTTAGTAAAGGGTATAAAACCGGCTATGAAGATGCTTATTATCAACGTGCGTACAAACCTGTTGAAAGATTAACTCAATTTTTAGAAGTTGGTCATCTTGCTAATCCACATTCCTCAAAATGGTCTCATTTGTCAATACCTTACCTTCTGGAAAATTTGAAGTACAGAAGCACAAATTATTAAGATTTTTCTTCTTTCATTCATAATTGTGTTTAATATTTTTAAACAAAAAATTTGAAAAGTCAAAAAATATTAAGTTTGATGATATTCTAATGTGTAAAGTTTATGCGTGAAAAATAATTCTAAATACTGGAGTTGAGGCTTAAAGAATCTCAAGATAGTTACCACCTAAAAGTGAACTGAAGCTCCTAATTATTCTAGATATTTTTACGCATAAACTACGCACACTTGTGATAACAATGTTAAATATTTCTTTGAGTTATTCATTAATTTTAAAATTATAAATTGATAAATTGATGTCCAAAATAAATATAATCTTTTAGGAGAAGGTTATAGTGGATTTATATAATAGTATTCCAAGAGATAAGTATTGTAGCAAGTGTGGGAGACCCTATACTTACTGTAAAGAATGTGGTGATGAAATCCACTTTTGCAGTGATAATTCAGACTTAATTATACATGTTTCTTTTCATACGTGTAGTTCAAAGACTCAGTTTGAATATTTTCTTCCTGAGTCTGATAGATATTGCTCCAAATGTGGGGTGAAATATTCAGAACCTTATTATTGTACGGAATGCGGAGAAAAAATTTATCCTAAGCATGAATGCTACGATAAAAATAAAATATTATTTATTAATTCGTATTTAGAAAAAAAAGATGGTCATAAGTGCAGGGGATAGAAAAACGACAATTCTAAAATTAGTTATGAATATTTCTCCTAATAATGAATAGATTCTAAAGAAAAATAATTTTATTCATTTTTAAGAATGCTATTCGTTTCTTTACTTAAAAAACCTTCCAATTTGTGTTCAAGTTTTTCCATTTGCTGCAGTGTTACAAACAAACTTTTTTCAGTTTTAATAGCTTCATCTACTTGTTCAATAGAACTTTTAATTTTATTTGATCGTAAAGAAACAATAAGTAATTCAAGATGGTACCTAAATGATTTATCATATTTTTTTATCACAACATCAAGTTTAAGTAATTGTTTTTCCACATCAAGTTTTTTCCATTCGACTTTTAATTGTTTAACAACACTTTTCCTCTCACTCTCTGGTAAGGATTCGTAATTATTTTGAAGGTTCTTAAAATTTTGTATATCAAAGTTAGAAATACGCTTAACCATTTCCACAATACTTTGAATCTTTAAATGAACTTGTCGCTCTTTTGGAATTATTGATTCAACTTTTCTTGCGATCAATTCTTTTCCTTTTTCTGAGTTCCCAAATTCATGTATCAACTTTTTGAGTTCTAGCAAATCTTTAATTATTTGCTTTGAATCTTTACCAGATTCATTTGTTATTTTTTCTAATTTTTTCTTTATGAAATCTTTTTCATTTTTTTCTTCCTGTATTTGATTAAAAAAATCTTTTGGCTTTGATGAAATGTTTTTGAAAAATCCATCAGAATTGTTCTGGTCAGCTACTTCCTTTTTAGCAAAGAATAATCTAAATATTTTATAAGCAGAGATTAACACGGCAATTAGTATTATTGAATGCAGCCAGGATAAGTATTCGTTAGTAATCATATAATCAAAAAAACTTGGGGAAATTGATCTGATGGAAAAATAGGTGATAACAAGAGTAATCGAGGCAGCTCCAACAACCTCCATCCCTGCTGATTTGATTCCTAAGAAAATTACAAAGCCAACTAAAAATATAAAGATGGTTGCTGCTAATGGACCGAAAGAACGTAGGTTAAAACCAATGTAAGATTCACTGATAACTAATCCGATTGCCAGCACCAGACCAATAGCAACAACCACTGCTTTACCGCCTCTTGAGTCAAATCTTTTGCCGATAGTAACTTGAGATAAACCAATAAATAGAACGGAATAAATAATGAAATCGATTATCGAATAGTATGAATTATAAATATCTGAAAAATTTGTGGTCTCGAAAGGAGATAGGATTTCGGTTAATAAATTAGCACTTACGAAAGAAGTCAAACATACAAATATCAAAACATAAACTAGAATCATTATTCCTTTTTTACTGTCGATCATTAGTGACCTAAGCAAAAGGAACTATATAAATGTTTCGGTTTATTAAGATTACTAAAGAGTGTGCTGTTGAAAGTGCGATATTTCACATGCCATAAATAAGCTCATATTTGCCCAAATTTAATTGATCTTTTGATTAATGAAAATCCACATAATTAGAGTCAAAGTCCGTTAAAGCCAATAGAATCAATGTAAAATAACAGATTTATCGAAAATATAATTTATATTATTAGTATTGTATTATTCTATTGTTTAGTGTTTCAATAGTATTTAAAATGGTAAGGTTACTTTGGCTTATTATTATTTCAGTTAGGACTCTAATAGTGTCTTATAAAATAAAATATTCCTCTCTCTCCACATTCGAACTTATTGAAAGAATATCAGTTCACGAGGATCATAATGCTTTAAATTGTTTCCTTTCATTCAGAAAATTGCTCACCATTAATAACAAGCGAATATTACTTGCAGATTATTTACTAAAACTAAAAGAAGGAAATTTTTATCCTTACTTAATTATTCCAAACAAAGAAACAAAATTAGAAGAGAAATTAGATCTGATATATGATAGGACACTTCAGAAATTTTCAGTATTAAAAAAATACTCAGAAAAAATAGAAGGGCCATATTGTAATAATCAATACAATGAATTATACAAACAGCTTAATGATTATTATGGATCCAGATCGTCTATCTCCCAGTTGGATTTAGAGCTCAAGGCAGAATCCCTTCTCAAGGGGATGGTAATTAGGCATCTTAAATACTCCTGGCTTGAGGTCTGTAGAAAAACAAATAGACTTTATCAGAGATATCGATGGGTACTAGCTAAAGGAGTTATTGAACTAATGAAACCTGTTAGTATCAAGGGACGAGAATTTACGAAATGGCTTGAAGAACATATTGAAAATCCTGATCCAAGCAACAAGGGAGAGAAGTACAGAATTCAAAATGCTGTGGACAATTGGTTTGGTCATTCATCAGAAATCGATTATGAATTGATTGCTTATATGCAAAATGATAAGATCGATCCAAATTTTGATATTGAAAGATATCCAGAAAATTTTACTACATTAATTGCAAATGAAAAATCTACTAATATAAATAAACTTAGACCGTCGATCAGATCGCTTGGAAAAACAAAATTAAAAATGTTTATCTCAAAAATATTAGATAACATTGTGTATGATGAGGATAAAGATATATCAATCGCAAAGGAATTCGGTTTATCAAAAGCAGCGTATAGCAGATTTGCAGGAAAGAATTGGAAGAACAACAATAAGGGAGAAGTACCAGATTTATGGAAAAATATTGCCCACATTATAACTAGTGATCCAATATTGATAGAGTTGGCAATTTCTTTGGGAATAAACACCGATATTGATTCTATATTAAAATTAACGAAAACGAGATAAGAAAATGAGTGAAACAAAAAACTTATATTTCATTCCTATTCTAGCAAATGCATTTGAAAGTGAGGAACCAATTGAAGCAATGGAAAAAGCCTTACTAGAGATCATAGAATTAGGAGAGCAAGAAGAATATCAGTTTGGATATGAACAATTTAAACAATTCTTAAAAAGTGGTTTTGAGAGCAAGAATAACCAAGATGAAATACTGCTTAATAAATTATTTTTAGGATTGGAATCTAACATCATGAATATATCATTTGAGGAGAAAGAAGAAATCATAAATAAAATTAAATTAAACAAAGCTATTTATGAAAAATATCAAAAGTTAATTGAAGAATATAATCAGAATCCCATAATTGAAATTGAAATTTATAAAAATGAAAAACTAATTAGCTCACAAGCCATTGACTCGAAAAATATTGAATTATATTTCACAAATATTGAACCCGGAAATTATTCCATCCGACTATCTAATGGTAGATTTTTCTGGGAAGGGGAAATTAAAAGTGAGGATGTAACTCTCGATGATTCTCAACCACATGGAGGATACATTTTAGCAGCTGATACTGATGAGGATGGACTTAAACCTACTCAAGTAATTGAACTTATCAAAAATGAAATGCAGCTATATATTTATGCCGGCCTTGAATTTGGAAAATTTAAGATAGTTATCAAATGAATAAGCTTTTAACAGAAAATAGTTTTGCTGAAGAAGTAATTGGGAGAGCTAAAACAGTTTTGGTCTCTAATGAAGGTCCAGCGATAATCACTTCAATAATTGTAAGACCGATTGAAGATAATATATCAGCACGCTTAGTTTTTACGGGTTCAGTAAAGTTTGATGAGAAACTGATAAAACATCTTGATGAGATAATTTTATCTCATGTAAATGAAATATTAATGATGATGGATTTGCCGATACATTCCTTTGATATTTCCGCACAAAATATCGGGGCGGTATCTTCAAATGATTCAGAATTTGTTGTTCAGGGATACTCTGCCGACGTTCCAATATTTTTAGCCATGTTATCTGCTGGTTTACAATTACCAATAAATCAAAGTTCATTATTTACAGGTCATATATCTTCGAATGAAGGAGATATTTCTCAAGTAAAAAGTCTTGTCGAAAAATCAGAAGCAGCCGAAATAGAAAAAAGCATTATTGAATTTGTCTATCCGAGTCTCAACAACGATACCTCATTAAAAGTACTTAAACCGAAAGAATATGAAAGAACTGTTTCTGCTCTAAGAAGTTGTAGAGGGAAGATAAAACTAGTTGAAGTAGATGATACTTATGAATTAATCAAAAAAACATTTAGTGATGAGTCTATTTGTCTCAGTTCTTTAATAAGCAACTATTTTGGAAAAAACTTTGCAGAAATAGACAAAGGTAAATTAACTTCTATTATCAATTATTTACATTCTGAAAATAAAAATAGATTTTGGAAATCCTTGGAAGAAAATCTACTTTCAAAAAGAGTAGCTCGCAGCCATAGTCTATTAAATAATTATTTGGATTATTTTTTAAGGACTAAAAAATATCCGGAAAGTTTCGGAATAGATTTAACAAACCTCATCATGTCTTTACCACTAACAAGTAAAAAGACTGCCGGATTATTTCCTATAGTACCGCATGATAAATACATCCAACTTATTCAATATGCAGATGAATCTGATTATGAAGACATATCTTTTTTACATGATATTGTTTTTGAAAGAGTAAAAACGAAAAATATTAATATTGATTTAAAGGCAACTGATCTAATAAAAAATAATATTAGCTCCGAAATAATCGACTACATTCTTGAAAAATTAGATCCCAATTACATTGATGCAAAGATTTTAAAACCAATTGATGAGTCAAGGACAACTTATATATTTGATAAAATAAATACTGCCTCATATGATGCATTCATCGAATCAATAACTAATTTTTACATTCACATAGTAAGACATACTAATTCTGAAAGCGTTAAAGCTGAAAGAGAAAAGTATTCGATTGAAGTTTTAGATTTAATGAAAAAAATCTACCCGCAAAAAGCAGATTACAACTCTGCAATCACTAATGGAATGAATGGATACAACGGCGGACTCAGAATTATTTTTGATAAGATTACAGAATATTTAAAACAAACTTCAAAAGATAAATACATACTAGCAACTATTAATGAAGTAGTAGACCCTCTGAATTATGAAATTAAAAAAACATTGGTGGAAGAAATTATTAAAAGAGATGGCTCACAATTGGATATTGACAAAAGTTTGTTAATTCCAGAAAAGTATGTAGAAAATTATATTCAAATAATTCAGGCGTATGCTCACTCTAAACATATGCTAAATAATATTTTTACAAGACTATAACAGGGAGATAAAAAAATGAGTGTACTTGACAATATCCTACGAGAATTAGATGAAGCATACATCGTTGAAAATATTACAAAAAAACATGATGAGGCAAGAGTTCAATACCCGCTTAGTAGTATCACGGTTTCAGATGATATTGAATTTGATAATTTAATTGCTGCTTATTATAATCATCATTTTACTAAATGCGTTTCTTCTGGAGGAGTTCTATCTCGGGCTGAAGCAGCAGGTCGGGCAAAAGAAATAATATCTCAGGAATATAGACGAAAGGGATTGGATAAGCTTAACGCATATTCAGATGGTAAGACAGGCTCAAATGGTGGAATGCGATCCATCCTAGATATTATAATGGAATACCAAAAGAAAGAAGCTGTTGAAAGACATATTAGAGACGTTATAGATAGATATGTTCAACCAAGTAGTTATGATGAACAAGTGGATATAATAAAAGAATTGTTTAGAAGAATTCCGGACTCTCAGCATATAATGAAAGACCAACCGGAAAGATATGCTCGTAATTACGAAGATTTGATAAGGGCTTTAGTAGAGCAGTTAAAAACCCAATCCTCCATATTCAGAAGGTTATAAAAGAACATGGCAACAAAACTTCAACAATTGCTTGATAAAATTGATTATAAAAATTTATTTGAAGCTGATGAAAGAAGAGTAGAACGAATTCTCGCTGAATACAAAAGTGAAAGAAACACAATTGAGGATTACGATGAATTTAAGAAATGTTTGATTGATTTTGTCGGCAAAATATATGGAGCAATAATTAATTCTCTCAATGCTTTTGAAAAAGCTCACGATTCACTTCTATATGAACTTGCACTCAGTTTACTTAAAACTAAATATCCAGGAAATACAGAGCGAACAGTTTACGAGATAATGCATTCCGGTGCTGAAGGAGGAGTGTACCATATACTAAAGACACTCGCTGAAGTTATGATGGATAAAATTTATAAAGATGGCGTTGACCATAATATAGCAATATTCATGGAAGAGATAACCTTTGAAGAAAGAGTGGCTGCCGTGAATGAATACCTTTTAGAATACGGTGATAAACTCCCCACAAATTATAAGAACGATCCAACTATGGTTATGATAGCATTTGATAAGGTATTGTATGAACATGCAATCATGATGAGGCGTCTACGTAGAATTTAATAATTTTTTTTATCTGTTAATCATTTAACCCCTCTGAAACACACCAGCTAATTCTGCCACAGAATAAATAAACACTCCATTTTTATGTCTATTGAAAGATCAATAATTGCTAGATCACAACCACATGTAGTAGCAGCCACAGCTAAGAGGTTGATTGAAGTTGAAGCAGCAAAAGGTTGTGAAGGAAATATACTTTCTTTCCCGGTTGCCTTGGAACCAAAATATTCATTAACGAATCAGTGGATAGATGATTACCAAGTTGTTGAAGTTGATAATTTTTCTGAGCCTGTCTCTAAATCCAAATTAACTAAAGTGTACAATTGTTGGCTGCCACCGGAGCACGCATTAGAATGGTTTAGAGCAGAAAGTTTTCTCAAAATATTGACGGGAGCACGCGAGAGAATATGTTTTGAGATTATTGGAAATTCAAATAATATTAATTTCGAGTTTAATATTGCAGAAGGTGATTTAGACACACTTAAAGTTGCATTTAATGGTGAATACCCGAACAGTGAAATTACTTCTTCGGAGCAGATCAAAAAATACCACGGAAACATTTTTTTTAAGGATTATTATCCCTTGCCACCTTATCATCATCTCTTCACAAGATCAACGGAATTACTTACATCAGCTTTTGAACCACTGATCTATGCTTACAATAAAATATCACATGAATCAAAAGGATTTTGTCAAGTTTTATTTGAATCAGTACGGAATAATTGGCACTGCAATGTTGAACTTCTAAATGACATTGAATATTTAAGTAAAACGGTGAATGATCCTCGTTCATCTGCAAGAATAAAACAACAATTACCGTCGGGTGATATTAGAAATATGGCAAGAGATCTTGAAACAAAAGCACACAACGATAAACCATTTTATGCTGTTGCAATAAGAGCCGGAATAATTACAAATGAAAATGAATATGATATTTCCGGTTTAACTGCTTTTATGAATCTTTTTCAGCATGGGGGTAGTTCATTAAAATATTTAACGCACCAAGACTATGAGAAAATCTTATCAACGGATGAAATAAAAAATATGTTTAATGACTGTTTGACATATCGTCCTGGTTTTTTACTGAATTCATCTGAACTCTCCGGGATAGTTCATTTACCTTCAACGAAAGAATTTAGTGAAAAGAAAATACAATTAAACTTTCTTGAAAATCCTTTAACTATTCAAACTAATGAAACACCGAAGGAAGGTATTAAAATTGGATACAGCAACTATGCAGGTGAAAGAACACAGGTGCATATACCTGTTCAAATACGAAAAACGAGTACACATCTAATTGGTACATCCGGAAGTGGAAAAAGCACATTAATGGAAAACATGATATTACAAGACATGAGTTTGGATGAAGGTGTTGCTGTTTTAGACCCGCACGGAGATACAATAAAGAAATTACTAAAATTAATTCCGCAACAAAAAATTGAGGATACAATTTATATCGAATTCGGACATCGCGATTGGATACCTATCTGGAATCCTCTAAAAAGAACAGCGCATCATGATCTGGGCAGAACAGCAAACGATCTTGTTAGCTCGTTTAAGAAAATAATAAAAAGTAATGCATGGGGAGATCGTCTTGAACACTTACTCAGAAATGGTATTTCCGGATTATTACATTTAGAAGATTCTACGATGTATGATTTATTAATATTATTCGAACAAACTAAACTCCTAAGTAAAGAAAAGAATTTACTTGTAAATACAATTTCCAGATTAGTCACTAACCCGGTTTCAAAAAGATTTTGGAATAAAGATTTCAATAGTTATAGGAGAGATGATTTTGCGCCACCGCATCATAAACTAAGCAAGTTACTTAACACTGAAGAAACTGTTTCGTTAATGCTCACGCAACCAGAAAATTTCATTAATTTTCAAAATATTATTGAAGATGGAAAAATACTGTTAATTGATATATCAAATATTGGATCTGAAAGTAGAGAAATTCTGGGATCATATCTATTAACATTGCTTCATAATTATTCATTATCAAGAAGCAGGTTTAATCCTGATAAAAGAAAACCTTTTAACATCTACTGTGATGAGGCACATAAAATTACCACAGATGCAATCGAAGATATGATTATTGAGTCAAGAAAATTTGGAGTAAACTTAACTCTTGCGCATCAATACTTAAGTCAATTTAATACTGCTCAAAGAGATGCACTTTTAAGTATGGGAACAACAATAATATTTAATACAAATTTATTTGATGCACAAATATTATCAAGAGAATTGAAAGGGAAGGTCGAAGCTAAAGAGCTTGCTATACTTGAAGTTGGTGAAGCAATTGCAAAAGTCGGCACTGATATATTTAAGATTAGTACTGAGATGCCAAAGGAAATAGAAGAGAAACATTATGCTGAAGAAATTATAAATAATTCACACTCACAGTATTACAGGCCAATAGATGAAGTGAAAAGAAGAATTAAAATAAAATTAAAAGAATTCTATTCAGTTGAATATGAAATCAAAGAAAATTTACCAACAGAAAATCCAAATAGATTTGAGTTTGAATATGACGAATTTGAATGAAATATTTAAACTACTCGACGAACAAACCATATACCAAAAAATAGATTCACCTATAGATGAAATTCTTCGAATGTATTCTTATTCAGTATCAGATGAATTTAATAAAAAAGAATTCATTTCAATAATTGGTTGCTTTATTCGAAGGTTACAAGACCAAGGCATGTTAGTTACAACCGATGCAAATGAGTTTTCGGATGTATTTCAGTTTTTAGAAAACCACTATTCCGGGGAAGGTTCATTAGGATATGAAAGAGCCCTTAACGATGCTATTAAATACGGAAATTACGGTGTTGATTTAATCCTAAATACAACTACTGATTCCTTGAAGGCAGAACAGAGAAAAAGTTATTTGGCTTGGGTCCATGACACTAAAATTGATTATTTAGAATGGAATGAAAAAGTGACTTTAATTGAAGAATTTTTAAACCAATTTAAAACACTCTTCCCCCCAACAGTCGCAAATATGCAAAAGAAACAATTGGTGCCATTTCTAAAAGAATTAATCGAAAAAGTTTTAGAAGGAACGGTAGTTTTCAAATCGAAATTGGAAACTAAATTGCTCAGCAAGTGAAACAATTTAGTATTTCCTACCACATAAGAATTAAGAACTCAATAATGATTAATGATAAAGATGATCGATAAAATAAAACTATCAAATAAGGAGAAGATTAGATTATTCCTTTCACTTTTCCATGGATTAAAAACTGTATATGGTACTTATTGTACTAAAAGTGGAAAACACTGGCAGATCAAAGAAAAAGTTACTGAAAGGATAATCGAAAACCATCTTATGGGAAGGCAGCCTTATGGGTTCTATCCGCTTGTAGGAAGTAAAACTACTGTTGGTATTGCAGACTTTGATGATCTTGATCCTCTACTACCAATCACATTTATTAAAAGAGCTGAACACTATGGACTGTTTGCATACCTTGAGAAAAGTAAATCTAAGGGATATCATGTATGGTTGTTTTTCCCGGAGAATGGAATTTCTGCCACAAATGTACGTCTTGTAATGAAGCATATTCTTGATGAGATAGATTCTCCAAACACAGAAATATTTCCGAAACAAGATTCAATTAGTAACATTAATTCTTACGGTAATTTTATCAATGCACCACTTTTTGGTAAACTCATTTCAGACAAAAAAACAATTTTCGTTAATGCAGATCAATGGTCAAAACCTTATTCGAACCAATGGGAATTTCTTAAATCAATTAAGAGGAATAGTGATAAAGTAATAGACTCAATCATAGATATAAATAATCTCAGAGAAAAAAATCAAGAAATTGAAAATAAAATTTCAAAAGATACAACTCCGATAGGAAGCCGGTATGGATTGCCTGTCTGCATTCAAAAAATATTGTGTGAGGGGGTAGTATTTGATCAGAGAGTAGCTTGTTTTAGAATTGCAGTAAATTTAAGACTGGTTGGGCTACCAGAAGAGTTCGCAGTTGTAATTCTAAATTCTTGGAGATTGAAAAACAGACCATCAGAAAATAAGAGAATTATAACCCCAGATGAAATTAAGGAACAAATAAGGTGGGCATATTCAAAAGACTATAGGGGGTATGGATGTCATGAACCAATAATAAAATCATTCTGTAATAAAAAATGTAGACTTTATAATTTTAATAATAGCAAATAATCATGAATGGTAGAATTGAAAATATTGCCGAGCATTATACAATTGATGAATTACAGAAATTAAAAGTATTACTAGAAAAAATTGAAAAAGAGAAGAAGACTGTTCTGAAATCATCAACTACTATTTACAAATTTTCTCAAGAGTATAAAAAGTACATAAACTTAACATTCACTTCCTCATATATTAAATCAGTAGTACTTTCACTCAAACACCTTTCTGGATTTTTTGGTGAGCACAAACTATTGGTTGAGTTATCTTTGAAAAATATTGAAGAGTTTAAATATTATCTTATGAATCGAGCCCCCAAAGGATTTGTTGTTTATATGAGAACATTAAAGGCTGCATTTAATATTGCACAAGAATGGGGGTACATTACTAATAATCCATTTCAAAAAATAAAGTATAAAACTAGTCAAAACAAAAAACCAATATTTATTACTAGGGATGAATTACAACTTGTAATCGCCAAAGAGCAATC
This sequence comes from Ignavibacteriota bacterium, assembly GCA_013112585.1. GTDB lineage: Bacteria > Bacteroidota > Ignavibacteria > Ignavibacteriales > Melioribacteraceae > IGN16. The sequence goes on along the minus strand of JABFGH010000020.1, from coordinate 27,364 downwards.
CATCTTAATGAGAAATATTTATTTGTTTGCATTTAATACTGGTTGTAGACTTGGTGAGATTGTAACTCTTAAATGGAAAAATATTGATTTAGAAAACAAAACAATTACCATCGGTGATGAAGAATTTATAACTAAGTCAAATAAGCAAAGGATCATTCCTATTAGTAGTGAGTTGATAAAAGAACTAAAAAAAATGAAAAAGAAAAATGTTAATTCAAAGCACTACGTATTTGGCAAATCAAAAACCTTCCCCTACAGAGGGGAATATATATCACGCAAATTTAAGAAAGCAATTCGAAATGCAAAATTGAAAGAAGAAGTTCACTTTCATACCTTAAGACATAGCTTTGCTTCACAGCTTGCTATGAAAGGGGTTCCCATAGTCGTACTTAAAGAACTACTTGGTCACTCAAGCATCACAACAACTGCTATTTATAGTCATGCAGATATTAAGTCTTTACAGATGGCAATTAAACACTTGTAAGTAGCTTGAGTCCAATTTTTATGAACATTTTTCTGAACATTTCAGTATAATACTTCCAACTTTATTAAATATCGCCAAATACCGCCTGATCAATAAATCTGAGGGTTGGGAGTTTGATTCTCAACGAGCCGACAACTTTATATGTTGTGATTGGATATTTTAAGCTTCACAACAAATTGTGAGTCTTTTCTATCTTTAGAATGCGTGCTAAAAACATGTCTTATTTACTTACAGCAAATAACTTGTTATAACTATTCTAGTTAATGTTTTCAATTGCTTATAAATTTAATTACAAATCTCCAGTTATTACTTGTGACTTAATATTGAAAATCTTACAAAAGATTAGAATGCTGACAAGAATTAGAAAACTAATAATTCTAATCACTAATACTCCCCTATTCCATCTATAATCGGTTGGCTTGCTTCACTTAAAGAATCGATTAATAAAACAGACAATTGCTACAGCTTGATTTGAAAAGCAAAGTTTATGCTTTTACTCTCTTTACAATAACCTAAACCAAATTGAACTTTACTAATAACTGAATTAGTGCTATTATATTTAGAAACCGATTCTTCAAGTTTATTATCGGCAATCGATTCAAAAATTATTGAAGCCAGAGTTAAGCCGCCACCGACTATAAGCATTGTAGTATATCCATCCTTCCACTCGCCTCCACTTCCTAAATATCCACCCAGTGGCCAACCAATTAAAAACCCACCCAGATAACCAAAAATCTTGCTAACTGTTGAGTTTGTAGTATAACTATTCAAAAGATCTAATGATTCTTCATTATCGGACATAATCTCTTCCAAATTATCGACATCCAAATCTACATAATTGACGCTATCTGTTGAATATTTGTAACCGGAAAAAAATGATTTTTTGAGAATTATATTTTGACTATAGATACTGGAGCTTATCATTAGTAAAAAGATTAACAGATTTAATAACCTATTCATGGATGACACCTCAATTTGGTTTATGTTTAGATTGCCTAGTAGTATGCAAATCTTTGTGATGCACTTTCCTTATGGTGGCGATCGCTTTATTTAACAATTAACTAAGTAATTAGTAATGGACCGCAACAGAAATGTAATAGCAAACTGAATTAATATTTTATAGATTTATTTGATATTTTAATTAGGAAGAATTTTTAAACCAATCCGATATTAGCTCTTAAAATTAAATCGGTTCTTTGGTATTTTATATTTTAAACATCGCTCCGAGTAAGACTTGAATCCCTCTGGTATACGTACCCTCTGAACTACCATTTAATAGTTTATTTATATTTGAAAGTCCGTGAGAATAACGAGTGTTAAAAATAATATTTGAGGCTGGAGTGAGATGATACTGAAGTCCTATTCCTAAATCTAGAGAAACATTTACTCTATTATAATCCCTAATCACATCAATCTTCGTTTTCTCCCCATTGATTTTACTATCCTGTTCAATGCTCTGTAAATAACCAATATTTATTCCAGCCGATACTAATGGTTTCAGAGAGGATTCTGTGAAATTTATTACCACCAATAAAGGCAGTTCGATAAACTCTGAATGTACTTCTGCACTAGCTTCTAATGAGGCTTCGGTTATATTTACGTTAAATCCCATTTGAGTATATCTTGGTTCAGCTTGCAGACTGAACAATTGGTTGAGCTGAAAATTGATTACTCCACCAATAATAAAGCCGGTCACATAACTTCTTGTTCCCATATGTGCATTTGTCGAATTAAATATTGAATGATTTACTCCTCCAAGAAATCCAATCTTAACTTGAGCAGCAGTAATATTAGAAAAAAATAATAGTGAAAGTATTACTATAGATATTTTAGTTTTAATTCCCATTTAATATGCTCCATTTTTGAAAATAACGGTTGAAAATGATTTATTACAGCTTCGCCAAGTGAGTCACACTGGCGGTTAGTTACTGGTTATGGAATTAGTAATACTAAATAGCCTTGCAGCTTTACAAATAATTTATTTCTTGTTTATATCTCTAAGCATTCTATAGTCTATATATTTCTTTCATTTTTTGTCCCCCACTATTCATTCTATTCCTGCCCACTCAACTAGTATTCCCCCGCTAATACTATACGATATTGAGTATTCAGAACTGACCAGATCTTTTGAAATAGCTGGAGTTACGATCATACTGACATTTTTTGTTAGTTTTAACTTCAGATTTAAGTCAAGTGCGATGCTTCCCGCGTTTTGTAAATAATTGTCTTCCTTTCGACGATAATAGCTATTGTACTTGCTTGCACTAACAAATCCATAAATAAAACTAAAGGATGGAATAAGTGCGACGTTTTGATTTTCATATGCTCTAATTGAAAAGTTCGCGCCCACAGCAACTCCGGAATTTGATTTATCCGCTTTTACCCTTGAAGAAATATAACCGACTAAAAGTTTAAGGTTATTGAAGTTGTTTCTTCTTTTAATATTGTATGCGATGTAGAAAAGGTATGATGATGAAGAATATTCATCGTTATTATCAGTAAGGGATGCATTTATAAATTCTCCAGAAAAATCCACTACACCTAAGACGGACGCACCGAAAGATGCACCAGTACCGGATAATATGCTGTTCGCTACATAACCAAAATTGGCATTGAATCCTGATTGGTTTTCATTTAGAAATTCGCTTTGCGCAGATAGAAATATTGGTATACAGAATAAAACCAGTAATTGCCTCACTTGCCCTTCAAAATAAAAGAAAAATATTTTTTACAATAGTTTCCGTAAAACCGCTCCAACAATATTAATTCCTCTATCAAAATATAATAAAATCTTTTTATTAATCAATGCTAAATCCTTATTTTATAATAAGTTAGACTGTCCTATATTCATCTATAATTACTATTAATCTATAATCACAAAAATATATCTCGACTTTGTTTTTGTAAAATATTTGGAATAAAAATATTTGCAATGTTTACAGTTACTACCCATTGAACATAGGTGCTTAATGAAATATTTGGTTGGAAACTGTACCACCTTTGACAATGATGGCAGTACAAAAGGTAAATCTGAATTCTGTAATTTGAATTATTTTATTACATACTTCAAATTGATGTGAGTTCATGAATTTCCCTTTGATAAACTATAATTACTAAGACTCTTATAATTTATTTTTGTTTGTGATTACTTTGCTAGGAATCGTTCTTGAGGGAAATTTTAAGAAGATTGATTCACTTGATGTTTTGCTTCGCAGACCTATTCCTTAATAGCGGAATGACGAAACAACCAAGTGTCATTCACACATAGTTGAGAATCAGACATGTGCTTTGTGGATTGACTCAGGACGCTCCGTCTACCGACGGATTGCCGGAATGACAAGATCAACCAAGTGTCATCCCGACTTGTTCGGGATTGGACACGGGCTATGTGGATTGATTCTGTAGCGGCTACGCTCCACAGACCTGTCAGCCGAAGGCAGAATTACAGTCAAATGAAAGTGTCATTCTCGCCCGTCTGCCGTCAGGCAGGCTTGTCGAGAATCAGACACACTCTTAACGGTTTGATTCTGGACTCACTACGTTCGCCAGAATGACATTCATGAAATTCTATTCACGATTATAAACTTCAATTGCTTTTTCAATTTTACCGGATTGGTTAAAATGGAATATCCATGAAAGATTTATTACAGCAGCGCCCAATATTATTCCTCCAAAGCTGGGTGGAGTTTCTTTGTCTATTTTTGCTAATTGAACTGCAATTATTGCGGCACCTGCTATGACCGAGCCCCACTTAAAATAGCTCAATGTTCTATGGCTTCTTAAATAGCTTAGGCTTTCTTCATTATCTTTTAATGCTTCAGATAAGTTGGAATAACTTGCATCTCGTACAGGGCTTCCATCCTTTGAAAAGTACTCATACCTTGTAGATGAAAAACCACCCGGAGTGTACATTGTAGAAGAACCGCCGGGATGTGAGTAGGTTTGAAAACTGCCCGGGGTGAAATGGTAAACCGACTCAACATACAAATCAATTTTACCTTTTTTTATCCTTTTAACAAAATCGTTAGTATTCTCAACGCGTGCATAATAACCTTGATCGTTTTCAAAGGCTAAAACATCTCTAGTATCATACTTTAAAGAATCATTAAATAAAATGTAATCCTTTGCTAAGAATGGATTCTTTAGCTCTGCTTTACCCCAAATTGTTTTGCCGCTATTTAATATTATGCGGCTGCCGCTCGCTGATCTGTCAATTGCAAATTGTAAAGTTTCTTGTTGACAAAACAATCTTGATGCTAGTAAAAATAATTGTACAAAGATAATATAGGATAGAGTTTTCATATTAGAATAGCCAAATTACAAAAGGATTAATTATTTTTTGTTTATGCCCTCTACATTGATTTATCCAAAACATCATATTATCCATGGCTATTAAAAAGAGGTGGCAGTGGGTGACCCTTGCCAACTCAAAAAAATCATTTATTTTTAATATTCAATTATATTAGTCAATTGAACTGATAAAAATAGCGATACAATAATTAAAATAATAAAAAAGAAAATGTTAATAAAAACAATTCTACTCATTAAAGTATTCTTACCTTTATGGAAAAGTAACAATAAGAATCCAAATAAATAACTCAAAATAATAAAGCTATGTTCTAGTTTGATAGTATAAGTTAGGTAAATTATTTTTGAACTTGACATTATATCAGACAGATCAATAGTTGCATAAGAGTTTAACAATTCACTAATAGAACTATAATATTTTGTCAGATAAATAATAACCAGTAAATTAACCAAACTTAGTTGACTATTGATAAATATGAATGTCAATTGTTTTAAAAAATAGATATTAAGAATTAAAATAAAGAAGCCCAATATAACACAAATAAATGGGACAATTGTTCTTAAGTAGGTTGATGATTCTCCGAAGACAACTGATACAAAGATTAAAACTAAATAAATAAATTTAATATACTTGCTATTCCTTTTGAACATAATCAAAATATCCCAAATTAGCATAATACTTTAATATTTTATCATTATTAATCATTAGACAGATATTAACATTGTAAGAATTAGAATCAATTTTACTAAGAATATTTTCTATATATATTACAATTTTTTTTAGTTTTGAATAATCTACAAAATTGTCTTTGTTATCATTCCAAATTAAAACATTTAGATTGATAGCTCTATTGAATAGATTTTCATAATTCGAATAGTTATCCAACTGGTCCGCTCTGATATTCAAAGAATCTGTTATAAAAAACATAATTTGCTTATGATTTAGTTCAAAAAGCTCGTCAATTTTTTCTTTAAATAAAAGAAATGCGCTTGTTTTTGAATTTACAATTGAAGGGGCAACTATCAATTTATAAAATAATGTAAAGATAAAAAGAATAGCATAAAAATTTAATAATATTTTATTTCTTCTATTCAAACTAATTATTCTTTGATTTATGGTAAAGTTGGTTCATCTATTATTTTGATTTCGTACCTAGGGATTTCAGAAAGAATTTCTCCGTCTAAATCTAATATATTTCTACCATTCTGTTTCAAAATATAATTACTCCCTTCAAGTAAATTTTTGATTTCTGAAATTTTACCCGTGTATTTTATTACTTCCACAGGCACTGTATATGCTGATTTCTCAATCATAGCTGAAAAGAATACTGTGAGTAGAACTTCACCATCTTTAAATCCAATTGACTTTGTCCTAGAACTAATACTCAATTTTTTACCTTTATATTTTGTGTCTACTATCATTTTTTGTACAAAAGCTTTTTTTCCGGTTTGCCAATAATTATAATCCAATTTACCTCCAAATCCCTGGGCCATTCCACCCATTTTGTCATAACCCCATACAAATCCATCAGACACAAAAGGTTTCAATATTGTTCTTAAACTAAATGGCTCATCTGCTTCTTGAAAATCTATTCTTGAATCTATCCCACTAATAACATCATTCATTATCTTCAGTGTAATATTCTGAGCTTCATATCCAAAAATAAATTTACCAGCTCTTTCAATTGCTCGTCCATCAGGATCAAGAAAATTAATTGGATCGCTGAGTGAATAAACATACGGGCTATTTAATTCATCCACAGGATCCATAGCATGCCAGCGCCCTAGCTGTGGGTCGTAATATCGTGCACCATAATGGTACCAGAACAGGTTATGGTTATCAACTAACTCTTTGCCATTGTAGAGTTCTTTGTTTTCATCACCGGCTACTTTTCGTCTTTCCCGCATACCGAAGGGATAATAAAAATCTGCTTGTTCAATCTCAGCTGCAGTAGCACTACCCCTAAAACTCACGCGCACATTTCCAAGGTGGTCTTTTAAGTAGTATTCATAATCAAAACCGCCTTCGTTTACTACGCGTCCTTCACTAAAATTAAAGAACTTTAGTTCGGGCAATGCTTCTGTGTAATCACTTTCGTAAACAAAACCGTTAACATAATCGGTTACTTCTTCTACACTGCCGTCACTGCTGTAAACTGCTCTACGCAATTTACTACCTATAGCTGAATAAAGCCATTCAATTTTTCTTCCGTCGTTCCACGTAATCTTTTTCGGCAGGTTAAGGTAATTGTAAACAATATCAATTCCTTTGTTTTTATCCTCAATCATGTTTCCATTGCCGTCGTAAATGTATTCTTCTGTTAAATCAACACCATCAATAAAATCCATATCTCCGCTACTCGGAGCAGTATCTTCCACTTTATATAGTTTATTTGGTGCTTCCTGGTCATAATCGTAATCTAAATAATCAATTACTGAACCATCACTATCTGTTCTTCTGATAGTCTGAATATTTCCATGAAGATCGTAATATAATTCGTCAACTTTATAGTTATTACTAGTAACCCAATTTGAGTTATACGTAAAATAATTTGCATTAGTTAATCTTCCTAAATCATCATAAACGTAAGAGTATGCTTCCGGGTAAATTTTATCTCCCTTATCGTATTTCCACAACATCGCTGAAATATTACCGTTAAATAATTGTTCATTACTTATGTTGGTATTTAATTCATTATATAATAATTTGTAACTGAATAAGTCATCACCTGATAAATACAATGGGTCATTAACTTGAGTTAGCCATCCCCTTATATTGTACCTGTAATTGAATGACTGATGAAAGGTACTTACTCCTGGAGCATCCTCATGCAACGATTTCTGAGTTAATTGACCTAATTCATTATAATAATTCTGTGAAATAAGTTGTTCGCTATCATCATGGTTTTTTTGATATGTCTTTATTAATCTTCCTGCATGGTCGTAAGTGAATCTGTTAGTAATATTAAGTGCGTATGACACATTATTTTTCATATGCTCTAATTTTGTCCGCATCACTTTACCTGAAAAATCATATTGAGTGCTTGCAACATCTACAGCATTCATATCCATATGGTTTGTTGACTGAGTTTGTATTACTCTGCCGTCATCATCGTAAAAGGTTACACTCTCCAGCCATGGTTCTTTTCCTGTTCCGGTTGGCACAACGATGTTTGGACCAATGAATACTTCCTGTCCGGGTACTGTTCTAAATCCGGCTGTTAGGGTTACGTTGCCATGATAATAAAGAGTGTTTGGAGAAGGCGGACATTCATTATATGATTCGTCACCCTCAAATACTCCATCAATATCTTCAAAAACTTTTACCATAGTTTTAGTAAGCTTGCCTTTTACTCTATCGAATGGGGTATGACCTTCTATCCAATAGTTATATCCTCCAATGGCTTCATCATAATCCGCATCAGCAAAATCTGTTGGGTTATCAAAAGTTACATCATCAGTTCCATCATTATTAAAATCATAATCATCGTAGTAATTTACGGTCCAAACATCACACTCATCAATATGTGGAATAGCATTATTCGTGTAATAATTTTTACCAGTTTCTGAACGTTCTTCAAATAATGAATATGTTCCCAATTCAATCCCATCTGTTACTATATCTTGCATTTGTTGACGAGTTAATGGACCAGAAGCTCGTGCGGATCCCGTCATAATCACACGGCCTCTTTTATCATATTTTGTAAAAAGCCAATCGTTGTTCGCACGGAATAATCCATCTTGCCGCAGAACGACCCTACCAAGAGGATCATAAACCGTTGTGACAACTTCTTCTTCAGGCATTATTTTTTCAATTTGTCTGTTGTAGCCGTCATATTTATATTCGGTTATCCACTTCGATCTTATTGTAGGCGTTGTTGGATTCGGTATGAGAGTTAATGAAGTTGTCGTTCCTAACTCTTCAACAGCTTCGGGCGGAATAACAAATCTTAAATTGCCCTTTTCATCATAGACATAGTATGTTGAAACTGCAACATTCTCAACACCATCATCGAACATTGAGACCTTAAGAATTTCTCTATCATTTTTATCTTTGTAAATGTAAGATACTTTGCCGTTTTCATCCGTTATTTTTGTTTTAAACAATGTGTTTTCAGAGTAATAGTTATCAAGAATTAAATCATCTACATCAACTTTCCAGTAGAGAACCTCATCTGCTGAATTTGTTAAGTAATCTGTTTTTATAGTCGCGCTACCAGGCTGCCATGCTTCTCCAGGTGCTCCTTGTTCCAAATCCCTTAGAAGTGGGGAAAGCTCATAAACCCTTTTTGCATAAGGATAAGAAGAACTCGCAACACTCTGCGGTGGGCTACTATAAAAACCGTTTTGCTCATCTTCAGCATCCGGCCTATAGCTTCCATCTGCTGTCCCTAATAAATCAACATAGGGAAGAAAATTTGTTGAAGCAATACCAATATTATCATATCTAGTAAAAGCAATAACATCTTTTTGGGATGGAGAACTAGCTATTGCTATATTTTGTATCTGCTTTCCATTATTATTTGAATAGGAAATTGACTTTTGAATTTTATTAGCAGCAAGTCCAGCAATTTCATTTTCATTTGTAATTGGATAGAGTATTGTTTTTGATTCAATTGAATTTAATACCAATCCATAAGTACAATTAAAAACTTTATTTATTGTGTTAAATGTTGAGTAGGATTGAAAACGTCCTCTGAGTTTAAAAGTATGCTCACCAAATGAAAGCTGTCCAATATTTATAAAAATATTAAATCCATCTCTTAAAGAATCTTCTTTGTCAGTTGAGAGTTCATTCCATGCAACAGATTCATCAAGCGACCATTCCATTTGATCAGCAGCTGATCCGCTGAAACTAGTTGAAACTGTAATCGCATTCACTCCATAATTATTTACTACTAAGCTCGTAAATATTGGTACTGGGTCAATATCTTCAGATTGAGCCGATAATTGTAAAGAAATTAATAGAGATAGCATTCCAATTAATAGTAATTTATTCATAGTTTTCCTCAACCTTAACTATTGTTCTGAATTATATTTGTATTCGTGTTTAGCAGTTATATTGCTGTTATTATCTTTAACAACAATTAATCTTCCGCCTTCATCGTACTCAAAAAAAGTAGTAATATTATTTTCATCAGTAATTGAAGAAAGTTTCCATGTTAGAGGATCGTATGTATAAGTATTCATTGATGATTCAGTAGGATAAATTCTAATATCATCAAAAAAACATTCCGGATGACCTGTACCTGCTGCGTGATTACGGATAATTCCAACAATTTCTGTTACATTAGGATAATTACTTAGATCAACAGTGGTCTCAATATATTCCCAATTTCCGGATACGTCTTCAGCAACCTTATTAGCAGGGTAAGTAGAAGTACCATTGTAATACACTTTCCACTGAACTTGAGGACCTAAAGAATTTGATTTTTTCCAAGCAGAAAGAGTGAACTTTCCATTTGGATTAAAATTATCGGTTCCCAAGCCAATGCTATAAAACGCAGATCGATTTCTATCGGAGGAAAATTTTATTCCCTTCTTTCCAGTTCTTGCCTCATCAAATAGTATTGCCTCAGACCACCAGCCAATTTGATTCTCTTCTTCATATGAACTGAACATAATTTCTGTTGATTTTGCATTTGTTGCAATTGCTACCGGTAAAGCATCACCATATCCGTACAATGAGGATGTAAATGAACCATCCTTATGGCTTTCTTGAATTGGATGACTGAAATCATCGTAGTTTGAAATGTTAGACGTCATGATCCAAGGAAATCCAGCTTTTGGAGCCGGGTAATAATCAGCAGTTCTCATTAAACTATCCGAAGGAAAATCAATCCCGCCGGAATAATCAGGATTATAAATATAGGTTTCATTCTGCCGCCAGCTAAGGTTATCCTCATTAGCCCAATCGTTTGACCAGGTTTTAACCTCACTAGAAATAATTGTACCTGTTGAAGTAGCTGCAACCCAGGTCAAAGGGAGGGTTTGACTAATGTCCTCAGATCGGGAAAATATTGTTTCTTGATGTGACTGTGTCAGCATATTCTTTTCTTCCATTAAGGGATATTTCCAATACGCTGGAGTGATTTTTGAGAGAATCGTTTTATTATTACTCTCTTCCTTTGCACTTGCTATAACCTCTCCCGTATATGCATCCCATAACAAATTTATATTGGTTATGCTGACTTTATCATTTATTCCGATTCCTGAAAAAATGGTTGATTTGAAGACAGATGGATAAGCTTGGTAATTATATAGTTGGTAGTATTTTTTTTGATAAGAACCATTATTGGACAATTGATTATCAGAAATGTATTTTTCCAGTATCAAACCAGGATGTTTGTAATCAGCCAGAGTAATGCCCTTCTTTAGTACTTTGTCGGTTTTTAACTCGTCACTAAAGAGGTAATCTGTTACATCTTCTTTAATTAAACTGAATTCTCCAGTTTCTGATTGTGAATAGTATTCTACCTTTTTGGGTAAACCATAAATAGACGATTTATTTTTAACAAGAACGTGCTCTTGTGTACCAGTAGGATTTACTTCGTAGGGTTCATCAAATGCAGTATGAAAATTATAAACTGTTTTTCCTGTCAACGAACTTCCGTCATTTTCAACATTAGTAACTTCAACTTTTGAATACAAAACGTTTGGTGAGGGTCGCCCATAACTTAATTCGTGATCTAAAAATACTTTTTTATATTTAATAATGTCTTCGTTATTTGCAATATTTCCAAGGATTGGTATTCTGTAATATTTATCCTTATACTGTGCTGGTAATGTAGGAGTCACTCCACTTGAATATCCATCATCGTTTACATAAGAGTAATCCGATTTATATGAGTTAAATCCATCAGAAGATGTAATTGACTTAACTCGAATTCCACCTCCGAACACTTTATGTGGACTGAAATATATTTCATAATGATAATCGAATCCCTCACAATTCCCTCCATCACTTTCTTCAAAAGGATGTTCCCTATCTAGTTTAATTACATTACCATCAACAGAAATTATTTTAAATTTAAAAATATTATGATAATCTTCAGAACTACAATTTTGACACCACTCATCACAAGTTGTTTCCCTTATTCTTTCATAGAGATAAATAGTTTTGTCTACAGTTAAATCCGAGGACATATCATTAATTGTTATTTCATCTGTATATATCCCTGGATTTATAAATGTTTTCTTAATTGAATTTTGAAAATCGATTCCATCATTTACGTAATAGAAATCATCGGATTCATATTGAACGTCAATTGTTCCTCCGGTTGGTGTTACAATTCTCGATAGACTCCAAGCTGCTACGTTTTTTGCAAGCTCATATGTTTGAGGTGTTTCATGTTCTCGAAATCCACTTCCGGCACCAGGGTCTCTGTAACTCCCCCATTTATCCCAATCATGTTCTCCCCATGATGGATTATTTGCATACGAGAATTGGTAATGTGGAAGTCCATAATCACTATCATTTTCACCTAAAAATTTAATGTTTTTAAGTGTATACTTTGCCTGATCAATTGCTCCACTATTGGGTGCTCCAGTGCATAATTCATAGGAATTACTTACTCCATCGTTAAAAACAACTGTTTTAATTGGGTGTGTCACATCTGCCTTGTTATAGAGTTTAATTTTATCCAGATTTTTTTGAACAATGTTATCACTTGTGAATATATTGCCAGCATAAAAATACTTATCTCTATAATTTGGAAAAGAACTTGGGGGATTAGAACTACTTCTCTTTACTGTAATATCTGTTACTTGTTTACTTTCGTCATAAGTGGGGTTCCCTTCCACATCTATTTTCTTGATATATTCAGTCTTATTTTCACCACTCTCAGTATACCAATAGAACTGTGCAAGTAAAATTTGGTCGCCCGCGGATTCAATTAATTCCCTCCAATCACCTTTTACACGAATAACAAAATTATCGCTTGCATGAATATAAATGTGCCAGGGTTGAAGGACAAACGCAGTTACATCAGTAGGAATGATTCGATCATCCGCATTATAAACCGAAAATTCTGCTCTATGTGTCTTTGATTCTATGCTTTCAAGAATCTTGTAGTCTCTTGAACCAAGACTAAAACTTTCCATCTCACTTGAATTTTCTGAGGGAGCATATCCACTATGGGGTGTTCTGTATGCAATATGACCATAATCAGTATAATTTAACTTAGTCCAAAATCCCCAATCATCATCACTAATTCCTGGAATGCCATTATCTACGTAATCTGGACCTGTAATCGAAGTAAGTAACCATGAAGTACTATAATCAGAACCAATATGTGTATATGAATTAATATTATGGTCAGTAATTTTTCGGGAAGATGTATAAGTCAAATAATTTTTGATAGGTTCATAGTAATGGTATGTTTTCCCATCTTCAGTTGTAATTCGAAAACCAATTAATTTTCCATCATTATCAAAATCATATTTTATCTTTTTACTACCATAATTAGTTATTTCTGCCCCGGTAGGTTGGTTGATCGAACTTGCTTGATAACCCCATCCGGTTTGTCCATTATATGTATCCCAAGTAGCATAATTATTACCAACCTCATTTATAAACTTAAAGAACAAATAATTCAGTCCATGCCGATTATTAGACACAGGATTATAGTTAAAATCATCATTTTGAAATGATAATATTCCTTTAGTTTTTATATTTGGATCATAAAAAGCACCGCCTAAAATATATGGGACATCAAAATATGGTTTAAATGTTCCACTTAAACCTTGAGAATTAACTTGATAATGATCCTGAGTTGGAAAAATATATCCGCCTTGTTCATGCATTTCATATTTTGATTCGGGTTCAGTATTACCATCATTATCTTCATAATCCATATATGCCATCTGATAAATAAATCCAAAACCAGGTTCAGAATCTAACTCATCAAGATACCAACGCCATTTGTACCAAGAAATAGTTAATGAAAATCCTAGTGGCAAGGGTATTGGGATTGAAAATGATGAAGATGTGAAATCCCCTCCACTTTTTACTGATGATTGGCTACTAAATCCCGCAGCTGAGATAGATGAATTGGACCCACCAACTCCACTTCTAAGACTAAACCCAACTAAAGGTAATCCAGTGGTATTAAGTCCATCATCAGCGTAACTTACATGGCGCGATACACCTCCATTCAAACCAACACCTTGGGTCCCAATTGACAGACCTAAGCTTGCATTGAATGCATCTCCTAATCCATGACCATAACCAAGCCCCAAAGATACTCCGTCAGTTCCCATACTAATACTTGCACCAAAACCTTCACTACCTCCTGCGCTTAGAATAATGTTTCCGCCGAAACCCTCATTACTATCAAAGTTTATATTTAAACCAACGGGTCCATAACCTATGGTTAAACCAATTCCATATCCTGACTGCTCAGCGTGAAAATGAGTTTCTACAAAATCATTATTAAAATCATCTGGGAACCCATTCACCATTCTATTTATTGAACCGGGATTTAACGACCAACCAAGGCCAACCCATGTTGCTTCCTGATTCGGGCCTATTCCTGCATGGTAGCTTAGATTTATTGGATAACTACCCTCAGGTCCGGGCACACTCATTAAAGGTATTGAATAAACAAAATCTCCATTCACAAGATTTACTACATCCGTCATATCAACAGGTTCAAACTGCGCTGCTTCAGGCTGCGTTGGCCCATCCCCACCTATTACTGGTCGCGCAATAATTAATGCTAACACACATAGTAAAATTTTATATCTTATTTTTTCTATCATGGGTAATCCCCTTGAAAATTTTCTTAACAAAAGTTTTATGTTCTTAAAGTTTTATATCCATTGAGTTTTCATCATGTATATTAAAGGCAAAATTTATTTTCCCGGTTCCAAATCCAAAGTCATCAATTACAACCTTCACCTCTTCATTACTACTGTTTAGTATTTTAATGTCATTAAACTCTTTAGGGAATGACAAAAGGAAATTTCTCGTCTTCATCATTCCGTAATTCCTCTCCATGTGGTAAATCGAGAAAGGTACTTCTTCAATCTCTGGTGTCTGCAAATAAATGTATTCATTTAATGAAAAAAGAAGTTTCTGCAACCAGTTACTGTAGTTACTAAATCCGGACTGCATACTGGAATAAACTAAATCTTTACTTTCATCTTCATAACCGATGGTCAGCATAAAGTAGAGAGCGTTTTCGTAGTTGTCTCTTGTTTTTTTTATTCTAGTGACTTCTTCATTAATTCGTTGGTCCCTTACCTCTTTAGTCAAAAGGCTGTCAAGACTAATTTTTGCCTTTGTTTCTTCAAAATGTTTGTAATGGGTAATCATCATTGCATCGGCAGGCATATAGCGCAATTGAAACTTCACACCGTTTTCAACGACTGTCTTTAGGTAAGGGTACTCCTCACTTCGTATATACTTTTCATATTCCTCAACTGTATCGTAACTTTCTCTGCAGCTTGATATTATTAACAACGTGCATAAAAGTATTAGTACTTTACTCATATAGTCCATTATATGGCACCTGTATAGCTTAAGAAGTCATCTGTAAGATTTGAACCCTCTTCAGCAAATAGTATGTTGCCACCTGTAAGTGTACCAAAAATAATTTCATAGCCTTGGTTATCACCAAACTCCTTAATTTTATTGTTAAGTTCTGTAAACACCGGCTGGAACAATTCATTTTCAAGTTCTGCAGCTTTTTTTTGTATGGCTTTACTGTAACGAGCGTATTCCATTTGTTTTTTCTTAAACTCATCCTGCTTTGCAGCCATTGTTTTCTTGTTCCATTTAGGGCTTTCTTCAAGAATTTCCTTGTTCATCATATTCAATTCGTCTTCAAGCGTTTTTGTATTGGCCTGCCATTCTTCTGCTTTCGTATTTAACTCTGCCCTTGCAGTTATTGCTGAAGGGAATTTTTCCATTAGAATACTTGAATCAATGTAGCCAACTTTGGGGGCATTGATAAAATTAAGCGTCCCAACAATTGCGGCATAAATTATCACTAGTGCTACTAAGTATAAACCGGATTTCTCTAAACTGATCTTTGACATGTAATTGTCTCCAAAATTTTAATTTATTTTTCAATTTATTTTAAGTTTTCAATTTCACTTCTTAGTTCAACGTTCTCTTTTTTCAAATCAATAACATAGAGCGTTAATTCCTCAACTTTCTGAAGAAGTTTTGCCTGCATTTCACCAACACTTAAGCCGTTTTCTTTTACTTCTTTTGCTGAGGGAATATTTGGTAAGTGTTTGTTTTTTTTAATGTAGCTTTCTACTTCAATTAAGTCTTTGAGAACATATGAATCATCAAAAATGTAATCCGGCCAATTTGCTTGTAGTTTTACAACTACTTCCTCAGCAATTATATCGCCTGCAACTGCAAGTTTATAACCTTGGGGGTCTGTTGTACCAATACTAACATTACCGTCTTCATCTATTATCATTCTTGATTCACCAACGGCACCATTATTAGATGTGAAGAATTTTATCCGGCCTTTCCAACCACCGCCTATTCCCGCTCCGTACAACTCTAAATCTTCGTAAGGCGAGCTATGAGAATGTTTAATTTTAGCGACGCCATATGTATCATCCACAAAAGTGACTTGCTTACTGTCTGCAAGTAAAATGTTTCCATTGACTTCAAGTTTCTCAGAAGGACTCGTTGTACCAATACCAACGTTACCGCCATCATAAAACATTTTTTCCTGCCCGGTACGTGTATCTACTCTAAAATCTACTCCGCCTGTTGCATCCAATACAGCTACATCAACACCAGCAAAAGTAGGGTTAACGTAAAATCTTTCGTTAGTAGCGTTATATTGTACTCCAATTATTCCGTTAACAGATAGTTTTCTTGATGGGGCTGTCGTTCCAATTCCAACATTACCATCAGTATCAAGCACCATCCTATCACTCACTCCATTTGATCCCAAACTCAGGGCATGATTATTTGAACCATTAATAATAAAACGGTACCAACCAGAGCCAGAATGACTTATTAATCCTTTTTCAAAACCCCCTGAACTTAAACAAAAATTTCCTGCTACATCCAATTTTCGCAGTGGTGTTGTCGTACCAATACCTGCATTCCCATTACCATCAATCCGTAATCTTTCTGTGCCACTCGAATAAAGACTTGTATAACCCAAACCATCAGTACTGTTTTGAAGAATAAGTTGACTATTATTTTTTATTCCGACCTCAAAATAATCCGGATCAAATTCTTGATATATATATTTCCCAAAGATTGTTCCTGTATTAAAATTAATTTGAGACAGCAATCCACCTTGATCAATAAAAGTGAAATTACTGTTGCCGTCTCCATAGATTCTTTGGTTAGCTCCAAAATATAAGTATCCCCCGTCAGTTCTGATATTATTAGCGACATGCAACGCTTGTTGGGGCGATGTTGTTCCAATTCCAATATTAGTAAACGTACTTCCTGAATACATAATACCACTACCGCCATTTTCCCATAGAGCCGCTGACTCTCCTTCTGTACCTTCAATTCCTGGTTTTTGTACTTCAGATTTCTTCTCTTGCGCATTAACCGTTGTTAAAAAACAGAATAAAAATATTAAACACGGTAGAGTTAATAATTGAATTTGAACTCTCTTCATTTCTGACTCCATAATTTTGTAGTAGTTTTTAATTTTATTTTGTTTGTTTAATTATTAATCAAATTCGTTCGGATTATTTTCGTTTTAAAAATAATTCTACAATTAGGCGAAATCATCAGCATGAATACTCTCGAATTGAATGATTAATGGTATGTTTTATAAGTACAATTACCCTCTTTATAGAGTATTTATACTTACTGAAAGGGAATGCTGGAAAAATGGAAGGTTAAAATGTTTAGAAGTTGAAATACAAAATGGATAGAGCAAAAAGAGATGAATTAAAGTTTGGACATAATTGAAAATAAAATCTGAAAGTACATGCTAGTCAGATTTAAATTTCTATGAACAGATATTCTTCTAATTTAGGAAATCCAAAAAAAATCTTAATTCTGTTTTTCTAGTTGCTATTGTTAAAATATTTATGGGCAAGCACCATCATCTCAGCTCTTGAGTTTACTTTTAATATTTTCTTTAATCCTATTCTGTAATTATCAATTGTCCTTTTACTCAACTTTAATTTTTCGGCAATTTGAGCACTGGTAAGGCCCAAATTTATCAATTTTAAAATCTGCTCTTCACGGTAGTTTAATAAGGGTATAGTATCATTATCCATGCATTCTTGATTTTTATCCACTCTCTTCATTAAATCATTCCGCCTATCGCTGCTTAAATAATTATCAAAATATTTACGACCGTCATAAATCTCATGTATCGCATAGATAAATTCACTTTCAGTAATGTCTTTTGAAATTATACCATCTGCTTTAATATTTAATGCGAAGCTGATCTGATCATCTTGAAATTCTTCGGCTAAAAACAGTATTTTCACATCAGGATTATTGTCTATTAAATAAGTAATGGGATTTTTTGCCTCTTCAAATATTTGTTTCATATCTGCAACTATTACATCCGGATTTGAATTAAAATAATGACTTGAAATATTATCACTTACCCCGATATCGCCTACAATTAAAATTCCGTCATCATCATTCAAAATATTTACAAGGCTCTTTCTGAACAGATAATAAGAATCTGCAAGTAATAGTTTAATTTTTGTTTTAATACCCATATCTCCCTCTAGCTGATAAATTATGAAAACATTTTAAAATTCATTCATTAAAAATTAGCGTTAAACAAAAAAGTTTTATTCTACCTCCTCTACAGCAGAATATGACATTGCATATTTGATCAAGTCAGACAATGAAGTTAATTGCAATTTCTGAAATAATTTAAATCTATAATTATCTATCGTCCTTTTTGATAAACCTAATTCTTGAGCAATTTCACAACTTTTATAACCATCTTTTATAAAATCAAGTATCTGTTTTTCTCTAAAACTATGCTTCAAAACTTTTGGAATAGTGCTAGGGTAAATTGACTTCATTTTAGCCGCGGATTCATTTTTTATAAAATTGATCCTATTACTATAATATTTTTCACCATCATTAATTTTCTGAATCGCAAATACCAACTCATCTTCTGTAATATTTTTATCAACTACCCCATCTGCTTGAGATTGAACGGCTTTACATACTATATTCGAATCTGTACATCCTGATATAATTAGAAATTTAGCACCAACATCTTTATTTTTAATTGATTTCATGACCGTAAGAAGATTCATTTTGATTGACAAGACTTCAACCAAAACTACGTCAGGTAAAATATTAAAGTAAGTTCGTTTTAATTCTTCACTACTTTCTGCCTCCCCCACCACTATAATATTTTTATCTTCCTTAAATAATTTGATGATACCTTTTCGAAAAAGATAGTATTTATCTACTATCATAAGTTTAATACAATTATTCAATTTCTGCCCTCAAAGGTTGATGAATGAATATTAAAAACTCTTTTTTAACTTCTAGTTTGGAATAGTTATTTAAGAAGAGTCTATTCATCAGGAATTGGTTCGATTGAATTTAAAAATAATGTTTTTTGTGATCCCATTTGTGCTACCTCCAATCATTAAAAACAGTCCAATATCTTCGGCATAAAAATAAAAAAAACTTGAATTATTATACAAGTTAATTAGACAGTAGAAATAAAACTATAGGTAGTTCTACCTATTTTATGGTATTAATACTCTATTTGATGTCAATAATTTTCATGCAATGTAAGTACATGTACTGATGAATAATTGAAAAAATGCACTTATGTTTTGATTGCAATAGTTAACGGATTAAAAGTTGAAGATTCATAGAATATATAGCGCAAAGAGTGATGATGAATCAGGGTATGTGCTTTCATCAGTATTAATTGTTGGAGTGCTGCTAACAAGTTTTTTGATGAGCTTGTTTGTGATTATCATTGCAGTCCAAAATTCAGCATTGAAAAGACTAAATAAAAAAAAGATTGATCTTGCTTGTCAAAGTGCTATCCAAACAATTATTTCAGAAGATAGATCTGCACCGTTTATTACAGAGACTTTATCATTTAAGTTTGATTCAATTACAGTTGAGACAAACTGCTTACAAAAGGGATTATTTCAAGAAATCCTTGTAACTGGTAAATATGAGGGCGACTCATCTCAAGTAATTTACATGCTTGGGGGGAAACAACCCGAACCATTTTCAAACGCATTAATTCAATCAAGAGGGAACTTGCGAAGCACGGTTGCAGGTAATACTTTTATAAACGGCGACATATTGGCAACCAGTAAAAAATTTTCAGTTGGACGCATTACCGGACTTGGAAGAACAACTATGCCTTTTTATAAAGGGACAATTACTTCTCAAGACTCAATCCCATCTAAACTTCTTATAGATAGTTCATACAATAGTTTATATGATTTCGAAAGTCATCACTCAAAAATAACCACTTCACAAGAATACTTTTTATTAAATGAACCCAACTATTCCAATAGAGATAAAGAGGTTAATGAAATCAATACTTACGAATTGGAATTAGATGGAAAAATATACTCAGAAGAGTATTCACCAGTGTTTAGAATATTGGTAAAAGGTATAGCAAAAATAAATGAGGCTACTAGTTCAAATATTGATTTAGAAATATTTTCAGATTCCACTGTCACAATTGAAGGAAATGTAAGTTTAGAGAACTGCATTATAGTTTCAAAGGATGAAGTTTATATTAATAAAAACTCATCATTCCGAAATGTCCAGTTCTTTTCAAAGAAGGGAATCACAATTGATGGATGTGAATTTTTATATCCCAGCATTATTTCAGTTAATGGTGAGCTTAATGAATCTACTAGAGACACTTCAAACCTTATCATTACTAATAGTATTATAAATGGAATGCTGCTTCTAACCTCAAATGTGATCGGTTTGGATGCAAACAAATCAAAAATCTCCGTTGATAAAAAAAGCTTGGTTCATGGAATGATTTATTCGGAGAATAATTTAGAACTCCACGGAACGCTGAATGGTACGGCATATACTTACAACACATACTACTACAAAAAGCCGACCGAATATTTAAATTGGCTTGTTAATATTTCAATCGATAGATCAAAATTAGATAAAAATTTTCTTCTTCCATTAGGATTTAAGCAAAATATAAAAATGAAGATACTTGGTGCTGAATGGTTGCATTAAAAGATGATTCAGGATACTCCATATTAGAAACATTAGTAAGCATAACCATTTTGGGTTTGATCGCGGGTATTACCGTATTGATGCTAAACGGCATTCTAAAAAATCCAAAACTATTACTTATTGATGAAGCAATTAATCTGGTATACAACGAAATTAATTTTTCTATGAGCAGTAAAACCTTAACCGATACAAGTTATTTCAATAGAAGCGGTAACATAAAAGTTGAAAGAAAGATCATTCAGTCGCATAAGACTTCAAAGATTATTGTTAATGCAAAATTTAAAGGCACAAATAAATTACTGGTTTCTATGAATACTATCGTGAACAATGAGAGTGATTAGAGAAAATAACGGATTCACATTGGTGGAAATACTCATAGGTATGAATCTTTCATTCCTCGTATTTACCATGTTGGTTTCAACATTTTTACTCTTGGGTAATTTTATTAATACTTCTACAAAAAAACTTGAGAATAGAAGAGAGCAAAATTTGACCCTTCACATTCTTGATGAAATGTTTTATAAAACTTCCGCTTTTAGTATATCTCATTCGTACAAAGACTCCAATACTACAATTGAATTCAGTGACAACAAAATTCTCCGATTATTAAAAAATGAAATAAGTATTAATGGCGAAAAGTATCTAGCGAATATTCAAAGCTATTCGTTAACTATAAACACAGAATTAGAGCAGATAACAGTAGGCAGCAAAAGTAATCCAAATCTTTTATCTAGCGAACGCATTGATTCTAATATTTCCTCAAATAGAATAATAAGTCTTTCCATCGAAATAAATTTTCCAAAGAAAAAATATTCTCGCTATTTCAAACTAAATCAATTCTCGATAAATCGCTTTAAGGACATTCATAAAAAAAATGCTTAACAGTATAACACATAAGGATATTATTGAGTTTAATAAGACGATGAGTTTGTTGCTAATCTCTAAAATAAGTATAACTCAAGCTCTCGAAATATTAATTGAACAGATAAAAAATACTAATTTTCAGCAAATTGTTAAGAAAGTATTGAAGGATGTGACTAGAGGAAAAACGTTGTCAAATAGTTTTTCCAAATATCCCAAACTTTTTCCACCTATTTACATAGCAAACATTAAGATTGGAGAGGAAACGGGTAATATTGCGCGTGTAGTGTCTGAGTACACCTCATACTTGGAAAAAAATCAAAACTTGATTAGGGATCTAAAGAAAGCTGCAAGATATCCTCTGCTTGTGCTTCTAGTTTCAATGGCAGTTATCACATTTATGGTATTTTTTTTAATCCCAACTTTTCAAAATTTATTTTCATCAACAAAAGTCAGTTTGCCATTCGTAACACAACTAATAATTGATTCCAGCAGATTTATTGAAAACCAATTTATCTGGCTTATTTTAATTTTTGGAGCACTAGCTTCAATAATATTTAAATCAAAGGACTCTAAAACGTTTAAGAATATTATTGATAAACTATTATTAAGAACACCGCTTGTTTCGAAATTAATAATCAAAAATTTAATGGCCAGATTTGCATTGAGTATGTCAATTCTTTTAAAAAGTAGAATTACTCTCTTAGAGGCATTAAAGATTGCAAGAAATACTTCATCAAATCATATTTTCAAAAAAGAAGTTGATATAGTAATAAAGCGGATTATAAAGGGTGAATCACTTTCAGCAAATACTTCCACTTCAATACTGTTTGATAAAACCTTTTCCCGTTTACTATTTGCAGGTGAACAAACTGCGGAATTAGATAAGGTTTTTGGAATGATAAGCGATTACTATGGAAAAGAATTTGAGTATCAGCTGGATGTAATTACTTCTCTGATCGAGCCAATTCTTATTCTGGTCATTGGGGTTATTGTAGCGATCATCTTAATTGCGATGTATTTACCAATGTTTGACCTAATAAATTATTTTGGAGTTTAATATGTTTTATAAAAAAATTAAAAATTCAGATGGATTTTCGCTTACTGAATTATTAGTAGCTCTGGTGATTATAGGAGTTCTTGTTTTACTTGCATTACCAAGGCTGCTACCCCTTGTAACAAAAGCAAAATCTACTGAAGCCAAACTAAATTTAAAGCAAATTCATATGCTTGAAAAAAGCTACAAGTTTGAATTTGACAAGTATTCAGATCAGCTCACAGAGATAGGCTTTGAGCAAGAAACCTTGATTACAGAAGGTGGACAGGCAAGGTATAAAATTGAAATTTTATTCGCAGACTTAAAATCATTTAGAGCTCTAGCGACTTCTGTGGTTGATTTTGACGACGATGGTGTTTTTAACGTCTGGGAGGTAACTGAAGCTGGGGTTATAAAGGAAATAACGGGAGACTAAAAATGAAAACAACTAGAAATAGAATACTAATTATTTTAATCACTATTCAGTTTTGGGGCTGTTCCGCTGTTGATACTGATGTTCTCCTCAGAAAGGAATTTGACGGTCAATCAATTGCAGTTATAAATTTTACAAAAACAGGCTCAACGCTCCATTCAAATCTGGGAAGCATAACTGCTGACCTCCTGACAGAGGCTTTGTTTCTGAAAGGGCGATACAATTTAATTGACAGGTCAAAGGTTAATGAGGCGCAATTAAAACTTGAGATAAAATCACCCGAATACTTATCCAAAGAAAAAATCACTGAGATCGGTAGTTTGCTTCAAGCAAAATATCTAATCTTAGGTGATATCAACATTAATAATCCATCAAAATTTATTAGCGATAACAATGATACTGAAATGTCCTTAGTGATTAGATTGATTTCTACTGAATCTACAACATTGGTTGGTATGGCAAATAGTACTGTAAAATATAAGGATGACATAATCAATTCAATTAAGCTTTGCGTAAATGAAATTGCTGAGGGCATGAACTAGAATG
Source organism: Ignavibacteriota bacterium (assembly GCA_013112585.1). Classification (GTDB taxonomy): domain Bacteria; phylum Bacteroidota; class Ignavibacteria; order Ignavibacteriales; family Melioribacteraceae; genus IGN16. Next base: position 3,525 of record JABFGH010000020.1, on the reverse strand, counting down.
GAATTTAATATACTTATACTTGTAATAATTGCTGCAGCTTCAGTAATTTCGAATTTATGTATTACGTATTTTATAAAGCAACAATCAAATTATGATGTAAATAATAAATCTACAGGTATTTCATTTTCGTCCCTCTCCAACCGATTTTATAATGTTAATAGATTTGAAAATATAATTGTATTAACTCGATCATATTTATTAAGGTTCTCTTTGATTTCATTATTTCTATTAATCGTTGCAGTTCTCTTGTATGGTGATATGGGCTTATCAATTGAATTTTTATCAAAATTTATACTTCTAAATATATTATTAGTTATTGGGGTCGTAGACTTTTTTGCGTTCAAGATCCCAAATAAACTTATTATTCTTCTCTTCATTTATTTAGTCATAATCCAAGTATTCAATGTCTCGAATACTATTGTGATAAATCTAATAGCAACTATTCTAATTGTTGGACTTTTTTTAATGGTCAATGTTTTTACCGAAAACCGCAGAGGGAAAACTTCAATAGGCTATGGAGATATAAAACTTATTGGAATGCTTACTTTAATTTTTGATGTACCCCTTTCAATAATTGGGATATGGTTTTCAGCATTAGCTGCACTACCCGGTTTCTATTTCTTAAAATTAGTCAATAGTAAATTTAGATATTCTCCTAAAGTGCCCTTCGGATTTTTTATTTTTTTTTCTTTCTCGCTCATAATCATTTTTCAAGACTATATTTTGGAGCTATGTTATAAATATGGAGTTTAAGTCTGAACAATATAGTGTTGCTTGCAACTTGGTCTCAGCTGATCTCGCTGTTGAGAAAAACATTTTTCCTTTTAAGTTGGAAGACAATCAACTGAACATTGCTATCACAAATAAAAATGATCTTAATACAATCAAAGACCTTGAGTTTATTACAGGTTTGAGAGTCGTTCCAACAGAATTTTCATTATCAAAAATTCGGGATATGATCAGCTTAGCTTATGGTGATAAAAAAAGAACATCGATTTCAGATAAAAAAGTAAATAACAATGTACTATCTGAATGTTCAAATATAGAGTATGTAAACAATATTATCTCCGATGCTATTAAATGTGAAGCCTCAGATATACATTTCGAAGTTTACAAAACCGGTGCCCGGATTCGTTTTAGAATAGATGGATTTCTACAAGAAATTTCTGTGCTTCCAATTTCTAAGTTTACTCCCATTCTTAGCAGATTAAAGATTATGGCAAATTTGGATATTGCTGAAAAACGAAGACCACAGGATGGCAGAATAAATTTTGAATATTTAGGTGAACAGATTGATATAAGAATATCGAGTTTGCCAACAAGTGCCGGTGAAAAGATTGTGCTAAGAATTTTGGACACTTCGAAAGTCCAACTTGATATAAATAAAATTGGATTGAATGATTCCCAATTAAAAATCTTTCGAAAAAATATTTCACTTCCTTATGGAATGGTACTAGTTACTGGTCCCACAGGAAGCGGGAAGACTACAACCTTATATTCGGCACTGAGGGAGATTCATTCCGTTGAAAAAAATATTTTAACAATAGAAGATCCAATTGAATTTAATATAGAAGGAATTAATCAGAGTGCGGTTAAACATGATATAGGTTATGATTTTGCAAGCGCACTAAAATCGTTTCTAAGGCAGGATCCAAATGTAATTATGGTCGGAGAGATCAGAGATAGAGAAACTGCAGAAATTGCAATAAGAGCCTCGCTTACCGGACATTTAGTATTTAGTACATTGCATACCAATGACTCTCTTTCAGCAATCACAAGACTTGTCGATATGGGTGTCGATCCATACCTGGTCTCATCCTCCTTGAGAATGATTGTTGCTCAAAGACTTGTGAGAAAAATTTGTACGTGTAATAAAAAGCATATAAGAAATAATTCAAATGAAGAATCAGGCTGCACAATATGCAATAACACCGGATTTAGAGGAAGGACAGCTATTTTTGAAATACTTGAAGTCAATGAAGACCTTGCTTGCTTAATTTCCAGAAATGAAAGCAATAGCAGCCTACGTGATGCTGTTAGGAAAAATGATTTTATTTCACTTAGAGATTCTGGTATGGAAAAGGTTGAAGCAGGTCACACAACAATCGAAGAGGTTCTTCGTGAAACTATGTTATAAAGCATTTTTTATTCTTGTTACACTTTTACTTACTCCTCTTTCAGGGTATAGTAATTCAGCAAATATTTTTGATTCGAGTTCTGTAGAAAGCAATGTTAATGTTCTTCAAACCGACAAAGGCATTCCACCTAACAGTCAAGTCATTATTCCTAGTTTAAATTATAAGGATGCTGACATTCGAGATATATTAAAATCAATAGCTTTAGAGTACCAGACAAATATTGCAATTGATAATCAAATAAATAAAAGAATTACCATTTCACTTTTTGATCTTAGAGTCTATGATGCTGTGAAAATCATTGCCGAAGATAATCACTTTGATTTTAAACATGATTCATTAAGATTTACAATTTCAATGAAAAATCTAATAGCAAACAATGAGAAAAGCAATTCTCAATGCGAAATATCAGTGATCAAGGATATGCTCAATATGAATTTAAGAAATGTAAGCATTGAGCAATTTGTTTCAACTCTACATCAAAAAACACAAAAAAATATATTGATCTCAAACGGTGTTCACGGAAATCTTTCTGGCAGACTTAGTAATGTTACTTTTGAAAAGGGTTTAACACATATCCTCAATAATAATGGATTTAAATTAACTGAGGTTGATTCGTTTTACTATATAGCAAAAATTCAAAACGATGATATCAACAATTCAGATAACTTGCGTATTGCTGATAGCAAGGTGAGTATCTCAAATGGAAGAGTTTCATTGAATATCTCAGAAGGAAAATTGGACAATATTCTTGATGAATTATCAAATAAATTAAATCTCCAAATGATAAAACTCATTGTTCCTGAAGAGGAAGTAACAATAAAATGCAGAGAAATTGATATAGAGACAGCAATCGACTATCTATTTAGGGGGACGGAATATTCTTATAAAATTGAGAATGGGGTTTATATTATTGGAGAAAAGAAATCCAACAAATTGAATTTAACAAGACTAATAAAATTGAAATATTTACGAGCTGAAGATTTAGTAATCCCTTCAAATCTTGCTGCCGACCTTATATCTTCGGTATCAAAAGAGCATAACGGAATAGTTGTTACCGGAGCTATGGAGGATTTGCTTAAGATTATTGAATATATTGAATCGATTGATATACCGGTACCGCAAGTGATGATAGAGGCATTAGTAATCGATTATAATCTGGATAACATTTATCAGTTCGGACTTTCAGCCGGTAATGGGGATCCGGCAGCAGGAGCGAAACCGGATAAATTCTTTCCCGGTCTAGATGTTACTGTAAGCGGTTCTCGAATTAATAAAGTGCTTAAAGATATTGGAAGTGTAAATATTTTTGGTAAGGATCATAATATTTCAAAATTAGGTAACCTGTCGGATGACTTTTATATAAATCTTAAAGCTATGGAGGAGGAAG
>JABFGH010000019.1 GCA_013112585.1 Ignavibacteriota bacterium | reverse complement strand
AAAGGTTTATGTAGGAACTCAACGACAGGATAATTAACCACTGAATTTGTTAACGATGCTGTAGCTGAAGTTGCATTATAATACTTGTATATCTTATTATATTAATAAAGTTTCTTAAATGCAAGTTTTATTTTTAATATTTTGAAAGTAAAAATAAAAGACAGAAAAATTACTCCCTTTTTACTCCCCTCAATTTTCTTTAAAACAACAAACCCTCATAAGACTAAGTCCTATAAGGGTTTATCCAGTGAGCGCGGGTGGTCTCGAACCACCGACCCTCTGCTTAAAAGGCAGATGCTCTACCACTGAGCTACGCGCCCATAATCATAATTTTACTTTCTCTAACCACTATCCCCCCGATTATTAGTCGGGGTGCTCTACCACTGAGCTACGCGCCCATAATCATAATTTTACTTTCTCTAACCACCTATCCCCCCGATTATTAGTCGGGGTGCTCTACCACTGAGCTACGCGCCCATAATCATAATTTTACTTTCTCTAACCACTATCCCCCCGATTATTAGTCGGGGTGCTCTACCACTGAGCTACGCGCCCATCTTCAAAAATTCAAGACTTCAAATATAAAAATCTTATTTTAAAACAACAACCCCTGGTTCAAAATTATCGCAATTTTATATGTAAGTCCCGTAATTGCTCCTCGCTGACATATGAAGGAGAATCATCCATCAATGATGTTCCGCTTGCAGTTTTAGGGAATGCAATTACATCTCTAATGGAATCTTCACCTGCAAAAAGCATGGCTAAGCGGTCAAAACCGAAAGCGATACCGCCATGAGGAGGTGCGCCGTATTTGAACGCATTCATTAAAAATCCAAATTTTTCTTCTGCTTCTTCTTTTGAGATACCTAATGCTTTGAACATTTTTGCCTGCAGTTTGGAATCATGAATTCTGATGCTTCCGCCGGCAATTTCGTTGCCGTCAAGAACCAGGTCGTATGCCCTGGCTTTAACTTTTCCCGGATCGGTTTCCATCAGTTCAATATCTTCAACTCTTGGAGATGTAAACGGATGATGCATTGCATAATAACGCTGAGTTTCATCATCCCATTCTAAAAGTGGGAAATCCGTTACCCAAAGCAATGCTGGTTCTGCATCCGGTTTAATTAATTCAAGTCGCCTTGCCATTTCTAAGCGTAATGACCCCATAATTGAAAGTGTTGAATATTTTTTACCGGCAAGGATAAAAATAAGATCGCCGGGTTTAGCATTTAGTGAATCAATAATGCTCTGTTTTTCCTCATCCGATAAAAATTTTGCAATCGGAGCTTCAAGTCCCTCTTCTTTCACACGCATCCAGATCAATCCGCCGGCGCCGAGTTTTTTTACAAATTCAGTAAGCACATCAAGCTGATTTCTTGTAAAATCACCGCATCCTTTTGCAAGCAGCCCGGTAACAATTCCGCCATTTGCCGAGGCATCCTTAAATACTTTGAACTCAGTATTTTTCACAGCTTCATTTAGTGTAACCATTTCAAGATCAAATCTCAGATCCGGCTTATCACTTCCGTATTTTTCCATTGCTTCTTCGTAGGTAAATCTTGGAATCGGCAATTTAAGTTCGTGACCATTAACATCTTTGAATAAATTTGACATCAACTGTTCAACTATTTCGAAAACATCTTCGGTATCAACAAATGACATCTCAACATCGATCTGAGTAAATTCAGGCTGTCTGTCCGCGCGCAGATCTTCATCCCTAAAACATTTTACAATTTGAAAATAACGGTCAAAGCCCGACACCATCAGCAATTGCTTATAAGTTTGGGGCGATTGCGGCAGTGCATAAAATTTTGATTTATTTATTCTTGATGGAACCAGAAAATCTCTCGCACCTTCCGGGGTACTTTTCATTAATACGGGAGTTTCAATTTCTACAAACTCTTTAATGCTGAAAAATTTCCGTACCGACTGATACATTTGATGCCTCAGCAGCATATTGTTTTTCATCTTTTCTCTTCGAAGATCGAGGTACCGATACTTTAAACGTATATCTTCACTAACATCAACATTATCTTTTATTTGGAAGGGTGTAGTTTCCGCTTCGTTTAGAATTACAAGTTTATCAACCATCACATCAACATGTCCGGTAGGAATTTTTGAGTTATCAGTTTCGGGCGGGCGTTTTCTTACCTTCCCTTCAATTGAAATCACAAACTCACCTCTTAAAGATTTTCCCAGTTCATGTGCATCACCATTATAAGTCGGTTCAAATACAATCTGGGTAATCCCGTATCTATCTCTTAAATCTATAAAAATCACACCGCCGAGGTCGCGTCTGTTATCAACCCATCCATTTAATACTACTTTATCATCAACATTGGAAATTCTAAGTTCGCCGCAGTTGTGTGTTCTCTTCTTAAACTTCATAATAATATCACCTTGTAAAAAAATTAGCACGCAAAATAAAAAAATATATGTCGTTGAACAAATTACGAATATTGCTCTTTTTTAATGAACAATTATTTTCGCTATTTTGAACTTTCAAAAATGAAGTAAAATGAAAATAATTGTAGATGAAAATATAGAATTCGGGGTTAAAGCTTTTTCAGAGTTTGGAGAAGTTATTTCCTTGAATGGTAGAGAAATTACCAATTCAATTCTTAAAGATTCAGATGCTCTAATTGTCAGGTCAATTACAAATGTTGATGAAAAACTGCTTAGCGGAACAGATATAAAATTTGTAGGTACTGCCACAATCGGCACCGACCATGTTGATACTGAATATTTAAGCGATAGTAAAATAATTTTCGCGGATGCTAAAGGATGCAACGCTAATGCGGTAAAAGAGTATGTTCTTACTGCTATCCTGTCTGCTGCTGTTAAGAACAATATTCAATTAAGGGGTAAAACAATCGGAGTTATTGGTGCGGGCAGCATTGGTTTAATCGTTGCCGAAGCCGCAGAAATACTTGGTATGACGGTTGTAAAAAATGACCCGCCGCTAAAAAGAGAAACCGGAAGTGATGAATATAAATCATTAGATGAAGCATTGTTTTGCGATATCGTTACTTTTCACACTCCATTAAATTTGGAAGGAATTGATAAAACTTTCCACTTAGTCAATTCATCAAATATTGATAGACTTAAAAATTGTGAGATTCTAATTAACTCATCGCGCGGACCGGTAATTGATAATTTGGTTCTGACTAAATTTCTCACATCAAAACAAAAACCATTTACAATTTTGGATGTATGGGAAGATGAACCAAATTTAAATGATGAGTTATTAGGGCTTACTGATATTGCCTCACCTCATGTTGCGGGATATACTTTGGAAGGAAAAGTAAACGGTACAAAATTAATTTATGATCAGTTCTGTAAGTTTCTGAAGATAAAACCGACCTGGAAGCCGATTCTTCCTAAAGTTGAAAACTCGGTTATCGAAGCAAATACAAATGAATCGGTTGAAAGTGTTTTGAACAGTATTTTTACAAAAATTTATCAAATTGAAAATGACACGAAGCAATTGAAAGTCTCGTTAAATTTATCGCAAAAGGAAAGAGGAAAATATTTTGATGAATTAAGGAAGAAATATAAACTGCGGCGAGAGTTTTCAAACTATTCGATTAAGCTTAAGCCATTTGATGAAACGATTGCTGGCATATTAAAGTCACTAAATTTTGAAATTATAATTTAATATTGAAACGGATACCCTCTTTGGTTGTTTAATTTTAATCAATTTTATTTAACTTATTTCTATGAAACAGATTCTAATTTACATTTTACTATTTACAGCAATTGCTTCCGCACAAGATGCAGGCTCATTTCAAATTGCCCGACTCAAATTCAGCGGCGGCGGCGATTGGTATAATGATCCATCGGCAGAAGTAAATTTACTTAAGTTCGTTCGTGAGAATACTAACATTCAAGTTAATCCGGAATATGTATTTGTTGATGTTTCATCAAACGATATTTTTTCATATCCATTTTTATTTATTACCGGGCATGGGAATATTGTGCTTTCCGATTCCGAAGCAAAGAGATTGAAAAAATATTTAGAGCTTGGTGGGTTTCTTTACATTGATGATGATTACAGTTTAGACAAGGCTGTTCGCCGCGAAATGAAAAAAGTTTTTCCGGAAAAACAATTTGTGGAACTGCCATTTAATCATGGTATTTATCATTGCCTGTATGATTTTGAAAGCGGACCACCGAAAACGCATGAGCATGATAAAAAACCGCCGCAAGGATTTGGAATTTTTATCGGTGAAAGATTAGCGGTTTATTACACATATGAAAGCAACCCAAGTGACGGATGGGCTGATGCACGTGTGCATAATAATCCTGAAAATAAAAGAGAAGAAGCATTAAAATTCGGCGCCAACATTATTGTTTGGGCTTTAACAAATTAGGCAGCGGTTAAATTGAGTATAGAAAAAACATATAAAGATGAAATTGAAATCAAGCTGCGTTCGGTAATTAGAAAACGCAATATTGTCAATGCCCTAAAGGGTTTAGCAATTACTATCATAATTGCCGGCTTATTATTTTTTCTTTTTGATTTTGTAGAATTTGCCGGCAGGTTTAATTCTGATGTACGAACAATATTTGTAATTATTTTCTTAGCTTTTATTGTAATTTCAGCTTTGCTGCTGATAGTAATTCCGTTATTTAAAAACTTTCCTCTTTTTACAAAGATCAATTATCCCGAAACAGCAACTGCAGTCGGGAATCACTTTCCTCATTTGAAAGATGACCTGAAAAATGCACTTCAATTAATTGAAGATAAAAATTCTTATACGAGTGAAGAGTTAACAGAAAATGCATTCAAAGTAGTTTATGAAAAAACCAAGGGCACTCGGTTTGATGAGGTTGTTGATTCTTCTATTTTAAAAAAGTTTTTTTTGAATGCTTTAGCTGTAACAATATTTGTAATAATTTTAATTTTAGCAATTCCGGGATTTAATAGCTCGGCATTTAGATTAGCAAATTTTTCCAAGGAATTTATTGAACCGCCAAAATTTACTTTTCTTGTTGAACCGGGGAATAAAACCTTAACCAAAGGTGAAGATGTTTTTATTAAAATTCGTGTTGCCGGCGACAAGCCATCACAAATTAAACTCGAAACTAAATCTGAGGAGCAAACAGATTTTGAATCGATTAAATTAACGGCTGATTCACTCGGTTTCTTCTCTCATAAAATCAGTACAGTAAAAAATTCATTCGAGTATTTTGCGTCCGCTCAAAAAATTGAAAGTGATATTTTCAAAATTGAAATTATCAATCGACCGATCATTTCAGAATTTAAAGTTGAGGTCAGTCCGCCGGCATATTCAAGACTTCCAAAAATTGTGCAGCGCGATAACGGAAACATAAGCACATTAAAGGGAAGCCGCGTTTCAATTGCACTTGATGCATCAAAGCAATTAGATTCCGCAAAAATAATTTTCAACCAAAGCAAGGATGTTGATCTAAGTGTTGCACAGAATAAAGCAAGCAGCAATTTTGGTGTATTTCAGGATGACAAATATTTTATTTCAATCATGGATAACGAGGGAATCAAAAATGAATTCCCGATCGAGTATTCTATTTCTGTTGATGAGGATGAGTTCCCAACGATAGATATGATTGCGCCCGATAACGATGTAAAACTTGCTGATGATGACAGGCTTTCGCTCATCACAAAAATTACAGATGATTATGGGTTTTCTAAACTGGTATTGAATTACCGATTGTCAGCTTCGAGATATGAGTCAGTTCAAACTAAGTTTTCTAAAATTCAAATTGCATTCAATAAGAAAGGTCTTGAGGAAGAGGTTTACTACGTTTGGGATTTAGCAGAAATGTATTTGGGAACTGATGATGTTGTTTCTTACTATCTCGAAATTTTTGATAATGACATTGTAAGCGGACCTAAATCAACTAAAACGGACATCTACACAGTTCGTGTTCCTTCGCTCGATGAAATTTTTGCAGAAGCAGAAAACACTCAAAAGACTTCTGAAATGGAATTATTGGAAGCATTGGAAGAAGCACAAAAATTAAATGAAGAGTTAGAAAATATTAAAAATGAATTGAAGCGGGACAGCAAAGAAATTACCTACGAAGAAAAAGAAAAAATTGAAGACGCGTTAGAGAAGTTCAAAGAGCTTGAAAGTAAAGTTGAAGATGTGCAAGAGAATCTCGCCAAAATGCAGAACGACTTACAGGACAACAATCTGCTATCCGAAGAAACGCTTGAAAAGTATATGGAACTTCAAGAGTTGATGGATGAATTATCTAATGAAAGTATGCTAGATGCTTTTAAGAAAATGCAGGAAATGATGGAAAAACTCTCGCGGCAGGAAACACAACAGGCTTTGGATAATCTTGAAATGAATGAGGATGCTTTTAAGAAAAGTCTGGAACGCACAATCAATCTGCTAAAGCGTTTACAGATTGAACAGAAGGTTGATGAGTTGAACAAGCGCACAGAAGATCTTGCAGAAAGCATTGAAGAAAATTTAGAGAAAACGGAGAACAGTGATTTATCTGATGAACAGCAGCGTGATGAGTTATCCAAACGGCAGGATGAAGTTTCTGATAAAATGGATCAGCTGCAGAAGGAGATGGAAAAGCTGCAGGAAAAAATGAGTGAGTTCGATGATATGCCGAAGGACCAGCTTGATAAGATGATGGAGGAATTTAACAAGCAGGAAAACCAGCAATTATCTGAACAGGCTAAACAGCAGCTTCAACAGCAGCAGAAAAACCAGGCTCAGCAGAACATGCAGCAGATGTCGCAGAACATGCAGAACATGAAAGAGATGATGGAACAGATGCAGAACGCAATGCAGGTGATGAACCAGATGCAGGTTATGAATGACATGATGAAAATTTTGGATAACCTGCTAACACTTTCTAAAGAGCAGGAAAAATTAAAATCTGAAACGAATGATTTAAGTCCAAGCTCGCCTCAGTTTAATGAATCGGCACAGCAGCAGGATGAATTGCGAAGAAACTTGAATAAGATACTTCAGCAAATGTCGGCTCTTTCCCAAAAAACATTTGCCATTACTCCCGAGATGGGAAAGGCAATGGGAAAAGCTCAGGCTGAGATGAGTGAATCGATCTCCGCGATGCAGGGACGGAACGGAGCGCTGGCTTTTCAAAAGCAAAATGGTGCAATGAAAGCATTGAACGAAGCGGCGGCATTAACTCAGGGTGCGATGAATCAAATGATGCAGGGCGGACAAGGCAGCGGAATGATGTCGATGATGCAGCAATTGCAGCAGATGTCGCAGCAGCAAATGGGATTGAACCAGCTTACTAAAATGATGCAGGAAGGGGGAATGAGTCAGGAGCAGATGGCACAAATGCAGAGACTTGCGCAAGAGCAGCAGCTAATTCAAAAATCGCTTGAGCAGTTGAATAAAGAAAGCCGTGAATCGGGTCAGTCGAAAAAGCTGACTTCCAATCTAGAAAAAATACTTGAGGAAATGCAGGAAGTTATAACCGGAATGAAGACCCAAAAAATTGATGATGATCTAATTCAAGCGCAGGAAAGAATTTTATCAAAACTCCTCGATGCCCAGCGTTCAATTAACGAGCGGGATTTTAAGAAGAAACGTGAATCAACTGCCGGAACAAATTTTAATCTCGACTCCCCGCCGGAGCTGCTCCTTTCCACTGAAGAAGGAAGAGAAAAACTACGTGATGAATTGCTGAAGGCTATACGGGAAGGTTACTCAAAAGATTATGAAGAATTGATACGTAAGTATTTTGAGCTGCTGCAGAAGGAGCAGGTTAATAATTGAATGGGTTTACAAGAAAAAAATTATTTTGTAGATGAAGCCGGTGATTTGACTCTTTTTAATAAAAGAGGAAAAATAATATTAGGCTCAGAGGGAGTTTCCAACTTTTTTATGCTTGGAGTTGCTGAAATTAGTGAACTGGAAATATTTAAAAGGTCCTCGATAAATTAAGAAATGAATTATTATCCGACCCATATTTTAAAGATGTTCCTTCGATGCAAACTCATGCAAATAAAACTGCATTAATGTTTCATGCAAAAGACGACTTACCGGAAGTACGACGGGAAGTGTTCAAATTGCTGGTAGAAAATCCGGTAAAAGTTCAAGTTGTTATTCGTAGAAAATCAGTCTTAGCGAATCTAGCAAAGCAGACCTTTTCAATTATGCGAAGGAAACTCAGCGCAAATGATATTTATGATGACTTAGTCAAACGACTATTTAGAAACCTATTACATAAGGCTGATTCAAATAATATCTATTTTTCAAAGCGAGGCAAAAAGAATCGAACAAATGCTTTGGCGGAGGCAATTGAAAAAGCAAAACTAAATTTTGAAAAGAAATATGATAAAAAATCGGATAAGCCAGTAAAAATAATCTCTTCATCCCCAAAAGATGAGATTGGACTGCAAATAATTGATTATTACCTATGGGCTCTACAAAGAATGTTTGAGAGAAAAGAAGACAGGTATTTTGAGCTACTAAGAAATAATTACAGGTTGATTATCGACTTAGACGATAAAAGAAGCACTAAATATGGGGTGTATTATTCTAATCGAAATAAAGTTTCTTTAAAAAAAATAATGCTCGATCAAGGCTAGGTTATTAGGACCGAATCCTATAACACACGGCATGGAGCCGACGTTCACCTTCACGAGCATTTGTATTATAATCAATCTTTGGATATATGTCAATTACAAAACCCAATTCTTAAAAAATTATTTTTCGAAACTATTGTGTTTTATATCAAAACCAATTATTTTTGTGTTACCTCTAAACCCTCCTTTGCCCTAAGCGAGACGCCAGTCTCGAAAAATCGCTTGCAAAAGCGTGATTTTAGAGCCGATTGCCCGTCGGCTCTTTTTTTTTGTTTAAAAATAAAAACCCAAAAAAAATGACCGTCTGAAATCTATTTAAAACCGTTGAAACGGTTACATTATTTATTTGTTTTTCCTCACATCCCCACGATTGAAATCGTGGGTTAATATAACCTTCAACTTTTCACACACTTTCAAAATAACAGGGTTCATAAAGCGATTATTCACAAACTCTATTTTTTACTGATTATTTTTTCCATTTGATCAATTACTCTATTCATTTTATCCATTGTTAAATTAAATGCTTCGTTGGATAAAGGATCGAGTCCGGCTTTTGCAATTAAATTAATTGGGTAATCCGACCCGCCGCCTTTAAGTATGTGATAGTATTTATCGACTGCGGGCTGTCCTTCATTAATTATTTTTTCGGCAAATGCAGTTGCATAAATCAGCGATGTTGAATACTGATAAACATAATATGTATAGTTTAGAAAATGAGGAATGTATGACCATTCATATTTTATGTAATCATCAACAACGCAAACGCCTTTTTCATGACCATAATATTTCTTAACAATGTCTGCATATATTTCACTCATTTTTTCCCCGGTCAAAGGCTCGCCATTTTCAATCTTCTCGTGTATTGCTAATTCAAATTCAGCAAATGATACTTGGCGGAAAATTGTCTGCCTTAATAATTCAAGATATGAACCGAGCAGATAAAGCCTTTCTTTATCGGTATCTACCTTTTCGATCATATAATTATTGAGCAAGTTTTCATTTAGTGTTGATGCAATTTCTGCAACGTAAGTAGCATAACCCGAATTTACAAACGGCTGATTTTTATTCGAAAAATAACTGTGCATTGTATGCCCCAGTTCATGAGCTAGAGTTGAAACTGATTCGTAATCATCTGTGTAATTCATCAGGATGTAAGGGTGCTCATCGTAAGCTGCACCGGATGAGTAAGCGCCGCTTCTTTTTCCATCGGATGGATAGTAATCAATCCATCTTTCTTTAAATGAATTGTTAACTGTGGAAACATATTCATCGCCCAAAGGTTTTAATACATCAAGCAGCAATTCTTGGGCTTCATCAACAGTAAAATTCATATTAACTTTTTGAACTATTGGTGTGTATAGATCATAATAATGAAGTGTATCTACTTCCAGCATTTTTCTTTTAAGCTCTAACGCTCTGTGTAAGGTCGGCAAGTTTTTGTTCACTTGCTCAATTAAATTATGATATACTGAAACCGGAATGTTATTAGCATTTAATGAAGCTTCAAGTGAAGAATTATATTTTCTGTTCTTCGCAAAAAAGTAATCGCCTTTTACTTTACCGGCTAAGTTCGCTCCTAATGTATTTTCATAATTACCGTAATTGCTGAACATAGCTTCAAAAATTTTCTTCCTGTCTTCTCTCGCTTCCGAAGCGCGGTGGATGTAATAACCGGCAGCATTAACTTCTACTTCTTCTCCCGTAGAAAGTGTTATTGTGGGATTTATTCTTTCGGCATTGTTAAAAATGTTATAAACATTACTTGTTACATCGGTAAGCATTCCGGCGCTTGCAAGTATTTTTTCTTCTGCATCAGATAGTGTGTGCGGTTTTAATCTTTGAATATCTTCAACATAAAATTTGAAATCTTTCAGTTCCGGCTTCTCTTCAAAGAACTGGTCAATTTTTGTTTGATCAATAGTTAAAATTTCTGGATCAATAAAAGATGTTGCTTCTGAAATTTTTGTACCCAAACTGCTGCTCATTTGTCTGAGCTCCTGAAACTGAGCGATCCCCAAATCTTCATCACTTAAACGATTTGAGTAAACAACAAGTTTGTAATAATCCTTTAATAGGCTAAAGTATAAATCCATTGCTTCGTAAAATGTCTCTGCATTTTCGCCAAGTTTTCCTCTGTAGTCATCAATGCTTCCAACGAATTTGCTCACCTTTTCATAGTCTGTTTCCCAATCATTTACGGTTGGATAAAGATGCGATAAATCCCATTTGTACTTGTCATCAATCTCATCTCGTTTTTTTGATTGTGCATTAACCGAGGTAATGAATATCAGTAGAATCAGAAATAGTAATAATTTTTTAATATGCATAGCTTCTCCAATAATTAATTTGTAAAACTAATAAGTAAATTTAGAAAAATATTACTGCAAAAATTAGACGTTTGTTTTGGTATGGGGTTTTATTTAGAAAGTTGGGGCGTGGAGAAGTAGAGATGTAGAGATGTAGAGATGTAGAAACGTAAAGATGTTAAAGGAAACGTAGAAATGTTAAGACGTGGAGAAGTAAAAGATGTGAATGAAAAGACAATAAAAGCCGGTGAAACAATTTGTCGGTAATCGAAAATCGGTAATCGAAAATATTAGAGTAAAATATAGAATTAAATTGCTAGAGTTTGTAAATATTCCATTAGAATAGTAATAATCATCAAACCATGCAGCCATGCAATCATGCATTCATTCAGCCATTCATTGCTTCCATGCATCAATAATATTTAAACTTGAATGGCGAATTATTTCTTCAGCTTATCCTTAAACACCTTTTCAAATTTTTCAATCTTTGGCGCAATTACAAAGCTGCAGTATGGCTGTGCGGGATTTTCATCATAGTAATCCTGATGATAGTCTTCTGCCGGATAGTAATTTGTATAAGCTGAAATTTCAGTCACGATAGGATCTCTGAATGCACCAGATTCATCAAGTTTCTTTTTATATTTTTCTGCTAAATCTTTTTGTTTTTCATTATGATAAAAAATAACCGAGCGATACTGAGTTCCAACATCAGCGCCCTGGCGGTTTAATGTTGTGGGGTCGTGAGTTTTCCAAAATACTTCAAGCAACTCTGCAAAAGTTATTACATTTGGATCATACATAATTTGTGTTACTTCTGCATGACCCGTAGTACCGGAAGTCACTTGTCTATAGGTCGGGTTTTCAACAGTTCCGCCTGCATAACCTGAAATAACTGATTCAACTCCTTTGAGTCTTTCGAATACAGCCTCGGTACACCAAAAACATCCTGAACCAAAAGTAGCGGTTTCTAATCCTTCTTTATTCATACTTGTTTCCTTTACGATCTCTAATTTTTCTTGTTTCGAGGTGCAGCCGAATGCACTAAAAATTGCAAATAGATTTATCAACACCGTTAATATTATTTTCTTTTTCATTTTACTTTCATTTTTTTTTGATTTTCATAAATGAATATTATCAAAAAAGTTTTCAAAAAAATCACGGAACTATAACAAGAGTATTAAATTTTATTTTTGTTAATAATTTATTTGCACACTTACACTAAAAATTAATTTCTCGATAATTGTTCAAAGGAAATACTCGGCAGTAAACTTCTTTTAATAAATCTTAAAAGATTCTCGCTTAAATTCACTAGTCTCTTCAAAACTAAGTCATTTAAACAATCACCATTTTCATTAAATACCTTATCAACATTTGCAATTGATACAGGACCGGGCATAACCATTGCGCCCATGTGTGAAAGCACGCTTCGCAAATGCTCAATCGATTTAACCGCCCCAATTTGACCTGAAGCCACACCAACTAATGCAACAGGCTTTTCTTTCATCAATGCCGGAAAGTTAAGATTATCAAGTACAAGTTTTATTACACTGCTGTAGCTTCCGTGGTATTCCGGTGAAACTATTATTACTCCATCCGCTGCTTTTATTTGCTCATTTACCCATTTAGCATCGCCGGAGTTATTTTTAATACCCGGCAGAGATAAATTCAATTCTGCAGGATTTATACCTATTATTTTTACATTTGGATTTTTATTTAACTCAGCATTAACAATTGCCAAGGCTTTAGCGCTATTGTTGTTCTGCCGTACACTTCCAAGTATTGTTACTATTCTTATCATTCCATTTACTTTCATTTTTAATCAGCTATAAAACCAGCCTTTTTATGGGCTCCATCGCAAAACGGTTTGTTGGATGAGTGGCTGCACCGGCAAAGGAAAAGCTTATCTCCTTCTTTTATCAATTCACCGGATTGTTTTTCAACTTTGCAACTTCCTTCCATCATTATTGGTCCGTTTTTTAAAACTGTAATTTTTAGTCCGTTATTATTATCGTTAGTCTGCATTAAAATTTACCTCCAAATGTGTGTTATCACATAATGGTTTATTTTTCGATGCGCCGCACCTGCATAAGGCAACACGTGTTTCGTTTATTTCTTCTCCGTCACTATTTGTTAATTTAATATCACCAGATACATAGAGAGGTCCGTTTGGTACTGTTATAATTTTTATAGTTTCACCCGGTTTTTCATTCTCGCTTCCATCAAACCGCTGATATTTAAGTGCACCGCTTGGGCATTTTTCAATTACATCTACAATCTCTTGTACTTCAGCAGCGTTGGGGTCAACCCAGGGTTTTTTATTTGGATCAAAAACATCAGGCAATCCGTTGGCACATTCCGCCGCGTGAATACATAATTTTGGAGCAAACGATATTTCTATTGAATCTGATTTATATTTTATTCTTTTTTCCGGCATTTTATTATCCTTTTTTAACTTAGATTATTCCTCGCCATATAATTTGTAGTTTACATTCAGCGGTACTTCAACAATTGCCAAAATTAATTTCTCATTACCAGTGTTAGATATTTCAGTCGAAATCGGTTCACCTGATTTTAATGTGATATAGTATTCCTTAAGAATATCATGCTTTTCATTATCTAGGGAGAGTTTACCTTTTCCTGCAATAACAACAATCGCTTTTAATCTATCGGAGCCCTGATTCAATAAATAGCTTTTCCCGGGATCAATTTGAATTTCTTCCATTTTAGAATCGGCAACTAATTTTATCGGGCTGCCCTCGCCTAATATTTTTTTAACGCTGCCGCCGTCAAACTCGTCGACCGGAAATTCTTCATCTGTTAACTGGCGATAAGTTGGTTTGGTTTTTATAGTTTCATTTAAATTAGGTTCAAACCAAATCTGAAAAAATTCTGTGCGCTCACCGTACATTTCCTCTTGATGATATACGCCGCTGCCCGTCTGCATTATTTGTGCTCCGCCTTCTCCAACTCGAGTTTTATTCCCGAGTGAATCGGTATGACCAATCTCCCCCTTTAAAACATAGCTTATAATTTCAAATGCTTGGTGTGGGTGCATACCAATTATACCATCGCCATTAGCAGAAGCCCAAGCCCAGTAAAATAGGGGTCCAATACGCTTTCCCCTGCCGGTGCCATGCGGAAAATCAATTGGCTTTATTTCTGTGATCTTTCCATTATCGAATTCACCGCTGCCTTGTTTTTCAGGCGGTAATACATCTATTTCATATTTATCTATTGCTGTCATTGTTTACCATACTTTCTAAATCACTTCTGTTTACTATTATTGCCTCTCATTTTATCCAGTAAAGTGTTTACTGTTTTTGCTTCATCTTTACTGATATGCTTAAAGGCAACATTGAACTCACGCTCAACATTATCAATGCTTTTTAGCAAGTCCAATCCTGCATCGGATATTACTACATCTGCGCGTCTTCTATCAACTTTACTAATTTTCCTGTTAACCAATCCTTTTACCCTTAACCGCTCAACTAATCGAGATGCATCACATTTATTTTCGAGCATTCGTTCTTTCAATAAATTAATCGATGCGGGATTAGGGTGTTGTCCTCTTAAAATTCTTAGAATGTTGTATTGAGTTCCTGTGATATCAAATCTGCTGAATGTTTTTGACTGCAAGTTTGTAAGCCAGCTGTTAGTATAAATTATATTAACAGCCAGCTTTTGAAACTCATTCTTAAATTCTTTTTGCTTTATTTCTTCTTCAAGCTTCATCTTATTATTTTTCTTTAACTAACTGTAAATCAATATTCAGTGTTACTTCTTTACCTACTACAAGTCCGCCTGCTTCTAATAGATTATTCCAATTTAAGTTGTAATCAAAGCGGTTAACTTCACCTGAAATATTAAATCCAACCCGTGTATTTCCCCATGGGTCTTCAATTAATCCTTTAAATTCTACTTCTAATTCTACTTCTTTTGTAACATCTCTCATCGTTAGGTCGCCGATTAGTTTCCATTCGTCATCGTCAACTTTTTCCATGGACTTACTTACAAATGTAATTTTGGGAAATTTCTCGGCATTAAAAAAATCATCCGATCTTAAGTGATCATCTCTTTTTTCATTACTTGTGTTTATGCTTGCAACATCAATAGTTAAATTAATTTTCGCATCTTTGAAATTATCACCATCAGTTGTAATGGCAGCTTCATATTCATTAAACTCGCCTTTAACAGTGGTAATCAGCATGTGGTCAACTTCAAAGCCTACGTTGGTATGGGGGGCGTCAATATTCCATTTGGTTTGCGCCGAAATAGAAATTGCAGCTGCAAATAATAGTGCAGTAGTTATTTTAATTAGTTTCATTTGTTTCTCCTTATGTTATTTAGATGTTTTGTCTTATTAAATTATACTCACACTTCAAATATATGTTATAACATATAAAGTTGCAACATTATTTTTATTATCATTTAATTTTCGGTATTTAATAGAACAAAATTGGGTGAGGAAAAGTTTCTTAAAGGATGTAACTCTTAAAGATTAGTTTGATTTTAGATTAAAAACAAAGGTTTAATGAAACATGGTTAAAAGTGGATTTAATAATTGAGGGCGGATTATTTAATTTTTTAATCCGCCTTTTTAAAATGATTCTGGAGATTACTTAAGCAAAGTCATTTTACGGGCAATGGTATTTGAATTGTAATTTAATCTATATAAATAAATTCCGCTTGAGAGATTTCTACCATCGAAATCAATATTGTGGCTGCCTTGACTTATGCGTTCGTTGACATCTGTTGAATAGATTCATATAATCTATTGGCATTTGTCTTAGAACTTAAGAGATGAACCGTTTCCATAATCGAATTATACTCATCCAACGAAATCACTACAGTACCTCCTCCGGTTCCTCTTTTAACAATTAAAATTTCCTTATTGTTTTCTACTTGGTCTAGAAATTTTTTAAGTCCGTTTCTAAATTCTTTATAGTTTATTGTAATCATTTGTTAACTCAATAAATAATTTTACACGTACAATAATAATTCCTTAATTCAAATATTCTAATCTATTTATTTACCACTCAATTTCTTTTCTATCTCTAAAAAACTTACCCGTTAACTGAATGTCAGCTTCTGATGCTAGCCAAACTGCATTATCTGCACCCTCTTCAACAGATCGGGAAGCATTTGCACCACCCATATCTGTGCGCACCCAGCCCGGACTAACAGAATTAACCGCTATATTTTTTGACTCCAGAGCAAATGAAAATTGTTTTGTTAATGCATTCATTGCCGCTTTTGAAACACTGTATGACGGGGCATAATTACTCATTTCACTAAATGCACCCAATCCGCTGGACATGTTAATAATTCTTCCTTTATCATTTATCAAGGGAAGAAAATATTTGATTACCCAAAATACGCTTACAGAGTTAGTGAACATTGTGTTCACAAATGCTTCTGTGTCAATTTCGATAATGCTTGTTTTATCTATAAGAATACCCGCATTATTGATTAACACATCAAGTTTTAAATTCAATTCTTTAAATTTATTAAATGCATTTGACACACTCTCCTCGTTTGAAACATCCATTAGAATAAACTCAGCATTAATATCATTTTCCTTAAGTTTATCAACCGCTGTTAAACCTCTCTCCTTATTCCTCGCCGTTAAAATAATATGAAAGTTTTTTTCACCAAGCTGTCTGCATACCTCAAACCCTATACCTTTATTGGCTCCGGTTATTAATGCGGTTTTCATAATCCTCCAATATTGCTTTTTTAATGAATTGAACTTATGCCGCCGTAAACAAAAATGCACATTTGTTTACGACTTTCGTTTAAATATTATGGTAAGTTTTTTGAAATGTCAATTACTGAATGTAATTGTAAATTTTGTACCCGTATTTTTTTTACTGCTTACATTAATAAACGCATTATTTACATCGCAGTATTGTTTAACTAAAGCAAGCCCTAGCCCGCTGCCTTCAAACTTTCTTGTATAGCCCTCTTCTTCCTGACTAAATTTTTCAAACAATTTGGGAATGTATTCTTCCGCAATTCCAATACCTGTATCTTCTACTTCTATTTTTTTATTTCCGGTTTCTTCAATTAATCTTATTGTAACTCCGCCGCTTAAAGTGTACTTAAGTGAGTTATGAATTAAGTTCGCTAATAATTGACTAACCGAATAACTATCTGCCGTAACAAAATTGCAGCCGTCAGCTTTATTTTCAAAAGTTAAAAGCAGATTTTTATTTAATGCTTCATGCTTAAATTCATTAATTAATGGATTGATAACCTGCTTAATTAAATCAATTTTTTCTAGCTGGGGCGTATAGGATCCCGATTCTATTTCAGATATGTTTAAAATCATGTCAATCGTCCGCAGCAATCTATTTGCAGCATTATTAATTGAATCAAAACTACCTTCGAATTCATTGCTAAGCTTATCTTCAAATTCGTTTTTTAATAATGATGAATAATTAAGAATTGTATTTATCGGTGTTCTAATTTCATGCGACATCCGGGCTAGGAAATCACTTTTCATTTTTTCAGAGTTTTCTGCTTTTTCTTTCGCAGCAATCAATGCTGTCTCAGCATTCCTCTGATCGGTGATATCCCGTATGTTGCACAAAAATCTTTCTTTTCCCGCTAAGTTCATTTTATTTAATTTCACCTCTGCTAAAAAAACTTCTCCTCCGCATCTTTTAAACTGTTCATTAAAAATTATTTGTTTACCAGCCGATACGCTGCTGAAATGTTTTTCCAATACTTCGTTTAAATCACTCAAGGGTTCAGGGTTAAAAAACTCGGTAAAATTTTTTTTAATTAAAGACTCTAAGCTGCATCTAAAAATATTTGATGCTGCGGGATTGCAGTCAATTACATTTAACCTGTCCAAAATAAATACTGCATCACCGGAAGATTCAAACAAGGTTTTGTAATGCTGCACACTATCTTTTAGCTCAAGGTCTTTCTTTTCTAATTGATCAACAATTTCAGAAAGCTCATTATTTTTATCGAAGATTCTTTTCTGCATTCGGGTTCTTATGTCTTCAATAAAATATGACATAACAGTCATCGAGACGAATGTGCCGTAGTATCTAAAAATGAATTCAAGACTGTAATCAATTGTCGCCCCGGTTATATAAAGTATTAGAGTTATAAGCGCAAATAACAGGCTAGCAATCAACGCCGGATTTGAACCGATCAAATACATAACAACCGGCGGAAAAAGCAATGACCAGAGGTGACCTGAATTGTTACCCGCGCCCGTACTGAATAGATATGCAAAAAAGAATCCGAACATCAATGGAATAATCATTAAAGCTAATGATGGATTTTGTGATTTTCGGATGGAAAAAAATAAAGAGGTAAGTATTATAACTGTTACAAATTCAACTATTGCCAAATAATAGTTATAATTTAAAATTGCTTTTATTCCGAAAAAAGACATGAGTAAAATTGCTATACCCAAAATCTTTATCACAATAGGTAGTTTGAGAGATTTTTCAACATCATCAATGTGGTGAGTTTGTACTTGCGGTATAAGGTTATAGAAATTCATTATTCAGAATTATTCAATCTCTCAGTAATATTTATTAAAGAGTTTCAATATACTCCTCTGTATCTTCAAACTGTTCTCTATAGTTTTCGATAAAATCGAAAAGTTGAGACTCAGATGCAAATCCGAGAGTTTCAATAACAGACTTATCCAATTGAAGATTTTTATCCCAGTAAAATGGCAGCACACCTAAATATTCACACATGTAATCTGTTAAATGAATTATTGAAACTAATATTTTATCCGATTCAGCTTGTGAAGGTAAATGATGATTATTAATTGAGTTACATAAATTAGCCGGAAGATTCCACTTGCGGGCTAAATATGCACCCATCTCTTGATGTGTAATTCCAAGCGTTTGCTTTTCAAATTCCAAGGAGCTTTGGTCGCTATCTTTATACTTATCTACAATTTCTAAAAATTGTTTATTGAAATAATTTATCAATAGCTGAACACCCATATCGTGCAGCATGCCTCCGACAAATGCATCCGCAGCCAATTCAGGAAAACCAAGTTCACGCGAAATATTTTTTGCTCCGGTTCCAACAACCAGAGAATGATTCCAGAATTCCTCGAACTTGAAATATTCGTTTGGCTTTTGCCTTAATGCATTAGAAATTGAGATTGACGTAAGCAGCTGATTTATTTCATTAAACCCCAAAACTACAATTGCAAATTCTAATGATGAAACTTGTCTTTGTAAACCATACAAAGGCGAATTGGCAATTGATAGAATTTTTGTTGTGATTCCCTGGTCTCTTCCAATACTTTCTGCTAAGTCAACGGCAGTAACATTTGGCTTTCTAAGTATTTCCGCAACTTCCATAATTACTTTCGGCAGTGATGGTAAATTTTTTATTCCATCCAGTTTTGCTTCAGTGATTTTGATTTTTTCACTCATAGTTCCAATAGACATGAATTGCTCCTTTTAAGGTGTATATATAAATTTTTCAACTTGAAATGTTCTTGATAATTCAAGCTGAAGTATTCCGATTTAACTATTAATAAAATCGGGTCATATTTTTAAGTTGACCCCTAAAAGTATTATCGAAAGTATAAGATGAATTTTTAATTAATTTTGATAGAATTGATGTAACTCAAGTACTCCCCATTTCAAAAGTAAAAATTGTACTGTTTGCCCAAGATTATTTAGCTTTTGCTATTCTTTTTACTTTTTTCTGCTGATACAAAAATTTGAATTTGGCACTATTTACATTTATGAAAACCTTAAAATACCTTGCATAAAAATCTTTATTAAAAAACACCAACCCTCCTATTACATCTCCGGGATGCAGTGTATTTCTTCTTAATACTTCAGTCTTCCAAAATTCTCTTTCATAATGTAACTTATTCATATCATTTTCATAGTCAATATTTTCCGCTTCCTGACTTTCAATCCAATCAATTACATCATTTTCTTCCTCGTCAGAATTAATGCTGCTAACGGCACTAAATAATCCGCCTAAACAATTGCAGCCTGTTGATATTGCGTGATTGGTATTTCTGGCAGTTATATTAGAATTTATTTTTTCTAATTTCTTTTCAGGATCAACTGCTGATGTATGATTATTGTGTTCATTATTATCAAGAGCTTTCTTGGTATGATATGTTTTTAGATGATTATTATCAGCAGTATAAAGGTATGTTCTGTCCGACAAGTTTTCTATCTGAACGTAAAAAACATATTCAAATGAATTCTGCCCAACATACTCAACAAAAACCAATGCGCTGCTGTCGGCTTTTCCTACAACCTCATTTCCATTGTAATATTCTTTGTCATCTTCTAATGTTGAAATTTCTAATATTGTTCGTGAGCATGAAGAGGCAAGTAATAGTAATGATGCACTAAATAAAAAGTAACGGGCTAAGTTCATGGCGTTGTTATCTCCTAAATTATATTTATAGGAGAAATTTATGCCAGAAGGAAAACCCTAATGACCGCTTAATTTTTGTTAGGATAATCTTTGAATGTTCAATTATAATTTATGAATGTACTTTATTTCGAACACTTATTAATTAGACGCAGTGTGTTCTTTGGGTGTATCGAACTTAATTCCTAATTAAAAATTACGCTTTTATCCAGCCGGCATTTCTTAACTATTTTTCGAACACAAATTTTAAACCATAACTCATCGCTTCGGGCGGACAAACAAAATGGGAGCCTTCATTAAATATTTTATGTTTTATTTTCAAACCTTTGTAATTGCTCTCCTTTAAACTACTCAGCAGCTTATTTATCGGCTTGGCATAAAGACTATCCGGTTCATCTTCCCCTTGAGAGATAAATAGATTTGCGTCAATATTTTTTAGAACCGGCGACATCATCTCTTCTTTTTCAAGAAATGAATCAATGCTCCTTATCATATGCGGACTGCTGGCTATATACCTGTTAAAAAGCTGCGGTTCGTTAAGCAAAGCATATATAGCAAATTGCCCGCTTAGTGAATGCCCGCTTATCGTTCTGTCGCTTGCTATTGTTCTGTAATTTTTATCAAAGTAGGGAAGTAATTCATTTTTTAGAAAACTTAAATATTCATCACCTTCACCTTTCAGTCCGCGTCTCTCAGTTTCGGGCGGATTGTAATCACGGCTGCGGTAATTAACTTCATTGTCATTCATCATTGAACCATAACCAATGCCGACAATAATTATATCCGGCACATGACTGCCGTACTGCAAATAGCGCACTATGCTTGATGCCATCGGAAAAGCAATATCACCGTCTAATAAATACAATATTGGATAGCGCTTATCACTTTCTCCATATCCTTTGGGCAGTTTAATGTATAAGTAAAATGTATCTTCAACTGCCGTTGAATAGAGAAATTGCAATTCAGTATCTTTAATTGTTATTTGTTCAAAAACAACCGGTTCTTGTGACTCTGTTTGGGCAATATTTATACTAGTTAAAAATAAAAGTGCTGTTATAATGAACTTTTTCATAAAAGATTACTCCAAAAATTTTTCTATAATATCATGAAACAAATTATCAATTAAATCATCTTAAAAGAAAAAATACTCTTTGATGACATTATTGCAAAACATTGGAAAATGGTTCCTTAAAATCTTAATAATTGTAATCGCTGTTGAAGCAATACATTTTCTAATAATTGCAAATCCTTCAATATTTTTTTCAGATCAACTTATTTATAAAAGATATCATGTCTATTCTGACGAATCAATAAATCATGAAGTTCTATTAATGCTTGATGATGTTGAGGAACGCATAAAAATGGTCGAGGTTTTTGATCCGTCATTCTCCCCAAAAATATTTTTATGCAATGATCAAGGATTATATTCATTTTTTGCAACGCTTCTTGGTATGTCACCAAACTCTTCGGGCATTAATGTTTCATTAGTTAGCAACACATTTATTAATCTTACAAGATTAGAAGAGAAGCAAAATTATAATAACAAACTATTTGAGCATTCACATATCGCAGGCGAAGAATCTCATAACTTAGCACATGAGTTGGTACATAATTTAACTGCAAATAAACTTGGCTGGTTTGAGTATAGAAAATTACCTAAATGGAAAAATGAGGGTTATGCAGAATATGGTGTAGCAATAAAAAACATAAGATTAGAAAATGATTCAAACTCACTATTCAATAGAGCAAAAATATATTTTGAAGAGTATAGTTTCAAAATGAATAATATTCAAAAACTATACTTGGAATCTCAATTAATTGTAGAGTACTTATTTGAGATAGAAAATATCGGCTTCGAGAAGTTTAGTGATGCCACTACTTTAAAAGAAACGGCTCTTTTGAAATTTAAAAACTGGTATAACAATTATTCATCAAGCCAATAAACCTTTAACCGGCACAGTCCAAATCATTTCCTGCCGCAGACCTTCTTTTTCAAAAATATCATTAACTGCAAACATTGCCGAAGTTGCCGCCGCTTCCATAAGCATTGCCGGTACCGGCAGTTTAACCCAATCGCCTGCTAGATAAAAATTTTCAATTTCTGTTTTGAAACCGGGACGAGTTTTATTCAAGCCTGTGTGGAATGCGGTAAAGTCATTTTTAACTTGCAGATATTCATAAATAATTTCTGCTTCTTTTATTTCCGGAAAATATTCTCCAAACTCTTTTAATAATTGTTCTCTAACTTTTTCTTCCTCAAAGTCATCCGGCAGAGCATAGGAATGGAGCTCATAAATTCCACCGCCGTTTTCATTAACCCACTGCTCAGAAGATTTTTCCATTTGATGATAGATAGTAATCGAATCAAGAATTTCCAGTGCATCCGTAAAAATAAAAAACGGGTAATCGCCTTTTAGTTTTTTATCAGTCCAAATCCGCAGCACGGCATATCGCTGCGATTCTTTCATCTCCTGAATCTGCTTCATAAATTCAGGATAACTGCTTCTAATAAAGGGCGAGTATTGAACAGCTCGTTTTGTACCGGGTATATCCGATGCAACAATTACATAATCAACAATTTTGCCCTGCACATTAAACTTGCCGTTTATTTGTTCAATGGCTGTTACAGGCGATTCTAAAAATATTTGCCCACCTCTTTCTTCTATAAATTTTCTGCACGGGTCTAAAAATGTAAATTCAAAATCGTCATTAAGAACATCGTAAATTAATCCGTGGTCATTGCTTAAAAAATAGAAGTGAAAACTTTTAATCAGTTCCGCCATTGATATATATTGAGGCTCAGCAAAAAACGCGCGCGAAAATGTTGTGAACATTAATTTCATTTCCGGCGGCAGTTTTGTTTCTTCGGCATATTGTTCAAATGAAATGTTGTCATAGTCTTTAAATGTTTTAGTATCGTCAAACTTTAAAAGTGAAAGTAGTTCAAGTCCTTTCATTTTAAACATTGCATCACTAAATGAATAAATACCTTTCTTGCGCATCGATAAAATATTTTTTACCGGAGTTTTATCAATATCCTTAAAACTAAAATTGCCGTGCTTTTTTGTTAGAATAAGATAATCATCAATCGGGATAAGGTATTTATCGGCATCAATTTTTTTTAGCAGATTTTTCAAATTATAATACTGCCTAAAAAAAGCATGAAAGCCATGTTCAACATTTGTTTCGTAACCATCATTAAACTTGACCTGCCAACTGCCAAGTTTGCCGCCCAGGTAATTATTCTTTTCAAATATAAAAACATCAAAACCTCTTTCAGCTAGGTAAATTGCGGAAGTTAATCCGGCAATACCTCCACCGATTATCGCAGCACTTTTACGCTCTTTCAGTTTGGAAGGATAAGATTCATCAACTTGATTAAATAAATGCTTGTAGCCGCCCAATCTTTTTTGAATTTCATTCTCTAAAAAACTCATATTATTTTCTGTAATTTATTTTTGTGGTTTGTAAGCAATAAATGTATGAAGTATCGGTCGCCGCCAGCTTGGCTGAGCATATCTTTTAACTTTATCAAAACCTGTATCATTTAATATTTTTATAAACTTGCCGGGTGAAGGAAAACTTAAAACACTTTTAACCAAGTACGAATATATTTTTGTAGAACCTGATATTATTCCTGAAATAGGAATAATTACACCGTAACCAAGAATTTTCCAATAGAGCTTTGCAAATAAATTATTGTTTAAGGAATATTCATGAAAACAGATGACACCGCCGGGCTTTAGCATTCGCTTTAAGTTTTTTAAGCATTTCTCATGATCGGGCATATTTCTAATTCCATACGCCATAAAAATTGCATCAAAAGTATTATCGGGGTAATCGAGTTCCATTACATCATTTAGTTCAAATTTTAAACTGCCTAATTTAATCTGGTCATAAAATTTTTGTGCTGCGCTTTCAAGCATTCCCTTTGAATTATCAATGCCGAGCACAGTTCCATTAGGTAGGTTATTTAAGCATGCTATACTTGACTTTCCCGTACCGCAGCATAGATCAGCAAGGTACTCATCACCTTTTAAATTCATTCTATCAACACTTCTCTGCAGATCTTTTTGGTAGCCTTGACTAAGCGAAGTTGCAGAATCATATTTAACCGCAACACGATTAAATTCAAAAGGGACTTCTTTTTTACTCTTTAATAATTCATCAGCTTTAAGATTAGTTGAATCCATTAGCTTTCATTGCCCCCTTCGCGCATTTTTGTTCTCCAGTATTTTCTGAATGCCAATGAAATTTCATCACCTTTAACACTTACTTCATGCAGATTATCTTTTGTCTTATCCAATATTCCCTTTTGTGATCTCAAAAGTGCAATATCTTCATTCACAATTTTATTAGATTTTCTTGCCATGAACCATCTTCCGAATGGAGGGAAAAAATTAAAAATATTTTTCCATAAAGTTATCTGCATCATGGCAATTCTATTTTCATCAACCTGCATAAAGTGTTCTAATATCAAAAGAGTTCTTTCTTTAAATCTTGATTCCAATCGCGAAATATTCGGGTAATAAAATCTGTAATAAACTTCTAATTGCGGCTCGCTTCCGAAGTAAGCTTTTTCAGTTAGGGCTGCAGTGTTTGCCCTGTAATATTTTCCTTCAATTCCGTCATCTAAAATATTAATTCTAAATTCCGCAGGAAATTCTTCTATCTGTCCAAGCAATTGTTTAATCGAATCACGATGTGTAAATTTTATATGATAAGGATCAATTAAACTTTCTGCTGCCGATTCTAAATCTGCTTCGAAGACATGTGTTTTATATGTAAAATCCCATTCATTCATTTCAGGAATATTTGGCGGGTCGGTTTTTGCTGCATTTTCTTCATCACCCATAAATACCCAAACCCACTTATTAAATTCTTTAACCGGGTACTTTTTAATGAGAGCCTTTGGCGGAATTTTAGTACCGGGAAGCTGGGATGGAATTTTTATACATGCGCCATCCGAATCATATTCCCAGCCGTGATAACCGCAAGTGATTGTTTCTTCTTTTAAGTAACCAAGTGACAGTTTAACGTTTCTGTGGCAGCATCTATCTTCAAGGGCAGCCGCCTTTCCGCTTTTTGTACGGAAGAGTATTATATCTTCGCCTAAAATTTTTTGTGATAGTATTTTGTTTGTAAGTTCTGCCGATGGACAAATTAAATACCATTTATTTTGAAGCATTTTTCCTCTATAAAAAATTACAAAGATTTTAATTCGATATTACTTTTTCAGCAGGTTCATTATCTGTAAATACTTTCAACTTAACCAGCCTTTCAAAAATTGTTGTACTTAAAATTAACAGTGCATAACCAAAAATAAAATCTTCAAATGGAATTGTAAATATTCTGAATCCTAATTGATATTGCTCTCCGTAAGTTACAACCGGGCGCCATGTAAGGTAGCCGTTAAATACTAAAGTAAATAAGGAAATAAGAACAAAGAAAAATATGAACTGACGATACTTGAGAATCTGTGCACCGAGTTTAAAATCATACAACATACATAAACCCATAATCAAAAATGCTAAACCGGTGTACCCTTTGCCTATAAATAAAAACACAACTCCACCGGCAATAAAAATTAGTGAGATTGCAATTATAGATTTATCCCAATTAAGTATTTCATGTTTTTTAGAATGGCGTTTAACCATTTCCCAGGTAAAAAGGCAGGCAAATGGAACGGTAATAAAAAACGATATTTCTTCAATCGGTAAGCCGAATATTTTATAGCCTAAAATGTAATTTGAGTTAAAGTCCCAATGCATTCCGGTTACTAACGAATCCCAAATTAAAAATGGAACCGCCGCAATAAAAATAGAAATACCAGATTCGCGCCAATAATTGAGGAAGTAAAATTTTTTCATCGAACCGAAAAACAACGGACCGCTGATAACAATAATGTTGAATATAAGATACTCGTAATGCACTGTTTATTTAGGTTAATTTTAAAACTTTTACTTCAATAACTGATTTTAATAATAGATAAAATTTGTAATAATTTGAAATTCTTACTCGTTTATTCAGCAGTTGATCTACATCTAATCTTTTAATTTTTTTGAACAGCATTATGTAATACAAATAAGCTGAATAGACACCAAGCTTAACGCCTATCGGCAATTTTACTAATCCAATAAATGCTTCATGAAATTCTTGATCAATTTCTTTTTCCAACTTCTTTTTATTTTCATTATTGATCATAAATTCAGCATTTACATCAGGCAAATATATTCTGCCTCTATCAGTTAAGTCACTTTTAATATCACGTAAAAAATTTACTTTCTGAAAAGCGGAACCAAGCATACGTGCCGAGTGCTCTAACTTTTTATATTTTTTTTCATCACCATTTACAAAAACATAAAGACACATCAAACCAACAACTTCGGCAGAACCATAAATATATTTATCATAATCATCCCTTAGATATGATGATGCAAATAGATCCATTTCCATACTTTTTAAAAACGCCTCTACAAGTTTTATATCAATATTAAAATCATTTACAACTCTTTGAAAAGCATGTAGAATTGGGTTAGTTGAAATTCCATTTTTGATTGCTTCGAAAGTATCCTGCTTAAATTTTTCAAGTAATTCTGTTTTATTAAAATCATGAAACGTATCTACAATTTCATCGGCTACTCTAACATATGCGTATATAGAATAGATGGGATCTCTGTACTCTGAAGCAAAAGCTTTTATTCCCCAGCTAAACGAAGTGCTGTAGGCAATAGTTAAACGCTTACTTAACTTGCTGCATGTATTATGATATTGTTCCAAAATCATTTGTTATCCTCTCGGTTACTAATTTTGAGCTAATAATTACCATTGGTAAACCTGTACCCGGTGTGGTTGATGCTCCGACATAGTAAAGGTTTGGAAATTCTTCGTCTTTGTTTTTTGGGCGGAATGCACCAACTTGATTTAAATCGTGTGCAAGACCCAGCCCTGAGCCTTTATAAAGATTTAACATACTTGCCCAATCATCAGGGGCTAAAATCTTTTTGGTTAAAATATTTGATTTCACATCAAAGTTTACACGCTTAGAAAAATCATCAATAATATTATCGGCTAATTCTTCTTTATCAGACCAGTCCTCTTTAAATCTCATATCAGGAACAGGACAAAGAATGAATAAGTTTTCACATCCTTCCGGCGCAAACTCATCGCCCGATTTTGAAGTTGCGTTAACATAGTAATAAGGTTTTTGAGGGCTGATAGATGATGTAAAAATTGTATCGGCATAATCTTTAAAGTTACTGCCGAGAAAATAATTATGATGAATCAAATTATTTATTTTTCCCTTAACACCAAGATATATTGTAAATGGAGCCAAGGTCCAATGCATTTTATCTAATTTATCTTCACTGAATTTTTCACGGTTTAATACTTGTCCCCTAAAAGCAGCGGCATCGGAATTTGAAACAAAAATATCTGCCTGCCATTTACCGCCGTTGGAATCTACAAGTTCGTTTAGTTTGCCGTTGGAATTACTTACACCGACTATTTCTGTATTGAATACAAACTTAACTCCGCGGCTTTCCAATATTTTAACTATCTCTTCAATTACTTTATACATTCCCCCCTTTATTGCCCAGTAGCCATTGTACCTCATCTCGGTATAATTCAGTAATGAGTAAATAGCGGGCGTTTTAAAAGGAGTTGATCCCAGGAAGAATGCAACTAATGAAAAAATAATTTTTACTTCTTCTGAGTCAAATGTTTTGTTTACTTGATCCCACATAGTTTTAACTAAATATGGAATATGTTTTAATGGAACTCGTGAAAGTTTTGCCAGGTAGTTTAACATTCCGGTATAATTGGACTTCACAACTTTATCTTCTGTATCATGAAAAAACTCACCTGCACGAGATAAATATTCGTCAAGCTTTCTTGATAGGTCCGGTTCAATATCTGCGAACTCTTTTTCTATCTTTTCTAAGTCCTTCCAAATTTTTCTGGGCTTTTCTTTCCCTTCAAAAAATACCTGATAAATTGGATCGAGTTCATCTAATTGAAGCGGGTTTTCAGCACCGGCGCTTTTAAATAAGTCATCTAATTCGTAAGTCATGCTCATAAAAGAAGGACCCATATCAAATCGAAAACCATCCTGCTCAATGATATTCATTCTGCCGCCGGGAGTTTTATACTTTTCTAAAATAGTTATTTCATAATCTCTATTTTTTGAAAGGCGAAGTGCGGTTGATAAACCGCCTAAACCTGAACCTATTATTATTAGTTTTTTCATTCTTGCGATGCCTTGTCCTATTGTGTAGTTATTTTAGGAAAAATTATTTAAGAAGTAAAGAATTACTCTACTGCTGTTTAATTTAATATTGTTCTTCATTTTATATTCCTCTTTTATGATTGTACTATTACCTGGTTTTCGCTTACTAATAAACTATCCGATAATTCGGGTGTTAAAATTTCGTTTAACACTTTTGATCTATATGTAAATATGCTTTTTACGGAATGCTTTATGTAAATCTCATTTATAATTTTTGCTGCAGCTCCGCCATACAAATCATAATCAACATTATCTGTTACAAGTGTTCCTCCTTCAATCTTTTCAAAAGTGTGAGTATGAATCCACTTTTTGTAAGGTCCTTTTGCCTGCTCATCAACAAATTTATATGGCGGATCGTAATCTGTTATTAAGGTTTTCCATCGATTGGGAATTCCGAAAATTTTAATTTGGTAATCGAAAATGGCTCCGCTTTTCATTACAAGCGGTTCGGGTGTTAGTATGTTAAACTTTAACCACTTTGGTGTTATTAAAGATAAATTTTCGGGTCGTTCGAAAAATGAAAATACTTTTTCAATCGGTAGTTTTATTATCTGCTCACTTTTTATATTAAACATCTTTCCATTCTCCATTTATTTTTATCCGGCAAAAGCCAGTTCAACATCATTTTTATCGGAATCATTTTCTTTTATATTCTTTATATAGCCATTATTCTCCGCATACTTCTGCAATTTGGATTGAAGCTGTTTTCTCGCTCTATGCAGTCTTGATCTTACAGTTCCAATCGGGCATTGAATATGTTCCGCAATCTCTTCGTATGAGTATCCTTCCATATCACATAAAAGTACAATTGATCGGAAATTTTCAGGCAGCTCAGCAATAGCTTTTGAAATATCATCATCAAAAGTATCGGCATAGATACTATCTAAATTTTCTCCCGGATCTATTTGTTCCGGCTTAATTGTTTCATAAAATTCCTCAATATCATCATAGTTTACTTTGTATGGCTCACGCTTCTTTTTTCTGTATTCATTTATAAAGGTGTTCTTAAGTATCATAAATAACCAAGCTTTACAGTTAGAACCTTTTGTAAAATTATTGAAGTGCTTGAATGCTTTTAAGTAAGTTTCTTGAACTAGATCATTGGCATCTTCAGGATTGCCTGTCATTGAAAGAGCAAAGTGATAAACTGCTTTACTGTGAATAACTGCTTCTTCTTCAAATGCTTTGTAGTTAAGTGAGCTGTTATGTTCTACGTAATTTATTTTTGAGTATTTCATTTTTCCGACCCGTTTTTAATTTTTAAGAAAGTCCGCCCTAAAATTTAGAGCGGACTAAATCATTATCTATTTACTTGGCGGCAGCAATACTGTGTCAATAACATGGATAACACCGTTAGAGGCATAAACATCTGCTGTCGTTACGTTTGAATTGTTAATCATAACGCCGCCGTCTTTTACTTTAATATTTACTTTTGATCCTGCTAAAGTTTCTGCAGCATCAATTTTTACTACTTGCTCTGATGATACTTTACCGGATACTACATGATAGAGAAGGATATTTTTCAAAGCATCTTTATCATTCAATAGACTTTCTAAAGTTCCTTCAGGCAATTTTGCAAACGCTTCATCTGTTGGTGCAAATACTGTAAAAGGACCTTCACCTTGTAGAGCCGAAACCAGGTCAGCTTCTGTTAATGCTGTAGCCAATGTTGTGAATGATCCGGCTGCTAAGGCTGTTTCAACTATATCTTTCTTTGAATGCTTTTCTGATTTATGTCCGCCTGCTATTAAAAGTGATGCACTTAATAATATTACAACTGCTGCGAATACTGATTTATTTAATAACGTTTTCATTTTGTTCTCCGTTTTATATTGTTTTGATTTTTATAATAATTGATTGTTAACGATTATTTCTGCGCCTAAAGCTTGGTCACCGGTTCCGTTCAAGAACCCTTTGGCAAATACTGTATAAATATTTCCTTCAGTTACAGTTATGGTTCCAAGTTCTAAAGCAACAGTGCTTGTACCGGCTACTCTTACTTGTAAGTCATATGATCCTGCATCAAGTGGAGTAAAGGCTGTAAAGTCTTTGAATGAATTGTTGCCAAATATTATCGTACCGTCAGTTAAGGTTATGTCAACAGCCGGTGCATCCGGTGAAAGGTGAATAAATCTTACATGAGCTTTGCCTGAAGCCGGCACGGTAAGGTCATCTTCAATTACAAGCGGGGCAATGTTAGCTGCTGCATCAACCGCGTAAACTGAATAGTTATTGTAAGCGTTAAATAATACATCTGCATTTATTACTGTAGTTGAGGTACCGGCGACATTAACTTTTACATTTTTTGTACCTGCGGTTATATTCAAGTAGCCTGTATTATTTGGAAAAGCTAATCCCGATCCTGCAATTGCGTCATTTACTAATAAATCAACTGCGGGCGCATCCGGTGAAGCATGAACAACTTTTACATTGGTAGTTGCTGCCATTAAGTCAACGAATGCATTTCCGGCTTCGTTATCTACAAACGTTCTAACTTCAAAAGGTACGCTGTCACTAGCATCTAAAGTTCCTCTTGCAAGAACTGTATAAACTAACCCGCTTGTTAAAGGCACGTTACCAAGAATTACAACTTCCTGGGTTGAACCGGCAGGTGTTACGGCTAAATTATAAGTTCCGGCATCAACTTCTATGTAATCTTTTACATCTTGAAAGCTAACATTACCAAACAATGCAGCACCCATTCCATCTTCTACTTTTATATCAACTGCCGGAGCGTCAGGGCTGGCATGAATAAATCTAATTTTAGCTTTTGAAGTGTTAATCGCTCTTTGATCAACAGCGACGATTGGTGTAATATTACTTAATTGATCAGTAGCTAATACAGTATATTCACTGTTAGCATCTATTGTTAAATCAACATCTATTACTATAGGCGATGAAGCACCGGTTGGTGAAACTTTAATATTTCTTGTACCGGACGGCAAAACAGCGTAACCTGAACTTTCGCCATAAGATAAGTTGCTTATAGCAACTGCACCGTCGACCCAAATGTCAACTGCAGGTGCATCATAACTTGCATGTATAACTCTTACTGAAGATTCTTCTGGAGTTGGAGTGGGTTGAATTGGTGTTTCTTCATCATCTGAACATGATACTACTATAAATAATGATAGAAATAAAAGTGCGAATAATTTACTTAGTTTGTTCATTTTCTGTTCCTTTTGTTTATTTTATTTTGCTTGTTTAGTTATTGTCTAATTATTGTTGAGGCAAATATAACTTCTTGTCGAGTATTTGTCAAGTAAAAAACAAAATTTATTTCATCTTTTTTTATCAGCCTAACGATATGTTTTGTTTTTAGCCGATAATCGCAGAAATTCATGTAAAATATTTTTCTAAAAATATTCTTGACAACTCTTAGACAAATGATTATATTTGAATTATGAAAAACGAAAACAAATATCCGATCAAAGCTGTAGCCCAAAAAACAGGGCTAAGCGTCCATGTTATTAGAGCATGGGAAAAACGTTATAATGCAGTTGTTCCGAACAGAACTGAAACTAATAGAAGACTCTATTCAGAATCAGATATTGAAAAACTGCAAATTTTGCTTAAATTAACAGATCAAGGTCACAATATTGGCGGTATTGCTAATTTATCAATTGATGAGCTTCGCGACTTAGTTGAAGATCGGCAGGAACCGAGAATGGAGAATTATAAAGTTCAGCGGGAAGTTAGACAACCAACTGACCCTGATAAGTATTTCACCAGTTGTCTAAAATCCGTCTATGCTTTAGATCTTAAAGAACTTGAATCAACCTTGTATAAGGCATCGGTAAGTTTTAGTCAGCCCGTTTTGCTTGATAGAATAATAATTCCTTTAATCACTCATATTGGCGATTTATGGAAAGAGGGTGAAATTAGAGTTTATCATGAACATATGGTTACTGCCTCGCTGAGAGGATTTCTTTCCAATTTGATTGATACCAGTAAAAACAGCGAATCAGCGCCGAAAA
Source organism: Ignavibacteriota bacterium (assembly GCA_013112585.1). GTDB lineage: Bacteria > Bacteroidota > Ignavibacteria > Ignavibacteriales > Melioribacteraceae > IGN16. The sequence continues at coordinate 60,873 of JABFGH010000019.1, read as the reverse complement.
TTTTAGCTACAACGCCTCAAGGTCAACTTCATGAACTTGGGGCTTTAATCGTTTCGGCTGTAGCTTCAAGTGAGGGATGGAACGTTACTTATCTTGGTCCAAATCTACCTGCAGAAGAAATTGTTGGTGCAGCAGAACAACTTAATTGTAAAGCAATTGCAATAAGTATTGTTTACCCGCTAGATGATTATATGTTGAGAAAAGAACTGATAAAGTTTAAACAGATTCTACCGGATAATATCTCGCTTCTTGTTGGCGGTAAAGGTGCCAGGGGTTATTTAGATGTATTAGAAGAAATTGGAGCAAGGGTAATTTTAGATATCGCTAACTTTAAAAAAAGTCTATCTGCAATCCGCGAAAACAAGTACAATTGATTTTAATCAGCACATAAGCCGATTATAAAAATCTAATTTTTATTCAACACATTTTAATAGGACATTTTGTACAAATAACATTAAGAGAAAAATGAAAAACAATTTTGAAAATAAAGTAGTATTGATAATAGGAGCAACCGGTGGAATAGGCAGCGCTGCTGCAAAAAGATTTGATGAAGAAGGTTCATCAGTTGTATTGTTTTCAAAGAACAGGGGAAAATTAGAAGATTTAGGTACTTCGCTGAATAATGAAAGTCTAATTATTGAAGGTGACGCGACAAGTTTTGAAGACTTAGAAAATGCAGTTAATAAAACTGTTGAAAAATTTGGAAGATTAGATTCATTAGTTCATGCCGTTGGTTCAATTGTATTAAAACCATTACACAATACAGATATCGAAACGTTCAAAGATGTTTTAGACCTAAATTTAACTTCACCTTTTTTGGCAATTAAGGCTTCACTAAAACAGATGCAGAAACAAAAACAGGGATCAGTAGTTGTTGTTTCCTCTGTTGCAGGCTCCAAAGGATTAATGAACCATGAAGCAATTAGTGCCGCAAAAGGAGGATTAGAAGCGATGATCCGCTCAGCTTCGGTAACCTATGCTAAACGGGGTATTAGATTTAATGGGGTTGCGTTAGGATTGGTAGATACTCCTCTGGCTAAATTTTTAACTCAAAATGAAATTTCAAAAAAAGCATCCACGTCAATGCATCCCATGGGAAGAATTGGTGAACCTAAAGATGTTACCGAAGCTATACTTTATTTGGCATCGGATAATTCCGCGTGGGTAACAGGAACAATTTTACCAATAGATGGCGGTATGAAAGCTAACTGATAATTATATGAATGACTTTAACAATAAAATATTTGATACGATAATTGTCGGCGCAGGAATTACCGGCATAACCGCAGGCAATTACCTTCAGCAAAAGGGACTCAGCGTTCTTCTGTTAGATAAAGGCAAAGGCATAGGCGGACGCATGGCAACACGCAGAATAAATTTTGAAAATCAAAAAATAGTTTTTGATTATGGAGCGAAATATTTAGAGGGAACATCCGAGAAATTTGATGAACTGCTTTCACTACTTTACAAAAATCAAATCATCTCTAAATGGAATGAAGTTGAAAACGTTGATGAAACTCCAAAGTTTATTGGTAGAAAGAGTATGCGTGAAGTAGCTATTTTTCTATCAAAAGAATTAAATATTTTAAATTCGACAAAAGTGATTGAACTTAGACGTATAAATAATTTTTGGCAATCGATAGATGAACTTGGGAATGTTTATAAATCAAAAACTATGTTGTTAACACTCCCGGTACCGCAGGCAATAGATTTATTGGATAATTCCAAAATTGACCTTGATAAGACACTTCAAAATAATTTGCAAGAAATAAAATATGAAAGAAGTATAGTAGGACTTTTTATTGCCGATGGAAGCATAAGCTTAGCCGGCAAAGGAGGAATTTATTTGGATGAGGGTCCAGTCTCTTTTATTACTGACAATAATTCTAAGGGAATAAATAAATTCAAAACTGCAGTAACAGTTGAAATGTCAAATTCATTTAGTGTTGATAATTGGAATAAGAGCAATAGTGAATTGAGAAAAATGATCTTGGAATTATCTAGAAAATGGATCACAAGTAAAATCCTTGATTATCAAATTCACAAATGGAAGTTTTCAAAACCATTATTTTCTTCCGGCAAATCCTTTGAGGTTATTGATAAGCAAAATGGATTGTTAGTAGCCGGTGATGCATTCAGAGGAAATAACATTGACTCAGCTTATTTATCGGGACTATCCGCAGCCGAACATATTTATAATAACAAACAAATAATTGAGCTTGCCGAAAAATGAAAATTTTATTGACCGGGGCTACAGGCTATATTGGGAAAAGATTATTACCACACTTACTCGAAGCAGGTCATACAGTTGTATGTTTAGTTCGTGACCCACGAAGATTCTCTGATGAGTATTATGAGAATGAAAGAATAGTAATAGTAAAAGGTGATTTGCTTGATGAAAAAAGCCTAACAGAAATTCCAACTGATATTGATATTGCATACTATTTTGTTCATTCAATGGGAGCTTCAAGCTCACACTTTTCTACACTTGAAAGTAAAGCCGCTAAAAACTTTGTAAATGCTTTGAACAAAACTAAAGCTAAACAAATAATTTATCTCAGCGGAATTATTAATGATGAGACGGAGCTTTCAAAACATTTAAGCTCCCGGTTAAATGTTGAAAAAATTTTACAAGAAGCTGATGCTGAAACAACAATATTAAGAGCTGCAATTATTATTGGATCCGGCAGCGGTTCGTTCGAGATAATAAGAGACCTTGCAGAAAAACTTCCTATTATGGTTACTCCCAAGTGGCTTAAAACAAAATGTCAGCCCATTGCTATAAAGAATGTAATCGATTATTTGCTTGGAGTTATAAATAAACAAGAGGCGTTCGGTAAAGTGTTCGATATAGGCGGACCTGATATTTTAACATATAAGCAAATGCTTCAATTGTATGCAAAGGTGCGCGGACTAAAAAGAATAATAATTACAGTTCCCGTTTTAACTCCCCGCCTCTCATCTTATTGGCTTTACTTCGTTACATCAACAAATTTTCAACTTGCAAAAAGTTTAGTTGATAGTATGAAAAACAAAGTTGTTTGCGAAATTGCCGGAATTGAAAATATTGTTAAAACAAATTTAATTGGATATGAAGAAGCAATTGAGCGGGCATTTAAAATGATTGTGACAAATAAAGTTGAATCAAGCTGGATTGACTCTGCAATTACAGGCAATTTAGAACAAAACTTTTTAGATAAAGTTGAAGTACCCGAATACGGCTGCCAAACCGATGAGCGAACTATACATTATAATATTAGCTCTGCTGAAGTAAAAAATAAAGTTTGGGAAATAGGCGGTAAAAATGGCTGGTACTATTGGAACTGGGCATGGGTGCTAAGAGGTTTATTAGATAAAGTTGTAGGCGGTGTTGGTCTTAGGAGGGGAAGAAGAAGCCCAACGGAATTAAAGCAAGGTGATGCCTTGGATTGGTGGAGAGTAATTTTTGCAAATAAGCAAACCGGTCGCCTTATACTTTATGCGGAAATGAAAGTCCCAGGTGAAGCATGGCTTGAGCTGAAGGTTGATGAAAAGAAAAACAGCTTTATGCAGAAAGCAACTTTTCGCCCCAATGGTTTACTTGGCAGATTATACTGGTATTCTCTTTTGCCTATTCATAAAATTATTTTTAACGGAATGGCAAAAAAAATAATTTCAGAAACTAATGCAAAAATTGTAACGGTGAAAAATTGAAAATATTAATGATTTTACTACTTGGAGTTTTTATGAGCGGAGAAAAAGAGATTATTGATTTCAACAAAAATGGTAATCTGAATAAATGGAATATAATTAACGATGTTGTTATGGGTGGAGTTTCTAAAGCCAGCTTTACTTTAAGTGAAGAAGGCTATGCAAGTTTTGAAGGGATTTTATCACCCGATAATAATGGCGGTTTTGCCTCAGTAAGAGCTGAATTGGATAGCAACGGTTTTGAAAATTTTGATGGAGTAATAGTTCGGGCAAAGGGTGATGGCAATATTTATAGTTTAAGATTTAGAACAAACTTAAATTGGGATGATATATCTTACCAGGCAAAGTTTAATACGGAAGAAAATTGGAAAGAATTTAAGATACCATTCGATGATTTTACTGCTACATATCGCGGACGCACTTATGATAACCAGCCGAAACTTGAGTCGAATAATATTAGGCAGGCGGGATTACTAATCTCCGATAAGCAATTCGGCAATTTTAGTATGCAAATAGATTGGATTAAATTTTACAAGGACTAAGAAATAAAAATGAAAAAATTAAAAATTATAATGTTGTTATTCACTGCAACTATTCTGTTTTCAAGCTGTGCAACTACTTATACTAATCGTGATCCTGTTGGGAAATATTTTCCGAGTGTCAGCGGACAAACATTAACTGAAGAAGATGTTGAGCTGCCTAAATTCTTTTCCGGAAGCGAAGTGATTTTATTAATAGCATACAAGCAAGACACCCAGTTTGATGTTGATCGCTGGCTGATTGGTTTAGATATGACAAATACAAAAGCTAAAGTTTATGAACTGCCTACGATTCAAGGTTTGTTCCCCAGAATGTTTAAAACATTTATTGATGAAGGAATGCGATCGGGAATTCCCAAAGAATTTTGGGGCGGCGTAATTACAATTTACAGCGGCGGTGCTGAAGTTCAAAAGTTTACCGGAAATGAAAACCCGAATAATACTAGAGTAATTTTATTAGATAAAGATGGCAAAGTAATTTTCTTTCATGACAGAGGTTTCTCTGTTCAATCATTAAATGAGCTTAGAAGTTTGCTGACTGAAGATAATTAGCTTGAAAACCGATAAGTCATGAATTCAATAACTTTAATTTTTCCGCATCAGCTTTTTGAAGATCATCCTGCATTAAGCGAAAGCAAAAATGCCGTATTAGTTGAAGACCCTTTATTTTTCGGCGACCATCATTATTCGCTTAACTTTCATAAAATGAAGCTGACTTTTCATAGAGCCAGTATGAAGCGATATGCTGCAGAGTTGGAAAAACAAGATTATAGTGTTGATTACATTGATTATCATAATTTCAAGAAAGAGAAGAAATATTTATTTAAATGGCTTAAAAAGAAAAACTTCAATCGAATAAAGGTTTGCCGACCCGATGATTTTATTCTCAATTTGCGAATTGAAAGAGACGCAAAACAAAATGATATAAATGTAGAATGGTTCAATAACCCCTCGTTTATGAATGACCCCGAATATCTAACCGATTACTTTAAGAATAAGAAAAGTTTTTTTCAACACTACTTTTATGCAGAACAGCGCAAGAAATTTAATATACTCGTTGAAAATGGGAAACCGGTAAATGGTAAGTGGAGCTTTGATTCGGAAAATAGAAAATCAATCCCTAAGGATATTGCAATTCCTAAACTACCAACTTCCGAAACGGATAAAAAGTATATCGATGAAGCAAAAAAATATGTAAATGATAATTTCAAAAGTAACCCCGGATCAAACGAAAACTTTTACTTACCGATTTCAACAGCGACCTCCAAAAAGTGGTTGGATGATTTTCTTAAAACTAAATTTGACAATTACGGAAGTTACCAAGACGCAATTGTGAAAAACGAATCATTTCTTTTCCATTCGCTATTATCTCCTTTAATTAATTCAGGTCTGCTAAACCCTGATTATGTAATTGATAAAACTTTAGATTACGCTGACTCGAACGATATTTCTTTTAATTCTTTAGAGGGATTTATAAGGCAAATAATAGGATGGCGTGAATTTATACGAGCTGTTTATTTAATTGAAGGAGTTAATCAAAGAAACTCAAATTTTTGGAATAACGATCGTAAAATTCCAAAATCATTTTATGATGGAACAACAGGAATTGAACCGATTGATGAAACAATTAAAAAGCTGCTAAAAACCGGTTACAACCATCACATAGAAAGGCTAATGATACTCGGAAATTTTATGCTGCTCTGCGAAATTAATCCAACCGAGGTTTACAAGTGGTTTATGGAAATGTACGTCGATGCTTACGACTGGGTTATGGTTCCTAATGTTTATGGAATGAGTCAGTTTGCCGATGGAGGTCTGATGAGCACGAAACCCTATATTAGTTCATCAAATTATGTAAAAAAATGAGTGATTATAAGTCGGGCGATTGGACAAAAATTTGGGACGCATTATTTTGGAATTTTATTCACAAGCATCAAAAATATTTTTCTTCAAATAATAGAACTGTTTTTTTCAGCAGAAATTTGGAGAAGATTCCGAAGCAGAAATTAGAAGATCATATTAAAACTGCATGCGAATTTTTAAACAATCTTAAGTAAAGTTAGATACCATCCATTGTCTTAATCATCAATTATTTTTTTTGACTTTAGAAATTTTCCTTCGAAAACATTGAGATTCCCTCACCCTTAATCTTCATGCAAATAGCTATGCCTGCATAAGAATTTCTTTTCTTCATAAAATCTTCATCTAAAATAAATAATTTCAGTTGAATTTTTTAATGCCTTTAATCGTTGAAGATAATGTTAATAAAAATTTAAGAGGTGTATTATGTTAAATAAATTTATTCGGCTTGTAGGAATACTTTTATTATTAGTTTTATCCAACAATCTATTTTCAAATCCCAAAAATAAATCTTTAGAAGTTTATTATTCCCGACAAATAACCTACAATCTTAATCATATTATAAATACGGCAAAAAATTTGTATCAGCTTACTAATAAAAAAAACTTTGGAAAAATAGAGTTGGAAACAGAGCTGACACGGCTGGAGAATGAAATTAAATTAACTAACAAATCTATTTCAGAAATGATTAAACATATTCCAGCCGAAAAGTTAAAAGAGATAAATAAACACCTTAAAAAAATGGACGAACATTTAGCCGGGGCTTATGTTGATGCACTTTCATTAAAAAAATTGTTAGGTAAAAACATACCAGTAGATATATCCGGAATCATTTCCGATATATATTCTCAAATTAAAAAAGCAGAAACCGAAGATCATCGAGAGATTAAAAAGCTGCAGAATCATTTAGATTATAAGATGAAAGAAATCGAGGAAATTCAGAGGTAAAAAGTGGAACAAACAAAAAATACTAAATCTGTTAAAAACTATCTGCTAGTTATTATTAATGTTTATAGCTTAATCACTGAACTTGACGAAGGCGGTACATTCTCTTTATTAGTTGCAAGAGGTAATTTAACTTTTTATGTTGCCGTTAAAGTTTAAACTTGGCTTTTAATAAATTGTTGGTACTGGAATTTAGTAATCGAATTGGTAAATTTTCCTTTATTTAAATAATTTGTTCTTTTAAGATTTATAAAATAAATGTAAAAATATTATGAGAATATTAGTAGTTGAAGATGAAGAATCATTAGCCTTACGAATAAAAAGTTTATTGGAAAGTGAAAAATATTATGTGGAAACAGCATTTAGCGGAGATAGCGGATTGGAACTGGCGTTAACGGAAGAGTATGATTTAATGATTCTCGATATTTTGCTTCCGCAAATTAGCGGACTTCAAATTTTAGCGGAAGTTAGAAGGGAAAAAATTACAACGCCCATTCTGTTATTAACCTCTAAAGATCAGATTGAAGATAAGGTAAAAGGACTTGATTTAGGGGCTGACGATTATTTAACAAAGCCATTTGCAATACCCGAATTAGTAGCACGTGTCCGCTCACTTTTACGTAGAGAGAGTGAAGTAAAATCTTCTGTAATCAATTTAGATTCAATAGAAATTAACACAACAACCCACGAAGTTAGAGTAAATAAAAAAATAATTTCATTAACGGCAAAGGAATATTCCATTTTAGAATTTTTAATTTATAATAAAAATAGAGTGCTGTCGCGTCTTTCAATTGCCGAACATGTTTGGGGTGATAATTTTGATATATTTAATATGACAAACTTTGTAGATGTACACATTAAAAACTTAAGAAAAAAAATTAGTCAAACAGCCGGCTTAAACCCGATAGAAACTGTAAGAGGGGTAGGCTATATAGTTAAGGATGAATCTTGAAAATAAGATATAGACTAACACTTTGGTACTATGCCGTTACCTTTACTATTCTAATAATTTTTAATATTGGTTTGTTCTACGGGGTACAGCATTTGTTATATATGGCGTTTGATAAAGAGTTAAACATTGTAGTTGATACAATTGAACGAAGTTACAGCCCCGCAGATAATAATTTTAACGAGCTAAATAAAATTGCCGAAAGTATAAATCTATTTACCGATTATTACCTTATCATTCATAATAAATTAGACGAACCTATATACTCCTCGAGTTTAGCAGAAAATATAAATTTAGAAATAGATACTCCCGAATCCCCAATCGAAAAGCGATATACAAGACATCTAAAAGCTGCAATTACAAATGATTCTTTAATGGCAAAAGATGATAATGAAATTACATTCCGTGTTATTTCACGACAGCTGTTTTATAACAACCAAGTAATTGGACGGGCAACAATCGGGCTTCCAATAACAAAGATTGAAGAATCACTTAAGAAATTTTTGTTTGTTTTATTAATTGCACTTTTAGGCGGTTTAATTTTAATAGGAATAGGCGGATACTACTTAACTTTAAAATCGCTTCGCCCGGTAGATATAATAACACAAAGAGCAAAACAGATAAGCAGAAGCAGCTTAACCGAGAGAATTAAGGTAGAAAATGAACATGATGAATTAGGGCAGCTTTCCAAAGTATTAAATGATTTATTAACCCGGCTTCAAAATGCATTTATGAGTCAGCAGCAATTTTTAACCGATGCCGCCCATGAACTAAAAACTCCCCTTTCTATATTAAGGCTGCATTGGGAAAATGAAATTAATAACACTGATTTAAGTATAGAACTAAAAGAAAAATTAGTTCAGGATATTGAAACGATTTCCAGGCTTAATCATTTGATTAACAACTTGCTGCTCCTTTCAAAAACTGAAGATGTAAATACTATCTTTAAATTTGAAGAACTAAATCTAAAAAATATTTTACAAGAAGTAATTGCCGATGCCGAAGTATTAGCCGAACTTAAAGAACAGAAAATAACAATAGTCGATATAGTTCCAGTTATTATCAAAGGTGATAAACTTAGATTATACCAACTCTTTTTTAACTTAATAGATAATGCGATAAAATATTCTCCGGTTAAAGAAAGTATTTTTATATCATTGAACATAAAAGAAAATAAAGCCGTTGTTGAAATTAAGGATAATGGCAGCGGCATACCGGCGGAGGATATCGATAATATATTTACTCGGTTCTACAGGGTTCATAAAGACCGCGCTCGTAAATCCGGCGGCAGCGGGCTGGGGCTTTCAATTGTTAAATTAATTGCAGAATCGCATGGAGGTTACATTGAAGTCAGCAGTATTTTAAATAAAGGCAGTACTTTTAAAGTAATTTTACCCCGCTACAAAAATTAACCGCAGCAGCATCACCGCCTATCGGAAGTCGTTATGCACAAACTATTATGTTTTTCGCCTGCATAGGTTATGGAGAGACCTCCGCAATCCAATTACAATATCTTTAATCACTAAATAAAATTTTGAACTTGTGGCACAAGATTCCTCATTAACATTTATCTATTCGATAAGTTCATTAAATCTTCATTTTGCAATGCTAATTTGCTTACGAAATAAATGGAGAAAGTTCATGTACAAGGATAATCAAATTGATCATATAGAATTGAAGCAGCGGGAGATTTATAACGAGCTTGACACAAATAAAAAGGGATTGTTAGAAAAAGAAGCGGCTGAAAAACTTAATAAGTTCGGGTTTAATGAGATCACGGAGAATAAAAAAAGTCCGCTGCTTAAACTTCTAAATTACTTCTGGGGTCCAATACCCATAATGATAGAAACCGCTGCTATCTTATCTTTAATTGTTCATCACTATGCTGATTTTGGAATTATCACAGCCCTATTATTTATGAATGTAATTGTAGGCTACTGGCACGACCGCAAAGCCGATCACGCAATTGATATGCTGAAAAACAAATTAGCACTTAATGCAAGAGTATTACGCGATAACAATTGGAAAAATGTAAAAGCACGAATACTTGTACCCGGTGATATTATTAGGCTTAGACTGGGAGATATAATTCCAGCAGATGTAAAATTAGTTGAGGGTGAATACTTGGAATGTGATGAATCAGCACTAACCGGCGAATCGATAGCAGCAGAAAAAAAACTGCTTGACGACGCATACTCCGGCGCAGTTGTAACAAGAGGCGAAATGACAGGTGTAGTTACCAAAACAGGTATGAATACCTATTTTGGTAAAACTGCTAAATTAGTTGATGAGGCAAATACAAAAAGTCATTTTGAAAAAGCAGTAATCCGGATAGGGAATTTTCTCATTGTCTCGGCAGTTATTTTAATTCTTTTAATTTTAATCGTTTCAATTTTTCGCCACGATAATTTGATGGAAACACTAAGATTTGCCATGGTATTAACAGTTGCATCCATACCGGTTGCCCTGCCTGCCATATTAACAATAACAATGGCAGTTGGTGCAACTAATCTAGCAAAGAAAAAGGCAATAGTAAGCAAGCTGTCTTCAATTGAAGAACTTGCAGGCATGGACATTTTATGCTCGGATAAAACGGGTACACTAACTCAAAATAAATTAACCGTCGGAAAACCTAAACCTGTCGGAAGTTTTACCGAGACGGATGTTTTTCTTTACGCTGCTTTAGCTTCACGCAGAGAAGATAACGATAGCATTGATAATGCTGTACTTAATAAGGCTGAAAATGACGAAGAATTATCTGATCGTTTGACAAAATTTAAAATAAAAAAATTCATTCCATTTGATCCGGTAATTAAAAGAACAGAAGCTCAAATAATTGATTCGGACAATAATGTAATTACTGTAAGTAAAGGCGCCCCGCAAGTAATTGAAAAACTCTGTTCTAAAAACAATAAGGATAAAGAAGAACTTAATAGAGCAATTCAAACGTATGCCGAAATGGGATATAGAATCATTTCGGCAGCAAGAAAGGAGGAAAATTCCGATTGGCAGTTAGCCGGATTAATTCCTCTATTTGATCCGCCAAGGGAAGATGCGGCAGAAACAATTAAAAAGGCTAATGCAATGGGTGTAGATGTTAAAATGATTACAGGGGATAATACTGCAATAGCAAAACAGATCAGTAAAAAACTTGGAATAAAATCGAATATTGTTGATGCTGGCAAATTAACCTCTCTTAACGCAAATGAACTCGAAGAGTTAGTAGAGACATCCGATGGTTTTGCACAGGTTTTTCCTGAACATAAATTTTCAATAGTAAGTACGCTTCAAAAACTAAAACATATAGTAGGCATGACCGGTGATGGGGTTAATGATGCACCGGCATTAAAAAAATCGGATTGCGGTATTGCTGTAGCAGGGGCAACCGATGCTGCAAAATCTGCTGCTGCAATTGTTTTAACCTCGCCCGGTATATCTATTATTATAGATGCAATAAAAGAGAGCCGTAAAATTTTTCAGAGGATGACAAGTTATTCCATTTATAGAATTGCAGAGACCGTTCGCGTTTTGCTCTTTTTAACTCTATCAATTTTAGCTTTTAATTTTTATCCGGTAACTGCTGTAATGATTGTACTGCTTGCATTATTAAATGATGCCCCAATAATTGCAATCGCAACTGATAATGCAAAGTATTCACTTAAACCGGAAAGATGGAACATGCACGAAGTACTTGGGTTAGGAACGATGCTCGGTATAGCTGGCGTAATTTTTTCTTTTTTAATTTTCTATATAGGAAGAGATCTACTGCAATTATCCGCCGGAGTTCTTCAGTCTTTCATTTTTTTAAAACTAGCAATTGCTGGGCATCTTACAATTTTTGTTGCTAGAACCAGAGATCACTTTTGGTCTAATAGTCCTTCCAGAACATTAGTGCTTTCTGCAATAGCTACCAAAATACTTGCAACTGTATTTGCAGTTTACGGCTGGTTTATTTCCCCTATCGGTTGGCAGTTAGCTCTTTTTGTATGGGGGTACGCCATAGCCTCATTTATATTAACCGACTTTATAAAAGTATTTTTTTACAAACATATAAATTCAGCGAAAATGATTACTACATAATTTTCTAGTAATAAGGAGATAACAATAAAAATGAAAACATCATCAAAAAATAAAATAAATCATAAAAGTATTATTGGAGGACTAATTAAAAATCTATCAAGTAAAAATGGTGTTGAACGTAAAAAGTCGAGGCATCTATTAGCAAAAATTGGAACGCCCGCTATTGCTTATTTAGAAGAATTAATTAGTTCCGAAGATTTAACCACAAGGTGGGAAGCTGTAAAAACAGTGGGACAGATTAAAAATAAAGAAGGAATACCGCTGCTGCTTAAAGCACTAAATGATGAAGAGTTTGATATTAGATGGCTTGCCGCAGAGGGATTAATTGCTCTCGGTATTATTAGTCTTATTCCTTTGCTCGAAGAATTAGCTATAAAGTATCAATCCGTTTACTTTCGGCTTGGTGCTCATCATGTTTTAAGTGAACTTAAAAAGAAAAACATCTATGATGACCCGGCTGATCTTCTCTTTTTATTGAATGATTTTATTAAAGAACCTATAATTCCTGTTGAAGTTGAAAAAGAATTAAGCAGATTAACCCGGCAGTCAAAAAACAGAGAATAAGCATAATCAATTATATATAGGCTAAGAAAAATATTTGGAGTTAATTATGAATATGAATTTGGAAGATCGAAACAATTACTTGAAAGGAATTGTGCTTCTGAATATAAGATTAAATGAAATGTCCTCAAAAAGGTACGGCATGATAAAAGACATTGGTTCAATTTTAGGTTTTAGTGATCATCATATTGAAGAAGCATTTAGTAGAATTACCGAAACTAAATTTAAGTATGCTGAACCGCCGAAATTTTCACATGTGCTTTTCGCAGAGGCTTTTTTAAGAGATAGCATAAAAATTGCCATGGCTGATGATAACCTCCAACTGAATGAACTAAAGAGGCTGTGGAATATTGCATCACTAAATAGTTTATCGAAACAATGGCTTTACTGGGAACTGGAAAACTATTTTGATCAGTCTGAAAAACTATCAACCGCTTCGTACGAAATCAAAAATTTTGTAGTACAGAAAAACTGATGCAGACAAACAAGAAAAATAAAATGGGTCTCTCTGCTGCGGTATCAATGGCAGTCGGCACAATGATAGGTGCAAGTATATTTTCTATTTTTGGAATTGGAGCAGAAATTGCCGGACAAAATTTACCCGAAGCATTTTTATTATCCGGCTTATATGCTTTCGCAGTTGCATATTCATACTCAAAATTAGGTACAAAATTTATATCTAATGCCGGTCCTATTACTTTTATTACAAAAGCCATCGGTGATAACTTAATTACCGGTACCTTAAGTGTACTGCTGTGGTTAACGTATGTAGTTTCAATTGCTATGTTTGCAAAAGCATTTAGCGGATATTTTTTGCCTCTGTTTAACCTTAGTACTAATTCTGTTAATGTGACAATTGCAGAAATATTTGTTGTACTTTTTTTTACTGTTCTAAATTTCTTTGGTTCAAAAGCAGTTGGCAAAATAGAGTTTTATATAGTATCGGTTAAAATATTAATATTATTATTTTTTGCTGCATTTGGACTTCTATCTGTTAAACCGGCAAACTTAACGCCGTCATTAAACAGCCAAGGCATAAATGGAATGCTGCATGCTTCTGTAATATTTTTTCTTTCATATATGGGTTTTGGTCTGATCACCAATGCATCGGAAAACATAAAAAATCCTTCGGTAAATATTCCAAGAGCAATATATATAAGCATTAGCATAGCAATGTTAATATATCTTTTAGTTTCTTTAACTGCTGTAGGAAATATTTCAATTGATGAACTTATAAATGTTAAAGAGAATGCTCTTGCAATTGCGGCAAAACCATTTTTGGGTAACTTCGGATTTCTCCTAATTTCTATCGGAGCCTTGTTCTCTATAGCATCGGCTTTAAATGCAACTTTATACGGCGGTGCAAATATTTCATATTCTTTAGCAAAGGATGGTGAACTGCCCGATTTTTTTGAACGGAAAGTATGGTTTAAATCCGAAGAGGGTTTATATCTTACTGCGGCTTTAAGTATTTCATTTTCTGTTTTACTGAACATGGCTGGTATTGCATCCATTGTCAGTATTATTTTTACAACAATCTATATATTTGTTCTAATCTCACACTACAAGCTTCTTAAAAAAGTTGGTGGAAATAAACTGTTATTATCTATTAATATTCTGCTTCTTTCCACTGTATTTTTAGCACTTCTTTATTATCAAATTAAATCAAACGGATTTATTATTTATGGAACATTATTCGTTTTTTTGGGTGCATTATTACTCGAGTTTATTTATAGAAAAATTAGTGATAGAAAATTTAATTAGAAATTCAATAATAAATATCACTTATTGTATTTTTTACTATTAAATGTTCAGCAATAATAATTTTTACGGTAAACACTATGATAGAAGAAAGCATGACAGAAGATAAAGTAATTACAAATTTTTTAGAAAAGATGAATTACAAATCGGCTGCAGAATTAATTGGTAAAATGCAGGATGTTGAAGCAGCTGATTTTTTAGCTATTATTCCTGTAAATGAGATTATAGAAATTTTGAGCTATTTACCCAATGAAACAGAAGCAAAAATAATTTCAAAATTAGCATTAGAAAAACAAATTGAATTAGCGAGAGAACTGCCTCCTCGAGAATTATCAAATATTCTAAAATTTATTGCCCCGGATGATAGAGCCGACTTGTTTAAAAATTCATCAACTAAAACTCAAAACAATCTGCTGCCTTATTTAGAGAAAAAAACAAGGGATGATATTATTAAGTTAAGTTCATATCCGGAAGGCTCTGCCGGTTCGGTAATGTCTTCAAATTTTGCATCAATAGTTGACACTTTAAGTGTGGAAGAGGCTCTTGAAAAAGTTAGGAAAGATGCTCCTTCAAAAGAAACTATTTATTACATATATGTAGTTGATAGTGATATGCACCTTGTCGGGTTTATCTTTTTAGAAGATTTGATATTAGCTGAATTAAAATCTAATGTTACAAAAATTATGAAAACAAAATTTGCCTCAGCCGAAGTTTTTGAAGACCAGGAATCTGTAGCTAAAAAAATAGAAAAGTATGATTTAATTGCAATACCGGTAGTAAATCATAAAAATCAATTAGTAGGAATTGTTACACATGATGACGCAATTGATATTCTTAGGCAAGAGCAGACGGAAGATTTAGAAAAGCTAATGGGTATTACAGGTGAACATAAAGCGTATTCATATTTAGCTAAACCGGTTTGGGTGCATTTCAAAAACAGAGCATACTGGTTAATAGGTTTAGCAATATTGGGTTTGCTTTCGGGGGTAATAATACATCAGTATTCCGAAGTTTTACAAGCCGTAATAATTGTTGCTTTATTTATGCCTATGATGGCAGACGCCGGTGGAAACTCCGGCAGTCAATCGGCAACAGTAATTGTACGAGCATTAGCTTTAGGAGAAATTACAGTAAAAGACTGGCTGAAAGTAATTTGGAAAGAAAGTAAAATTTCAGCAATGCTGGGGCTTGTTTTAGGACTATTAGCAATTTTAAAGGTTGTCTTTTTAACTTCTTCAAAAGATATACCCGAAGGATTTTCTTTAATGAATATTGCATTAGTTATTGGTTTAGCACTTGCTGTTCAGGTATTTACCGCAACTATAATGGGTGCATTGCTGCCCATAATAGCCAAAAAATTTAATGCTGATCCGGCGGTTGTTGCAAGTCCAGCACTTACCACACTCGTAGATATCAGCGGAATGCTTATCTATTTTGGACTCGTTAGTTTATTATTACTTCAATAAAATTTTTAACAGAGGTTAAAATGGGATTAAGAATTAAAATAATATCTGGATTTATTATTCTTGCGCTTATGCTTACAATTGCCGGGGTATGGACAATCCTTGAACTCAATTCTGCGGGAACAAGTGTCGGTAATATTCTGGACGAAAACTATAAAAGTATAAAGGCTGCAAAATTAATGCGTGAGTCAATAGAAAGACAGGATAGCGGCATGCTCATGCTGCTTTTAGACCATAGTCCAAATTCAAAAGATATTTTAGTAAAAGCAGACAAAGTATTTTTAGAGGCATTTATGAGAGCCGAAAATAATATTACAATTGAAGGTGAGCAAGAATTCCTTAATAAAATTCAAATTGCTTACAACAATTTTTCAATGCTTTGGAAAGGAGTAATTGCAAATAAAGAAAGCATAAAACCAAACGAGTGGTATTTGACACAAAGTCACCCTCTATTAATTGAAATAATAAATTTAATTGAAAACATAGAAGACCTTAATAATACTGCAATGTACAAAGCAGCCATATCAATACAATCAAAATCTGAAAGAGCAATTGTTCCTGGTATTGTTGCTGTGCTATCAGCAATTATCTTTACAATCATCTTCAATTATTTTATTAATTTTTATGTTATCAATCCAATTAGTAAAACAACAGCAGCAATTAATAATTTGATTGAAAAAAGAGTGCCCTATGAATACAATATTGATTCACGAGATGAAATTGCAAAACTTACCGAAGCAGTATATAGACTAAGCTCGTATGTTGAATTTGAAAAGAGCAAACGATGAGGAAAAATATTGTACTAAGATATTTAGGACTGGTCTTATTACTTAATTCAATGTTTCTAATAATATCTGCGTTAATATCATATTTTCATAACGGTGCAGGTTTTTCAGCACTTGCATACTCTGCACTTATTACTTTTCTCTTTGGCATTTTTCCAATAATTTTTGTTCCGCCTACAAGAACCATTTCGCATTTGGAAGGAATTTTTATTGTTGTTGCCGGCTGGCTGATTGCCTGCTCAATTGGAATGATACCCTACATTATTTGGGGAGGAGAGTTTACAATAACAAATGCATGGTTCGAAAGTGTATCGGGCTTTACAACAACCGGATCATCAATACTTACTAATATTGAGGCATTGCCCGAAGGTTTATTGTTTTGGAGAAGCTCAACACATTGGATTGGTGGAATTGGAATAATTGTTCTTGTACTTGCAATAATGCCTGCTATTGGTCAAACGGCAGCGGGAATATTATATCGTTCCGAAATTTCCCCTGCCGCACAACGTCAGTTTAAAATGAGAAGCAAGGATGCTATTAGAGTTATTGTTTATATTTATATTGGTCTTACTGCTTTAGAAACAATAGCATTAATGTTAAGCGGATTAAGTTTATTTGATGCTGTTAATCATTCGTTTGCAAGCATTGCAACCGGAGGCTTTTCCACAAAAAACACTAGTATAGCCGCATATAACAATCTTGCTGTAGAAATTGTTATAATGGTATTTATGCTGCTGGCAGGTATGAACTTTTTACTTTTATTTTCAGTGCTATTTAAAGATTTCAAAAACTTAATAATATCAACTGTTCTAAAATATTATTTGGCGTTTAACCTTATTGCTATTCTCTTAGTTTCACTTAATACTTATCATTCTAATTATAATAGCTTTGCAGAAGCATTAAGATATTCTGCATTTCAAGTTTTATCGATAGGTACATCAAGCGGATTTGCATCGGCAGATTCCTCAATTTATCCGCCTTTTGCACAATTAATTATTTTATATCTTACATTTCAATGTGCATGCGCAGGCTCAACTTCGGGCGGAATTAAAGCAGATCGCATAATAATTTTTTTCAAATCTCTTGTTCGTAAAATTAAACAAATTCAGCACCCCAATGCAGTTTTTTCAGTCTTTCTTGAAAAACGAAAAGTTGATGATAATGTAATAGAATCATCAATTATATATATTATTATTTATGTAATCGTGGTGCTCTTAACTGCAATGATATTAACATTATTAAATGTTGATCTTTTATCTGCCTTCTCTGCCGCTGCTGCATCAATGGGTAACGTTGGTCCCGGTTTATCCACTGTCGGCTCATTCGATAATTACTCTCATATTCCCTTGTTAGGCAAATGGCTTTTAAGCTTTACAATGATACTAGGAAGGTTGGAAATTTATGCACTAATAATTTTTCTGATTCCGAAAAATTGGAAGTGAAATTTATGATGGAGAATAAAAATAATTTTCATTAAAAAAACTGCTGCTAGTAAAATAATTGTATCGGTTAGTAACTTCGGGAAATTATCAAAACCACTTCTTCCTTTTCATGTAAAGAACCATTAGTCCCCCAACAATAACCATAACACCTAAGGCACCAAAGTAACCATACTGCCATTGTAATTCAGGCATGTAATTAAAATTCATTCCATATAAGCCTGCTATAAATGTAAGAGGAATAAATATGGTAGCAATAATGGTTAGTGTTTTCATCACTGCATTAATATTATTATTTAAGTTGGAGTTGTTCAAATCAACCAATGCCTTAATGTTTTCATTATACATAACATAAAACTCTACTAACTGATTTACGTGATCTTTTATGTCTCTAAAAAATATCAAGTTGTCTTCGGCAATAAACTGATGTTCGTCGTTAATTATATTGTTAAGTGCTTCTCCTAACGGAAAGAGGTTCTTTCTAATACTGTTCAATTCCCTTTTCAAGGAATGAATATCTTCCATTAAGTTATCACCCGCGGATTCAAGAAGCTGCTCTTCAAGTTCGGAAATACGCTCATTTATATCAGCAAAAATTAAATAGTAAGTATCAACGAATGCATCTAATAGAATATAAAAAAGGTAATCACTATTAAGTTTACGCGCCCTTCCTTTTGATTGCTTAATTCGCTCAATTTTATTTTTCAAAATTTCGGTTTCAAAATCCTGAAAATGAATTACTGTGTTACCCGACTGCACAAGACAAATATGATTCCTCCTAAAGTTACCTTCAGCATCAGGCACAAATGCTTTAATTATTATTGCATTGTAGCTTTCACTTTCTTCAAACTTAGGTAAGTGCTGCGTATTTAAAATATCTTCCAGCAGCATGGAATGTACATCAAACGCACTGCCTATTTCATGAATAGTTTGTGTATCATTTAACCCGGTGCATTCAATCCAATTTACACGGTCTTCTATTATTTTATTTTTAATGGTTTTAGCATCTTCAATATTTTCTTCATTAAAATCTCTTTCACTATATGAACGAAGAACAATTTGAGCTTTGCTTATTTTTGACTCGCCAACATACTCAAGGCTGCCCGGCGCATTGCCGACTTTGTGACTCAGAATTTTTTTAATGTTTGTTAATTTTTTGATTTTCTTAATCATCAAGTGCCTCTTTGGTTTTATTTTTTATTACCAGAGTTCTGTAAGAATGCGGAATTTCAATTCCTTCTTTATCAAATTTTTCTTTTACCGATTTATACAAATCGCATTTCATAACAAAACCCTTAATGGGATCTGCCGCCCATATATAAGCTCTAAGTATAATTGCCGAATCATCATATCCTAACATTCTAACTGTAACAGGATGTATGTTTGCCCTTTTATCTTCTTCCGACCTTCTATCAATTAAGTTAGCATGTTTTACCGCTTCCTCTCGAATGATTTCAATAGCCTTATCTACATTGGAATCATAACTGATTCTAATTTCAAAAAATATACAAACATTCGGGTCTGCAATTGTTGAATTTAAAATTGTCTCGGAACTGATTAGTGCATTCGGAATAATAAATCTTCTGTTTTCAAATGTTCTAATAATTGTATGCCGCAAAGTTATATCCTCTATTATACCTTGGTCTTCTTTCACTTTAATTTGATCTCCAACTCTAAACGGTTTGAACATAACAATAAAAACTCCGCTTACAATATTTGAAAATGCCTGCTGTGAGGCGAACCCTAAAATAGCTGCAAATATACCTGCACTGGCTAAAAGTGTAAGCCCTAAATCTTTTAATGCAGGTATCGAATAAAAAATTATTACAATCGCTATAACATAAACAATTGAGTTAAGTGCATTTTTTAAAAAATTATAGTTTGTTGCATCAACATTTAAACTTACTGACGATTTACTGATAAACTTATCGAAGATTACACGCAGTATTTTTGATATTACCGCTGCAACAAGAAGTGTAACAATTACTATAAAAGTATAGTGTAAGTACTCATTATTGAATAGCATTTAATTTACCTTAAAGCTTTGGGCTGAATAATTAAATTAATTCTTACTGAAAGGAAAAATATTCAAAATTTACTTAAAGACAATTTAATTATTTTTAGGAATTATTATATACTTTGTAAAAGCCCTACTTCTTAAAGAAGTTGGGCTTTTGAGGGTTAGACTTGTTAATCAAACAACGAGTTTTGTTTCTTTGGAATATATTTTTTTATGTAGGATTTAACATCAAATTTTCTTTTGCAGCCGTTGTAATTCATGTATCTAATTTTCCCTAATACCGGTCTCTCTGTCCATGCTCTATCATGCACACCGCCAACAGACCATGCAGCGCCAACATATCCGTTAGGATCACGTCCGTCCAATTCATATTTATCATTTAAGTATATGCAAATGCTCAAAGCCTCTTCGGGAGTTTTAGTCCATTCCAAAATTTTCTTTGCCCAGTACATCCGCATGTAGCCGTGCATCTTACCTGTTTCAACCATTTCAGTTTGTGCGGCATTCCAAAGCGGGTCGTGTGTTTCGGCTTTTTCAAATTGTGCTTGTGTGTAAACATACTCACGTTCGTCATCCCGATGTTCGTTCAATGTCTTCTTTGCCCAATCGTGGAAACCGTCAAAACTATCATAGTCATTATTATAATGGCAAAAATTATCAGACAATTCTCTTCGTATAATTAATTCTTCAAGAAATGATTCTTGTGAGTTTTTATGCTCAATAAACGGCTGTGCTTCTAAAGCTGCACGCTGAGCAGAAATTTGTCCGAAATGCAAGTAAGGCGATAAGTTTGAAAGTGCTTCTTTATTAGGATCATTTCTTTCCTCATCGTAAGCAGGCAGCTTATTGGATAAAAAATCTTTCAGCATTTTTTTTGCTTCTTGTTCACCCGGCTTAATCCACTCAACGGGTTTAATGCTTTTATCAATTTCAAGATTATCATATACCTCTTTCCAATTAACTTTTTTAAAATTAAAATCATCTTTTAATTTTAGTTTTTTAAGTGAAGGAAAATCATCTAAATATTTATCAAGCTGCTTTTTAATTTTAGGTCTTATAGTATATGCCGCATATTCTAATTTATCTGATGCCTCCCAGCAGGGTACAATATTATGTGCGTCAACTTCATAAAATGGAATATCAATTTTTTCGGCAACTTTATTTTTCCATACCTTAATTATTTTTAAGGGATTAAAATCAGTTACCAAAATTCCCGCATCAATTTCTTTAATAAATTTTAGCAATTCATTTGCCGGCTTGCCGATTAAAAGTTTGAAGGGAATATTGAGCTTACTTAGCTTAGCTTCAACTTCTTTTAGTCCTTCGATCATAAATGAATATTGACGTAAACTTGCTTCTAAAAATTTGCTGACGAGATTGAAAACAACAATTAACGGCTGATCATTTTTTTCGGCAAGATTAACTGCTTCAATCAAAGCCCAATTATCATCAACTCGCTGATCTCGCTGCATCCAATAAACTATTGGTCCTTTTACTTCATCGGCTTTATTTAATATTCTTACTCTTTCTCTCAACATAAATTAAAACTCAAAACTAATTCCTATTGAAGGCAAAATTCCTATCTCTTCATTCTCTTCTGCTTTTCTTTCTTTTGCATCCCAATTAACGGAGCTGATATTTTTATTGTTATAAATATTCTGTATATCGATATAAGTAATAAGTGACCAGCCGTCAAAATCCCATCTACGGTCAACTCTAACATCCAAACTATGAGTTGGAGTTAATCTTTCGGTTAAATAATTTGCAATACTTTGTGTTCCATCAAAGTTATACGGCGTGTAACGCGAACCGCTTGCGGCACGGAATTTTAACGAAGCTTCCCACTTATTATTAAAAATATATCCTGAACTAAAACTCAATATCCACCTTTGATCATATTTTCCCGGTCTTTCAATTTCATCAAGTGCAGTAAATTTTGATTGACTGTAAGTTAGACTTAAGATTCCATACAATGGAATTCCCGCTGATTTTTTTTGAATTGATAATTCAACACCGCGCGAAAAGCCGCTGCCGCTGCTAACTAAACGCTCTAATCCGAATGAAGAAAAATTATCCTCTGCACCTCCGAAACCCGCTCCAGTATTGGCTAAGACTAAGTATGACCTTGTTAAACTTGCCGGGTAATCTTTATAATCTTTATAAAATCCCTCAACCTTTAGCTGAATATCATCATCCAGTAAATGGCTTAAACCGAGAATAAACTGATCTACTCTAATTGCGTTTAGGTTTTTATTTGATTCAAAAGCAGCGAGCCAAATGTAAGAAGGGAACTGATGGTAAATACCTGTACTAAAATTCAAGCTTGTTCTATCGTTAAACATGTATGATAATGAAAACCGAGGGCTGACATAAATTTTGTTTTTCAGCGCATTAAAATAATCGCCCCTTACACCCAAGTTTAATCTTAAATGCTTAAACAATACTGCGCTGTATGATGAAAACAATCCGAGCTTATAATAGTTTATATTTTCACTTAGAGAGTTTACAGGTAAGGTATCGCCGAATGTGGTAACAAAATTATCGGGGAAAAGTATATCTGTATCAAAATTAATCAGCTTTGCTGAACCGCCGAAGTTTAGTTCTGAATTTGAATTAGTTTTAATAACCACATCAGCTTTTAACTGGTTCTCTGCTTCTTTAGATTTGTTCAGGAAGATAGGGTTTAACAATGTATCATTCTGAAATGAGTCGAACGAAATATAGCTTCGGCTTAAATTTATGTTGTAAAATCCTTTATCAAAAATATGTCTGAAAGAGATGCCGGTTGAATACTGAGTTTGATCGCTTCCTAAAATTCTTGCGTTATCAAAAATATCTTCATCATCATTATTATTAAATTTTACCTCATCAAGTGCGCCGACAAACAAGTATGACAATTTATTTTTATTATCAATGTCATAAGTATATTTTGCGAGTAAGTCATAGTACTGCGGTACAAAGTTGAAGCCTGCGGCATTGAAAAGAAAATCCAAATAACTTCTGCGAATTGAAAAAATAAAATTACTATTATCACTAACAGGTCCTTCTAAATTTAAACCAAATTGAGATGCGGAAATTAAAGCTTTTCCTCCAAGCCGGTCTTTTCTGCCATCGCGTAAGTCTATTTTAAGCACGGATGAAAGTTTATCACCGTAGAATGCAGAAAACCCGCCGGTTGAAAATGTTGTTTCTTTAACATAATCCAAATTGATAAAACTTAATGGTCCGCCGGTTGAACCTTGTCCCCCAAAATGATTTATACTTGGAACAACAAAGCCATCAACCAGATATAAATTTTCAGAAGGTGCGCCGCCTCTAATAACCAAATCGTTTCTTCCGGCACTCTGTTTTGCTACTCCGGGCAATACCGAAAGCGCTCTCACAACATCTTCAAATCCGCCGGGCGCTCTTCTAATTTCTTCATAGCTGAAAGTTTTTACACTGTTCACTTCTGTTAAGTTTTCTTCAAAAAAACCGGATGTTACTGTGACGCCTTCCAATTCAATTACAGATTCTTTCAATTGAACCTTCAACTCGACAGGTCTTGCGCTGTTTACTACGATGTCTGTTTTTACAATGGGTCTGTAACCGATAAATGAAAACCGCAGACTGTATGTGCCCACTGAAAGATTATCAATTTCAAATTTCCCATCGATATCGGTAGTTCCGCCGAAGTTAGTTTGTAAAACTAGAATGTTAACTCCCGGTAATGGTTCTTGTGTAATTGCATCAACAACAGTTCCTTCAATTTTTCCGGTTCCGTTTTGTGCCGGTAGTGGCGTGGTTAATATCAGCAATAATAAAATTAAAAATAATTTAGTGTTCAATTTTTCCTCAATAGTTTTAACATCAAAACACAAATGCAAACTAAAAAGTTTCTTGCAAAAATTTTAAAATATTTTTTATTGATAAAGATTGATTGATGAATTACGTGAAGGTGTTTTATAGCGTTTAGTTGAACCGCGCTGCGGTTCAGGCGGTTTCTTTCTTCACTTCTTTCTACAAAGATTTAACCCCTAACGGGGTTTAAACAAAATATAAGGGATGAACTCAAAATACAATTTGAGTAGCAAAATTGGATGCTGATTTCAATTTCGTGTTCTTATTACCGCAGAGCGGTAAAAATGTTTGTAGCAGTTTAATAAGAAAGTCACCCTGAACCGCAGAGGGGTTCAACAAAAAAATTGCGGCAAACAGAAACACAATGCAGCAATCGATATTTTAATTTAAATTTTGTTCCTTGCCATTATCCGGTTGAACTGCGCTGCAGTTCCGGTGTGTTTGTTCCCCACTTTCTTCTACAAACATTTAACCCCTAACGGGGTTTAAACAAAATATAAGGGATGAACTCAAAATACAATTTGAGTAGCAAAATTGGATGCTGTTTTCAATTTCGTGTTCTTATTACCGCAGAGCGGTAAAATGTTTGTAGCAGTTTAGTAAGAGAGTTATCCCTGAACCGCAGAGCGGTTCAACAAATAAAATTGCGACAAACAGAAACACAATGCAGCAATCGATATTTTAATTTGAATTTCACTCCTTGCCATTATCCGGTTGAACTGCGCTGCAGTTCCGGTGTGTTTGTTCGCCACCTTCTTCTACAAACATTTAACCCCTACCGGGGTTCTCTCTAGAACTAATAAGATCACATCACATTTATTTTTATTCAAGGGGGTAATGTTTCGGTGGTACAAATATTTATTACCGCAGAGCGGTAAAATGTTTGTAGCAGTTTAGTAAGAGAGTCACCCCTGAACCGCAGAGCGGTTCAACAAAATAACTTTACTCCGGCTGGTATTGAAAAAAAATCAAATAATAAACTGTATGAATAAATTTCTAATTCAAAAATAAGGGGGACTTTTCGGTTGGAGAAAAAAAGCCGGGGAAAAATTATTTTTCCCCGACCGGTAAATATTATTTTACAAGAAGCATTTTCTTCAAACTTCTAAAATCATTTTGATCTTCAATTGATTGTGCTTCGAGAGTGTAAATATACATTCCTGAAGAAAGATTTGAAGCATCCCATTGAATTTCATAATAACCTGTTTCCTGAACTTCGTTAACTAACTCGGTAACAATTTCGCCAAGCGTATTGTAAATGCTAAGCTTTACACTGCTATGATTCGGCAATGTATATTTTATAGTTGTTGCCGGATTAAACGGGTTAGGATAATTCTGTTCAAGTGAATACTCGGCAGGTGTAAAATCAACTTCAACCGCAATTTGATTTGAATAATCTATCGTACCATCCAAATCAATTTGTTTTAGTCTGTATTGTGCTTTACCCTTGTAGGCAATATTTTCAAAAGAATCTTTAAAATTATAAACTGAACGCTCTGATGAATTTATTTTACCTTCCATAAAACCAATTTTATTCCACTGAGATTCGTTATCGAGCTTACGTTCAACATCAAACCCCTGGTTGTTGGTTTCAGTGGCGGTATTCCAAACAAGCTCAACTGCATTGTTAAATGTGCTGGCTTTAAAGCTTGTCAATTCAACCGGTATAGGTACAATTTCCATTGTAACAGGTACAGTAACAAACCACGTTACAGGATCGTTACTTGCAATAACAACATCCATAGAATAATCACCAAGCGGGTAATCTTCTGAGCTGAATGTCATTTCGAGTCCGACAGTATTAGCATTATAAATTCTACCGGAAATATTGCTTGGAGCTAACCAATCAGGTTCGGCAGCAAATTGAAGAGCTAATCCATTCTTCACATAAGTTGCATTCCTTACTACTTGTAGTCCGTCAGTACCTGTTGCATTCTCAATACCAACTGTGCATGAACTTAATGTTCCTGTCATGTTCTCATAGTAAATAACAATTTTACCTGATGAATGAAGTACGACTTGGAATGTCTTGCCTGCTGAACTACTAAAACCAGGCCAGTTATCATATTGTATAATGAACTTATCACCATCCTGCTGATAGTAAACTTCACCCTGATTTCTACCATCTAAGTCATCCCAAAAAGGAGCGATTAAATCATTAGGAGTAGAAGTACTGGGAATTGAACCATTACTATAAATATTTGAACTTATTGCTCCAAATGTAACCACACCATTTGTTGATACATAAACATCATTCTTAATATTACCGTAAAACTTAAATGGGAACCCTAATGAAAATGGTCCTGCATAACCTTCGTCAGCGGCACCAAATGAACCGGTAGGAGTCCACGATGTAACTGCCGTTCCTGTTGTTGAAATATCATTCCAAACATAAGCAGGTCCGTTCGGCTCGTCGCTGTCAATCCATTCGTAACCGAATGCATCCGGTCCACCTGCGCCTTCAAGGCTGCTGCCGTATTTTTGTTCTTTTTCATTCTTTAGTTCATCGCCTAATTCAGCTTCACCGACTTCAGCCATATTTACTATACGCATGTTTAATGGTCTGCTTTCCGGAAAAGTATTATTCTCAAGAGTAATTTCGTAATCTAAAGTGGAGGCGCTGTCACTAACATTCGCAATAAATATTGTGTCTTTTACAACTGTAGTATTAAGGATTTCCGCATGCAAGTTATCGGGTGTAACATTTATAACGGGTGCATCAAAAGTTTTTGCAGGTACAACATTTGATATATCAGACCAGTTACCCCAAACATCAGCCGAACGAACTGCAAAATAATAGTCAGTATAAAAATCCAATCCTTCAACTACCAGCATTTCAGTTTCGCCTGAGTCACCCGGCTGTTCAGTAAAAGGAACAACATTAGCGGCATAAAAATCATTAGTGTCGCTGATCATTGTTGAAGACCACCTTACATCATACTGAGCAATTCCGCCCATGGATGAATCGTAAGGAACACTCCATGTTAATTTAAGATCACTTGATGTAATATCCATTACTGAAAGATCAACAATTTGGTCAGGAGGATAAATATCGGGTGTGCCAAGACTTAAGAACGCTGCATAAACATCAATAAGTCCCATTCCGTAAGTATTATCTTCACCGGGAGTTCCTAAATCTTCTGCGGTATTATAAAGAGCAAGTTTAATCTGCGAACCTGTTAAGTTAGGAGCAAACTGACGCAGCAACGCAATTGCACCAACTACGTGAGGAGCAGCCATTGAGGTACCGCTGAATGAACTGTAACCGCCGCCGATAACTGATGAACGAACATTGTTGCCCGGAGCAGCTGCTTCAGGTTTAATTAAAAGTGAACCTGTTCCGCCGCAAATTGAAGGACCGCGGCTTGAAAAACTTGTTATAGGATCATTGCTGCCGCCCAAATAAGTAGGACCATCGATTGCAGCAGTTGCCCATGAATTTACTAAAGTTGTATTAATGTTTTTCGGTTTTGTAATTGTTGATGAACCTGATCCGCTGTTGCCTGCAGAAAATACTACTGCTATACCAACAGCCTCAAGAGCATTAAATGTATTAACGTAAATACTTGTACATTCATCACCGATACCTGGATCGTACCAGCTATTACAAATTGCGTCGGGCATATCTGAAATAGTTGTTGAATCACCATCAGGATCCATTGCCCATTGGAATGCCGTAACTGTATTTGAAGTATGAGGGGATGAGCAGATTGTTTTTGCAGCAATCCATTCAGCGTCAATTGCAACACCTACAGTATCGTTAGTTGTGTTTGAACGCCCGGTCATTGTTCCCATTGTGTGTGTTCCATGATCATCACAATCGTTAGGGTTTGTAGTTCCGCCGCCGGGATCGATCCACGCTTGATTTGCCGGAACATGGTTTCCCCTCCATTTATGACTCAAAGCAGGGTGTGTTGGATCAACACCTGTATCAATACCCATTACAATTCTTCCGGCACCTGTAATTCCAAGTTCCCAAAGTTTATCGGCATTAATAATTTTTACGCCGTCTTCAACACTTTCGGTATTTGCACTGCTTCCGCCTGTATTTTTAATCGGCATATCTCGTTCAAGTAAACCGTCTTCATCTATCATAGCAACTTCATTTTTGGCTGCCATTTCATAAACTACCGATGGTTTTGCTTCAACCATTATCATGTTAACTACCCAATAAGGTTCATATTTAAAGACCTCATCGTTTCTTTCTTTTTCTGCTAAAAAGTTAAGCATGCTTTGCTGTGTGCTGTTTGCTTTTGCTTTTAATGCAGTAATAACTTCAAGTGTTCTTCTTTCAATAGAGGCATTTTCTGCATAGAAATCCTGGTCCATTGAAAAAACGTCAACTTGATCTTCAAAAATTACCATTGTTCTAACATAATCGTTTGATTCCATGGTCTGAAGTTTTTCAGCCAGACGATTAGATAATTTTTGAGTTTGACCAAAAGTACATACCGCTATAAACAGCAGCATAAGCATTAGTCGAAATGTTTTCATTAGTTCTCCTTTATTATGTGGTAAAGTAAAGTGTGGGATTTTTTTTGTGGTTTGTTTATTCAATAAATAACCTTTGTGAAATAATTACCTATAACATACTCCAAATTGTTGTGCAAAATCTTGAATAAATGCTTAATAATCAAGTAACTCTTTTAAATTTTATTAAATATTAAATTATACTTTATTTATTATAAATGAATAAGTTATTTTTTAAGCTGTTTTAAGTGCTTTTTATTTAGATTTAAATATTAGTTTTTAATAGAATTTTTTTTGTGTGAACTTTTTTAGTTATATAATGTAGAAACAAAATGCTGATATAGAAAAATAGAAGCCTTTGAATAAAACTACTTGGAGTCATTGCGAGTTTATCAGCCAAGGCTGGGAGTTTTTCCCGCCTGTCCCGCAGTAGTATTTTGCGGGGAAGCAATCTGTCAAAAAGTGAGAGATTGCCGCATCCCGATAGAAGAACGTCGGGATTCTCCCAAGGGATTCCTTTGGAAGCAATGACATTATAGAGGTTATTCAAAGCCTTCAAAACAAATAACATTGAGGAGAATAATTATGAAGATCAAAAGTATCCTAACTTTGCTTACACTCTTTTTTGCAATTACAATTACGGCACAAAATAATCAACAGAAAGAAATTGCAGTTACCGTTTATAATTCTGATTTGGGTGTAATAAAAGATTTACGTTCGATGAACATTAACTCCGGCACATCACAAATACAACTAACCGATGTAGCAAAATTGATTGACCCTACCAGCGTGCATATTAAACTTGACGGCAAAGTTGTTGAACAAAATTATCAATACGATTTAGTAAGTATGGATAAAATTCTGCAAAAATATATTGATAAGGATATACAGCTATTTAGTGAAAGCGGAGAAATGATAAGCGGAAATCTTCTATCAGTTTTAGGAAGTCAGATAGTACTGAAAAAGAATGACGGCGGATTGTTAATGCTGCCGAACACCAGCAAATACCGGGTTTCGGTGGATGCATTGCCGGAAGGACTAATAACAAAACCTACATTAGTTTGGATGGTTAACTCGAACTCAAGCGGTAAGCAGGATGTTGAGATTACTTACCAAACCCGCGGAATGAATTGGCATGCTGAATATGTTGCCGTACTCAATGAAGATGATACCAAAACTGATTTGAACTCATGGGTAAGCATTGATAATAACTCCGGTACAACTTATAAGAATGCAAAATTAAAACTTGTTGCAGGTGATGTTAATAGAATTAGTCAAAATCTAAATTACCCCGTTTACGCAGTTGACGCTATGAGAAAAGAAGGAGAATATTCTGCCGCACAATTCGGTGAAAAAGAATTTTTTGAATATCACATTTATAATTTGGAAAGAGCAACCACATTGGCGCAGAACGAAACGAAACAAATTTCATTATTTGAATCGAGCGGCGTTAATGTAACGAAAAAGTTTTTATATAGAAGCGGCAGTTACAATAGAGGCAGCAGCGGTAAAGTTGCGGTGATTGTTGAGTTTGATAATAAAGAAAAAAATAATCTCGGTGTGCCGATGCCGAAAGGTAAAGTTAGAGTTTATAAATCCGATGGCGAATCAGTTGAATTTATAGGCGAAGATATGATAGACCATACTCCACGTAATGAAAAAGTAAAATTGAAAATCGGTGATGCGTTTGATTTGGTTGCCGAGGAAGTTCAAACCGAGAATAAAAGGATATCAAATAAAGTAAGCGAGCAGGCTTACGAAATAACTTTGAAGAACAGAAAGAAGGAAGATGTAGTAATTGAAGTTGAAAGATATCTTGGACTGAATTGGAATATTCTAAATTCAAGCGTTAAGTATGAAAAGAAAGATGCTCAGAATGTAATTTTCAAAGTGCCGGTAAAAAAAGATGACACTTCTGTTTTGAAATTTAAGGTTCGATATAGTTACTAATTCATTCAACTGTAATTCAATGGTAATTCGGTTGTTATTCAGTTGTAATTCAATTGTAATTCGGTTGTTATTTGTGCTTGGTTCTGAATTCTGCTTTTTCCTCCTTTGTTGTCATTATGGTGAATTTACTTAAACCTTAGAGGTCTTGAAGACCTCTAAGGTTTTATCGGTTATAATTAGAGTTTTACCCCTTAAAATAATTGGTTGAACCGCTCTGCGGTTCGATGTTTTCCTTCCTTCTGATTTTCTACAAACATTTAACCCCTAACGGGGTAGTCTTCAATTACTAAGGCCAAATTATACTTATTTTCATTCAAAGGCTGGTGGTATTTCGGTGATACAAATCTTTATTACCGCAGAGCGGTAAAATGTTTGTAGCAATCAATGAAAAAGCAGCACCCAGAACCGCAGAGCGGTTCAACAAATATATTTGCAGTAAACAGAAAACACAATGCAGCAATCAATATTTTATTTGGATTTTGTCCCTTACCTTTATCCCGTTGAACTGCGCTGCAGTTCCGGTGTGTATGTCATCAATTTTTTCTACAAACATTTAACCCCTAACGGGGTTGTTTTCAATTACTAAGACCAAATTATATTTATTTTCATTCAAGGGGTGGTGGTATTTCGGTGATACAAATCTTTATTACCGCAGAGCGGTAAAATGTTTGTAGCAATCAATGAAAAAGCAGCACCCAGAACCACAGAGCGGTTCAACAAATATATTTACAGTAATCATAAAACACAATGCAGCAATCAATATTTAATTTGAATTTTGTTCCTTACCTTTATCCCGTTGAACTGCGCTGCAGTTCCGGTGTGTTTGTTCGTCATTCTTTTCTACAAACATTTAACCCCTATCGGGGTTGTTTTCAATTACTAAGACCAAATTATATTTATTTTTATTCAAGGGGTGGTGGTATTTCGGTGATACAAACCTTTATTACCGCAGAGCGGTAAAATGTTTGTAGCAGTTTAGTAAGAGAGTCACCCTGAACCGCAGAGCGGTTCAACAAATAAATTTGCAGTAAACAGAAAACACCGTGCAGCAATTGATATATCAATTTTTATTTCACCATCTTCTTTACTTGCACATTAATAATAGTTTAATATCTTTACAACTATCCTTTACTCCTCAAAAAACATTTCTAACAATTATCAAAAGGAGGTAACATGCCAACTTTTGTACTAATGACAAAACTTTCAACAGATTTATCAAAACACTTGAGCGATAGAGCCACGGTAGGCAGCAGGTGGCTTAGTCAGGTAAAAAGCAAATGCCCTGAGGTAAAATTTGTTTCGCACTATGCACTGCTTGGTACCTATGATTTTATGGATATTTACGAAGCACCGGACGAAGAGACTGCCGCAAAGGTTTCAATGATCAGCCTGGCTAACGGTGCATTGAAAGCAGAGAGCTGGTCGGCAATACCTTACAACCGTTTTCTTGAATTGATTGAAGAGCTTTGAAAATTTTCAGAGATTTTCAGAACATCAATGGAACACAGATAACGCAGATTCTTATAATTATCACAGATTCAAATCTTGCGTAAATCAGCTTTATCAGCGTCATCTGTGTTCTATTCCAATCTTCATCTTTTTTCAAAAATCTTGGTAAAGAAATTTTTCATTTCATTCCACGATTTTTCATCGGCAGTTTTATCATAAGCTAACGGTAAATTAAACTCTGCGCCCAAACTATCGGCATCGGGATTTGTAAAGCTATGTTTGGCTCCCTGATAATTAATAAATTTATACTCAACATCCGCACTATCCATCTCAGCTTTAAATGCATCAATTTGGTCTTTAGTTACGAAGCCGTCGTCAGCTCCATTCAGCACAAGCAATTCAGCTTTTACTTTTCCTTTTTCCGCCGGCATTTGGCTTGCAATACTTCCATGAAAACTAACCACGCCGTCAAGGTCAACGCCCATTCTCGCCATTTGTAAAACTACTCCTCCGCCAAAGCAGTAACCAATTGCCGCAGTTTTTTCACTATTTGTTTTATCAAAATTTTTGAGAATGTTTAACGCAGCTTCAAATCTGGCTTGTGCTTCATTCATATTTTTCATTACCTCGCCGGCAAATTTCCCGGCATCTTCGGGATGACCCGCTTGTTTACCATTTCCGTACATATCAACTGCAAGAGCAACGTAGCCCAATTTTGCTAACTTGCGCGCCCTCTCTCTTGCATAAGGATTATGCCCCCACCACTCATGCACAACTAATACTCCGGGTCTTTTTTCATCAATTGAATTGTCATATACCAAATAGCCGTTCATTGAAACATCACCTGTACCGTAGCTGATTTCTTTTTCTATCAATTCAGGTTCGGCTGGCTGGCATGCAAATAATGCGGCTAACAAAAGTAAACTTAGTAAGTGTTTCATATTTCTCCTCCTAATTATCGATGCGGTATCTCATTAAATATACAAATACTATGACAGCTTTTTCAATAAAACAATTTATTTCACTTCTGAAACTTTATTGTTAAAAGTTTGGCGCAAAAAGTTTGCAATTTCTTGTGCCTCTGCTACAGGAGCTTTTGCGGGACCCAAATTAGTGAGCAGGGCAACAACAATTTTATCTTCGGGATACAATATAAGCATTGATCTTCCGCCCACTGCTCCGCCGGAATGCCCCACCCAGTTAAAACCAAACTGATCAACATCGGAAACCCAGCCGAGACCATATTTTGTTTTCTCTCCGCTAGCAGTTAAAACTTCACTAAAGAAAAGATTCCTGGTTGCCTCTTCAAGAAAACCATTAAAAATATTAGCGTTGCCGAATTTCACTAAATCTTCGGCGTTAGAAATAAATCCGCCGCCCGCCCATTTATTACTAATATCTACAAACTTGGAATTGACTATTTCACCGCTATCCGAATAAGAATAAAAAGAAGAACGATGAGCGATTAAGCTGTCACTATGGTCTGCAATTATTGAATTCATATTTAAAGGATCAAAAATATTCTTCTGAACAAAAGTTAAAAAATCTTTGCCTGAAGCACCTTCAATAACCTCGCTAATTAAATTATACCCATAAGTGCTGTAGCCGTATTTTGTGCCGGGTTTAAATACCAACGTATCATTTCTAAAAATATCAACACCTTCTGAAACAGTGTCGAAATGCTGATTGCTTAAAAATTCCTTTCCCAAATATCCGCGAATACCGGCTTGATGTGAAGCTAAATTACGGAGAGTAACTTTCCATCTTTTTTCAGGAAAAGCAGGTAAGTATTTTTGAATCGGTTCATCAAGATCAATAATTCCTTTTTCATAAAGTAATGCAAGCCCCGATGCCGTAATGGGTTTGGAGATACTTGCAATTCTAAATTTTGTATGTTTGGTTGCACTTACCCCGTTTTCTAAATCCGCATAACCAAAACCTTCGCTAAATATCAGTCTGCCGTTTATTGAAGCAGCAGCGGACATACCGGGAACTTTATTCTCCATCATAAAGTCTTTTATAACTTGCTTACTTTTATTAATTGCTCCATCAATGGTCAGCGGTGCAGCAGTATCCTTTTCTGCTTGTGCAATAATTGAAAAAGAACTAATTACAATAATTAGGAATGACAGCTTAATTCTATATAATAAATACATCCGTTTCCCTTAGATTCAATTCATGAACTTCAATTTGTTTCTTATCCAATTCATAATACTGCCGCTTTCAATACTTAAAAAAGAATTTAATACTTCTGCAAATTCTTTAGTCCGCAAGTAGCCGTAGGACTTATGCGGATTATTTTTACCATTGTAGCTGTAATTATTCTTAACCATTACATCAACAACACTTACACCATTACTGTTAGGTAAAAAATAATCTGCCAAATTATTATTTATTGCAACAACATCTTCTAAATCATAATGATTAAACCATTGATAAGAAATTTTTTCCGGTACAGGCAGCTCGCAATCATCCCTGCAATTTTTTTCGCTATTAATTTTTGTGATAACATATTTTTGAGCAAGGGGTGAGCCGATAGTAATGAGAGTATTAATTTTAACATCATCGGGCAGGTAATCCATTAAAACATCGTAGGCAATAATTGAACCCATAGAATGTGCGGCAAGGAGTATCTCTTTATTTTTATGCTTAATAATTAAATCGGTAAGCCTTTCTAAAATTACTTCTCTTGCCAGCCGCTTTTTTCCCTTATAATTAATGAACGAGAGCGAGTAATAAACTTCTAAATCCTTAAAATGCTTATGAATAAACATATCAGTTAATGAAGGTATGTTTAACGACATAACTCCGCTTACAAAAATTTTATCTGAATATTTTTCAATATACTCTAATGCCTGGTTTCTAAATGATGGTTCTTCTTTAATAAGAGCTTTTTCAAAAGGGGAGTATGGTTCGCTAAGATAATTTTCACTTTCTGAATCGGTACCTTCAGGGTCTAAAGGATTTTCATGCAGAATATCAGCCCAATAACAAAGATCAAACTCAAAATCATCCAGGTTGAAACTGCTGTTTTTTAATCCTTCATTTATAGAATCTTTCCACCATTTTGTTAATGTATCCTTTGGCGGTTTGTTTCCTAATCCGTGAATACCGATAATTATTTTTGGCATAATAAATTTAATCTGTTAAATTTTAGAAATAATTAAATTCTTTATCAAAATTAAGGTAATCATCTTTATAATTCATCTTTTTGATAAATTATTTTGAAATATATTCAATTATTTATTTTCTGGACTTAATAGTTAGAATTGTTATATATTAACTTCTAATCAATACCCGTTGTCGTATTTAAAATCAAATCATCTAATTAATAGAGAGCTTTAATGGAACATAACATTCATCTCGGAATCAAACTTCCAAAAGTACAAGATATTGAGCTGGTTGCACTTGAAGGATTAAAATTAATGGGCAGCCACTTTGGTATTTCGGAAGATAAGATTGGTGAAGCACGCATTCTTGTTACCGAAGGAATAATCAACGCAATGGAACACTCGGGGCAGGATAATCCTTATGTAAATGTTGACTTTACCATGACGAAAGAAAAACTGGTAATTTTAATTACAGATTATGGAAAGGGCTTTGAACCCGAAAAAGTTGAAGAACCGGAGATCAGTGAAAAATTGGGTTCGGCAAATAAACGCGGGTGGGGACTAAAACTTATGAAGTCTATGTCAGACAATTTTGAAATTACATCCGGAACAAACGGAACAAAAATTACAATTACAAAAAATTTATCGTAGGAGAAAATAATGATTAAGGACTTTGAGCTAACATCAAATATGGTAAATGATGTTTTAGTAATGAAGACTGAAGGCTACATCAACAATGCAGGCGGAGAGAAAATAGCGCAGGAATTTGATAAGCATTACAGCAGCGGAATAACAAAGGTATTAATAGATATCGAAAAATCTAATGTGGTTAACTCTATTGGTATTTCTTTTTTAATTGAGGTAATTGAAAAACTTAACCACAAAGGCGGCAAGCTTTATTTTTCAAACCTCGATCCTTCAATTGAAAAAACATTTACAATTATGGGACTTTTTCAATTTGCTGATAAAGTATCGTCAGTTGAAGAAATAAAATAGACGGGAGAACAAAATTGTCTTCTGATTTAATAACACAAAAATTATCATTTCATGTAAAATCTTTTCAGGAAAGTTTTGAAATACTTTCCGGCTCAAATTCAATTTTTGAAATGAGTAAACATTTTGAAAGGGTGTTAAGCGGAAGTTTTTTTACAACAGGCATTTCTCTTTTTCATAAAAAAGAAAAAGATTTAAGTTGGGATACCCTGCTGAAAAAAAATTCCGATGAGCACTTAAGGTTATTAAATAAAGTTGAAGATGAATTGTTCAGAATAAGCTCTTCTTCAGATTCAACAGAAATCTATACAATATCAAAACTTGTTGATTCTTCGCAAATAGGCATTGTGCTTGGCAAACGGTTTGACGGTAATCCCTATACTGAAATAGATAAAATTACTTTTCAAATATTTATACAATTATTTGATAATGCTTACCAGGCTTTGCTTTCACTTCAAAAAGAAAAAAAATTAATCTTTTCACTTAATAACCGTGTTTCGCAGCTTTACAGTTTAATTGATACCGGTATTGAATTATCAAAAATTAAAATGGGCAGTGATTTACTGGAGCTTGCATTATCACGAGCGATTGCATTAACCAATGCTTCATTCGGAAGAGCAAGAAGAGTAAACTCAAAAGGCAAAGTGGAAGATGTTTTTTTTCCGCCGAATATTGATATTGAAGCTTCACCGGATGAAAACAAATTATCAAAAAGTTTTACCGATTATGGAATTGAATACGAATTTGCACTCTGTGAAAAAGAGAGCCGTGATGGAATGATTAAATTTGATGACACCGACGAACTGCTTCTCGGCGCCATAGCAAGGCAGGTTCAGGCAGCTATTGAAAATGACAGAGCAAACAAAGAAGCTCTTGAAAATGAAACAATGAAAAGAGAACTTGAAGTAGCTGCTGAAATTCAAAAAAGAATTTTGCCCGTTGATTTACCGGTAATAGAGGGATATGATATTGCGGGAATTAACATTCCTTCAAAAGGTGTAAGCGGTGACTACTATAATGTTTTTGAATTAGATGACGGCAGGATTGCACTTATTGTTGCGGATGTAACCGGCAAGGGAATGCCCGCATCACTTCTCGTAAGCACACTCGATGCTTCACTTCGCTCTTATCTCGATTTCCACATTCCCCTTTCCGAAATGGCAGTAAAAATGAATGCAATTATCTATAAGTCCTCAACTGCCGATAAGTTTATTACATTTCTAATTGCCGTACTAAATCCCGCCAATGGCGAAATTGATATTATTAATGCAGGGCACAACCCGGCATTGCTGTTAAGAAAAGATAATAAAATGGAGATGATTGAAGCAGGCGGAGTTGCTTTTGGAATGTTTGATATGGGACTGCCTTTTGAAGGAAAGAAGTTAAAATTAGATAAGGGTGAACGGCTCTTTATTTTTTCTGACGGTATACCCGAAGCAATGAACAAGGATGAAGAGGAATACACCGATGAAAAATTAGAAAAGTTTTTTGTTGAAGAAAAAACAGATAGCGCCGATGAATTTATAAATGCAATTGTTACCGATGTTAAATTACATACAAAAGGTGAAATTCAAAGCGATGATATTACGGCGATTTATTTGATACGAAAATAAAAAAATTTAACATTTATTCGGATATAATGTCCGTATAAATTTTTAGCTTTTAAAACTACAAACCAGGTGAAACATGAAAAATATTTATTCCTCCGCAACAGCGAGTTATAAATCTCTATCCATAATAATATTTTTACTGCTCTCGTTTAATGTAAATGGGCAATCAATACAAACAGAGTTCATATCAATTGCAGAAGGGCTTTCATCTGCAACTGTAAGACCAATTTTACAGGACGGCTACGGACTAATTTGGCTCGGGACGGATAACGGTCTTCATCATTATGATGGATACAAATTTGTTAGATTTAAGAATGTACCGGGTAAACCAAACAGTTTACAGAACGATGTTATATGGGGATTAGCTTTAGACGCCGAGCAAAATATTTGGGCGGCAAATGATCAGGGTATTTCAAAATATGACCGTAAGAATAATGAATTTATTAATTACGATTTAGGCGAGCAGTTTAACATACAAGGCAATGCAGGCGGAAGGGTTTTTAATATACTAATTGATTCAAAAAATAGAATGTGGGCAGCATCCGGTCTGGTTGAAGTTCTTCGTTTTGATACCTTAGCAAATAGCTGGAATTCAGTTGAATATCTGATTGGTGACACAAACCGTGTAACGATACAAAGCGGATTAGTACTAGCTTTAGCCGAAGATAAAAATAAAAAAATATGGGTCGGTTCAAGAGGACATGGATTACGGTATTACAGAGAAAATGACAGCATTTTTGTTCCCGCAAAGTTTAGCGAATCCTCGGCAAAAATAGACTTTACAATTGATGAAAATTACATCACATATCTTTATTTCGATCCAACCAACACAATGTGGATTACAACCAGAAATGGAATCTACAAATATAATTCTGAGTCTGGTGATTTAAGAATTATTAAAGAGTATGATTATGCAAAACAACTTGTTGGAAATAATTGGAATTCTATTAATCAGGATCAGGAAGGTAATGTTTGGATTGTCAATAACTTCAAGGGTATTATTAAGTTTGATGGAATTTCTGATGAGTATGAAGAATTAAATATTACCGGCAGAAGTAGAAACCGTGACGGCAGTTCGGATATAAATATAACAAGGGCAGCATTTGATAATACCGGAATTCTGTGGATGGGTACTACCGCCCAGGGCATTATGAAATATGATTCCAGTAATGAACCGTTTCTGCATTACACTTATGATCAGGCTAATAAAAATGGATTAAGCACCAGTGGAATTTTCGGTCTGCTCGAATCGAAAGTTCATCCCGGTAAAATATTTGTAGGCACAAGAGGCGGCGGACTAAATATTTTTGATCAAACAAATAGAACTTTTAAACAAGTCGGTTTTAAAGTAGTAAATGATCAATTCGGCGGTTCGGTGAGAGGAATTGCCGAAGATGATGACGGATCGTTATGGCTGGGAACATGGGGCGATGGTTTGATAAAAATGAATCCGAACTACCGTGAAGTTGAGCGATACACAAACGACTCAACCTCATTCAATAGTTTGTCCGACGATAGAGTTAGAGTAATTAAGAAGGACAGAGAAGGATATTATTGGATTGGTACAAATGCCGGATTAAACTTGCTCAACCCAAGAACAAAAACAATTAAACGTATCGGAAGTTTGATGTCGCGCGTCTATCCTCAAGAGCTGTATAATTTAGCATCTGACTTAGTTAAGTCAGAAAAATTAAAAGCAAGTATTGATGAGGTTACAGATTATCAAGACCTTACAAAGGAATTTGAAGTTCTTAAGCCGCGTAAATATTTAGTTGTATCTGCAGGAGAGGGATTTATAGACGATACCCGCATGTATGACTTCGGCTGGATTGAGAACAGCAAGAACGATACTATCTGGGGACACACACAATTATTTGAATCGTACCATTGCGGCGGGGCAATGAAAAACCGGTTGTATCTTGAGTTTATTGACCTTAAGCCGGGTAAATATAAACTGCGCTACAAATCGGATGATAGTCATAGTTTTAATAAGTGGAATGAAGTACCGCCTGCTTATCCTGAATTTTGGGGAATTAAAATAATTGAAATGGATGATGCGAATCAGATAACAGAAATTAGTGATTACCTAAACCAAAACGACAGCAAGTTACTGATAAGGGGTAACAATATTAGATCGATTCATATTTCAAAAAGTATAATTTGGGCAGGTGATGATGTTGAAGGATTAAATAAAATTGAAAGAGATAAAAATAAAGTTACCGTTTATAGTTATGATGAAAAATCAAGCAATACCCTCAGCAATAACAGCGTACAGTATATTCATGAAGATAAAGATGGAATACTTTGGCTTGCAACAAACGGCGGCTTAAATAAATTTGACCCTGTGAAGGAAACCTTTACAGTATATACCGAAGAAGACGGTCTGCCTACAAATTATATTGCTTCCATTTTACCGGGCAGTGATGATGAATTGTGGATTGCCACTCGAAGCGGTATTTCTAAAATGGTTACTGATAAAGAAACTAAGCAGGTAACTTTTGTAAATTACGATACCGAAGATGGTTTAGGCGGAATGGACTTTGTTGCTCTGGTTGCCATTAAAACTCGCAATGGAGAATATTTTTTCGGGGGCGAGCACGGCTTAAATGCCTTTACTCCAAAGGGCTCCAACAATGCAGAGCCTAATTTAATTTTTTCCGATCTTAAAATTTCCAACAAATCAGTAAAATCATTTCACTCCGATGACAGTCCTATAGAAACATCTTTATTTGAATTGAAGAGTTTAGAACTGCCGCATAATCAGAATGATTTAACTTTTATATTTGCTGCGCTCCATTATGCTGATCCAAGTAAAAATCATTATGCACATAAACTAATTGGCTACGATGAAGATTGGATATTTGATAACAAGCGTGAAGCGACATACACAAATCTTGATCCCGGCGAATATACTTTTGCAATTAAAGGATCAAACCGTGATGGTGTTTGGAGTTCAACTAGCAAGACTATTGATATAAAAATACATCCGCCTTGGTGGCTTACTGTTTGGGCATACATAGTTTATGGATTTATTTTCCTTGGAGTTATTTTTGCCATCGATAGAATTCAAAGAAGGCGATTATTAATTAAAGCAAGGGAAAGATTAAAGTTTCAAAATGCGGAACACAGAGCCGAAGCGGCTGAGCTGCAGGCAAAAGCAGTTGAATCCGAGAGGCGCGCGCTTGAAATTGAATTTGAACATAAGAAAAAAGAATTAAATGAAGCTCGCGATCTTCAGCTGTCAATGCTTCCTAAGCAGCTTCCGCAGCTGCCTCATCTTGATATTGCCGTTTATATGCGGACTGCCACTGAAGTCGGCGGCGACTATTATGATTTTCATATCGCAATGGATGGTACTCTCACCGTTGTTCTGGGCGATGCAACCGGGCACGGAATGAAAGCCGGCACTATGGTTACAACTACAAAAAGTCTTTTCAACGTTCTTGCACCCAATCCCAACATAGTTGAAACATTTCATGAAATGACAAGATGCCTAAAGCTGATGCACTTAGAAAAACTTTCGATGTGCATGACGATGCTGAAAATCAACGGCAATAAAATTCAAATGTCAGCCGCAGGAATGCCGCCGGTATTTATTTATAAAAGAGAAAGCCAATCTATTGAGGAACATTTAATGAAAGGTATGCCCCTTGGTACTTTCAGCGATTTCCCATATTCACAGATCGAGAGTAAATTAAGCGCCGGCGATACAATATTGATTATGAGTGACGGTTTTCCGGAATTGTTCAACGATGAAAAAGAAATGTTCGGATACAAGCGGGCAAGAAATTTATTTGAAGAGCTTGCACCTGAATCACCCGAAGATATTATTACAAAACTGAAAAACGCAGGAGCAGAGTGGATTAATGATAAAGACCCCGATGATGATGTTACGTTTGTTGTGATAAAGGTAAAATAAATAAGGCTTGTAATGAAAAAAATATTATCAATTCGCCGCTGCTATTTAATTGTGATGATTTTGTTTTGCACAACACAAATATCAGCACAAAATAAACCTGTTAAATTTGAAAGATTATCATCCAAAGAGGGACTCTCTCAGAATAAAATATTTGATATTGTTCAAGACAGCTCCGGCTTTATTTGGATTGGTACAGAAGACGGCTTGAATAGATTTGACGGATATGAATTTAAAGTATTTAAAAATATTCCCGGTGACACTACTTCACTAATTGATAATTTAATTCAAACTCTTCACATCTCGAAAAATGGTGTCCTTTGGTCCGGCAGTCAGCTAAGCGGATTAAGCAAATTTAATTCTGAAACCGAATCGTTTACTAATTATAGTCATGATAATTTCAATCAAAATACTATTAGCGGAAACTCAATTATTGATATTAGCGAAGATGAAAAAGGAAACTTGTGGATTGCAACTGCATTCAGCGGCTTCAACTACCTTGATGTGAAAAGTGATAGATTTTATAAGATGGAAAATATGCTGCCCCAAGATTATCAGATAGGGCATGAAAATATATCCTTTATATATCAAGATAGTAATAATTTATTATGGTTAGGCGGCATCGGAAGGCTTCATGTTTTTGAAGTAACATACCCGGCTAATGGAAGCCCTCATTTAATTCCTTACAATATTTCGTCTATATCAAAAATTTCTGATGCCACTCAAATTACAGAAGATGCTGATGGCAAAATTTGGATTGGAACTTACCTCAATGGCTTATACTCCTTCGATTACAATAAACAGAAACTTGAAAAATATAAAATTAAAGGTGCTGACAATCTTTTTTCCAAAATGCTAATACAAGCCTTAGCGCTCGATGAATCAAACAATTTATGGATAGGAGGCTTTTTAAGTGATGGACGAACTTTTAATTTTTCATTCAGAAGCGGTCCCGGTTTAATAAAAATTGATTTAGAAACCGGCACACTAACCGCTTACAAAAATGATCCGCAAAATGAATCCAGCCTAAGCAGTAATGATATTCTCTCGATGCTTATTGATAGAACGGGAGTTTTATGGGTTGGAACTTTTTTAGACGGAATTAACAAGTATGATAAATCACTTATTAAGTTTAATGTTTCTCAAGACAATAATAATTTGAACTTAAATTTCTCTGAACTCTCTATTAGAGGTTTTTTTGAAGACGATAATATATTGTGGATATCCACCGGAACGGCAGGACTGCTAGCATATGACAAGACCAAGAAAAGATATAACATTCATAAACATAACCCCTCGGATGAAAATTCATTAAGTTCAAACTTAGTGGGCGCACTTTATTATGACGGCAAGTATTTA
Organism: Ignavibacteriota bacterium; assembly: GCA_013112585.1. Classification (GTDB taxonomy): domain Bacteria; phylum Bacteroidota; class Ignavibacteria; order Ignavibacteriales; family Melioribacteraceae; genus IGN16. The sequence goes on along the minus strand of JABFGH010000019.1, from coordinate 18,084 downwards.
TGGATAGGTACAACACCAGGGCTTAATCGATTTGATTTGAAGAACAACACATTCAAACGCTACTATTTAGATTCCACTGATTTTTCATCCCGATTTAATTCAATAAATTATAACATTATTGAACTTGATGAAAAACCGGGATACTTGTGGTTCGGCACTAATGGCGGGGGGCTTGTCCGTTTTGATAAAAAGAAAAAAACATTTAAAAATTATACTTACGATCCCGAAACCCAAAACAGTTTGAATAACCGCGATAATTATGTTCGCACTGTTTTTCATTCACCCAAATTTCCCAGCGAGATTTGGGCTGGTACAACACACGGCATAAATATATTAAATTTAGAAACAGAAACATTCCGCTATTATGAACACATTCCCGATGACTCGGCAAGTTTAAGTCATCAAAATATAATGCAGTTTAATGAAGATGAGGATGGGTATATATGGGTTTCAACCTACGGCGGAGGTTTAAATAGATTTGATCCCGAAACAGAAACATTTAGAAGATTTACCGAAGGAAATAGCGGCTTACCTAATAATGCCGTTTACGGTGCATTGTCAGATGATGAAGGAAACTTGTGGCTTTCAACCAATAATGGAATAAGTAAATTTAATCGAACCTCTTTCACATTTAAAAATTTTACTGTTGATGATGGATTGCAAAGTGAAGAGTTTAACGGAGGTGCTTACTACAAAAATAAAAATGGGGTAATGTACTTCGGGGGTATTTACGGCTTCAATTCATTCCATCCATCGGAAGTTGTTGACAATCAATTTATTCCTCAAATTGAAATCACTGACTTAAAGATTTTTAATGAGTCGTTACAAATTGGGGAAGACTCACCGCTAAAAAAACAAATTTCAATGACGGATCAAGTAGTTCTTTCACATTGGCAGAATGATATTTCATTTGAGTTTGTTGCGCTTCATTTTACTAATCCGGCAAAAAACAAATATGCTTTTAAACTTGAAAATTATGAGAACGAATGGAGATATGTTGATAACATTAGAGTTGCAACTTATACAAACTTAGATCCCGGTGAATATACATTTAAGGTAAAAGGTTCCAATAGTGACGGCTTGTGGAACGAAGAAGGTAAATCGATTAAGCTTATTATTTCTCCCCCCTGGTGGAAAACCAATTGGGCTTATTTGAGCTATATACTATTTGCCGTCTTAATTGTATTTGCCGTTGATAGATTTCAGCGAGCGAGACTTTTAAGAATTGAAAAAGAAAAAGCACAGCTTGCTTTGCTTGAAGCCGAGAATAAACGAAAATCTGAAGAACTTGAAGAAGCGCGTCAGCTTCAGCTATCGATGCTGCCGAAGGAGCTGCCTCAGCTGCCGCACTTGGATATTGCCGTTTATATGCGCACAGCAACTGAGGTGGGCGGCGACTATTACGATTTTCATATCGGTATGGATGGAGCTTTAACAGTGGTTCTTGGTGATGCAACCGGACACGGAATGAAAGCCGGAACAATGGTAACAACAACAAAAAGTTTGTTTAATGTTCTGGCACCAAATCCCAACATAGTTGAAACTTTTCATGAAATGACAAGATGCTTAAAACGAATGCATCTTGAAAAACTTTCGATGTGCATGACAATGATAAAAATTATGGGCAATAAAATTCAAATGTCAGCCGCCGGAATGCCGCCCGTTTTAATTTATAAAAGTGGAAGTCAATCTATTGAGGAACATGTTATGAAAGGTATGCCGCTCGGTACTTTTAATGATTTTCCTTATTCGCTTGTTGAAAGTAATATCAGCAGCGGTGATACAATTTTAATGATGAGTGACGGTTTTCCCGAACTTTTTAACGATGAAAAAGAAATGTACGGCTACCAGCGAGCCAGAAATTATTTTAAAGAGATCGCCGGAGAAAACCCCGAAGAGATAATAACTAAATTGAAAAAAACCGGTGCTGAATGGACAAACGACAACGACCCCGACGATGATGTAACCTTTGTGGTAATAAAGGTAAAATAAGCTTAACAAAATTTTAAAATGATTATAAAAACTATATACTCAGTTTTATTGCTGCTATTGAATTTTTCAATTTCTTTCGGTTACCAAGTAATTGCCGGCAATAACGCAAAGGGCAAACCTTTCATAAATTATTACAGTCCAAAGGTTTACAAATCAAATGCACGAAATTGGGATATTACTCAGGACCCCCATGGTATAATGTATTTTGCAAACGAAACCGGCGTGTTAGAATACGACGGAAATAATTGGCGAAAGATCAGAGTTCCCCAGGACAAACCGGTAAGGTCAATTTCAATAGATGATAGAGGTAAACTATACGTTTGTGCCGATATTGATTTTGGATATTTAGAACCTGATAAAAAAGGTGAATTACAATATGCTTCATTACTTCCATTTTTAAAAGAGAAATACCATAATTTCGGTGAAGTCTCGGATGTAAAAACAATTGATAATTTTGCATACTTCAAAACAAAGGATAAAATTTTTAGATGGGATGGTTTAAGTTTTACCGTTTGGGATTCGGTATTTGCATTTCAACTGCACAGCATAAATGATAAAATTTATGTGAGGAATGAAAGCATCGGTTTAATGGTTCTTGAGGATGATGAATTAAAATTAATTCCGGATGGAGATTTTTTTTCCTCAACAAGTGTATCTTCTATGCTGCCCTATGGAGCAAGTAATGCTGTAAATGATTCTTTGCTAATTGCAAGTTATGAAGGGGGACTTTTCTTATATGATTATAATAAGTTCTCCCCTTTCAAAACTGAAGCGGATAAGTATTTAATTTCAAATCAAATTAATAATGCTGAAGTAACCTCAAACGGTAACTTTGCTTTAACTACTCAGCGTGGCGGCGTTGTAATAATTGACAAGTTTGGAAAGCTGGTAAAAATTATTGATGAAAAATCCGGGCTGCAAACGAATGTCTGTTATAATGTTTTTCGTGATAAGAGCGGCGGACTTTGGCTTACATCAGAATATGGAATAAATTATATTAAAGAACCGAGTCCATTATCATCGTTTAAAAATAGCGGCGATCTAAAAAATATATCTAATTCAGTCTATCGTTTTAAAAATAAAATTTATGCCGCTACCGAACTTGGACCGATGATTTTGAAAAACAATGATGTGGGCTTTCAACTCTTAAACGGAAGTAATCAGCCTTCATCCGTTTTTGCTGAATTTAATGATCAGCTATTTGTTGGTACAAGTTACGGGACTTATTTGATTGAAAATAATTCAATCACAAAAGAAATAATTAATGAGGTTACAACTTGTATTTTAGTATCCGATATTTTCCCGGGCAGAATATATATCGGTACTTACAACGGCTTTTCTGTATTGGAAAAAAGAGGCAGTCGGTTAAAAGTTGTTTATAAAAAAGAATTGCCTGATGAGGTTATAAATATAATCGAAGAGGGAGATGGCAGCTTGTGGATAAATGGATTCTTCCCGGGCTTAATAAGTGTAACCGGTAGCCTTAACAAATTATCAACCGGATCAGACAGCAGTGTAAACTATAAACATTTTGATAACTCTGATGAACTTCCCGGCAGCGTTTCGCGAATAATTAAAAATAATATTTCACCACTCTTTATTACTAATAATGGTATTTATACATATAATAAATTAAAACAAACCTTCGAAAAATATTCTCCGCTGAGTAAAGCTTTATCTGATCCACCAAAGGAAGCTGCATTAATTGCTAACGGTAAAAATAATTCAATTTGGATTCTTGCTTATTTAAAAAATAAACCGGTAATGGGTAAAGCATTAATGCAGCCTGACGGTAATTATACTTGGCAACCTATACCTGAATTATCGCTGCTTGATCTGAATACTGTTTACTCAATTTACCCTGATAGCGACCCATTGGCGGACAGCGAAAAGCTATGGCTCAGCACCGAAGATGGATTGGTATTGTATGACCCCTCTATTGAATCTAATTCTCTTAGTAATTATTCAACCTTGCTTAGAAAGGTAACGGTTAAACAGGATTCAATAATTTATTATGGCGCAAATAATTTTGAGACTGATGGGAAGGTTGAAATTGAATATTCAAAGAATGATATAATGTTTGAATATTCAGCTGCACATTATGATAAACCGAACTCAACCTATTTCAAGACATATCTCGAAGGTGAGGAAGATGGATGGTCCGGCTGGGGTTTAGAAACTAAGAAAGTATTTACCAATCTTTCTCAAGGTGATTATGTTTTTAGAGTAACGGCAAAAAATCTTTACGGTATTGAAAGTAATTTGACAAGTTACAGTTTTACAGTATTAGCTCCATGGTATCTTACTTGGTGGGCTTTTATTCTTTATGCTTTATTTACAGGCGGCACATTATTTTCGATTAGGAAGTTTGAGCTTGATAGAAGAGATAAAAATAACAGAGTTAGAGAAAGTGAATTAAAAGCCGAGACAGCAGAATTTCAGGCTAAGGCGGCTGAAACACAGGCTAAATTAATTCAAGCCGATAACGATCGTAAAACCAAAGAACTTGAAGAAGCGAGAGAACTGCAGCTCTCTATGCTGCCAAAGGAGTTACCCGATACACCTGATCTGGATATTGCTGTTTATATGCAGACAGCAACTGAGGTTGGGGGTGATTATTATGACTTTTCTATTAAAGATGATGGATCGCTGAACATAGCACTAGGTGATGCTACCGGTCATGGAATGAAAGCAGGGATATTGGTTACTATGATGAAATCACTATTTAATGCAAACTCAATTGATAAAAGTGTTGAGGACTTTTTTACATCTTCCAACAGAGCCATAAAAAATTCTAAACTGGGCAGAATGATGATGGCATTTGCTATGATGAATATCAAAAATAAAACTGTAACAATGGCTAATGCAGGAATTCCGCCCGTGTATATTTATAGAAAGCAAATTGATAAAGTTGAAGAAGTTAAAAACAATGGGCTGCCTCTTGGAGCTATGAAAATTTCAAAGTATGAAATTTTTTCAAGCAAGCTGCAAACAGGTGATATAATCCTAATGCTGAGTGACGGCTTCCCTGAACTTCAAAATGAAAATAATGAATTGTATGGATATGGAAGGATGATAGACACTTTTAAAAAATCATTAAGCGATAACCCGGAGGAAATAATTAAGCATTTAAAAACTGCCGGTGCTAATTGGATTGGGGACAACGCCCCGATTGACGATGTAACTTTTGTAGTAATAAAAATTAAATAGATTAAAATGAAAATAACAAAAAAGATAGAGTCAGAAATAAAAATAGTAATGCAGGATTTTTGGGAAGCCTATCTAGAAGGCAATTTGGATAATTGGGCAAATTACTTAGTAAGCGAGTATCGAAATATTGGAACAACAGAGGTGGAAATTTGGAAAAGCAAAAAAGAAGTTTATGATTATTCCGCTTCCATTGCAGATCAAATGGTTGGGCTTACTGAAATACGGAACAAAAAGATGGAATTAATTCCATACGATCCCTATGTAATGGTTCACGAATATTTTGATATTTACATTAAAACTAATGAGAAGTGGACTTTCTACTCAAAGTTAAGATTATCATCTTTGATTCAGAAAATTGACAATGCATGGAAGATACTGCATCAGCATGGTTCTTATCCCGATTCAAAAGTTACGGATGGAGAATTTTTTGCTTTTGATACAATTAAATCTGAAAACCTAAAACTACAAGAAGCAGTTAAAAACAGAACTGCCGAGCTGGAAGAAAAAAACCGCGAACTCGAAATTGAAGCGTCACTTGAAAGAGTAAGAACTGTTGCAATGGGTATGCAAAAAGCTGATGATTTGATGGAGGTAAGCAAAGCTCTGCTCACAGAACTCAATACACTTGGTTTTCAAAACCTCCGGAATACACAAATAGATATTTTCAATGATGACAAAAGATCATTCCTAAACTATGAATATTCAGATTATGGTGTAAATGGTGTAACCGAAGTTTTCTATGATAGTCACCCATTAGTTGAGCAATTTGTAAAAGATATACGTAGTGCAAGTGATGCATTATCCTATTTAAAAGTTACCGGAACTGATTTGGATGAATGGAGAAATCATAGAAAACAAACCAAACATTTGCCCGATCCCAAATTAGAAAAAGCCAAATCACTCTATTATTATTGTTATTCTATAGGAACTGGTGCATTAGGAATTTCATCCTACGAACCAATAGGTGAAGATAAGCTTGATTTACTTAAACGCTTTAGAGATGTATTTAATTTGGCTTACCGAAGATATATTGATATTAAAAAAGCTGAGGAGCAAGCAAGAGAAGCACAAATTGAAGTTTCACTCGAAAGAGTAAGAACTGTTGCAATGAGTATGAACAAACCTGAGGACTTATTAAGTATTTGTGAAGTTTCATTTAATGAGCTGCAAAAACTGGGTTTTGATAATCTTAGAAATGCTGTAATTCATGTACTTAATGATGAACAGAAATATTTTATGGATTATGATTTCTCTGACTTTACAGGAGGTAAAATAGGTAAAATTGAATACGGTTTGCATCCAATAGTTGATGAATATTTAAAAAAAATCAGAAGTGCGGAAGATGCTTTTTTTGAGGTAGTAATCGCTGACGATATGTTAGAAGATTGGAATGAATTCCGTAGAAAATCCGGGCAGATGAATGACCAAAGATTGGACAAAGCAGAAGCTCTTTATTACTACCTCTTCTCTATTGGCATTGGCGATATCGGTATCTCAACATTTAAACCTATTAACGAATCTCAAATTAAAATTCTTAAAAGATTTAGAAATGTATTCGATCTTGCATACCGCAGATATAATGATATTACACTCGCAGAAGCACAGGCACGTGAAGCACAAATTGAAGCGGCACTTGAACGAGTGAGAGCTCACGCAATGGGATTGCGAAGCAGTGAAGAATTACGCAGCATAATTGCTATTATTTTTGACGAGCTAAGAAAACTGGGGCTGCAGCTTTATGAATGTGGAATTTTTCTTCGGCATGGAAACACACGTGATTTTACCTTTTGGGGATCGGGCAGTGATGAGGCAGAGCTGCCAACCAGCTATCATTTTCATTTTTTTAAGCATCCAATTCTGGATAGTGTTTTACATGACCTCGATCATAAAATACCTTACCGTGAAATCTCTGTTGACAAAGATGAACTTCTGGAATATGGCGAATTACTTTTTACTCTTACCGATTTAAAAAATTCACCACAGGAATACAAAGATTCATACTATGCATTGGATAAAATTTATGTCGGGCAGGCTCTTATGCAGCATGGTTTTCTTGAGGCAGTGGGTACCAAACCCCTGCCCGATGATCTCGCTGAGGTGATGAGAAGGTTCACTAATGTTATTGATTTAACCTACACCCGTTTCCTCGATTTACAAAAAGCAGAGGCACAGGCAAGAGAAGCAAAAGTTGAGGCTGCACTTGAACGAGTACGTTCACTTGCACTTGGGATGAGAAAAAGTGAAGAGGTTGGAAATGTTACTGACCGCCTATTTACAGAATTAGTTAATCTTAGTGTTGATGTTACCGGATGCTCAATAGTTGTAATTGATGAAGATACTGATAAAATGGAACTCTGGCGGGCGCGATCGAATGTTGCAGTGAAACCGGTTGAAAACAGTTCTTTCAAAAAAGCTATGGGTCTGTTGAAAAAAAATATGCCGGACTGGTATTCGACATTTTTTAAGGCGCTTAGTAAAAGAAAAAGTTATTTGCTTGATGAACTGTCTGGTGAAAGACGCTTAAAATTTATCAATACTATTGTTGAACAGTACAATTACTCTGAAGCTGAAAAAATTCAATTATTAAAAAACGCGCCTGAAAAAATCAATACTCACTATATATTTTTCAAATTGGGATATTTGGCATTGCTTGCAGAAAATAAACTTTCAGATGAAAACTTATCAATTGCCCGAAGATTCGTAGAAGTTTTTGAATTTTCTTACACACGTTTTCTAGATATTAAACTAGCCGAAGAGCAAGCAAGAGAAGCAAAAATTGAAGCATCTCTTGAAAAGGTTAGAAGTGTTGCACTTAGTCTAAAAAAATCTGATGAAATGTTAAACATTGCCCAAGTGCTTTATGAACAATTACTTGAACTTGGATTTACGAATATTCGAAACGCTTTAATTGATATTAAAAATGGTGATGATGATACTTTTACTGACTATGACTATTCTCATGAAATGTCCGGTACAATAACTCAAATGTCCTACCAAGATGATCCGACTCTACAAGGTCAATTCAAAAAAATGGCTACAACAACAAATGATTTTTTTGAACTTGTGTTGGAGGGAAAGGAATTAGAAGATTTAAAGGCGATGAGAATAAAAAATGGAGAAGCTGAAGATCCCAGATTGAACAGTATTGACGTACTAACTTATAATCTTTATTCGTTTGGTAATGGTGCAATCGGTATCTCTAATTTCGGCGTTTTGAGTGAAGAGGAAAAATCAATTTTAAATCGTTTCAGCAATGTCTTTACATTTGCTTACAAACGTTATACGGATCTGGTTAAAGCAGAAATACAGGCAAGAGAAACACAGATCGAGTTATCGCTGGAACGTATTCGGGCACAAATTACATCAATGAAAGAATCGGATGAAATACTGGAACTAGTTGTTAGAATAAGGAATGAATTTGTTTCCCTCGGATACGATGCGGCTTATTTTTGGTATATGAAGTGGACACCGGACAAATATCTTAAAGCAATGACATCGGGAGATGGAACACAAATAGGAATGGTTATGGAACTTCCGAGAAAGATTCATGGAGAAATAAAAAATTTAGCGGAGTGGGAAAAAAGCAATGAACCAACTGTTGTACATGTAATGGATGTAGAAGCAACCCTTGATTACGTACACAAAATGGCTGAGTGGGGTGACTTTAAACAAATTGATCCTAATATGCCGACAGAAGAAGATATTCGCAAAATGGGGGGATTAACTTATATAATGGCGAGAACAATGCACGGTGAGATCGGGTATAGTCTTCCCGGGATGGTGCCTAATCCGCCTGACGATGCTCTTTCTACATTAGTGCGTTTTGCAAAAGTATTTGATCTTGCATATAGCCGTTTTGAAGACTTAAAAAAATCGGAGCAGCAGTTCCGTGAATCACAAATAGAATTAGGTTTAGAGCGCGTTCGTGCAAAGGCAATGGCGATGCATAGTCCCGAAGACCTTTCATCGGCTATTAATACATTTTTTATTGAATTAAAAACACTCGGTATTACTCCAATCCGCTGCGGTGTTGGTCAAATTGATGAAAGTACCAGGACAACAAATCTTACTACCACCACCTCCGCTAAACAGGGCAAATCATTCGAAGTAATAGGAAAAGTAAAACAAACCGGTCACCCGGTACTGGATGGAATTTTTGACAATTGGAAAATTCAAAAAGATTATTTTCCCGTTTTAGAAGGATCAGAAATAAAAAAATATTACAGTGTAATGAATAAACAAATCCCCTATCCTGATTACCCGGAAGATATAACACAATATGGAAATGTGTTTTACTTTAAAGAGGGGTTTGTTTTTGCGTGGACTGAAGAAAAATTATCCGAAGAAGAATTACAGATATTCAGAAGGTTTACTTCGGTATTAAGCCTTACATATACGCGATACATCGATTTACAACAGGCTGAATTACGGGCACGAGATGCCGAGCAGCAAGCATCGCTTGATAGAGTAAGGGGTGAAATTGCTTCGATGCGCACAACAGAAGACCTTGAAAAAATTACGCCGTTAATTTGGAGTGAACTTACAAAACTGAATATTAATTTTTTCCGCTGCGGTGTTTTTATAATTGATGAGCCTTCTCAAATTGTAAAAGTTTATTTAACAACACCGGCAGGCAAATCACTTGCAGCGCTTCATCTGCCGTTCAACACTTCTCAGCTTGTTAAACAATCGGTTAAGTTTTGGAAAAAACGCAAAGTATATAAAGAGCAATGGAACAGAGAACAGTTTATAGCCTGGTCAAAATCACTTGTTGAACAGGGTCACATTAAAAATACTTCACAATATCAAGGAGGGGAAAAACCGCCGGAATCTCTCTCGCTTCAATTTTTGCCTTTTACTCAAGGAATGCTTTACGTTGGAAGTGCCGCTAAACTTACTGAAGAAGAAATTGAAACAGCACAGAAACTTGCAGAGTCATTTGGCGTGGCTTACGCAAGGTATGAAGATTTTCAAAAATTGGAAGCGGCAAATAAAAGGAAATCATCGGAACTCGAAGAAGCCCGGCAGCTTCAGCTTGCTATGCTTCCCAAAAAACTTCCGCAATTGCCTAATCTTGATATTGCAGTTTATATGCAGACGGCTACTGAAGTTGGCGGAGATTATTATGATTTTTATGTTGGAGAAAAAGGCGGGCTTACGGCAGTAATCGGTGATGCAACCGGGCATGGAATGAAAGCAGGTACAATTGTAACTATTACTAAAAGTCTATTTAATAGCTCTGCAAATGATGATAGTATTTTAAATACATTTTCAAAAATATCTAAAGTTATTAAGGAAATGAAATTCCGGCAGCTCTCAATGTGTTTGATGATGCTTAAAATTAAAGATGATTTTTTAAGAATCTGCTCAGCAGCAATGCCCCCGGCTTTAATTTATAGAAAAAAGAAAAACACAGTTGAAGAAATTGAATTAAAAGGTATGCCTCTTGGTGCTATAGAAAATTTTCCTTATCAAATAGAAGAAAGTAAAATTGCCGGCGGAGATACAATTCTTTTAATGAGCGACGGCTTGCCTGAATTGCATAGCAGTAGTAATAAAATGTATGGCTATGATAGAATAATGAACGAGTTTCACACTGTTGGAAATAGATCGCCCGAAGAAATAATTGATCATCTAAAAAAATCAGCGGCGGAATGGATAAACGGAAACGACCCTGATGATGACATTACATTTGTTGTGATAAAAGTAAAATAAATAATCTTAAACACTGAAGGAAAATGTTAAATAAAATACTATCACTGTTTTTGTGCTTTATACTATCGGCAAGCATTTATTCACAAAACAAATACAAAACTCTTAATAACTCCGATATTGTTGAGTTTAGAAAAAAAGATGGACTGCCGTCAAATAATTTTTCGAGCGTAGTTCAGACCAAAGACGGCTACATTTGGTTTTCAGGTCCCGAAGGTACATTTAGATTTGACGGATATGAATTTGCTTATCTTGCAGAGGAATACGGCATTCCTGAGATGCAGGCTATTTATTACGATTCTACAAAAAATGTTATGTACTTTGCTTCACCCGAAAACTTTGCAAGCTTTGATGGAATTAAATTTAAAACGTATAACAAATCTAACGGGTATAAATTAAAAGAAAATCAAGGACAAATTATAAGCTTTGTTAAAGGCGATAGCAGGGGAAGGATCTGGGTTGGCTCATACACTCCCTTTACAGATAAACATTTTAATGGTTCGTTAATTTCTTTTAAGGATGATGAATTCACACTTTATGATTCTTTATCATTTCCTTTAGATAATGCAAGAGATTTTATTGAAACTCCCTTTGGTGATTTAATATTTTTTTCTTACGGAAAAAACACACAGAATGGCAATGGCGCTTATATCGCTCTTTATAAGCGGGAAAAGTTTACTAAAATTGACGGCAGCTTTGGATTTAATTATTTCAATGCAATTCCTCCTGATGAATATTCCTCTTACATAGATTCAAGAGGAAATACTTGGATTCCATTTAGAGGAAGTTTAGATTTTGCCATGGGCAATACTTCCAGCGGAACCGGTGTATTGATTTATGATGGAGATTCCTTTAAAGATTTTCCCGGGTTGGAGAAGTTCGAAAAAAACAACTTAGGGGTTGCCGATCTTTATTGCGATAACAATGATGATAATATTTACGTTAGTTTACAAAGAGGAGAATCTATAAGAATTTCATCTTCAGATGTTCTAATCTTTGAGCTTCAAAACAATAAATGGGTTCCATCTCCCATAATTGATCAAATAAATAAAGTCACGGAAAATGAAGACCCAAATAAGAATGATTTTTACTACAATTTTCCCCGCTTTTTGAAAGGCAGGAGAGACTCTACTGTAATCTTAGCATTCAGTACATTTGGTATATCTCAAAGCTCTATTGATCCCACACAATACTTTATAAAGAATGGGGATAACTGGATAAAATATGATGCTTATAATGGAATTCCCATTCTTGAATTGTATGGCGGAAAGATGTTATCAACGGCAAAAGGAATTGGATTTTTAACACCGCCTGTTTCAAAAATGTTCAAAAAAGAAGACGGGGTATTATTTCCGGAAATAACAATACCCGGTTTGTACCCGGATAGAAATGGTTTGGTCTGGATTACTTATTCATATTCAGCAATTCCTTCTTATATCAGTTTAGGTAATTATGGGCTAAATGTTTGGGATGGAAGTAAACTAAGAAAAATTACTGTTGAGGATGGTCTTAAAAGTAATTTTGCATTTACACCCTATCATGACAAAGAAATGAATATTTGGGTGCCGACAGATAAAGGGTTAACAAAAGTTAGAGAGTTACAAAATAATAAGGGGGAGTGGATATTTAGACTTAAAAATATTGAAATGAAAAATCAAAAAGATTACAATACCACTGATATATTGGAAACGATGGATGGTGAATTATATGTTTATCAAAACTATGTTAGACCTAAATATGGCGAGGTACTAAAAGCTGATTTTTTTCTCGGTAAAATTATTGACGATACAATTGTTGAAATTAGTTCTCCATTCAGCAAAGAACTGCAGGAACAGCCTTATCAGTTATTTTTCCTTAGGGAAGATTCTAATGGGCAGATTTGGCTGGAAGGACATTTCGCAAGTTCTGTTGAAAAATTATCATCAGTGCCAACAAAGCTAAAAATATTTAACGGCTCTGATTGGATGGACCCGCCTGATGATTGGAATGTACCGAATGATCAGCTTCATTTTGTCGGGGAATTGGATAACGGGGCTTACTATCTTACTGCCAGCAGCTTTTACAATTTTAATGGCTCTGTGTTTATTGACTTATCTGATAGTACCAATCAATATGCCGATTTTAAACTTCTTAAAGGTGCAAGCGTAGTAGGTACAATGAATAATATTCAGTCCGGCAATAATCTTTATATTAGATTAAGGGGAAGAGGACTTGTAATATTTGACGGGAAAAACATTAATTACCTTACTCCGCGCAATAGCATTATTCCAACAGATATTCATAATCCCTTAGTCGATCATTATGGAAATGTATTTTTCGGCAGCCATGCCGGCGGTGTTAAGCTTAGTGGGAAAAAAGCAAGTATTTATTATGATGATGAAAAAATAGCCGCCGGCGGAGCAACTACAACTGCAATGGATATGAATGGTAATATTATTAAATTTTATACGGGTGTGGGCATAGCTGTAGAAAAGCAAATAAAAAAATCGAATGATGTAAAAATTTCAAGTATAACCGTTAATGAAAAAGCATATTACAATAGGTTCCCAACCAATCTGCCTTATTCCGAAAACTCTCTGCTATTTAACTATTCTGTGTTAAATTTTAGCAATCCCAATCAAACAATGTATGAGCATATTTTAGAAGGTTATGATAAAGAATGGTCAAGAACCTCAAACTTATCATTTACGGAATATCAAAATCTTCCTCCGGGTAATTTCAAATTTATAGTAAAAGCAACAGTAGCAAACAGTGAAATATCAAAAGAAGCATCATTTAGCTTTGTAATTAATCCTCCTTTCTGGAATACCTGGTGGGCTTATTTAATTTATGTTTCAGCCGGATTGGGATTTCTATATTCAGTTCGAAAAGTTGAATTAAAAAGGCAGATGAAAAATGCAGCAATTAAAGAAGGTAAATTGAGAGCCGAAGCTGCAGAGCTTCAGGCAAAAGCAACTGAAGCCCAATCAAAAGTTATCCAAGCAGAAAATGACAGGAAGACAGAGGAACTTGAAGAAGCTCGGCAATTACAATTATCAATGCTGCCGAAAGACCTGCCAAAAATTGAAAATCTGGAAATTGCTTTCTACATGAAAACTGCAACGGAGGTAGGCGGTGACTATTATGATTATTCAATAAAGGAAGATGGTTCACTTAATATTTGTCTGGGCGATGCAACAGGTCACGGAATGAAAGCAGGCACTTTGGTTTCTATGATGAAATCTTTATTCATCGCAAATTCAGTTGATAAAAATTTAATTGACTTTTTTAAGTCCTCAAATATTTCTCTCAAAAAATCAAATATGGAAAGAATGATGATGGGCTTTGTTATGATAAACTTTAAGGATAATAATGCAGAGCTTATTAATGCAGGATTACCCCCCGTTTATCATTACGTAAAAAGTGAAAATATAATAAAAGAATTAACCCAGCATAATTTGCCTTTAGGAGCAATGTCGAGTGACAATTATAAAATTACAGAAATTGAGCTCGATCATGGTGATGTGTTATTAATTATGACAGACGGATTCCCGGAGCTTCAAAATGATAATTCGGAATTATTTGGTTACGATAGAGTTAAGAATGCATTTGCTCAAATAACATCAGGGTCTCCTAATGAAATAATCAATCATCTTAAAGTTGAAGGCGCTGAATGGGTTAACGGGAAAGACCCAGATGATGATATCACTTTTGCAGTTATAAAATGTAAGTGAACTAAATGATTTTTTTTGATAAAAATAGCCGGAGAATTAAATGGAATTGAAAGTCGAACATCTTGAGAATAAATCAATACTTATTATCGAGAAAAATTTTTGTGTAGGTTCGGATGCCTCAGAAATACAAAATACAATTCTCGATTTAATTGAAAATGGAAGTAGAAACATTTTTGCTGATCTATCAAAACTTGATTTCATAACTAGCTGGGGAATTGGCACTTTAGTTTATGCGCATACTACGTGCAAAAATAAAGATGTTAATTTTTCACTTACAGGTGTTAATGAAAAAATACTTTCAATCTTGAAGAAAACTAAGCTGGATACAATTTTTACAATTGTCTAAGTTATAATAATTTTTAATTTAACTTATCTTCAATTTAATCGCTGGGTTTTTAATCTTTTTAAAAGAGGACAAATTAAAACTATAAAAAAAATAATTCGTATTATTTAATCCTCTATTATATTTTAGCATATATTTTCTCATACATAGCTCATAAAACTACTCATTCATTTGGAGTTCTTTTAATGCGTAAGCTGCTTTTCTTTTTACTGATCACTACTTTGCTCCATGCCCAAGAGTTTAATAATACTATTATAATAAACTCAGATACACTAAAAGAAAAATCAATTTCATTGATAGATCAATGGAGATACTCACCCGGCGACAGTTTAAAATGGGCGCAGCCTGAATTTGATGATTCCAATTGGGATACGCTTAATCCAAGACTAAAGTGGGGACAATACGATACAGCCAAATGGAAGGGCATCGGCTGGTTTAGAAAAAACTTGGTGATTGATTCTACACTACTTAATAAATCAGTTTCATTTACAATTAATCAAGTAGGTGCCTCCGAAATATTTTTAAATGGTGAAAAAATTCATTCATTCGGAAGGGTTGATGCAGACCCCGATAGTGAAAAAATATACATTCCGCACGACATTCCAATTGCTCTTAATTTCAGCAATGATACAAATTATGTTTTGGCAGTCAGATACTCGAATCATCAATCAATCTCAGAGCCTGAGTGGATGGACTCGTGGTATGGCGATCACGGTTTTGTAAGCCGGCTCCATGAGATCAATTCAAGAATTTTGACTCTAATCAATAACGGAAGAACAAATTTTGGTGTAAACTTTGCCATCGGCGGAATATTTTTATCTCTTTCAATTTTATACTTTCTCTTACATTTATTTTACTCCAAACGAAAAGAAACCCTTTACTATGCTTTGTTTTCCTTTTCACTTGCAATTTTATTTTTTTCCAGCATGCTCGGTAATCTCGTGTTTAGAAATTTAACATGGATCATTATTTACAGGGCTGTTGGCATGACTGGTATTGCAGTTACATTTTTAGGTTATCTCGGGTTTGTCTATTCAATATTTTATGAAAAAATTCCAAAGCAGATTTGGCTGTTTGTTTTAGGTACACTGATTTTAGCATTTTTAATTATATATCTGCCTTTAAGAGAGTACGCAGGCTATTTTTTACCAATATATATTTTTCTTGCAGCAATTGAAGGACTTCGTGTAATTATAATTGCTATCAAAAATAACAAAGATCATTCATGGGTAATTGGTTCGGGGGTACTTGTTTTTGTTTCGCTAATAATTTTAATATTCATAATAAATTTATTTAAACTTAATCTGCCTGAACTGGTAATCTTGTCGTTATTTTTAGTCGGACTTTTCGGTCTGCCCGCCTCAATGTCCGTTTACCTTGCGCGCAGTATTGCATCAACAAATAAAAAGTTGGAAGATCAGCTAGTAGAAATAAAAGAGTTGTCAGCGCGGCAATTAGAAGTACAGCAGAAAAATGCCGACCTAATGCTTGAAACCGAAAAAGAAAAAGCTGCAAGAAATGAAGCAATACTGCAGGCAAAAGCAAGTGAAGCCGAGCGAAGAGTTTTGGAAGTGGAAAATGATCGAAAGACACGCGAACTGGAAGAAGCAAGAAATCTTCAATTATCATTGCTTCCTAAAACACTTCCATCAGTTCCTAATTTAGAAATTTCAGTTCACATGGAAACCGCTACAGAAGTTGGGGGCGATTATTATGATTTTTACGAAGATCCAAATGGCGAGCTAACAATTTTGATAGGCGATGCAACCGGGCATGGACTTAATGCAGGAACAATGGTAACGGCAACTAAAAGCCTATTCAATTCCCTTGGTCCTAATCCTGATATTGTAGATACATTTCATAAAATGTCCGGCAGTTTAAAGCAAATGAATTTCAGATTGCTATCAATGTGCTTGACGCTTTTAAAAATTAACGGGAATAAAATTAGGCTTTCTTCGGCGGGAATGCCTCCTGCTCTGATTTATCGAAAAGATTTATCTACATTAGAAGAATTTGTGATAAAAGGAATGCCGCTGGGAACTGCCGGTAACTTTCCCTACGAACTAAGAGAAACAGAAATAAAAAGCGGCGACACTATTCTGCTTATGAGTGACGGATTTCCAGAATTATTTAATGAAGAAAAAAATATGTTCGGTTATAATAATGTTCAAGATGAGTTTTTAAAATGCGCAGAAGAATCACCAGCTGATATCATTAAACATTTGCTTAGTCAAATTAAAACTTGGATAGGCAGCAAAGCTATAGATGACGATATAACATTTGTTGTAGTTAAAATAAAATAATAATAAAAAAAACGGAGGTATTATATGAAGTTCAATACAAGCGAGGTTTATAACGCAGCAGTATTTTCTTTCAAAGGAAAACTGATGGGCGGACCCGAGGCACAGGGGTTTCATGATAAATTAGATGAGTTTTTAAGTGCAGGCAAAAAAAATATTATTGTAGATATGAGTGATGTAAAGTTCGTTAACAGTTCAGGTTTAGGAAATATTGTTCGCGGATTTACAACTGTTAAAGACGCAGGCGGACAAATGAAACTTACCGGAGCCACAGAAAAAATTGACGGGCTTCTTTCCATAACAAAATTGAACAGTGTTTTTGAACAGCATAAAACTATCGAAGACGCGGCACAGAGCTTTTAATTAATAACGGCATAATGATTATTTACGCTGCCGGTATTAAACAAAACAACTTTTTCATTTGGATTATTTTAGCCGTGATTTCTGCAATGCTGAAAATGGGGTGAGTTTTGAATAAGCACTTATTGCACCGGCAGCATTTCATTATAATTGTTAATAAAATTGATAAGTAAAATTGGCTAAGTTCCATTAATCACAGCAAAAATAAATTTATACTTGAACTACTTCGTAGTTCATTCTCTCATTGTTATCTTTTACCACGGATTTTATCCGTGGTTATTATACTTTAACCCCTTGTATGTTGAAAGTTAATAATGGAAAAATAGTAAAAAAATAGTTAAGTATGGAAAAGGAGGAATACCCCTTGGTCTACGAGACCGACCCGGAGTTTCTTCTTTTCGTCAGGCAAATAGCGTGGAATAACCTGGTTGTAAGAAACCGCATAGGACAAGGA
>JABFGH010000018.1 GCA_013112585.1 Ignavibacteriota bacterium | reverse complement strand
AGTTTTTAACAGTTTTAGATTTAAGTCTATCACTAAAGTTATTAACTGTTTTCATTTTGATACCTCTTAGAAGTTTTTATTAAATTTAATAAAACTTCCTTTGGGTATCATATGATACTAACTATAAATAAGATCAATTATTGAAATAACACGGATAGTATTTTTAGTAGAGATGCTATCCGTTTAAGTTTCAATATTTGCACTTGAATCTTATTCTTAAAAATTTATTTTAGTACTTAGTGTAAAATTAATTGTGAGGCAATAAATGAAAGGGCATATATTGTTATCTCTTCTGGTTTCAACTCTCCTATTTAACTGCAGCAATTCTACAAGTCCAATTCTTAAAGATTCCGAGTTTGGCATATATTTACTGAAGGATACAACACTAAGTACTTCAGAGGCAATGAACAAATCCCTAGAATCACTGCAGGTTCAGGAAAAGTCGTTAATAGATTTAAACGGAATAGTGGCATACGATTGGTCAGAACATCTAATTACAATTTCATCTGATGCATATGAAAATGTTAAGTATATTGAAACTAAAACTATGTCAACAACCGGATTGCCATTTGTGATAATTGTTGATGATAAAAAAATATACCTTGGAATTATTTTCCCATTGTACTCCTCATCCATGCCCGAAGATTTACCTCACATTTATAATGCTCCATTAAACGAATTTAACATCCGGCGGGCACGTTTAGATAGTGAAGACAAAAGAAATGATGAAAGAATTTATTCAGTTTTAAAGAAAAGTGGAAAACTAAAAAATTAGAAATAAATACTTATTTTGCTCAATTAAGTAAATTATTACTCATAATGTTAAGAGATTTTAATTTTGTGAAGAATCCGCTAATATTGATTTTTCTATTTACCGCAATTTGCTGCAGTGATAACATATCCAACCAAGAAAATATTTTCTTTGAAAAACCGGTAGTTAAAAAATCCGCTGCAAATTATACTAAAGATTCTTTCACAAATTCTTTCCCCGATAATTCATCCCTTCAATTTATAAGTGAAGCTTACACAAATAATTTTAATGAAGAAATTAGAAATGATCTTTTGAATTATATGAAGAATGAAGTAACGAAATTGGGCGAAGATGTTTCAATATTTGAAAAAATTCTTGATCAGACACACTCTAACGAAAAAGGTAACTACTTGCTGCCGACCTATGCTGAACGTGCTCAATATGAAAACCGTGATGTGTGGATTTTTCAAATTACATTTGGTTTGGGGAAACCGGTATTTGGTCGCGCAAGATGTTTTGTTTTTGGATTACCCGAATTAGATACATTGAATTATATTGGTACTAGATAATTTTAAGTATTCAAAAATAAAAATAAATCCCGATCAACATGCGAAAAAAATACATTGCTCTTTTAACTCTCTTCATTGCCGGATGTCTCGGCATGCCCGAAGGTATAACTCCAATTAATAATTTTGAACTTGAAAAATATCTGGGCAAGTGGTACGAAATTGCCCGGCTCGATCATTCATTTGAACGCGGACTTGACAGCGTATCCGCACAATACTCAATGAGAGATGATGGCGGACTGAAAGTCATCAATCGCGGATTTAATACCGAGGATAATGAATGGAGCGAATCCGAGGGGAAAGCATACTTTGTAAATGATGAAGATGAAGGATATCTGAAAGTTTCATTCTTCGGTCCATTTTACGGCTCTTATGTTATCTTTGAACTTGATAAAGAAAATTATCAACACGCCTTTGTTTCCGGTAATACAACATCCTATCTATGGCTGCTTTCCCGCACCCCAACAGTGGATGAGGAAGTGATGGATAAATTTCTCAACAGATCGAGAGAACTTGGGTTTAATACTGAGGAATTGATTTTTGTTAATCAGTAAAGTCATCTATTTTTTAGATAAAAAGTTGTTTATAACTGAATTGTTTAATAATTTTATCTAAGGAAAAATTTTAAACAAGTTAGGGGCTTAGGCAAATCAAATTTAAACCCACATATTTATACGTGAGACTTTAAGGTTTACAATATAGATTTTTTCAGATAATTCTAAATACATTGCTCTTTTTAAAAATAGATAAACAGTTACCGGAAAAAATATTCCATTTATATTGAGGAGGGATTTTGAAAAGACTATTTTTTTTAATTTTTACTGCTGTAATATTTTCGTCATGCAGTAAATCAACTATGTTTATTATGCCTGAGTATGAAGACCTTGATTTACCTCAGCAAACTTTAGCTATTGTTCCATTCGATATTCCCCCGGTTATTACTAACGATGATGATATTACCGATGATTTTGGTGAAGGTGATGTTGACGAGATATATAGAGATCTAATTGAAAAGGGTTTTAAATCAGCATTAAATAAATATTCATCAATTGTAAATTTTAAATTTGTCAAATACGATAAGCAAATTGAAACTGAATATGTGCAATTAGGCAAAGATGAGGATAGAATAAAATTCAAATTACCTAAACACCCGGAGATTATTGAATTTGAATCTTTTGAAGCCGACTTTATATTATTCATAAAAGATTGGGTAGTATCCAGGGTATCAAGCAGAGGAGTCCCTTTTATTATCCCGGTAGGACAAGGAGTGACTACAGGAGGAGGAAGCAGTTCGGATGATCTAACTACCAAAGTAAGATACGCAATCTGGGATAATAAAAATCATAAGGTAGTTTCTTACGGGAAAATAGTCTCAGAAATTGGAGTACTCTTTGCAATGACAGAACAAACTTGGTACGATAGTTTTGATGATGTTGTTAGACAGATAATGACGGATACACCATTTGAAAAAGAATACTATTACGGGAGATAAGAATGAATATTTTTTCATTGGGCGGTAAATCTACTTTTATTCTTCTATTTTTATTGGTCTTCTCATCGAGTAATCTGTTTGGGAATAATTCTTACAATGATAACTATGATGGAAAAAGTATTGCCATAGTACCCTTCACAAATTATAGGTTAAGTTATGATCTTCATTTAGATTTAGATTTATTGCGTGAAGAATTGCTTATAGAATACTTGGAGCAGGCATTAAAACTAGAATTTGATTTTGGTAAAGTTGAGTATTCTGATATTAAAGATCTTAAATACCATAGTGTTATCCTCGCTTCAAAAAAATATCAATTTAGGATGCAGGTGCCTGAACCGACTAGTGCCAACCTTGCCATAAATTCGGGTTATGATTTTTTTCTTATCATTGAAGATTTGAGATTCAGTATTGATTATAAAAAATCAGTTTTTTCTGCGGATTTTAAATTTCTGATATGGGATGTTAAAAATCAGAGAGAAGATAAATTTGGAAAGTTAAAAATTAGTTTGGATGAAATAATCGAGATTGATAAAAATGAAGTTCACTTATTGATATTAAAATGTGTAAAAGAGATTAAAAAAATAACTGAATTTAAAAGTATTAAAAAATCTGATTCCGGTAATTCTAATTCTCCAAGCTACTCTGCTCTCTCTATCAAATTATCACCCTCATACTATTCACACTTAATTAAAAGAGATGAAGATAATCCCAATATTCCAAATCAATATGAAAACCCGCAAGACCACCCATCGCTAGCTCATATCTATGGAGATAAGTTTTCATTCGAACCCTCAATAGAATATAGTTATTACCATAACGACAAACGATATTCATTTGCATTTTCTTATCACAGTGAGAGCTTAGACCCTGATAGTAGGAACAAAAGTTTAATTCAAATAAATGACGAATTACCAAGCAGTCAAAAACTAGAAATAACATCTTATATTTTTAGTTTTTCTCTCGGGTTCAAAATTAGCGGTAGTGATAATTTTTACTGGTATGGAAGAGCTAGTTTAGCAAGCAGAAGCTATTATTCAACTTTTAGTTTTAATGATATAAACGCTGAATTGAAAATCCGGGATATAGTTGCTCCGGGACTGAGCGTCGGATTTGATTATGTTTTCCCTAATTCCAATTTTGGAATTTTCGCAGAAGGGGGATTTGAATCTTCAACCGTGTACCTTGAATCAATAAAAATCCAATCTGATACCGGTTTTATAAATCAAGAATTATCTGATAACAGAATTAAAATTAAGGCTGGATTATCATACAATTTTGTTTTTTAAATGCCTTACGTTTACGTAATTAATAGCTGACCAAATAAAGCTGTTATCTTTTTATTAAAATAACATTTACTTTTTGGAGATATTAAAATGTACAATTTGTTAGAAAACTTAAAAGAGAAAAATAATATTAAATCCATATCGAAAGGATTATTATTAAAGATTTTGGCATTACTAATTTTAATTAGCTGTGCTGATGAAATTACAAATGTCAATAATTACAGCGTTGAGGAAGCACTAACCGATCCAAGTGTAATGCCGGTTGTTACCTATACCAGTCCTAATAATAATGCTGTAGGACCCTTTGATAATTACATGATAGTTGAACGCACACCTAAAGCTAAATTCTTAATTCAATTAAACAAATTAATTGATGTATCATCATTACGTTCTAACGATATAATACTAAAATCCGGTAATGAGACTTACCCAATAAATCTTCAAGATACGGACTTCGCCGGTAATTATTCAGGTTCAATTTTAAGAAATATTCTCGTTTTCGTTTCATATCAAACCACGTATAAAGCGCATAAAACTTATACTGTTGTAGTTGATTCCACATTAACCGATATTCATGAAAATAAATTAAATACACCTTATGAATTTTCGTTTACTCCCGAACCTGATTTTAGAGTTTATTATAGTTCACCGACTTATGATCAAGTATCAGTTCAAAACTTTTCTCCAATTTATTTATATTTTAATAGTAAAATTGACGCATCAATTTTTAATCACTTCACTATTTCTCCTGCTATAAATGGGGAATGGAGTATTCATGAATATTACGACGACTCCACAAGAATATATTTTAGTTCTGATGTAATTTTAAATTTTGATACTGAATATACAATTACATTAGCCGGCAGCGCTAAAGATGCAGCAGGGTTTTTGATAAAAGAACCATACCAATTTACATTTAAAACTGTCCCATTTCAATTATACAATTCGGGTTACAGTTCTTACCAAGGACCAAATGGGTATCGCATTAAAAACAATTTTGATTTCGATTTTAATGCACCGGTTGACACCTCTACGGTTCGAGCTTCAATTTCTATCCTACCATCTATTGATTATGAATTAAGCTTTCATTCATATTCAAATGATGAATATAAAATGATAAGAATTGATCTCGACAGTTATCAAATATTAAAAGACACAGAATATACTTTCACATTTGGGACAGCAATAAGATCTACTACAGGGGCAAATTTGAAAGAACCATTTGTATTTATTGTAAATATGGGGAACTAAATATTTTAAATTTAATTTCAAAAAGAACCGGCACCTTAATTCTGATTGCCGGCTTAGTTTCCAATACGCGTCCAGGCGAATATAATTTTAGAAAGTTATTTGATATTTAAGGTTTTAATCGGGGCGTCTTTTTGAAAGATTATTCGGCAATTTTTTTTGATAAAATAAAGCTAACAGAATTGATATTGCACTGCATGATATTTCGTTTAATTCCCCAGTGCTTAAAGGCAAATTAAAGGATGATACAATTTTTAAGAAATTATTTTTTTAATTTTCGAGCGTACGCAGTTCACCTGCCGGGTATAAATAATATCGATCAAATATTGCTTTTTTGAATTTCCCTAACAATCTATTACTTTTGTTTTTCAAATTTTCTAACGAATGGATTTTCATAAATGAAGTTTGCATTATTTTTATTTACAATAAGCTTTTTAAGTACTGTGCTTTATGCCCAAGTGAATACGGAAAAATATAGATCACCGCAAAATAAGCATGGTGTTGCAGGATTTATTTCGATTAGCGGCGATATTCAAACCGGTAATACTGATAAGATTGAAGGGAACTTAGATGGCGGCATAGATTGGAAGATTGAGAATATTACTACATTTTTTATTTTAGAATCTGAACATCAGTGGATTGATGGAACAAGGTTTTCAAATAAAGGTTTATTTCACATTAGGAATGTAATTGCACTTACGAACATTATAAGTAGCGAAGTGTTTGGTCAAATTAATTATGATAAAAATATACTTATTGCAAAGAGGGCATTAATCGGTGGAGGAATAAGATATAAACTCATTGATTTTAAAGAAAGCGATATTACAATTGGTTCTGCATATATGTTTGAGCATGAGAAATATGACCTGCCTGCAAATGCACTTCATGAAAAGAAAGCAAGTGTCAGCCGATGGAGTAATTATCTTTCCGCATTTATTAAAATAAATTCCATTCTAACATTCGGCGGGGTAATTTATTTTCAGCCGATGTTCAGCAATTTTTCCGATCATCGAATACTTAACGAAAGCAATCTTGATGCAGCACTGAGTAATGATTTTTCGTTGTCTATTGATTTTCGCTTAAGATATGATTCAAAACCGCCCGATGGAATTAAGGGCACTGATACCAAAACCAGCATAGGTATTAAGTATCAATTTTAATTTTTTTATTTAACCTCCTATTTCAGCAGTCAGACCATATTGTGCAAAAAGTTTAATTATTTCCTGCTGTCTTGGCTGCGTAGGTTCAATCATTTTATCATTACTATTTATTCTGCCTAACTTTTCATATTTTTTTTGAGCAATGTTATGATACGGCAGTAAGTTGATATGTTTTTTATTTCCCGCTAATTCACTTATAAACCTGGCTGTTCCTTTTATATTTTCATCATCGTCATTAACGCCGCCTATAAGCGGAATACGAATAATTATTTGAGCACCTGACTCTGCTAAAATTTTTAAGTTTTCTAATATTTTATTATTACTTACACTCGTCCACTTTTTATGTCGAATGGAATCGATTAGTTTTAAATCAAATAAAAATAGTTCAGTACGTTTTGCAACTTCAAGCAATGTTTCAGTTTTTGCCAATCCTGCTGTATCTACGACTCTATGTATTCCCCTCTCGCCGCATGCATCTAACAGCTTAATTAAAAATGAAGAATGCATTAATGGTTCACCGCCCGAAAATGTTACTCCCCCGCCCGACTGATCAAAAAACGTTCTCTCTTTTTCAATGATATTCATAATTTCGTCAATGCTAGTTTCACGTCCCGACATTTGGGTCGCTTCAGTGGGACAAACCTCTGCACACTTTCCGCAAAGATTGCATAGTTCTGTATCAGTCACAATTCCATTAGGAGTTAAAGTTATTGCATTCGTCGGACACGCTTCTACACAAGTTCCGCATCCAATGCACTTATCTTTGTTATACATCTTTTGTACAGCGGGACTAATGCTTTCGGGGTTATGGCACCACGTGCAATTTAAGTTACATCCTTTCAAAAATATTGTAACTCGAATTCCAGGACCATCATTTATGGCGTATCGTTTTACATCGAATATTAGAGGGTTTTGCATACTTTCATTCAAATTTATGTGTAATTTAGAAGCCCAACTTTTTGAAAAAGTTGGGCTTCTTGCTTCATTTTAATTAATATCTTAAACCGTTGAAACGGTTATTACCAGTTTGTGTTATTTATTAACCCACGACTTAAGTCGTGGGTTAATTAAGATTGATCAAATTAATATAACCGTTTCAACGGTTTAACTAAATGAGTTTTACCAAATTCAAAAAGATTCATTCTCAGTTCTCTCAATTACTTCCTGCTGCAGATCGGCATTCATATCATTGAAGTAATCACTGTAGCCTGCCATTCGTACGAGTAGATCTTTGTAATCTTCCGGTGTTTTCTGTGCGGCTTTCAATGTAGCGGTATCAACAATGTTAAACTGAATATGATGACCGCCGAGAGTAAAATAACTTCTGATAAGCTGTCCAAGTTTCTTAATATCCTCTTCCCGCTTAAGCAGACTCGGAAGAAATCTCTGATTCAATAATGTACCGCCGGATTTTGTGTGATCAATTTTTGTTAAGGATTTTATAACGGCTGATGGACCATGTGTATCAGCACCATGTGAAGGAGATGTTCCATCTGAAATGGATTTGCCTGCGAGTCTGCCGTTTGGTGTAGCACCCATTACCTTGCCAAAATAAATATGGCAGGTTGTTGAAAGCATATTCAAATGGTATTTGCCCCCTTTAATATTGGGCTTTCCATCAATCACGTTTAGAAGATCATTGTAAACTCTCACGGCAATGTCATCCGCATAATCATCATCGTTGCCGAAGAAAGGAGTTTTATTCATAATTGTCTGACGCAAAAATTCTTCTCCATTAAAATTCTCTGCAACCGCCGAAAGAACTTTCTCCATCGTAAATCTTTTATCTTCATAAACATGCTTTTTGAGAGCAGATAAACTATCGGTAACAGTTCCTAATCCGCAGCACTGAATGTAATTTGTGTTGTACCTTGGTCCCCCATCGTAATAGTCTTTTCCCTTCTTAATACAGTCTTCAATTACAACTGATAGAAAAGGTGCAGGCGCATACTTGGCAAACATTCTATCAATGTAATTGCTAACTCTCATTTTTTGATCAATAACAAAATTAAGCTGTTTCAAAAATGCATCGTAGAGAGTTTCAAAGTTGATGAATGTTTTAGGGTCTCCCGTTTCTATTCCTGCAACTTTTCCGGTAACAGGATCAATTCCATTGTTAAGTGTAACTTCAAATATTTTAGGAACATTGAGGTAACCGGTTAATAAATAGGCTTCCTTACCAAATGCACCAACCTCAATACAGCCGCTGCATCCGCCTTCCCTTGCATCCGTTAGTGATTTACCGTGTCCTATCATTTCCATTATATAAACATCTGGATTAAAAACCGATGGATAGCCGTGACCTTGCCGAATTACATGAGTTGCTTTATGTAAAAACTTGTCGGGCGTTTTAGCACTGATATGAACAGAATTGCCCGGCTGCAGAATGTGCAGCTCTTCAACAACCTCAAGCATAATATAAGAGACTTCACTCACTCCATCGGAACCATCCGATTTTACTCCACCAATATTAATATTTGTAAAATCATTGTAAGTTCCGCTTTCACGTGCGGTTATTCCCACCTTGGGCGGTGCGGGATGATTATTTACTTTAATCCAGAAGCATGATATCAATTCCTTAGCTTCATCGCGCGTAAGTTTACCCTCCGCAATTTCTTTTTCATAAAATGGTGTAAGATGCTGATCGAAGTGACCGGGATTCATTGCATCCCATCCGTTCAGTTCAGTTATGGTTCCAAGGTGAACAAACCAATACATCTGAATTGCTTCCCATAGATTACGAGGTGCGTTTGCAGGCACCCGGCGGCACACCTCAACAATTCTTTTTAATTCACCTCTTCTGTTTGCATCAGTCTCTTTTTCTGCAAGTTCATCAGCTAAATCAGCATGCCTCTCGGCAAATATAATTACCGCATCGCATGATATGTCCATTGCTTTAAGCTGTTCAGCTTTGTCCGTCGCTTCGGGATCATTCAAGTAATCGAGTGAATCTAAATGATCCGCAATCTCAATCTTAAAATCGAGCATACCTTTTTTATAAATTTTTCCGTCAAGCGCGGTATGACCCGGCGCCCGCTGTTCCATGAACTCGGTAAACAATCCGGCTTCGTATGCTGCTTTCCATTCCTTTGGTACGTGATTGAAAATTCTTTCGCGCTGTGTTTTTCCTTCCCAATAAGGAATTACTTTTTCGGCGTATGTATCAATATCTTCTTGAGAGATTGTATATCGCTGCATATCGCGGGTGTTAAGAACATGAAAATCCTCCACAGTGTGGCATGTGAGTTCGGGAAATGTAGGTACTACTTTTGGTGAAGGTCCCCTCTCCCCGACAATCAATTCACCATCACCTAAGTAAATAGTTTTTCTTTTGCAGTGATCTAAAAATGTAAGCGCTCGAAGAACAGGAACAGAATACTTACCATAATTATTTTGATAAAATTCAGTCTCATGAATAGCTCTTTCGATTGATAAACTTGGTTCAGTTTCAAAACTAAGTTTTCTCAATTTTTGAATTCGCTCATTCATTCCCGGACCAATTTTATTTTCTACAGGCTCATAAAAATTTCCTTCTGCCTCTGCCATTCTTTGAGGCTCAAAATTTTTTGATTCTACTTTTTCAAACATTTTTTATTTCTCCAAATGAAATAATTTAATTTTTAAACAAACTCGAAATGAGTTAAATAATTTTTATTAAAATTTTATGGAATAAAAGGGAAAGCTATGTGGATTACTTATAGAAGATCCAGCACTCGAATAAGCGTCGGTAAGTTTTTAATATAGAATTTATGTGATCAGACATAAAAAGGTGCCAAATTTTTGTTTACGTACAAAAGTAAATATAAAAGTCTCTATTGTCAATAATTATTGCAGAACAATATGTATAAAAAAATAATTCCGGTTATCACTTTGACCCCATTTTCATGCGTATATAATAAAGGGACTTTATGTCCGTATAAATTGATAAACCGGAGGAATTATGAAAACGCTTAAGTACGTTTCAGCAACCCGCAAGCAAACACTCTTACTTATATTAACAGCAGTGCTGGCTTTACAGGTAAATATAGTAAATGCTCAATCATGGAAAACCATATATAAAAACGGTACAAAAATGCTTGAATTTGTTTCAAAGGATGGAACGAAACAAATATATTCGCCAATGGGAGACGTTGATGGTGATGGGATAGAAAACGAACTTGAAGTAAACGGGTACTTTTGGGATTCAGATAGTTTTAAAATGCGGGCTTGGAACGGCGACCCGAATATAAATTATTTTATCACCGATCCACTTCAGGCAAGCACCGATCAAGACCCGTATAGTGATTTTACTGAAGTTTCAAAAGTTGGTTTAGATGTAACAGTGTTTCCGCCGGAAGATGACCCTCTTGTTGCGGCAAGACCAAGAATAGTTGTTACGATGAAAAAATTTGACGTCTATCCAATAGTTGAAATTACCGATGCAAAAGGTGGTTCGCAAAGCAGTTCATTTTCAAATTCAGTCGAAAATTCACAAACAGTTGGTGTTGAAGTTACTTCTGGAATTGAGTACAGTTTAGAAGGGCTGAAAGGAAGTACCTCTGTAAGTGAATCCTATTCCGAGACATGGAGCACATCTCAAACATCCACTAGCACCTCTGAAATGAATTGGAATAACGCCCGTTCAACCCAGCCCGATAGAGCTGCAAGGCTTGAGCTAATTGTAAATGTTGAAAACAAAGGAAGCGCTGAGGCATTGAATATTGTACCAACAGTAAATTTAAAGTTGGGTGATAAAATAATTGCAACATTCAATTTACCTTTAGTAGATGCATTAAATCCCGGACAAAGAAGTAACGATTTTAATATTTCAACAACGGGCGGCGATGATATTACAATTACACTTGATGAATTGAAAGCAATTCAAAGAAGAGCGCCTCTTACATTAGAAGTAAACCAGGTTCAGGCAGATGTTGAAACTATTGACCTTAACAACAATAGTGTTGTAAAACCTTGGAATATTTACACAGGTGATATTGATGTTGTTACTGTTGATATAATCGCAAATATGGGAAGTGAACCAAAGCGGCATCAAGTGTTTGCAGGTTGGACGAACTGGAATCCAGAATATAGTTTCCGTCAAGTTTTATCTAGAATATTTGACGTTGAAGAAAATAACGGAGTTGTAAAAATTGAAGGTAGAGAATACCCCGGGCAATGGTATGTTTCCTCCCCTTCATCCGAAGTTATAAATGAATGGGAGACGGCAGGAAGACCAAATAATTTACTGCCTCTTACAATGCATTCAAATACAAAAATTGTGATGATGAGTCCGGGCGATACCCCTGAACCAAAATTAAACTTAGCAAGCTATTCTCAGTTTCCGGGGGATACATCAGCATACAGTAGAATTTTGGTCAGCACTACTCCGGAAAATTTTCCTATTTCATTAGTTACTTCTGAAGTTAAAGTTGATGGTGTAACTAGAGTTGATACTCTGGAGCAAAATGAATTGGGATTCTATACAAATATCCAACCTATAAAGGGAACACCGGAAGAAGCAGGAAAAGTATATGTAAAAAATGCACGCGGTGATGTTACCGAAAGTATAATTACAATTCCTGCAATTTATGCTGACGCCGCCGAAGTTAAACAATTCAGCAGATTCATTCCCAATCCCGGTGCTGAGTATTGGATCTATCACGAAGGTGATGAAACAAAGCCTATGCAGCTTTACTGTATGTTTTTTGATCCGGTTACAGGAGATTCATTAACAGAACCGAAAGAATATTTAACGATTCCGTTAAGTGAAGACACAACGAATTTTTCAGATTGGTCTCACGACGGGCATCATTCAAGATTTCATTTTAATAAAATTAAAATTGATGCTCACACTCTTATCGTGGATGGAAAAGACACTACGTTTATACAAGAAGAAATTCTTTTTGGTGCGAGAAAACCTATCTTTAATAATTATTACCAGCAAGGTATTTACGGAAAAGTCTTGTATAATCCGGCTTTCAAGAAACTAAATGCTAATATTGATCTAAGGGGCACACCTTTTTATTTATCACCTTCAACAGTTTTTACTAATAATGCATTAGAGCAAATAAATATAGACCCTTACCGAAAAGTAATTGATATGGAGATACAGCCGGAAACTTATGTACTTGAAGGACCAACCGGTGTTGCCACTCCGAATATTAAAATTGAATATGGTGTATATCAAAATGCTGTTTTAGATAATTTAGTTCCGGGGAATGCTGTGGTATTAAATGAACTTGGGAATAACGGATATGCGGATATGGGAGAAACTGATAATTTAGATTTTTCAGGTGATATGACAATTGAAGCATGGATCTATCCGGAGGGACCCGGTATCGATACTGCATTTGGCGGAACAATAATAAATAAGGAAGGTGAATTTCAGATTGCAAGGTTTCCCGACGGCACAATTAGATATGCGATCGCAGATGAAAGCTCATGGGAATGGATAAACACTTATTACACTGCTCCCGAAGCGGTTTGGACGCACATCGCATTGACTCGGTTGTACTGGGACGGCGGTTCGGAGACTGATATATTTTTGCATAACGAAAATGGTACTGAATTCCACGGTTACGACGGCTTCTCATTTTATACCGGTGATGTTCACCCTGATTCCAATAAATTAAGAATTGGAGGAAGACAAGTTTCAAGTGATCAAAAATTTCAAGGAATGATAGATGAGGTAAGGCTCTGGAATTATAGTAGAAATGAAGAAGAGATAATTAGAACCAGGGGTATGGATTTAGGAAGTGAGTATTATTCGACTGCCGACAGCGGATTAATCGGTTATTGGAAATTTGACGAACTGGAAGATCTGGGAGTGGGTGATCCCGGAACGAACGATGTTCGAGATTATTCAATTTATGAAAATCATGGTGACTTAGTTGGGAATACATATTTATCAAATGGTTTACCAACAGACGTTGAAAATAATAACTCAACAATTCCAAAGGAATATTCTTTAGAACAGAATTATCCAAATCCATTTAATCCATCAACAACTATAAGTTTTAAATTGCCGCAAGCGGGCAAGGTTAGTTTAACTGTGCACAATATACTTGGTGAACTTGTTAAAACACTTATTAACTCAGAACAATCCGCCGGTACAAAACAAGTAATTTGGAATGGAATAAATGAAAGCGGAGTTCCTGTTTCAAGCGGAATTTATTTTTACAGACTTCAAACTAATTCATTTGTCTCAACCAAGAAAATGATGCTGATGAAATAACGACAAATGTCAGTATTGTAAATAACGATAGTAATATATTAAGAAGCCGCCATTCATCAATTGATTGGCGGCTTTAATATTTCCATAAATAATTTCAATTAAAATTTGGTTCTGCAATATTTTCTGTCTTAAATCACTTCTATGGTTAGTAATTAACAAGGACAATTTATTTTTATCGTTTATGATATACGCCAGAATATATGTTTCACTCTTAGTATTTTTATAATGCAATTAATTCAAATGTATTTTACACATTGTATTATCTGATTATAATTTTACCATAATGAAGAAGCTGAAAAGAAATAAGGACTGGCAAGCATACCTGCTCATTGAATTTATTTTAATTTTAATTTCATTTATCATCCCAATTTCGCCTAGTAAAACCGGTTCCGGCAAAGGTATAGCTAGCTGGTTTCTTAATGATCCCACTTATATAGAAAAGGTAATTGTGAATTTTATTCTACTTCATTTATTGGTATTGATAATTTTTGCGGGTTACTTTTTATGGAAGTTACTCGGAAGAAATTAACCGCAATCCAGTAATTCCATTCTTTCCGTTGGTATTCGACTTACAATTTTTTCTTTTAAATTTCACTATAATACCTTATGTTTGAACTTTGTTTAAAACGAAGGAACTACTTATGCCGTTTGACGACTCCAATTGGCAGGAAAAATTTAAAATAAAAAAATCATCTAAGAAGAAAGCCGGTAAAGGATTATTTGCTAAAGTAAAAATTAAAAAGGGTGAGCATATTGGTTATTATACCGGACGTGTTTTAAATGGTAAGCAAATTCTGAAAGAACCCTATATCTCATCTTCATATTTGATGGAGGTTACGGAAGACTATTATATTTTAGGTGAAGGTAAAGGATCGAGCTTTGCCAGTATGATAAATCATTGCAAAAAACCTAATGCGGAAATTGTCGTATCAACCAGATGGAAGACAGCACGCATACGAGCTATAAAAAAAATTAAAAAAGGTGAAGAAATATTTTACGATTACGGAGAAGAATATTGGGACAATAAGGGAGTCAAGCCGAAGTAATAATTGATATTTTTAACTATCCGATTAAAATCAAATTTAGTATTTTTCAATACGTTAGATAAGGCAGTATAATTTTTCATCTTTTGGATAGAAGGTTAATATGCCTACAAATTTACCTCCTGAATATTTTGAAGCCGAAAAAAGATTTAAAGATTCTGTAACTCCCGAAGAAAAAACTCAAGCTCTTGAAGAATTAATCAGCAGAATTCCAAAGCATAAAGGCACCGATAAGCTGCGTGCTGAGTATAGAAAAAAACTTTCCAAATTTAAGTCTCAATCTCAATCGAAAAAGAATACCGCTAAACATGACAGCCATTTTAAAATTGAAAAGGAAGGTGATGGACGCATTGTAGTTGTAGGCGCCGCTAACGTCGGCAAATCATCTTTAGTTTCGTATTTAACCAATGCCGAACCGGAAGTATCTGAAGCCCCTTATTCCACTTGGGTTCCTACACCGGGCATACTCGAGTTTAAAGGAATACACTTACAATTAATTGATACTCCCCCAATTGATAGAAATTACATTGAACCTGAATTTGTTGATCTGTTGAAAAGTGCTGATCTAATTTTATTGATGGTTGATTTGCAGGCTTTTCCAATTCCCCAGTTTCAGCAGACAGTGGAAGTTTTAGAAAGCAATAGAATCTTTGCCAGAATAAAGAAGACGGATTCTGCTGATCCGCGTAATTATTTTATTCCAATTGTGGTGCTTGTAAACAAAGATGATACAGAAGGATTTGACGAAGACTTTGAAGTATTGAATGAATTATTGAAAGAAGAGGGCTGGGCTGTGCTGCCTATTTCTATTAAGGCGGGTAGAAATATTGACGAGGCTGAGCAATTTATAATTCGAGAACTTGAAATGATAAGGATTTATAGTAAGCCTCCGGGCGAGGAGCCCGATTTAACCCAGCCCTTTGTGCTTCATTCGGGTTCCACGTTAGAAGAGTTTGCGGCAAAAGTACATCGAGACTTTGCTAAGAATCTTAAGTCTGCAAAGCTTTGGGGTAAAAGAGTTCATGATGGGCAAATGGTCGGAAGGGATCATATTCTTTATGATGGTGATATTGTAGAATTACATATTTAATTTTAGAAGGCTTTGAATAAAATATATTTTGTCATTGCGAATTCCGATGCATTTTATCGGGATGAAGCAATCTCTCACTTTTTGGCAGATTGCTTCTCCCGAAAAGTCTGCTCCGAATGTGTTTATCGGAACATCGGGATCGCAATGACCCGAACCAGTTTATTGAGATGTTATTCAAAGGATTCTTTTTATTAAGCACTAATTATTTCAAAAAATAATGAAGAACAAAATGAAGACAAATTTGATAAAACCATTATTACTTTTAATTTTTATTTCATTCGGCTGCACTCAAAACGAAAGCAAGTTTAAGTTTGTATTTATGACAGATATTCATATTCAATCGAAGAAGAATGCTGAGGAAGGATTTTTGAAAGCGCTAAAAAAAGCTGAAGAGTTGGAACCGGATTTTATATTAACCGGAGGCGATTTAATTTTTGATGCACTCGGACAAAATTATGATTCTGCTAAAGTGTTATATGATCTTTATAATAAATTATCGGCACAAACCTCAATTCCAATTTACAATACCATTGGTAATCACGAAGTTTTTGGATTGTATAAAAAAAGCGGGGTTGATGAATCGGATGAGAGCTTTGGTAAAAAAATGTTTAAAGATAGAATTGGAGAAGGGAAAACCTATTACTCGTTTGATCATAAGGGCTGGCATTTTATTAGTCTGGATGCAATAGGGTTTACCGGGGATAGGAAATATTATGGCTTGATTGATAGTTTACAGATGAACTGGCTGGATGGAGATTTAAAGAATGTTGATTCTGAAACACCAATAGTTATTTCTATTCACATTCCATTAGCTACAATTTATGGTCAAATGAAGTTTGGTTCAACTTATCAACTACCAGAGGGTGCTGCTGTTACCAATTCTAAAGAAGTTCTTGAAATGTTTAAAGATCACAATTTAAAATTAGTATTGCAGGGACACTTGCATATCGTTGAAGAAATTAATTTTGACGGAACCAGCTTCATTACCGGAGGAGCTGTTAGTGGTAGCTGGTGGAATGGTCCACGTGAAAATTTTGAAGAGGGTTTTGTGTTGGTTGAAGTTTTTGAAAATGATTTTGAATGGGAGTATATTGATTATAATTGGGAAGCCGTAAACAATAACTAAAAGGAACAACATGAGTGAAAATAAAAGAGTAACCGGAATTGGCGGTATTTTTTTCAAATCTAAAAATAGAGAGAGTTTATTGGATTGGTACAAGACTCATCTTGGTTTGAACATTGAAAGCTGGGGCGGCTCAGTTTTTAAGTGGCGCGATCAAGAAAATCCGGATAAGGAAAAGTATAGTGTGTTCAGTGTTTTTAATCATGATACTGATTACCTTGATCCGAGCAAATCCCCTTTTATGATAAACTTTAGAGTTGATGATTTGAAAACTGTGGTTGAGGAATTGAAAAAAGAAAATCAAAATGTGACTGAAATTGATGAGCACCCCGAAGGATTGTTTGCATGGATTATTGATCCGGACGGGAACAAGATTGAATTGTGGCAGGAGTTATAATTCTAAGTCAATTTTAATACTGTCATAATTGTGTCGTATAACAATAATTTATTTTTACTTATATTTTCCTAAAATAAAATTACAACGGGGGAAAATATGTCTCGATTTCAATTGGCTTCTGAAATAAAAAAATTACGTTTAAGTAAATCCTGGTCGCAGCAGCAGCTTGCTGATATTTCGGGATTGAGTTTGAGAACTATTCAGCGAATAGAAAAAGATGGGAAATGCTCGCATGAATCCTTACTTACACTTGCTTCTATATTCGAATTAGATGTTGAGAGTTTTACTGAAATATTAGATACAGATAATTCAAAAATTTTAGACATGTTTAACAAGTATGCTCTGTTCAATTTTCTAAAGGGAGTTAAATCTAAATCAATTGCTTTAATCAGTTTAGTTTTTGTTTTGCCTGCATTATATTTTGCTGTTGCTAATATTCTTTATTACTACTTAAATATTTCCTTCATGCATTCTTCACTTGAATATATTTATAACGATGCTATTTTGTTCAAAGTATTCAATTTCATTTCTCCATTCATTTTTATCGGCGGTATATTTTTAACTATTTACCTTAACCTTTCGGTTTTAGTTAAATTCAATCTGCAAAAACGGAAGAACGATTTGATAGGAACATTTTATTTTTCAAATAAGATTCCAAATCTTTTAGTGTTGTTGACCGCTGGCTGTTTATTATTTCTGTTTGTTGGATATGTGCTGCTGGAGAATTTTATTCTAATTTAACTTGGAAAATAACTCATCCCCCAGCCCCTTCTCTAACAAAGAGAAGGGGGGTTTTATATTGATTTTTGAAACTGCTTTTTCCAATTGGTTTATCCTTCGTGCTTAGTTTTAAAGCCTTTCTTCATCCACCCTTTAGCTAATACTAAACCTATTGGTGATACCATTGCAATCAAGGCATAAAAGAACCACATTGTTTCAGAATTTAATTCTGAAACCGGAGTATCTTGAGGAACATAGTTCATTAAAAACCAACCGGAATATAGACTTGTAATTACTTTTGTAAGAAACCATGGGAACTGTCCGATTCCCATATAAACTCCTGTCATCCCTTTCGGTGCAATTTCCGCAACCCATTGAAGAAATCTTGGCTGCCACATTGCTTCGCCGATTGTCATTAAAACTAAATAGGCAATCAGGGTATTAAAATTAGGACCAAGCACTAAAATGAATGTTGGCGCCGCCATAACAAACGTTCCAAGTATCATCATATTGTAAGTATCTTTTTTTGATGTAAGTGCCGTTACCATTGGTGTAAGTATAAAAATTAAAATTGGATTTAGATTAACAAAAAACTCAAAATTGTCGCCGACAAAACCTTCAAATGCTCTACTTGTGTACATGGGAAGCGTTAACCAATTGTGTGCAAACAAAGTCTGAACAAAGATCAAAATAAAAACAAAATAAAAGAATCGGAGATCAGTGATGAATAATATAAAACCGCATAGCATAAAAACACCAAGCAAGTAAAACCAATTAAAACTAAATAAATAACTGTACCAGGTACCGCTATTATTTATTTCCATAACGGCAGAAGTGAAAATAAATTCTTTACCAATTGCTAAGAAAAGTACAGCAATTAAAAATACTCCTGCACTCATTGCGGGAGTTCTGTTACTTTTAACTTTATCCAAAAATACATTAAGTAATAATTTAAATCCGCCCTGTTCTTCTTCATCTGATTTTACATTTGATGATTCAGGTTCCGATGCTTCTTGTTCTTGTTGAGCTTTCTTCATTGCTTTTTTACTAATCACAAAATATACAACAGCAATTCCAACAACTGTAAGCACGGC
Organism: Ignavibacteriota bacterium; assembly: GCA_013112585.1. Taxonomy (GTDB): domain Bacteria; phylum Bacteroidota; class Ignavibacteria; order Ignavibacteriales; family Melioribacteraceae; genus IGN16. The sequence goes on along the minus strand of JABFGH010000018.1, from coordinate 74,686 downwards.
ATAAACCCAAAACACACCGGTAATGCCAAATGATTTTCTAACCGGAGGAGAAATAATTCCCGGTAAAAAACCGCCCAGGTTCATTAGAGCATAAAGCATTGCGTAGCCCATTGCAGCTGTTTTTTCAGTGGTAAGCTGTTTAACACCTGCATAGCATGCCGGTTGGTAAATTCCATATCCTAATACAATTCCAAGGATTCCCAGCATTGAAAATATGTGTGCAGAATTCCAAATTCCTGAAACTCCTACTTCCGGAGCGATAGTTATCAGGATCCTTCCAACAAGCATAAGAACCAATGCAATTAGCAGCGCTTTGCGTAAACCTATCCAATCGACAGTTGCGCCGAGGAAAAGCATGGCGAGTGTAATGCCGCCTGTTAATATGCCAAGCATGTTTCCGGCTCTAATATCATCGAGTCCTACATACTCGTTAAAGTATATTGCCAATAATCCAAGTACTCCAAAATATGTAAGCCCTTCAAGCACGTAGGAAATATTTAATCCTAATAATGCTTGTGAAGTCCCAGCCAAATCAATAAACGGCTGAGTTAAATCCATCACAATATTTTCGAAAAATGAATTATCAGCAGATTCCTTTTTAATATCAGCTTTGGGAAGTCGAAGCGCTCCAAGGAAAGCGATTGGGGGTAAAATTAATGAAAACAAAAACCAGCCGATTCCATTTTTGCTCCGGGTAACGGCAATTCTTGCAGTGCCAAGTACAAAAAAGATATATAAGATTAACGCTAATCCGACAAATACAATTATTAAATCATTCATACGCCACCAATAATAATTATTAAATAATATTTACTTCAGGAATCAATTCAATTCCGAAAACGTTTTTTACTTTTTCTTTAACGAACATAGCAATTTCATAAATTTCTTTTCCTGTTGCGCCGCCTAAGTTTACAATTACCAATGCCTGCTTATCGTGTGTGCCTGTATTACCTTTCCGCAATCCTTTTAATCCGCATTTATCAATTAGCCATCCGGAAGGAATTTTCATAATCTCATTATCAACTTTATAAAAAACCAAATCGGGGTAAATTTTTATCAGTTCATCAACTTTCGATTTATGTACTTCTGCATTTTTAAAAAAACTGCCTGCATTCCCTATATCCGATGGGTTTGGTAATTTTGATTCACGTATATTTTTAACATGCCTGCTAACATCTTTAATTGTAGGGTTAGCTATCCCTTCCTCTTCAACTGAATCTTTTAATGCCTTGTATGATAGATTTATTCTCGGTTTTTTATTTAGTTTTAACCTAACCTCAGTGATAAAAAACTTTCCCTTTAAATCAGTTTTAAAAACACTTGAACGATAGCCAAACTTACATTCATCTTTCATAAAGGTTTTCTCTTCAAAATTTTGAATAAAGATACCGGTAAGAGATTCAAAGACGTCAACAAGTTCGGCACCGTATGCGCCTATATTTTGAATAGGGGCAGCACCAACAGTACCGGGAATAAGTTTTAAGTTTTCTATGCCGCCTAAATTTTTAGTAACACAAAAATCAACAAGGTCATCCCAAATAACACCTGCGCCGGCACTAATAATAACGTAGGCATCGGTTTCCTTTGTTATTGAAATTCCGCCGATGCTGTTCTTAATTACTAATCCATTAAAATCTTCTGTGAATAATATATTACTGCCGCCGCCAAGTATTAGTAATTCTTCGCCCCTTAAATCTTCATTCTGCAAAAGATTTTTAAATTGTTCCGCAGAAGAAATTTCAACAAACCTTTTTGCGAATGCTTCAACAGCAAAAGTGTTGTGGGGTTTTAACGATATGTTTTCGAGAATGTTAAACATGTATAAATTTAGATAATTAAGATAACTCGAATATCCTTTTTAAAAAAATATTTTTTACTCTCTCCAATTAATAAATTCAATTTGCTCACCATCAGATTGATAAATAATTGCCCCGCTCAAGTCCGTTCTGTGAATTTCAATATCCCTGCTCTCTAATAAAGAGATCACCTCGGGTGTTGGATGATTGAATCTGTTTATTACTCCCGCACTTATAAAACTCATTTTAGGATTAACAGCATCAAGGAATCCTTTGCTAGTACTATGTTTGCTGCCGTGATGCCCAACTTTTAGAACATCCGAATTTAAAAATTTATTGAATTTATTAACAAGGTATTTTTCAATTTTAAAGCCGGCATCACCGGTTAGTAAAAATGATGTTTCACCATATTCAATTTTAAATATGCCGCTTTTATCATTGGTGCTTAAATTCATTGTCTTAAGCGAGGTGGAATCATTCAGGACATAAAGTCTAACATTGCCGAAACTTATGATATCATTATGATAATACTTAAGCGGAATCTTTTCTGCGCGGATTAAACTATCCAACCGTAAATCCTTGTTAAGCGATCGATCCAATACAGGCTTATAAAGTTTTTTAATTATTCCCTTTTTAAAGAGTGAAAAAAATCCCCGGTAATGATCTGCATCTACATGAGTTATAAATCCATAATCGATTGAGTCAATTTCTAATCTCTGCAGTAAAGGATAAATCACCATTTCCCCATTATCAAAACTTTTAGTGGCATTGCCGGCATCAACCAGCGCAGTTTGATTATTTTGGAATTTAATCAGTGTCGCATCCCCTTGACCAATGTCAATTGCCATAATAGATAATTTATTATCGGGCAGAAGTTTTGAATTATCGAGCTGAATTAAAAGGGCAAAGTTTAAGGATAAGAGAATAATGAACAATACTTTTGCTTTTGGTGATAATAAACTTCGATACAAATAAAATCCCAAAATGATTAGGGTGTAGAATATTAATGCATCAAGAATGCTGAACTGAAAAATATTAATGTGGGAAATTGAGGTGCCGCCTGCAAAGTTTACAAAATAATGAAGCCAGGATACAAGGACATCATTAGCGTAAGCATAAACTCCGGCAATCCATTTGGAAATAGGATAAAATATGAGCGTAACAATTCCTGTTGATACAATAATAGCAACAAGGGGAATTACAATTAAATTTGCAAACAAAGCGATTATTGATAATTTATTAAAGTATAAAATTGTGAATGGAAGTGTTCCTATTTGGGCAGCGAGAGATACTGAAAAGAAAAGTAATAATTTATTTATCCACTGATTTTTAATTCCAAATTTATAAATGCCTCTGCTGAAAATTGGATAAATAGCTACGATAGATAGCACAGCCGAAAATGAAAGCTGGAACCCGGGATTGAATAACTCCATTGGATCAATTATTAAAATTATTAACGCAGCAATAGCTAAGGCATTATAACTGTTGAATTTTCTATTGAGTAGAAAAGTAATGATTAGTGTAACACCCATTATACTTGCACGCACCACAGATGCAGGTGAATTAGTGATAATTAAAAATGCCAGTAAACCGATAATTGTTATTGCCGATCGAATATATAAATTGAATCTGCTGCTGATAACAATAAATATCAGTACAATAAATCCAACATGAAGTCCCGAGACAGCAAGTATATGCACTACACCCGCATTTACAAATTTTTCTCTTGTACTAAAATCAATTTCCCCTCTATCGGCTAATAGTATTCCCTTTAAAAATCCAGATGCCTTTTCATTGTTAAGTTCTTTGAATATTCTATTGATCTCAAAACGGGCATCGGCAACTATATTATATAAATTTGGTTCTTCCTCAATTAAACTCAGGCTGTCCTTCCTCCCGAAGGAAAGCAGCGCCGCAATATCATTTCGATTTAAATACTCCTCGTAATTAAATTCACCGGGATTTCTTCTGTTGCGCGGTTTGTAAATACTGCCGCTAATTTTAATTGAATTGCCTATCCTAATCTTTTGGAGAATCGCATTCTGCTTTCTATTACTTAACTCCTTTAGATTGCAAAGCAAGTTAAACTTCCTCTTAATTTTTCCTTTTTGAGTATGAATTGAATCAACCGACAATAAAAATTTCAATTTATTTTTTTGAGGCAGTTCAACAGATTTTACTTTTCCAAAAACCGCTGCATTTTTTAGTCTCGCTGTATTAAAGGGATAACTAACAGTATCATTTTTATCTAAACCAAAATGGAGTGCACCCATTAAAAATATTATTGTGTAGATAAGCGGATTGAGAATTTTAATTTTGAAAGGAAATTTTTTAATGAGAAAAATAATTGTCGAGACTATAAGAAGAGTACCGATTACAAATATTGTTTTATCTGTTATAAACTTAAAATAACTTTCTGCTAGAATACCGAAGCAGAATATTATTATTGAGTTTACAACAGGAAATCTATTCACGAATAATAACCTAATATTGAATTCTTGATATCATAAAGTGAATTAATTTTTTGTGAAAGTTCTTCTGCATGCAAACCGGCAGTAATACCTAAAGCCGGATTTCGGGTATGCATTTTTACCGACATATCTTCGATGTTGCCATGATCGGAACAGATAATTAAAGAGATGTTTTTGGGAATGTTTCTTAAAACATGAATCAAAAATTTATCCAGAACCTTCAGCGTTGCGTCCGCCTCATCTTTAATTCTGCCGTGACCAATATGGTCTGTGAGAAAATATTCAAAGAGTGTAAAGTGATTGCGTTGAGCAATTTTAAATAAGCGGTTTGCTGCTGTTTCCGGTTTAATAATTTTGTGAGTATAATTTAATTTATTCACCCATCTGCTGTTATCAATTTCAGCACTCAACGCTTGTCCACGCCTCAAGTCAGTTGAGTTTTTAAGTTTTACCCCGCTCAGCAAGCAGCTTAATGATGTAGCACTTAATCTTTTTCTGCCGGAATTTATATAATCAAAAAATATTTTCGGGTATGCGTTCACAAATTCAACATTCAAATTTCTATTCAAAAATTCGCGGAAGATATTTTTTTCTTTCAGAGTCTGTTTTAATGCCGCTGGCGGATATGGACCAAAATGCCCTTTGTTTATTTTCGGTGCATTCACTCCGCAGAAGATTGATGTTTGTCCGGTACCGCTTTGAGGCAAACCTTTAACCCCCATGCAAGCATCAACAGGAAATAAATATTTATTGTCGGATTGAAGATGCTGATCACCCAAATGCGGAGAAGCACCAAAAATAATTTTGGCAAAGTTTAATCTGCCGTTAAAGAATGGATTTTTCTTCGGGTCGTTTTCACCAATTCCAACGCCGTCTATAAATATCATTAATGTTGAGTGCATTTAAACTTTATCATTCCTTGCTTATAATAGTACTTTTATAAAAAAGTGAATATTAACTCCGGCATTTATGCCGGAGAATTAGTATAAACTGATAAACTGGCTTTAGCCAAATAATTTTTTATTTGGGGTTAAAACCCCGTGTTGCATTAGTTAATTTTTATCACCGACATAAATGTCGGTGCAAATAAAAACAACTCACGAAGCTTGCCATAAAATCTATAATATAATACAAGTTATATTAGCAACGTATGCAATCGTCTATTTCGATTCAACCAAAATTGTAACGGGACCATCATTTAATATTTTAACATTCATCATCGCACCGAAAATTCCGGTTTTTACTTTATCCCCGCCAATATTTTTTTTAACTCTCTCGATAAATTTTTCATATAACTCATTTGCCTTTCCAGGTGGGGCGGCATTTACAAAACTTGGTCTATTCCCTTTTCGTGCATCGCCGTATAATGTAAATTGTGAAATTATCAACACCTCGCCATCAACATCTTTTAGAGAAAGATTCATCTTCTCATTTTCATCTTCAAATATTCTCAAGTTGCAGCATTTATCTGCCACAAAATTTACTTCCTCAACCGTGTCATCGTGTGTAACCCCAAGCAGAATTACTAATCCAATTCCAATAGTTTGATTATGCTGATGCGACGGAATATCAACTCCCCCTTCTGAAACACGCTGAACCACTGCTTTCATTTTAACTGTCCGTAAATTATTCTATCAATCTTTGCATAGTCTTGAATAACATTAACATTTATAAAATTTGATTCTTTCATCGAAGCGGCAATCTTTTCACTCTGACCAAGTGCAGCTTCAAAAAATAGGTAGCCGCCTCTGTTCAGCATTCCGTTTGATTTTTTAATTATTGCAGAATAAAAATTAAATCCATCCGAAAAATCAGTGACAGCAATTTTGGGTTCATAGTTTATAATTTCCTCCTGCAGTGTTGTGTATTCTTTTTCCGCTACGTAAGGAGGATTTGAAACGATCAGATCAAACTTTTGATTTATAAAACCATTCTCTATTGTGAAAAAATCTTGAACTAGGAATTTCACTTTATCTACAATTTCATTCTGTACACAATTTTTATTTGCAACTGCAACTGCTTCTTCAGAAATGTCAATTCCAATTACAGAACATTGCTCGATCTGTTTTGCAAGGGCAATTGAAATATTACCGCTGCCGGAACCGATATCTAAGATATTTAGATGATCATTTTTATCAACTATCTGCGTAATTTTTTCAACCAGCAATTCTGTTTCAGGTCGGGGTATAAGCACATTTTTATCAACGAGAAAATTGTAACCGTAAAATTCTACCTTGCCAATAATGTACTGCAGCGGTTCAAATTTAGAACGGCGAGCAATAAATTCTCTATACTTACTTTTCTCGATCTCATTCAGCGGGCGTTCAAAAGCAAGGTATAGATCTAAACGGCTGCAGCCCAAAATATCTGCAAGTAAAAGTTCAGCATTGGTTCTCGCCGATTCTATCCCCTTCTTTTCCAAAAACTCTGTTGAGAGTTGTAGTGCTTCAAGGACTTTTAGTGTCTTGTTGTTCATTGATATTTTAAATATGATAATTTTATTAATTTATATAATCAGTGCAAATTTAAACAAAAAAAGGAGATTACAGAAACTCCGCAATCCCCTTCTTCAAAATTTTTCAATAGTTACTGCTTATAAGTATTCATCAAATATTCAGCTACAGCCTTTGCCTCATTTGGTTTTAATCCCTGGTTAGGCATTGCAGGGTATTCCGGGTTCACTTTAACCGGATTAAGTATGTAGCTTGATAGTGCCTCAAGGTCGCCTTCATACTTTGGTAAAACGCTGTTGTAAGGCGGTCCGACGACTTTTTTATCATATTGATGACAAGCGATACACCTACCGTTATAAATATCCGCACCGCTAATCGATTCTGTAAATGTACCGAATTCCTTTTTTAAATCTTCTTCATACACAGTATAATTTTCCGCAAGTTCTTTAAATTGTATCTGTGATGATGTTTCAAATGCATATTGATCTTTTATAATTATAAACACAAAAAATATTAGAAAAAGGAATAGAGCCGAATTTCTAAATCTCAAACTTGATTCTTTGATCATAAAATAAACCAGGTTTATTATTACTAACAGCAGAGATAAAGAAATTAATGTATAACCAAATACTGAATATGATAATGATATATCAGGTAAAGTGAATAAGCTTACGGCAACTAAAATAAATTGTATTCCAGTAAAAATTAATGCTGTTTTAAGTGAAAAGTTTTTTACGAATGAGCTGTATTCGGCATCTTGTTCAACACTGTCATTTTCATGCTTAAAGAATAAATAGATTACACAAAGTGAGGTGAGAACAAATGATGCTGAAATATAAAAGAGAAAATAGATGAATGTTGAAGATGAAAATAAAATACTGACAATTGAAATTCCCTCACCCCATCTGCTGGAATCATTAGCTAACTGCATTGAGCCGACAAAAATGTAAAGACTTAAAGCAAGAAGTACCAACCCGTAAGTACCTGATTTCAATAACATTTTATTAGTACGGTTTTGATAAGCTTTAAAATCATTAACAACTTTTTCATCAGTAATATTAGAGGCTTTACTGTTATGTTCAACAAGCTTAAGTACATCTTTTAAGTGGAAGCTGTACTTATAAGTATAAATTGCAATAACTGCGGCAAGAAATAGGATCAGCGCAAAAATCATATTTTCAGTTACGCCGACATTCGATTGATGAAGCAATTGAGCGTAACAAAATATTGCCGATAACATTGGCACTGCACCTAATCCAAATGCCATTGATTTATTTTGCGTAAGTACATCGATTAAATTTTTTGAAAATTTGATATAAACTGGATTGTTTAGTCTGCGTCCTTTACTGTTATACATTACTGAAAATAGTACAGTACCAAAAAGAACTCCTAAATAAGGCAGCAGAATTATGTAGGTTACTATCAGCATTGTTTTGAGCAGTTGGATATGCTCCATCGATTGCGGAATTACTAACTTATCTAAAAAATCCATTTTAATATTTTCCTTAAAATTCTGTTATTACTAATCTGTCAATTATCAATAATAAAACAACAAGTAAAACATAAATATTTATGTTTCCAAAAGCTCTTCTAAACTGTATTCTTTGACTGCTAGGTTTTAGTAAATAACGCGTTTTGAATACCAGCCAAAATCCAAGCAGCAAAAGTATTGTTGTTATTATTAAACTGCTGCTTAAATCAAAAACGGGAATAAGCATACATGTTGTTGAAAGTGCGGCAATCCAAATAAATGTTACTCTTCGTATTTGTATTTCGGAAAATAATTTTGAGAGAGTTGGGTAGCCTGCTTTTTGATAATCCTTATTGTATAAAAGTAAGAGAAGCCAAAAATGCGGTATTTGCCAAATGAAAAAAAATAGTGCAAGAGTTAAAATCTGTGTATCAAAAACATATCCGCCGGCAGCGGTCCAGCCGATCATTGGAGGAATTGCCCCAATAACAGAACCGGGAACAACGGCAAGAGCCGATTTTCTTTTTAGCGGAGTGTATATTATGTTGTACCAGATTATTGCAATAAAGCCGAGCAATACTGAAACTAAATTTGCATAAATGCCCAACAATGCAAAACCAAATACTAAAAATAACATTGATAGAATAATTGCCGATCGTAGTCCAATTTTTCCTGAAGGCAGTGGACGGTTTATTGTCCTATTCATCAGTTTATCTAAATTGCGCTCTTGAATATGATTGATTGCCGATGATCCGCTAGCCAATAAAAATACGCCAAGTGAAATAAAGAGTAAATCAAAATTTAGAGTAGAGTTAAAAAGTATAAACCCAACACTTGTTGAAAAGGCTACAAAAAAAGTTATTCTAAATTTTCCCAATTCCGCAACTATTGAAAGGTATTTTCTAAGAGCCGCGGTTAAACTGGAAAATTCCAATTCTATTTTGGGTTCTATTTTATCTTGATAAACTGCCATTATAATTAATTACTTATCTCTGCTTTTGTATTTTCATCAATAATATTTTCATCAATATTTTCTCCGTACCATTCTGTAAACTTATCTTTCTGCATTACTACAACTTCGGAATACATCATTGAATGATTTAAGCCGCAGTATTCGGCACAAGCGATATCATAATTGTCAACTTTTTCCGGTGTAAAGGTTAAGTAAGTTTCTTTACCGGCAAAAACATCTTCTTTAATTCTAAACGCAGGTATAAAAAATGAATGGTTTACATCCATTGATTCCATTGTTAAAAGAATTGGTTTATTTACGGGCACGAAGAGCGTGTCGGTCTTTTTTCCATTTTCATAATTAAATTCCCATTCCCACATTCGTGCTTTAACATTAATTTCAAATGCATCATCGGGCACGGTACGTAAAATTTTATAACCGGAATAACTATAAAAAAACATTGTTAAAACAAGTATGGTAGGAATACCGATCCAAACAATTTCCAACCAAATATTTCCATGGATATCAACAGGTTTGTGCCCTTTTTTTCTGTTATACTTAAAAACAAAATATATCATTGTGATTGTAATGCCAACAAGAAGCACGACAGAAATTCCCACAATATACCACATAATATCATCGACCATTTGGGTATTACGGGAAGCAATTTGACTAAAAAGCATTAACATTTATCAACCTCACCTATTAATTACATCGAATGCTGTGAGCACAAATATTACTATTAAGGTAAAAAGACTAACACCAAGAAAAACTTTAAATATTGGTTCGTCTGATTTTATATGCATAAATATATTTATTACAAGTGATGATTTAATAGCGGCAATAAGCAATGCTATTGCAAGAGCCACCATTCCAAAGTCAATACCGGCAACGGTTACTGTAATAGATGTTAAGCCGATAAGAGCAACCCAAACTAATAAATAAGTTCCATAACCGGTTACATGATGTTCTTTTTTCGAATCATTATTGTGCATTTTACTCTCTTAAAATTAGTGTATCAAATAAAATAATGGGAATAAGAAAATCCAGATCAAATCTACCAAATGCCAGTATAGACCGGAGTTTTCCATTTTTACAAAATTATCATGTGTTATTTTATCTTTCATAACAAGTATCAGAATCCAAAAAAGCAAAGCCATTCCAATAATAATATGTAGCCCATGCAGACCTGTCATAACGTAGTAGAGTCCAAAAAATAAAACTTCACCGTTTTGTTTGTTCAATAACTCCTCGGAACCGGGATAAATTCCATGTTCAAATTTTGATCCCCATTCAAAATATTTTATTACCATAAACAACAGGGCAAAAAATAAGGTTAAAACTAAATTTATTATTGCAAAAAATTTATTCTTTTTTTGAATAGCGGTAATTGCTAAAGCAACCGTGAGTGAACTTGTAAGTAAAATTATTGTGTTAAGCGTGCCGAGTGAAGTATTTAACTCAAGTGCTGCAACTCTAAATTGATCGGAAAATTGAAATCTATAAACTGCATAAATAAGAAACATACCGCCAAACAAAAGTAATTCAGTAAATAGGAATAGCCACATCCCCATTTTAGCGCCGGTATCATCTCTATGCACGTGTTGTTCATTTGCAATTGCATGTTCGTTATGACTCATGTTTCATCTCCTTCAATTGGCTAAAGTCATAAGGTTCGTGAGTAACTTTAGGAATTTCATGAAAATTTTCAAGCGGCGGCGGAGAGCTTGTATGCCATTCCAAAGTAACACCGCCCCATGGGTTGCCTGTACTTTTTTTACCTTTAAATAAGCTATAGACCAAGTTACCGAACACCAATAAAAGTGTGGCATACAATATCCAGGAACCAACAGTGGAGATGACCTGCAGCGAAGTAAATTCAGGAAGATAATCATAATAACGGCGGGGCTGCCCCATGTAGCCTAAAATAAATTTAGGAAAATAAAGCATATTAAATGAAATGAAAAAAAGTGCAACACCCCAGTTTGCAATTTTTATATTATAGGTTTTACCGAACATTTTAGGAAACCAATAATATAAAGCCGCTATAAATATAGTTCCGGTACCGCCGAACATTACATAATGAAAATGTGCCACAACAAAATAAGTGTCATGCAGGTGAACATCTAAAGCTAAAGCACCAACAACCAAGCCTGTTAATCCCCCAATAGAAAAAAGGAATATAAATGACATAACCCATAAAAAAGGAGGCTTTGGATCAATTGAACCTTTATACATAGTTGCGACCCAATTAAAAACTTTAACACCGCTTGGCAATGCAACAATAAATGTTAGAAAAGAAAAAATTGCTCTTGCTGTATCACTAATTCCGCTTGTGAACATGTGATGCGCCCACACAAGATAACCCACAAAGGCAATTGCTAAACTGGAGAAGGCTATTGCTTTGTAGCCGAAAATTGTTCTCCTGGCAAAAGTGGGAATAATTTCGGAAACGACACCCATTGCCGGAAGAATCATAATGTAAACAGCAGGATGCGAATAGATCCAAAATAGATGCTGAAAAAGAAGAGGATCACCGCCGAGTGCAGGATCAAATATACCTACGCCGAATGTTCTTTCTAAAATTACGAGAATAATTGTTATTGCTATTACAGGAGTTGCAATTACTTGAATCCAGGCAGTTGAATATGTTGACCAGACAAAAAGAGGCATTTTGAACCAGCCCATGCCTGGCGCTCTCATTCTATGGACAGTTGTAATAAAATTTATTCCTGTTAAAATTGATGAGAAACCAAGAACAAATGCAGAAAATATTGCAAGCGAAACGTTCGTTGTGCTTCTAACACTGTAAGGAATGTAAAATGTCCAGCCTGTATCAATTGGTCCGCCGGGCAGCACTAATGAAATTAGGGCTAAGGCAGCACCAATAATATATATATACCACGAAAGTAAATTTAAACGCGGGAACGCAACATCCTTCGCCCCAATCTGAATCGGGAGAAAGAAATTACCAAATATTGCAGGCAGCCCAGGAATAATAAAAAGGAAAATCATTATAACGCCATGAAGTGTAAATAAGGCGTTATAAGTTTGTGCAGCCATAATTGTTTCGCCGGGCGAAATAAGTTCTAGACGCATTAACAAGCCAATTGTAGCACCAACTAAAAAAAATACAGTAATTGCAATTAAGTAAAGCAAACCTATCCTTTTATGATCAGTACTTGTCAGCCAGCCTAATAATCCGGTTCTTTTAGAGGTACCTTCTTCGTAGAATGATTTTTCTTCTACTGCTAATGATTCGTTAGCCATTTATACGTCAACCTTCTTTGATTTATCTTTCTTCTTCTTAAATACCAACACACTTAAAAATACTCCTACAGCAAGCAGCATTACAGTTCCAATAATTCTAGTAATATTCAGAGTATAAGTTCTTCCTTCACGGTCATAACTAAAGCAAAACTGCAAAACCTTAGCAATTGTAGGGTTAGAATTTCCAGCTTCGGCATCAATCAACGCCATCTTTAAATCGAATTGATTGAATGTTGTGCCGAAAATATAACGTGTTATTTTTCCTTCGGGTGAAATTGCAATTACGCTGCCTGCATGTGAAAAATCATCGCCATCGCGTTTAAAATAAAACCCAACAGCATCGGTAAGTTTTTTTATCGTTACACTATCGCCGGTTAAAAAATTCCATGAGTCATTCGGAAATTCTCTGTTGATTGCTGCCAGATAATTTTTTTTCCACCTCTTAGCAATTTTCGGAGTTTCCCTATGGTCGAAGCTAATGCTCAACATTTTGAAGTCTTCATAGGGAGCAAGTTCAACTTTATCAATTGTTGCTGCCAGTTCCGTTAAAAGCGGGTTGCAAATACCGGGGCATTCGTAATAAACTAATGAAAGCAGTACGGGTCTGTCTATAATATCGCCTAACTTTACCGGCTCGCCATCAGCGTTCTTGAACTCCAATTCCATGGGAATATAAGAATCTAATTGTTCATCAATTCCAACCTCAATCTTTTGATTCTGCACAGCTTCATTTGCTTGAAGTGGAATGCATAAAAGCATTATAAAACAATATGTTATAATTTTTTTAACGCCCATTTATCAGCTACTATATTTACTATTAATATTTTTTAAAAATTTGTAAATAACTTCATGGTCCTCCCTTGGAAGTCGTATGATTGATGATTTTAATCCAAAACTGTCAGGTTGGCTTGTAATAGATTTAATAAATTCATCTAATGTATTTGGAACACCGTTTTCAATTACTGCCAGCATTACATTTTGGGGAGCACGGGAATATTTATCAAGCAGAATTGCTCCCGGATCATTTGAATAATCTTCAGCATTCAATTTATTAACTAAATCATCTGTCTCTTCCGATATGATTTTTATTGCTTTTGCTACGGGAATTTGATTAGGCTTAGTAACACCTGAAGAAATTTTATATGTTTCGTCAATCTGCTCAACTTCTTGATCCGTTATTTCAGGGTAGTCAGCAAATGTTCTTACATAATGAATAATCCCTGTTCGCTCTTCCGGCGGTAAATATTCGTAAGCCGACATTCCGTTTTTAATAATCCCCTCTTGTAAGGTTTTATACAAATCAATAAACTTTGTTCCGAATGTCCATCCTTCCATTTTTAAAAAATTCCTCGGCTTAGGATTAAGTGCTGCACCGGCAATTCCTTCGCCATCACCGTTTGTACCGTGGCAGGTTGCACATAAGGTGTTGTATTGCTCTTTACCTTTTGCAATTAATTCATCAGTGGGGTTTTTAATTAATCCTAAATCCATGCTCGGCATTACCCCGCCTTTGATTAATGGCTTATCTTCGTACAAGCCTAAAGAATCATTAAGAGTTTGCGGACTTTCGTTGTAGTTAATGCTATCAAGATTTTTTACAAAGTAGATACCGGTTACTAATAGTACACCAATAAATAATAAGTAAACCCAGCCAAATAACCTTAACGGAGATTTTACTAACTCTGTAAATTGTATTTCATCTTCAAATTTTTTATTACTGTTCATTATTAAACCATATTATAATCTAAAATCTAAACCGCGTTTTAATTTTGGGTCCCCAATAGGAACATGATTTTCTTTTTTTGCTTTAATGCTAAAGACTGTTATAACAGCTCCGATTGCTAAAATTGGAAAAGCTAATTCAATCCATCCTAACGGGACACTATCTTTACTGTATGTAGGCATTATTAACCAGTAAAGATCAATAATGTGTGCAAATAAAATCCAAATTGACATGAACATTAATCTTTTCGGGTTCATTTTAGATGGCTGTGAAAGCAGTCCGAAATAAGGAACTACAAAGTGAATAATTATTAGCGCTATACTTATATACATCCAGCCGCCTTCCCACCTTTGTAAAAACCAAAATGTTTCTTCAGGAAGGTTAGCATACCAAATAAGCATATACTGGCTAAAAGCGATATAAGCCCAAAAATTTATAAAGGCAAAAAGATAAGCACCTAAACTATAGTAATGATCTTTCTTTATTCCTTTTATAAGCAATCCCTTTTCATTCATATATACAACTATAAAAGTTGTAAATGCCAATGCAGCGAGAATAGTACCCGAAAAGAAGTAAACACCAAATATTGTAGAGAACCAATGCGGTTCTAAACTCATTACCCAATCAATACTGGCAAAGGTTATTGTTAACCCGAAAATAGGAATGAAAACTGCCGAGAGTTTAATATTTCTTGTTGTTAATTTTGGGTCGCCGGATGAATCTTGCTTTTTAGAATTTTTGATAATTAGGAAATAGAATAAAAACCAAACAGCAATGAAGAAAACAATTCTAATTATAAAAAAGGTCTCATTCAGGTAAGATGATTTACCGGCTAATATTTTATCTTCAGCAACTGCTTCAGCGTGAGTCCAATGGAAAAGATCATGCAGATTAAAATAAATTGGAATGGCTGCTAAAGGAATCACCAGAATAACTGCTGCAAAAAATTCAGTAATTCTTCTAAACGGTGTACTCCAAACAGCTCCGCCAAGGTATTCCATTGCAACTAAAAATAAAGAGCCGACTCCAATACTTGTGAGGAACATTAAAAGTATTAGGTTATTAAAAGCACTTCTTGTATGATCAACAAAATATGCAAGCACTACCAATATTAAACCAACTGCCAGAAGCATCTGCCCAATTTTAGCAAAATTACCGGGTAGATTTTTTTTACTGTAAAGTGTTGAATTTTCATTACTCATTATAAATCAGACTCCTTAGCATTTAAAGACCTCTGCAAAGCTCTTATGTAAAGAATAGTTGCCCACTTTTCATTATTTGTCATTTGCGTATTATAAGCAGGCATTACATTTTGACCAACTTCAATAACATGATAAATTCTGCCGTCAGTCCAGTCGCGTAATTTTTGCGAGTGTAAACTCGGCGGATTTGGAAACTGTCCTCTTAACCTGCTGTCACCTTCTCCGAAGTAACCATGGCATGGACTGCAATAAATATTGTATTTAGTTTTACCCAATAATAAATTCTCTTCGGATGAAACTAACGGATTAGATAAAATTTTTGCTGCCATTTCCGGTTTATCAGCAAACTGATATGGTAAATCTCCCCGGGCAATAGCTCCTTCCACCGGCGGTCTCATTGAATATCCATCACTGAAAAATTCTGATTTCTGCTGGGGGCTCAATTTTTCCTGTTCCATCATCCATGAAAAAGGTTCCATAAACATTAGTTTATTTAAGGAGAAATAAACAGTGCCCGATACAATGATTGCGGTTAATGCAAGCATGCCTAAAAATTTTGGTTCTACAATTTTATGCTCGTACAATACTTCTTCTAAATCCCAATAGACAGGTAAAATTTTAGAAGCTCCTAAATCATTATACAGCTTACTGATTTCATCTTCATTAAATTTCGGGTCATCAGCTTGAATGCTTACACCGTATTTATCAACAGAAACTAACTTCATATAATCTGTTTCTAAAAGGGGGTGACTGTTATTAGGAAATTTGAAAAAGAAAAACAGCATTGTGAGCACAGTGCCGATAGAAGCGGCAAGAACTGTTATTTCAAACATAATTGGTACAAAAGCCGGTAATGCAAAAAACGGTTTCCCGCCTATAACAATCGGGTAATCATAAACCGACATAAAATATATCATAAGCACGGCTGCAAATGTGCCCGATAACCCAAGTACCAATGCAGAATAACCAAGTTTTGATGGAGGCAGCTTCATTGCACCATCTAATCCATGTACAGGGTATGGAGTGTTAATATCATATTTGGTATAGCCGGAATCCGATACTTTCTCTGCTGCGTTGATTATATCATCGGGCTTATCAAATACGGCGGTAAGTGAGTATAATTTTTTATCTGTCATAATCAATGATCCTTGTGAGAAGGCTGTGAACCATCCACAACTGCTTTAACCTCTGCAATAGAAACAACGGGCAGAGTTTTAGTAAAAATTAATAGTAAGGTAAAGAATAGTCCAAAACTTCCAATTAAAATTCCAAAGTCGGTTAATGTTGGTGTAAAGTATGCCCAGCTCGAAGGCAAATAATCACGGGATAAAGATGTAACAACGATTACAAATCTTTCAAACCACATACCCACATTCACAAATACAGCTATAACGAACATAACCGGAATTGTAGTTCTAATTTTTTTGAACCAGAATAATTGAGGCGAAATAACATTACATGAAACCATAATCCAATATGCCCAGGCATAAGGACCAAATGCTCTATTCAGAAAAGTAAACTGTTCCGGCTGAACTCCGCTATACCATGCAATAAAAAATTCCATTGCATAAGCATAACCAACCATACTGCCGGTTAGGAGAATAATTTTATTCATATTCTCTAAGGTCTTTAGAGTAATAATATGTTCGTAGTTGAAAATTTTTCTTATAAATATTAACACATTCTGCACCATAGCAAAGCCGGAAAATACCGCACCGGCAACAAAATAAGGCGGAAAGATTGTAGTATGCCAGCCAGGCAAAATAGAAATTGCAAAGTCAAAACTTACAATTGTGTGAACCGATAAAACTAAAGGCGTTGCAAAACCGGCAAGAATTAAATACACCATTTCGTAATGCTGCCAGTGTCTGTTTGAGTTTCTCCATCCAAGACTGCCGATTGAATAAATTACTTTTTTGATTTTGTTTGTTGTTCTTTCACGCAGAGCAGCAAAGTCAGGTATCAAACCAACATACCAGAAAATAAATGAAACGGCAAAATAGGTGGAAACAGCAAACACATCCCACAGAAGCGGCGATGTAAAGTTAACCCATAACGAATGCTGATTAGGATAAGGGATCAGATAACCGGCTAACCAAGGACGCCCGACATGGATTAATGGAAAGATACCTGCAGTCATCACTGCAAATATTGTCATTCCTTCCGCAAACCGGGCAATACCTGTTCGCCACTTTTGGCGGAATAAGAATAAGATTGCAGAAATAAGTGTTCCGGCATGACCGATACCAACCCAAAAAACAAAATTTACAATTGGCAAGCCCCAGCCAACGGGATTATTATTACCCCACAAACCGGTTCCGTAATAAAATGATAATCCTAATGCAATTCCGCCGATCAAAAGCATTGTTAAAGTAACGCTGATCGCCATGTAGAATTTTTTATCAGGCTTAGTTTCAAGAGGTTTTGAAATTACTTCGTCTATCTCACGAAGCGGGGGCTGACCCTCAATTACCGAAATCTCTCGAGTGTAATCCACTGTTGACACTAAGCATCCTCCGAATGAGTATTTCTTAATTTTGCTAAATAAGTTACGTTTGGACGAACATTTAATTCTTCTAATACATGATAGCCCAAATTATGTTTTCTATATTTTGAAACTTCTGATTCAGGATTATTGGAATCACCGAAAACTATTGCATTTGACGGACATGACTGCTGGCAGGCAGTTACCACTTCATTTGGTTTTATTTCACGCCCCTCGTTAATTGCTTCAGATCGTGCATCCATAATTTTCTGAATACAAAAAGTACATTTTTCCATAACTCCGCGTGAACGCACTGTTACTTCGGGATTATTAACCAAAGAGGAAACAGGCGCTTCATAAAATGAATCTGCAAAATGATCTCTGAAATTATAAAAGTTAAATCTTCTTACTTTATACGGGCAGTTATTTGCACAATATCTTGTACCGACACATCTGTTGTATGCCATTTGATTTAGTCCATCTTCACTATGGTTTGTAGCGTTAACAGGACAAACATTTTCGCAGGGCGCGTTATCACAATGCTGACAAAGCATAGGCTGACCGCTAACCTCAGGGTCTTCGGGTGTGCCGGAGTAGTATCTGTCAATTCTCATCCAGGACATTTCTCTGCCAACAGCAACTTGATCTTTTCCGACAACCGGTACGTTATTTTCAATATTGCAGGAAGTAGCACAGCCTGCACATGAAATACATTTATTAAGATCAATTGACATTGCCCATTTATTGCCATTGTATTCTACATCATCAGTTATGCTGAATATTTTATGTCCATCATGATGAAGAAATTCAGGATCATTTTTATACTGCTCAACTGAACCTTCACGTATAATATTTCTAATTTTATGAAAATCTTTTGTAAAGTCATCATCTACGGCATGGTGTTCTTGAGTTGAAACAAGTTCATGATTACCATCACCTTTTTTAACTTGTGCTGAAGAAATATAGCTTGATGAATTGTTCTTACCTAAAAGAACATTTGCATTGAAACCGGCATCAGCACCAACGTCACCAATTACACTTCTTCCATATCCTAATTCAATACATACTAATTTTTCAGCAGTGCCGGGCTGAATAAATGCGGGTAAAGATAATTCCCGTTCACCAACTTTTATATCAAGCATATCTCCTATTTCAACATCGAGCGCTTTAGCTGCGGCCGGCGATATGGCAGCATAATTATCCCAGGTAATTTTTGAAACAGGATGAGGCAGTTCCTGCATCCAGCCGTTATTCGCAAACTCACCATCACCAATAAAGTAGCTGGGTTGAAGATGTACAATAAAACTATCTTCATCTGTTTTA
Source organism: Ignavibacteriota bacterium (assembly GCA_013112585.1). Taxonomy (GTDB): domain Bacteria; phylum Bacteroidota; class Ignavibacteria; order Ignavibacteriales; family Melioribacteraceae; genus IGN16. The sequence goes on along the minus strand of JABFGH010000018.1, from coordinate 55,540 downwards.
ACTTTTGTACTTTTTACAAATGCATCGCTATTGAATGATGATTTATTTTCAACTTTGCTTTCAGTTAAAACAAAACCATCATGCAGAGAGGAGTACCAATAAGTTTGAAAATCAGCAGCCGAGTTGGAGTTATTAAAAATTTCTTTTTCAAATTCAGATTGAACATATTTGTGATAAACGTCTTCTTTATACTCTTCGAAAGCACCGGCTAACCATGTAAGTAAAATTGCTTCGGTTTGCCGTGAATTATAAAGCGGGGCTATTACCGGCTGCTGCAATGTTACAACATTTGCTCTGGTTTTAAAATAATTCCAAGATTCCAAATCATGATTAATAGGCAGCACAAAATTACTGATGTCTGAAGTTTCATTTGGAGTTTCGCATAGGGTAACTATTGTATTGACTTTTGCCGCAGCTTCAGCAAAATTATATTCGGCAGCTAAATGAAAGACCGGATTAGTATTAAGATTAATTAAAACTTCAACTTCGGAATTATTTAGGCTTGCTATTAATGAATCCATATCAGTGTTAACTAATTCATCACCGAGGTTAACATTAGCATTTGTAAAATTATAAATCGCTGAGTTGTTTAAAACTTCATTAAGTAAATTAACTGCGGAATGAACTTCTTCGGGAAGAGTATCACCTGCATAAACTATCGATTTACCATTTACACTTGCTAAATCATTTACAAGGTAGCTGATTTTTTCCTGTGATAAATTATGCCGGGTAATTAAATCTTTTAGGTTATACTTTTTCAATTCTGAAATAATTGAATTGTCCAACTGAATTGCCGAAGAATTTTTGACATTGACAAATTCATTAAGCAATGCCATTACAAAATCAAATTGAAAGTCAGGACGAATCCGTAATCTGTAATCAGCATTCATTCCTGTTAAACTAAGTCCGCCTTCAGCAGTATACAATCTGTTGAAATCAGAACTTTTCATCACATCTCTGCCGTCAGTAAATAGTCTAATATTTTCAGTAATATCCCCTTCCCTTGCTAAAAAGTCTGATTCAAGTGAAAGTATAACTTTTGCTTCATCCCATTTAATTGAAGGTAAAACTGAATTGCCGTAACACTTTTCCCAAGCACGCCGTCTATTGTTATCATTAAATAAATCATACGAATAAACTACGGCAGTAGGATACTTTTGGATGAAATCATTTAATACATTTACAGTTGCCGGGGAAGAAATTTTATGAGTTAAAATTGCAATTTTCTTTTCAGTACCTTTTGCCAAATCCAAAGCATCAATAATGTTTGAATCCGCCGTCTTCCAACTTGTACTTTTTTTATCTTTTTTAGGAGATTTAATTCTCGTAGGATCATACAAATTCATAATAGCAGCTTGACCGGTATTTGAAATTTTACCCTGCGAAATCGGGTGTTCGGGATTACCGTCAATCTTAATCGGTCTCCCCTCCCGCGTTTTAACTAAAACCGCATTTCCGTTTCTATCGGATGAAGCATAAAAATTTGCTTTACCCGGCAGTCCGTTTTCAGGTCTTTTGTTGTAAGGAATAATTTCGCCCTTATCATAATAATCGCTGCAAGCAGCCGCAGTAAATGCAGTTGATGCCGTAACTAATGCGAGAAATTTTCTACGGGATAATCCTTTCATTTCTTCAGGATTAAAATCATCAGTTACACCTTCAACAAATTCATTTGTTTTAGCTTTTAAAAATTCAGGATCATTATTATAATCCTTCAAACTTTTCCAAAAATTTTTTTTATCTGCCATATTCTTTTTGTTAGATAAGGACTTTTTACTTCCTTACTTATTTCTTTTTATTGCCGATGAATGAATATTAACTTTTATTTTTTTTCTTTCCTTATTAGTTTTTGAAAAAACTTTATAAGGCAGTGATGATAGAATTGCGGTTCCGGTTAAACCAAAACTAATTCTCTTAAAAAAACTTCTTCTTTGAATATTATTTTTCGATTCTTTATTCATAATTGTTTTCCTGCTAACGGTGGCAAGCAGCACAGTTTTCAGGTCCTTTATTAACTTTTTCTAAGTATGGTAAATGGAGTTCAGGATTTCTGTGGCACTCTAAACAAGCTGTCATTGTAAACCCTCTTACTTGTTCAACTTTTTCCATTTCGTAAACATTCCCGTGGCAGCTTTCGCACTGGATGCCCTTGTTAACATGAACGCTGTGATTAAAGTAGGCATACTCGGGTACTTTATGAATTCTCTTCCAAGGCAGCGGAATACCCTCTTCGTAATATTGAGTGAGTTTAATAATTTCGGGCTGGTCTTTTCTGGAAACTAAATGACAGTTCATGCAGATATTTACTGCAGGCACTAATGCATGTCTTCCTTTTGTAACTCCTGTATGGCAGTACTCGCAGTCAATTTCCATATCTCCCGCATGTAGTTTATGAGAATAAGCTATGGGCTGTTCCGGCTGATAACCAATCCCATCTCTTTCAGGACGGGAAACATAAAACGTGATTATAAAACTTGCTGCAGCTACAAATAATACTAATGGGAGTCGGATTTTAAGAGTAAAATCAAGTACAGATTTTTTCATATTTTATTTTCGGACGAAGGTTAAGTTAAAATTTTTATCTGTTATTTTAATGTTTGTGACTAATTGTAAAAGCATTGAAATATAAATAGGACATCCTAACTAATAATGAAAGCAAACTTAAAAATTCTTTTCATAAAAAGAAATACTTTTAAACAAAAATTAACTAATTTAATTTTAAATAAACGACAATATTATTTGCTGAACAATTACTTTTTTCTATCAACAACAAAATCAACTAACTGTAGTAATGATTTTTTAGCTTCGCTTTCAGGAAAATCATTAATACATGATTTTGCTTTTGCTGCATATTCCCTTGCAATTTTTTCAGAGTAATCAATTCCATCATGCTTCTTTACAAAATCTATAACTTCTGCAACTCTCTCTTTTCTATTATTACTTTTTAGCAATTTAATAATTGCATTTGATTTTTCCGAATCAGCATTCTTCAATGAATAAAGTAATGGCAGTGTTATCTTTCGTTCCTTTATATCACCGCCAATTGGTTTGCCAATTAACGATTTAGCGCCGACATAATCAAGTATATCATCTTTAATTTGAAATGCTATTCCCAGGTTGGTGCCAAAGTCTCTCATTTTTTTTCTGTCAGATTCATTTTCAGTAACTGCCGCTGCACCTATTTCGCAGCAAGTTGAAAGCAGTGAAGCAGTTTTATCATTAATAATTCTGAAATATGTTTCTTCATCAATGTCTAACTTTCTTGTTTTTTTAATCTGAAGCAATTCGCCTTCAGACATTCTTCTAACTGTATCTGTTACAATTTTTAAAAAGTCGAAATCTTCTTTATCAACAGCAAGCATTAAACCTTTTGCTAACAGATAGTCCCCCATCAGCACTGCAATTTTATTTTTCCAAATTGCATTTATTGAGGGAAGTCCTCTTCTCTTTTCAGCGTTATCAACAACATCATCATGAACCAATGTGGCAGAGTGAAGAAGCTCGACTAAAATTGCACCTCGATATGATCTTTCATTAATTCCGCCTACTAATTGACTGGACATTAATACTAAAAGCGGACGTACTTTTTTACCCTTTTGTTTTAAAATATACTTGGTAACTAAATCCACTAATCCAACTTTAGATTTTAGAGACTTGCCGTATAAATCGTTAAACTGATTTAACTCGGATTTAATTGGATGGGATATTTTGGAAAGAGTATTATTGCTCAAGTTTCTTCTGTGAAAATTTTGAGACAAATATACTTATTTCGTATAAGAAAACCAACGGGACTGCAAGAAGTATCTGGGCTACGGGATCGGCACCGGGAGTAAGAATAGCAGCAATAATTAAAATACCAACTATGGAATGTCTTCGCCATTTACGCATAAATTCCGGTGTAACAATTCCAATTTTTGAAAGGAAAAATGAAAGCATAGGAAGTTCAAAAACAATACCCGCAGCAAGCATTACACTTATTATTATCGAAAAGTATTCATCGATTGCAAAATTATTTTCAATAGCCTCCGAACCAAACTCAACAGCAAACTGCAATGTAATGGGAAGCATAATGTAATAAGCAAATATAACTCCAGTTGCAAAACAAATTGACGAGAAAACAACTATCGAAGTAACATATTTTTTTTCGTTAGATTTTAGAGCGGGCGAAATAAATTTCCAAAACTGATAAAACACATTTGGAATGCTGATCATGAAACCGACTATTAAGGAGACCTGGAGAAATAAGAATAACTGACCGAACGGGCGGAGGTTCTGAAGAGTTATACCGGCTGTATCGGCAGGCTTAAGTAAAACAGTATCAACAAGAAAATCTTTAAATATCCATGCGGCAACAAAGCCGATAAAAATTCCTATTAATGCATAAAAGATTCGCCATCGCAAATCTTCTAAGTGCTCAAGAAAAGTCATTTCAGCTTCTTTTGAGTCGTCTGAATCACCTATAAGTTTCTGTTCTTTTTCGCTCACATCATTCTATTTTGTTAGTTCAGGATAAAGTGGAAATGATGAACACAATTCACGAACATCATTTTTTATTTGAGCTAATTTTTCATCATCCTCATAAGATTTAATTGCACTATCAATAAAGCCGGCAATAGTTTTCATCTGTTCTTCTTTAAGTCCGCGTGTTGTTGCAGCAGGAGTTCCTATTCTAATTCCGCTTGTAACAAACGGACTTTTTTTATCGAACGGAACCATGTTTTTATTAACAGTCATTCCTGCTTTCTCTAATGCTTTCTCAGCTTTCTTTCCGCTAATTCCTTTATTCGATAAATCAACCAGCATTAAGTGATTATCAGTACCGCCTGAAATGATATCAAAATCATACTCAATTAATTTGTCAGCAAGAGTTTTTGCATTTTTAATTACTTGCGCGGTGTACTCGCCAAACGAGTCTTCGAGTACTTCACCAAAGGCAACTGCTTTGGCTAAAATAACATGCATTAATGGTCCGCCCTGAATACCGGGCATTATCATCGAATCAAAAACTTCAGACATCATTTTTAATCTGTCGCCTTTAAAAGTTTTAACTCCCACCGGATTTTCTCTATCCTTACCGACTAAAATAATTCCACCTCTTGGTCCGCGCAATGTTTTATGTGTAGTCGATGCAACAACATCACAATACTCAAGCGGATTAGCAAGATGTCCTTTTGCAATTAAGCCGGATGGATGAGCCATATCGCAGAAAAGCAGTGCACCAACTTTATCGGCAATCTCTCTAAATTTTTTATAATCCCACTCTCTTGAATATGCACTTGCACCCGCGACTAAAATTTTTGGTTTTTCTTTAACTGCCAGATCTTCAATAATGTTGTAATCAAGCAGTTTGGTTTCTTCATTAAGCGGATAGCCCACTGCATTATAAATTTGACCCGAAAAATTAACAGGCGAACCGTGAGTTAAATGCCCGCCGTGATCTAGGCTAAGCCCTAAAATTTTATCACCCGGTTTAATCAGCGCCATGTAAACGCCCATGTTTGCCTGCGATCCGCTATGAGGCTGAACATTAACATACTCCGCGCCGAATATTTTTTTAAGCCGGTCCCTTGCTAAATCTTCCGCCATATCAACATACTCACAGCCGCCGTAATAGCGCTTGCCGGGGTACCCCTCAGCATATTTATTTGTGAGTACCGAACCGGCTGCCTGCAGTGTTGCCAGGCTTACAAAATTTTCCGATGCTATCAGTTCTAAATAATCTGTCTGTCTCGAAATTTCAAGATTAACAATTTCAAATACTTCTTTATCTTTCTGCAAATATTCCAGCATTATTTTTCCTTAGTTAAGTTTATTATTCAGGAACAGTAATACTTCTTCCAATCCAGTCATAACATTTACCGTCAACTTTTACTTTATCGCCGGCGTTTAGTTTTCTAAAAAAGTAATCTTCTTTTGAAGGAACAGTTTGAGCTAATGAATTAACTCTTTGTGCAGCAGTTGAAGAATAGGAACCGCCTTTTCTTGCAGCAATGCGGTAAGTATCAACAGCGAGCTGATAAACAACTTTATCTTCAAATTCAAATTTTTCTTTGCTGCAGCTTCTTGCGGCTTGTTCATAAATCTGTGCTTCAATGTAGTAAGGGTAATCCCAATCCGGACTAACCTTTGAGGCTTTCTGAAGGTAAGAACGCGCAACTGAAAGCTGATCTAATTTTTTGTAGATGATAGCTATGTTAACATAATTATCCCTGCTTTCAGGCTGAAGATCAATTAAAGTTTTATAAGCTTTTAACGCATCATCCACTCTATCAAGTTTATCATAGCAATTAGCTAATTGATTCCAATAATTAATTACGTTTGGAGATTTTTCAACTAAAAATTCCCAGGGAACAATTGCTCTTTCGTAACTTTTAAGCCGCATACACATCGTAGCATACTTAAAAGCTTTTTCAGTATTTTCTTTATCCAAGAGCCATGCCTTTTCTAAAATGTCTGCTAATTCACCTTGGTCATCAGCAATTTGTTCCATCCTTGATATCCATAACTCATTTTCAGGATCCTTCGAAGAAAGATCTGAATAATGTGAAAGAGCTTTCATCTTATAATCATTATCATCAGATACATTGCGGATGTAAAGCAGTCCGAATCTATCCATATAATAATCACCTAAGTCAGGGTCGGCATCCGATGCGGCTTTATATGCAGCGATAACTTCTTCGGCTGGTAAATCGTACCATGTTTCCATAACATAAGCTTTACGGGCTAAGAACATATTTTTATTTTTTTCATCGTTCTCAATCGCTTTTTCATAAAGATAGAGAAGTGTATCAGCCACTACCATTTTCTCTTCTTCTGTAGTTGCAACGCTGTCATGCATATACCACAACATTTCATCCATCTTTTTATAAAATTTATATTTGGTAAAAGTTGGATCAACTCTTATGATAGTCCAGCCATGATCTAGCGAACTCTGGAAATCTTCATTCTTATGAAATTCATACCAAAGACTTACCTCTTCCATAAAGTTAACTGAATCATCTTTGTTTTCATCTTGCGCAATAATGGGCGCTGTTATCAACAGAGAAATAATTATCAAGTATAATGTCGTATGTAGTTTCAATTTCAACTCCAAATTTGTTTTTATCTTTCTTGTCTGATGAACCAAAGTTCGCCGAAACTAAGAGTAACTGTTGCTCTATAAATATTTTCTTTAATTAAATCTGAATCTGTTGTACCTCTAATACCAAACTGCAAACCAATATCTAAAGTATTGCCCGGGCTAATTGGAAAAGAAGCACCGCCATGAATAGAATATTGATTTATACCTTCATTGTTAATCTCGTATTGTGTCTGTTCGTAACTTAAACCACATCTAAAAATCATCTGTTCCCAAAACGAACCAAATTTTTTCGATCTGTCGGCGTATTCCATGCCTGCACTTATTTTCATTAAATCTCTTAAATATGGCGATTTTGAGCCGTTAAACTCATACTTGCTCCATGGCTGATGCAGGTAATCGAGAGCTATTAAATACCTGTTATTAACTTTAAAGCTTAAGCCGAATGCAAGTTTCATGGGAATTTTAACTTCAACCGTTGCATCATCGGTAACCTTACTGCCTACTGCGGGCGAGGAAGTGATGAAAGCAGTATCGGCATTTAATTTTGAAACATAACTTAAACTTGCCGCAAACCGGATATCTTTGATTGTGCCGAGGCTTACAAATTCAGACATATCAGGTGTCATTATTCCGGCAGTAAATCCTGCGCCTCTGTTCTTAAGCTGATTTGTAAATTTCGTATTACTCAAATTTACGCCGCTGCGGAATTCGGTTTCGGATGAGTATTCAATTTTCCCGCTGAAATAATCGAAACTTCCGCCGATTACAACTCCAATTGGAGTAATATAGGAAGCACCTATGAAGGCTTTTGATAAGCCGCCGTTACCTTTGTAATATGCATTGTAGTCACCAATAATATCATTTGATAATTCTTCAACTACACTGTAATCAATTTCAGTTACAGGTTGTAATCCACCAACTATAGCTATACCATAATCCTTTTGAACAGGGATACCGAGTGTGAAACCGGAAAAACTATAATCTGCACTATAGGTGCTGTTATTAGTAGTTGAAGCATTTATGCCCTGATAATTAAGTCCGAAATCAAAACGCATTAAATTTATTGTGTGCCAGCCGGCTGGATTAAAACTGCCTAAGTTTGCTGCATCTGTAACAGCACTCCCTAATCCGCCCATACCAAGTCTTCTTGCTGAATTTGTGTTGATAAGTTCACCGTAACCGAATCTGGAATAAACTGAACCATTACCTGCAAATAGGGGAAGGTAAGTAAGTATTATGAAAATATATTTTAAAAATTTCATAGAATTAAATATAATATTAGAATGAATAAGTAACAATTAATTTTGGACGCAAAGATACATCGGAACTGCTGCCGTAAATTTTTATTCTAGAGAGAGAAGATTTTTCATTATCTATTTTCAGCATTATTCCCTCGTTAGCTTCACCGTTAAGCCATCTATTAAAAAATTGAATAAAACTGTCATCAACATATTTATCCCCTTCCCTGCGTAATTGAAGAGTGCCGAACTGAGTAGCGGCATCATTGTTTGTGGAATCCGACAACATATTGTAGTTTATTCCATCGGCACCGCTGGCAGGGTAACTGGAATTTAATGTATCGACAGTTAGAACTAAGCGTGCGGAATTTGCAGAAGCATTTTGAGGGATTACACCTTCTAGATCAAAAAATATTTTTCCCCCTGCTGCAAGACCGCCTTGTAAAATTATAGTATCATCAACTATCACAGGTAATTCAATATCTGCTACATGAACATCGGCATTTATCGGCAGGTCTAAAGTATCTGTAAAGCCGCCGGTTTTTTTAACAATCACTTTTAATACCGGTACTTTTGTAGATGTTATGGCTATGCCTTCAAAAATCTTAATATGATTTGTGCCTGCAGTAGGCTTTAAAACCATTCCAAAGTTTGTAGTTGTCGGCGTCTCAAGTCTATTTACAATCCAGGTATTAACTATTGAAGTTTCAATTGGAACTGTTATTAATGAATCTGTTATTGTACTGGTTCCGCTAATATCTTCGAGACCAACAGCAAGATTACCCAGGCTATCTACCCCAAAATTTGAGGGCAGCCATTCTTCTTCAATTTTGTGAACTGTAAAATCAAATGCTGAAGCGTTATCGCCCAATGTAGAAATAGGCTCTAATTCAATCCATGATTCTAATAAATTTATATTCCCGCTGTCAACTTCAACTGCAACGGAATCGGGCAGCAGCATTAAAAATCTAAGCAGTAAGGTTGAAGTAATATCATTCGTTTTACCAAGAAAAACTTTCTCCGCTGCTCCGAGGTCAACGCTGTCAATAAAGAATGATGAGTTTTGAGTAACCGGTGTTATTTGAGTATTTAATGTATCAAAGTTAAATTTATCTTTATCCGGTAATTGATCTGCACCAACGGGGCTTGGATCGTCCTGGCATGAAATAAAAAACAATGCTGCTGCTGTTAAAAATAAAACTAATTGAACTAATCTTCTCAAGTCTTTCCTCCTGAAAAATCATTACATATAAAATTACATGCGGAACTAAAATTTTCGGCTACAAAGTTGGGTCTTTTATCTTCTTTTTGCAATATAATTATTTGTTCATCATTTTTTGATGTACTAATTAAAACTGTTTTAACTCCGGCATTAAATCCGCTGATAATATCGGAGGCTTTATCACCTACCATGTAAGATTTTGATAAATCAATATTCAAATCATCTGCTGCAGTCAATATCATTTCGGGCGAGGGCTTTCTGCAGCTGCATTTTTCGATAGGAGAAAATTGCGGGTGGTAAGGACAAAAATAGAATGCATCAATCAAAGCATCTTCCGGTTTTAACAATTCATTAATTTTTAAGTTTACTTTTTCAACATCATCTGCTGATATCAATCCGCGCGAAACTCCTGATTGATTAGATACTACTACAATCTTAAAACCGAAAATGTTTCTGAGTTTAGAAATTGATTGAGGGACATTGGGGAAAAGTTTTACTAATTCCGGGTCACCTAAGTAACCCGGATCAATATTTATTGTACCGTCTCGGTCAAAAAAAACTGCTGGGGTTTTCATTAATTTATATTAGCCGATAACCTTCTTGTATAAATCAACGTATTTTTTTGAAGAATTTAACCAGGTGAAATTCGATTTCATCCCGTTCTTCATTATTTTTGTCCAAGTTTTTTGATCTGTATTATAAAGCTTAACAGCTTTTTTAACTTCGGCAAGCATTATCTTTGCATCATATTTTTTGAATACAAATCCGTTTCCGTTTGTATTTTTTGCCGAATAAGGACTTACTGTATCAGCCAAACCGCCGGTTTCTCTTACTATTGGAACTGTGCCGTAAACTAAGCTGTACATTTGGTTCAAACCGCATGGCTCGTAGAGCGAAGGCATTAAAAACATATCGGACCCGGCTTCAATTAAATGTGCTAATTGATCATCAAAGCCTAAATAGCATGTGAATTTATCGGAATGTTTGCCCGCAGCATTTTCAAAAAATTGATGATATTTTTTTTCTCCCGTACCTAAAAGAATCAGACGGATATCTAATTTCATTAAGTCTTTGAATACCTTTTGAATAAGATCGAAACCTTTGCTGTCATATAATCTTGAAATCATACCAATAATCGGAACATCTTCTTTATACTCAAAACCAAATTTATCGGCAAGAGCTTTCTTGTTTTGTGCTTTGTTTTCAAGAGTTTTTATATTGTACTTTTTAGCAATCTGATTATCTTTTTCGGGATTCCAAATTGAAGTATCGATACCATTAATAATTCCGTAAATATCTTTTTTGCGTTTCTTTAATATATCTTCAAGTCCGGCACTAAATTGTTTATCGGTACTTATCTCTTTAGCATATTTTTCACTAACTGTATTTATTACATCGGCGTATTGCAGCCCGCTTTTCAAAAAGTTTATTTTTCCTTTATGTAAAATACCCTCTTCTGAATTAAGTTCATCGGGCAAGCCTAAGTACTTAAATGTTGATTTTGCAAATTCTCCTTGGAACGCAAGATTATGAATTGTAAATAAACTTTTAACGGGTTTAAATAATTCTTCATCTTTGTAAACTGTTTTTAAGTAAGCAGGAATTAAACCGCACTGCCAATCGTTGCAGTGAATAATATCGGGAACCCAGCCTAACTTTTGAATTAATTCAAACACAGATTTTGCAAGCAGTGTAAACCGCTCGTGGTTATCTTTAAAGTCCTTACCTGTAAGGGGATCAGAATATAAACTATGGCGGCTGCCGAAGTATTCTTGGTTATCTAAAAAGTAGAGCTGCACTCGTACTTTTTTACCAACTAAAAAAGATGATCTTAATGAAAAGATAACTTCTTTATCGCCAATATTGGTCTCTAAATCTTTAAGCCGCACAACTTCGTGAATTTTATATTTACGCTCGTCTATGGCTCCGTATTTAGGAACAACTATCCTAACTTGATGACCCATTTCCTGCAATGTTTGCGGTAGTGCTGATGAAACATCTGCTAAACCACCTGTTTTAATAAATGGAACTACTTCCGAAGTTACGAACAATATTTTAAGCTTTTTGGCGGGAGGCATTTTTATCCTTATTACTTTATTTTTTTAAGTATGCAATTTAATAAAATATTGACATATTGACAAAAAATTTAGCATATTTGACGTTGCTTCTTTCATTTATGATTTTCCTTTTCTGAACAAATATTTTATAAATATTCCAATAATAAAATTTATGCGCACACTAATCAAAAACTCATCCCAAATAATCACCGTAGATACGGAAGGCAGAAACTTAAAACGGGGTAAGGATTTACAAGAGGTTTACCCTCTTTACGAACATTCCATAATTATTGAAGATGAAATAATTAAGGATTTTGTAAAATCCGCATCGGTTTCAGATTCTGATTTTGATAATATTATTGATGCAGCAGGTAAAGTAGTTACACCCGGACTTGTTGAATGCCACACCCATACAGCCTATGCAGGCTCGCGGGCAGAGGAATTTAGACTTAGACTCGGCGGGAAAAGCTATGAAGAAATTGCCGAAGCCGGAGGAGGAATTAATGCAACAGTGCAAGCTGTTCGTAAATCTTCCTTCGATGAACTTGTATCGCTGGTTCAGCCAAGAATAAATTATTTTATTTCGCAAGGCATTACCACCCTGGAAATAAAGAGCGGGTACGGTTTAAGTTACTATGATGAAATAAAACTTCTTCAAGTAATTAACCATTTAAATAAAATTTTTCCCATCGATATTATCCCTACTTTTTTAGGTGCACATACTTTTCCGCCGGAATATAAAAACGATCATCAGCAGTACATTGATGTAATTACAGAAGAATTGATGCCTTACATTGCAGAAAATAAATTAGCACAATTTTGTGATGCATTTTGCGAGCAGACAGCTTTCTCTGCCGATGAAACTGAAATTATTTTTGTTAAAGCTCGCGAACATGGTTTGAAATTAAAATTACATACCGAACAATTCAACAATATTGGCGGACTGCAGACTGCTTTAAATAACAAAGCAATAAGTGTTGATCATCTTGAGGTGCTTGCAGAGAATGATATTGATGCGCTCTCAAAAAGTGAAACAACCGCGGTGCTGCTGCCGGGTGTTTCGTTCTTCCTGGATTACGATTTTGCACCTGCAAGAAAACTTATTGAGAATAATGCTATTGTAGCACTGGCAACTGATTACAATCCCGGTTCATCACATATTTCTAATTTAAGTTTTATTATGAGTTTGGCAGCATTAAAAATGAATATGACAATTGAAGAAACTTTATCCGCAGTTACAATTAATGCTGCAAAAGCACTTGATGTGAGTACCTCAATAGGCAGTTTGGAAATTGGGAAGAAGGCTGACTTTGCAGTTTTTGATACTACTGAATATTCTGATATTGTTTACAATGTTGGTAAAAACTTAAACTGCATTACAATCAAAAACGGTAAAATTATTTATCAAAATTAATTATTGTTTTAAAGGAAAAATAGAAATGAAAAAGCTATTATTTTTAATTATCACATTAATTGCAGCGAATTTAATTATTGCAGGTAATCCGGTTATCAAAACAGGTATTGAAGTTTTAAAGGATACCGACTTCAAAATTCTTAAAGGCAAAAAGGTTGGATTGATTACTAACCCGACCGGAATGGATAATAATTTCAAATCCACTGTTGATATTCTGCACGAAGCTGAAAATGTTGAACTCGTTGCATTATTCGGACCTGAACATGGAGTGCGAGGTGATTATGAAGCAGGAGAAAAAGTAAAATTTTATACCGATGAAAAAACGGGCGTTCCTGTTTATTCCCTTTACGGAAAAACCAGAAAACCAAATGAAGAAATGCTGAAAAGTATTGATGCATTAGTTTATGATATTCAGGATAACGGATGCCGCTCTTATACCTACATCAGTACGATGGGTGTTGCGATGGAAGCCGCCGCTGAACATAATATTGAGTTCATCGTGCTCGATAGACCGAACCCCCTGGGCGGCGAAAAAGTAGAGGGAAATTTAGTTGAAGATGGATTTATCTCCTTCGTTAGCCAATTTAAGATACCCTACATTTACGGCTTAACTTGCGGTGAACTTGCCGAAATGCTTAACAATGAAAAGATGCTGGAAAATGGAGTTAAGTGTAATTTGAAAGTTGTTGGCATGGAAGGATGGAAAAGGGATATGACATTTGTCGATACGGGACTTGAATGGATACCGACTTCACCGCATCTGCCTTACATGGAATCCCCTTTTTATTATCCTGCCACGGGAATTTTAGGCGAGTTGTATGTTGTATCTATCGGCGTTGGTTACACTGTACCGTTTAGAACATTTGCCGCACCCTGGATTGATGCTTATGATATTTCCGAGCGAATGAATAGTTTGAATTTAGCCGGAGTTAAATTCCGACCTGTTTCTTATGTCCCCTATTATTCAGTAAGCAAGGGTGAAAAAGTTAACGGAGTACAAATTCACATTATCGATTACAGCAAAGTTAATTTAACGGAAATACAATTTTATTTTTTGCAGGAACACAATAAGCTTTATCCCGAAAAAGATATTTTTGAAATGCGTCAAAATAGATTTGGAATGTTTGATAAGGTTTGCGGGACAGATAAGATCAGGAAAATGTTTACGGAAAATTATTTATACGAAGATGTAAAAGGATATTGGGAAAAGGATGTTGATGAGTTCAGGAAGTTATCTAAGAAATATTTTATGTATGAATAAAATTTTGTGAGGTTTTTCGTTGAACCACATCCGTGGTTCATTTATCCTTTTCCTTACTCCTTGCTACAAACATATGACCGCGCTGCGGTCGTAAAAACAATTGTGGGATTTTTGTTTGGCTTTGAGAACTCCAGCGGAGTTCAATGTTTGTAGCCTGAATAAAAACACTAACAATACCGGAACCGCGTTAGCGGTTCAACAAAAATACCCGAATGATATCTTCTCACATTGAACCACATCCGTGGTTCTGTTTTATCTTTCTTCTTCTTTTTTTGCTACAAACATATGACCGCGCTGCGGTCTCCAAAACAACTATTATTTTTTTGGAAAGAACTCCAGAGGAGTTCAATGTTTGTAGCCTTAATAAAAACGCTAGCTATACCGGAACCGCGTTAGTGGTTCAACAAAAATACCCGAATGATATCTTCCCACATTGAACCACATCCGTGGTTCTGTTTTTTCGTTCCTCTTCTTTCTTGCTACAAACATATGACCGCGCTGCAGTCTCCAAAACAACTATTATTTTTTTTGAAAAGAACTCCAGAGGAGTTCAATGTTTGCAGCCTGAATAAAGACACTAACAATAACGGAACCGCGTTAGCGGTTCAACAAAAATACCCGAATGATATCTTTCAACATTAAAAATATTCTTCAATCAAAATTGATAAAAACATCCCCAACAGGCCAGCGGGCACGCAAGTTTAATGTATCCGGGTAATAGGCAAATTTTTCAGATTCCTCAAACGGAAAAATATTCCCGTAACTGTATGAACCGCTGCTGTCCTTATCATCATATGACCATATTAAATACTTACCCGGTACAACTCTATTTATTTTAAAATTATTAACGGAATCAACATCAGCATTATAAACCTTGCTGCCTGTTCCAACAGATTCTAAAACTACTTTTAGATTATCATAATTTTGATCAGCTAAAACACTCCCGCTTACACCTGTAAAATCCAATTCATTTATTGAATAAACTTTTATGGTTTCAGTTGAATCACCCCTATTCCCTGCTATATCAACTATTTTTGTCAGATCAATTTTCAGATCAAACTCACTGCGTGATTCAATTTTGTTTTTTACAATTACTTTTAATGATGCATCATCAATAAAATCAAATTCTAAATTTAATTTTCTATTTCTACTATCAAAAAGTGCAAGTGCAGTTAAGGCAAGCACATTATTTATTCCATCATTAAAATTTAATGTGAATGCAGGGTTCACAATACCAAGCCTGTTATCCGGGTAATCAGTTTTTAATCCGCTTATTTCCGGTCTCAATGTATCCGGTTCAGAATTAACTGCAACCGATGTTGATTGATATTCAAGCTGATTAGAAAAATTATCAAAAATATTTTTCGCAATTAAATAGTTTTCAGAATCTTCATTCAGACTATCGTTAAAAGTTAAAAACAAACTCTTGGGTTTCGCTAAACCTTTAAAAAGCTGTTCAAAATTTATTAATCGCGATTCAGTGGAATCGAATAAATAAAAATTATTTTTACTCAGCCTTGTGCTGTCAATATACTCACTAAACTCAACTAGGAAATGATAATCGTCTGTCATAGTAACCGCTAAAATATCCGGCGGAGTAGTATCTTGACGCGTTAACTTAAAGTTCATGTTTTGTACAATTGGATTTTCTTTGCTTAAAATAACATCCTTATAAAGAGTACCGTAAGCATCTTCCTCAATATTATAAAGGTAATCACGGAACTCATCACGAAGTGCTGCAACCCTGTAAGTGCCGGGAGCCAAAGCTAAGAAACTAAACTTTCCATTGCTTCCCACTTGTGATCTGTACGCAGGTTTGTTTTCAACCGGATTATATTCTTCAGCATCAATTTTATATGCGCACATTATTACCCCATCAGGATTAGCATCATATACCTGTCCGCTTATCCTTCCTTCGTCAATTTCGGGTCCCGTTGAAAACGCAAAATTAAATGCCTCGCTCATTTTATTACGATTGTTAATGTCAGCAACGTCAGTTCCTACTGTAATGCTGTAAGTGGTATTCGGCTTTAAGCTGTCTTCAAAACTGACTTCAACCGTCGTTCCGCTCCAGTCATATTCAATTTGGCTCTCGATCTCCGGTGAAATAAAAATAGATTCTTTCACCGATCTCTTATCAACGTATTCCGAAAAAGTGATCTCGAAATAATTATCATCAAAGTTTGTTGTGCTTGCTTTGGGATAAATCTCAATAACTATCGGCGGAGTTAGATCAGGGTC
Organism: Ignavibacteriota bacterium; assembly: GCA_013112585.1. Classification (GTDB taxonomy): domain Bacteria; phylum Bacteroidota; class Ignavibacteria; order Ignavibacteriales; family Melioribacteraceae; genus IGN16. The sequence goes on along the minus strand of JABFGH010000018.1, from coordinate 39,026 downwards.
TCCCCCGCTTGGTGCAATTTGATTTGCGCAGGTTACCAATACGATAAGTAAAAATAGTAGAAGCAGTGCCTTAATTAATTGTTTTCTCTTCGCCAACGTCTGTAGTCACTCACATTTTTATTATGTTCATTTAATGATTTAGCAAATTTATGATGCCCTGTACCGTCTGCTACAAAATATAAATAATTGTGTTCCTCAGGATAAAGAGCAGCCATCACTGCTTCCTTACCGGGGTTATTTATAGGCTGGGGCGGTAAACCATAATTTTTATAAGTGTTAAAAGGAGATTCGATTTCTAAATCTTTGTAGTAAATTTTATTATGTTTTCTGTGCCGCTTAAGATACTGCACAGTCGGGTCTGCCTGCAGTTTATAACCCTTACGCAATCTATTATGATATACACCGGAAATTCTTGCAAACTCCTCCGTTATATTTGATTCAGCTTCTATGATCGATGCAAGTGTTAGAATTTTATTTTTAGTAAGTCTAAGTTTTCTCATCTGAAATTTAGCTTCCGCATCGAATACTTTATTCATTTCATTAACCAGCTTTCTTAGAATATCTTTCTCCGTACTTTCTTTATAAAAGTAATAAGTGTTCGGCAGTAAGTATCCTTCCAGGTCTTTAACATTAAGCCCTAAACTTTTAATAAACTTTTTATCTTTACTCAGCTCCATTATTTTTGCCGAATCGATATCCATTTCATTTTGCAAAAGCGCGGCAAGTCTATGCTGCCAAATTCCCTCTTGAATTGTAACTTTTATTTGCGGTTCAGGCGCTCCTTCAAGCAGCAGTTCAATTAATCCGAAATAGGATAGACCATTTGGAATTTTATAATTGCCTGCTTTTATTTTGTCTTCGGCAAAGTATAAAAATGCGGCAATCTTTAATGGCGTTTTACCCGGGATAACATTTTTTGCACAAAGAGAATCTATCACTTGATTAAGCGACATACCCGTGCTGATGTTAAGTTCAATTGGCTCTTCCTGATTAAAATAATTCGGCGTGTAAAACGTGAATAGAAAAACTCCAAGAAAGAAAGCAAAGAACGCTATCAATAAATAGATTTCATCTTTGGTTAACTTTTTACGCGGTTTTATTTTGATAAGATCTTTTAAGTCTTCAAACATCAATAATTATTTTTGGTGAATAAAAGCGATTCAAATTATAGAAAATTTTTCACTTATTAAAGGATGTAATTGTTTGGACAGTGATGATGCCAACGAAAGGAGAATTGTATTTCTTAAATTATGTTAAGCATTAATTGGAGTTAAATAAATATTGCCGGGTGAAACTTAGTGCCTTTGTGACTTAGAGGCAAAATCTTTTCCCATCGCCACTAAGACTCGAAGTCACAAAGAAATTGAAATGAGTGTACACGAATTATTTATGGGAATCCAATTAAATCTATGCTTATTTGGCAAACAACATTTTAATCGATCTTGTAAACTCACCAGCTTGTAATCGGCATATATATAGCCCACTTGCAAATCCTTCAGCATTCCATTGCACTCTATGATCCCCAGCCCTCAGATAACCTTTATGTAGAATAGCAACTTTCCGTCCAAGCATATCGTAAATCGTCAAATTAATTTCTTCGTCTTTCAGTAAATTAAACTCAATTGTTGTTGATGGATTAAAAGGGTTTGGATAGTTTTGTACTAATTCAAAATCTAATTTTAAAAATCCATCATCCATCAAATCAGTCGTAATATTCCCAAGCGTATCACCATCAATTATACATCCTCTTAAAATTCTTGTAGGCCCACTTTCAGCAGACCAAGTTTGGTATTCACCAATTCCTTCAACAAGAAATTCTGTTTCAATAGGCCAAGAAAATTGATTAATAACCGTATCACCCATTTGCAAATCCCAGTAATCAATTTCTCTTACGCTCCTTATTCTACCAAATACAAAACTATCATAAATTGCATTAACCTTTGCCTCTCTCCTCAAAGAATTTGCTGTTTCTGGTCTAACCATCCAAGTATCAGCACTATCTGCGTTTAGATCATATAATTTCCACTCAAAATTAATACCAAATGGTACTACATAAACACAAAGATTTGAATCAATTTTAAACCAAGGTTCTACACCCTCAGCAAGGAAAATATATTTACTCCCATCTTCTGCGATTGAGTCTTTTACAAAAGTTCTAAACCTATCGCCGTAGTTCGTAGTATACTCCCAATAATTGCCAATCGCTGATGGAAAGAAATCGAGTGGATTTGGCGTTTGTGCTTGTAGGAACTGGAATGATAATAATAAAAAAAAATAAATAATCTTGGATTTCATAAAGTAATCCTGCTAGTAGTTCAGAAAACTTATAAAATTATAATGCTCCTGATAAATTCCAATACGCTTAACTAAACCTCTTTTCAATTGTAAGAAAATATTATTTAAATATCAAGATGCTTAGGTATTAAAAACTGGTGTTAAACTTCATGTAGGATCAAAGCGTTAAAATTGAATTAGTAGAATTGTAGGAAATAAATAGTAGGTTAAATTTAATCCAATGCTGAAAAAGTTTATTATAAGGCAATCAATAATTATTTTTGGTGAATAAAAGCGACTCAAATTATAGAAAATTTTTCACTTATTAAAGGATGTAATTGTTTGGACAGTTGTGATGCCAACGAAAGGAGAATTGTATTTCTTAAATTATTAACTCATGTTAAGAAATAATTGGAGTTCAATAAATATTGCCAGGTGAAACTTAGTGCCTTTGTGCCTTAGCGGCATAATTTTTTTCCTTTCGCCACAAAGACTCGAAGTCACAAAGAAATTGAAAGGAATATAAGGTGATTTACTTGGAGTGCTGCAATCTAAATTTATAATAGTGGATCTCCCCATTCATCAATCAAATTAATATTTGTACCTTTTAGAAAAATTTTCCAGTAGTGATAATTCAAACATCCCGAAGGACAGTCACCCCAACCGTAGCTATAAGTATAATATTTTCTATCATTTTGTTTTTCGAGTGATATTACACTTCCTCCACCTATCATCACATTAGGATCGATATGCAAAAACTCTGTGGTCGTCTTGAATTTTTCAACTAAGGCAAAATAATTTATCGGGTCTTTTGATAATAACTGGTACCAGATTGTATTTTGGGATGTGAAAATATGGATCGGTTCAAGTTTATAATTTTCAATTAACGAATCGACACTGGAAACTCCGGTTTGCGATATTCCATTTAACCAGTTAAAAGCCCAAGTTTTATTGGTATCAACAGCAACGTGAATTGAATAAAGAGTGCGATGCCCATAAGAATGAATCTTTTGAATATTCTCAAAGAAAGTATTACCTAATCTATAGCTATTGTTATAGATATAGACTAAATCGTTGTAGTATAAATTAATTTTCTCAGCATCAAGTTTTACAACTTCATACCTGGTGATTGAGTCACTCATAACATTAAATAATTCAATCATTGCTGCATCGTAATAGTAGAGTTCTTTGGTGGAATCATTTAGCGGGACTAAATCATCTTGAGAATATTTTAATGGTTCAACTTCTAAATTATTCTGACATGAATAAAATATCAGAAGAAACATACAATATTTAATGATATTCATATTTACCCCATTTTTATTTAAGAACAATTTCTGCCTTCGCCTATTTATAAATTACGTGCCTTCTTTTCTAAAAATGTAATTTATTTTTCTTCCAAGAGCAATTCATAATTAATTGACCATTATGTTAATGATTCAAGAAATTAAAGTATTTCCGTAAAATGATCCACCTTTAATCTAGCAAACGCATTGCTCTCTAAAGAAAATTTCATTCCGGCATTATGCAGCATTTCTCCCCTTGCAGCTATCATCGCCGCGTTATCACCGCAAAATTCGTTATCGGGTATCACGATTTTTTTATTGTACTTTTTCGCGGTTTGATCAAACATATTTCTAATTGCTTTATTCGCGGCAACTCCGCCGACTAACGAAAGTGTTTTGACTTCATACTTGTCTAATGCCTTTTCAACATTTTTTTTCAACGATTCTACAACAGTCTTCTGGAATGATGCTGCAATATTTGGGATGTCAGCTTCCTTAATTTTTAATTCCATTCCGTAATTCTTTTGAAGATACCTGAGCACAGAAGTTTTTAATCCGCTGAATGAAAAATCAAACTCAGTTTTTAATCGTGCAATTGGAAATTTGATACTCTCATCATTTCCTTTTTCAGCCGCTGATTGAATGCTTGGTCCGCCGGGATATGGGAGTCCCATCATCTTTGCAACTTTATCAAACGCCTCACCCACAGCATCATCAATCGTAGAGCCGAGCTTAATAATTTCAGTTTCACTTTTTACTATCAGCAATAATGTATGCCCGCCGGATACAACTAAACAGAGGTAAGGGTATTCCGGTTTTTCATTCATTAAAAATCCCGAATAAATATGACCTTCAATGTGATTAACCGGAACGAAAGGTTTGTTGAGTGAATAGGATAAACTTTTACCGAAACTAAGCCCAACAAGCAAGGCGCCAATTAATCCGGGTCCCGCGGTTGAACAGATCAAATCAATTTCTTCAAGTTTAATTTTGGATTTATCTAATGCCTGTCTTAGCAGCGGCTGAATAATCTGCAAGTGAGCTCTGCTCGAAAGTTCAGGTACAACGCCTCCGTACTTTGCATGAAAATCTTGTGATGATATTAAGTTTGCCCTCAATTCACCATCTGAAATAATTGCTATTGAAGTTTCATCGCAGGACGTTTCTATTCCGAGTGTGTTCATTTTCTGAATGAGAAAATACTTTTAGTTATATGCCAAGCCATCGCGGGATTTTCCTGAAGTCGGCGAATAGAATAAGCATACCAGTGCTCACCGAAAGGAATGTAAACCCTTATCTTGTAGCCATCCTTATTAATTCTATCCCTTAAATGCTCGGTAACACCATACAGCATTTGGAACTCAAATTTTTCGTTAGGTATTTTCATCTCTTCTATCAGCTTGTATGATTCATCGATCAAATATTTATCATGCGTAGCAATGCCAACATAGTTTCCATCTTCAAACATTAACTTTAATGATGCCATAAAATTATCTCTTACTTCCTGCTTTCCTTTAAATGCAATTTCCTCCGGTTCAACATAAATGCCTTTACACAGCCGGTAATGCCCCCCTTTTTTGTTCAGCATTTTTACATCATCCAAGGTACGCCGTAGGTATGACTGCAATACAATTCCAACATTTTCATGTTTTTCTCTAAGTTGTAAAAACAGCTCAATCGTTTTATCCGTGTAGGGTGAGTCTTCCATATCGATACGAACAAAGTTATTAAGCTGTTTTGCTTTTGTTAAAATTTCATCGACAAGATTATAGCAGAATTCAGTATCTATGCCGAGACCAAGCTGGGTAGGCTTTATCGAAACATTTGAATTTAGTTTATGATCTTCAATAGCATCAAGCAGTTCAAGGTATTCATCTTTAGCGGTAATCGCTTCTTCCTTATTTTGAATTGATTCACCGAGTACGTCCATTGTTGCAATTATTCCTTTTGCATTTAGAACTTTTACAACATTAATTGCTTCTTCTAAATTTTCTCCGGCAACATATTTTTTTGCAAATATTTTAACTATTGATTTAGGCAGGATTCTTACGAAGCCGACTATAGCATTATTAATAGCTTTCAACATTAACCTCAAAATTATTATAAGTAAAATTATGTTTTCGCAATTGAATAGTCAAGTGAAGACCTTATTGTCTTTTAAATCATTTAATTAAAGGAAAAAAGCCCAACTTCTTTGAGAAGTTGGGCTTTTGGAATAAGCTTGCATAACCTCCTGTGTCATTACGAGGAGTACGATTTTCACGACGAAGTAATCTCAAACCAGAGATTGCTTCATCCCGATAAATAACATCGGAATTCGCAATGACAATTATTGTTCTCTATATAGATTAAAAAAAGATTTTAATTATTTTATACTCCAACCATATTTTCAATTAGTGATAGAATAAATTCAGCTTTCGATTTCAGATCTTCAAGAGTAGAATTATTTTCAATTACAAAATCGCTTCCCTTTCGTTTTTCATCATCGGGCATCTGGTTATTAATTCTTTTAATAACTTCTTCGCGCGATATTTTTCTACTCTTCATCACCCGTTCAATTTTATTTTCATCAGTGGAAGTAACAAGAATTATATAATCGAACATTGTTTCAAATTCTGCTTCAAAGATTAATGCTGATTCGGCAAAAACAATGTCCTCCTTCATCAATGCTTCATTCATTCCGGTTTCAATCTTTTCAAGAGTAGGCGGATGTACTATTGAATTTATCAGCAAAATTTTCGCTTCATCAGAAAAAACATTTTCGGCAAGATACTTTTTATTCAGTTCACCATCTTGAAATGATTCTTCACCAAACTCTGTCTTAATTTTTTCTATTACACTTTCATCCGAAACCATAATTTCTTTTGCAATATCATCTGCAGAAAAAACTTGGTATCCTTTTTCCTTAAACAAATTTGCCGCTGTAGTTTTACCGGTGCCTATCCCGCCTGTAATACCTACTTTAATTTTTTTCATGTATTCCTCTTGCTTGGTTAAAATAGAAAAACCCGAACAGAGAACTGATCGGGTTTAAATTTAACATCAACCATAAATTTATTTAGCGTATGAAATTTTTCTAACTTCACGAATAACCGTTACTTTAATTTGTCCCGGGTATTCCATTTCCTCTTGAATTTTCTGTGCAATATCAAAAGCGAGCTGGTCTGAAAAAACATCATCCACCTTATCGGGTTCAACAACAACTCTAACTTCTCTTCCTGCCTGAATAGCGTAAGTTTTAGCAACACCTTCAAAAGATTTAGCGAGGGTTTCTAAATTTTCTAAGCGTTTAACATAGCTTTCAAGGGGTTCCCTTCTTGCGCCGGGTCTCGCACCGCTAACAGCATCTGCCGCTTGAACTAATGCCGAGATCGGGTGTTCCATTTCAATATCTTCGTGGTGACTTCCGATTGCATTTACAACAATTGGATGTTCTTTATATCTCTTTGCTAAATCGTAACCGATTAGTGCATGCGGTCCATCTGTGCCTTCAACAACTTTTCCGATGTCGTGCATCAAGCCCGATTTTTTAGCGAGGATAGGATCAAATCCAAACTCAGTAGCCATAAAGCTGGTAAGCATTGCAACTTCAATACTGTGCTGCAGCAAGTTTTGACCATAGCTGGAACGGTACCTCATCTTACCAATGTGTTTTACTAATTCAGGTTTAACACCGTGCAAGCCCAGCTTAATTAAAGTGTTTTCCCCTTCCTGCATAATTTCTTCTTCAAGTTCGGTTCTAACTTTTTCTACAACTTCTTCAATTCTTGCTGGGTGAATTCTGCCGTCGGCAATTAATCTTTCCAAAGCCAATCTCGCAACTTCTCTTCTAAATTGATCGAATGCGGAAAGAATAACAGCTTCCGGTGTATCGTCAACTATTACATCAACTCCGGTAGCGGCTTCAAAGGCTCTAATGTTTCTCCCTTCGCGACCAATAATTCTGCCCTTCATTTCATCACTTTGAATTTGAACAACGGAAACTGTTGATTCAACGGAATGATCTACGGCAGTTCTTTGAATTGCTTGAATAATAATTTTTTGGGATTCTTTTTTAGCTTCAACTTTAGCTGCATCTCTAATTTCTTTTACTGCCTGCGATGCATCGGACTTTGCCTTATCGAGCATGTTTTCCATGAGCATTTTTTTTGCTTCATCTGCAGTTAAGGCTGCTGTTTTTTCTAATCTAATATTTTGTTCAGCAATTAATCTTTCAAGTTCTGTAGTTTTATTGCTAAGTTTTTCGTGTTTACTTTGTAAATCTTGTTCAAGTCTTTTTGCTTCTTTTTCCCTGCCGGTAAGCAGTTCCAATTTTTTTTCTAAATTTTCTTCTTTTGTTTTAACTTGTTTTTCATAATGCTGAAGTCTTTGATTCCTCTTATTTGTTTCAACATCAAATTCTTGTTTCTTTTTGAACCACTCATCTTTTACTTCAATAAGTTTTTCGCGTTTAATATTCTTTGCTTCTTTTTCAGCATCTTCAACAATATTTTGGGCACGTTCTTTTGCATTACCAATTGTATTTTTACCAATGCGCGAATTTACAACCCAGCCTAAAACAAACATTATAATTGAAGAGGCGACAGCAATTGCTAATAAATAAATCATTTCCATTTCCAAAAATTCCTCCAATAATCAATGTATATAAACCGCTTCCGTCAGTCTCATCTAAGAAGAACTCTTGATCTTAGACAATGTGGGAAACTGCCTGACGCTTTTTACTTCCACTGCTGCAAAAATTTTGCAGTACCGTAAACGGTATTGAGGCCTGTAATACACGCCATGAGTCAATAACCCTTCTAAATATTGTTAGTTCTTCATTATTTAGAACTGACGGAGCGGGTAAAATTATGAGGAGTGGGGCACAGATTCTGAGTTATTTATTTGAAGCTTTATTTTCTTTATTCTATCGGAAGCCTGAATACTAAATTCTTTAAACTTATTCTTTTCCACAAAAAGATCGTACGCTATGTTTAATGCTGCTATTATTGCCAATGTTTCTGAATCCTGATCAGGTATCTCTTTCTGTGTATCATCCATTACTTTATCAACATATTTAGCTAAATCTGAAGCAACTTCTTCATTTTCAACTAATAATGAATACTCTTTATTAAATATTGTAACTTTTAGCTTCTTCTTTTCACTCATTGTGTGTCACATCCATCATACAAACATAAAGTTAAGAACGTAAGTGATAATCTAATTTGCTTATCAATTCACTTATTTTCTGTTTAATTTCTTCTTTGTTCTCTGTATCGAGAGAATCACTGTTAAATAAATTAGTTCCCTGAAAAGCTACATCTTTAAGCTTTTCGTCTAACTCCTTATTTTTTAATTTTAATAATTCGTTTTCTTTAGTTTTTTCTTCAAATTTCTTTTCTAAATCGGAATACTCTTTTTTAAGCATTTCATGTTTCTGCAAAAAAATATGAACTTCTTTTTCGAGTGCAACTATTTCATCCATAAAAAAAGCATATTTTAGGTTTTCTGCCAATTTATCCCCTTAGTTGAGCATTAAATGTTTTTTTAACAGTTTCAATTGCACTCCAAAAATCTTTATCTACTTCTTCTTCTTTTAATGTTCTTGTATAGTCAAAATACTCTAATTGAAAAGCGAGGCTTTTTTTGCCTTCACCTAAACTTTCACCTTCAAAGATATCAAATAACTTTATATTTTTCAATAGCTTAGAGCTTCCTTTAACAATTGATTTTTCAACACTGTCAACTTCGATGTTTTTATCAAGAACAAATGCAAAATCGCGTATTACTTTAGGGTATTTAAGTAATTCCGTAAATTTATTTCTACCGGAAATATACTCATTCATTAGAGATAAATTAAAATCAAAAATAAATACATCCTGTTTTATTTCAAATCCATTTAGAAAATCTGATTTTATTTTTCCACCGGATGCTACAATACTTTTCTTTACTTTTTTAACTAATGAATATTCAAAGATTGGATCATTATTCTGCTTTACCGATTTTACAACAACGTTATTTGAAAAAAGTTTTTTAAAAATTGAATTTGCAAATCCTTCTAAATCATAAATATCACTTTTTCTATTATCCCTGTACCATTGCTTGTCTTCGGCGTTGCCTGTAATTGCAATTAACAAATGCTCGGTTTCTGAAAAGTCATCAAAACTTTTTATTTCCGATTCTGAATTTTTGCTGAAAACATGTCCAATTTCAAAAAGCTGCAAATCTGTTTCTTTAACTTTAATATTTTTTGAAATTGTGTTCAGCATGCCCGGCAAAAGTGATGGACGAGTGAACGCCATTTCCACACTTGAAGGATTAAGCACTTTAATTGGATTACTGAACTTTTGAGCTGTTTCGGTATTGAGCAGCGAGTTTGTTATGATCTCGTTAAAACCAAGTGAAATTAATAATTCTCGTACATCATTAGTAAATTTCGATTGATCAATTTTTTCATCGAGCGAGACAGTTATTTTTTCCACTACAGGAATATTATCGTAACCGTGGATTCGTGCAATTTCTTCAATCACATCAACTTCTCTTAAAACATCGGGTCTTGTTGAAGGAACCAGTAATTCCAGGTCACTCTCTGTTTCGTTAACTATTTCAAATTCTAATCTTTTTAGAATATCAAGCATCAGCGCTTTTTCAATTTTGTAGCCTAATATTTTATCAACTCTCGGAAATCTTAACATTACTTTATTATTTTCAATCGGAGCTGGGTAAGCGTCAATTTCACCTTTAGCGGCAGTACCTTCAGCAAGTTCAGCAATTAATTGAGCCGCACGTTTAGCCGCCCATTTAGTTTTGTTGTAATCAACTCCCCTTTCAAATCTGTACGAGGCATCTGTAGATAAACCTAAAAGTTTTGCGGTTTTACGAACAGCAGAAGGATTGAAGTAAGCGCTCTCGATTAAAATATTTTTTGAATCATTTGTCACTTCGGAATTTTCGCCGCCCATTACTCCTGCTATTGCAACCTGTTTCTTTCCATCGCAAATCATTAAATCGGCAGGGTTCAGTGTTCGCTCTTTTGAATCAAGAGTAACAAACTTGGTATCACTGCCGGCATCTTTGACAATAATTTTTTTATCTGCTAATTTATCTAAATCAAATGCATGCAGCGGCTGACCAATTTCATGCATTACAAAATTTGTGACATCAACAACATTGTTGATTGGGCGCAGACCAATTGCTATTAATTTATTTTTCAGCCACTCCGGTGATTCCTTAACTGTAATGCCGGTAACCACCTTTCCGACATAGCGCGGACAATTAACACTATTTTCAATTTCAACCGAAGCTAATTGTGCGGAGGTAGTTTCAGCTTCATCCGGTTTAATTTCCGGATACTTAAATTGTTTATTCATTATTGCTGCCAAATCGCGCGCAACACCAATGTGGCTCATTGCATCAGCTCTGTTAGGAGTTAAGTCAACATCAATTATTACATCGTTGAGTTTCATGGCATCGGCAAAATTATCCCCAACATTGTACGAATCATCAAGTACCATAATACCGGAATGATCATCACTAAGTCCAAGTTCATCTTCGGCGCAGATCATCCCCACCGATTCTTCTCCGCGGATTTTTGCTTTTGTAATTTTAAATTCACCTTTAGGAATTACTGCACCAACCTTTGCGAAAACAACTTTTTGCCCGGCTTCAACATTAGGAGCACCGCATACAACTTTGTAATCATCCGTTCCGTCAGTCACTAAACAGAGTGATAGTTTATCGGCATTTGGATGTTTATCTTTTTCCTTAACGTAGCCAATAACAAAGTTTTCATAAATTTTTGATCCGTCAACAACGTCATCAACTTCAAGTCCGGCAATTGTAAGTTTGTCAGTTATCTTTTCAACAGAAACGTCATCTAAATTGATATAATCTTTTAACCAGTTAAGTGAAACTTTCAACTTGCAGCTCCCAAATTAAAATTGTTCTAAAAATCTTTTATCATTATCAAAGAATAATCTAATATCATTTATGCCGTATTTAAGCATAGCAATTCTTTCTACACCCATTCCGAATGCGTAGCCGGTATATTTTTCTGAATCAATACCAACATTTTCAAGTACATTAGGGTCAACCATTCCGCAGCCTAATATTTCAAGCCATTTACCTTCCTTACCTTTCGGCTGCCACCAAATATCAACCTCGGCACTTGGTTCAGTAAAAGGGAAAAAACTTGGTCGGAAACGATACTTAACATCATTGCCGTAAAACTGTTTTGCAAAATAGACAAGTGTTCCTTTAAGTTCGGCAAAGGTAACATCGGTATCAACAAATAAACCTTCAACTTGATGAAACAAACAGTAGCTTTTTGCACTTATTGCCTCATTGCGGTAAACCTTGCCCGGCATAATTGCACGCAGCGGAGGCTTTTTATTCTGCATTAGTCGCACCTGCACAGGCGAGGTATGTGTGCGTAAAACAAATTCATTATTGATGAAAAAAGTATCCTGCATATCTCTTGCGGGATGATCGGCGGGAAAATTAAGCATTTCAAAATTATTGTAATCGGATTCTAACTCCGGTCCTTCGTAAACGGAAAATCCTAATCCCTTAAAAACATTTTTAATCTCTTCTAAAGTTTGAGTTAAAATATGTTTGGTGCCTAATTCTTTTTTTCTGCCGGGTAATGTTAAATCAATAAAGTCATCACTATCTGAAACTTGGTCATATTCAGAAATTAATTCATCAAATTTATTTTGGCATTTGGTTCGCTGTTCGTTTAAGTGCTTACCTACCTTCGGTTTTTCATCTTTGGGCAGCACTTTAAATTCTTCGAAGAGCCGGGTGAACAAACCTTTTCTGCCGAGATATTTTACTCGTATTTCTTCCAGCTTATCTTTATTTACGCCGTTGGAAATATCACTTTCAAAATTTTTTACTGTTTGATTAATTTTTTCAAGCATATTAAAAGGACCTGCCGAAAATTTAAAAAAATTCCCCGTTGAATTATTTTAAAGCAAAACAATTCAAAAGGGAAATAAAATTAGTTAGTTACAAAATTAACTATATCTGTAAAAGCTTTTGGGTTTTCAACAGCTAATGAAGCAAGTACTTTACGGTTAATATCAATACCTTTTGTACTTAGTGCATTTATTAGTTTTGAATAAGTAGTACCGTTTTGTCTGGCAGCCGCATTTATTCTAACTATCCATAATCGTCTGTAAGTTCTCTTTTTAAGTTTTCTATCTCTGTAAGAGTGAAGCAGACCTTTTTCAACGCTGTTTTTAGCTATGGTGTAAACGTTACCTCTTGCACCCCAATAGCCTTTAGCTTGTTTTAATATTTTTTTTCGTCTGTTGCGTGACGCTACTCTGTTCTTTGTACGTGGCATCTCTAACTCATCTCCTTATTGAATCATAATTTTAACTTTTTTCTCATCAGCTTTAGAAACTAAAGTAGATTGTCGCAAGTTTCTTTTTCTTTTTGTTGATTTTGAAGTAAGAATATGTGCTCTGAAAGCTTTATTTCTCTTCACTTTTCCGGAACCTGTTTTCTTAAAAGTTTTTGCGGCTCCACGATTACTTTTCATCTTTGGCATTTTTTGTAATCCTCTATTTAGTTCTTCTTTTTCGATTTTACCGGGGCTAATATAGCCGACATAGTACGTCCTTCAAATTTGGTATTCATTTCAACTTTCGATATATCTTCCAAACGTTCTATAAATTTATTAATTAAGGCTTCACCATGTTCTTTGTATGCTAATTCTCTTCCTTTGAATATAACAGCAATTTTTACTTTATTTCCGTCACCTAAAAACTTTTCCGCATGTCTTGCTTTAAAATCAAAATCATGAGTATCAGTATTTGGATGCAGTCTTATTTCTTTAAGAACAGTTACCTGTTGTTTTTTCTTCTGCATCTTTTCGCGTTTCTGCTGCTCGTAAGTAAATTTACCGTAATCAATAATTTTACAAACAGGGGGTTTTGCCTGCGGAGCAATTTCAACTAAGTCTAATTCAGCTTCATCAGCTTTACGCAGTGCTGCATCTCTTGTTAATAATCCTAATTGTTTACCATGTTCATCAAGTACACGTACTTCAGTAGATTTTATTTCTTCATTTACGCGGTGTTTTTTTTGAGCGATGAAAACCTCTCTTCATTGTTATTAGCTTTACTATTTATTTCATCTACAATATTATAAATGAAATCATTTAAATCCAAACTTCCCAGATCACCAATTTTATGCTGACGTAAAGAAACTGTTTTTGTATTCTGTTCTTTTTCACCAACAATAAGCATATAAGGTACTTTTTTTGTTTCCCAATCTCTAATCTTAAATCCTACTTTTTCATTTCGTTTATCAAGTTCAACACGGATATTATTTTCTTTTAATTTTGCATTTACTTCTTCGGCATAATCAAAATAGTTTTGCGAAATTGGAATAACTGCAGCCTGCACAGGCGCCAGCCATGTTGGAAAATTACCGGCAAAATGCTCTATCAAAACTCCTATAAATCTTTCTAAAGAACCAAAGGGCGCTCTATGAATTACTACCGGTCTATGTCTCTCACCATCGCTTCCAACGTAAAGCAAATCAAATCGTTCCGGCATTACATAATCAACCTGCACAGTACCAAGCTGCCACTTTCTGCCCAGTGCATCTTTTACAATAAAATCAATTTTAGGTCCGTAAAAAGCTGCTTCGCCTTCTTGAATTGTGTACTCCAAATTCATTTGATCGGCGGCTTCCTTTAAATCTTTTTGAGCTTGTTCCCAAAGTTCAATTTCGCCGCCGTATTTCTCATTATCATCATCTCTAAAAGAAAGCTCAGTTGTAAAATCTTCAAATCCAACAGCAGAAAATACTGTTTGGATTAGATCGATCACATCACAAATCTCATCTTTCAACTGATCTTGTGCAACGAACATGTGCGAATCATCAACTGAAAAACATCTAACTCTTGTCAGCCCGTTTAGTTCGCCGGATTGTTCATATCTGTAAACAGTTCCAAACTCGGCATACCTAATTGGCAGGTCTCTATAACTTCTTGTTTTTGAATCAAATATTTTAAAATGATGAGGACAGTTCATCGGCTTAAGAAGATATTCTTCATCGCTATCTTCAAAAGTCATTGTAGGAAACTGGCTCTCTTTGTAATAAGGATAATGTCCGCTGGTTTTATATAAATTTATATTACCGATATGCGGAGTAATTACCGGCTGATATCCCCGTTTTACTTGTTCTTCTTTAAGAAAATTTTCTAAAGTTTCCCTAAGTATCGTTCCATTAGGCAGCCATAAAGGAAGCCCGGCACCAACTTCAGGAGTAATGTGAAAGAGCTCGAGTTCCTTACCGAGTTTTCTGTGATCTCTTCTTTTCGCTTCTTCGAGTGCTTCAAGATGCTCATCCAGCATTTTCTTTTTAGGGAAAGTGATGCCGTAAATTCTTTGAAGCTGTTTATTCTTTTCATCGCCTCTCCAATAACTTCCGGATACACTCAAAAGCTTAACATACTTTATTTTACTTACATCAGGAACGTGAGGACCGGTACAGAGATCAGTAAATTCACCTTCGTTATAAATTGAAATTGTTTCTTCGTTATCGTCTAACTCACTCAATATTTCTAATTTATATTGATCACCTTTTTCTTCAAATAGCTTTATTGCTTCATCTTTGGACAGCTCACTTCTGGAAAAAATATTTTTTTCTTTAGCTATCTCAAGCATCTTGTTTTCAATTTTAATTAAATCATCTTCGGTTAATTTTGTATCGATATCAAAATCATAATAAAAACCGTTTTCGATTGGAGGACCAACGCCGAATTTTGCTTCGGGATATAATGTTTGAATTGCATGCGCCATTAAATGAGAACTGGAATGCCAGTAAGTCATTTTACCTTCTTCATCTCTAAAGGTAAGTATCGCAAGTTCCCCATCCTCTTCAATTTTGGAATTCATATCGATATACTTGCCGTTTAGTTTTCCAACTAAGGCATCGCTCGCAAGTCTGCTTGATATTGAAGAAGCTACATCAAAAACTGTAACGCCTTTATCAAACTCCTTAACGGACTTATCGGGAAATGTTATTTTAATTTTTTCCATGCAATTATTTAAATTAAAAAAAACCTTGAATAATCTATAGATTGTCATTGCGAATCCCGATTTTCTTTTATCGGGATGCGGCAATCTCTCACTTTTTGACAGATTGCTTCGGGATAAAACTCCTCGCAATGACACCAAGTTGTTTTATTCAAAGCTTATTCAAAGGTTAAAAAAACGAAGTAACCTCCAATAACAGTGGGTTCTAGGGGATTCGAACCTCTGACCTTCTGCACGTCAAGCAGACGCTCTAACCAACTGAGCTAAGAACCCGGTAAAGTAGAACCAAATTTATTTTTCTAAGCATCAAAATATTAAGGGGAAATAAAGATTTTGGTTAACCAATAAAATGATACTTAGTGATAAATTGTTGTACTCAATTTGTACCGAGGGCCGGGATCGAACCGGCACGGGAGAATACTCCCACAGGATTTTAAGTCCTGTGCGTCTACCAATTCCGCCACCCCGGCAGGTTGCAAAATCGAGTACAATCAAAATTTCAAAGTATAAAACAGCAGCTTACTGTCTTTCATTTTTATTTTTTTCATTAAATTAATAAGTTTTATAATAAAAATGAGCAACAAATATACATTTAATAATTATTTTTAGCAATATTTTATACAAGCGTAAATTATTTTTTTTGATGATAATAGGAAACGTCAGAGATAAGCAGGAGAGGGTACCGAATAATTCAATATTAACTTTACATTCAATTTATTTTGTAAATTAGCTTTTACTATTGCTTTAGGAAATTCAAAACCTTATTTTTGAAATCTTAATTGATGGGCCTGTAGCTCAGTTGGTTAGAGCATCTGACTCATAATCAGAGGGTCGGGAGTTCGATTCTCTCCGGGCCCACATCAAAACCCCAGGTGTTAATTCATTTGGGGTTTTTAATTTTACACTGCTTAATTGTACTCCAATTTCAACTTCTCTCTCCAAATACCAAACACTTCCCTTTCATTTCCTTTTTCATCATAAAAACCGGTGTCACGCCATAAAATTAGCAATCTCTAATTTTTAGTAATAATTATAGGAAAAATATATTTATTGCTAACTATTCCCATTTCCAACTTCCCGGAATCCATTTTTTTGATATATTCTCTGATGTTAAACTACCTTCAATAAATACAATAATTTTATCAATAGTTTCTCCAAAATTAAGATCAAGAATTAAACCTGTTCTATTTTGAAAAGCCCCCCACTGTTTTTGTTTGTTTTCATCGGACTTAAATTCATCAGAAAATATCACTTCTCTATTTTCAATGTCAGTGCTTCTTGAACTAAAAGTTTCCATAAATGCTTCATTAAGTTTAGAGGAATCGAATGAATTATGTGAAGCAATTTTGAATATGTCATAAAAATCTTTCATCCTGCTAGAGTCAAAATTTAATTTTACGCAAACTTCAAATTTTTCTGCAATGGCTGATTCAAGAGAGTATGTTTTAATTAGCGGCGCCTCAAAATCAAGGAGCTTCGGAAACTCGAGCTCAATTGCTTTCGGCACTACTATGTCACCAAAAGCAATGTCAAGTTGAAGAGTTATTCTTGCGGTTCCAATAAATGCAACTAATTTTATACGTTGTCCGCGGTGTTGTCTTTCTAAAGTAATACTCTCAACATTCACACTTTTACTATCAAATTCAACTCCATCAGCATCTTCAACTTCACAAATTTCTTTTATTATTGCTTTTACTTCCTCAGCATTATTAGTTAATTGCGATCCTAAAAAATCGATATCCTTTGTAGGTCTTAAAGTTGGAATACCATAAGCCAAAAATAAAAGTGCCCCCTTTAGAATAAATGCATTTTTGTATGTCGATTTTGAAAGCCTGAATAAAAATCTTTCCTGAACATAACGAAGCTGAACTGAATTAAAATCTAATTGATTCTCTTTTGCAATACGATTTAAACGCTGGCGTACCGATGTAACAAGACTTTCTTTGCTCATCCTACAATTGCCTTTATATAGGGCTGAAGCACTGTTTTGATGCGGAGTTTTTCTGAATATTTGCGGAGTTTGTTTAGATCGGCTTCTTTTAGACTTAGATAATTTTTCAGCGATTCAAATGCAATATCTTCTCCAAGTTTATCCCGGTAGCGAAACATATCGCATACTGTTTTTTCTTTGTTATATATTTTTACTATTCCGCTTTTTGTTTTGATCTTAATTATTCCGGTTTCATAAATTGATTTTTCCCAGAAGAAAAATTTAACGGGCGGGTATGAAATTTTGGGAGGCTTTTCCGATTTTGGAAGTGCGGCATTAATTTGTGCCGGATTAACTGTGCTGAGTTCATGAAATGCAATCGCCGATGATAGACAAATTACAGCTCTCTCATTAGATTTACATATATCGAGGTAACCGGGATTGATCCGACTATCGTCAACAGATTCCCAAATTTTGTAGAGACCCGCTTTCACTTTTTCTATAATATTTTCATCAACAAGTTTACGTATTTCCCTCGGATGAAAACCGGCATTCCGGAGTTCCTTCATTTTGGCGTAGCCGCCCTTTTTAACAATATATTTTACTATTTCATTCATTACTTATTTGGATCGATTTTACTGCTAATATAACAAATCCGCAGTAAATTTGATCCATATTTTTTCCCACGCAGTAACAGCCGCACCATGACTGCCTGGAGTTAATTAATTGATATCCAATTTCAACTTCTCTCTCCAAATACCAAACACTTCCCTTTCATTGCCTTTTTCATCATAAAAACCGGTGTCACGCCAAAGCTTCTGGAAGTCGTCGGGCGAACCAATTGCTGTCCAAAGTGAATCATAATCCTGCAGAACAAAATTTATGATAAACTTTGTATCATAGTTGCCGGCGGCTTGAAGTAAATTATCAAAATATGATTTTTGTTTTTGCGGTGTACCAACAAATTGAAACATTCCACCTTCAATTGAAAATTGCTCAGCAGGGTAACCTGTTTCGCAAATTGCAAGTGGTTTATTCGTTAAGCTAAAAATTTGATTAAATAAATTATCGGGGAGCGGCTCGGTTAAAAACACGCTAAGGAATGGATAAATTGAGAGTCCAAAAATATCTGAAAAATCTTTGATATCATTCAAGCCATTTAGCTGATTGGCATGAATTGCTTCTGTATATCCTTCAACTAAATCCATTCCGGTCAACGATACAAATATTGAAATTCCAGGATGAAGTTTTTTCATTTCGGTATAAACAAATTTATGAAGCTCAATAAATCTATTCCAGAGTGTCAATGTCGTATCAGCATTGATCAATAGATTAACCTCGATTCCGATCACAAAATAATCGGGCTGAAAAAAATCTGCCACACGCTTACAGTAGTTCAGGTATGCAGTTTTAACATCCGGGTGATTAAACGAATAATTTACCCACGGTGACTGCAGCGGTTCGTTTCCGGCATTTGTTTGATTAGGTGCTAAACCATTACGGGTTATATTTATAGGTGTAACCGCAACATACTTTTTATGTGAAGCGGGAGTATTCGCAAGACGAAATTGCCAATCACTAATTATGTTATCCGGGTATGCAGTTCCGTCTAGTGATTCCTGCCAGGGCAGTCCGTCATCAAAATGATGAGCAATTATATCTGCATCACTCTTTAATTTGGTATAAACATCCTGAACTGCTGCGGTTGTTACATTATGCGGAAAAGGGGTAAACCCTAAATAGTAACTGCGTGTGTCTTCATCACTAATTGGATTGTTAGTGCTATCCTTATTACAGTTTGTCAGCAGTATTGCAACGAGAAAAAATAGTATTAATAATATGGTGTTTGATTTATTCATCTTAT
Organism: Ignavibacteriota bacterium; assembly: GCA_013112585.1. GTDB lineage: Bacteria > Bacteroidota > Ignavibacteria > Ignavibacteriales > Melioribacteraceae > IGN16. The sequence continues at coordinate 19,637 of JABFGH010000018.1, read as the reverse complement.
TGAAAAAATATTGTAAAAATTTTTAAGTAACAAGTTTAACTGGAATGGCATGAATGAATTAATGCATGGGTGAATGAACGCATGGCTGCATGGGTGAATGAATGCATGGATGGATGAAGGGGTGAATGAATGGATGAAAGGATGCATGAATGAATGGGTGCATAAGAGAATGATTGATTGACTGCATGGAATAACAGCCAAAATAAATTTTTATTTAATTACTCCGTTTTTTTTATTGTAAACTTTTCCACGGATTTTATCCATGGTTATTAAACTTTTACCCATTTAGGGTAGTTTTGTTGGACTGCGAAGTAGTCCAATATAAATAGCCATAGGTGAAACCTATGGAATAAAGAAAAAATATATAGCCGCAACCTCAGCGGGGTTGAAGAATAATTGATTTTATATTTAGAACTTAGCCGTTGATTATAATTTTAGATCAATTCTGACGCCCAATTTAAACCCGAATTATGCAAAAGAGATAATAGCACGGTGCTTCAGCGCCGTGAATATTGAACAAATATAAATATTGGGTTTTTCCAAAGGAATCCTTGGGATAACCCAAACGGTTTTGGGCTAAAGCCCCTTACATAATTTTAACATCAATCACCGTCATAAATGACGGTGCAATTAAAAAGACAATTTTTATTTAGATTTTATTAATTATTTCTAATGCATAATTCGGGTTAAAATGCAAAAGCCCGACTTTCAAAAAAAAGTCGGGCTTTCAAATATTAGTAGATAAATTTTAGAGAAGTTCTTCAACTAAAATTTTGGTAATTCTTTCTGCGGCTTTGCCGTCCCACAATTCAGGTACTTGACCCGATTTAATTTCACCCGCCAATACTTTCATTGCAGCTTCTTCTGCTTTATCCAGATCAGTTCCTAAAAGCTGGTTAGTTCCAAGCTCAACGGTGATGGGGCGTTCGGTAGATGTTCTTAGAGTAATGCACTGCACACCAAGGAAAGTACTCTCCTCTTGAATACCGCCGCTATCAGTTAAAATTAGTTGGGCATTTTTTGTTAGTGATAGAAAATCAATATAACCGATCGGTTCGGTTAAAATTATTTGTCCGTTAAGATGATCGGTGATATTAAAATTATCTAGATTTTTTCTTGTTCTAGGGTGAATCGGAAAAATTACTTTTCTCCCTTCTGAAATTTTTGCAAGCATTTTAAATAGTCTTTTCAATTGAGTTTCATCATCAACATTGCTTGGTCTGTGCAGAGTAACGAGTACATACTTGCCCGCGGTTAAATCCATTTCATTTAATATTTTTGAATCGGCAGCTTTTTCAAGATAATGAGTTAAACTGTCGATCATCACATTCCCCGTAAAGAAAACCTTATCGTCACTCACGCCCTCTTTTTTAAGATTTTCCATTCCGCTCTTTTCTGTAACAAAAAGGTAATCTGAAATTGCATCTGTAAGCAGGCGATTAACCTCTTCCGGCATTTTTCTATCACCGCTGCGCAAGCCCGCTTCAACATGCACGGTTTTGATGTGAAGCTTTGATGCGGTTAATGTACACGCAATTGTTGAATTAACATCACCAACAACAAGAACTAGATCAGGTTTTTCTTCAAGCAGAATTTTTTCAAATTCCATCATAATTTTTCCTGTCTGCTCGGCATGCGAGCCGCTGCCGATACCAAGGTAAAAATCCGGTTTAGGCAGTTCGAGATCCTCGAAAAATACTTTAGACATTTTTTCATCGTAATGCTGACCCGTATGGCAGATAAGGTGAGTTACTGTATCTTGATATTTTAGAAAGGCTTTATGGATTGGAGCTATCTTCATAAAATTTGGTCGTGCTCCTACAACTGATATTACCTTTTTCATTTATTTCCTTTTAATTTTTATAAAACGATAACAAATCTAATTTAGATTTTAATTAATTACTGTGATGAGTTTAACATTATCTTTAAAATAATAGAACACAGATGACACTGATAAAAACCGATTTACACAGATTTTTTTTAATATCTACATCACTGCAATTAAGAAGCCCAACTTCTTTAAGAAGTTAGGCTTCTGTACACAATTAAAAATCCACACCAACGGTTAGATAGAAAATATCATTATTTAATTTAACGCCATCATAAATTCTATTTATCATATTTCTCTTGTAAGTAAATTTAATGTAATACTGGTTTATCGGTTCAATAAAAATATCGAGTGTAAATAAATTTCTATTTACTCTTTCGCCATTTAAGAATTTACTTATAATTAGAAAATCGCCGTCGCCACGCAGCAAACTTCCGCCGTAGTTGGCAATTAAATTTCCCTCTTCATCAAATTCAAAACCTTCGCCGGAGCGCTGGAATTGATATAGCAAGTTTACATTAATTCTATGTGTGATTGGATAAAATAAGTTTACGGCTATCTCATCAGAGTTGGGCGGCAAGGCATGACCGAGTGAAAAACCATAATGCGAATATGTACTTTTGTTTGTTCGATGAGAATAAACGAAAGGATCAAGCCGTGTGTATTCAAACTTAAAATCTAAATTTTGGATGAAAAATGAGTTAGTCCAAAATGCTCCAAATTGATAGCCGAATTTATTATCGTTTGATTTAACTGTTTCTCCGCCGAGATCGCGGAAGTCGATATCATCAATAAAAATAGTACCCTGAAGCCCAACATTATTAATTGGTAAAAGCTCAATATCAAAACCAAGAGTGGAATTTGTTTCGCCGCCTGCTTCAGCAGTAAAATCAGCAGAAGTTAAAAAGCTGATTGGATTGAGGTATGCAAAGTTAAACGCATCTTCGCTTGTAATTATTCCTTCAAAAAAACCTACTTTAACTTTATCAGAGAAACGAACATCAAGACGGTGATTAACAATATTTTTATTCTGCAGCGGTCTGCCGAGCGAATCACCGCGAATGTTGCCGTACGAAAATGAGTAACTGATAGCTTTATAATTCAAATCTAATTTTAGAAAATCGTAAGGGACTGCGTTGTTTGAAAGGAACATGCGGTCAATGTAGCCGGTACCGATCTCCACGGCTTCACGACCAATAGTTAATGCCAGCCAATTGGTTTCTGTCTGATACCTTAAATAACCCTCATAAGAATTGTAATATTTTTCCGAAATAAATTTTGGAGTGGAGGCAAGGCGGGAATCATCAGCAGCAGCAATAATTCTATCATCCCTTTGCCCTGAAATCTGCTGACCCGAATAAAGTTTTATATAATATCCTACGCTTCCAAACAACGTTCCTCTTAACCTCAGTCCTGCATCAATAAGCTGAAGCGAGTTATCAAAGTTATCACCGCTGAATTTTCTGAAATGATAATTTGCTGTTCCGTCAACAAATAGAGAAACGTTCTCATCATTAAAATAGTAGAGATACTTCTGTGTATCATTTTCAAAAATTCTTTTGAAGCTGAAATCATCTGTAAAACTAAATGAGTTTGAAAGATCGCCGGAAATATCAAAACTGAATTCGAGCAAAAAATCTTTTAATATTTTCTGATCAACAGAAGAGAGTTTCTGACTGCTCTTTTTTAAATCAATTAAAAGCTCCGCAACCTTGCCCCTGCTTAAGGGTAAATTGGAATTGCTGTAATCATTAGCAAATCCTGCAATCTGCATTTTATTAAGGAATGAGTAAACGGGATTTGCCGGAGGAACGAGTTCCACCTGGACAAACATTGCTATGTTAAAAATTAAAAATGAAATTAGAAAAATTATTTTTTTCATAGTAAGAGTCTAAAATTTTTATTCGTAAAATTAAAAAAAAACGGAATCAAAAGATTCCGTTGGTAAAGATATTATAATTTTATAAAAATTAAATCAATCAATTTTCTTAATAACTTTTGCAGGTACACCGGCAACAACAGTTCTAGGCGGCACATCTTTAGTTACAACAGCACCTGCACCAACTATAGCAAACTCACCAATTGTAACTCCGCACAATATTGTTGAAGATGATCCGATTGATGCTCCTTTCTTTACAAAAGTTTCAATCATTTGCCAATCCTCCTCACCTTGCATTGTTCCATCAGGATTAACCGATCTCGGGTATTTATCATTTATGAAGGTAACGTTATGACCAACAAAAACATGGTCTTCAATTCTAACGCCTTCACAAATAAACGTGTGCGAAGAAATTTTACAATTTTTTCCGATAGAAGCATTCTTTTGAATTTCTACAAAGGTTCCAATTTTAGAATTATCATCAATTGAACAACCGTATAAATTCACGAAATCAAAAATCTTTACACCTTTTCCCAACTTAACATTTTTTATATTTTTCTTATCCATGGACTTATCTAAATTTCAATCTAACTGATTTTAATTAGTTTACCTTTATTTTTAACAGACTCATCAGCAGCTTCTAATATTTTTATAACTTGCAGTCCCTCTAATCCTGAGGTTAACGGTTTTCTATCTTCTATAATAGATGCGATAAATTCTTCAACGCCAAGAGCTAATGCTTCCGTCTGCACAACTTTTGGAGAATACATATCACCTGTTCTGTACTGCACTAATGCTTCATGAATACTTTCTTTTGTTTTCATTTCAACTGCAGAATCATAGACCTTAATTTTTTCAATATTTTCCATATCGTCAAACACTAACATTTTTTCTTTACCGCCCAAAATCATTCTTCTAATTTTAACGGGTGAGGTCCAGTTTACATGAAAATGTGCAAAGCAGTTATTGTCAAAATAAACAGATATATGTGCCACATTTTCGTGATCATAATAGTTTGCTATACCGTTAGCCGCAATGGCAACAACCTTTTTATTAGGTAAAAGATAATTTAAAATTGAAATATCATGCGGTGCAAGGTCCCACATTACATTTACATCATGCTGAAACAAACCTAAATTTACCCGTACTGAATCAAAATAGATAATATCGCCAAGTTCATTTTTCTCAACAATTTCTTTCATTTTTCTAACAGCACCGGTATAAACAAATGTATGATCAACAAATATTTTTAATTTTTTCTTTTTAGCTAATTCGATTAGTTTTTTTGCTTGATCGGAATTTGAGGTAAACGGTTTTTCCACCCAAATATGTTTACCCGAATCTAATGCTGCTTTTGCAAATTTGAAATGAGTTGCTACCGGAGTGGCAATTGCGATTGCATCTAAATCCATTTTTAACATATCGTTAAAATCCGAACATAGACCAACCCCGGGAAATCGATTAGTTATAAAACTTCTTCTTGATTCACTTTCATCACAGCCAACAACACTTGAAACATTATTATTTCCTAAAAAATTTCTTACAAGATTGGGGCCCCAATAACCGAGACCAAGAACACCTACTTTCATTAAAACTCCTAAATATTAAATTTTAATTTACTTCCCACCCCTGGCAAAAAGCATAACAGGAATTGTCTTAAGCATTATTTGTAAATCGAGCCAGGGGGACATATTATTTATATAATAAATATCTAAAACTATTGAATCATTAAACGAAACTGAACTGCGGCCTGAGATTTGCCAGACACCGGTACAGCCGGGTAAAATATCTACCTTCCGCTTTTGCCAATCATGAAAATTATTATATTCATAGGGTAAGCAAGGACGCGGACCAACTAAACTCATATCTCCCTTTATCACATTAAATAATTGTGGTAATTCATCCAGGGATGTTTTCCGAATAATTTTGCCAATTGCTGTAACCCTATTTTCATTTACAATTTTAGCATTGCCGTTATTATTATGTGATCCGTTTTTTATGAATTCGATCATTTGCTCTTCACGTTCCGATTCACCATCTGAATGAGTTGCCATTGATCTAAATTTATAAAACTTAAATTCTTCACCGCCTTTGCCAATCCGTTTTTGGGAATAAAAAACCGGTCCTTTTGAAGTAAGTTTTATCAGCACGCCTAATAGTAAAAAAACTGGAGAAAGAAGTAAAATACCTGTAAATGCACCAATTAAATCAATGGAGCGTTTAATAAACTTAAAGATATATGTATTTACCCTTGGTGAAGCATCAACTAATGGAACATCAGAATATTTTTCGATATCCATTTTTTGCGAGACAATATTAAAGAGATCAGAGTTCAGTTTTACATTCACGCTCAATTTTTTACAATAGTCTAATATTTCTAAAACTCTTTCGTAATTATTTGTCGATAATGAAATTATTACTTCATTCACTCTATGTTTTTTTACTAATTCTTTTAAATCATTAACTGAACCTAGTACATATTTATCCGTAATAACCTTGGTGTCAATTTCATCTTGATCATCCACAAAACCAATAAGATTTATACCCAAATCATTTTCCATACTTAGTTTTGCTGCTAATAGTTTGCCTGATTTACCCGAACCGACTATTATTATTTTTCTTCTTATCGGTGAAAACTTACTGATTTTTAGTAGAATAAATCTTATTAAACCTACCCTAATTAAAATGAGTGCCGAGAGTGATGAAACAGCAAAGGTGAAAATGAATCTTCTCGAGTCAAGTATAAAATTAAACTTTATTACAAATGATATTATGATTGTTAATAAAATTGCATAGAACATCGATTTAACTATTGCCACGATATGTGTAGATTTAGATAAGGCAATATTTATTTTATACAGATTATTCGATTGAAAAATAAAAAGGAAACACACTGTAAGAATAAGGAGAACTAAAATCGACTGATTCATATCAGTGATTATAGTTTCATAACCTACCGAGTCAACTAAGTAAACAACATAAGCTGAAAAATAAAAAGTACCCAAAAGTACAATAAAATCAACTATTGCGAATAAATATTTGTAAGCCGGTAATTTTACTAAACCCATAACATAAAATACAATTAAGATTTTAAAAATTCACATTAAATTATTTTTAATATTACGAAAAGTAATTATGCACAGTTTCCGAAATATATTCAATTTGTTCTTTAGTCATTTCGGGATACATCGGCAATGATATACCTTGCTCAGCTAATTGTTCAGCTTCAGGAAAATCTCCTTTCTTATAACCGAGATGTGAAAAACATGGCTGCATGTGTAAAGGAATTGGATAATGTAAACCAGAAGCTACTCCATGTTCACCTAAATATTTTTGAAGTTCATCTCTTCTTTCACTTTTTCCTGCCTGCCCGTCCGGCAGGCGGGTTCCATTGTTACTTTTAATTTGAACTACAAATAAATGATAAACATGTTTAGCATAATCCATTTCTTTCGGTAGAATAATCTGGTCAATATCAGATAACAATTCTTTATACTTTGCCGCTGCCCTTCTCCTATTTTCTGTCCATTCCGGAAGATGTTTTAACTTTACACCGAGTACTGCACCCTGAATACCTTCCATGCGATAGTTGTGACCAAATGAAATATGATTATACTTTTCCTCAGCACCGTGGTCTCTGAGCATCTTAAATTTCTTTGCGAGCTCTTCATCGTTAGTTATAACAGCACCGGCTTCACCATACGCACCGAGATTTTTGCCGGGGTAAAAACTAAATGAAGAAGCAATTCCGAGTCCGCCAATTTTTTTACCTTTGTATTCGGCTAAATGGGCTTGTGCTGCATCTTCCACTAAATAAATTGTTTGCCCCGTTTCGGTATGAACAAAAACTCCCTTATCAGTTTCTTTGAACTTTCTACTTTTTACTTTTTCCTTGATCCCATCCATATCAGCAGGCTGACCATACAAGTGAACGGCTACAATTGCTTTTGTTTTTTCTGTTATTGCTTCTTCAAGTTTGGAAGGATCTAAATTATAACTTTCGGGATGGCAATCAACAAACACAGGCGTTGCACCACAGAGTGTTGCGCCCCAGGCTGTTGCTATAAATGTATTAGCAGGTATTATAACTTCATCGCCGACACCAATACCGAGCCCCCATAAAGTCACATGGTTGCCATCTGTTCCGGCACTCACTCCGTAACAGTATTTTGCATTGTGCGCTTCTGCAAAGTTTTTTTCGAATTCAAATACGGGTTTGCCTAAAACATAAGCAGTGTTATCTAATACATTTTGAATTGCAGGTGTAATTTCATCTTTAATCGAATTGTAATTTGCTTTTAAATCTAGAAATGGGATTTTCATTGTTTCTCCAAAATTTCATTAAATATTTTTAAATGGTCATCTGTAACTTTCTCCCAACTAAATAATTTTTCAGCTCTAATTTTTGCTTCCTTAGCAAGAGCCATTATTTCAATAGGGTTTTCAATGGAATAATTAATTTGTGAATGCAGACTATCCACATCACTTTTAGAAAATGTTGTAGCAGTTTCCCCGGTGATATAAAGGTTTTCTTTTATATCACTGCACAATAGCGGCACTTCTAAACCCATAACTGTAAGAATTACGGGAGATAAACCTTCAATATCTGAAGGCTGAATATATTGGTAACAATTCTTCATTAGTATTAAAGTATCTTCTCCATATATGTAACCTGGGAAAACTATTCTATCATCTTTAGTTGAATAAAGTTCTTTTTCAAACTCTGATGGATTTGGCGAGCCGCCAACAAGAACTAATTTTTTTGAAGTTTCAATCTTTTCAAATGCAGGTATTAAATACTGTAATCCTTTATCTGGAATAAATCGACCCACAAATAAAAAATATTCGTTCTTTTTTAGATTGAGTTTAGCGAGTATGTCACTTTCGTTTTTAACAGTTGGGGATTCGCTTCCATAAGGTAAAAACTCAAACTTCTTTTTAAATTTAGTTTCAAATAATTCCCTTGCATAAATATTATCAAATATTACCTGATTAGGGATATATGCAGTTATAAAAGAAGATAAACGTAAAAAAATTTTTGCATAAAATGGCCATTTATCCCTCTTCCAGTCCACACCGTCTTGACTTACAAAAACTCTCTTACCAACAATTCTTAACGGAATAGCCCAAATGCTATTACCTCCATTATGAATATGAACTACATCGGCTGTGTTTTTAACAATAATATGAAATGACGCTTTTAATGAATGGAGAAGTGTATCAAAACCTGAAGCATTTATTGTTTTAAGCCAAACAATTTTTAACCCATTAAACTCTTTCGGCTTTTTAGAGGTACTTTTGTAGAACCTATTATAAACAGTTACTTCATGACCTCTATTACGCATCCTGGTATAGAGCTCAATTGCAAACTTATCTGCTCCTGCCGATCCATCGGAGGGAGGTAATGATCTAAAACCAAATGCTGCAATTCTCATTTAATCTAGATAATTCTGATAATAATCATTCAAGTATTCTTTTAGTGCTATTTTCCAATCCCGCATTAAATTTAGTTTGCGCAGTTCTAATTTTTTATTTACTAGTCTTTCACAAGGCGGTCTTTCAGCGAAGTATTCTTCTTTAAAGTGATCTGACGTTACACTTCTAATTTTAATTTTACTATCAAGATTTAATAATTTTAATAATTCTTTTGCTACTTCCATACGGCTTGTTTGTCCCCCGCATACCATATTATATAAACCCCAATATTCATTTTTAATTAAATGTTTTACATTATTCGCAAAATCATGTGTGTATGTTGGGGTGCCGTCTTTATCATCAACAATAAAAAGTTCCTTTTTGCCTTCCTTTAGCTGTGCCATTATTTTTTGTATAAATTTTTTATCTTTACTTGGACCAGCCCCCATCATCCATCCAGCTCTGCAAATTAAATAACGCTTTGAATTTTCTATGACAAATTTTTCACCGCAATATTTTGAGCGACCATAAACACCTAAAGGATTAGGAGCATCCCAATCATCATACAACTCCTTTGCACCATCAAATATTCCTGCTGTGCTGATATAGAGTAAAGGAATATTTAATTCGTTAGCGATGTAAACAGCATTTTCCACTGACGTTGTATTAGTTAAATAGGTATCATCAGGATGCAACTCACAGTACTCCAAATCTGTAAAAGCCCCAAGATGAAAAAGATAATCCGAACGGAAATCACTTACCGCTTTTTTATAAGCGTCAAGATCCCTAAAATCTAAATACTCCAGCCAATTTTCATTAACATCAATGTCGCTGCATTTAATTTCATAATCATTTTTAAAGTTTTTATAAAATGCTTCTCCAAGCATTCCGCCGCATCCGGCGATGTAAATTTTTTTCATTTTTACCTGGCTATGTTTTTCTTGTCTTAATAATTTTTGCTGGTACACCAGCCACAATTGAAAACTTTGGAACCGATTTATTAACAACACTCCCTGCCGCCACTATTGATCCATGCCCAATTACAACACCATCGAGAATAGTAGTATTTGCTCCAATCCAAACATTATCTTCTATTTTAACACCTTTTCTAATCGTAGGCTGGTCGACAAGTAATTCATCTGAATTTGTAAAACTATGATTTTCAGAAAATATTGAAACATTAGGTCCAAACATTATATTTGAGCCAATTTCTACTAGGCCACGAACTTGTATAAATGCATTTTGTGAAATACCAACATTATTTCCAATAATTAATCCCTCCCCAATTTCTCTAATTACACCGGTACATTCAATGATAGTATTTTTTCGAATTGTAACATTGTTGCCAAATACTATCCCCCTTTCACTTAAAGCATTTATTTCTACATTATCGTCTAAAAACACCGTTGAACCTAAAGATATTTGATTTAACGGTGATAATTTTACTGAGGTTCCTAAAAAAAGTATACCCTTAGAATTCTTTAAAAAGGGTTTTCTTATTAGTCCACGAATCATTTGAAAAGATTTTCTAAATAGAATCCAAAATAAAATTTGTTTAGAAATTTTTTTATCTATTCGATATCCCTTTTTTCCTAATTTATCAAATACTTTATCAATCATTACTAATTTTTCAATAAAGATTCAAACAGATTAATTAATTTATTATAATGTTGATCACTTCCGTATTCATTTAATAATTTTTTATAGGCATTATTTCCTAATTCCTTAGTTGCTATTTCATCAACTAATAGTTCCAATACTTTACTCCTTAAATCTGCAGGGTCATTTCTCCTAAATAATAAGCCCGTTTTTTTATTCTCAACCATCATTTTCAAACTACCTGTAGCTGATGCAATTACAGGTTTATGATATGCATAAGCTTCAAGTACTGAGTTTGGTAAATTATCGTACCATAAACTTGGAACAACAACAAACATACAAGTACTTAAATATTTACAAAGCTCATCAAAAGTTTTCTCTCCTAATAGATGAATATTTTCTAAATTATTCGAACAAATTAATTCTTTCAGATAATTTAAATAAGAATTATCACTAGCCTTTCCAATAATATAAAGATCTGAATTAATATTTTTAAAAGCTTCAATTGCTACATGAACACCTTTATCATAGTCAACACGACCAAAATATAACGCATGCTTATTGGATACTTCATTAGAGATAATTAGTTTATTTTCTGGAAAGAAAGTTGGGATATGGTGCATTTTATCAATAGGCATACTACCCTCTTTAAATTTTCTAAGTGAAAACTGTGAAGTAATTACAAAAGCATCGACTTTTTTATTTACATTAATTAATTTTTCAGCATAATTAGCAAAAACCCTCATCATCGAATTCGCAAAAGATTGGTTTACACATTTATTTACTATGCCATTTAGTTTAGTACCAGTTATACATTTTTCACAGATTTCATTTTTGTTATAATCGTACAATACATTATTAGCACAAATTTTTCCAAAATCAGAAAGTCTGTGTACAACTGGAATATTAAACTTTTTCGCAACATCAATAATACTGGGAGAAATTAATGCTTTATAATTAAGAATATAAATTATATCGGGGTGTTTCTTGTTAATTAATGCATTAAGTTTTTTTTTGGCTTCAAAGGAATAAAAATATCTTGAAATAATTTTGAAAAAATACTTTATGACTCCTCTTCTATATTCAGAAGCGTATATTTCTTTTCCAGTTCCAACTGAACTTAAAAAAAAATCAGAATAACAACTTGATTTATTCTTCTCATGTTTTACAGAAAAAGGAATTACTTCGTGTCCTTTTGATTCTAAAAGTTCAATTAAATTGAACATGTAGCGTTCAGGACCACCGGAAATAAAAAATCTATAATTTATTACGAGTATTTTCATAGTTTAATTTTATTGTACTTGAATATCCCAAGAGTATGGCTACTAAAAGACCAGTTCCGCCTGTTGCAATTAGAATATTTGAGAGAGTAATTCCTATTGAAGAAAATATTACAAATATTATTGCGCCATTTAATTTGGGGTTGTACATTTTATACCGGAGTGCAGTTTTAGTAATAGAATAAAAAAAAAGGATGAGAAATAATAGTCCTATAATACCGTAATCATAAAGTGTTGCTATTATTTGACCATGCGCATATGTATCTTTTTGCCAAATAATATAAGCTAATTCATGACTTTGAGCAGCACCGAATCCAATTAATTGTTCCTTCAAATTTGCATTTTTGTACTTATTCCAACCTAATAAATAAACTGCAATTCTACCGGAGCCAACATTTTCAACATTACCATGCAGATAATCCTCATATTCAATAATAATCTTTCTCTGAAAAGCTTCATAATAATATTCCTTAGGAATTATTATAAAAGAAATTAAAATAAATAGTGCACTACCCATTAGAAGCCTAATTCTTTTTCTATAGAATAGAAAAAACAATAATCCAAATAAAAATGCTACAAGAACGGTTCTTCTAAAAGTCCAAAACATAAAAAGTACTGACATTAGAAGTACAATTAAGCTAGGAAAAGAGCGTTTTTTAATTAATCTAATATATAGAAAGGGTATTATTGCTAAAAATGTTGTTGATGATAAAAATTTGTCCGGAAAGGAACCAATATAATTTGAAAGATCACCATAGCTGTAAGGATACCAAATCCAGGCACTTGCATGTAGTATTATTAAGATAATTGAAAAATAAAAAATTACATTAGATAAATAATATATGGAGTAGTCGCTAAATAATTTATATGAAACCAATATTCCAAGTAAAAATATTAAACTATATAAAATTTCAGTTACAACGGCACTAGTTGAATAAATTCTTGGTAATCCAAAAAATATCATTATAAAAATAAAAGCTATTATTAATCTATTGGAGAAAAATTTATGCCGAGGGGGAAACATTAATCTTATCACTATTAGCACCAGAACTATAAAACTCCAAATAGAAAGAAACGATACTTCATAATTCGCAACTGAACCTAATTTAATAAAATGAAGTAAGTTCAAAATGGGGCGAATACCAATCAGATAAATTATTAATAGCGAAATAAACTTGGGTATGCTTAAACTGGAGGAATTTGTCATTTTTGAATAACTTTTCTAAAATACTTAATCACTAAATAATAATATCTTTGACAAGCCCAATAGATTCTCACAAAAAATAACTTAATTCTATTTACATTTATATCAGTTTTTGTATAGTTAAATTTTTGCATTAATAGTCCACAGCCCTCCTGTATCTCATTTATCTCATAATTATTCAACAGCTTTTCCCATCTCTTTATTCTGTTAGAATCAGGTCTCTTATTAATTAGGGGATGCAAATGCCTCTGAGAACCTGGAATAATATTATTTAAATCTGATGGAGTTTCAGATTGAACTTTATGGTTTACTTCAAGAAAATCAATAACTTTATAATAGACCCTATTCTCGTTTGTTATCATTTCCTCATATTTAACTGTAATTTCACTAGAATCATCTGTATCGTCAACCAACAGATTTGAATATTTACACCATTCATTGGAAAATCTTCTAGGAGAAGTATTCATGGGTATATTTGAAGAAGAATCTAAAGATTGTTTTTGAGATTGAAATACTGCCCTAGGATCCCTTATGAGGTTTATCATTTTAATGGGGTGACCCTTGCTATTCTTAATTATTCTTGAAAAAAGATAGCGTAACATGGTGCCTTGGAAAATTATTATTTCTGCTTTTGGTTTTAGTTTTTCTTTCAAAGAAATAATTATGGTTAAAAATTTTTCTAGGTTTGAATTAACTTCGGAAACAATTCTGATTTTATGATTCTCATCAATTGCCCAATGCTTAAACTTTGGGTCTTTCATCAGATAATTAATTCTTCTGTTAGATAATTTTACTTTTGAACTTGGATCAACCAAAAAAAAACTAATTAGTATTTCAGCTTCTGGACATACAAATATGTTAGGATTTTTACTAAGTTTATTAGCTAAATAAGTAGAACCCGATCTGTTAATGTAGCTTAGAAATACAATTCGCTCCATTATTCCTCTTCAATAGTCAATAATAGTTTTTCAAAAAGTATCCTTGAAAAGAAAAAAATACTAATTAAAAGAATAAAAAGACCAAGACTAAATTTTAAAACCATATACTCGATAATCAAAAAATTTTCAAAAAAATAATAAATGAAACTTAGCGAAGCAATTTGAATAGTTAAAACTGAAATTAAATTTATAAACTTCTTATTAAAATACTCTTTTAAAGATACCTCTGTAATTCTAAAAGTTAAGAAAGTCATCAAAATCAAATTTAAGATTGAAGCTAAAATGACCCCCCATATGGCACCAATGAGTTTAAAATACAAAATACCAATAGTTGTAAAGATAATAGTATCTGCAGCATAAATCCATTGAACGACTGACCTCGCTTTTAATTTCCCGATGCTTCTAATAAAAGTATCTAACATTTTTGAGGTTGAGCGAAGTGGTATAAGAAATGATAATAGACCGATATAAGTTTGCATAACCATCCATTTTTCACCAAGTAAAACATATATGATTTCTGAACTGTACTGGTTGATATAAATCGATAATGGAATTGAAACTGAAAGAATAAATAAAATCAGTTGTAATAAGATATCATTTATTAATATTTTATTTTTTCTAATTCGTGAAAACTTTGGGAAAAAAAAATTATTTAATCCTTGCCCTAAAACATTAATTGGCATTAAAGTCAATTTCAATGAACGATTATAGTACCCCAAAGATAATGGTCCAAGCATTTTTCCAATGATCAGGTTTTCTGCTTCATTTGCAATAAAATTACCTACTCTAGAAAGAGTTTGAAATATTGCGAAAGATTGTATTTCTTTAAATGCATTAAAGCTAATATTGACTAGTTTAAAGATTTCTTCTTTAACAAAACGTAAAAATAAAACTACCTGAAAAATAGTAAAAATTAGGTGGGCAAAAATAATTGAATAAAATTTGAACCCATTTATTGCAAAAATAATCCCGCAAATTCCATAACTTAAAGTAAAAGATATTGCATTGATAAAAGTTAAGTGTTTAAATTTGTATTTTCTAATCAATATCGCTTCAGGTACTGACTTTAGGCTATAAACAATTAGTATAAAAGATGAAATTTTTAATGTTCTTGAAAGATCATTAATCTCAAAAAAATCTTGTAGATTTCCTGAAAATAAAAATAAGAATAGTGATAAGATTGTCGCAATTATAAAACTGATAGCAATGCTAGTTGAAATATGAGCAGTGTTTATATCTTCTTTTTGAATTAGTGCTTGAGGTAACCCAAATTGTGAAAATATGTCAAGAAAATTTAATACGATTAAGACAATTGCTGCAACACCAAAGTCCTTTGGTGTAAGAATTCTGGTTAATACCAAAAATAACCCAAACTGCACTATGGCAAAAAGAATTCTATCAACTACCCCCCAAAAAATATGCTTAGTAGAATTCATTTGACACTTAGTTGATCACGTTTGATAATAGTTTTGATTAGAACAGTAATGGGCTGTATCCTGTAAGTTGGGATAACTTTAAATAAACAAGATGTAAATTAATTAGTATAAAATTTTTAAGTATCTAACCATATCATCCTTAATTATTAAATATGCCCCACTTAAAATGCTTGAGAAAAACATGATGATAATTAGCATGATCGCACGTCTCGGACCAGTTTTCTCTATCAATGGCTCGGCATTCTCCATTACATTGACTACTGGAGCATCTTTCACTTCTTCAAGTTTTATTAGTTCATACTGCGTGGCTAATTCCAAGTATACTGTCTGTGTTACATCTACTTTTCTTTGAAGTCTATTTTGTTCTAATAGCAACTGAGGTGAACTGGAAATTAATCTATTCTTTTCGCTGAATTCTTTTAATTCATCTTCATAATAAGTTAGAGAGTCTTTTACTTCTTTAATTCTAGTAAATAGATACTCGCTTTGTTCTCTTGCATATGACTGTCTATTTTTTGTAATATAATCATCTAAAGCAATTACTAAATTATTTGCGACTTGGGCAGATAAAACAGGCTCGGGAGATTTAACACTAACAGTCAATATTGTCGTTACACGTTCAACATCTGTGCTTATCATGTTTTCTATTAAATAAGTATATGTTTGCAAAAATATATCCCTTTCCTGCCATTCGTTTGGCATCTCTTCATCAACAGTCTCCATTTCAAAATATTCATTTAAATTCACACTATCTGCAAATTTTTCCGTCATATATTTTTTGGTAATAATTGGTCTCATTACTTTTTCACTCTTTAAGAGATGTGCATAAATTTCAGTAGGTGCAATTTCACCAATGTTTATACCCGCCATAGAAGCTAAACCAGATAGGCTTGACATAACAGACGATTGATTGCCATAATCAGGTAAAATAGACACAGTACTTGTATAATAAGGCTTAGCAAATAAAAGCAAACCAATCACTGCAAGCACTGCAACCACCCCATTAAAAATCAAAAACTGTTTTCTCTTAGCCCACAGTTTATCAATGTAGGGTTTAATTTTTCGTATCGTATCTTCTAAAGATTGGCTGTCGTCATCCGGCGTTCCAGCCGCGGGTGAGTTTAATTCACTTTTGTTTTCTTTTTCTGTCATGGTTGATAATTAATTGTTGTTTGGTTGTTATTCAATTGTTATTCGGTTCTGGATACTGGATACTAGATACTGGATTCTGGATCCCGCCAATAATCCGTCAATCGACGGAGGCGGGCAAGTCTGGATATTGAATTTTGTGATTTGTAATTTGGCATTTGTTGTAATTCGGTGGTAATTCTGTTGTGATCTGTGGTAAATTTTGACATTCAATCATGCATTCATTCAATCATGCTATTTTTCTGTCATTTATAGTCATTGGGTCATTGAAAAACATTTTGTCATTTATAGTCACTGGGTCATTTTAAAGCAGCATGTCATTTATTGTTTAAAATTTTATTCTGGTTACCGGATCCCGCCAATAATCCGTCAATCGACGGAGGCGGGCAAGTCTGGATACTATATATTGAATTTTGTGATTTGTAATTTGGCATTTGTTGTATTTCTATGGTTATTCGGTGGTTATTCATTTGTAAATTTTGTAATTCAGTCATTCAATCATGCAGTCATTCAATCATGCATCCATTCAGTCATGCTATTTTTCTGTCATTTATAGTCATTGCGTCATTGAGAAACATTTTGTCATTTATAGTCACTGGTCATTTACTGAAAGTCAGTTTTTATTCGGTTGTCATTCTATGGTAATTTGGTGGCTATTTACTTGTAGATTTTGTAATTCAATCATGCAGCCATTCAGTCATGCGGTTTTTCTGTCATTTATAGTCATTGAAAAACATTTTGTCATTTATAGTCACTGGTCATTTACTGAAAGTCAGTTTTTATTCGGTTGTTATTCAATTGTTATTCGGTTCTGGATTCTGGATTCTGGATCCCGCCAAAAGGGCGGCGGGCAAGTCTGGATACTGGATATTGAATTTTGTGATTTGTTATTTGTCATTTGTTGTTATTCTATGGTTATTCGGTGGTATTTCTGTGGTAAATTTTGACATTCAATCATGCATTCATTCAATCATGCTATTTTTCTGTCATTTATAGTCATTCGGTCATTGAAAAACATTTTGTCATTTATAGTCACTGGTCATTTATTGAAAGTAAGTTTTTATTCGGTTGTCATTCTATTGTTATTCGGTGGTTATTCGGTTCTGGATTCTGGATTCTGAATTCTGGCTACTGACTTCTGCATTTTCGTCATTTGTTGTTATTCTGTGGTTATTCGATGGTAATTAGGTGGTAATTCTGTTGTAAATTTTGTCATGCATTCATGCAGCCATTCATTCAAACTTTCGTGTCTTCAGTCATTTTCTTCTGATCATTCAAAACGAATTTGTACTTAGAATAATTACAAATTTTTTCTCAAAAATTCTTTAAATATCGGATCAGAAAATTCCAGCTTATTATTAAATTGTTCAATAATTCCATCTTCAATAAACGAAGCAACTGCTTTTTGTGTTGTTGAGTTTGCACCTAAATTAAATTTTTGAGTTATTTCTTTTGAATAAACACCTTTATCGGAACTACTTAGTGCATGTAAAACCTTTTTACGATAGTTTGTTTGCCTTGATGTAAGTTCCCAATAGTAATCAGATTTTAATTCAATTATATTATTTATTGCCATATTAACATGTTCTTTATTTATAATTCTTTTTTTATTTATTACTTCCTGCCAAATTTCAGCAGCAACAAATTGTATGTAATATGGAATTGAGTTAACTCTATTAATAAGATATAATGCTACAACCTCAGATAATGATATACTATCTTTAGAAAATTTTTGTGTCAAATACAGAATAGAATCTACCTCATCAATTACTTTCAAATTCATCAGCAAGGCTGAATTATAGAATGCTCTATTTTTATTTGAAAACATATCTATTAAAAGATGAGTCCTGCTGCCGAAAAAAAGATATGAGACATTTTTATGATGTTGAATAATGCTGCGTAATATTTTTTCAAATGATTCACCATTAAGTTTAGTGATTTCTTGAAATTCGTCAAACGCAATAATCCATTTCTTGTTTTTATCAGCTAATTTTTCGGGCAGGTTAATTATATCTTCAAGTGTTTCATCTTTATTGTATCCCTCAATCCAAGAAAAAGAAAACTCAGGTTTACCAAATTCATTAAAAGTTATTGATGGGACAATACCTCTAATAAACTTAGAAATAAATTTAATAGTTTTTTCAATAGAGTGTTGTTCTTTTTGTGCAATTCCATTTGAATAATTTTTAATGAATACTTCTCTCGAATAGATACTCATAAAATCTAAATAAACTGTGGTGAAACCCTCTTTTTGAAGTTCATCGAGAGCTTTGTTTACTAAAGAAGATTTTCCATATCTACGAGGCGCATATAATACAATGTTATTGCCGCCGCTAAGGGTGGCTTTTATTCTTTTAAGTTCATCTTTCCGATTATAGAAATAATCACCGGAAACTATTTTACCATATTTAAATGGATTCATAAAATATTTTATCTTTTGTCATTCAATTACGCCATAAAGCGTTACGCCAATTAGCGTAGTAAAATATAACTAATTAATCTTTATCATTCTCAAAAATTATTCTGCACTTAAAATTTAACACTAACCTCATATTTGATTGAGCGTATAGTTATTTGATTCTGGATACTGGATACTGGATACTGGATACTGGATTCTGGATTCTGGATATTGAATTTTGTGATTTGTAATTTGGTATTTGTTGTTATTCGATGGTAATACTATAGTTATTCGGTGGTAATTCTGTTGTGATTCTGTGGTAAATTTTGACATTCAATCATGCTATTTTTCTGTCATTTATAGTCACTGGTCATTTATTGAAATTCAGTTTTTATTCGGTTGTCATTCTATGGTAATTTGGTGGCTATTTACTTGTAGATTTTGTAATTCAATCATGCAGCCATTCAGTCATGCGGTTTTTCTGTCATTTATAGTCATTGAAAAACATTTT
>JABFGH010000017.1 GCA_013112585.1 Ignavibacteriota bacterium | reverse complement strand
CTCCCAGATGAACTCCCCCTCACTGCTCTTATTTTGTCTACGGATTAATACTCTTCTTCTTTGTTCCATTTTACTCCTCAGTCTTTTTTCTAAATTTAATATTCTGAGGGGTCATTTGGCACTATTTTAACAACAACATTTTTCTTACCTGATTAAAACTGCCGGCGGTTATCTGATAAAAATAAACTCCGCTTGATAAATGGGCTCCATTAAAAATTTCCTTGTATGTTCCCTCTGCTCGTAATCCATCTACTAAAGTCGAAATTTTTTCGCCTAGTGCGTTATAAATATTAATTGTTACATATTGAAGCTCTGGAATCTCAAACGTAATAATTGTAATAGGATTAAACGGATTGGGGTAATTTTGTGAAAGTTGAAAAACCGGCTTGTTAAAAGTAGTTTCAGGAATATTTTTAATGTATGGAGAATAATATGCTTTTAAATTAGTTGCTGATACACCAATTTTTATATTGTCACTTATAATACTTACTATGTTAGAGTAAGGCTGCCACTCTGATCCGTTCCACCATTCAAAATTTACGTAGATCAAATTATTATTATTATCAAACTCCTGATTCTTCCTTTGGTCTTTTTGCCAATTTTCATCGGCTTTACTCCAAACCTCTCTCAGTCCGGTTATTATATTATTATTTTGATCAAACAGACTAATCCATCTAAATTTTTTTTCCCAAGCCATCGTATCGGAATTCCAGTGTTCTAATAATTCAGTTTTGGCATTGTCAATTTCATAAGAAAAACTAGTTCTAGATCGATTTACCCAAGACTGTGAACTAAAATCGAACAACTGACTTTGAATTATTTTTTGCTCTCCATTTTCAAAGTAACTGTATTCGAAACGCAATTTTCTTTCAGTTTCTCCAGCAGGATTAAAATAATCAATTAAGCTGTTTACGATTTTATTATTAAGATACTTTATTTGGTGTAAGTAAAAATTATACAACTCCATACTTTCATAATTTATTGATTGAAATAAGGTTGAAGTTCGATTTCCCCAAATATCATACTCATAATAGTAGCAAAATAACGGCTGCCAAGTACTTGCGGCTGTATCCCATTCTTCGTACGTATGCATTGTTTGTTTACCTGCACTATTATTCTTGTATTGGTTCCGTATTTGATTTACCCACTCATTTAATTTATCATTCCAGCTTTGCAATAAACTCTCTGTTAAATATCCTCTCAAATCAAACTTATATTTTTCCGAATTTGAGTAAATCCAACTCTCTTGTTTGTTATCCCAATAATGGGATATTCTTAAGATCATATTATTATTATTATGGTTATAAACATATTCAACCCGTGTGATATTACTAAATAGTTTAGTAATTATGTCCCATAACTTCCTGGTTTCCGATAGTAAATTTCCATGCTCATCATAAACCTTTGATATCTCATCCTCATTTATCCAATTAAATGAAGTGGAATCCCAAAACTGATTTAATTGAATTATCTCATTCAAATTATGATTATAAGTTATTACCATTTTTTTCTCATTAAAATCTGATGAGTAAAGAAGACTATCCAATAAATATATTGTTGTATCAGCAGCACTTTTATCAAACAACCTTATTCTTTCCGGACTAAAGTGTGAGTCTAATTCAGTTTGGAGATTTTTTGGATAATCAGGAAATTGAAATGGATTTGAGAAAGAAGTATCATGTTTAAACTTTTCAATTGGTGAAATGTATGGCTCTACCTGATTTTCATGAATATAAATCTGAGCGGAAATCTCTTCATGAATTCCAAAAATTAATAATGATAATATCAGTAACAACCATTGACTGCTGACTTTCATTTTACCCCAATTACTTTACTACTAACATTTTTCTTACCTGATTAAAACTGTCTGCACGCCCCGGCGCGTAAACATTTATTTGATAAAAATAAACTCCGCTAGGAAGTTGACTTGCATCAAAAGTAACTTTGTGTTTACCGGCAGACTTTTGCTCATCAACCAAAGTACGAACAACACTTCCCAATAAATCATAAACAACAAGTTTCACTTTTGGCATTTCACTTTTCCCTCCGTCGGCTGACGGATTCGGAATTGAATACTCTATTGTGGTACTTGGGTTAAATGGGTTAGGGTAGTTTTGTGATAATGAATATTCATCTATTAAATTTTCTGAATCATTGATGTCAGTTAGGGGACTGTAGTAGGCTGATAATTCATGACATTGATAATTTGCATTATTAAAATTAAAAATACCAACATATGGTTCCCAGCTTGAATTTGACCACCTTTCATTTATAAATTTTATTAAATCATTATTAGAATTATAAGTAAAAGTTTCAAGATAAAACTTCCTCCAGGTTGAGGTTGCATTCTGCCACCTTTCAAATAGAGAGGTTAAGATATTTCCTTCACTATCATTAGTATAACTATAACGCCAGTTCTTTATCCAACTAGAAGCAAAAATATCCCAATCCTCGTAGATTTCTTCTTGTAGAAATCCATTTATATCGTAAGTATAATTATAACGAAATTCATCAACCCAATTATTTAGGGAAGGATCCCAATCTTCCCTTAATTCTGATAACAAATTTCCGTTGTTATCATATGTGTAAGTTTTTAACCACATCATTTCCCAATTATTGTCATTAGTGGGCCAAATTTCGTATAACAGATTTATTAAGTTGTTAGTTTCATCATAATCATAACTGTAACGTTTATGGTTCTTCCAATTTCCGTCACTCAAATTTTCAGTTAAATCAAATAATAAATTATTATTACTATCATAGGTATAGCTATGACGATCGAATGGAGTCCAAATACTTGAAAAAGTATCCCAACTTTCATATAAATCTATTAGAATTTTACCGTTTAAATCATTTGTGAAGGTATGCCTCATTTCAGCTATCCAATCACTCGAAAATGAATCCCAGTTTTCTGATTTGTAGGAGGATAAAAAACCGTAGTTATCATAAGTGAAAGTTAATCTAGAGAAATTTACCCAAGTTTCATTTGTATCCCATAATTGCTCTATTTTACTAATCATTTTTCCATTACTATCATAATCATAAACTGTGATTTTGAAATTTGACCATTCCAAGAATTGAGGATTCCATTCTTGTATTAACCTAGTTAACAATTTCCCTTCAACATCATAAGTAAATGAATCTTTACCCTGATTTCCTATCCCGTAGTAAACTATACTATCAAGTTTTTCATCAGAGAATTCAATTTTATTCTTTTGGTTTGAGATTGCTAGAGAATTTATAGTCAAATTCTTATTCGTCAAGTGTTGAGAAGTGAGTTCCGAAATATGATTTTCCAGAACTGAATTTTGAATAAATTCATTCTGCGCATATGAATTAAATGCAATTACAAAAAATAAACTAACTGTTAAAATGATTTGAAATTTGAAATGAGTTTTCATTGCCTTCCTGCCTTTATTTGCTTCCAATGTTTTAACATTTTGCCAACTAATATAATAAATCTAATACAAAATAAGAAATGAAAGTCTTTTTGTCATCCAAATTATTTATTTTTGCACTGCAAAGTTTTGTATAAAAAGAGAGGATGTATGAAAATTATTATTCTCGGCGGCAGCGGCAACACCGGATTTTTAATCGCTAAATATTTTTTACAGTCAACAGATGGCAGTGTGATTTTAGCCGGAAGAAATTCATTAAAGTCAGGCGAGTGTGCAAATAAATTAAACACCGAGTTTGAGGGGAGCAGAGTTTCATCAATTAAAGTTGATGCCGCAGATGAAGAAAGTTTGATTGAAGCATTCAGCAATGCTGATTTTGTAGTTTCCGCCGGCAGTACATCTCAATTTACAAAAAACATTGCACGGGCGGCAATCAAGTGCGGCATTGATTATATCGATGTTCAATACTCGGCATTAAAACTTATGCAGTTAAATTCAATTAAAGATGAGATCGAAAAAAGCGGAAGATGTTTTATCACAGACGGAGGATTTCATCCGGGCATACCTGCTGCAATGATCAGATATGCCGCGGAAAAGATTGATGAACTTCATAAAGCAAATGTCGGCAGTCTTATTAAAATTAATTGGAAGGGATTGAATTTCGGTGAAGATACCGCACTTGAAATGATTGAAGAGTTTAAAACTTATGACCCATTAATTTATAGAAATGGTGAGTGGATAAATTTGGAATACAAAAATCGGAAGAGTTTTAATTTCGGCAAAAGATTTGGGGTGCAGAAGGAAACTGCAATGATGCTGGAGGAAATGAGGAAATTGCCCGAAATGATACCAACATTAAAAGAGGCAGGATTTTATGTCGGCGGTTTCAATTGGTTTGTAGATTATTTTTTAATGCCGGTAATGTTCATCTACTTTAAATTATTTCCAAAGCTATCTGCAATGCCAATGGCAAAAATGTTCAAATGGGGATTGCACACATTTTCACCTCCTCCTTATTCAACGCAACTTTTGCTTCATGCTGAAGGAATTAAAGAGGGGATATCCGCAAATTTTGAAATGAAAATTTCACATGAAGATGGATATGCCCTAACTGCAATTCCGGTAGTTGCATGTATAAAACAATATTTGGATGGAAACAAAAAACCCGGTTTACATTTGCAGGCAAACTTTGTAGAGCCGGTTGGATTTTTTGATGATATGAAAGAGATGGGAGTGGAGATTGAGGAAAAGTATATAGGCACGGCAGACTAATATGAATTTCAAACCTCTAAGGTCTCCAAGACCTTGGAGGTTTCTATACAAGGCAGAGTGGAAAAATCTTTAAATTTCTCAAAAAAAAATTATTAAATAGATTCGTGAATTTTTTCTTTAAAGCAAAAATCATAGCGAAAATTTTTGCTTATAGGCAAAAATGTTAGATGTATAATTTTTTTCCAATGACCACAAATGACAATTCATGACCACCAAATGACTACTGTCCGAAGGACTCCTTTAGAGAATGCCCACTGAATAACTACCGAATTCCCACCGAGTAAAAATCGAATCCCCACCGAATATCAATCGAATTACATTTAATCTTTCCTTAAATTAATTTCGCAAACGATACAACCAAAAGAATTTGTGTAAGTCTAATTGATTAGAACGAGAAATTTTATGATAAAAGACGAAATTCTAATTAAAAATGCCCAGCGGGGAGATATGCAGGCTTTTGAACAACTTGTAACGAGATACGACCGTCAGGTGCTCAGCATCGCACATTCATTCCGGAACAATACGGAAGATGCTAAGGATATTTATCAGGAGGTTTTCATTCGTGTTTTTAAGGGATTAAAAAATTTTAAGTTCAAAAGTGAATTTTCAACATGGCTTTTCCGCATCACTTCAAACGTCTGCATTTCCTTTCAGCGCAAAAAAGGAAATTTAGAACATGATTCAATAGATAAGGAAATTGGAAATTCAAATGAGGGCAGTTTTAAACTTGCCGATACAATTGCAGGAGAGGAAGAAACTGATGCTCAAGTTTTCCAAGCTGATTCTGCCCGACTGATAAATTCAGCATTAAATAAATTACCCGCACAACAAAGAATGGCATTCTCATTAAAATATTATCAGGATTATAAAATTAGAGAGATTGCAAAAATTATGAACTGCAATGAAGGCACAATTAAACGCTACCTATTTGTAGCGACAAGAAAAATGAGATCTCATCTCGAAAAAGTAATTGAGAAATAAATCGGTATTAAAATGGATAAGAAAAAATTTGAAGAAATTGTTCAGCTATACTTTCTTAACGAGCTATCGGAAGAAAAAAAGATTGAGCTGGAAAATTATATACTGGAAGATGAAGAAGCTAAATGTGAGTTCGAAAGCCTTCGCCAACTTCATTCCGCTTTAGTTGAAAACAGACCGAAGCAGATTGCGGATGATGAACTTTATTCAATGCGTGAACAGCTTTTAAGAAATGTAAAAAATATCGAACCGAAAATTTCACTAACGGAAAGAATAGCAGATTGGTTCTCCGAAATATTTTATTTCAACTTGCAAGCGGCAGCCGGGGGGATTGCCGCCCTGGTTATCGGTGTATTGATAGGCTACTTCATTTTCAGTAACCCCGCCAAAGAAAAGTTTATGGGTCAATCATTGGATAATTTTAATCCGCACGAAATTGAGAAGAGTGGGTTAAACATTTCCAACATAAGATTTTCAGAATCTTTTACGGATAAGGGACAGATAGAATTTGTGTTTGATGCAGTACAGCCCGTAAAATATAAAGGCAGCATAAATGACCAAACAGTGCAATTGCTGCTTGCAAAGGCTTTGCTCACAACTAAAAATCCCGGTGTTAGAATTAAAACCGTTAACACACTCTCTTCCTTGAATGCATCTTCCGCTCAGATTGATCCAAAAGTAAAAAAGGCTTTAATCAGTTCAATGCTCGCTGATGAAAATCCGGCAGTTAGACGCGAAGCACTTTCTGCAATCTCAAATTTTAAGTTTGATACCGAGATCCGGGATGCTGTACTTGAAGTTTTGGAGAAAGATGTAAATTCGGGATTGAGAGTTTTAGCAATAAATATTTTAGCAGATAAAAAATTAGAAGATAAAAGTTTAGACAGTGTTGTAAAAAATGTATTGAATAAAAAAGCTGCATACGATGATAATGATTTTATAAAACTTCGCGCGGCATCAATTCTTAAGGGGGATGAATAAAATGAAAAATCTAAAAAAATTATTTTTATTGTTACTGATATTCAGTTTCGCAAGTGTATTATTTGCAAGTGAAAACACAAGTGATAGAACAAAATCATTTAATGTAAGTAAAGGGGGTACTCTGTTCGCCAAAGCTGATCCGGGTAATATAATAGTTGATACTTGGGATCAAGATGAGGTTAAGGTTGAATTGGTCGGGTCAAACGATGCCGACTTGGATGAAGTTTCATTTAAGCAGAATGGTAATCAGATTTATGTTACTACAAGGGATTTAGGCTGGAATGAGAGTATTGACTTTTATGTTAAAGTACCCGCAAATTTTCATCTGCAATTGGAAACTACTGCCGGCAATCTTGAGCTTTCAAATGATATTATTGGTCGCGCTTCACTTTACAGCGCAGGCGGAAATATTCAAACGCGAAATGTTCAGGGCGAGCTGCGTATAAAAACAATGGGCGGAAATATTTTAACGGGAGATATCTCCGGAAAGCTTTCTGTTGATACGCGAGGCGGAAATATTCAAGTGGGAGAAATTAAGGGTGAGTCAGCACAATTAAAAACTATGGGCGGTAACATTTCTGTCGGCAGCAGCGAGTCTAATATTTTAGTAAATACATACGGCGGAGAAATTTCACTTGGGAATGTGGGTGGAAGTGCGACTGCAAAAACTTACGGCGGCAATATCAGTATGCAGAATGTTGAAGGAAATGTTACTGCCGATACATACGGCGGAAGTATTTCCGTTGAGGCTGCTAATGGAAAAGTGGATGTTAAAACTAACGGCGGAAATATTGATCTTAAAAATATTAAGGGTAGTGTAAGGGCGGTTACAAGCGCAGGCAATATTTATGTAGAATTGAATCCTTCAAGAGGAGGGGAGAGTTTGATCAAAACTTCTGTGGGTGAAATTGAACTTTTAATACCGGAAACAGCACAGGCGACGATCAACGCTAAAATTGATACTTACACTAAATGGGATAGGGATGGATATGACATTGTTTCCGACTTTCCCGAATCAACTATAAATGAAGGAGAGAGAGGGATAAAAAAAGTTTTTAAGCTTAACAGCGGCAAACACGAAATACGGCTTAAAACAACTTCTTCTGATATTAGAATTAAAAAAATGAAGTAATGTGAAATAATACTTTGTGGTAAGTCATATCCCGCGCCTTGTATTTCGGCAGCGGGATTTTTATTTAATTAATTTCTGCATCTTCTCAATTTCGTCTCTAAGAGCAGCGGCTTTTTCAAACTCCAAATCTTTTGCAGCGGCAATCATTTCTTCCTTCATCTGATCAACCAGTTCCAGCTTTTGCTCGTTTGTCATATACCTAATAACCGGTTCCGCAACTTTCGAGAATGTCATCTGATCTTTCTCGGAATCTTTTTTCCGTACATCGGCAATTGAAGTTGAGTCCATAATCTCTTCAACACTTTTAAAGATTGTTTTGGGAGTGATGTTGTGTTCTTTATTGTACTCGGTTTGAACCTTGCGGCGTCTATTTGTTTCATCAATTGTTTTACGCATTGAGTTCGTAATTTTATCTGCATACATAATAACTTTTCCGTTAACATTTCTAGCGGTTCTTCCCGCAGTCTGCATTAATGACCGCTCGCTTCTTAAAAATCCTTCCTTGTCTGCATCAATAATTGCAACGAGTGAAACCTCGGGAAGATCAAGCCCCTCGCGCAATAGGTTTACTCCAACCAGCACATCAAAATCGCCGATTCGTAAATCTCTAATTATTTCAACGCGCTCAAGCGCATCTATGTCACTGTGAATATATCTCACTAAAATATTAAGCTTATCGAGATAATCGGTTAAGTCTTCCGCCATCTTTTTTGTGAGTGTTGTAACAAGAACTCTTTCCTTCCGTTCAATCCTATCACGAACCTCGCCAATCAAATCATCAATCTGCCCTTTAATTGGGCGCACTTCAATTTCGGGATCAAGCAAGCCGGTTGGACGGATTATCTGTTCAACAAATGAGCCTCCAGATTTTGTAAGTTCATAATCGCCCGGCGTGGCGCTAACATAAATTGTTTGATTAACAAGTGATTCAAACTCCTCAAATTTTAACGGGCGGTTATCCAATGCGGAAGGGAGCCTAAAACCGTGCTCAACGAGCGTTTCCTTGCGGGAGCGGTCTCCTTTGTACATACCTCCAATTTGCGGAATTGTTACGTGTGATTCATCAATTATCAGCAAGTAATCTTTGGGAAAATAATCAAACAAGCAAGCGGGGCGGGAACCGGGAGGTCGTGCATCCATGTGCCGCGAATAATTTTCAACCCCGGAGCAGTAACCAATTTCACGAATCATCTCAATATCATATTTAGTGCGCTGCTCGATCCGCTGAGCTTCTAAGTATTTTTCATCTTTCCACAATTCTTCTAATCTTTCTTTCAGTTCAGCATCAATTGTTTTGATTGCTGCGTTTGCCTGCTCTTTTGTTGTAACAAAATATTTTGCAGGGTAAACGGGAATAGAATCAACTTCCTTTATCACATCACCGGTTATCGAATCAATAATTGAGAGCCGTTCAATTTCATCGCCCCAAAATTCAATGCGCACAGCTTCTTCATATTGATAAGCGGGTATTACCTCAACAACATCGCCGCGGGCACGGAATGTTCCTCTTGTAAATTCAACATCGTTTCGAGTGTAGTAAATATCAATTAAGTGACGAAGTAATTTTTTTCGCTCAATCTCCTGTCCCTTTTTCAAAAACAAAATTTGTTTTGCGTATTGATCTGGAGCCCCGATTCCGTAAATACAGCTTACCGATGCTACAATTATCACATCATTTCTTCCCTCGATTAGGGAAGTAGTCGCTTTTAATCTTAGTCTGTCAATTTCTTCATTAACGGAAAAATCTTTTTCAATGTAGAGGTCCTTCTTTACAACATAAGCTTCCGGCTGGTAGTAATCGTAATAGCTTATAAAAAACTCGACAGCATTATTGGGGAAGAAAGACTTAAACTCGGAATACAACTGTGCTGCAAGTGTTTTATTATGCGAGATAATCAAAGTCGGCTTGTTAACTTCTTTAATGATGTTGGACATTGTAAAAGTTTTACCGCTGCCGGTAACACCAAGCAGCACTTGATGTTTCTCACCATTGTTCAATCCCTTTGTTAATGCTTTTATCGCCTCCGGCTGATCGCCTGATGGTTTATATGATGAAACTAAATCGAATTTATTCATATTAAAAAATATTGTTTTGCAAAAGTTGAACTTTTAATATAAGGATAAAATGTAAGGGGAGAAAAAATATGAGGGGTAAAAATTTAGATAGATTATACATCCGCAGCAAAATAACTTTGCCGCGAATGCATGGATAATTATAACTTTTACTGCTCTTCCGGTTTTTCCGACCAAGGCGGCACAATACCATTTGACCTTGCATAGACAATTAGCTGACCGAGATGTTCATGATAATGATTATTCAAAATTAAGATCATATTTCTTTGCGTAAATTCTCCAAACGGAGTTTTAACCATTTTTTCATAATTAGCAGTATCGTATGATTTTAAAAATTTTGTTACTGCCTCAAAAGAACCTTTCAAATTTTTCATTATATCAGATTTAGCAGTTAAAGTTTTCTCTAAATCTTGAGTTATATGGTCCGGTTTTTCTCCCCCCATCAAACTTGTTATAAAGTAGCCGGCTGCAAGTGTATGCACAAGTTGCTCACTTGTTGAACGAACTTCTTCATCCGGACGCCAGTTAAATTTTTCTTCAGGTATTGCTTCTGCAAGACTGCTGATTCTGCCTTCCGTAAATGCTACTTGACCAAGTATCATTTTAATAAAAGGGTCTTGATGCGAGTCGGGCATATCTCGTGCTTCCGTTGCACTTATGCACCCGAAAAGTAAAAATGCCGCTAAAATTGCTGCTGCAACTACTTTTAGATTTTTCATTTTATGCTCCATTATTGTTAGTGTTTAATTTAAGGACTAATAATTTCTGCAGTATCAACTGCTTGAAAAAAATGTGTGATCTTATTCTCTTTTACCGTCCAAACATGAGTGGCATTGGCAGTAAACTCTTTACCGGTAGCCTTCCATTTGCCCTTATAAAATCCAACCATTACAACTTTATCACCAATACCGAATAATTCATTTATTTGGATATTGAATCCGTCATAATGAACGGGAATTTGCGAAAAGATATCTTGCGCAACTGCAGCGGGACCAACTGAAATACCGTCGCCCTCAATAAATGGAAAACCTGTGCATTCACGCCATTCAATTTGGGGGTCAAATAGCGCGAGTACTTCGGGTACTTTCCCTTCTGAGAAAAGTGAATAAGCATTTTTTAATAACTCTGTGTTTGTCATGCTGCACTCCAATTTTTAAAAGCTTATAAAAATATTAATTAGGAATAACACTTTAGTTTGCAGAACAGAATTCAATAATGAGTAAATATTTGCGGACGAGGAATGAATACTGCAAGTAAGATTGGTTAAATAATTATGAAATAAGATATGCTATCCGATTGTAAAATGCAATTAAGTAGAAAGATTTAATAGGATAATTGGAAACGTAGAACATCTCTCCAAGAAAATAATTTCCGGGTCAATTTTTAACAAACATTAAACTGCTTATGTGTTTCGGAATTATCTCACATAGAAGCCTTCGAATAACCTCTGAATAAACTGGTTCCGGTCATTGCGATCCCGATGTTTTTGATCCGGAGAAGCAATCTGCCAAAAAGTGAGAGATTGCCACATCCCGATTGAGGGACATCGGGATTCGCAATGACGGTGCAATTACAAAGACAATTTTAAGGTTATCGAGAACCATTCCTCGACAATAAAATGCTGATTTTGTAGTTTCCACTCAATGCAAACAAAAACAATCAACAACTGCGTTAGTAGTTCAATGTTTTTTTGGGGGGGGTACTGTTTCATTCATGCGTTCAATATAAATTAGATAATTTTATCAGCACAAACTTCGGCGGTAATTTTCATAGGGTCAAGCCAATCAGCCTTAAGTGAAAGATATTTATCAACGAGTGATAGTTCGGTGCAGCCTGCAATAATTGCTTCACATTCAATTTGATCAACAACATGCTGCAGATTATTTATCGCTTCCCGGCTGATTTCTGATCCGGTTACTTTTATACCGTATGCCGTATTGAAAATCGCATCAGTAATATTCCTTTGAATTTCGGAGTCGATCTGAGGTTCGAAATATTTTATTTTGAGCGGTTCCAATGCTTTTCTGTATAAGCCGGATTTAAGCGTTCCTTCAGTTGACATCAAAGCTGCACTATTGTACCCCTTGCGTTTAATAAAATTTGTAGTTTCTGTTTGTAAATTTATCCAGGGTAAATTGGTCTGCGCAATTATTTCATCGTAAAATGAATGAGCTGTATTACATGCAACCACAATCAGTTCAACTCCGGCTTTATCAATTCTATTAATAATATTTGAAATATAATTTGCAGGCGACTCACCATTTTTGAGGAGAGCATCGGTGCGGTCGGGTGCTTGTGAGGCATTAAAATAAATCCATTCAGGATAATCTTGATCTCTTTTTATCCCTCGTTCAATACAGGCATCAAACAATAATTTTT
Source organism: Ignavibacteriota bacterium (assembly GCA_013112585.1). Taxonomy (GTDB): domain Bacteria; phylum Bacteroidota; class Ignavibacteria; order Ignavibacteriales; family Melioribacteraceae; genus IGN16. The sequence goes on along the minus strand of JABFGH010000017.1, from coordinate 87,708 downwards.
GAAAGTATAAACCTGCGGCAGTACCCATTCCGCCGAGAATTCCAAGTAGCGGTTTTTTACTCATACTATTTGTACCCCGATGCTATTGTTCATCATTAACTATTATGTTATGGCTTTCCAAAATTTTAATAACTTTTTGAACAGGGAGAGATTGAACAGTTCTGTTATTTACTCCGGTCATTGTTTCGGCTGCAAATAACGAATTGATAACGGCTTCTTCAGCGGCTTCAATTACGGCGGTAAATAGGGGAGTCATTCTATCGTTTCTTAATTCTTTCGCCTCGTCAAAAAATTGGTCACCCCGTTTGTATGTGCTTCTCAAATTTTCCGCTGTCGAAAAAGCAATTGCATACTCGCCGCTTCCGTTAGAACAGTTACCGCCGGTTCGGGCAATTCCCATTAATGAACGCTTAGCCAGTCTTTTTAAATTCCTCGATTTTAATGGGGCATCGGTTGCAATTATTATCATCACCGAGCCGTCTCCCGATTCGGGATCGCTCATTTTTTTTAGTTTTTCTTCAACCGGAATTCCGGCAACAAGTAAATCGCCGCCGAAGTTTGTTTGAACCAAAACTCCAACAGTGTAGCCGCCGTACTTTTCAGGCAGCACTCTTGATGAGGTACCAATGCCGCCTTTAAAACCGAAGCAGATAGTTCCGGTTCCGGCTCCCACATTCCCTTCTGCCACGCTGCCCGCTTCTGCACTTTTAATTGCATTTAATACATGCTGCTTTTTCACATACCGCGCTTGAATATTATTTAAGCCCCCGTCATTCGTTTCTCCTACAACTGGATTTACCGATCTTACATCATCGTTTTCACTAAATGTAAATGTGTAATCAATCAATGCATCAGCGGCAGTTGGTACTGAGAGAGTGTTAGTTAAAATTATGGGCGTTTCAATATTTCCAAGTTCTTCAACTTGACTAATAGCTGTAAGCTTTCCGAATCCGTTTGCAATAAAAATTGCGGCAGGCACTTTATTTTGAAAAACATTGCCAGCATAAGGAAGTATTGCCGTGACTCCGGTTCGTGCGTCATCCTCTTCAATTATTGTTTCATGTCCTACTAAAACTCCCTCTACATCGGTAATTGCATTGTTCAAACCGGTTGGTAATTTACCGAACTTGATGCCGTAGTCCCGCGCCCTTTTTGTCTGTGCATCTGTGCTTGAAAAAACTAAAATCAATAAAGTTAAAATGTAAGTCAGTTTGGTTTTCAAACGAACCTCCGTAGTTTATAGAAATTTTTTAATATCGGAAAAATATTTTAGTAACAATGATGCTTCCTCACCTGCCGGGTCTATTAATTCAAAATCTTCAAATTCGAATCCCGGTGCAACCGAGCAGCCTGCTAAAATTGTATCGTGTATCGGCTCCGCAGCCTGCCACATTCCTGCCGGAACAATATGGCAATATTCTCTTTCATGTTTTGATAATTCAACAATTTCCATTTGATCAGATCTGCCGTCCCAAATATAGAGGAGCAGTCCGGTTCCTTCATACAAATTCCAAACTTCATCACTCGCCACTTTATGAAATTTGCTAACCTCACCGGGATTTAGTGAAAAGTAAATGTGGGTAAGGGCTGTCCTTTCTTTGCCGTCACTCGTAGTAACTTTGCAATTGGATTTGAATATCTCGGCGAATCTTCCGCCTTCGGGGTGGTTGGTAAGGTTTTTTGGTTTCAATTATTTTAATAATGCTTTGGGTTATTTTAATTTATTTGTTATATCATCATACAATCTGCGTGCGATATCGATGCACTTTTTAGTGGTTTCATGATCCGGGTAGTAATCCGGCAAAGCGCTGCCAACTGGATATTTTGATGGGAGGTAGATGCTATCAAGCAATTCGCTTTCATCATCTTCTAATTCAATTCGATGACCTTCATTTTCTAAAATATTTTTTAGTTCACTTATACTGTGTGACTTTTTTAATTTTATGCCATATTCAATGAATAAGGCTTTCAATGATTTTTCAACGGACTGCTGAACATTATGGAGTGAAGGATTATATAATTGGCTGGTAAGTAGAACCCTTGCAGCTTCTAAATTTTCCTCAGCATATTTTAGCCAAAGTTTAGTTTCCTCTTTCAAAAATCACCTCACCTGTTTCAATTTCATTTTTAATAAATTCATTGAATTTATTGCTGAGTAATGGAATGATATCTATTGGTATTTTTTTTGAAATTTCTCTTACTGCTTTTCTATACTTCAATGAAAGGGTTAAATAGTTTTCATTACTATTTTGGAATATTGCTAAATCAATATCATTTGGGTTGCGGTCTTTCAAAAAGGAACCGAAAATTACAATCTTATCTATTTCAGTCTGCAATTGTAATTTTTCTACGATTCTTTTTTTTAGGTTTTCCTTTTCATGATCTGATAAATTCATTTTTGCCTTAAATATTAACATTCATACTGGTATTGTATTACTTAAAATACTTTCTCTAAATCTCGGTTTAATTGAATTTTTCATTACCAAATCTACTTTAATTCCAAGTGAATCTGATAGAAAATTTTCAAGTTTGATGTATTTTAAAAGTCCGGGAGTGCGTTTGAAAGTAACTAATAGATCAAGATCGCTGTTCTTTTTCTGCAAGTTATTAACATACGATCTAAATACTTCGATTGAACTGATTTCATACTTCTCTTTTAAAGTAGGAATTAAATTTTGTAGTGTTTTTAATATTTGATCTATGTCTTTTTTCATAATTGGAAAAATGTAATAATTAAATCACTTATTCAACTGTGAACATTATGCTTTCGGTTTGCTCTATTTTTTACAATGATAAAATAATTTATGAAATAAGAAATAGAAAAAATAAAAAAATAAAGAAATTCCCACCCCGGCAAAACCAGAGTGAGAATAGTGAATGGTTGTTAAAACGCAGCAACTATACCAATTTGAAAGGCAAGGTAATCAGTCCTAGATGTTCTTGTCTGGGCGAATGTTCTTCCATTATTTACTATAACATCTCCTTCGGCTAAGTACTCAGCTTCACCGCCGAACATGTACCTGGCTTTGAAGTCGAGGAACAAACCGCCCGGTATATCTGGATTTTCACCAGTCAAATTGATTAAAAATCCGCCGCCGACACCGAGACTCCATGCAAAATCATCAAAGTTTGTTGAACTGGCAAAATCATCAAAATCATTATCACCGTTAACACTGGTTTCTGTGAAGATGTATGAGCCGCCGGCTAATCCTTCAAAATATGGTCTAACCTGTCCTTCGAAAGGTGATACCTGAAATAGAAAATGAAGACTTGCCATACTGTTAGTTCTCGAAACTTCAACCGTAACATCCGGCACTGTCATGCTTAAAGGAACATGGCGGTGTTCCATTCCGTAGATCATGTAGCTTACATTTAAACCGACTGTGAAAGGATTATATTTATCAGGCGTTGCAAGAGTAATTTGAGCTTGTATTCCGCCTCCTAAATTACTCACATTGTCATTGAATTCGTTCTTTGGAATTGCGAGCATAAAACCCCCGCCCACACTTTGTGCAAATAGATTTGTTGATAACGACAGTAAAATTAGTGCACCAACTATAATTAACTTTTTCATACTTCCCCCAAAAATTGTTTTTAATGGTTATTTATTTGAATAATGAAAACACTAATGACAACTATCAGACCAACTTTTGTAAATCAAGGTTTATTGAATAATTGGATATTAAATGAAGGCTTTTGTTGAGGCAGAAATTTTTGATTGGACCAAGGTGTACACAAAAAATATTATTTCGTATACTTTTTTATGCACTTAAATTTTATCATCACTTTTCAGCGATGACTAACATTTCATAATCTTCAGTAGTAAGTTTATCTTTGCGACTGAAGGCACCAAGTTTAGCACCGAAAATATTTATATTGTGAAATTCTAGTGACTTTAGCAGCCATGTTATTTCAGATGGGACATAATATCTTTCATTACACTCTAATTCTTTTTTATTCCCCAGATCATCTTCGATATGCGTAATATTATGATCTCGAAATGTCATCAAGTCGAATGTGTTTTGATCGTAAGTTGCATTTCCTGCTTCCGAAGCCTTTGCAAGAAAATCTTTAACTGAATGGAATAGGGGAAAGAGCCCGTTTAATGTTGTGAAGATTAATTTGCCGCTTTCTTTTAATGATCTTGTCGCGTTTTGTAGAATTTGAAAATTCATTTCATCGGTCTCCATTAATGGAAACGCTCCCTCACAGATCATAATCGCCAGATCAAATTCATTAGAAAATGTTAATGCTCTTGCATCCTGAATTTGGAAATCAATTTTCAGTTTTTCTTTTTCCGCAAGCTCCTTTGCTCGTTTTATTAACGATTCTGACAAATCAACGCCTGTTACAGAATATCCCCGTTTTGCTAATTCCAATGAATGACGACCTGTTCCGCAGCCAATATCTAAAATTCGTGCTTGTTTATTATGATTTATTTCCTGCTCAATAAAATCGCATTCACCAATTGTTCCTTTTGTAAAACTTTCGTTGTCATACTTCTTTGCATAATTTTCAAATAATGATTCGTACCATTGTTTCATGGTTCTATTTCCATTGGGTTTACTTACTTGTCTGCCGTTTTGTTGGCAGATTTAAGAGGTTATACCGTTTTTATACCGGCTTCCTTTGCGAGTTTATCAATAGTTGTGTGACTATAATATTTCCCACATTTTGAAACTACATCTGATTTAAGCTTCGTATCAATGAATATCGAATCAAAAAATTCTAAAAAACCTTTGTAAAACAATTTGATAAGGTCGTCAAGTTTTACAAAAAAACATTCATTCAATACTGATGGGTCTAATAATTCTTGAAGATCTTCTTCTTTTGAGTCATCTAATGAATATATGCCTTTTCGGGCTTTTCCTTCTAAAACTAAAGAGGAAGTTGAAGTCAATGTATGCAATATTCCACATCTTGCAGAATAAAGGTCAATAGCCGTAAAACCATAGTCCTCAGATTTGATCATAAATTTATCAACCCAATCAATAAATCGTTTTTTTCCAGACTTATTACTGGAATACAAATGTGCTGCGCTATCAATAGCATTATACAATATCATTAAAGATGGCAAAACAAATCCTTTATCTTTGCACAATTCAAGAGAAAAAATAATTTCTTCAAATCTATCATTTAATAATTGCAAGGGATCAACTTCTTTTTTTTCTTCCATGATAATTCTCTTTAACGGTATAACGGCTTGTTATGTTAAGACACAACCGTAAATTTAGTTCTCGTTAAAATTATTTATTAGAAGAAGTAACATCCTGTTATTCGCTGTCAATGCAGCAATTATCATATTCGTTTTAATGGAACCGGGCCGCATTCTTGCTTTACGCAATTTATAATAAACAACTGCTTATTGCACGCCGTTAGCCGCGGTCACCGGTTCTTAAGCTGCTTTACCTCTATCAGAGGTAATTATATTTATTTCGTACTCTTCTTCTTTTTTTATTACTGCATGTACTTTCATCATTAATTTACGAGCTACTGCCACTATTGCTTTCTGTTTACATCCACTTCTTTTATAAACTCTTTCAAACTTATCTAATAGATTTCCGTCTTTCCTTACAGCAACCCAAGCCAGCTGCATAATTATTGCTCTCAATTGTCTGTTGCCAATCAATCCGGTTCGCTGTCTTATCACTTCTTCTCCACTACTTTTCTCTCCGGGAGTTAATCCAAGATAATGAACCAATTTTTCACCATAAATAAATCTGTCGTCTCTATCAAATAAATAGACAACTAATCTTACGGCACTAATAATTCCAATACCTTTTATTTTTTCTAATCGTTTAATCTTTATACTTAACTGATCATCTTCGGCAATATCTTTAATCCTTTTTTCACTGTCTTTTATTTGATCCTTAACATACTCATATTCTTTTATCAGTTGGGAGAATTTCAAATTAAATATTTTATCGTGAAAGCTAATAGTCTTTAGTTTTTCAACAAACTGTTTATTCCACTTCTCCCATTTCATCGGATGATTTTTCTGTTCGAGAATAGCTTTTATCTGCCGAAGAATCTGTCCTTCTCGCATCTTTTCTTTATCATATATTCTAAAAATATATTTGTATTCCCTTATTTGTATAGAGGGAACTTTTACTCCTCTAAGTAATTCTCTTGAATGCTGGAATGCAAGTTTGCGGGAATCAATTACATCAGTTTTCACAATACTACCGTCACGATAAATTCTGTTAGTAGGTGTAACAATGATATCGTAACCATTACTATTAAAGTAATCGTAAATCCAGAATCCAGCAAAGCAGCATTCATAAACAATATGACAAAGAGCACCGGAATAATTTGCACTTAAAAACCTATCAAGTTCTTCAGCAGAAGGCGACATAGAAAAAGTTTTTAGTTCAAGATCATAAGTTCTAACAGTAACAACCCAACGTTTTTTATGAACATCAATTCCAACGAACAAATTTTTATTTTCAAAACAACTTTTCATAATGAGTCCTCCTATTATTTTGAGAACTCAATTTAATTACTTTCTTAAACATACGTTCTTGCGCCTAACCCGCCGCCCATAACAAGGAAGCCGAGCAAAACACAAATGCCGATGATTAAGCCGTAGGTGCGTAACTTACTCAGTACGCACCGAAGGCAAGTTAATTAATTAGAACGAACACCTTGAACAACAAACTATAACTAAAACACAATTTCAAAAATCACAAATACACCGAACTAAAATGGCGGTCGGCGTTGAGGCGCTGGTTAGGCAGTTTTTATTGAAGTATAAATTTATTTCTAAAATCTATTTTAAATTTTTCCCAATTTGTATAATCTCTCATATCCCAATTTTTACCTTCTATCGTATGGTTTTTAATTTCTTGATCTACTAGTTTACAATCGTATTTTCCTTCTTCTTGGCTTTTATCAATAGCAATGATATACTCACTATCTTTGTTAAGTTCCATCATACTTAAGTAACAGCCGATATCAATTGTATCTTTTTTAAATTCAATATTTCTTTTTAAGAAATCAATTATTTTAACAATATACCTATACCCGTGCCAATTTATCTCTTCCTTAGGTATTTTTAAGGAATTATAATATTGTTTTATAATCTTTACTTTAATAATATTTGATAGATCGAGAACTTCTATAAATTTTTCACCATATTTTAATTCAATTGCTTTGGTTAAATTATATGAAAGTTGTCTTGGATCGGCTGCATAAAATATTTCATCTGTATGATATGTTTTTTCCATTGAATCAACCATAGCTTTTTGTAATTCAGTTCTATATTTATAGTAATCCTCTTTTGTAGTATATGCGCCTTGAAATATTTTTGCTATTCTATAAACTTCATTCGAATCAAGTGAATATCTAAAATCTTCATCATATGAGTATTCTTCATACTCAAGTAATAGGTTATTCATTTTCTTAATTGAATATGGATACTTATCGACATTAATCTGTATCATCTTTGTCCCAGAACAAGATGATAAAAAAATGAACGATATTATTAATATTGCCTTTATAATATTTACTGCCTAACGGCATTGCAACTAAAGCGCCGCCCACACAGTTACGCCGCCTTAGCCCCAAGTGCCAATAAATTAACAGCCGTTGCGTAAATTAGCGTCAGCCACGCAACAGGCTGTAACAATGATTAATTAATATGTAATGTTCAACAAAATCTTGAACTTGTTTACAAACTTTATCATACTCAAAATGATCGCTTTGTTTTCGCGGTCGCTTTGAGTTGCTTGTTAGGTGCGACTTATCTTTTTTTAATTTTCCAAAACTTTATTTACACTGTCTTCTACTAATTTTAAATAATCTGGATAAATAATTGATAAGAAAAAAGTCAGTGTGTGGAAACCTTTATCAACACCTTCTTCTAAGGATAAAGGATTAACATACCAGTAATTAGTTATATACCCAGAATGAGGATGTTCGAGATTAGTTAATAGGTCTAATTCTCTAATATAAAAATTCAGACGACTATTTAAAAAATCAGTTTTAGAACGGACGCCATTCTTCTTTAATTTTTCCCTTATTTCGTGATTGGCAAACAAATCATAAGTAGAATATACTAATGAAAAGAATTCTTCTTTAGATATACCATACTTATTATATATTTTGTATATGATAGATAAAGTAAATATTGCCTTTTCAAATTTACTTTCATTGGTATTATGATTTTTTCTTAAGTAAGTTAAATCTTGTGAAGAAAATTTTTGAATGTATTCCTTTTCAAGTTTCGTTATACTTTGAATACTTGTTGATATAATATCACATATCTTGACGCGTGTTTGTGCAGCCTCATTATTGAAAAATTTGGATAAAATGCTCAAATCTAATTTCCTTAATATGCAATCAAAATATGCTCTATTAAGCCTATTTTATTTAGTTTTCTCACTCATATTTTTTTGTAATTCAGGTGGCAAAACCGAATTTAAATCTTCCAAAGCTTTATCATAACCTTTTGTTTTACCCTCTTCAACACCATTTGAATAACCGACAATATAAATAAGCACAAAAAAGATTGCAGCTGTCAAACCTTGAAAAAAAGCACTAGCCCAATCCTCTGTTATATTATAAGATATAATGCCAACCAAAGAAAAAAATATTAGAAATACATATAATATTCTTTTATTAATTCTATATATTTTCATTACAATCTTCATTTAAGCACCTAACTATTAATTAAGCTACAGAGAAAGTAAAGTCAAAAGTTGTTAGATCGGCAGTTTTTGCAGTCTAATAATCTTATTAAAACTCAAAATGTCTCTGTAACTAATTTATTTATAACTATTTATTTAATATTTACCTAGAATGTTATCATGCAGAATCTGCTGTCTAACAAACTAACCATTATTCTCCATCTAACGGATTACTAACTCATGTCAAATAAAAGAACTAACAAACAATTTATAAGATTAAACTTTCTGTTTTTTTCTAATTGGAATATGCCGGTAACTTTGTTCCCTCTGTACAATTATTTCTCCCGGTTTAATAAAATCAACTGCATGAGTGAATTATTTTAACGAAATATAAAATTGATAAGTGAAAATAATTTAATTTTGAAATGGAAGCAAGGGAAGCGCAATTGAAAGTTTACCAAATTCTCAAGATTAAAAGATTGAACGGATAAATGTTTACAAGATTAAAAGTAATATAATTTGTGATTTTCGATTCTACGATTATTCGATTACCGTTTTTCGTTAAATGACTATTTCTCGTAAACTTTTAGTTTTAGATACTTTGTAAACGGTTCAAAATCTTTATCGTTGTGTAATAACATTAAGTTATTCTCTATACAAAATGTTGCAATCATTACGTCAATTGTTTTTCTAACTGTTAAACCTTTTTTTCTTAAATAACGATAATTCTTTGCGCTTTGGATTGCAATATCTTTTCCGCCTATATCAAAACAGGGAAATAAAAGTAAGGTGGTTTTTGCTTTTTGAAAATCTTTCTCGCTTCGGAAGCCTTGCAGTACCTCTGTTATTACGTAGTCGCCAATTACAACTAATTCATTTCCCAAACTTTCATCCAAAAACTCGACTTGCCAATTTTTATTTCCATTAAAATAATCAATCAGAACTGTGGAATCTAAAAAGATCATTTATCAATTCTCATCTTTTCTATGTCGCCTTCCCATTTTAATTTACTGCGCAAGGCTTTCAATTTTGATTGGCTTTTAATTTTAATTAATGTTTTCAGCCCCTCTTCAACAACTTCCTTTTTTGTTTTTAAGCCGGTTGTTTTAAGAGCTAAATTCATTAATTTATCGTCAATTACTATATTTGTTCTCATTTTGGTTCCTCTTAAGCATGTGTAAATTTAGAATAAATATACACATTTAACAATAATGTTACAATTAGAAAGTAGAATTAGCGTTGCGCTTAAATGGGTATGGATTTAGACTGTCCGTCACGCTTCGACAGGGCTCATGCTTCGACGGGGCTCAGCATGACTTGCATTTGCAATGATTTTCGATTACCGATTATTCGATTTACGAAAGAGTAGCATTTCCGCCTGGCTTCGAGAGCCTCATGCTTCGACAGGCTAAGTATGACAAGTTTATTTCTAAACTACTTCACTTCTCTACTTCTAAACTTCTATCCGTCTCAACGTTTCCACGTTAGTAAATAATTGCCGAAAGATATCCAACAACTTCAGAATCATCTCCTGTAACATCACCGGAATCAGAGCGGGCAATAATTTTTGAGTTTGTACGGTTAAGTATTTCGGCTGCTTTCATCATTGCCGCAATTGGTCCGCCGCCGCATGCTTCACAGTTTTTAAATTCTAAATTCTTCAGCAAACCTTCATAATCAAAATCTGCAATGCTTTGCTCAACTCCGGAATCAAGTAAATCTGCCTGCTGTTTGCTATGAAAATGAGAGAGATCGGAACTGGCTACGATTAATGTTTTTTCATTAACAACATCTACAAGTCGTGCGGCTAGTTCATAAACGTATTGCTTGCTTTGATCGCCCATTACAATTGGAACAATTTTAAAATCACTTAAAACTGTTTGAAGAAAGGGGACTTGAACCTCAAGTGCATGCTCCAAGTTGTGTCCGTGATTGCCTAAAAAAATAGAATCGCTGCCGGTTATAAATTTATCTCTCATTTCATTATTTATTTTAACCAGACCGAGCGGAGTTTGATACGCGTCTCCTTCATAAATACAGCTTCCGGCAAAGTACTCGCGGTGACTTGGAGAAATAACAATTACAGTTTCGTAATTTTTATTTTCAATTAACTTATAAACTTTTGCAGCAGTTGCACCGCTGTATTTATAACCGGCATGCGGAGCTACAATTCCGAAAATGTTTTCAAAGTGTTCATCAATTTCTACTTCAGATAAAAGCTGTTCAATTTCATCCCTCAAATTATTTTCATCAGCGGGATAAAACGTTCCCGCCACTACGGGTTTACGAATCGTTTCCATACTTAGCCCTCCATTTCATTTTCATTAAAAACGGTTGCAGTAAATCCGCTTAGGTTTAATTGCGTTTCTTTCCAGTAATCATCATGCAAGCCCGACTTTTGACAAATTGCGGATAAAAATTCATCTCTATTCATGTTGTGTTCAATTGGTACTTGCGGAAGGAGTAATCCACGGCTGCCGGGTTCATCTAAAATTAATCCATGTTTGCCAATAATAATTTCATCGTAAGAGCTTAATAGAAAAGGCTCTGATAAAATCGAAAGTTCAATTTCAATTTTTTCCAATTCATCATAAGTAAGGGGTGAAAATCGCGGGTCGGCTTGTGCTGCTTGAATTGCGGCATCTTTGATTGTCTGCAGAAGCGGTTTATCGGAAATAATATAACCAATACAGCCGCGCAATTTTCTATTAATAGTAAGTGTAACAAAGGCTCCGGCATTAGAATTAAAAACCGGATGCATCTTTGTATTGGGCTTAAACTTTTCTGTTTTTCCGAATAACGAGCCTATTGAATTACGTGCCGTTTTGAGAAGGATTAATTTTTCTTCCTTTGTTAGTTCCATCTAATCTATCCATCTATTTTATAAATCTCAACCTGAGTTTTACCCTTTAATAAAATAAGCAAATCCTTATATGTGAAAAACGAATCGGGCATTAACAGTTCAAGGTTCGTATTGAGTACCTCCTTAAATATAATTTTATTCTTCTCTTTATCAATAGCATAAAATGAATTAACTGTACCTTTTAAACGAGTGTTGGAATGATAGCTGAGAAAATAGGAATCTTCGTATTCCAAATATTCAATTTCTCCAACAATATTTTTTTCTTTGATGGCTGAATTGACAGCCTCGGAATCCTTTGATAGTTTAGACAAAGTGGAAGGGAAGAAGTATTTATCATACCCCTTTTGGCTTTCGGCAATGGACTTAAGCTCATTTATTTTTTCATAATCTTCCCCCAACTCCTCAATTATATTCCCGGTCTCTAAATCGAGGGCATAAAAATCACGCGATTCAAATTTTTGTTTGAAAGCATAAATTTTCCCATCACAGATAAATGAGAACAAATATTGTTCATCCTTCCACAAGATTTTTTGGGTATTGATATCAAAAACGGAAATACCTTTATGACCCGGCATATCAGGCTTTGCAAATTCATGAAAAATAATTTTATCATCGAATGTATCTTCAATTCCAATCCAGCATTTTTCATCAAACTGAGTATCCGAAAAAATTGATTTGCCGGTGTACAGCTCAATACAATTAAAATAGACCTGCTTGGTTTCAGTGTTCCGGGTTTCAATAATTAGTTTATCCGTTGAAGTAATTAATAAACGCCAAATCTGGTTATCACTGTTAAAAAGTATTTTCTTTTTGAATTTCAATTTTAATCTACCGGTTTAAATCTTGCCGTAAAATGACGAAGTATGGGAGCTGCATAAGTAAATTCATACCCGCTTAATTTTTCTCTATTCTTAAATACTTCAATAATCACTTCGGCTACATAATCAATATGACTTTGAGTATAAACACGGCGGGGAATTGCGAGTCTTACTAATTCCATTGAGGGAGCCACAGGCTTACCTGCTTTATCATACTTGCCGAACATTACACTGCCGATCTCAACTCCGCGCACTCCGCCTTCAATATAAAGTTCGCAGGCAATTGCCTGACCGGGAAATTGATGAGGGGGAACGCTGGGCAAAAATCTTTTTGCATCAATATAAATTGCATGTCCGCCCGGCGGTTCAATTATCGGCACTCCTGCGGCAACAATTTTCTCACCCAAATATTCAGTGCTTCTAATTCTATATTGCAAATAACTTTCTTCCATAATTTCTTCCAGACCTTGAGCAATCGCTTCAAGATCGCGCCCGGCTAAACCGCCGTAAGTAGGAAAGCCTTCTGTCACGATCAGCAAATTTCTAAATTGTGTTGCAAGTTCTTCATCATTAACAGAAAGCCAGCCGCCGATATTAACGAGAGCATCTTTTTTTGCGCTCATTGTTGAGCCGTCTGCATACGAAAAAATTTCCTGACAGATCTCTTTTATAGTTTTGTTCTCATAACCGGGTTCACGTTTTTTAATGAAGTAAGCATTCTCCGAAAAACGACATGCATCAATAAAAAGAGGCAGTCCATATTTTTTGCAGATTTCTTTTGTGTCCCGAATGTTCTGCATCGAAACGGGCTGACCCCCGCCGGAGTTATTTGTAATTGTGATCATAACAACAGGAATATTTTCAACACCGGTTTCTTGAATAAATTTATCAAGTTTTTCAATATCCATATTGCCTTTAAAGTCGGCTCGCTGTTCCGGGTGCTTTCCTACTTCACAAAGCAGATCAACTGCTTCCGCACCGGAAAATTCAACATTTGCACGAGTAGTATCAAAGTGTGTGTTATTAGGAATTACTTTTCCTTTACCGCCGAGGATAGTAAAAAGTATTTTTTCTGCGGCTCTGCCCTGATGAGTTGGAATGATAATCTTATCGCCGGTAATTTCTTTAACTGCTTTTTCAAATCTGTAAAAGCTGCGGCTGCCTGCGTATGATTCATCTCCATCCATAATTCCAGCCCACTGTTTTGCACTCATCGCCGATGTACCGCTATCGGTAAGCAGATCAATTATTACATCATCGCCATGAATTAAAAATGGATTATACCCGGCTTCTTTTAAAATTTCAGTTCGTTCTTCTTTTGTTGTAAATCTAATTGGTTCAACCGATTTAATTTTAAACGGTTCAATTATAGTTTTCATAAAATCCTCATTAAAAAAATTACTAATCAACAACATCAAATTATCGAAAAAAAGAACACACTACAACGAACTTTCAAAAAATTATATCGTCCAAAATCAATATTTGTATAAATAAACATTTCTGATTTTAATAGTAATATATTAAATTACTTTTGTCAGCAAACAAACTATTTAACTAACGAGGAAAAGCAATATGGAAGAGATGAAAGACCAAGAATCCATTGAGGATGAAATTGTTGATGACGAGGAATATGAACTCAGTCATACCGATAAGCTGGTTGGTGTAATAACCGAACCAAGTGATACGTTTTCAAGTATGTCAAAATTTCCGGCTAAAACTGCAGATTGGATTATTCCTCTGCTGTTAACAATTTTAGTCGCATCGCTTGTACAAGTTATAATGATGTCGAATGAAGCGATAAAGTATTCGCTGATTGAAAAACAAATGGCGGCAGTTGAAAAGCAGCTTGATGAGGCAGTAGCAAGTGGAGATTTATCGCAGGAACAAGCAGACGAAAGATTAGAACAAACAAGGCAGTTTTTTGAAAACAGCGGAATGGGGCTTATGTTCTCAATTATTAGTGTTGTGATATTCACACTTATTCTCTTCTTTATTATTGCCGGGGTCTTTTATCTAATTGCCAAGTTCGGACTAAAAGGGGATGGAAATTATGGTTCAGCAATGTCTGCATACGGATTGCCATACTATGTCATAGTTATTCAGCTTATTGTTATGATTATTGCGGCTTTAGCTATGAACAAAGTAATGGCTGGTACAAGTGTTGCCGATTTCCTAAGTATTGAGAAAACAGATATTTTAGGATTTACATTAGCAAAACTTGATCCATTTACTATCTGGTTTTATGCTCTTATTAGCATCGGATTGGCAAAAATGTTTAAAGCTGCCTATACAACAAAGTACTTTATAACAGTATTCGGATTATGGTTAGGCTTCAATTATTTATTATTCTTCCTATCGAAAGCTGCTCCTTTCTTAGGTAACTTCATTCGTTAAAAATTAAAAGTCCGGTTTTTACCGGACTTTTTTTATACAACTCTTGTAAAAATCTTATTAATTATGTAATAATATTTTACTATTTTGTAAAAAAATCAGACTATTATTCCCTTTATTCTGGACAAAATGTACTATTCTGTTAATATTTTTACAAAAATACTGCAAATAAACTTAAATATTTAATCTTAAATAAAGCATCATTGTCCTAATATTGCAATTATGTAAAAAAACTTTACATGTAAAATGTTCCGATTTGAGACTAAAATAAAGCAAAATAACCAATTTTATTTGAAAATAGACTAAAACATGATATAAATCACATTGGTTCAATAATTGTTAAATCATATGAAATTGTTTTTAGAAATTAAATTGATTATTCCACTAATCAGCTGCAGGAAATGAACAGAGCTGAAAATATAGAACACTTAACTGACTTCTCCGAATTAAGCAATAGCGAGCTGCTGGAAAATATTTCGCTTATGAAAGATAAAGCGGCTTATTACCATTCACGTGAATTGGTAAGATTGGAAAGAATGAAGACAAAAGCTATAATTACAAATTTAGAGCTTTTTGAACGTTTGAAAAATCAATATGAAGAAACCCGGTCAACTCCGCCAAATAAATGGTTTGAGAAATGGGAAGTTTATTTATTGATTCAAGCAGAAGCAGAAAAAAGAAAATTATTCCAAAAAGCGGGCTAAACTGCCTTAATTTTGGTTCCCTTGTCGAAAAGATCGTTGTGGTAATTTTGCGCTGCCATTACGATCTTTTTTATTATCAAGATTATCAAGATTATTAAGATTATTAAGATTATTAAGATTATCAAGATTGAAAGATTGATGTTTCAGATTTGCAGGTTGCAAGTTTCAGGTTTACAGGTTGCAAGTTTCAGGTTAAAAGATTTTTTACAGATTACGCTTTTGTAATTTGAGATTTGTCATTTGAGATTTGTCATTTGTAATTTGTCATTTAAGTTTTGTCATTTGTTATTTATTTTTCTTTCACCTTTGCCATCTCACTTTTTACCTTTTACCTTTCACATTATACGATGCTTTGCGGATCTATATCAATCGTTAATCTAACATTTCGGAATCTCGATTTTTGGTTGAACTCAATGAAACTTTCTAACACTGCTTTGCGAAGAATTTTGCCGGATGTATCAAACTCCCGTTTACTCTTTACTAAAATTTGGTAGCGGTATTGATTTTTTATTCGTTCAATTATCGCCGGTGCGGGCGGAGTAATAATAAGTCCCCTGCCGTATTTAGTTAAAAATTTATAGAACTGTTCAACTGCACCGCGGGCATTTGCTTCTTTTTCATCCTTGCTTTCAATTAAGCAAGTTCTTGTAAAAGGCGGGTATTCACCTTTTTTTCTAAGCTGTAATTCTTTTTCGTAAAAGTCGTTATAATTATTTTCATATACTTTTTGCAGCACAAAATGTTTAGGGTTTTCAGTTTGAATAATCACTTCACCCGGTACTTTGCTTCTTCCTGCTCTACCGGATACTTGAGTCAATAATTGAAATGTTCTTTCGTCTGCTCTAAAATCGGGCAGCCATAAAGTTGTTTCCGCAGAAATAACCCCAACCAAAGTAACGTGGGAAAAATCCAATCCTTTAGCTACTATTTGCGTTCCGACAAGCATATCAATTTCATTATTTCGGAAACGATTTAATATTAATCCAAGTGCTCCTTTGCGCGAAACAGAATCTGAATCAACTCGTTCAATATTGATTTCCGGGAAAAAATATTCAAGTTCATCTTCTACTCTTTGTGTTCCGGTGCCGAAAAATTTTAATGCAATGGAGCCGCAGTTTGAACAAGCTTTTGGCACCTTTTTAATAATTCCGCAATAGTGGCACTTTAAAATATTTTTGCTGATATGATGAACCATTGAAACCGAACAATCAGGACACATTTCAATTTCGCCGCAATCCTCACAATAAATTTGAGTAGCAAACCCTCTTCTATTCTGCAATAAAATTACACCTTCATTTTTCTTCAATCTCTCAGAAATTGCTTCGAGTAATGTTTTGCTGAAAATACTTTCCATTCGTTTTTGTTTCCGTTCTGCCGAAACATCAACCAGACGAATACGGGGAAGTTTGGCATCATCAACTCTTTCTTTCAATTCCAGCAAGGTATGTTTATTATTTTTTGCGTTGAACATACTTTCAATTGAAGGTGTTGCTGAACCCAATAGAATAGGACATTTTTCTAGAGTGGCTTTTACTAAACCGGCATCGCGTGCATGATAGCGGGGAATGTTTTCAAACTGTTTATAGCTGCCGTCATGTTCTTCATCAATTACAATTAACCCGATATTTTTTAGCGGAGCAAACAATGCGGAACGCGGACCGATTACAACCGAATATTTACCGGCAATAATTCCACGCCATGAATCGTAACGCTCGCCGAGCGACATACGGCTATGCAGCACTGTTATTTTATCACCGAAGTTGTTGTAAAAACGGGAAGTGATTTGCGGGGTTAATGATATTTCCGGTACGAGAATTATTACAGTTTGGTTCTGCGACAATGTTTTTTTTGTAAGCTCAATGTAAACTTGAGTTTTACCGCTTCCTGTTACTCCGTGCAGTAAAAATGATTTAAACTCTTTTTTAATTATTGAATCAGTAATTTTATCAATCACATCATTTTGAGTTTCTGTCAGTTCAAATTTTTTAATTTTTTCCTGATAAGTCTCAATAAAAACTCTATCAACTTCTTTATCAAAAACCGTTACCAATCCTTTTTGAACTAAAGAATTTATTGATGCCTGATGGGTTTTAGTTTTTTTAAGAAGTAAACTTAATTGATAATCCTCTGCTTTATTAGAAACAAGTTCTAAAAGAATAACCACCTGTTTGGGAGAACTCTTTTCAAGTTCAGGAAAATGTTTGGAAAGCTCCTCTGCGGGAACAGCGAGCTTTACAAATTTTAATTTTTTGGCTCTTACCTTTGCCTGGCTTATTTGATTAAGAATTGATATTGCACCAGCTTTTTCCAGTGAACGAAGCTGGGAGTAAATATTCTTCTTCCCAACATTCCGCTGCACGGTTGAAATTCGAGCAGTTTCATTATCAGCAAAATAGTTAAGCAGTTTTGCCTTTACCGATGTTTTTTTCTTTTCTTCATTATATAATTGATCACAAAATTTTGTGTCAGCCACAATAGTTCTTTTCGATTCAACCTCGGTGCCGTAGGGAACTGAATAGCGAAGGGCTTCGCCGAGTGAGCTTAAATAATATTCCGCTAACCACTCATAAAATTTAAGTGATTCCAAATTAAATATAGGCTGTTCATCGAGCACATCCTGTATGGGTTTAATTTTCCCTTCTAACTTCGTTGTTTCGCTTACCCCGATAACAAACCCGGTAAGTATTCTTCTGCCGAATGAAACAACAACACGTACGCCAACCTGTACCTGCTCTTTAAACTCCGGAGGCACTTTGTAAGTAAATGAATTTCGAAATGGTAATGGGAAAACAATTTGCGCGTACATGTGATTAATAATTATGAAAAATTATGTGACTGATGATTCTAATAAAGTAATTGTTTGTTCTGTAACATTAAGTCGGGCATTTATTCCGGTAGGTAAAGTAAATTTATTTGTAATGTGTCCAAAAGACAAGCCGTACACAACAGGAATTCCAAGATCAAATAATCTATCGAAGAGAACCTCTTTGAGTGAAAATGAACTTGAAAAGGATGCATTTCTCTTTCTCGGCTCACAATTCTTAAATACTCCTATCGCAATACCTGATGCATGCTTAAATTTTCCGGCAAGCATCAATTCAGTAAGCATCCGGTCAACTCTGTATGGTTCTTCTCCAACTTCTTCCAAATAAATTATTTTGTTGTCGTAATTCATATCGTAAGGTGTGCCTAAAAGTGAAGCCAGTATTGATAAATTTCCGCCTACTAATATCCCTTCGGCAGTTCCGCTTCTAATTGTGTATCTGTCATAATCGGTGTTGTCCGTTTCTTCAACAGCAGATTTTAGGACAACATTTGATTTGGTGCTCATTAAAACATCTTTAAAGTATTTTACGGAAAAGTCATTAAAAGTTGATATGCCGACCGGACCGTGGAATCCGACTAAGCCGGTTTTTGAAAAGATTGCACTTATCAGAGAGGTTATATCACTATACCCGCATAAAACTTTTGGGTTGTTTCTAATTGTATCATAATCGAGCAAAGGTAAAATTCTATTGCATCCGTATCCGCCTCTGGCACAAATAATTCCTTTTACATTTTTATCTGCAAACATCATATTTATATCAGCGGCGCGTACTTTATCCTTACCTGCTAAGTAGCCGCTTTTATCTAAAATTGTTTTGTTAAATTTTACTTTAAACCCAAGCTGTTCAAGATTTGCAATTGATTCATCTAATTCTGCCTGTGAAATAAAACTGCCGGGTGCGATCAACCCCAATGTATCGCCTTCATTCAGTTTTTCCGGCTTAATGATAAAACTGCGATTGTTTAATTTTTCATTTTTAGAAAAAATATTTGAGTAAGGCAAGGTTGAAGCTAATGCCGAAAGTGAAATGGTAGTTAAAAATTTTCTGCGCTGCATATTCGTCCGTTTTTTTTTACCAAATTAAGAAAAAATATTTATATTTATTTTATTCAAAGATTTAATTAACTGCTATTGTAACTATTCGCGTGAAAATATATTTTAACGGTTCATATTAAAAAATAAAGAGTAGGAGTATCAAAATGTTTAAATCATTATTAGCCTTGTTTATGATTTTGTTTGTCGTTTCAAATTTATTTGCAAGTGACGGTAAAACATTCGGTAAAGATATAACAGAAAAAGAGACTACAAAAATATCTACCATACTTGAAACACCTGAAAAGTATGACGGTAAAGTAGTTAAAGTTGAAGGCACGGTAGTTAATGTCTGCGAATCGAGAGGCTGCTGGATTGAAATTTCAAGTGATAAAGAGTATCAAACAATTAAGGTGAAAGTTGATGATGGCGTAATTGTTTTCCCGATGGAAGCTAAAGGAAAGCCGGCTGTAGTTCAAGGTGAAGTATATTCATTTGTACCTTCAATTCAATCGGATTGCATGGATGCATGCGGTGATAAAGACAAACATGCCGAAGCTGAAAAAACTGAGAAAGCAGAAAAAGTTGAAGACGGCTGCTGTCCAAGTAAAAAAGTAGAAGTTAAGAAGGTTTATCAGATTAAAGGTCACGGCGCTGTTATTTCAATTTAGGTTTTTCGTTTTTTAACAAAAGCCTTTGCATTTGATGTAAAGGCTTTTTCTTTATATGGAATGTCAATGAAATTTAGAAAAATTGTTAGAGTTGTACATCGAGATCTGGGATATCTTTCCGCAGTATTATTAATTATTTATTCAGTATCGGGTATTGCCGTTAACCATTTAGCCGATTGGAATCCTAATTACATTATTGAAAAAACTGAAATCAATTTTACTCCAAATGCCGACACTAACTTAACACAGGATCAAATGCAGGCATATATTGTTGATAAGTTAAGTATAACTGATTCAGTGGAAAATCGTTTTAGGGAAAGTGTTTCGAAAATTGATTTATTTTTTGAGGGTAAAACAATTAGTGCTGATCTTAGATCCGGGATTGCACAAGTAGAAATTGTAAATGATAGAACAGTGATAAAGGAAACGAATTTTCTTCATCTCAACAAACCTAAAAAATTGTGGACGTACGTAGCAGACGGGTTTGCAGTTGCATTATGCTTTTTAGCTATAACTGGTATGTTTATTCTTAAAGGAAAAAATGGTTTAGCCGGTAGGGGAAAATACTTTCTAATTATTGGGGCAGTTATTCCAATTCTTTTTTTAATTTTTTATCTATAAAAAAAAGACAGGCATAAAGCCTGTCTTTTTTAATTACAGAATTATTTCTAATTAGTCCACTTCAAATATTGAATCCTTCAAGCCGGAATTTACTTCAATAGATTCAACATTAAGCTCAACTTTTTGCGGACCCATACTTTGAATTACCGTGTGAGCAAACTTCATCCCGTCAACTTCTTTGTAGTTTTTCATATCAACAGTTTGAGTGAAGGAGCCCTGAGGCGTTTCAATTGTTTGAACTTCCCTTACTTTAAATCCGGTTTCTGCATCAAAGTAGTGTATCCACTCTTTTCCGTAGGGAAGTGTGAAAACCATTTTGTAAGCATCGCTGCCGTCAATTGATTCAACACCTTTTAAGTCGGCTTTTATTCCTAATTCTTTATAAACCAAAAGCAGGTTAAGCATAGATTCCAATTTCATTTCTTCCAGCTTTTCACCTTCAAAAGGTTCATCCTTTCCCATTGCGGTTTGCTTCCCTTTTTCTCCGTCAAAAACTGTTGTCTGCTGCATAACTCCCGCATCAAAAAATTGATATAGCTTGTTTGGAGCCTTTTGGTTTATTGTTAAAGTAATATCAAAGTTTTGAATTTTACCTTTCATCACGGTGGTTTTATCTTCAATAGAACTAAGTTTTTCTTCTCCGCCAACAGCATCAATATAATCTTGAATTACTTTTTCCGCAGTTAATCCGGCAGGCAATTTTTTAGCCGAGGGATCAATTTCATTTGCATAAATATCATAATGCTTTACCTTACCGCTAAGGGTAAACTTTTTCAAATCATCAGCCACATCATCAGCTTTACCAACAACAATTACATGTGCATTACCAGGTTTAATATATTTTTTTGCCATTGCAAGAACATCATCGGCTGTAACTGCATTTAGATTCTTAAGGTAATTTTTATAATAATCTTTCGGCATATTATGTCTTGCTGTGTTTATCGCAAATCCGGCAATCGTTCCCGGCGATTCAAGCGATCGGGAGAAACTGCCTGTTAAATAATTTTTTGCAAGCTGCAGCTCAGCTTCAGAAACTTTCTCTTTTTTTATTGTTTCCATCTCGGCTAAAATTTCAGTAATCACGCTGTCGGTAACTTCATTACGTGCTTCGGTAAATGCATCAAATCTTGCTACTGTTCTATCGGGCGACATGGAGGCACGTGCATAGTATGCCCAGCCTTTATCTTCACGAATATTATTATCTAAACGGGACCATGAACCGCCCAGTATTTTATTTAATACACTTACTTTTACCACATCTTCACTGCCGATTTTAAGTTCAATAGGATATGCTATATGAATAACAGACTGAACGGAAGCGGGACGATCAACTAACGCAGTTTTTCGAACCAATGGTTTTTTCGGTAATTTATATTCATGTGAGGGGATATCTTTTGCTTTCCATCGGCTGAAATACTTTTCAACTAATTCTTGAGCTTCATCCAAATCTATGTCGCCCACAATGGCTAAGTAAGTGCTGGATGGACTGATATAAGTTTCATAAAAACTTCTGCAGGCATCAATTGAAATAGCTTCAACTGTTTCCTCGGTTAAAATTTCACCTTTAGGATGATCCTTACCATATACCAAAGCATTCCGAACGTTTGAGGCAATTTCATTTGGATCATCTTTTTGAATTTTTAATCCGGAGAGAGTTTGTGTTCTGATCTTTTCTAATTCTTCTTCAGGAAAACTTGGATTAAGCACAACATCCGCAAAAATTTCAAAATAATTATCAACATGTTTTTTTAAGCATCCGCCGCTGACCAATGAAGATGAAGTTGAAAGTGAAGCTCCAATAAAATCAATCTCTTCATCAATTTGAGCTTTTGTTCTGTTGGTGGTACCGCGTCTTAAAAGCTGTCCGACAAAACTAACATAACCTAATGAGTCACCCTCTAAAATTAAATCACGATCAAAAACCATTGAGAAAGTAACACGAGGAAGTTTATCATTTTCCACAACGTAAACTTTCATTCCATTTTCTAATTGAAATGATTCATACTCTCCGATTTTAATTTCCGGTGCAGGTCCCGGCTCCGGCTTTATACTTCTATCTACTTGGGCAAATT
The DNA here is from genome assembly GCA_013112585.1 of Ignavibacteriota bacterium. Taxonomy (GTDB): domain Bacteria; phylum Bacteroidota; class Ignavibacteria; order Ignavibacteriales; family Melioribacteraceae; genus IGN16. Next base: position 65,082 of record JABFGH010000017.1, on the reverse strand, counting down.
GTACTGCCGAAAAAAGCAGAAGAAGGGAAATTATTAATTTTAATTTTTTCATTTTATTTTTCTCCAATTTCAAAATTGCAAACATACTTAGTTGGCATCATTGTTTTCGTTTGGTTTCATTGATTTCGGTAAATAATAAAGTACCAGTCTTTTATTAGGATCTAAATATTTATTAGCTACTCGCTTGATGTCATCGCGGGTTACTTTCATATATCTTTCAATTTCATTATTGATTAAATCGGCATCGCCGAAATAAACATGGTAATTAGCTAAAGACTCGGCTATACCGGCAATACGTGCGTTTCGCGAGACAAAAGTATTTTCAACCTGATTACGCAATTTTTGAAATTCTCTTTCAGTAATTAATTCATTTTTAACTTTACTTATCTCTGTTTCAAAGGCAGCTTCTAATTCATCGGCAGATTTACCTATGTTCGGAATTGCAAAGACAATAAATAATCCGGAATCCTCTAAAGCAAACGGAAATGATCCCGCTTGCAAAGCTATTTGTTGATTATCGACGAGTTCCTTGTACATGCGCGAACTTTGACCTTGGGAGAGAATTGTTGTAAGCATATTAATCGCATAGTAGTCATCAGTGCCTTGTGCAGGAATATGATAAGCGTGTACAACGGCGGGAAGCTGAACATTTTCAAATACAGAATCTCTCAACTCCTCTTTCATAGGCGGCTCAACAACATTTGGGCGATAAATCTCTCGTGTACCTTTTGGAATTCCGCTAAAATATTTATCAACAAGTTCTTTGGTTTCATCAATATCAATATCGCCGGCAATTGACAGCGTTGCATTTTGAGGAACGTAATAAGTTTTATAAAACTCCATAAATTCATCAATTGTAGCTTGATCGATATATTGATCTGATCCGATTGGCATCCAGTTATATGGATGAACTTTATAAGCCCGTTTGAAAATTTCTTGTGCAAGCGAACCGTACGGCTGATTTTCCAAGCGCTGCTTTCTTTCTTCTTTAACAACTTTACGTTGTGTTTCTACACCAACAGAATCAACATTCAAGTGGAGCAGTCTTTCAGATTCAAGCCAAAGCCCAAGTTCTAATTGGTTGGATGGTAAAATTTCATAATAGAAAGTTCTATCGAAATTTGTATTTGCGTTTAATGCGCCGCCGGCAGTTTCAACTATTTTATCGAATTCTCCCCGCTTAATATTTTCAGAGCCTTCAAACATTAAATGCTCAAAAAAATGTGCAAAGCCGGTGCGTTCTGGATCTTCGTTCTTTGATCCGACATGGTATAATATTGTTACGGCAACAAGAGGAGTAGAATCGTCTTCATGCAGAATAACGTGAAGCCCGTTATCCAATTTGTATTCCTCAAATTCAATTTCGCTGCCATTGGCATTACTGTAATTAATCAAAAACAGAAAGCCGAAAAAAGCATAGAATATTTTTCTCATTTTTTCCTCATGATTTAATACTTTTGTTTTTTAATGGATGAACTAATAATAATAATATTGATATCGTTTTCAAAAATAATATTGAGGATAGAATATGTTTGTTACTGTAGTTCCGTTAAAGCAATAAGATGAAGGAATGAAAAATTATTTTATCATTCTTTAAATTTAATTTTATCCAGCCAATTAATAAGCATTTTTGTCAGCTTAATTCTTGAATTGCTGAATGAATGTCCGGAATCTATTTCAAGGTCAATCAATCTATCGGCACCGTTTTTTTTCATAGCGTTTATCAAAGGTAAGGAGTGTATTTCGGGCGGGGCAAGTGTATCGTACTTCGCGCTTATAAATAAAATATTTTTATCAGCCAATTCACCGGCAAAGTTTATTAGATCAAAATTAGCTGAACATGTAATCATTTCATCTAAAAGTTTAGCGGGATTTATATTCGAGAAGATTTCTGCATTAGCCTGCATTCGTTCAAGCGATAAATCATAAAATTCAGAATTAACAGAAATTAATTTTGCAAAGTAGCCGAAATTGAAGCCCGCAAAAGATGCGGCATGCTCTAATTCAGAATAATCTGCAGAAGTGCGAAGTGCTGCAAACCCGCCCATACTGTGCCCTGCCAGCACTATTTTATTTGGAGCCACTCTAAATCGTTCCGCACTTTCTTTACTAACAATAAAATCAATTGCAGCATGAACATCGTCAAGGCAATTACTCCATGAAAAATTTCCTTCGCTGCCCCACAAACCGCGGTAGTGAAAAACAAGTACATTCCAGCCTGCTCTGCGCAGTGCATGGGCAATATCTAGATTTGTTTCATTACCGGGAAAACCATGAAGCAGTATTACTGTTTTATGCGGTCCTTCACCAGCGGCATTTAAAAATGTGCCGAGCAATTTATATCCCGCACTAAAAAATTTTAAGGGCATCATTGTAGGCGGATAATCACCTGAACTATTAATATTGTCTTCTATTGCTGGGTCAATCGGCATAATAATTTTCACTAATCATTTATTTTTGAATAACTGCATCTACTTCAATTTCAACTAACATTTTTGGGTCAACTAATTTGCTTATTTCAATCATAGTTGATGCAGGTTTAATATCATTAAAAAACTCCGCATGTGCTTTACCAATTTGTTCGGCATCGTTAATGTCGGTTACATACATTTTGGTTCTAACTACATCACTTAATTTGCTGCCAGCCTGTATTAAAGCTTTTTCAATCTTTTTGAAAATAAATTTGGCTTGCTCGTAGGGATTATCAATCCCAACAATTTCATTATTATCATTTACGGCAACCGTGCCCGAAACAAAAACTTGATTACCAACTTTTACTGCGCGGGAATAACCTACTTTATTTTCCCAAACTGTTCCGGTTGTTACGTTGATTCTTTCCATGTAAGTTTCCACAACTAAATTTGTTTAAATTGTTATTTACAGCACCTCAATAATTATAGATGAAAATTATTAACATGCATTGTAATATACAAAGGAAATTGTTGCCGGCTTACTTTTGAAGAGAAACACTAAGCCCTAACATGAATAGTGTAATAAAAATAAAAATCGGTAAAATATTATGGTTAGTTCGTAAACCTGTTTTTATCACTTTACTAATAACATTTTCTTCCTGAAGAATTTCGTTTCAATATTTTCACCTTCAATCTGCAATTGGTAAATGTACATACCGCTGGAATAGCTGCCAGCTTGCCACTCAGTTTTATTTAGCTAAAGGCTCTACTATTTTTTTGTGACTTGGTGACTTGGTGTCTTCGCGGCTATTTTGTTTTGCCACGAAGTCACGAAGACTCAAAGGTTTTACTGGATGCATGAGGTAGATGTTAGCCTCTGCCGAAAAAAGGCAGGTATACCTGATTTCCGTGATTTGTAATTTGGTGTTTGCCTTTTTGGAATTTGCTTTTTAGAATTTGTCATTTGAACTTTATTGTTCAGCTTCTTGTTTCACAATTTTATTTTGCCGCATCATTTATTATCTTTGCTGTTTATTTATTCAAACAAAAAGTGATTATATGCGACTAAGTTCTTCATTCATACCAACATTAAAAGAAGTACCGACAGATGCGGTTATTCCAAGCCATATTTTAATGATACGCGCGGGATTGATAAGACAGCTTTCGGCGGGAATATATTCAATGCTGCCTGCAGGCTATAAAGTTATTAGAAAGATAAGTGAAATTATTCGTGAAGAGATGAATGCGATCGGCGGTCAAGAATTTCATTTACCTGCATTAAACCCCAGAGAAATTTGGGATGATACCGGTAGAGTTGAAGCATTCGGCGATACTCTATTTCACGTTAAGAATAGAGATTATGTTTTGGCTCCTACTCATGAAGAAATTATTGCATTCCACGCAAAGGGAAGTGTAAAATCTTATAAAGATCTTCCGCAAATATGGTATCAAATTCAAACAAAATTTAGGAACGAAGCGAGACCGAGAAGCGGTGTAATAAGAGGAAGACAATTTTTAATGAAAGATTCCTATACACTTGATGCCACTTGGGAAGATTTAGATATTGGATATCAAAAACATTACGACGCCTACAAAGCAATTTTTGATAGATGCGGATTAAAATATTTTATTGTAGGTGCACACAGCGGTGCTATGGGCGGAAGTAAATCTGAAGAGTTTATGGTTAAATCTGATGCAGGCGAAGACAACATTGCATACTGTGAGAAATGCGGTTATGCAGCTAACTCGGAAGTTGCCGCTTCGGTTAATAAACCGCTTGATAGAAAAGATGAACAAAAAGAAGTTTTTGAAATAAGCACTCCTAACGTAAAATCTATTGATGAACTTTGTGAATTTTTAAGTATTGATGAAACGGAATGTGCGAAGTCGAGAGTTTATATAAGTGATGGCAAGCCTATCTTGGTTTTAATGGTTGGAAACGATGAAGTAAACGAATCCAAACTTGAAAATATTTTGGGCAGCCAAGTACGCCCGGCTCATCCTGAAGAACTTTTAGATATTACAGGTGCGGATGCAGGTTCTATTGGTCCAATTGGTTTTAAAGGAAGAATAATTGCCGACATGAATTTAAAAGACGCTAACAATATGTACAGCGGCGCTAATAAAAATGATTACCACATTGGCGGAATTGATTTTACCAGAGATGTTGCCAATGCGGAATTTTTTGATTTAAGATTTGTTGAAACCGGCGAAGGCTGTACAAATTGCGGCGAGGCTTTAGAAGTATTTAAAGCTATTGAACTGGGGCACATATTTAAACTCGGCACAAAATACTCAGAGGCATTAGGCGCAAACTTTTTAGATGAAAATGGAAAAGATCACCCTATAATAATGGGAAGCTACGGTATCGGCGTTGAAAGAGTTTTTGCCTGCTATGTTGAGCAGAACTTTGATGAACGGGGGATTATCTGGGGTAAAAAATTAGCGCCGTTTCAAATTCAGCTTCTTGGTCTGAACATGAAGAAAGATGTTGTTGTTGATGCTTCGGAAAAAATTTATCTTGATCTAACTGCAAAAGGTTTTGATGTTTTATTTGATGATAGAATTGATGCATCAGCCGGATTTAAATTTAACGATGCCGATCTTATGGGCATGCCTGTTCAAATAATTGTAGGTGAACGTAATATTAAAGAGAATACAGTGGAAGTAAAAGTTAGACGAGATGGAGAAAGATTTCAGGTAAAGCTGGATGAACTTTATTCCAAGATTGATGAAATTTTTGAGTCAATTGAGTAATGATTGAAAAACTGCAAACTCTATATTGTTTCGACCCCAATTGGTAATTACAAGGATATTACATTAAGAGCATTGGAGGTTATACGAGGTTCCGATTTTATTATTTGTGAGGAATACAAAGCAGCCCGAAGATTACTCTCACAATATAATATTGATAAAGATTTGATTGCATTGAACGAGCACAATGAAAAAGCAAATGCTCCGGATATAATTAAAGAAATTTTAGCAGGCAAAAAAACCGCTTTAATATCCGATTGCGGAACTCCCTTATTTTCAGACCCCGGTAATTATTTAGTTGAATTGTGTATAAGCAATAATATTACCGTCATTCCTGTTCCCGGCGCAAGTTCTCTATTGCCGGCGTTAACTGCATCGGGGCTGGATATTGAAAAGTTTTTTTATTACGGATGGCTTTCACCTAAAACAGAAATAAGAAAGCAGGAATTAAAAAAACTAAAAGCTGTAAAGCACTTAATTGTTTTGCTTGATACACCCTATAGACTAAGAAAAATTCTAAGTGAAGTGAACACTGTTTTCGGCAGCAATCAAAAAGTTGTGCTGGCTTATAAAATTACAATGGAAGAGGAAGAGTTTTTTAGAGGAACAATTAAGGAAGTAAAAAATATCGCAGAGCTTAAAAAGCTTAAAGGCGAATTTGTTTTAATGATAGATAACAGATAAGTTTGAATATGGAAATCAAGTTTTAATTTTGACTCTTGATTCCATTCTTTTTTTTGGTTAGAATTAAGTAATTTTAAATGATGAATATTTAACGAATAGATATTTTTATTTCGGAGGCATAAATGTTAGTTGTACAAGATGTTGATTTAACTCCTAATCCCCAGGCGTTAAAATTTATAATAAGCGAGCCGTTATTAAAACGTGAATCAAGAAGCTTTCAATCGAAAGAGGAGGCTGTCGAAGATCCGCTTGCAAAAGGAATTTTCGAAATAGACGGAGTTGTTTCCGTTTTTTATATGGACAAGTTTATTACAATTGAAAAAGACCCGAAAGTTAGCTGGGGCGAAATTCAAAAGTCATTTGTAAACTTTATCCGCAATTTCGATTTATCACAAATTCCCGTGGAGAAAGAAATTGAAGTTTCTTCTGAAGAAGAAACAGCATTATTAAAACAGATAAATTCAATTTTAGATCAGCGAGTTAGACCGGCTCTTGCAGGTGACGGTGGAGGATTGGAAGTACTTGGTTTAGAAGGTTTGACTCTTAAAATTCATTACCAGGGTGCTTGCGGCAGTTGTCCAAGTGCACTTAGAGGTACATTGGTAGCAATTGAAAATCTGCTTCGAAGGGAAGTAAACCCTAACCTTGAAGTGATTCCCGCATAAAATTGTATGATTGAAGTTTAAAAATAGAAAAGCCTTGAGAGCCGTAATCTCAAGGCTTTTTTTACATTTGAAGAGGGGACATTTAAGCTGCACCAGATGAAGTAATTCCATCTTCTAACATATTTTGATTTTGTTTTTTCAAATTATGGCGATTGGAATTTTCTTCAAGAATACTTTTTAGTTCATCTTCAAAGAAAAACTTTTGTTCATTAAATGCGGGAACTAAATCATTAAGCCATTTTGCTTTTCTATCATACTTTGCAAAAAATGGTCGCTTAACCCATTCAGAATTTCTACCCTGAAGGAAGTTTAATACAAAAACTTTTTCACCGTTTATTTTAGCTATGCCTTCAACTACAACCTTACCGGGATTTGCTGACATTGATGGACCACGTACAGTTCTGCTTAAACCCGAAACTCTTGTATAAGCATCACGATAAATCTCAAAAGCACGGGCAAGCGGCACGGCAAAATAATTTTTTGAACCTGTATCTCTTTCTACAAAAAAGTAGTAAGGAATTATACCTAGTTTTACCTGGTCTTTCCACATTCGCGCCCAAATTTTTGGGTCATCATTAATGTGTTTTATTAATGGCGATTGAGACCTGATCTCTGCACCGGTATTTCTAATTCTGCTAACTGCTTCTTTAGCAATATTTGTTTTCAGTTCAACCCAATGATTTACATGCGCCATAATTGCAAGATGCTTACCCGCTTTTACAATTTTTTCAAATAAGTTAAGAATTTCATCTGCATCTCTATCGGTTACAAATCGGTATGGCCAATAGGAGATTGATTTTGTTCCTATCCTAATATTTCTGATATGATCAAATTCGGGTGAGAGGAGCGGTTCAATATAAGTCTTTAATTTTTTTAAGGACATAATCATCGGATCGCCGCCCGTAAATAGAACATCGGTTACTTCTTTGTGCTGATGCAGATATTTTTGGAAGCGGTTGGATTCATCGGTTGCAAATTTTAAGTCGTTATCCCCAATAAACTGAGCCCATCTAAAACAGAAAGTACAATACGCATGGCATGTTTGCCCGGCTGAAGGAAAAACTAAACATGTTTCATTATACTTATGCTGAACACCGGGCACAATATCATCGTCCTCTTCTAAAAAAGGTACATTTGCCGTTAACTGCCCCGCCGGATGAGGATTCAGTTCATATCTAATACTTTCTGCAGTTTTTCTAATTTCTTCGGGAGAGTTGGTGTTTTTTAAGGTATTTGCCATTTTTTCATAGCTTTCGGGTAATAGCATTCCCTTTTGCATAAATGTTAACTGAAAAATAGGGTCTTCGGGAATATTTTCCCAATCGATAAGTTCTTCAACAACATAATTATTTGTTCTAAAAGGTAAAACATTCGAAACTACTTTAATTTCAAATCTTTCTTCGTCTGTGAGACATTGTAATTGAGGGATTTTGTCAATATCCCGCAGACCGTAAAATTTCATTTGCCTGGGTTTAATCATAATCTGTATCCCTTTCTTATTAAATTTTTGAGACAACTATCTTACTACATTTATGAATTTATGCGAACTATATTAAATGTTCAGATGATTTTTTTGTGTAAAACGAAGGTGCTAATAAGTATCTGTTGAATAAAATATAAAAAAAAAACCACTAGTCAAGGATAAATTATAGAAGATTAACTAATAGTTTGTTTTTAAGCAAAAAAGCAGTTTTAAAAACTGCTTTTACTTTAAGTTTGAAACTTTATTTACGTCGTCAAGTTGTACAATTCTTTCTTGAAATTTATAATTTCCGTTAACGCTTTTAACTGCTTTTACATATTTAACATTAACACTGGCAACTTTTTTTTTGCCTTTTGCTTTATCAGCAAATGTTTGGGTTTTAGCCATTTTTATAGGTCTCCTTTATTTTTAGCTACACAAATTACAAATTTATAATATTAGATGAAACTAGTATTGATATAAAATCACTCAAAATTATTCTTAAAAATTTAACTATTTTGAAAATCAAATTTTAAAGGTTGTGAAAATGATTCAAAAAGACAATATTCTTGGTAAAACAAATCTCCGGGTATCACCAATTGGTTTTGGCGGTTATAGAATTGATAATGAAATTGAAATGCATGCAAACGCTTTAAAATTTGCAATTGAAAACGGGATAAATTTAATTGATACATCTTCTAATTATTCTAACGGCGGTAGTGAGGTTTTGATTGGAAATGTAGTAAAGAAGTTAATATCTGACAGTTTAATAGCAAGGGATGATTTAGTTATTGTATCAAAAGCAGGCTACATACAAGGTGACAACATTAAATTGCTTGAGCAGAAGATAAATGAAGGGGAGGCGTACGAGGAGGTTGTAAGATGTACTCCTGAATTGTATCATTCAATCAATCCCCGTTTTATTAGCGATCAAGTTGAGCTTTCGCTGCGGAGATTGAAACTGGATTATATTGATCTCTTTTTACTTCATAACCCTGAGTATTTTTTGCTTTACACAAAAGAGCGTGATGCTGATGCTTTACGCGATGAATATTATAGAAGAATTAAATCAGCTTTTGCCGTTTTGGAACACCTAGTTGAAATTGGAAAGATTAGACATTATGGGATTTCATCAAATACTTTTATAGATGACAGTGATAAAAGAAAATTTACTTCGCTTGAAAAACTTATAGAATTAGCAAATTCAATTAGTCCGAATAATCATTTTTCGGTTGTACAAACCCCAATTAATCTAATAGAGAAAGATGCCGCAAACAATTTTAATCAGAAGAATAATACTAAAACATTTTTACAAATTGCTTCGGAAAATAATATTGGCGTTTTAGGCAACAGACCGCTTAACGCAATTGAAGATGGAAAACTTATTAGATTAACTGATTATGAAATTGAAGAAGATAGAACCGATGAGGAGATTAAGGATTTATTAAAACAGCAGCAAAAGTTGGAACTGGAAATTATTAATGATTATTCGCAGCTTTTTCCTGAACATCAAAAAAATGATCTTATTGAATTTATTTCACTATCAAAATTTTTAAAAGCAAATATTAAAAAGTTTACGGGAGTAACACATTTCAACGATGTAAAATCTCATCATCTGATTCCGCAAATTAATTATGCCATAAATGAGATTTATACAATGGATCCGGATAATCAAAAAACAATTTCAAAGCTGAATCATTTTGCTGTTGCGTCTAATATTCTGCTTAATTCCATTGCAAGTTTGTATGCAGCAAAAAAGAATGAGGACAATAAGAAACTGCATTCTTCTCTTAGCAAATATTTTAATGATCCTGAATTTAAAATACCTCTTTCTCAAAAGGCAATTAAAATGGTTACAGCCCTGCCCGAAGTAAGCACTGTATTAGTAGGGATGAGAAGAGTAAGCTATGTAAAGGATATAATAGAGGCGTATAATTTGCCGGAGATAGAAAACGCTTCCAATTTCTGGCATTCAAATTAAATCAGTATCGGCAATAATCAAATTCAAGCATCCAGAAACAAGGATCCAGAATCCAGAATCCAGGATCATGGCTCATTTTTCTGCATCGTAACTTGGAAGATATTTTTTGATATTGTTATAAATATTTTGAGCTAAAAAACGACGAGAGTAATATGAAAACAAATTTATATATAAAATCGAAAATGATATTAATTGGAAAACTATTTTTAATGAGTTTGATTCTTGTACTTTTTCAAAACTGCCAATCTGAAAAAAGTGTTGAAGAAATTACATCATTATTGATTGAAGAACATGGCGGTGAAAATTATAAACACTCAGAAATTAGTTTTGAGTTTAGAGGTAAACAATTTAATATATATCGGAACGGCAATGAATTTAAGTATGAGCGAGTTTATACTGATACTGCTGGTCAAAATGTTCGTGAATTGATAGCTAACAAAGGCAAGCAAAAATTTACTGATGGTGTTGAAATTGAATTGGACAAAAAAGGGGAAAATAAAATTGATGGAGCAGTTAACTCTGTTATTTATTTTACACTGCTGCCGTTTCCGTTAGCTGATAAAGCTGCAATAAAAAAAGTGATTAGTGAGGATAGCATTGAAGGTGAAGAATTCTATTTGCTTGAAGTTACATTTAAGCAGGAAGGCGGCGGAAGGGATTATGAGGATAGATATGTTTATTGGATAAATAAAAATTCAAACCAAATGGAATATTTTGCTTATTATTTTCATGTGAACGGGGGAGGATCTAGATTTAGGAAAATGGTAAATTCGAGAAGGGTTGGGGGAATTTTATTTTTTGATCAAATAAATTATTCGTCCGATAAAATTGACACCGATATTGAAAATTACAGCTCAGTTTTCAAAGAAGGCAAACTTGAAAAAGTCTCGGAAATAATTATTGAAAACATAGTGGTCAAAAGTTTGAGGTAGTAAATGTTTTTGTATTTGGCGAAAAGGTGTAAAAAAAACCCGCTTAAAATCAGCGGGTTTTTTATTGCATATTTCTAATTCGATTATCCTATAGTCATTAATATTAAATTTGCCAGTATGTGCCCGGCTTCTTCAAGCAGGGGATCATCAACTTTTATATTGCGTACTTCTACTTCTTCCTTATCAACAATTTCAATATCAGAATTTTCCTGACGTTGTTCATCTCTCAATTCACGTTTCTTCTTAGCCTCGGCTCTTTCGGCAGCCCGTTTCTCCTGGTTCAAAGTAAAAGAAGTTTTCTGACGCTTTAATTTTATTTCCTCAATATCTTCAAGTAAATATTGCAGTTCAGGATTTGTATTCATTCTCTCTTCATGCTTTTCTTTAAGCACAGGTAAAAACGAACTTAGGTCGCCGTACTTTTTAAACGTTGTCGGTTTAATCTGGTCCCACGGCAGTGCGCTTTTTTTAGCACTTTCACCAAATTTCAATGGGTCAACTGGGGATGGGAATTCGATATCGGGAACAACGCCGAGGTGCTGTGTACTGCTGCCTGTTATTCTATAATATTTTGCCATTGTTAATTTAACTTGACCCAATTTATCTTTAACTCCCGGTAAAAATCTTTTAAGGTCCCACAAATTTTGAACAGTACCTTTACCGTAAGTTTGCTCGCCAATTACAACGCCTCTGCCGTAATCCTGAATTGCACCTGAAAAAATTTCGGAGGCTGAAGCGCTGAAACGATTAATAAGTACAGCAAGAGGTCCGTCATAAACAATACTTTTATCGGGGTCGGTTCCAACGTCAATACTACTACCTATGTTTTTTACTTGTACAACCGGTCCATCTTCAATGAACAATCCCGTTAATTCAATTGCTTCATCTAATGCCCCGCCGCCGTTATTTCTTAGGTCAATTATAATGCCGTCAACCTTTTCTTCTTTCAATTCTCCAATTATTCTTTTTACATCACGGGTTGTACTTTTATAGTCTCTATCGCCTTTTCTTCTCGCTTCAAAATCGATATAAAAAGTTGGTAAGTCTATTACGCCTAATTTATAAATAATACCATCTTCCTTAATTTCAATAATTTCTTTTTTTGCGGATTGTTCTTCGAGCTTAACTTTATCACGAACGATTGTAATAGTTTCACTCGGCATGTCGGGGGTTGCATCGGCTTTTAGAATTTCTAATTTAACCGTAGTACCTTTATCACCACGTATTAATTCAACTACATCATCAATTCTCCAGCCGACAATATCAATTAACTCTCCGTCTTTTCCCTGCCCCACAGCTTTTATTCTATCATCTTTATGAAGCAGTCCGCTTTTTGCTGCGGGTCCGCCGGGAATAATTCTAACAACTTTTGTATAATCATTTTCACTTCTTAATTGTGCTCCGATTCCTTCGAGCGATTGACTCATATTAATCTTGAAAGCATCGGAGGTTTTAGGAGAGAAATATGTTGTATGCGGGTCAACTGATTGCGCAAATGCATTCATGTATATTTGAAATACATCTTCAGTTTTATATTGCAGCAGCACTTTATGAAATCGTTGATATCGCTTTGTTAAATTATCTGCTGTCTCTTCCCATGTTTTATCATCAAGAATAGAATTGAGAGCTTCATTTTTTATTCGCTTCCGCCATAATTCATCCAGCTCTTCCTTGCTGCCTGCCCACTGTGCATTGTCTTCGTCTATTTCAAGATATTCATCTTTGCTAAAATCAAATTCGGTTTTAAGTCTTTCTATAGTGTATTCTATTCTTTCGGTTAATCTATTTTTATAAACATTAAAAATTTTATATGCTGCATCAAGATTGCCGGCACGTAAGAAATTATCAATTTGGTATCTATATTTTTCAAATGACTCGATATCCGACTTCAAAAAATAGAGCTTATTATTATCTAGCGATTCAATGTAAGTATCAAAAATTGTTGATGATAGTGAATCGTTTAATTTTACTCTGCTGTAGTGATGCCTGGTTAATAATGGAGTAATTTTCATATTTACTCTTGAATGATATTCGGTCGGCATCAAAACTTTATTGGAATCGATTTCACTATTTTCACTAATCAATTTTTCTATTGATTGCGGAAATAGAATACTTGTTAAGGTTAAAAACAATATTAGCAGCTGTCTCATTATAAATCCTGTTCTCTGATAAAAAATCTTTCTATAATACACTTGTTGAATAAAATAGTTTCAATAAAAAATTAACGATAATAAGAAAATAGTTAAAATACGCAAAGGAATAAAACATGGACATTGAAATAATAAGGGATTACTGTTTAAAGAAAAAGGGAGTAACGGAGGGATTTCCTTTTGGCGAGGGTACTTTAGTCTTCAAAGTTATGAATAAATTATTTTGCCTAAGTAACTTGGAACCGCCGATTTCTATAAATCTTAAATGTAAACCGGAGAGGGTTTTAGAATTAAGAGAAAAGTATGAAGGCGTAATTCCCGGCTACCACATGAATAAAAAGCATTGGAATACAATCGAAATTAATTCAGGTATTCCGGAAAAAGAAATTTTAAGCTGGATTGATGATTCTTATAATTTGGTTGTAGATAAACTTACTCAAAAAGATAAAAAGGAATTGGACAGCTTATAATTACTCATCGATATATAATTTTACAATAGGCATTTCTCCATTTTTTACTGAACCTCTAAACATTCCTTTGGTGTTAAACTTTGTTACAATATTTGCTTTATTATCTATCGCAATAATTCCTCCGCTGCCGCCCAATTCCGTAAGCTTTGAAATAATAACTTCTTCGGCGGCTTCATTAAGACTTTTCCCTTGATACTCCATTTTTGCAGAAATATCATATGCTGCCACATTTCTAATAAAGTATTCGCCGGTACCGGTTGCAGAAACTGCACATGTTTTGTTGTTGGCATAAGTGCCGGCGCCAATTATAGGGGAATCGCCAACACGACCAAAACGTTTACTGCTTATTCCGCCTGTTGAAGTACCTGCGGCTAAATTTCCATTTAAGTCAAGCGCAGCACACCCTACAGTGCCGAGCTTTTCATCTTTTTCAGTTCTATGCTCTTTCTGTTTTAATTTTTTCTCAATTGAATTTTGCCATTGGTCGTATCGTTTTTTAGTTCTGAAATATTCATTATCAATTAAGTTGAATTCATTTTCGAGTGCAAATTTTTCCGCACCATCACCGGTAAGCAGTAAGTGTCTTGAGTTTGTCATTACTGTTTTTGCGAGACTAATTGGATTCTTAATTCTTTGTACTCCGGCAACGGCACCGGCGTTAAGTGTTCTGCCATCCATAATTGAAGCATCTAATTCGCATGTACCTACGTTAGTTAAAACGGCACCTTTGCCTGCGTTAAATAGGGGAGAGTCTTCCAAAAGATTTATAACTTTTTCAACGCATTCCAAACTGCTGCCGCCGCTGTTTAAAATTGAATCGCCCAGTGTTAGTGCTTCCATTAATTTTACTTTATAGGCATTTTCCTCTTCAGAAGTATATTTACCCTTATAAATATTACCAGAGCCGCCGTGAATTACTAATCCGTATTGGGTTCTGTTTTCTTTATTGCTGCATGAAAAAATTATAAACAAAGCTGCTGCTAAAACTGGGTATAGTAATTTCTTCATAGTCTGCCTCCCTTAGAATTTTCAATCTACTTCAACTTTTATTTTGAAAATTTAATTAAAAATATACACACAATTTAGTATTACATAAAAAAACCCTCACCAAAAAAGATGAGGGCTTTAATGAAATACGAATAGATAGTCCTAAATTATTTCAGGAGCATCATTTTTTTAACTTGAACAAAATTATCGGCTTCAAGTTTATAGAAATAGACACCGCTAATAAAATTGCTGGCATCAAAAGTAATGTTATGAACACCGGCTTCAAATAAATTGTTAGTTAAGCTGGCAACTTCTTCACCCAAAGTATTAAATACTTTCAACTGAACATTAGAAGCTTCAGGTAAAGTAAATCTAATATTGGTTGTTGGGTTAAAAGGATTAGGGAAGTTTTGTGATAATTCAAAACTTGTAGGCATTTCAGCCGTAATTTCAATTTCAGCTGAGTAGCTGTAACTTCCGTCAAAGTCTATTTGCTTCAGTCTATAAAAATAATTTACTAATTCAGCAATTTCATTATCTGTATATGAGTAAGATTTTGCTTCGGCTGAAGTTCCGTATCCATCAACAAACCCGATAGCTTGCCAAACTTTATTATTTGTTGCTCTCTCAATTTCAAAGCCCATGTTGTTAATTTCAGTAGCAGTTTTCCATTCAAGAACGATAGAACTGCCGACGATATTGGCTGAAAAACTTGTTAATTCAACAGGGAGTGAGCCTGCGGGAAGAAAATCATCTGCGTAATAGCGGGGAAGAATTTGATATCCGCCGTCGTAAGGTGGCGAACTGTCATATTGACTTCCAAGACCTATAATATCAACAGGCCAAGCCGGTTCAGGGCTTCCGTCAATATCTGTATCGCTATCAATTCGTAAATCAACAGTATCAATTCCATCACTTACTTGAATTGTTGCACTGCTACCGCTTGCTGGCCATGTTCCGCTAACTTTACTTAGATTCATAAAACCAACTAATGAGCTTTCATACATTTCGGGATTAGCTAAATATTGTGCTATTGTTATAACGGGAGGATCCGGAACAGGATTACCTGAACTGATAAAAACAAAGCTGTATTCGGCAAGCGGCTGAAGCTGAGTTAATCCGTTAAAATGTCCAATTACGCCTGTTACATATCCGATATCACCTAATTGTAATTCTGGATTTGTTGTTCCTGCCATAAAAGTAGTAATGCCGGCAGTTCCGTCATGCAGGTAATATGAGTGATTTGTTGTTTGATAGTTTGGTGAAATAACCATTGCTTGAACCGTTACTGTGTCGCCTAATCTGTCAGGAACTAAATCCATATCGAGGTCTTCTCTTGCCTGAGCAACTGTAAGCAAGTTATACACATCAACTTCTGCTGCAATCCAAATATCAGCATCAAGATTCCAAGCACTTAAAACTGAAGTCAGTGTACCATCACTCCATTTTTCCCAAGCGCGGTATGCAGCATCACCTTCTAAATCAGCATCCGTTATCATACCGAATTCATCGTCAATAGCTCCATCCCACTCTATGCCGACAAAAAAGTTTTGTGGAACATGTAGATACGGCAAAGAAAAGGTATTAGCTGCTGTTGTGTCGATAACATCTGTTGTGAAAGGCATTTGGTAAATAAGATCGCCGGGTGCATCCGTTGCACCGGATCCTGGAGCGGTATAGATAACCAGCCATACGGTATCAGCATCGCCATTAACGGTTTTAGCTCCAAAATATAAATCAACACTGTTCAACGTTCCGGGTCCGTCAGCATCAAATCTTTGGTATTTTCCAATGTCGCCGTAAGTATTAGTACCAATTACATATCCGCCGTCGCCGGTAACAGTATAAAGAGAAGGTGTATCTCCATAAAAATAAACCGTAGCATCTTCGCTGTTTGTAATCGCTCTTTCAACTGAAATAGGATCCTTCACATATTCACGCTGGTTTTGTGCATACAAAAATGAAAACGCACATAGAACCATCAAAAGTATTAGAAATCTTTTTGTCATTGTAACTCCTGTAATTTGTTAGTGGTTTTAATAAATAAGGGTATCTAGCCCTAAAACATCATTATGATATTAGAATAATAAAAAACATCGTTATATTAAATTTAAATAATAAATATGACTAATACTTAAATAGTTAATAATAATTATATGTTTCAACTTTAATTCTCTAATACGAAAATATAACTTTCAATATCAAATTATTATCATTATAAATTATCATAAAATTTTGCTTACTTTTGATAAACAAAAATTATTTTTATTTGTAATTAATACTTAAAAGGATTTCGGCTTTTAACTTGATCCACGAGCCTACACATAAAGATATTCTACAATCAGCTTCCAGAATTTTTAATCATATTCATAAAACTCCTATTCTTACATCTCGACTGATAAATAAAATTTGCGGTGCTAATTTATTCTTTAAGTGCGAAAACTTACAGAAGGTTGGTGCATTTAAATTTAGAGGTGCATCCAATGCTGTTCTTACTTTAGATAAAAATTACAGAGCTAACGGTGTTGCCACTCATTCATCGGGTAATCATGCTGCGGCGTTAGCTTTATCTGCAAAGAACAATGGAATTAAATCTTTTATTGTAATGCCCAGCAATGCGCCGATTCAGAAAAAAAATGCCGTGCAGGAATACGGCGCAAAAATTATCTACTGCAAGCCAACACTTGAAGCAAGAGAATCGACTTTAGAAAAAGTTGTTGAAGAAACCGGTGCCGTATTTATACATCCTTATAACAACCATATTGTTATTGCCGGGCAAGCTACTTGTGCTATGGAAATTTTTAACGATATCAGTAATCTCGATTATTTAATTGCTCCGGTTGGCGGCGGCGGATTATTAAGCGGAACATGTTTATCAGCAAAATATATTTCTCCTTCAACTAAGGTTATTGGCGCAGAACCCGAAGGAGCCGATGATGCTTACAGATCAATTAGGGACGGAAAAATTTATCCTTCAGTTGAACCTAAAACAATTTGTGACGGATTGAGAACCTCACTTGGAGTAAAAACATTTTCAATTCTTAATAAATATGTTTACGAAATTATTACTGTGCCTGATAAAGCAACAATTAATGCAATGCGGCTGATTTGGGAGCGAATGAAAATTATTGTTGAACCGTCATCGGCGATTGTTCTTGCTGCAGTTATTCAAAACAAAAGTAAATTTGCAAATAAAAAAGTTGGTTTAATCTTATCCGGCGGTAATGTCGATTTGAATAATCTTCCATTTTAAGTAATTACTTCTTATTCAACTTAATGGTATTTATGAAAACCGACTGCTGTTTGCCGGTATAAATTGAATTTTTATATCAAGAAAAAAAGCTATTACAAACGAAAAAATTAGAAAAACAAAAATGAAAATACTTTATATATATCCTCACCCCGATGATGAGTCATTTGGTCCGGCACATGTAATGCACAAGCAAATACGCGATGGGCATGAAGTTTACCTTCTTACATTAACTAAGGGCGGAGCAACAAAGCAGCGTTTTAAGTACAATCTTTCAATTGATGAAATGGGTGAAGTGCGTTACAAAGAAATGCTCGATGTAAAAAAGACGCTGAACCTGACAGATATGAACGTACTCGATTTGCCGGACAGCGGTTTAAAGGAAATGGACCCGAGAGATATTGAAAATGTAATTGAAAAAGAAATTATACGTGTTGAGCCGAATGTTATTGTCACCTATCCGGTTCACGGAATCAGCGGTTTTCATGATCACTTAATTACGCATGCAATTGTTAAAAGAGTTTATGTTGAACTAAAAGAAAAACTTTCTTACTTAAAACGATTAGCTTTCATTACTCTTAAAAAAGAAGAAGCAGAAAAAGGTAAACACTTTACTTTAAGCGGTTCAACGGAAGATGAAATTGATTGCATTATCAAAGTTGAAGCTGAAGATATTGAAGCAGCTCATAAGGCTCTTGACTGCTATAAAACATTTCAAGAGACGATTGAAAAATCTGGAATTAAAAATTTTATCCTTGAAGAATCATGTTTTGAAATATTCGGTGAAAATTTTAATCCGCCGATTAATGATTTATTCAATAGCTTTGAATCTAACTAAAAAGTATTTCGTCTAACAATTAGTCCTAAAACAAAAAAAAGGTTTTATTATGAAGCGAACAATTTTTCATTCACTTTTAATTTTATTGATTACATCAATGGTTTTTGCAGATGATTCGCCATTTGTACGATACCCGGCATTAAATTCAACCGGAAGTCAGATTTCATTTTCATTCCAGGGTGATATTTGGACAGTGCCTGCCGGCGGCGGAGATGCAAAAAGATTAACTATTCATGAAGGATACGAAGGTGTATCGAAATGGAGCCCCGATGATAATTTCATTGCATTTTCCGGCAGCCGATTCGGCAGCAATGATATTTTTACAATTTCTGTAAATGGAGGAATGCCGAACAGACTTACCTATCATTCAGCCGGTGATAATATTGCTGATTGGAGCAGCAGCGGTAAATTACTATTTACTACTTCCAGAGTATTTAGACAAGTAGAAAGAGAATCTGAAATTTTTGAAGTAAGCAGCGACGGAGGAACACCGGAAAGAGTTTTAGATGCGGTCGGCTCGGAGCCGGTTATGTCTCCTGACGGCAAGTACATTGCATTCGTAAGAGGTTCAGCAAGAAGAACTCGTGAAGCCTACAAAGGTCCTGCAAGCCCCGATTTATGGTTGTATGATGTTGAGAAAAAAACTTACACTAAACTTACCGATTATGTAGGAAATGATTTTATGCCCCGGTGGGGTGATTCCAACACTCTCTACTTTTTAAGTTCAAGATTAGGTAAATATAATATTCATAAGCTGACTTTAAACGACGTGAACAAAAAAAGTAATGTTCAAAAAGTTACAAATTTTAATGATGAAGGAATAAGATATTTTAGTGTTAGCCGCGATGGCAGCAAAATAGTGTTTGAAAGAAAAACCGATATTTATTTAATGAGTGTCGGAAAAAACAACACAGAAAAAGTGAAGATAAACATCACTTCAGATTATCGATTTGATCCATACGAATTTAAAAGTTATTCAAGCAAAGCAAGTGAATATTCCGTTTCACCAAATGGAAAGTACACTGCATTTGCCGTACACGGAGAAATATTTGTTACGGAAAATGATAAAGAAAAAAGTAAAACAGTAAACATTTCAAAAAGTCCTTATCGCGACCAGCATGTTGAGTGGTTGAGTGATACCACACTAATTTTTGTTTCCGATAGATTCGGTCAGTTTGATTTATTCATGGCAAAATCAGCCGATGAAAAGAAGCCGAATTTATTTAAATCGTTAAAGCATGAGATAGTAAGATTAACTGAAACTAAAATGGATGAGACTTATCCGGTGGTTTCGAATGATAAGAAAAAAGTAGCGTACGAAGTTGGCGTAGGTAAATTAGTGGTTTCAGAAATTTCTGAAGAAGGAAAGTTAAGCAGCGAAATAGTACTGCTTGACGGATGGGACGAGCCAGGCAATGTAAGCTGGAGCCCCGATGATAAATGGCTTGCTTACTCATTGAATGATTTAATGTTTAATGAAGAAATTTATATTCATGCTGCCGATAACAGCAAAGAGCCGGTAAATATTTCAATGCACCCACGTGCCGATATGAGTCCAGTTTGGAGTAAGGACGGTTCAAAACTTGGTTTCCTCTCTGCAAGAAATAATAATGATTCCGATGTTTGGTTTGTTTGGCTTAAAAAAGAAGACTGGGAAAAAACTAAGCAGGATTGGGAGGAAGATGATATTGAGGTTTCAAAAAAAGAGACCAAAAAGGAAAAAGATGACGACGACGATGAAAAGAAAGATGATGTTAAACCAATTGTAATCGATTTTGAAAATATACATAAGCGATTAGAACAAGTTACTTCCATGCCGGGTGATGAAGCCGGTTTAGCAATTTCTGCCGATGGTGAAACTTTTTACTTTACTTCTAACAGTAAAACTAAAAAGGGCAGAGACCTGTATAAAATTAAATGGGATGGAACCGATACTGAACAAATTATTAAAGGCGGACAAAGTCCCGCGGCTATTGGTTTAAGCAGTAATGGTAAATTTTTGCATATGATTAAAAAAGGTAAACTTGCCAGGTTAAATACCAAAACAGATAAGACTGAAAGTTTACCATTTAAGGCAGAGCTTAAAATTGATTACGTAAAAGAATACGATCAAATTTTTGAAGAAGCCTGGAGAGCATTAGACGTCTATTTTTATGATCCAAATTTTCATGGGCAAGATTGGGATGAATTGAAAAAGAAGTACAAGCCATGGGCATTAAATGCATCAACCTCGCAGGATTTTAGAGAGGTTTTCAATTACATGCTGGGTCAAATAAATGCCAGCCACATGGGACTTTACCGTACGCCAGATAGAGCCGAAACTCAATCTCAAAAAACCGGTTTACTTGGGGTTGAAGTTGAACCGCAATCGGCAGGAGTTAAAATAACAAGAGTAGTTCCTGAATCACCCGCTAATAAAGAAAAAAGCAAACTGAATGTTGGTGATGTGATATTATCAGTTAACGGAGAATTAATTGACGAAGGTACCAACTTCTATTCGTTATTGATAAACACCGGAAATAAACAAACACTACTTGAAGTAAAAGATAAAAATGGAAATGAAAAAGAAGTTGTGATAAGACCGGCTTCAAGTTTGTCTTCACAACTTTATAACGAATGGGTAGAGAACAATCGAAAGCTTGTCGATAAATATTCAAACGGAAGATTAGGCTACCTGCATATAAGAGCAATGGGCTGGAATAGTTTTGAAAGATTTGAAAGAGAACTGACTGCCGCAGGGCACGGCAAAGAAGGTATTGTAATTGATGTTCGGTTTAACGGCGGCGGCTGGACAACTGATTACCTGATGACAGTGCTTAACTATCAACAGCATGCCTACACCATACCGAGAGGCGCTGCAGTTAATTTGGAAAAAGAACATAAAAAGTTTAGCGAATACTACCCGATAGGTGAAAGACTGCCTTATGCAGCTTGGACAAAACCATCGATTGCACTTTGTAACCAAAACAGTTATTCAAATGCTGAAATATTTTCTCACACCTATAAAACATTAGGAATTGGAACGCTGGTAGGTGTGCCTACCTTTGGTGCAGTAATTTCCACTTGGGGCAGAAATTTAATTGACGGTTCTTATGTTAGACTTCCACGCAGAGGATGGTATGTTAAAGCAACAGATGAAAATATGGAATTGATTCCTGCGGTTCCTGATATTGTTGTTTATAATTCCCCCAATGCAAAAGCAAAAGGAATTGATGAGCAGCTTGAACGCGCAGTTAAAGAGTTGTTAAAGCAAATTGACAATTAGTTGAAAACATGTTTAGTTAAAGTCAAAGCCCAATCTGTAATGCAGGCTGGGCTTTTCTCTAAATAAGTTATATTAATTAATATTTTCAAAACTTATTAACATTTTATTAAATGAAATATTTAGTAATTCTAATACTGTTTAACTCGTGTACACTTATTGGTCAAAAAGTTAGCACAGTAACAATAGTTGTAAAATCTAATAGTGCTGTAACTATTGATTCAATCTTTATAACAGGAAATGTTAGTGAATTCGGTATTTGGAATCCGGCAGCAGTACCGCTCACTAAAGTTTCAGATACAGTTTGGACTAAATCATTTGACTTTAAGAAAGGAGAACTTTTAGAATTTAAATTCACAAGGGGCAGTTGGCAAACTGAAGCACTGAATGAAAATAATATGGTACCTGACAATCACACATTAAAAGTTAGTACCGATACCACTCTAATTTTTGATGTTTATCAGTGGCAGGACCAGCTTGAAGTAGGTGATAAGCCAATATTTGAGGGACAAATAACGGGTCAGGTTTTTTATCATAAAAATTTTGTATTTGAAGGAATTGAACCCAGAGATATAATTGTTTGGGTACCGCCCGGTTATAATGAATTAAATTCCGAACGATACCCGGTTCTTTACATGCACGATGGACAAAACATTTTTGATCCAAAAACCTCGGCATTCGGAATTGATTGGCAGGTTGATGAAACCGCTACTGAATTTATTTTAGAAGACCAAATTGAACCATTGATTATAGTTGGGATTTATAACACAATAAATAGAAGCAGCGAGTATAATGAAAGTGATCTTGGAAAAATTTATTGTGAGTTTATTACAAATCAGCTTAAACCTTTCATTGATAAAAATTATAAAACCAAGCCGGGTAGAGATAATACTTTTACAGGGGGTTCCAGTGCCGGCGGTTTAATATCTTTTATACTTCTATGGGAAAATCCGGATGTTTTTTCGGGTGCAATTTGTATTTCGCCTGCATTTAAAATTAATGAAATTGATTATGTAAATAATGTTGAAGAATTTAGCGGAGATAAAAAACCGATAAGGATTTATATTGATAACGGGGGAGTAGGCTTAGAAGAAAAACTTCAACCCGGTATTGATGAAATGGCTATTACCTTAATGAACAAAGGCTTTATTCTGGAGGAAGATTTATTCGTGTACTATTATAAAACTGCAAAACATTCTGAAAAATATTGGGCGGAAAGATTTTGGAAACCATTAAAAATATTTTTAGGTAAATAAAAGATGAAAGTATTAGTAGGATCAAACAACCCGGTAAAGTTGGAAGCTGCTAAAGAAGCTTTTGCCGCATACTATGAAGATGTTGAGGCTGTTGGAATTAATGTTGATTCAAATGTGCCTGACCAGCCAATTGGAGATGAAACCTATGCCGGTGCTGAAAATAGAGCATTGCAGTTATTAGAAATAAATGATAAAGAGAAATTAAATGCAGATTATTTTGTTGGTATCGAAGGCGGAGTAAGTAAGGTCAATAATAAACTTTTTGCATTCGGGTGCATGTGTATTCTCAACAAAAAAAAGCAAAAATCCTTTGGCACAAGTCCGCATTTTGAGCTGCCGAATTTATTTTCGCAGAAAATTATGAGCGGAACAGAGCTTGGGATATTGATTGACAAGCATACTGATTCGCATAACACAAAACAAAAAGCCGGGGCAATTGGATATTTTACAAAAGGAAAAATGGATAGAAAAGATCTTTATGTGCATGGATTAATAGTTGCACTAATACCTTTTATTAACGAAAAATTATATTTCGATTAGGCTAATCAAAATGATTATTAAGGATGAAGGAATTAAATTAGTCAGCGTTAATGCGACTTCGGAAATATTAAAGAATAAAATGTTAGCCGATAATGCTGTTATTAACATGACAGAAACAAAGCTGTACCCTCCAAATCTCCCTACAGAAATTTTATTTGAAATAAAGTCGGAAGAAAAATTGATTGGTGAATTTCAGTTTAAATCAATCCGCTGGTTTAACAGAAAAGCAGAGTTAAGTATTTTTATTATTAAGGAATACCGTGAAAAAGGATTTGCCAAAAAAACTTTGAAGCTTGCAATTAACTTTGCGTTCAATAGATTGAATTTACACAGGTTAGAGGCTGAGGTTATTAGTTTTAATGATAGAGCGAAGAAGCTGATTGAAGAGTTAGGCTTTAAAGAGGAAGGAAGGTTACGAGAGGCAAAATATAGTTCAGGTAAATATTATGATATAATTAGATACGGTTTTTTGAAAAGTGAATTTTTAGCGAAGGAATAAATGAAACTTCCTATATATCAAGTTGATGCGTTTACATCTAAGGTTTTCGGCGGCAACCCTGCTGCAGTAATTCCATTAGAAGAATGGATAGATGAAAAAATCTTGCAAAATATAGCACTCGAAAATAATTTATCGGAAACTGCTTTTTTTGTTGAAGAAAATTCAGGTTACAAAATTAGATGGTTTACTCCGACAGCAGAAGTAGATTTATGCGGTCATGCTACGCTGGCTTCAGCATATGTTCTTTTTAATCACTTGAATTTTAATAAAGACATTCTAGAGTTTAATTCACGCAGCGGAAAACTGATAGTTGAGAAAGACAATTCTCTTATCAGCTTAAATTTCCCGGCAAGAGTTCCAAAAGAAGTCGATAAGGATAAAATACTGATTGAAGCACTTGGGGTGGAGCCGGACAAAATTCTTTTCAATAAAACTTTAGTTGCTGTATATAGTAATGAAAATATTGTTAGACAAATGAAGCCGGACATTAGAAAGTTTTTAGAATTAGAAACACATGGTGTGATTATTACTGCACCAGGCAACAGAGTTGATTTTGTTTCGAGATTTTTTGCACCTGATGTAGGTATTGATGAAGACCCTGTTACAGGTTATGCACATACCTTGCTGGCTCCATTTTGGGCAGAGGAATTGAACAAAACAAAATTGACAGCGCTTCAAGTATCAAAAAGAGGCGGTGAATTATTTTGTGAAATAATTGATGACAGGGTAATAATTAAAGGTGAAGGTAAATTGTATATGAAAGGTGAGATTGAAATTTAAAAGAGAAATAAGGGGATTATAATCATACAGGGGTTTATAACATATTAGGGTAACTAATTTTGCAGTTTAACCGCTAAGATTATAATCCGCGGCATACACCGCAATCCTTATTTCGCCCCCTGAACATAATTTCAATTAACTGGGACTAATTTGGTGAATATCAACAATTTTGTAAATAGGTAGAAAGGTCTATTTTTAAAGAGTGATTAGGTCTTCTTATAAAGCCGTTATTTAATCAATCCTTCCGTAATTGCATACCTTACAAGTTCAGCAGAATTTTTCAAATTTAATTTGGATAGAATGTTGTGCCGGTGGTTTTTTACTGTACTGTAGCTTATAGAAAGCGTATCTGCAATTTCTGAAACGGTTAATCCTTTTGCAATATAGGTTATAATCTCATACTCACGCGGTGTTAAGTCAAAATTTTTAGCAGAATCTGACCGCAAATAATTTTGCTTCATTATTTTAAGAACTTCCGGATCAAAGTACTCATCGCCATCATAAACGGTTTTTATTGCTTTTAATAATTCTTCTATATGCGCCATTTTAAAAACAAAGCCGTCAATTCCGGCAGATAATGCATCAGAAATATACTGTCGGTTATCAAACATTGTTAAAATAATAATTTTTATATGATGGCATTCCTTTTTTATGTGTTTCGAAGCTCTAATTCCGTCCATCTCCGGCATGTTTATATCCATCAAAATAATATCGGGATTTAGTTTTTTGCAGAGCTCAATAACTTCTACTCCATTTTCTGCCTCGCCAATAATATTTAACGATTCATCAATGGATAAAGCAGATTTCAAACCATCTCTTAGAATTGCATGATCATCAGCTATGAGAATATTAATTTTATCATTCATTAAATGGAACCTCAAGTTTAATTGTAGTACCTAAATTAATTTTCGAGCTGATTACTAAATCCGCACCAATAAAATTAGCTCGCTGATTAATATTTACCAAACCAAAATGCCTTCCTTTAATTTTTGCATCTAGCTTATCTGCCAAATCAAAACCGCAGCCATCGTCAATAATTGTAATGTGCAGATTGCCTATACTTTCCCAAAATATAAGATTTATCTCTTTCGCATTTGAATGTCTAATAGCATTATTTAGTGCTTCTTGAACTATTCTAAAAACCATTACTTCATTTTTTTTACTTAGTCTGCGGCTATAATTGCCTATTTGACTTACAATTTTTATTGGGGAGTCATTATTCATTTCATTGCACATCATTTCTATAGAAACTGCAAGACCATATTTTTCAATTTCTAATGGATGAAGATTATGAACAATCTTGCGGAGTGTTTGTCCGGTATTTTTAATCAAATCAAGTGAGCCTGAAAACTGTTTGTCATCAATTGATTTTGATAATTGAAATGTTTCCAGTTTAAGTTTTGCACTTGTTAAAATTTGTCCTAATCCATCATGCAAATCTCTTGATATTCTTTTTCTATCATTTTCAATATTTTCATAAATAGCTTTTGATTTTAACTCTTCTACTTTTTCTAATTCAGATGTGCGTTCTTTTACTTCCTTCTCTAATAGTTTCGCATATTTTTTTTGTGAGATACTTTTCTGAACAGAAAATCCGATAAAAACTAATCCTCCGATTATTAGAATGAAAAACCATATTGAATAATAAAATGGCGAATCGACAGTGATAATATTTGAAGAAATTACATTGCTATTAATTGAGTTTGAATTAATTGCCGAAAGTTCAATTCTATAACTTCCCGGCAGAAGATTAGAAAATCTAGCTGATTTTTCCTTAGTTTCAAACTCCTCGATAACCTCTCCATCTGAATCTAATAACTTAGGGAAAAATTTTATATTTGATTCATCAATGAATGATAAACATCTAAAGTGAATTGCAAAGCTGTTATGATTGTAATCAAGTTGAATTTTATTTCGAAGATCGAACTTATTAAACTCTCTATCCTCGAGATATAAAATGTCAATAAGCGGCTTTGGCGGAATAATATCCTCATTACCTGCAGCAAACATTGAAAGTCCGTTATCAGTACCAATCCAAAAATTTCCTTTTGAATCAAGAAATCCGGCATGTCTGTTCGTTTCATATCCTGCCAATCCTGAGTTAGGGTCGTAGCGTCTCGCTTTTCCATCTTCGCAATAAATTGCTCCTTTATCTAATCCAAACCAAATACTGCCAGGTTTATTCCCTGCTTCGATGAAATAAATTGGCTCGTTAATCGCTAAATTTTTAATTGAGTAGGGCACGAGAATGGAATCTTGAATTTTACATAGTCCGCCTTTGGTTCCTACAAGGATTGTTGAATCATTTTGTTCGAAAATTGCGTAGGCGTTGTTGTAATCGTTATAATATGATTTTATTACTGAATTATTATACCTATTATTAATTTTAATCAACCCAATACCATTCGTGGCAATTAAAATTATATCATTTTTTACAACAGTAATCTCTCTAGCCCCAATTCTACTTTTATGATTGAATGTGCTATAAACAGAAAGGTTATTATCTTTAAATTTGAAAAGAGTATCAATTTTATAAACTAATAATTCATCTTTAAAATTCTTTAGCGTTAAAAATTGGTAATTAGAATTTTTGATTTCCCACTTTATTATATTGTTATTACTCCACTTTCCAAAGCCCAATTTCGCAGCAGTAAAATAAATTTCAGAATTGAAGTTAACCATATCTAAAACACGCGAATCTTGATTAAAAAATTCATTGTAGTTATCAAACATATATTTATTGAAGGAGTAATTGGTTAGTATCGAAAATCCTTCATTATGCCCGATTATTAATCTTCCATCATCGAACTGTTCAATTGAACTCACCTCGTTTGAAAGCAATCCATCGGATTTATAGAATGAAAAAAATGGAGAATTACTTAATTTGACTATACCTCTGAAAGTAGTTATCCATTTATTATTTTCCCGATCTAAATAGACACCAGAAGCACCAAATGATTTATCATTAAGGGATTTCCCGAGTAACTGAAACATTTTATTTCTATTATTATAATGAAATGTAATTATATCATTTCCGAAATAGAAATTATCAAATTGGTCTACTGCCAAAAAAAAATGTTGGTATTCTAAACTTGTCGAAATATTAAAGTTTTCTAAAATTAAATTAATTTCATTATTTGTGTATTCATATATAGCGTAATTTGTTAATATGTAAATATCAGTATTGTTAGCATTTGGTCTTGTATAAATTGATAAAATTGATTCATCCGCTTGAAATTTTAAACTTACTTTATTGATTTTAAAATTTTCTTTTAACATGATATACAATCCAGTGGATGTAGATACATATAGTTGATCGTTTGAGAAATCAATCGAAAAGAAAAGAGTCGATTCAGGAAAACTGTTTGTATAACTGTCCCACTTTATTCCATTAAATACAAATATACTGTCTCTGCTTATTACAGAGATTTTGGGATTAGAACTACTACCCCACATTTTCATATCTAAGGTAACTGATGAATTTAGAATTGGGGGAATTTTCCTCCATTCATTCTTATCTCGAAAAATAATAGAATTTGTTGGGGTTTTCGGCAATGCCCAAATTCTGCCTTCATCATCAAGTTCAATCTTAATATAATTTGCCATCGGTACTCCCTCATCTACCGAGAGAAATTTCCACTCAAAGCCGTCATAAACTGTTAATCCCTTACTGCAGGCAAACCACATTCGTCCGGTTGTATCTTGTACAGCATCAAAAAATGAATGAGTCGGTAAACCATCTTTATATGTGTAGGTTTTGATATTTAGGTTTTGGGTATATACATCTGAATTTGTAATAAACAAAATCAAACTTATCTGTATTATTAACCGTCTAAAAAATAGATTCATAAAACTGAAGTTGTAATTTTTAAATAGATATTATTAAAATAGTAAAATTCAATTTCTTATTTTGACTTAACTTAAAATCATTTTCAAATTAATAATTTTTGCTATGCCAAAACAAAATCCTATCAAAAGAATTTTTGAACTTTATACAAGCGATTTAAGTTTTAGTGAAATTGAAAGATTGATTAGACGAGATGCTTCAGACATTTACGAATTCTACACAACTAATATCCCTAAGCCCGATACATCCAAAAATAGATTTGTGCGGGCATTAATTTTTGCCCGATCGCTTTTTAATGCATTTCTATTACGAATCTCCCCTGCAAGAAGAATCGTGTATATTATAACTTTGTTAGTATTTTTTGTGGGCGTTGTGCAGGCAGCTTGGGGTTATGCAATTGCGGCATTCTTAGTTATTAATATTTTGCTGGCTTTTGAACTGGCTGATAAACTTATTGTAAAAGATGATTTGATCCTCGCAAGAAAAATTCAAGAAGATTTAATGCCGACAAACAATCAAAGTTTAAAGAATTTTGAATATACCAGCTTTTATAAATCCGCTAAGGAAGTCGGCGGAGATTATTACGATATAATTGAATCCAATTCAAAATCATATTTAGTAATAGGTGATATATCGGGTAAGGGATTAGCTGCAGCATTGTATATGGTAAGGGTGCAGGCAATACTCCATACGTTAGTTTCTGACTTAAACACTGCTAAAGAAGTTTTGTTAAAGTTGAATAAGGTGTTTTCAAAAAAATTGCGGAAAGGATACTTTTTAACAATAATTGCTGCGGGTATTGAAGAAAATGGGAGAGTAAAAGCTTGCAGTGCAGGTCATACCCCGATATTTTGGTATAAGAAAAATGAAGAACAGCTTGAAGAAATAAATCCAAGAGGGATTGGTATTGGATTAAATGATAGAGGTATTTTTGAGAATACTTTAGAAGAAAAAAAGATTAGGATGAATGAAGATGACATTCTTTTCTTTTTTACCGATGGCTTACCTGAAGCAATGAATTCAAGAAAATCACAATTTGGTTTTGATAGAATAAAAAAAATTATTGAGGGAAATGCGGATAAACCTATTGAGGAATTAAAGAAAATAATTATTAGAGAAGTTGATTTTTTTTGCGGAGATGCAGTGCAGCAAGATGATTTGACGATGGTAATAATTAAGTATTTACCAATTTAATTATTCATTACTCCACAATATTATATTTATCATCATTCGGTCTTACACTATCATAAATTTTTAATAATGAATTATAAGCCGCTTCATTTCCTCTTTGTGCTGCTCTTCTATAATACTTTACTGCTTCGGCTTTATCTACCGGCAAACCTATCCCAAATTCATAACAATATGCTAAAGCCATTTCTGCTAAGACCGAACCTTCGGCTGCATTTCTTTTTAATATTTTAATTTCTTGAGAAAAATTATCACTCTTGTTCGCTCTTCTAACTCTATCAAGAATAATTCTTATTCTGCCTTCTTCGCTGCCAAGATTATGAGCTTTTTGCCAATATTCTACTGCGCGGTTTCTATCCTTATCAACTAAGTTCCCGTTGTAGTAGCACAAGCCTAATTCAATAATTGAATAAATATGTCCTTCATCCGCAGCCGATTCCAATAACTCTAATGCCTGCTTTCCTGTTATACTATAATTAAATCCTAAAGCAACAAGTCCCGCCCAAACATATTTGGCATCGGGTTCCCCATTATTCACACCCTTTTCCAGTTTTTGCATAAATTTATTTTCTTTAATAAGTTTTAATAAAAATGCAGCCGAGCGTTGCGAGCCCAAGCGAAGGGAACGAATATATTTTTCAGCTGCTAATATTAAATCCTTTTTAACTTTGTAACCGTTTTCATAACTCTTGGCTTCTAAAATTAGAGCTTCGGGGCTGCCAGATTCAGAGGCAAATTTAATTAAACCCGAAATTGTTGAATCAACTGTTGAACTATCAGTATTTGAGTTTCGAATACCCAAAATATTTTTTACTTCTTCATAATTTTTATCAAAAATTTCTCTAATTAATTTCTCATCGTGGGTAACAGAATCGGAACTGAAATCATAAAAATCTAACTCAATGGGGCTGCTGGTTAAGGCTCCGCTAAAATTTGATAATGCAGATGAATCTAATTGCGCGTTAATATTATTATTGTAATTAGGGTCAGCAGGAAGAACCATGCCCGATTCCATCATAGATTTAAGCGCTTCAGCCGCAGGTTCATAGCCTGCATCCGATGCTTTTTTAATCCACTTATATGCTTCAGTCATATCTTTATTTACAATTAAGTTGTCAGTAAGTAAACTGCCGTACATATACTGTGCTTCGGGCATTTTACTTTCGGCAGCATATTTAAATCTTTCAAATGCTTCAAAGGGATTCCAATTAGTGCCCAAGCCATTAATAAGCATAATGGCATAATTGAACTGTGCAGCAGCTAATTTTTGATTTGCCGCTTTTTTAATCCATTGAACAGCCGCAACTGTATCGGGAGCAAATCCTCTGCCTAATAAGTAACGCAATCCTAATTCGTGCTGAGCAAAAGGATCACCTTTTTTTGCTTCTTGTGTTAATAAAAATCCTGTCATCAATGGGTAGGAAGGGTATTTAGGTTTTATTAAAGGGTACTTTTTATTTGGTAAATTATCCTTGAATGCAGAACTAACTGTAGAATCCTG
Source organism: Ignavibacteriota bacterium (assembly GCA_013112585.1). Lineage (GTDB taxonomy): Bacteria > Bacteroidota > Ignavibacteria > Ignavibacteriales > Melioribacteraceae > IGN16. The sequence goes on along the minus strand of JABFGH010000017.1, from coordinate 33,625 downwards.
AGCAAAAATGCTGTAGGAAAGTAATAGGAAAATGAAGGTTATAATAATTTTCAAAGGGTATTCGTTTCGTTAATCAATCATTCTTATATGCAATAATAAGAATTACTAGACGAATTTTACACTTTTTATATTAAAAAGTTTCACAAGTCAAAAAATACTTTGGCTGGGTTGAACTTAAATTAATTTTTATGTGTCAAATTTGATTTTCTTCCTAAAAGATGTTTTGCAAGAAAGCTTTCAAGCACTCCATAAAATTCAATTTTATTTTCTTCATTCTTAAATCCATGTCCTTCTTTTTCTTTATAAAAATAGTCCACACTTATTCCGTTTTCTTCAAGCTTTTTAATAAATTGAATTGTAGTATCAACGGGCACTTTAGGATCATTACCTCCTTGAGCAATAAGTACGGGGTCCTTTATTTTATCGATATTAAAAAAAGGCGACATTAATTTTAGTGAAGAAGAATCTTTTACCGGGTCACCAACCATTTCATAAATCATTTCTTTAAGCGGCTGCCAGTAGGGCGGAATAGAATTTAAAAAAGCAAAAATATTATGTATACCCGATTTACTTACTCCGCATGCGTACAACTCAGGATAGTTTACTAACCCGGCTAATGCAGCGTAACCCCCGAATGATGAACCATAAATAGCAATTCTTTTTGGATCAGCAATTGATTGTTTAATTAGCCAGTTTACACCGTCGGCAATATCATTTTGTATAGTGCCGCCCCATTCTTTAAAACCGGCTTGCCAAAAATCCTTTCCATAGCCGGTTGAACCGCGATAATTCATCTGCAGTACGGCATAACCTCTGTTTGCTAAAAATTGTACTTCTTTATTGAATCCCCAATAATCTCTTGTCCAAGGTCCGCCGTGGGGATTTATAACTACCGGCAAGTTTTCCGCTTTAACGTTACGCGGTAATGTTAGATAGCCATTTATCGTTTTTCCGTCTCTCGATTTATATGTTATCGGTTTCATGTGAGCCATATTTTCGGCTTTTAACCAGGGACTAACATCCGATAGTTTTTCTAAATATTTTTTTTCTTCATCATAGTAATAAAATGCACCTAAATTTTTATCACTAAATGTTCTAACAATAAATTTCTTCTCTTTATCATCGGCATTAACAATTACTACCTCTAAATTTGCAAGCTGTCTTTCCAACTTTTTCTGAAGTATTTTTCTATCTTCATCAAAAAAATGAATTTGCTTTTTCCACGTTGTGTAAACTACTCCAACAAGTTCATTCCTATTCGAGCGAATTAAATTCCAAACATCAACATCAGGATGAGAATAAACTTCCTCTACTTCTCTGCCTTTTGTTACATCATATTTTATAATTGCACATTTGTCTCTACCTATATTTGAACACGCATAAATGTTCTTGTTATCTGGAGTAAAGAATAGGGGAGTTAGTTCATTCTTAAAGTCGGTTACTATTGTGGGTTTGAATTCTTCATTTTCATTATCGCGGTATAGAATTCCCATGTTAACTCCATCAGTAATAACGGCAATTCTAATAATGCCCTTGTTGTCTGTCATCCAACGTGTAACCTTACCGGGATTTTTAGCAGTTAACTTAAGTTCTCCGGTTTTAATATTTAATCTGTATGCATCAAAAATTGTTTTCTTTCTTTTGTTCAGCGAAATAATCATTTCATTTTCGCTATCTCTTAATTCATCTATAACTTTAACGGTTGTATTTTTAAAAGGGGTTAAATCTTTATGGTGGGAACCGTCGGGATCAACAGCAAAAAGATGGTAATTCTCATCACCGTTGGAGTCTTGTAAATAAACTATTCTATTATCATTTGCCCAGAAAAAGTATTTGATATCGCGTTCGGCAGAATTTGTAATTCGTGCTGTTTTTTCACCACCTATGTTTTGAACAAAAATATTCATACGGTTTTCCCACGATTTCAAAAACGCAAGTTTTTCACCGGAGGGAGAAATTCTGAATTTATCTTTTACAGGATTTTTAAAAAAATCTTCGATTGGAATGAGCGGAACTTTTGGGTTTTGAGAGGTACAACCTAAACCCCCTATTAAAGAGAGGATAAGTGATAATTGGACAAATTTAATTCTAATAATGTTCATATATAACAACACAATTTTTGATGAAAAAGAGCAGAGTAAACAAATGTTAGACGTACAAATAAACTACTTTGTTCATCAAATTTCGGTTCAAAATGTTTACTTACTCATTTTTACTATTTCATCAAACTCCGCTTTTTTAATGGGAAAAACTGATAACCTGTTACCCCTTTGGACGAGCCTCGTGTTTTTTAGTTTTGTGTTGTTTTTTATCTCCTCTAAGGTTACTGCATTCTTAAACTTTTTAATAAATTTTATATCAACCATAAACCAGGCTGGTTCATCGGTTTTACTTTTGGGATCAAAATGTTTGTTATCCGGATCAAAAGCTGTAAAATCGGGGTATCCTTCTTTTATAATTTCGCAAATACCAGCAACGGCATTCGGCTTAGCATTGCTGTGATAGAACAGAACTTGGTCTCCTTTTTTCATATCATCTCTGATAAAATTTCTTGCCTGGTAATTTCTTACGCCATCCCAGAACGTTGTTTTATCTTTTTCCATATCATAAATTGAGTATGCATTTGGCTCACTTTTAAACAGCCAATATTTCTTCGCCATAATTTTTCCTTAATTATTATTTTTCAAATATTTTTCAAACCACATTTTTCTATTTGTGTCAACTTCCTTTCTATGATTCTTTAAAAAATGATCACCATTTTCAAGCATCAATAATCTGAAAGGGATATTTTGCTGAAGAAGTTTGACGGATAAATCCAATGAATCACGCGGCAGAACACGGGTATCGGCATTACCATGAATTAAAAGCAGAGGAGTTTCTTTTGATAATTTTTCCGGAAAGTTTACAATTGAACGTGAGTGACATTTACTGTTAAAATTATCTGTACCGAAAGTTCCAATTGATGTTTCGTACAATTTACGCATAAATCTGCTTTCGGCAGAGTTGCATCTTAAATCGGCAATACCTCCGGTTACAACTGCAGCCTTAAATTTTGAAGTTTTCGTCAGTGCAAGATAAGTCATCATACCGCCTCTGCTCCATCCCTCAATGCCCCAAAGGTTTTTATCAGCTTGCGGAATTTCATTTGCAAGCGGAATTAAATTTAGTACGTCATTTACATCGCTTCCCCCAAATTCATCTTTGCCCTCGCCGCCAACATTTCCGCGGTATTGGCTGGCAAAAACTACATAGCCCCAACTTGCCAATTGACCAAATATTCCTCGTGCATTAAAACTGTCGATTGCACCGGAATTACCAATACCTCCCCGGCACCATATAATACAAGGATGTTTTTCGCTGCTGTTTTTAGGGTAAGCAATAAATCCTTTTACTTTTAATCCATCAGAATTATAAGTTATTTTTTCAACAACTGTGTTTTCAATTGCATCATTTCCCCATCCGCTTTCTGCCATTTTTAACTGGGTTGGGTTTAAACTGACTTCTTCTCTACTTAATATTAATTTATTCATTTAAAATTTAAATTTACTTTAATAATATTTTTATTGAATTTATTTATGTTAAAAAATAATCTAAATCAATTTTTAAAACAAACTATCATTTTTAAAAATAAATTATCAATCTTAAATTATGTCAAACAAAAAAAATGTTAATCCAACACGCAAAAAAAAATCTAATCTTAATCTTAAACTGATAACCATAGTAATCGCCGTAATTGTGGTGTTTGTATTCGCTAGTAATATAATTTCTACTTGCAGTAACAATAATGTTTCAGCCGAAAAGCCGATACAAAATAATGAAAAAAATGCAGAGGATTATTTTACTAAAGAAGGGGAGCTGACTTTTAATACCAAGCGATCAGAATATATATCATCAATTGATATAGAAATTGCAGAAGATGATAGGGGACGCACACAAGGTTTAATGTTCAGGAAGGAAATGAAGGAAAACCAGGGCATGCTTTTTATTTTTACTCGCGAAGAGTACCAATCATTCTGGATGCGCAATACTGAAATTTCACTGGATATTATTTTTGTTAACTCAAATGAAGAGATTGTAACAATTCATAAAAACACTGAAACATTTTCTGATAATTCATATCCTTCAACAAAACCGGCTATTTATGTTGTTGAAGTTGTTGGCGGCTACACTAGCAAATTTGGAATTAATGTAGGTGATAAAATAGTGTGGCGAAGAACTAAATAAAATTGGAGCATAAAAGTAAAACGGATTGCTTGCAATCTGTTTATTCAAAAAGCAGATTGCCTGTCCCAGCGGAATCAGATTGCGGCAATTCGGTTAGTTAAAAAGCAGATCGCAAGCAATCTACTTTACACTGAATGCAAATTAGAGAGTATAATATAAATTTTTAGGAAATATATAATTAAAAATAAAATTGAAGCAGTAGTATTTGATTTAGACGGAACGCTTGTAAGTTCGCATGAGACAATTTTAAAGACTGTAAAAATGGCGTTGGCGGAGTGCGGTTATAATCACCCAATCGATCCGGCAAAGTTTTACAGTACAATAGGAAAACATTTTCAAGAAATTTTTTTTGATTTAAAAATTGAAATTTCTGATCTTGATCAATTTATAAGAATTTATAAATCAAATTATTTCAATTATATAGATTACTCGAAATTATATCCCGGAGTTGTTAAATTATTAGAGTATTTGAAAATTGAAAAAATTAAAATAGGTTTATTGACTACCAAAATGCAGGAGCAAGCCGACTTAATAGTTGAGCATTTTAATCTTCAAAATTATTTTGATATTATAGTCGGACGAAGAGATGGAATTGAGATAAAGCCTTCACCGCAGCCATTGAATTTCATATCTAACAAAATCGATATTCCATGTAAAAATATTTTAATGGTCGGCGATACAGAAATGGATATTCAATGCGGAAAAAATGCCGGGGCACAAACTTGTGCTGTAACTTTTGGATATCGTTCAAAAGAAATTTTGAGGAATGAAAATCCGGATTTTTTGATTAGTGACTTATCAGAAATAACAAAACTTTAATTGGAGAATGAATGGATCAGACAGGGAAAGTTTCTTTAACAATTGAGAATGGCATTGCGGCAGTATCATTCTTTCATCCAAAGAGTAATTCACTGCCGGGAAAACTTTTAAGAGAAATTGCTGAAACCTTTACAGAGCTTGCCGAAAACAGCGAGGCAAAAGTTATCATACTAAAAAGTGAAGGTGAAAAGGCATTCTGTGCCGGTGCTTCCTTCGATGAATTAATAGCCATTGATAATTTTGATTCCGGAAAAGAATTTTTTATGGGTTTTGCCAGAGTGATAAATGCGATGAGAAAATGCCCGCAAATTATAATTGCAGCGGTACAAGGCAAGGTAGTTGGCGGGGGAGTAGGTTTAGTAAGCGCAGCAGATTATACTTTTGCTGTAGAATCCGCTTCGGCAAAATTAAGTGAATTAGCTTTGGGGATTGGTCCTTTTGTAGTTGGTCCCGCTGTAGAAAGAAAAATAGGCAAAGCAGCATTTAGTGAAATGTCGATAGATTACGATTGGCGAACTGCTCTGTGGTGTAAGGAAAAAGGATTATATGCAAAAATTTTCAGCAACAACGCGTATTTAAAAATTGCCGTTGATGAACTTGCAAATAAATTGAACAGCGGCAGTTCTGAGGCAATGGCAGAGTTGAAGAAAGTATTATGGGAAGGCACAGAAAATTGGGATGAGCTTTTAGAACAACGAGCAGAAATAAGCGGAAGATTAGTACTCTCAGATTTTACAAAGAAATATATTCAGTCTTTCAAAGCAAAATAAGTTAATAGATTAAAGCAGATTCAAAAACAACCTAAACTATTCAGCGTTTAAACCTGTAACCTGCAAACCTTCAACCTGCAAACTTTTTTTTCAAAACTTCTCATCATATTTTGTCCAAAGCATATCACCAAGTTTCCAGGCTTCGGCAACTACTTTTTCACCCCAGGTAATAAAATAATTGGTCAAATACTTTCTCACTTCATCACGATTTTTATTCAATAATTCATTCGCAATTTTTTCAATATTGGATTGATCATCAAACATCTGCTGCTGCATCGGCTGCCATGCTCCGGTAACATCATGCCTCATATCTCCCCAGCGCTGTGCAGTAAGTACACTCAATCTATTGAATGCCCACCATGCCGATTCACGAGTGTAGCCTGTTTCTCTCCCCCTTACTTTATAGGATTTCGGAGCATTGGTAACTGAACAATAAATTGGAACGTAGATGGAAGTAGCTGCGTTATCCCATGCAAACCAAACCAAGCCGCCAATTTCATCGGGCAGCCAATCGCGCGATTGTGTAATTGTGCAGTACATACTGTACCATCTTGCAATTGTTCTTTCACCAAGTTCGCCCCAGCCGCCATTAATTTTCAGCATTTTCATCATATCATAAGGCATAAAAGGATTTGCCAAAGGTGAGATTATAGTTTCACCTTTTTCATTTACAACTGTTAAATTTTTCAGCATATCGTAATCAGTACCTTCGTAGTAATCCTGAAAAATACTTATCATTTTTTGGAGGGTGACTAAGGTATCTGGCTTTACAGAAAATGGATAATTTTCAGAATATGGATGGAGATTTAGTGAGGGAGCCGCTAAACTTAAAGCTCGCCACTCCCTTCTTCTTGATGAAATGGATTTTCGTCCATCGGGATCGTAAGCATAGCAAAATTCAAAATCGCCGTTTTCGGGATCCCACCAGCCGTTCTCTTCAGCCACCTCAAATACATTCTCGGAAGCTTGGAAATAATCGGGTTTATCAAGATCAATTTTTCTAATTCTACTTGCATTTGCTGCAACTGTAATATGGTCATCAGGTACACGCTGGGCTGCCCAAACTGCACCTACATTACCTTTGCCGGGACCAACAATTTCAAGCATCCAGGCTTCATTTTTATCAGTAAGTGTAAGGGTTTCCCCAAAATCGTTCCAGCCGTATTTTGCAAGAAGCTCTCTTGTTAATTTCAATGCTTCTTTAACTGTAGTGCATCGCTGCATTATCAAATGTACAAGCTGGTAACAATCAATTAATCCTTCATCCGATTGAAGCTCTTCTCGTCCCCCAAAAGTTGTTTCACCTGCGGCAAGTTGTTTTTCATTCATGCATGGGTATGCAGTATTTATATATCCAAAAGTTTCAAGCACTTGAGGAATTTTACCGACAGGTTCAAATTTGTACGAGGGCATTGCCGTTTCATCGTTCTTAAATCTTTTTGTCATAACCGCATAGCTGTTTGCCGCATGTCTTTTTGCGGGTGCAATATCCATCCAAGCCCTGTCACGGTGACTGTCATCAGTGTGTGAAGTCATAACCGAGCCATCGAACGATGCTTTTTTGCCTACCATTATTGTGGTGCAGGCTTCCGGTCTTCCTTCAATCCAATCTGCCCGTTCATTATTAGATTGTGCAGTTACACTTGAATTGAGGTTAATTATTATAAACATTGCTGCTGCAAAAATTCCAATACGATTTTTCATAAATACCTTAAAATTTTTGTGGTTATTCATTTATCTAAGTTAATCATTGCGGCGGGCAGACCAACCATTTTATTTGTTTCTAAATTAAACGCTACTCCTTTTTGTTCAGCAATTGCCGAAAATTTATTATCGACTAAAAACTCTGTTCTCAGCGTCCAAATTAATTCACGCTCCATTTTACTTAAATAGGTTACCGCTTTAACTTTATCGAACATTTTTAATTGTCTTTTATATTCAATGTGCGTTGATCGAATTACAGGGAATAGTTTGTTCTCTGTTAATTCTTCCAAAGGTAAAAATTTTTCAAGCCAAAGTAGCCGCATATCCTCAAGCCATCTAATATAAACTACATTATTTACATGCCCGGCAAAATCAATATCGTAAGTTTTAATATTAATATCTTTTTCAACTCTGAATAATTCTTTTTTGTAAGTTTTCAATTTTAGAACCGCAAAAATTTTTATAAAAATATTTTCTTAATGATTAAGATAATATTCTGCCGAATAAATTACGGCGGTCGACATGAAATAATATTTACAATTGATAAACTATTTTGAAAGCGTAAACTTTTAAATTTGAATGTTGCCTAATGTTTTTAACTGGTAAAGATATTTCAAACTCCATTTTACTCCCTCCCCTTTCTAAGGGGAGGGCTGGGGTGGGGTAGTAAATTTTAATTTCATTGACGGGTTAAAGAAGACTGGAAACAATTCAATATTATTTAATTAAAATAATTCCTCAATTCTCTCAACCGGGCGTGCTAAAACCGCTTTATCTCCAACCTCAACAATCGGGCGCTGCACAAGATCATGATTCTCAATCATTAAATCGAGAAGTTGAGTTTCTGTAAGATTTTTATTTTTCAAATCTAATTCTTTGTACGCTTTATCATTTTTTCTAAGAAGCTCGCTCGGCTTCATATCCATTTTCTTTAAAAGTGTTTTAAGTTTATTTTTTGTAAATGGTTTTACGTAGTAGTTAATTTTTTCAAATTCAATTCCTTTTTCATTAAGGAGCTTAACTGTTTTTCTGCAAGTTGTGCAAGTTGGTTTTTCGTAAACTGTTACTTTATTCATTTCTACCTCAATTGTTTTCAATAAAAGATTTGTATTCCTCTAATAGCTTTGAATGATTCCCATAAATCATAAGCAGATGATTCCCTAACGGATTGGCTAAGAGTTCTTCAAGTTTGTTTCTATCATCAATTTTTATTTCAGCTTGTGTTCTGCATAAATTGCTGTTGGTACTATTGCCAATTAATTCACCTTCCGCAGTCCATAATTTTTCCATATTCTTTCCGCCCAGTCTGAAAAGCGTGACCCTGCCTTCCGGTAATTTTCCTTCAATCCCAACTCCTAATCCCGATTCAAAATGGGAGCGGAGATTATAATTGCTGATCATTTTGCGGGGCACTGTACAATGCGCTAAAGTTAATGTTGAATTTTGCAGACTTATTTTTGATGGATTCGCCATCCAAATAAGTTCATCAATTAATTTATAACCCAATAGCATTCCAACTGTGCTTACTAAATCGCCTTCGCATCCGGCAATTATTCCCTCATCATTCAGTTGTGAAATAGCAAAACAGCCGGTTGTTTTTTGATCAACCACCAAATCAAAACATCTTATACTTAATGAATTGAGTTGATATTTATCTGCGATGTTTTTAATAGCAAAATAAACACTTTCATTTTCGGCTATTTCGGATTCTTCCGGTTCAAAAATTTGAGCTGCACCTTCTTTGAAATTTGTTATACCGGCAGATTGCATAGCGGCACTTCCTAACTGCTTGGTCACTTCCGCCAGATCAATCTCAATAATTTCAGGTCCCCAGCTTTTTTTTATAACATCACTTTTGGGTGAACTTGCTACAAGCCAATCCGAAGCTTCCCCAATTAAGCCGATTCTGGAATTTTCAAGTTCTCTTTTTACAGAAATAAATTTCACAGATTCTTTAATTTTTCTTATCCCGTTTTCATCAATCGGATTTTCCAGGTAAAATATTTTTCCCTTACCGCCAATTTGTTTTATCCGCGCTAAAATTTCTAATGAAGCCGGAAGAGAGTTATTAGAAGAATGCGCAATAATATAAACAGGTTCATTTCCTTTTTGTTTTTTTCTTCTTTCAACAATATACATTACAAAATTTTCTGTGCCGCCGGTTAATACAAAATAGAACAGAGGTAATCGTGAATCGATTTGGGCATCATCTGTTTTACACCCGCCCGCAGTTGAAAGAATTTCGGAATAATTGTTTAACAATTTATTAATTATTTTTGTGTCAGCAATTTCGGATGAAACTGCAATATATTGAAAGCCGGTTTCCATTTTCTTGTCCATAAATTGAAAAAATCAAAAATTAAAATATCAAATTATTCAATAATAATTGGCTAATTAAAGAACCTAATTAAAAATCAACTTGAAAAGTAAATATTATTACCGTTGATTTGTTCTCGTAAAAAATAGGAATATGATGAACGTAAAAAATGTAATAGCAGCCGAGCTTTCGATAAAGCCGGAACAAGTTGATGTAGTTTTAAACTTATTTAGTGAAGGCGCTACTGTGCCGTTTATTGCGAGGTACAGAAAGGAAAAAACCGGCGAACTTGATGAAGAACAGCTTAGAGAAATTGAAGATAGATTTAATTATTTAACAATTCTTGAGGAGAGAAAAGAAACTGTTCTGAAAAGCATTGATGAGCAGGGCAAACTTACCGATGAATTGAAAGAGAAAATTATAAACGCAGCTATATTGAGAGAGGTTGAAGATTTATACCTTCCTTACAAACCCAAGAGAAAAACGCGCGGCACAATTGCCAAGGCAAAAGGCTTGGAACCGCTGGCACTGTTTATTCTTGAAAATCCTAAATTTGACGGTGACTTTAATGAGATTTTAGAAAGTTATATGGATGCCGAAAAGGGAGTTGAGAGCGGAGCGGCAGCGCTTTTAGGTGCTAAAGATATAATTGCCGAAATGATAAATGAGACCGCGGAAGTAAGACAGGCAGTTAGAGAATTTTTATTGGAAACTGCCTCAATTGTCTCTCAAAAATCTGATACAAAAAAAGAAAATATTGCTCCTAACACTAAAGATGTTTACGAGGTTTATCATGACTTTTCAGTCGCTCTTGCAAAAATTAAACCTTACCAAACCCTTGCCGTCAATAGGGGAGAGAGGGAAAAATATTTGAAGGTGGTTTTGAGTTTCGATAAACCTGAAGTGCTTTTAATTATTTTTGAAAAATTCTTTGAGTATGAAGAATCAAACTTTCAGGAAATATTAGATGAAATTGTTGATGATTCTTTTATGAGATTAATTTTTCCATCAATAGAAAGAGAAGTTAGAAACCAGCTAACCGAGGATGCTGATTTACACGCCGTCGAAATTTTTGCATCGAACATGAGGCAACTGTTATTGGTTTCGCCAATCAGCAATAAAATAATTATGGGTATCGATCCCGGGTTTGTTTCAGGGTCAAAGGTTGCTGTTATTGATTCAACAGGAAAATATATTGAAGGCACAACAATGTATCCTCATCCCCCGCAGAAAAGAATGGCTGAAGGAAAGAAGATTGTTGCCCAATTGGTAAGGAAACATAATGTTGATTTAATTGCGATTGGCAACGGTACAGCAAGTAGAGAAACTGAAATAATGATTGCTGAATTAATTAAAGAAGAAAATTTAGGTTGCCATTATTTGATTGTAAGTGAAGCCGGTGCATCGGTTTATTCAGCTTCACCGGTTGCAAAATTAGAATTCCCGGACCTGGAAGCAAGTCAGCGCGGTAATATTTCAATTGCTCGCAGGGTGCTGGATCCGCTGGCAGAACTTGTTAAGATAGACCCTAAGTCAATCGGTGTCGGGTTGTATCAGCATGATGTTGATCAGAAACTATTGAATAAGAAATTAGATGATGTGGTAATTAGCTGCGTAAACTATGTAGGGGTTGACTTAAATACTGCATCGGGTTCATTGCTCACTTACGTTTCCGGATTAAATAAACGGATTGCAAATTCAATTGTTAGGCATAGGGAAAAAGAAGGACGATTTAAAATTAGAGAAGAACTAATGAAAGTAGCCGGAGTAGGCGAAAAACTATTTGAACAGGCTGCCGGATTTTTGAAAATTCCGAATGGTGAAAATCCGCTTGATAATACTTTTATTCATCCCGAATCCTACAGCGCGACTGAGGAACTACTGAAAATTTGCTCAGTTTCAATTTCGGAAATAAAAACAAAAGGTAATTTAATTGATCTTTTTGTTAAGCAGAAAGGTGCAGGAAATATCGCAAATCAAATTGGGGTTGGTGAACCAACCTTAGATGATATTTTGCTGAATCTTAAAAAACCCGGCAGAGACCCCCGTGAAGAAATGCCTGCACCAATATTAAGAAGTGATGTACTAAAAATTAGTGATCTGCAGAAAGGAATGAAGTTAAAAGGAACTGTTCGAAATATTGTTGATTTCGGTGCGTTTGTAGATATTGGAGTAAAGCATGATGCACTTCTTCATATTTCTCAAATTGCAAATAAATATATTAAGCACCCGATTGAAGTTTTAAACGTAGCCGATATAATTGATGTCACAATTCTTGAAATAGATGAAAATAAAGGGAGAATTTCTATTACGATGAAAGGCGGTGATTTGTAGCGCGAAAATCGAATAATCGAAAATCGATAATTATCTAATTATTTCCATCTCAGAATTTTGGTACTATTGAATAGAGTTTATCATAAAGTTAATGAATTTGGGCTTCTGTCCATTCGATGTATTCATCAATTTTTCCGCATAGAAAATAGGGCAAATTCAGTAAAGTAAACTTGTAATTATTTTTTGTTTTCAGAGTATCGATTTTTATAGGACCACTATAAAATCGAATTGCTAATTTATTTTTATAAGTATCTATAAATTGATGCAGAGATTTTAATTTACCAGTGGCACCGGCTTTTACCTCAACTGGATAAATCTTTCCATTTTTAACATATAGAAAATCAATTTCTGCTTCGGACTGTCTTTTATCCCTTACCCAAAAATTAATTTTTACCGAGGGTATTGAACTTAATGTTTGTAATTCCTGCCCCACAATATGTTCTGCAATTCTTCCTCTATAAACATCCGAGAGATCTGAGGTACTAAAAATTTCCTTTTCAATTCCAATAGAAAAATTTATCAGTCCGGTATCTACAATTTGTAATTTGGGAGATTTTTTTTTATCAGCTATCAAGGGCAATATACCTTGTGTAACCGGGTATATTAATTTTATTATCATTGTTTTTTCAAGCAATCTAAATGCCTCACCCACTTCGCGTGAGCGATAATTAGAATTTCCGAAGCCCTGAAATTTAATTCTGCTGCCTGCGTTAAAAAATGAATGTTCAATTATGTGACGAAGAATATTTTGGCTGGAAATATTTTTAGCATATTTCTCAATATCATCCTTAAAGGAAATTACAAGATTACTAATTATCGCTTTTATTTTACTTAAATCTTTTTCAGTCAAATAATTATTTATCACTTCGGGCATTCCGCCAATTAAGGAATAAATTTTATAAAATTCATTTAGCTTATCAAATGCATACCGTGGCAAGGGAGTAATATTATATGCGTCGGTAATGTTTTTTTGACCGGAAGCAAAAATAAACTCCTGAAATGAAACAGGGTGTAAAGCTAAAAACTCCACACGTCCAACCGGAAAACTAGAAGAATCATTTATTAGAGCGTCAAGAAGAGACCCGGCTGCTATTACAAAGGCGTTATTACTGTTTTCATAAAAATATCTAAGTGAAGAAATTGCTTGGGGAGAATTTTGAATTTCATCGATAAAAATTAAGGTATCTTCAATATTTTTTGATGCATTTTTGAGAAAAAAAATGGCATCTAGCGTTTCCTCAAAATTTACTGAATCCTCAAAAATTTTTTTATCTGAAAATTGTTCTAAATTTAAATAGATATATTGTTTGAAGTTTTTGGCAAACAAATCTACTAAAGTTGTTTTCCCAACCTGACGTACACCCCTAATAATAAGTGGCTTTCTGTTACGCCTATCTTTCCATTCATTTAATTCTTTTAGCAGTTTTCGGTTAAACATTTTACATTTGTAATATTGTAAGGGTAAATTAAACAAATATTTGTAACAAAGTCAAAGTAGATTGATAAATATTTGTATAAATGTAATAGTAAGCAGAATGATTTGTAATTTCAGGATAAAATTAATTTGAATCTTGAATGAAAAATATTTTAGGATAATGCTATTGAATAAGAGTAAATCAAATGACATAAAAGATTATCCATTCTAATTAGTCCCAAATTTATCATTGGTTAAGTTCTTATCTATCACATTTTTGTTGAGAAGTACAATTTTATAAGTAATAATTACTTTTTTACCTTCCAATAATTACTTGAATTGCTTCAATTGAGCATATATTAACAAGTGATTTTACGAAACCCTTCATTTATAGGCTTAAAACATAAAAAAAACACCATTTTGATTTAAATCATAATTTGGTTTGATATTTGCTTAAATGAGTCAAAAAGTTAACTGGAGAAGTAGAATTAAACTAAAAAATTCATATAAAATGCTGGGCAATATTAAAACGGCTGTTAAAATATTTGAAAAAAATATATTAGAAATAATAGCTGATTATCAAAAACTAAGTTATCAACCGGCATTTATACCAGTACACATGAACAATAAAATAAAAAATAAAGCTAAAAGGTTTTAACATGAACAACTCGTTAAAGGTTATTTTATCGATTATTTTCGCTGCTCTTCTGCTGTTAAGCGGCTGCGAGGTTAAAGAATCCGGTCCGACTGACGGAGAAGAAACTGAAGGCGGAACAGTTACAATTACCGGACAAGTAGTTGAATCATCTTCCGGTAATCCCATAAATAACGCTTTAGTTAAAGTAACCGATTTTGTAAATGAAAACGGCGGGGCTACTAATTCTTCGGGAATGTATTCTGTTACTTTAGATATTGATAAAAATAAAGAAGTTTTTATTGTTGTTTCTTTAACCGGCTATAGTGCCGATACAACTTCTGTATTTGCCACTATCGATGCCTCAGTTCAAGCTCCATTGGTTCAGCTGAAACAGGAATCGGGAACAGGACAAACTCCTTCGGGCGGTGCGGCATCAGTTTATTTGTACGAGCAGTCTTCGGAAAGTATTGGAGTTAAAGAAAGCGGATCAATACAAACAGCTCAAATAATATTTGAAGTTCAAGATTCGAACGGTGTGCATATAGATTTAGATAACCAGGAAACCGTGCAATTTACTCTTGGTAATTCTCCCGGTGGCGGTGAATATCTTCATCCTTCATCAGTAAAAACAAATGCACTTGGCAGAGCATCTGTAACGCTTAATACAGGATTTACTGCCGGCGTTGTTCAGGTAATTGCAGAAATTACAAAAGGTAATGAAACAATTCGTTCAAAACCTGTGCTTATTGCAATCCACGGCGGATTACCCGATGACGGTCACTTTCATGTTGCTTCAGAGAAATTAAACTACCCTGCACTTGGAATTATTGGCTACGACATTGGTTTTACTGCTTATGTCGGCGATAAATTCAGTAACCCTGTACGCCCGGGAACAGCAGTTTACTTTGAAACGACTTCAGGGATTATTGAAGGCTCAAACCTGACTTCAGATTTAGGAACGGCAAATGTCACTCTCTTAACTCAACCGTGGCCGGAATTACCAATGAATGATCCTGACTATCCAAATCTTGGAAAAGGATTTTTTAAGGTTACAGCTAAAACTGCAAATGAAAATTATGATCAAATATTAACTAAAACAGTTAGACTGCAGTCAGGACAGCCATTTATATCTCAAGTTAGTCCTTCAACATTTAATTTAGCAAACGGCGGGTCTCAATCGTTTTCATTCAATGTTGCAGATTTAAATAACAACCCAATTGCCTCAGGCAATACAATTTCAGTTTCAGTTGCTTCAGGTGATATTGAAGTATCCGGGGATATAAGCATTAGAATGCCTGATGTTTTAGCCGGAATGACAACATTTTATTTTACCGTTTCGGATAGCAAGTCCGATGAAGATAAACCGCAGACAGCATCTGTTACAATTTCTTCTGCAGGTCCAAACGGTGACGCAAGCTTCTCCATAACGGGAACCTCCCGATAATATAATAGTGCTACCCTTGCTGGTTATAGCCGGACTCCCCGTCCGGCTTTTTTATTTTAAACTTATGAAAGTTAATTTTACTTTGTTATTTTTGAACTTTAATGAAGTAAAAATTTTTTTGGAGTAAAATTTGGATCAACAGAAATTTATTCATGAATCTTTGATAGAAAGCTCAGAAACCAAAATTAAAATAGAAACAGAGTGCTCGGCTGGAATTATTGAAGCTGTTAAATTACTTTCAGAAGCTTTTAGCGGCGGGAAAAAACTTTTACTGTGCGGTAACGGCGGCAGCGCGGCTGACTGCCAGCATATTGCGGCTGAATTTATGATTAGATTAAGCCATGATGTGCAAAGACCTGCAATACCGGCTATAGCCTTAACAACAGATTCATCGAACTTAACAGCAGGCGGAAATGATATTGGATTTGATAATGTTTTTGCCCGTAATGTAGAAGGACTGGGCAATGAAGGTGATATTTTAATTGCAATATCAACCAGCGGAAATTCACCAAATGTTGTAAAAGCAGTAGAAAAAGCTAAATCAAAAAATATGAAAGTAATTGGGTTTTTAGGCGGCAGCGGAGGAAAACTAAAGAACTTAGCAGACTTACCCTTAATTATGCCAAGCAATAATGTTCAGCGAATTCAAGAGGGACATATAACCGTTGCCCACATTATCTGCGAGCTGGTTGAACAAAATCTTTACGGCTGATCTGCAATCCCGATAGGAAGTATATACATTTTCAAAATATATTTATCAGCTAAGACATTTAGTTGTTACTTAATGAAAAAATAATAGATTTAACAAATTTAATTAGAAGCGAAAATATGAACGAACCTGTAGTGAATTTAGAATTAGCACTTGAGCATGGGCTGACTGAAGATGAATTCAGTAGAATAAATGAGATATTAGGAAGAGTGCCTAACTACACTGAATTGGGAGTATTTAGTGTAATGTGGAGTGAGCACTGCAGTTATAAAAACTCAATTGCATTATTAAAAACTTTACCCCGTGAAGGTAAAAAATTATTAGTCGGTGCCGGGGAAGAAAATGCAGGACTTGTTGATATTGGTGATGGATTAGCCGTGGCATTTAAAATTGAAAGTCATAATCATCCTTCTGCAGTGGAACCTTACCAAGGAGCTGCAACGGGAGTTGGAGGAATTTTAAGAGATATTTTTACAATGGGAGCCCGCCCGATTGCCGCATTAAACTCTTTGCGTTTTGGTTCACTTGATGACCCTAGAACAAGATTTTTATTTGAAGGAGTTGTTAAAGGTATTGGTGATTATGGAAATTGTTTTGGGGTTCCTACTGTGGGCGGCGAAATATATTTCGATAAATCATATAAAGGGAATCCGCTTGTAAACGCAATGGCAGTTGGTATAGTTAAGGTTGGCGAAACAGCCACTGCAACCGCTGAAGGAGTAGGCAGCCCTGTAATGATTGTGGGTTCTTCTACCGGGCGCGACGGCATTCACGGAGCTACATTTGCATCGGAAGAAATCTCTGAAAAGTCTGAAGCAAAGCGCCCCTCTGTTCAAGTTGGTGATCCGTTTACTGAAAAACTACTATTGGAAGCCTCGCTTGAAATTATTAAAAATGATTGGATTATTGGAATACAAGATATGGGAGCTGCAGGTATCTCTTGTTCAACTTCCGAAATGAGTGCTAAGGGTAAATCCGGTATGGACATTAACTTAAATAAAGTGCCGCTTAGAGAAAAGGGAATGACGGCTTACGAAATAATGTTGTCCGAGAGTCAAGAACGTATGCTTGTTGTTGCAAAACCGGGATGTGAAGAAAAAATTATTGAGACTTTTGATAAGTGGGATCTACATTGTGAAACAATTGGTAAAGTTACAAGTGATGGCATTATCAAATTAAAATATGATGGTGAAGTTAAAGCAGAACTGCCGGCTGATGATTTAGTACTCGGCGGTGGCGCACCTGTTTATTACAGAGAAACTAAATTCCCCGATTACATAAATGAATTGAGAGATTTTAATTTTAATTCCATCAAAGAGCCCATTTCGATTGAAGATGCATTTGAGAAAGTTTTTTCATCGCCGAATATAGTTTCAAAAAAATGGGTTTACGAGCAGTACGATTCAATGGTCAGAACAAATACAATTGTCGGTCCCGGTTGTGATTCATCAGTAATATACTTGAAGGGAACCAACAAAGCTCTTGCCGCAAATACAGACTGCAATGCACGTTATGTTTACTTAAATCCAAAGGAAGGAACAAAAATTGCGGTTGCAGAATCCGCAAGAAATATCGTCTGCTCCGGAGGTGAACCGCTTGCAATTACCAATTGTCTGAATTTCGGTAACCCCTACAAGCCCGAAGTTTATTGGGTATTCAAGGAAGCGATTGAGGGAATGGGTGAAGCATGCCGCTTTTTTGATACTCCCGTCACGGGCGGAAATGTCAGCTTTTACAACGAAAGTCCGGATGCAGCTGTTTATCCGACGCCTGTTATAGGCATGGTGGGTCTTATAGAAAATATTGATCATGTTACTACTTCATACTTCAAAAATGAAGATGATTTAATTTATGTGCTGGGCGATGATTTTGAAGAACTTGGCGGCAGTGAATATTTAAACGTGTGTAATAATATCGTTAGCGGAGATGCCCCTAAAATTAATTTACAAACTGAAAAAGAACTTCAATCATTTCTGCTAAGCTCAATTCAAAAGGGTATGATTAAGTCTGCTCATGATATTTCGGAAGGGGGTATTTTAACTGCGTTAGCTGAATGCTGCATTATCAATGAAAATAATCCTATCGGTGCCGATGTAAATATTCCAATCAAAAGCAGGGAAGACTTTTCACTTTTTTCTGAATCACAATCGCGTGTTGTGGTAAGTGTTGCTAAAGAGGATAAAGAAAAGTTTGAAAAGGCTGCCGGAGAAAGTTCAACACCATTCTATTTTATAGGTAAAACCGGCGGTAGCAGTTTGAAGGTTAATGAAAAATTTGAGTTTGCTTTGAATAAGTTAGCAGCGCTTTACTATAATTCAATTGCAGAGAAGATGAATGTCGAAATATAAATTTAAGTTTTTTAGATGGGTGACTAAATTTTTTCCTGTATCAGTTCTGAAAAGAGTATTTGGTTTTTTTGATCATTACTTTATTGGAATGGCGCAGAGAATAGATAAAAACCATGTGTTTTTAAGCGCTGCTGCTATTGCCTTTTCGCTTGTACTTAGCATGATTCCCATGGTGCTTATGATGTTTGCCGTTCTTGGTAATATTATTGAACCGGGGAATGTTGAAGATCAGGTCAATAAATTAATCGACACACTAATTCCTTATCCCCAATTTGCCGCCTATACTAAAAAGTTTATCCTTTCCCGCATCCCGGAGGTAATTGAATTTAAAACGCTTGCAGGTTATTTGGGAGCATTTGGTTTGTTATTCACATCTACATGGCTGTTTAGTACAATGCGGACAGTGCTTAATAAAACATTTGGAGTAAGTGAAGAAAAAAGTGCTTGGATTGGTCTGTTAAGAGATTTCGGAATGGTATTGCTGCTCATAATATTTATTCTTCTTTCAACATTTATATTACCTATTTCCAATATAATTATAAGCGCTGCCGATGAAATTGAGGTACTTAAAGTTTTTCAAATAAGCGGATTGGCAGATACTCTGTTTTCAATTTTATCGCCAATTATTATTTTTTTACTCTTCCTAGTTTTTTATTATTTAATTCCGTACGAAAAATTAGGCAGAAAAGTTCCGATAGTAAGTGCGTTTTGGGCAACGGTATTATGGGAAGCAGCGAGAAGTATTTTTGGATATTACGTAAGAAATTTTTTAGTACTCAACAAAGTTTACGGCGCATTTGTTTTAATAATTGTTGTAATGTTCTGGATTTTTTATTCTTCAATACTATTTATTATCGGAGCGGAAATCGGTCAGCTTTTTCGTGAAAGACGAATGCTTAGAGCCGCAGAAAAATCAAGATAATATATTTATTTTCTATTCATTCAATTTTTTAATTCACTTCAAATAATTTATGATCACTTTTACACCGCTCGGCGGAGCCAACGAAATTGGGGCAAATGCTTATTACTTAAATATTGATGAAACAGGAATATTGATCGATTGCGGCATGCACCCTAGAAATAAAGGTCTTAAAGCATTGCCGAATTTTGATTACTTAAATGATAAACCACTTGATTATGTTATCATCTCTCATGCACACTCCGATCACATCGGCTCACTACCTTATTTGATAAAATTATTTCCGCATGTTAAAATTTTAATGACAACACAAACTAAACAGATAGCCGGAATAACATTACACAATAGCGCAAACATTTTACGTGAGACCCTAAATGATGAACCGGGTATTGAACCATATACACATGAAGAAATTGATCTGCTAACCAAAACAATTTTTAATTATTCTTATAATGAAACTTTTGAAATATCCGGTATACTTCATCGAGGGAACTCTGCTATCCACACTACATTTTATGATGCCGGGCATATACTTGGCTCAGCGGGGATACTTTTTGAATATGAACATGAAAGAATATTTTACACCGGCGATACGAGAAAAAGTAAGCAGATAATATTGAACGGTGCTAACTATCCAAAGCAGCGGGTAACTGCATTAATTATGGAATCAACTTACGGTGCTGCCGATCAAAAAAACTCGAAGACATGGTTTGATGAATTTGAAAAGTTTTCTAAAAAAGCAAATAGAATATTGGAAGGGGGAGGCTCAATATTAATTCCAATTTTTGCTTTGGGTAAAACTCAGGAAATGCTTGCAGGTATTAACCATTTTATTGAAAAGGGTAAACTGCTTAATCCAATTATTTATTCCGGTGGAATAGCAAATAGAATTGCAAATGTGTATGATGATAACAAATATCTGGTTGAAAGGAACTTGAAAAATTTAGACTTAAGGAAAATTGAACAAGTAAATATTTATGGCATAACAAATAAAAATGATTTTTTTAAAAATAACGGAATTGTTTTAGCTCCGGGCGGAATGCTTGATGAACGAACTTTTTCATATAAAATGGTAAGAGATTTTTTGAAGAACGATAAAAGTTCAATTTTTATTGTTGGTTATATCGATCCCGATTCCCCCGGTGCAGTTTTGCTAAAGGCGAAAAAGGGAGATAAAATAAAACTTGCTGAACATGAAAAACCATTTGAAATCAAATGCACTATTGAAAAATTCAACTTCCCGTCTCATTCTACAAAAGAAGAACTTTTAGAAATGGTTTATAAATTAAATCCTGCAAGAGTGATTCTTGTACATGGAGATGAGCAGGCAATCAGCAGTTTAGGTTATAAAATTTTAAAACTATTTGATGGCGTTAAACTTCATTCATGTGAAACAGAAAAGACAATAATTATTTCAGAATAAAATAAGCAGTATGACTTTAGATATAGAAAGAGCTATTTTTAATTTGAATAAATTAAAGGCAAGTGATGGAGTATTATAAAAATATCTACGCAGGGTTTTGGAAGCGGCTGTTAGCTTACCTTCTCGACCAAATTATTATAAGCGGAATCATATCTATTCTCTTCTTCCCATTCTTTATAATGTTTGCTGCCGGAACAATTCCTAAAGATTTATTTAAGAACTTTAATGAGTACGATTATACACTCTCAAGCTTTCAATCAGTTGAAGGGGGATTAGAGGCTGCTGCTGCTTTTATGTTCTTATTTTTTATCGGTGTTATTTTTCTGCTCACAATAATTATTAAGTGGCTCTATTTTGCATTAATGGAATCCTCTAAAAAGCAAGCCACGCTTGGCAAAATGATAATTGGAATTATGGTAACAGACCTTTACGGTAAAAGAATTACTTTTGCAAAAGCATCGGGAAGATTTTTTAGTAAATTTATTTCAGGATTTATACTTAATATAGGCTATATAATTGCAGCATTTACTGAAAAGAAACAGGCTCTGCATGATATGATTGCCGGCTGTTTAGTAGTAAACAAATCGGAATTATTTTTACATTCAGAAAATGTAAAAAACAAAAACTATGATGAACCATTTTAAGGATGAAAATAAATGAAAAAGAAAGTTGTTGTAAGCGGAAGTTTGCAGGATATGGTAAAATACTGCACTGCTATTTATGATATGGAAGAGGAAGTGAACGCAGAACATCTTCAATCAATTATTGCCGATAGTCCAATATTTGAGGATAAAAATTTCTATACGAATGTTTTAGGAACTGTCTCAAAAACTACGGTCACCCGCAAATCTAAATTGTTTACAAAGGGAAATGTAATTACAATTCAAATTCGTTACGAAATACTAAAAGTTGTAGATATTGATTTAACTGAAAAAGATGAAGCATGGATTGATAGCGATATAAAAAAACTGCTCGAACACTTTGAACTGTTAATTCAACCATTCGGAAGCGAAGCAAACTAAATTTCTAAAGATATTTCACCTTTTTGATAATTTACTCCGCTTAGTAAACATTCTAAGAGTTTGATTATTTGAAAACTCCGGCAAATTGTTCGATGTCCGATTCAATTTTTTTAGCTCTTTCATCCAGTAAAAAAGCGGCATAAAACCTTTCGCATCTATCACGCACTTTTTCTGAGTCATTAAACTCAATAGCCTTTTTTACTAAATATACGCCGCGTGCATCTTTTAATTTTATTAACGAAAGAGCCGCCACTGTTCGTACACACTCGCTCTCGTCATTTCTTAAAAGCCGCATTAAAGGAATTACTGCTTTAGAAGAATTAATCTCACCTAAAAAATAAGCCGAACTTCCGCGTAATCCTTCATTATCCGATTCCAACCCGGCTAAATAATTTAATTCAGCTATAGATTTTGCTTCATCGGTTAAAGGTGTTTTGGCTGATAAAATTGAAAGTGAAAATAGAAATGCAAATATTAAATATGATTTGGTTTTCATACATCCCCCCGGATTTTATGATTTTAATTAATTAGACTCGTCATTTATTAAAAAGTTGTAACCTTTTTTTGTGCTTCTAAAATTATAGACGAAATATCCGATTAAATGTTACAGAAATTTCTGTTAAAAATTGTTAATGCAGATATGGTACTAAATTTGCAACATTTTGATGATAGCCGAAATTTTACCCTTTGAAAATATTATACGGACTAAAAGAGATGACGAAAGCAAAGCAATTGATTTTACTATTAACCTTTCTTCTATTAACGGCTTCATGCGGTTACTTCAAAAAAGTTGATTACGAAGTGAAGAAGGAAAGTTTAAGTTTAACAAAAAGTACCAGTTTTGATGTAAACAAGGCGCAAATGGGCGGAAAAATAACTGAGGCAAGCGTTCACGGTGAAATTACAAATATCTCAGAAAAAACTATGAGGGATATTGTGATTACTTATAAGTTTCCACGTGATAAAGTTACTGCAAAAATTAAATTTTTAAAACCGGGTCAGACACGCAAATTTGCAACAACACGGTATAAGGCACACAGCGCACGCCCTTCATTTAAGCTGGGCAGCGTTACCTACACAAAAGAATAATTTTTAAGAATTGATCTGAATCAAAACTTTATTTAAAAATTATTCTAAATTAAAATTAACTAACTGAGCTGTAGAATGAATGCAGGAGAAACACTTGAGTAATTTAAACCTACAGAAAGCTAAATCGATTGCAAACCAATATTTTACTTTACTTATTGAAAAACACCGGGCACTTGGTTATAAAGTGGAGGTTGTTGAACAAACCCAAAACTCCGACACAAGTTATTATATAAAATTTACAAACAGTCAGAATTTGAGTAAACTCTACGAAATTCAAAATATAAATTAGTTTTGTAAGTTCCGGCAGTATTAAATATTATTATTTCCCCTCTCAAACAAGCATAATCCCAGTGTGCTCAAAATCACAATATCGGCAATTATTACAGGTAAAAATAGGACTTGAAGACTGTTGCAGCCGGCTGATAATATAAATTTTCATTTTCGTTCTTTCTAATTTTATTCAACAAAAACCCCCTCTTTGCATGTTCATCTCTATCAATTTTCTTTAATTCTAACTAATTTATTCAATTGTAATTTATTTGTTATTTTTCAATTGAGTTAATAAAAATATTAGTTACAATTTTTACAAACCTAAAAAAGTATTTACAATGAAAACTAAATTAAAATTCAGCGCTCTAAATTTAGCTGCAATGTTATTTGTAATTTTATTCGTTCAGCAAACAGCTTTCGGCTATCTCAGGCTTGAGTCACCAAGAGAGGAAATAAGATTTATAATATTCGGCGATAGCCAGTTCGGAAACCCGCCCCAATTTGAAAGAATGATTCATGAAGCGGAAATGCTCCGACCCGATTTTGTAATTCAAGTCGGCGATTTAATACACGGTTATACACACGATAAAAACCAATTGCAAAGAGAATGGATGCGATTTAAAAATCAGATTGCTCCGCTAAGCATGCCTTACTATCCTGTGCCCGGCAATCATGATGTTGTTACTGATGAAGCTGAAGAAGTTTATGCAGAAGTTTGGGGAAAAGAAAAATTACTCTATTCATTTGATAAAGGCTCTGTACATTGCATTGTATTAAATTCATGGTGGGGTGAAGAAGATGATAGAATTGCAGAATGGCAGCGCGATTGGCTGAAAAATGATTTAGAAAAATTCGCTGCTGAAAACGGCGGTTACGGCTCGGATGAGTTTAATCAAAAATCAATTTTTGTTTTTCTTCATAGCCCGCTTTGGAAGTACAGCAAAGATACGGAAGGACGAAAAGATTGGGACCTTGTTCATGAACTGTTAAAAAAATATCCTACAAAGTTAGTTGCCGGTGGACACACACACGAACATGTGTGGGAAGAACGAGACGGAATAAATTACCTTATTATTAACAGTGCCGGAGTAAAAAGGCGAAGTACGCGTGAAGGTAAGTTTTCAGCATTTATGCATGTAAGTGTTTTACCAGGCGGCGATGTTAGCTATGCCGCAATTAAAGCCGGGTCAATTCTTCCGCTCGATACAGTCAATCCGGATGAAAGAAAAAGAGTACCAAAGTACAACATTGCTGATAAAACAATTCAAGTACCTGACTGGAAAGAGGGCAAACCGCTGGATATTACAGTTGATGTACCAATTGAAAATTTATTAGATGAAGCACGGACGTATAAATTAACATGGGATGTTCCATACGGTTCTGAAATTAATATCGAACCTTTTTTTATGTGGCTGGATTTACCTGCAAAAGGTAAAACTGTAAAATCGTTCAGCTTAAAATCTGAGAAGGCACCATCCTCTGATTTAATGCCCGGATTAATAATTCAATCTGAAAAACTTTTACGGTCGGGGGTTGTTGCCAGAGAGTTGGAACAAAAATATAAAATGCTTAAGAAATCAAAAATTGCAAAGGAACTGCAGCCGAGTATTAAACTTGATAAACTCGTTATGTTTGAAGGGGAGTATGAACTATTTGTTCCGCCGGTTATTGTTGCAAAACCTAAAAATGGAAAGATAACTATTGATGGTATTTTCAATGAACCGGATTGGCTGAATGCTGATTCAATCTCAAATTTAAATTATAGCAGCGGTAAAGCAGTAGAACTGCAAACAGTAATAAAATTTCTTTACGATAAAGATTATTTATACGTAACCGCAAAAATGGAAGAACCGAATCCGCAAAATTTGGTTTCAACTGCTGAAGGTCCAATTCCGTTTACCTGGAACGATGATGATCTCGAATTATTTTTTGATACTGAACAAACACAAAAACATTACACCCGGCTTTTCCAGAACAGCGCTGGAACAAGATTTAACTCACTTCAGCGCTACGTGCCCAATAAATATTTTGAAAGCAAATACAAAAGCAAAATTGTAATTGGTGAAGACGCATGGTATTTGGAAATGCAGATTCCGTGGAGTGATATAGATTTAGAAAAAGGACCCAAACCGGGAGATGAATGGGGAATAAACATCGGCAGACACCGCCAGCAGAGTGATCCTAAAGAAATGGTTTGGTCGGGTAATCTTTATCAGCCGCAGCGGTATGGGATTTTACGGTTTGAGTAATGGAATATAATATTTAAATAGCACGGTGCTTCAGCGGCGTGTGAGCAAAGCAAACCTGTAATGGGTTTTAATCTTTAATTAGTGGCAATCAAAAACTCACTTCATAATTCGATATTCATCATTGGATATTCGATATTGTTTTAAATCAATGACGAATAATGAACACCGAATTTTGAATATCGAATTTTAAAAATTTTAGTCCCCAAAAACGCTTTCCAAAGATCCTATCTTCAAAAGCGAAGATATGATCTTGGCGGGCAAGATGGCAACTCTTCATTTTAGAGTTGACATCTTTGGAAAGCAATGAAACGAATAATAGCACGGTGCTTCAGCGCCGTGTTAGCAAAGCAAACCCGACTGGGTTTTTCCATGTGAATCCTTTGGATAACTCAAATAGTTTTTGGGCTAAAGCCCACTAGTTTTTTTATTACTCTCACCGTCATAAATGACGGTGCAATTAATAAAATATTTAAACTTGGTTATTCAAGAAGAAGGCATCTTTTACTTTTAGAAGTGAAATTTTTGGGAAAGCAAATGAAAAAAGTGTATCGCTGCAATGCAACAAAAACTTCATAATTCGTTATTCATCATTGGATATTCGATATTGCTTTTAAGTCAATGACGAATAAAGAATATCGAATTTTTAAAATTTTTGATCAGTTGCTTATGTTTAATAACAACATTACAGATGAGGCAACTCAAACTTAAAATTCTAAAAATGCTTTCCAAATATCCTATCTTCAAAAAGCGAAGATATGATCTTGGCGGGCAAGATGGCAACTCTTCTTTTAGAGTTGACATCTTTGGAAAGCACTAAAAGGATAATAGCAAGGTGCTTCAGCGCAGCGTACAATTAATAATTCGTTATTCATCATTGGATATTCAAAATTTAAATAATGCAATATTCAATAAAAATTATTGGACAATTTGTCTTGAAAACCTATATTCCTGTATCTCAAAATAAATTAATTCCAAAACGGAGAAAACATGAAGAAAAATATATTATTAATTTTTATATCTCTATTACTTGTACAATTAGTATTTGCTGAAGACACTTGGGAATTACCTGAAGGATTTAAAACGAAACTTAAAAGTGGGGCAATTTTCTTTATTGAACCTACTATGGATGTAGATAATGCAAATATGGTTGAAAGACGTTGCAATAGTTTGAAGGTACTTGAGAATAAAGCAATTGAATATGATTTTCGGATGCAGTCAAAAATAGCCGATTTAGAAATTCGATATATTATTCATCTTGCAGATTCAACTGAAACAGTAAAGGATGATGCCTATAAATCTGTACTTACAAGTATTTCAGATTCAATTACTATTCCTTTAAATGAAATGCCAAATGAAATGGCTAAATCAAATTTAAATGCTGATTGGGCTGCAATTAGTTTTTTCACTATTAAAGAAGCATTCAAAAGTGCTTTTAGTAACTATAAAGAAGGTATCTTATTGAGTATACGAAATGATGATAAAGGTTGGATATATGTAATTCAACTATTTAGTGAATATTCTGAGGAGATAAAAAAAGAATTAGCTAACCCAGAAATTTTAAATGCTCTGAGATTTAGATAGTAATAAGAATTTCTCTACTATCTGGAATTTAAAATATATTTCACTCATAAATAGTTCTGCTTCTTACTAAATAGGACTATTTGCCAATTATTCAAAAATGAAATATTAAATATTTATAATTAGCAATTTTAGATTATTTATAATTGAATTTTTAATTTTTTAGATAAGATTATTGTATAATAAATACCGAACCTTTTAATAACAAGAAAAACAATGACAAACAGCGACTTGAATAAACATTATTTTACATCACTTTTATTTCATATCCTTTTTTTAACAATATTTCCTTTTTTAATATATTTCATTGCTTTAATTCAGTTTACCTCAATTTCAATTACTCGATTAGATGAAGTTATTGAACTGATTATTATGATAGTATTGTTCATACTTTCACTAATACTCCCATATTTATTTAATAGAAATAAATTAAAATTTTTGAAGAATAAAAATTCTTCCTTATCATTTTTTATTACACGGACTTTAATAGTTTTCCTTATTTATATCTTCGGGTATATTATGTTTAATTTAACCGGCAGCTATCCCTTACTAGGTTATTTTTGCCTTATTGGAATTACTTGGTCTTTATTCACTATCCCTCGAAAGTCAGAATTTAAAACATTGAATCAACAATAGTAGATATGTTAAATGAAAATTTCCATTTATAAATATTGAGCGATAATATCAATCTCACCACAAGCGGTGGGGCGCCCACGGTTTACAGTTCTTACTAGTAACTATATAATCAATAACCAAAAATATTCTTCAACCTAAAACAAATAAAACATTACTGAGTTAATTTTTTGTATACGTTTTGTATTTCAGTATGAAGATCAGTTGTCTTATTTAATTTAGTTAAAGTTTCTTGATCTTCTGGCGCTAAGAGTAAAATAATCTTAAAACATTTCTCAGCTTTTTTATTAAATTCGAGTGCTTCCTGGAGCATTTTAGAAATTTCATGGGTTTTAGCAATATCAAGATATTCTGCTGACAAACGATAACAAGCTACACCCAAATAATCGTAGACTGTTTGAGATGTTTTTTCATCGAGTAAGAATCTTGAAATTAAGGTCTCCCGGTTCATTGATAAAAGAGATTCATCAAGTGGTACTGCCATAGACAAATACCTATCAGCATTTACTAAATTGTTATTTTCGTTCACAAGAGAGAACCCTGCATAATATCCTGCAAGAGCTTTTATCTTCTTCATTTGTTCTACATTTTCAGTTGCATAGCCAGCACCATCAGCAACAGCTTCATAGTAGGGTCTAGTCTCAGCAAATAAGCTATCAGGCATATCGATTGCATAATTGTAACAAACCGCCACAGCATTATAATGATTGGAACATAGATCAGCATATTTTGATTCATATGATTTAATATTTCCTCTTTCAATTACTTCAAAAGCATTGTTATATGATTTAATAGCTTCAACTAATAATTTAGGGTCGGATTCAATTCTTTCTTTTTTTCTAGTAAAATAGGAAGTGCCGGAATCATTGTAAATCTGCATGTATGAATCACCTCTGTATCTATAAGCTAAAATCATATCATCATAAGTAATCCCATTGGGGCAGTCTATAAGTTTGTCAGAAGATTCAATTACTTTTGCATATTGGTGACCTCGATAATTTACCTTTATTTCCGTAAGATTGAAAGAAGCTTTGGGGCATGCTCTGCCGCTCATATCCCAAAAAATCTTAGACTCATTCAATACTGCTGGTTCTGGTTCAGGCAGTTTAATTTTATACTTAGGCTGTTTATTAATTGGATCATCTAATTCAGTAACATCAATCTCACCCATTGCTCCAAAATAATATTCATCACTACTTTGTAGGATTCCGGTACCCATCATATAATAACGAGTTTCATCATTAAGATACTCAATGGAAAAGGTGATATTTATAATAGAGGTAACAGTGAATTCCGGAATGAATGAGTTGGAGAAACTGCAATCTAAAAATTTATAATTTTTGATTGAATCAACATTAATGTACTCGTTAAAATCATTTACACAAGATCTAAAATTATCATCAAAGTACTTTGGACCATCGGTATTAAAAGTTTTTTCATCAAAACCCCAATCTGCGGGATTGCTTAATATATCTTTGCGGTCTCCTGGATTTAATCGATTATGAACATGCCAAGAAACATCTTTTAATGTTGGGCGAAGATTCTTTTGATATCTTTCAAAATTATTTTCAATAAAAATCTCCAGGATATTTTTTGCATAATCATTTGCCATTTCTGTAGCTATTTCCTGAATTTCATATTCAACATAAAAATCTACTAAAAAAAATCCTTCATCTGTCAACAAGGCATAAGTGGGGAAATCAAATAAATTATCAAAACCATCGTCTTCAACTGAAAATGTAATATCAATTTTGTGCGTAGCAAATTCAGTATATACAAGTGACTTTTCAGAATTATCAATCACAGTCGATTTTAATTTGATATTGCCTAAGGGTATTACAGGAAATTCATTTGTCATATAGGTTTGGGAATTGTTAAATTCATCGACTACTGTTTCCTCAATTGTTGATAGAGCGTCAGCCAAATCTTTATGATCTTTTCTATATTTATTTTGCTCATCCGTAGGTAAGGAATTGATAAATTGATTTAGCTGCCCGGCGGATGGGAAAAGTTGTTTCAATATTGCTGTATCATTTTTGCGAATTGCTTCAACAAACTTTTCCCCATAATCTTCCGCAAAATTTTCTACCTTATCTTTTGAATACAATGAAAGATTAATAGAAAAAAAGAAAACAATACAACATAAAACTTTTATATAAGTCGATTTCATGATCTTTCCTTATAGTTACTGATTGCCAATGACAAATAAAATTAATTCACTTTTAAAATAAATATAGTGTTAATTACTAATTTTACTAAAATAAAATTTGATTTGTCAATTATTTAAAATCCTTTTTTACAAGGATTATCAAATAGCCGCATTTAAATATAGTGGCATGGTTAGTTTGATAGCGGACATGTCGCCGCATTACGGAAGTATTTTGTGCTTCGCTTCTCAGATAAAAAACTTGATATAAAGATTGGAAAGCAATGAAAGAATAATAGCGTGGTGCTTCAGCGCCGTGTGAGCAATGCTAATTCCTACTTGGGTTTTCCCATGTGAATCCTTTGGATAACCCTTAATCGGCGGCAATCAAAAACTCACTTCACAATTCGTTATTCATCATTGGATATTCGATATTGCTTTTTAAAGCAATAATGAATACCGAACGCCGAATTTTGAATATCGAATTTTTAAAATTTTAGTCCCCAAAAATGCTTTCTGAAGATCCTATCTTCAAAAAGCGAAGATATGATCTTGGCGGGCAAGATGGCAACTCTTCTTTTAGAGTTGACATCTTTGGAGAGCAATGAAAGAATAATAGCACGGTGCTTCAGCGGCGTGTGAGCAATGCTAATTCCTACTTGGGTTTTTCCGTGGGAATCCTTTGGATAACGCAAATAGTTTTTGGGCTAAAGCCCGATAGTTTTTTTTATTACTCTCACCGTCATAAATGACGGTGCAATTAATAAAATATTTAAACTTGGTTATTCAAGAAGAAGGCATCTTTTACTTTTAGAAGTAAAATTTTTAGGAAAGTAAATGAAAAAAGTATATCGCTACAATGCAGCAAAAATTTCATAATTCGATATTCATCATTGGATATTCGATATTGCTTTTTAAAGCAATAATGAATACCGAACACCGAATTTTGAATATCGAATTTTTAAAATTTTAGTCCCCATAAATTCTTTCCAAAGATCCTATCTTCAAAAGCGAAGATATGATCTTGATAGGCAAGATGGCAGCTCTTCTAAAATATGTTTCTAATCAAAGTCAAAATTGAAGAGTGGAAAGATCGGTAAGAATCCTCCCTTGCCGATAATATTTATCAACCCTAATTGAAGACCGTTTAATGTTGCAGAATAATTTACAATTGAGAATTGCAGTCCGCTAAAATGCCCTTGGTGATAATTTACTGTCCCCGTTTGTAAGCCCAGTGAACTTCCCTTAGATATGTTTACAAATCCAGACTGCCAGCCGGTGAATCCGCCATCAGTTAAATTAACCCCGCCCCATTGCACTCCGGCTTGTTTGCCGGTTGTCTGATTAACTAATCCTAAATCAAGACCTGTTACATTTTTGTTCTTACCATAGAGCAGATTGAAACGAAGTCCATTAATAGATTTCGATTCATGAACTATTTGAATGGGATTTACAAATGAAAGCTGTATAGGCTCCCCTTGACCGAACGATTTTGAACTAAAGACCGTTAGTAATAGTGCAGTTAGAAAATATGATGTTAACTTTTTCATCGAACCTCCTTTGCGAGTTATTATTCAGAATTTTACTGCACAAATCTAATAATTTCAGACATCATATCAATTGCTAATTTATCTATGTTGTCTCAAAAACTTGATCCGAACTCATTGCCAAATATTTATTATAAATATTTCTGCAAATTTTTCGTACGTAAAGACCAGGATCATTATAACCCATCTTATCCAGTTAAAAAATCCATGTTTATTCCCATTTGGTAAAGCTGGTATTAAAAACATTAAATTAAATATAACATTAACTAAATAATTTTTTAAGCTACTGGAATTAGTATTTCTACCTATTTATTAAAATGATCCGTGCATGGTACTTGTAATTTGAAATTAGAATTTGTGCACAAATAAACTTAGAATAAAAATATATTATTAGGTTTAGTTTGTCCTTTGTATTTGTTAATTTTACATATCCACAAACAACCAAGCTAAATATGCCTAAGAAATTCATTACTCTGTTATTTCTACTTGGGAGTTCTAGATATTTTCAAAACCTATTTAATTAAAGGAGTTATAAAAAAGGGTAGCGCTATAAAAATGAGGTTAAATATGAAAGGAAATATTTTTCATATTATTAAAATTCTTCTAGTATTACAATCTTATCTATATGGACAAGTTTTTACAGAATTGAAAGGTTTAGATGATGAGGATGAAAATACTCACTTGTTTTATAGAATTTACAAGAACGGCAGCGGCATGGGGTATGACTGGTATACAAGAAATATTCGTCATTGGGATTTAACGTCTAATAGTGATTCTATAAAAATGGTCGATGATTTTTCAAGTTACTTCATGGCGGGACAAACAATACTTGATTATGAATTTTTAAGTAATGATCCGGACTCGATCGTTGGAGTTGGATATTCAACGGATGTATTAGAACCTCTTCCTTTAATAACCGGTGCTATCACAAATAATGATTTTGGGTTCTCTTTTCATAATACGCTTTCGGGTATTGCCATATCATCGCAGAATTCAAATCTAGTTTATATTGATAATCACGGAAATTTAATTTACTCGACCAATCAAGGAAAGGTGTGGTTTACTCCATGGGAACCTGATCCCGTATTTATTGAATTTGGTAT
This sequence comes from Ignavibacteriota bacterium, assembly GCA_013112585.1. Taxonomy (GTDB): domain Bacteria; phylum Bacteroidota; class Ignavibacteria; order Ignavibacteriales; family Melioribacteraceae; genus IGN16. The sequence goes on along the minus strand of JABFGH010000017.1, from coordinate 926 downwards.
TTATGCAGTTGATAAATGGAACGACAAAAAATTATTTGGTCATTTCGATAATAAACTTGTTCTATCAAACGACAGCGGTTATACAAAAACTGTTATAGACTCTACTATTTTCTATTCTGATTTCGATGTTGAATTTTTCTTTGATCCCGATACCTCTTACATATACTTACTCAATAACAGGTATTCTCAAAAAAACTTGATGGTATCGTCAAACGGTGGTTACTCTTGGGATGAAAAATTTGCTGCGCCTGTTAATATTGAATTTTCGAATAATGCCGCTAACACAGGCGAAGCCTATCTGGCAATAAATGATACAATTTATAGATCATACGATCATTTTCAAAATTATGAATTCTACATAAAGCTTGATGAAAATTGTGTTGGACTTTATAAAAAACCTAATTCAGATTTGCTTTATGCTGCTACATATTACAATATCTATGAAATTGAGAATGGTATAAAAACAAGCATTAAGGAAATATTAGTTTCAGTTGATGAAACAAAGAAAAATCCATTAGATTTTATTTTATTGCAAAACTACCCAAACCCATTTAATCCGAGTACGATAATTAAATTTACAGTAGCTGAGGCACTGAATGCGTCAACTACAAATGTATTATTAAAGGTTTACGATATTCTCGGAAATGAAATTTCCGTGCTGGTTGACGAACAAAAATCCCCGGGCACTTATGAAGTGGAGTTTGATAGTAAGTCCGTCAACCGACGGATATCAAATGGAATTTACTTTTACAGACTAGAAGCGGGAAATTTTACGCAGAGCAGGAAAATGATATTGTTGAAATAGTATCAAATGATACCAAAGGAAAGAGTGTAAGAACAAATTTATTGGTCAGCCGGCAATAAATCAAGATACTGGTTGACCACGGATTTAGATAAACGAGTAACCAAAGAGATAGTGTTGATAT
>JABFGH010000016.1 GCA_013112585.1 Ignavibacteriota bacterium | reverse complement strand
ATATACTACTATTAATTAATAAATAGTAAGTTCATTTGTTGATAACCGAATTATGATTTAAATCGAATTATAATTTTAAATTTTATATATATTCAAAGTTCTATTTTTGGAATAATGCCGAGCAAGTTACTATGAATAAACAAAGTAGATATTTAATTTATTTTACACTACTGCTAATTTTTAGCGGATGTTTTAATAATGAAAACAAAGTTGATTATTTTCAATTAGCAAATCAAAAATATGACGCAGGGTATTTTAATGAAGCTATTGAACTTTACAGTAAAGTAATTGAAGATAATCCTGATTTTCAGACGGCATATTTTTACAGGGCTTCATCAAAATATTCAATAAAAGATTTTTTTGGAGCAATGGAAGATTATACATCTGTAATTGAAATTGACTCGAACAACAGCTTAGCATTTAACAGCCGGGGTATTTCTAAAACACAACTAGGGATGTACAACGAAGCTATTTTAGATTATGATATGGCTTTAATATTAAACTCTTTTGATTCGGAAGTTTTTAATAACCGGGGATATACTTATTACTTAGCCGGTGATTATAAAAAAGCGCTTGATGATTATAACAAAGCCGTAACACTTACTCCGGAAGTATTAGGCTATAGATTTAATAGGGCAATGGCAAAAAGTAAACTGGGTGAATACACTGATGCAATTGAAGATTTTACGAAAGTTATAGAAGCAAATGATTCTAATTACTTTAACTACATTGAAAGAGGTAATGTATATTTTTTAATGCAGAAGTTTTATAAGGCATGTGCTGATTGGAAAAAAGCCGAGCAGCTCGGTTCAGCCGAAGCTGTTAAACTGCTTAATGAAAAATGTATTGATAATTACTAATAAGTTAAATGAATGAAGAAGGAATTTTTGATAAGCAAGAATTACTAAAACCCGAAAACATGCTTCTGCTTTACGCAAGAGGCGCCTTTCCCATGGCTGATGAAAAGGGTGATATCGATTGGTACATACCCGAAATCAGAACCATTATTCCAATACAAAATTTTAATTTTCCAAAAAGCCTGCGTAAGTATTTAGAAAAAAAAGAATTTACTTATCGCATTGATGATAATGTGATGAATATAATTGAACACTGCGCCGCGAGAAAAGATACATGGATTTCCGATGAACTTATAGATGCTTATTTTGGCTTGTATAAATTAGGGCACGTTCACTCTGTTGAAGTGTTTGAAAAAAATAAGTTGATAGGCGGTTTATACGGAGTTGTTTTCAGAGGAGCCTTTTTCGGAGAATCGATGTTTTCAATAAAAAGTCAAGCATCAAAAGCAGCGCTTATTAAATTACTTACTCACTTACAAAACAAAAAGTTTACCTTGTTGGATGTACAGTTTATAACTGATCACTTAAAAATGTTCGGGGCTAAGGAAATTACATTCGAGGAATATCAAAAATTACAGAGAGAGGCATATTCTGCTGAAGTTAAATTTTAATTGCTAAGCATCATTCAAATCTAAAAAATCCATTAACCTGTTATGTGCATCAGAACTAATTTTAACATTATAGTTTTTGTAGAATTGTATAGTTGTATCAACAGAATTAAAATATTTCTGGCATCCTTCGCATTTATCTAAATGAGCTTTTATTGAAGCGCATCTCGGCGAATCAATTTCCTCACCAAGGTTTTCACAAATGTGATTCATTACCTCTTTACAATTAATTTTATTACTCATGGCTCAACTTTGTGTTTAATTGATCTCTTAAAAAAGCCCGCGCACGGTGTAATCGCGATTTAACAGCGGGTATTGATAAATTCAAAATTTTTCCTGTTTCTTCTGTTGATAAACCTTCAACATCTCTTAATAGAAAAACAATTTTATAATCCTGCGGCAGTTTTGTTATTACTTCATCGAGTATATCTTTTAACTCTTCGTTCTCGGTTATCTTATCAGGTGTAACATCCCAAACCGCAATATTTTTTTCGCCTATCGAATTTTCATCATCATCTATTGATGCATGTGTTCGTTTTTTATTTGAACGAGCCAGCATTAAACAGTGATTAGAAACAACAGTGTAAAGCCATGTAGAAAGCTTAGAGTTACCGCTGAACTGCGAAATATTTTTAACAAGACTCAAAAACGTTTCCTGCATTGTATGTTCAGCTCTCTCTTTATCTCTGCAAATCTTAAAAGCAAAATTGTAAATAGTTTGTTCATATTTTTTTACAATTTCGGCTAAAGATTTTCTATCGCCATCTTGGGCTTTTTTTATTAGTTCTTCTTCAGTCATTTAATATGATGTTTTTAGTATTTAAAAGATTCAAAAATTTCAGTATTCAACATAACATTATGAAACAAATTATGCTAAGTTGAAAAGTTAATTGATAAATTATAATTAAAAATAGAATGAGATAATTGTTTTATTGCTCATGCTATTTTTTTATTTTTAACTGTCCTATAATTAAAAAAAATAAAGCTATGGAAAACAGATTATCAGAAGTATTAAAAAGCAATCAACTTACAAAAGATTTTAGTATATCTACAGAAAAGTTAAACAACGTTAATGCTAAATTAGTTACCCTTAACGAAGGAGAAATTTTATTTAATGTTGGAGACCCCGCAGATACGGCTTACTTAGTGGTTGACGGCGAAATAAAATATATATCTAAAGATGATTTTGGAATTGAAAAGATAGAAACTTTTTTAAGCGATACATATTTCGGTGTTGAAGCAGCGGATGAAACAGTTAGCAGAAACTCAAAAGCAGTTGCCGCAATAGGAACATACCTTTTAGCAATTTCTAATTACGAAATTGAAGAATTAAGAAAACCTGAATCTGATAGCGAAACGATTAGTGAGGATCAAGAAACAATTTCTACAGATGATTTTACTGCCGATGAAGAAATCAAATCACCTTTTTTTGATGATGAAGAAGACCAGGATGATACAAGTTTTAACCTGGAAACAGAAGATCAGGATTTACTATCAAATAGTTTTTTAGATGATAGCATGGATGATACCGCTCATATTTATGAAACTTCATCGGATGAAAGTTTTGAAAAAGATGAAAGAGCAGATACAGAACCGGTTGAAAGCAGAGCAGAGCCTGAGTTTGAACCAGGCATAAAAGAAGAAGATGAAATAGAATTTGAGAATATTGATTTTTCTGATAAAACCGCCGAGCAAATTGAAAAAATAAATAATGCAGCAGTTTATGTTAATTCCGAATTAAAAATTGAACTCGTTCTAGAAAAGATAGTTAAAGTTGCAGCCGATTTAGCAAACGCTGATAGAGGTTTGCTGTTTTTAACTGAAAAAGATAGCGAAGATATTTGGGCAAAAACAGAAGTGGACGGCGATGTAAAAGAAGTAAGATTAAAAATTGGAGAAGGAATTGCCGGATCAGTTGCAGAAACAGGCGAGGTTGTAAATATTGATGATGTTAGCAATCATGAAAATTTTAGCAATACCTATGACGACCTTGCAAATTACGAAACAAAAAGTATGATCTGTATTCCGATAAAGAATAGAAAAGGTGAAGTGAGAGGAGTACTTCAGCTTCTTAACAGCAAGGAAGGACAGTTTACAAAACTGGATGAGGAATCTTTAAGGGCGCTTTCCATACACGCCGCACTTGCTTTAGATAAAGCTACAATGCACGAAAAACTTTTGCAGACCGAACGAGTTTCCTCTATTGGAAAAGTTGCAAACTTTTTAATTCAAGATATTAAAAAGCCGCTGCTAGTAAGCAAGCGGTATGCAGAACACTTAAAATCAAAAGAGCTGCCTGAGAATGCCGTACAAATAGTTGATATGCTTTTAGAACAGCTTAATCAAGTTGTCGGTCTGGTTCAGGCTACATCGGGCTACTCCGAAGGAAAAACTATTTTAAGAGCAATAAATGTCAGCATAAATGATTTATTAGTTGATTACACGGAAAGGATGAAAGATTATTTATCTGAAGTGAAGTGCTCAATAAAACATGATTTTGGTGATGATGCTAAAGTTAAAATTGATTCAAAAGAGTTTTATCAGTGCTTTAATAATATTGTTAAAAACGGCTGCGAAGCAATGCCCAACGGCGGTGATGTTGTAATCACTACAAAAATTGATGATGGTAAAATTAATATTACCTTTACCGATAGCGGTCATGGTATTAAGAATTCGATAGCCGAAGATGTTTTTGAACCCTTTACTTCATTCGGAAAAGTTAATAGCGCCGGATTAGGATTAGCAATAACAAAAAAGATTACAGAAGCGCATGACGGTAAGGTTAGTTTAGAAAGTACAGTCGGTAAAGGTACTTCGGTTACTATTGAACTTCCTGTTGCTTCGGCATTTTAGCACTTAAATAACCGTGCAAAATGAAATATGAACTTATCACCATTCTTGGTCCTACAGCCGTTGGTAAAACACGTCTCGCCGCAAAATTAGCACACAGGTTTAACGGACAAATAATTTCTGCCGATTCCAGACAGGTTTACAGAGGTATGGATATCGGTACAGGAAAAGATATTGCCGATTATACAGTAAACCAAAAAACAATTCCTTATCACTTAATAGATATTCTGCCCCCCAATGAGGAGTTCAATCTATTTAGTTTTAAAAAAGAATTTGATACGGCTTTTGAAAAAATCAAAAAAAAAAATAAAACCCCCTTTTTAGTAGGAGGAACAGGGTTATACTTAAGCGCAATATTAAAAGGATATAATTTAGTTGATGCAGATTTTAACAGTGAACGTTTTAATCAATTAATGAATTTAAGTCAGGAAACCCTGGCTGAAACACTGCTGAAGATTAATCCTGAACAGCACAACACAACCGACTTAAAGATTAAAGAAAGAATAGTGAAAGCAATTATTATAGCAGAGGCTGAGAAGGATAAAAGTAAAATAAAAAAATCGGAAGCAATAAATTCTTTGGTTATTGGCGTTTCAAGAAGCAGAGATGAAATAAAAAAATCGATTACCTCTAGATTAAAAACCCGACTTGATGAAGGTATGATTGATGAAGTTAAAAATTTAATTGAATCCGGTGTGCCAAAAGAGAAGTTGGAATTTTTTGGATTGGAATATAAATTTATAAGCAGGTACATATATAATGAAATAAATTATAATGATATGTTTCAAAAATTAAATAGTGCAATACATAGTTTTGCAAAACGGCAGATGACATGGTTTAGAAAGATGGAGAGGGAAGGGATTAGGATTCATTGGATTAACGGACCGGATGAAAAAGCAGCGGCAGAGATTATTGATTTAGAATATTTTAACAAGCACGCATAAAAATATATGAACGACAACTTATCACAAACACCTGCGGCAGCTATAAAATACTTAAATAAAAACACCTCATCTAAATGGAAGATTGAATTACCAACCACCGGTTTATTCAAGCTGATAATAGTAATACCGGCAATAAACGAATATGAAAATTTGGAACCATTACTTAAATCATTAATTGATAATGATTCAAACGACTTTTCAAAAACCTTATTTTTATTTGTGATTAATAATTTAGCCTCTTCGGATGAATCGGTTAAAGAGAATAACGCAAAGTCTCTTTCCTTGCTATCAAATATTATTAACAAACAAAAAATTAAATCTGAAAAATTAAACAGTCCCGAAAAAGAATTAAACATAGCACTAATTGATGCCTCATCTAAAGGAAATGAGCTGCCGGAAAAAGATGGGGGAGTTGGGCTTGCACGTAAAATGGGAATGGATGCAGCACTAAATTTATTTGATTATAAATCGCCTGGTAAAAATATTATCGGTTGTCTTGATGCAGATTGCCGGGTCTCGAATAATTACATATCAGAAATTTTTAAAAATTTTAATACCAACAACTTATCTGCTGCACACGTAAATTTTACTCACCCTGTTAGAGGACATGATAAAGAGAAAGCCGCAATAATCTGTTATGAAATTTTTCTAAGATATTATTTACTGGGATTGAAAACGGCAGACTCACCTTACGCTTTTTTTACAATCGGCTCCACAATGTTTTGTGATGTAGAATCTTACGTTAAAATTGGGGGTATGAATAAAAGAAAGGCGGCGGAAGATTTTTATTTTATGGAAAAGCTGGCAAAGATTACCAAAATTGAAGTGATTGAAAATGCTTGGGTTTATCCTTCCGGAAGAGGATCATGGCGGGTTCCGTTTGGTACTGGTCAGCGTGTTAATAGATTTTTAGAGGGAACTCATGAAGAATATACGCTCTACTCAATTAAATCCTTTTTAGTTTTAAAGGATTGGCTTAAAATTTTTATGAATGGAGAAGTATTAAAAGCGGATGAATATTTAAATGAAGCAAAAAAAATTAAAAAAGAACTTCATCAATTTTTGATCAAAAATAATTTTGAAAAAAGCTGGAATAAAATTTTAGCAAATTCGCAAAATGAAAAACAGATTAACAAACAGAAAATAATTTGGTTCGATGGATTCCGCACACTGAAACTCATTCACTATTTGCGCGATACATGCTTTAAAAATGAGCCGATGTTTTCTCAGCTTGATAAGATTTTTGAACTAAATAATGCACCCAAAAAATTTAATTCCGGGCAGGAATTAATTCCGCCGCTTAACATACAGCAGGACTACTTAAAGCATTTAAAATCACTTACTTGAGCGGAGCGTGAAAGCAATCTGCTTAGTTTTTCATTACTAACTTTACTATATTTACCGCTCTAAATTTTGAGGAAAGAATGGATTTTATTGGAAAATTAAAAGAAGTAAAAGAAAAATTTGATAAGATAAACGAAGAATTATCCGATCCCGAAGTGATGTCTAATCAAAGCAAGTTGATTAAACTTTCTAAAGAGAGAAGCGACCTTAGCGAAATTGTAAGTGCCTACCAAAAATATATGAGTATCGTGAACAATATTGAAGGCAATCAGGAAGTAATTGATGCAGGCGAAGATGACGAATTAGTTGAAATGGCAGAGGAGGAACTGGAATCGCTCAAAGAAGAAAAAGCGCAGTTTGAAGAAAAAATTAAAATGATGCTTATTCCAAAAGACCCCGATGATAATAAAGATGTTATTGTTGAAGTAAGAGCCGGTACCGGCGGGGACGAAGCAGGTTTATTTGCCGGCGATTTGTTTAGAATGTACAGCAGGTTTGCGGAGCTAAAAGGGTGGAAAGAAGAAATTATTGATATCAACGATTCCGGTATGGGCGGAATTAAAGAAGCTGTGTTTAGCTTAACCGGCAAAGGAGTTTACGGCGATCTAAAGTTTGAAAGCGGCGTTCATCGGGTGCAGCGGGTTCCGGCTACCGAAGGAAGCGGGAGAGTGCATACATCCGCAGCATCGGTTGTGGTTATGCCCGAAGCCGAAGATGTTCAAGTTGATGTTGACCCTAATGATTTACGGATTGATGTTTATAGAGCAGGCGGTGCAGGCGGGCAAAATGTTAATAAAGTTGAAACGGCTATTCGCATTACTCATATTCCAACCGGAATAGTCGTTCAATGCCAGGATGAAAGATCTCAGCTTAAAAATCGCCAGAAGGCAATGAAGGTACTTAAAACCAGACTGTATGACGCTAAACAGCAAGAGCAGACTGACGAAATTGCTGCTCAAAGAAAATCGGTTGTTAAAAGCGGCGATAGAAGTGATAAAATCAGAACCTATAATTTTCCGCAAAACAGAGTAACCGATCACAGAATTGGCTTAACGCTTTATAACCTTTCGAATATTATGGAAGGAGATTTATACGAGCTGATTGAAAAAATTAAAATAGCCGATACAACTGAAAAACTTAAAGCCAACTGATAAAACGCAAAATCTCGAAACAAAAAAATAATGCTATGAAATTCTTATTCCATTTATTGCTCGCCCTGTTTATTTCAACAAGTGTTTTCTCGCAAGTAACTTTTTTTGCTGATTTTGAAAGCGGAAATATTAATACTGTTTCAACCACGGATTCTATTAACTACACCGTTACAACAAAAAGTGATGTTGGCGGCAGATGGTTTTACTTCGGCATCGCCGGGGTTAAAAATAAATATATAAGTGTAAAGGTTTCTACTACCGATGTTAACAGACCAATGTACTCTTACGACAATATTAATTTTCAAAGATTTTCACCTTTCGAAAGTCCGCAAATTAATGTTTTTCAAAAAACATTTTTGCAGGACACTGTTTACGTTGCCTACTATACTCCTTACACTTATAGTTATTTGCAGACAAGAATTAGTGAATGGAAAGAAAATCAATTTGCTGAGGTAGATACTGTCGGTTACTCCGGACAGAACTTCCCAATGCAGGAGATAATAATTACCGATACCACAGTGCCGGACGAAAATAAATTTAGAGTTTGGATACATGCAAGAACGCACCCGGGCGAAACACCAAGTTCATTTCATTTCGACGGAGTTATTCAAAAACTTTTGAGCAATGATGAAGTAATTCAATATTACAGGGAGAATATTATTTTTCATTGCATTCCGTTTGTTAATCCCGATGGAGTTTATTTTGGGCGGTCTAGAACAAATTTTGACGGTATAGATTTAGAACGCCAATGGAACAAGCCGGATAACCAGACACCGGCGGCGGTATTAGCATTAAAAAATAGATTAACAGAAATTAATAATGAAAAAGTTGTTTCGGTTTTTCAAAACCTTCACTCCCAGGCATCTTCCTACTGCACCTTTTTCATTCATACTCCCGGTTCAACGTCTGATTATTTTTACTCAAGACAATATCAGTTTGCAAATTTAAATGCCTCCGATAATCCATATTTCTTTCAACCCGATTTTAGAGAATCTGATCTGCAGCCTTACTTTCCCGAAGGGTGGCTATGGAGCAATCATGGCGAAGAGGTTATGGCACTAACCTATGAAACACCTTATGATCAATATTCCAGCGATATTTGGGTTACTAACGAAAACTTATATGAACTCGGTTACAGGCTTGTTTATTCAATAGGGGAATACTTAAAATTATCACATCCGAAACATTTAATTTTAGATAATGATGATGCACTCGCAAGCGGGCTTTGGAATACACAATCTACCGGATTAGAATTTTTCGGTGAGGATTTTCTCTGGACGAATGCAGGTTCGGGGAACAATACTATTACTTACAATACCGGCACATTAGAATCCGGCTTATACGATATTTACGGCTGGTGGACATCATCAAGCAGCAGTGCATTTGATGTTAATTATAAAATAAATGCAGGCGGAGAAAATTTTAACGTAATAAAAACACAAACAACCAACGGCGGGCAGTGGAATTTTTTAACCGAGGCAGCGCTTAGCCAATCGGGTCAAATCTCCATAACAATTAGTGATAGCGCTTCCGGACTTGTTACCGCAGATGCATTTAGAATCATTTACAGAGGTCCGGCAACTGGTATTGATGAAGAAATAGTGCCTTCGGAATTTGTCCTTTATCAAAATTATCCTAATCCGTTTAACCCGTCAACAACAATTCGGTTTTCACTTACCAAGCCGGCAAAGGTGCAGCTAAGGGTGTTTAATGCACTTGGCGAACTTGTTAAGGTTTTAGTAGATAACCGCCTTGGTTCAGGGCAGCATGAGGTTGTTTTTGATGTCTCTGCTCTCGGCGGACAAATATCAAGCGGGGTTTATTATTACCAGCTTATTTCAGGAGAGTTCTCTGTTTCAAAGGGAATGGTTTTGCTTAAATAAAATAAGGCGAAACAATGAATGACTTACTTAATCGAAAAGCTTTAGAATCTTCTCTTTGCGGTCTTTGTACATTTTTATCTTCGTGCCCTTGTGGTAAAAAGCTTTTTACCACAAGCCGCCAAGCCGCAAAGAAAAGAGCAAGAATCCAGCATCAAGTATCAAGAATTCAGCTTGCCCGCCGGTATTTTTGGCGTGAACCAAGAATCCAGAATCAAGCCTGCCCACTGTTATTGTTGGCGGGTGACCATGACGGTGATTTCGATACATGCCGCCAAACTACGGCGGCATACTCAACCACCTTTGCTGCTCGTTTTTACCGAAGTCTCCATTCTATACTCCTACACTTCTACACTCCTTCATTCTGTTTTTCTTTTTTCACTTTTGCCTTTTCCTTCTGCCTTTTCACCTTTCACCACCAAGGAGGCTGAGTTGTTTTTTAGTACCGAAGCCGGTGCAGCATTGAAAAAGCCATTAACACAAAGCCGCAAAGAGAAAAACAGGAATCCAGTATCAAGAAACCAGTAATTGGGACGGTTGTTTCGATACATGCCGCCGCAGTTAGGCGGCATACTCACCCACCTTTATTGTGCGCTTTAGCGAAGTCTCCACCTTATACTCCTACACTCCTACACTTCTACATTCTGCTTTTCTTTTTCTTCCATAAAAAAAGGCGAATCTATTGATCCGCCTTTAAGTGTTAATAACTTTTATTATCAGTCCCTGTTTTCAGCAGGCAGGTTCGAGAACGTTTCCTTTCGGTAAGCGAGCTCAGACTGACAAAAATTTTTATCTAACAAATTTCCACCAGTAATAGTATTTGTTCTCAAGTTCTGTTTCCGAAGGCATTGGGAAAAACTTCAGTTCATCACCTGCGGCAAACCAAAATCCATGACGTAAAAATTTGTATGAAATATCTTTAAGCAGGCTGCCCAGACTAATAGTTTTAGTTGTTTTTTCAGGCTTATCTTTAAGCTCAACAATACAATCGTAAAATCTATATGGATTAACGCCCGGTAAATCGATATTAAAAATTTCTCTATTCCTATTACTTTCAAAAAATTGATCGATATTAAAATCAACTTGAGTAAAGCAAATTTTAGGCGCACCTTTAGATTTTGTTTCGGTTGTAATAAATCTCCCGAAATCCCTTTGGTCTTTATTTGTAGCCACCAAAGTTTCAAGCGGGGCAATTTCCTGAAAGATTCTTATCAAGCCCGGTTCGTTGTAAGCTGTGTATTCTGCAGGTTCAATCGGAAGCACTTTACCGTTTCTAGTACATAAAAATAATTTTTTTATTGCGGCAAGGTCTATATGTTCCAGCACGTTGTAGGAGCTAATAAACTTTGTCTTTTTAGGTGATCCATCGGGGTGAGGAACTGTAGCTTCTAAATATTTATCAATATCAAAAAAATCATTTCTAAAATTAATATCCAGTTCGGCAAAAATAACTTTACCGCTAAAGTGTTTTGCGCTTCCCATTGTATAATGCTCGCCAAATTTTTCAGGCTCCAACTGCGATGCAACTAAAGCGTTTATTGGGAACACAATCATGTATAAATGTTTTTCAAATTCTGGCATATAAAGTCTCCGATTTTCCATTTAGTAAGACCACAAAATTATTAAATGAATTACTTAAGAGCAACAATTGAATCTTTTAGATTTATCTTTCATCTTACTTTTTACAAATTGTTTTATGCAGGAAGTTTTTTGCCGCGATTTTCTAATTGCCGTGACAACGTAATTGTTACGACCTTTAAGGTCTGTGTTAAATATTGAAAAGCGTATTAACCCACGATTTCAATCGCGGGAATAGGAGTAAAAAGCAAATAATTTATATTACCGTTTCAATATATGCGCCGGGGAGTACGGTTTTAGCGATTTTTACACAGCCTCCAAATCTGTGGGTTAACTTAATTACTAGCCATTAAACTTTAAGATGTTTTTTGAGCACGAACAATTATATAATTAAAATAAAAATTTTGAGAAGAGATAAATGAAATACTTGAAATCAATAAATATTTATAAACTTCTTTTAGGCGTTGGCTTAGGGGCGGTTATCGGTTACGGCTATTATTACTTCATCGGATGTAATAGCGGGTCCTGCGCAATTACTAGCAGCCCGGTGGTTTCTACACTTTACGGAGGATTAATCGGACTCGTATTTGTTTTTCCTTCAAAGAAAAAAATGTAATTGAAAATGAAGAAGAAAATTAATTTTACACCTGAAATTGAAAGTGAAGATTTAGTAAATATACTTCCGGAGTCAGTTACCTACCTAAGAAAAAAGGGGATTAGATGTTTGCGCTGCGGGGAACCGATTTGGGGAAGCTTAAAAGATGCCGCATTGGAAAAGGGTTTCAGCGATGAAGACATTCAAAAGTTTATATTAGACCTCAATCAGCTTAATAGAAAATAAATTCCATTTTTTAGATTACTATAATTTGTATTTTGTAAATAAAAATTCGGAAAATTAATAATGACCCAACATAAAAGTGAGAAAGACCAAAAAGAGAACACCGGTTTTTCTTTTAATGCGCTTACCAAAAGACAAAAAAATTGGATTTACACAGGATTGTTTTTAACCGTTGTTTTAATTGTTTTTATGGTGAACAACACTAACGGAGGCGCTGAACAAGGACCATACCCGCCGAATTATATTCCTGAATCACCCGATGCACGGCAGGCGGCACCGGCATTTATACTGCCCTCTGTTGATGGGGGACAAATAAGTTTAGCTGATTATAAAGGCAAAATTGTAATTTTAGATTTTTGGGCAACTTGGTGTGGTCCATGCCGAAGAGGCATTCCCGAACTGATTGAACTTAAAAATGAATTTGGAGATAAGGTTGAGGTGATTGGTATTTCGGTTGACGGCATAACGAGAGACGGAAGCACGGTTAAAGACATTAAGCCGTTTATGAAAGAGTTCAACATCAATTATCCAATTGCACTTGGTGATTTGAAACTGGTTAGCAATTACGGCGGTATCAGAAGTATTCCTACTTCATTTATTGTTGATCAAAATGGAAATCTTGTTGCGCGCTATGATCAGCTTGTTCCAAAAAGCACTTACATTGCTGAGATAAAAAAATTGTTATAATAAAATTGACATTCCAAAAGCCCAACTTTTTTAAAAAGTTGGGCTTTTTTATTGTCAAACCAGACTAGTCCTTATCGCCGTGATTGTGGTCAAAAGAGTTTGGAAGAGAGTTCTTTACCTCAAATTCCCTCCCCCACTTTTCCAGCAAATCAAAAGAGTAAATCCCGTAATCATAGCCGTCTTTCCATTTAATGTTCAAGGCATAATTACCAACGAGTTCAATTTTTTCTACTTCATATTTGCCCGGCTTATCAGGTCCTTGTTCCATCGGCTGGTAATGTGTCCAGAGAATAGTTTCGCCCTTATTGCCGGCATCGGGCGATTCATCACGCAGGTAGGAAAGAGGAATGGTATGAGTAATTCCGTTATTCCATTCTATCGTTAGTGATTCCTGTTTGTTCAGTTTTATTTTTTTCGGTGAAGCCATTTTATCTCAATTAAAAATTAAAAAGTAAAAAGAAAAGTCTGCAATAAGCAGGCATAATTAAAAATTAGCTGCCGCCAAGTATTAATGGAAGTCCATCTTTTCCGGATCCAATAACAACTATTTTGGAGTTTGTTGAGTTAGCTAATTTTTCCGTTGCTTCAATTCCTTTCCAGCGTAGTAAATCCTGGTTAATACCTTTTGAAACAATAGTTTGGAAATCTCGAATACCTTCAGCTTCAATTCTTTTTCTATCAGCTTCTTGTTTTTCTTTATTCAGCACAAACGCCATTCTTTGACTTTCCTGTTCTGCCTGAAGTTTTTCTTCAATTGATTGTGTTAGTCTTGAAGGCAGCTCAATTTGCCGCAGCGGGGCAGACTCAACCTCTACTCCATCCGGTCCAACTAAGTCAGATAGTTCAGTTTTAATTTGTCCGGCTAATTGCTCCCTTGATGCTGTGTACAGTGCCTTTGCTTCATATTTTGCAGTCACGCTTCTAACCACCGAACGAAACTGCGGGATTAAAATAATATCAACATAATTTGGACCAATGGTTTTATAAATAATGTTTGCATTGTCGGGATCAAGCCTGTACAAAAGACTAATTTCAAGCTGAACATTTAGTCCCTCTTTTGAAGGAACATTCATAACCTCTCTTAACTCTTGTTTTTTGATGCTGAATTTAACAACCTTGGCTAATGGGTTTACCATATTCACACCAGATTTTAGTGTGTTATCGCTAACATTACCAAAAAAGTCAACAACACCTACGGTGCCTGCCGGAACAACGGTAACTAGCTGAACTACGGCGATAACCAATGCAGCCATCATCCCGATAATTGAAAATGTAGCCTCTTGTTTCCTTCCGCTCTTTTTTGACGCCGTAAAAATAAAAAATGCAACGACTGCTGCAATTATCGCAACTATAAAAAACATATTTACCTCACTTACTTTTTACTGATATATTTAGTTAAACTTTTATGAAATTATTTCTTTGATCAATTTTGCTTTTCTAACTTTTGAGTCGGAGAATGTTAAAGAATCTAAAATCATTTTTTTAGATAACTTCAAACTATTTTTTTTATCCGTGTAAAGCTCTGCTATAACATCGCCCTTGTTTATTTTGGTTCCTATTTTAGGATGAAAAATAATACCTGCTTTGGGGTCAATTACATCTTCCATAGTTTTTCTGCCCGCGCCTAATTCAAGCGATGCCATTCCAATCTTATAATTGTTAATTTGTTTTAAGTATCCGGGTTTTTGCGCGGTTATCTTCTCTGAATATTTACTCTTCGGATACTTATCTAAGTTTGTAAGGTATGAAATATCGCCGCCCTGCAGTTTAGAAATTTCTAAAAATTTATCAAAAGCTTTTCCGCTCGAAATCATTTTCTTTGAAATAGCAATTCCCTCTTCAATCGATTTTGCCTTACCGCCTAAATAAATCATGGCTCCTGATAAATTTAACGAAATAGTAACCAGGTCATCAACTATTTCGCCTTGTAAAACTTTAACTGATTCATAAACTTCAAGCCAGTTGCCGATATAATTACCCAGGGGCTGATTCATATCGGTTATAATTGCGAGAACTTTTTTATCAAAAGCTTTAGCGGTGTTTATTAAAGATTGGGCAAGGGCTCTTGCATCTTTTAGCTCGCGCATAAAAGCACCGCTTCCGGTTTTAACATCAAGCACTAATCCGTCAATTCCTTCGGCTAATTTTTTACTCATAATGCTGCCGGTTATCAGCGGTATTGATTCAATAGTGGCGGTAACGTCTCTAAGAGAATAAATTAATTTATCAGCAGGGGCAATTTTTGAAGTTTGTCCGATTAGAACAGCACCGCATTTTTTAATAATAGATTTATATTGCTGAAGATTTAAGTTTGTTTTAAATCCGGGTATAGATTCAAGTTTATCAAGCGTTCCGCCGGTATGCCCTAATCCTCTTCCCGAAATCATCGGAACATTAATCCCGGCAGCCGCGACAATAGGCGCAAGTATAAGCGAGGTTTTATCCCCAACTCCCCCGGTTGAATGTTTATCTACCTTAGCCCCTTTTATTGATGAAAGATCAACCACAATGCCGCTATTAAGCATTGCTAATGTTAGCGCGGCGGTTTCTTCGGTTCTCATTCCTTTTAAGTAAATTGCCATCAGCAATGATGAAAACTGGTAACCGGGAATTTTTCCTTTAGTAAACCGATCTACTAAATATATTATTTCATTTTCGGTAAGCGGAACACCGTCTCGCTTTTTAGCTATTAACTCTACTGTGTTCATAATTTTAAAAATTTTTTTTGAAAGTAATGTGTAAATATAGTTAATCTCGGCAAAATAAGACTCGTTTATATTGAAATTAAAAAGCAATTTCGATAACTTAAAAAACGAAAAATTATACTAATTTAAAAATAAGAGGCATATATGTTCGATCCCAATTATCAATTTACATGCGTTGAAAGATTTTTAAGATATGTTAAAATTGACACACAGTCAGATGAAGAATCAACCACCTTCCCAAGCGACCCTAAGCAGCTTGAATTATCGAAACTGCTTGTTGAAGAATTAAAAGAAATTGGTTTAACCGATGCCCACATGGACGAAAACGGATACGTTATTGCAACGCTGCCTTCAAACACCGAAAAAGACGTTACTACAATAGGTTTTATTGCACATGTTGATACATCGCCTGCGGTAACCGGCAAAAATGTTAATCCCATCATTCATAAAAATTATCAAGGCGGCGATATTGTTTTGTCTAATGATACCAGTAAGGTTATTAAAGCCGAGAGTAATCCCGAGTTGGCAGACATGATAGGCTTTGATATTATAACCACCGACGGTACAACGCTGCTCGGCGCCGATGATAAGGCAGGTATTGCCGAAATAATGGACGCAATGAATTATTTGGTTACGCACCCTGAAATAAAACATGGAACAATAAAGATTTGTTTTACTCCCGATGAAGAAGTTGGGCGAGGCGCTGAAAAATTTAACGTAGAAAAATTCGGAGCAAAATATGCCTACACAATTGACGGCTCGTCAAGAGGTGAAGTTGAAACAGAAACATTCAGTGCAGATGCCGTTGTTATTAAATTTAACGGAATAAACGTGCATCCCGGTTACGCAAAAGGGAAAATGGTTAACTCAATAAAAATCGCTTCAACATTTATGGAGTCCCTTCCTAAAGACAGGCTTTCGCCCGAAACAACCGAAGGGCGCGAAGGGTATGTTCATTGTGTTTCAATTAACGGAAATGAAGAGCAAACGACATTAAAATTTATTATTCGCGATTTTGTTGATGCGAAGCTTAAAGAGTTTGAAGACTTTCTTAAAGAACTTGTTGATAAAGCAGTTGAAGCATACCCGGGTTCTACGGCGGACTTTGAAGTTATTGAGCAGTACAGAAATATGAAGAACATATTGAATGAACATCCGCAAGTTGAAGAAAACGCACTCGAGGCTCTTAAACGCTTAGATATTAAACCCATTCAGTCTGCCATTAGAGGCGGCACAGATGGTTCGAGATTAAGCTTTATGGGGCTTCCAACGCCGAATTTATTTGCAGGCGGTCATAATTTTCATGCTATTACAGAATATGTAGCAATACAGGATATGGAAATGGCTGCAAAAATGATTGTAGAAATTTGCCGTGTTTGGGAAGAAAGAGCTTAAAGGTAACCGGTGTTTAATTATTTAATTTAAGGTCGAATGCAAAATTAATGTATTCGACCTTTTTATTTTTAAATATTTACTCAAATCTAAAATTAGAGAAATTATAAAAATTGACTGATAATTTTTCAGCTGTAACAGTTAAATTTTTCTGCTGAAAGCCGCTATTAAAAAGGGAGTAAATTTTTTTTGAAGAAGATTGAAAAACAGCCGAAAAACAAAGCAAAACCAGGCTTTTTTACTTTCAAAATTTATTGATAAAATCACCAAAATTTGATATATTTCAATTTTAAATTAGGAGCGTTATTAATGGAATTTAAGGTTAACAGCAAAGAGTTAGAAAAACTACTTACCAAAATTATTCCTGCTGTACCAAGCAGAACCCCGATGCCGATTTTAGAGAATTTTCTTTTTGAAATTAAAGACGGCGCACTAACAATTTATGCAACTGATTTAGAGATTTCTCTAAAATCCTCATTGAATATTGTTGCTGAGGAAAACAAAAATATTGTTGTACCTGCTAAACTTTTATATGAGGTAGTTCGTTCATTAAGCGAAACAACAATACATTTTGAAATAACGGATAATGGTAAGTTAAACCTTAAAACAGATAGCGGTGAATATACGCTTAGCTATCTTGATGCTGATGAGTATCCTGATATTCCATCGTTCCCCGGCAGCGATACCGAAAAGGAAGACATTAACGAATTAACAATAAGCGGCACTGAACTGCGTTATGCTTTTGAACGCGCTGCATTTGCAATGAGCAAAGAAGAAATGCGCCCCGCAATGATGGGAATGCTTTTTGAATTTGGCGAAGAAGGCTTAAGGTTTGTTGCTACCGATGGACACAGGCTTGTTAATCTATTAAAAGAAAAAGTTAAGCTGGACGCTCCGGCTCAATTCATTGTTCCCGAAAGGGCTGTTTCTGTTTCATTAAAACTTTTTGATGAAAAGGATGTTAAGCTGTATTTAAGCAAAACACATATTTCATTTATGCTTAATGATATTGAGTTAATAACAAGATTGATTGGGCAAAAGTATCCTGATTACTCAAGTGTTATTCCGTTAGAAAACGAATTTAAAATGAAGGTGAAAACCAAAGAACTTCATTCAATCATTAAAAGGATGATGTTGTTCTCGACCTCAAATACACGCAGAGTTAAATTTTCGATAAGTGAAAATAAATTAGAAGTATCAGCCGAAGATTTAGATTTAGGAACTTCGGGTAAAGAGGTTTTAGAAGTTGAATACAGCGGCGATGCAATTGATATAGGCTTTAACTCACAATATGTTAACGATGTTTTAACCCATTGCGGTTCAGAAGAAGATTTAATATTTAAACTTCATTCACCTACTAAAGCGGTTATTATTGAACCGGAAAAACAGAAAGACAATCAAGAGCTTATGATGCTTTTGATGCCGGTACGACTGAATAACTAATATGTTTCTTGACAAAATTGAACTGATAAATTTTCGTTTACACAAACACACGAACTTAAATTTTTCTGAAAACCTGAATTACATAGTTGGAGGAAACGGACAAGGAAAAACTACAATACTCGAAGGTATTTATTATTTGTGCACAACAAGAAATATAAATCAAGCCTCCGATTCTGATGTAGTAATGTTTGGCGAAAATTATTTTGAAATTAATGGAGTATTTAAAGACCTAACGCAAAATAAACTAAAAATTAATTTTAGTTTAGAAGCAAATAAAAAGTATTTGTATTTAGACAACAAACAGTTTTACAGAGCATCTTCGGTAATAGGTAAATTTCCCGTTGTAACGCTTACCCAGTCCGATCACGCTATAACACTTGGTTCTCCAGCGGAGCGCAGAAAATTTATTGATTCTGTAATTGCGCAATCGAGCGAGGTATATCTTAAAACTCTAATCGATTATAACAAAACACTTCGACAAAGGTCTTCCCTGCTCTCACAGATTAAAGAATCAGGAAACAGAAGTTTGCTTACTCAGTTGGATGCGTGGACAGATGCGTTGGTAGAAGCCGGAACAGAGTTAGTTAAAAGAAGAAAGGTATTTATAGAAAAGTTTAATGAATTTATTCGCGAGTCATATTTTAAGGTAATGGAAAACAAAGAAGTGCCGCATATTGAATACAGCTTTTTGGATGAAGATGATCCGGATAAAATTGGTGATGTTTACAAGCAGGCTATTGCCGAAATGAGAGAACAGGAATTAAGAAGAGCAACAAATTTGGTTGGTCCGCACCGTGATGATTTTATTTTTAGAATTAATGATAATGAGTTGAAAAAATTCGGTTCGCAGGGTCAGCATAAAACATTTCAAATTGCGCTTCGTTTCGGAGAGTTTTTCTTTCTAAAGGAAGTACTGAACAAAACGCCGATTTTTTTAATGGATGACGTATTCGGAGAACTTGATGTTTATCGTGCTTCTAAAATCAGCCGGTACTTAAAAGAGATTGGACAAGCATTTATAACAATAACAGATTTTTCAAATTTAGATTACCTGCACCGCAGCGAAGATGATTATAAATTGATTGTTGAGAACGGAAGCGTTAAATATGACTAAGGGGTTTAAGAGCATAACGGATATTATTAAAAACGATGAAGCTTTTGAACAGGTAAGAAAAATTTCTAAGGATTATAATGTTGTTGAAGAGTTTAATTTAATTTTTCCCGACTTAGGAAAAGTAGCACAGCCGGTAAAGGTTGAAAAAAAAACACTATTCTTAAAAGTTGAAAACTCGGTTTGGCGCAGTGAATTAAACTTTAAACAGAAAATAATTATAGAAAAAATAAATAAATATTTTAACGAGCAGATAATAAAATCTGTTCGGTTCGTTTCAAAATAAAAAACAGGAAAAGAAGTGACTAAAGAAAAAGCCCAGAAAAATTATACGGCAAGCAATATTAATGTGCTTAAAGGTCTTGAAGCAGTAAGAAAAAGACCGGCTATGTATATCGGCGATGTAAGCTCAAGAGGATTACATCATTTAGTAAACGAAGTTGTTGACAACAGCATTGACGAGGCATTAGCGGGCTATAACGATAAAATAGATATCTCCATAAATAAAGACGGCAGCGTTACCGTGCAGGATTACGGAAGAGGAATTCCGATTGACATTCATCCCGAGGAAAAGCGGAGTGCACTGGAAGTAGTAATGACAGTACTCCACGCAGGTGGCAAGTTCGATAAAGACTCATACAAAGTTTCCGGCGGACTGCATGGCGTTGGTGTTTCCGTAGTTAATGCTTTAGCCGAATGGTGTAAGGTGGAAGTTAACAGAAATGGAAAAGTTTACTTTCAGGAATATGAAAGAGGCTTGCCAAAAGCAGATGTAAAAGAAATTGGTAAGTCAAAAAAAGGCGCTTCGGGAACGAAGGTAACCTTTATGCCGGATGGTGAAATTTTCAAAACAACAAAGTTTAATTTTGATACCCTTGCCGCAAGAATGCGGGAACTTGCATACTTAAACAAAACAATTACGATAAGTATTAAGGATGAAATCGAAGATGAAGAGGAGACTTTTCACTTTAAGGGCGGTATTATTGAGTTTGTTCGATATCTCAATGAAACACGGCAGCCGATTCATAAACCGGTTTATATTGAAGGAGAAAAAGATAACGTTCCCGTTGAAATTGCTTTTGAGTACAGTAATGCGTATTCGGATAATATTCACTCGTACGTTAACAACATCAATACCCACGAAGGGGGAACGCATTTATCGGGATTTAAAACCGCGCTTACAAGAACGCTGAATAATTATGCGTATAAAAACAAACTTATAAAAGAAAACAGTAAAATTACATTAACAGGTGACGACTTTCGGGAGGGATTAACTGCTGTTATTTCAATTAAAGTTATGGAGCCGCAGTTTGAAGGTCAGACAAAAACCAAGCTGGGTAATAGTGAAGTTAAATCCGCAGTTGAAACAATGGTAAATGAAAAACTTGCAGAATATCTCGAAGAAAATCCTTCCGCTGGAAAAAAAATAATTGAAAAATGTATAAAAGCCGCAGAGGCAAGAGAAGCCGCACGTAAAGCGCGTGATTTAGTTCGAAGAAAAAATGTGTTAGACTCAATGCACTTACCGGGTAAGCTGGCTGACTGCTCAATTAATGATCCTGAACACTGTGAAATTTATATTGTTGAAGGTGACTCTGCCGGCGGGTCTGCAAAGCAGGGGCGCGATAGAAGATTCCAGGCAATTCTTCCTATCAAAGGGAAAATATTAAATGTTGAAAAAGCTAAAATCAACAAGGTTTTAGAAAACACTGAAATAAAAACAATGGTTACTGCAATCGGTGCCGGTATTGGAACTGAATTTAATGTTGAAAAAGCACGCTACGGAAAAATCATTATCATGACAGATGCCGATGTTGATGGAAGCCATATCAGAACATTGCTGTTAACCTTTATTTATAGGCACATGCGCGAGCTGGTTGAACATGGAAAAGTTTATATTGCACAGCCGCCGCTTTATAAAATCAAAAAAGGAAAAGAAGAAGTATATGCTTATGATGATGACGAAAGAGATAAAGTATTGAAAAGATTTTCGGGCAATGGCAAAGCAGATTCATTGGACGAGAATGGTATTCCAAAAGGCGTACATATATCGAGATATAAAGGTTTGGGCGAAATGAACCCGGAACAGCTTTGGGATACAACAATGAATCCTGAAACTAGAACAGTGCTTCAGGTAACTGTAGAAAGTGCGGCAGCAGCCGATAAAATATTTGATACACTAATGGGTGATGCCGTTGAACCGCGAAGAGAGTTTATTGAAAAGCACGCCAAGTATGCAAACTTAGATATTTAATTAACTATAAAACGAAATTATTGATAAGATAGAGATTTATTTATGGCAACATTTTTTGAAAAAGTATTACCTGTTTCTTTAGAAGACGAAATGAAGTCTTCATATATCGATTACGCAATGTCCGTAATAGTTGCCAGGGCTTTGCCCGATGTGCGCGACGGACTAAAACCGGTTCATAGAAGAGTGCTTTATGGTATGCATGAACTTGGAGTTCACTATAACAAAGCATATAAAAAATCAGCAAGAATTGTTGGTGAGGTCTTAGGTAAGTATCACCCCCACGGTGATAGTGCGGTTTACTTAAGCATGGTTAGAATGGTGCAGGAGTTTTCCCTGAGGTACCCCCTGGTTGACGGGCAAGGAAACTTCGGTTCGGTTGACGGCGACTCGCCTGCGGCTATGAGATATACCGAAGCAAGAATGATGAGAATTTCGGAAGAAATGCTTCGCGACCTTGATAAAAATACAGTAGAGTTTGTAAATAACTTTGATGAGTCCTTACAAGAACCAACCGTGCTTCCATCATACTTACCTAACCTGCTTGTTAATGGAGCAAGCGGAATAGCTGTTGGTATGGCAACTAATATTCCTCCCCACAATTTAGGAGAAGTAGTTGACGGACTTTGTGAATTAATTGATAACCCGAATACAGATCCGCTTGAGCTGATTAAAATTGTTAAAGCTCCCGATTTTCCGACTGGCGGAATAATTTACGGTTACGAAGGTGTACGTGATGCCTTGTTAACCGGGCGGGGAAGGGTTGTTCTGAGAGCAAAGGCAAATGTTGAAACACTAAAAAATGATAGAGAAAATATTGTTATAACAGAAATTCCATTCCAGGTGAACAAAGCAAACTTAATAGAAAAAATTGCCGACTTGGTTCGCTCGGGTAAAATTACTGAAATATCAAATGTGCGCGATGAATCTGATAGAGACGGCTTAAGAGTTGTAATTGAATTGAAAAGGGATGCACAGCCTGCTGTTGTATTAAACCAGCTTTATAAGCATTCTCAAATGCAGGTTACTTTTGGTGTAATAATGCTTGCATTGGTAAACGGCACACCAAAAGTGTTAACCTTAAAAGAATGCATGGAGCATTTTTTAGCACATCGAATGGAAATTTTAATTCGACGAACTAAATTTGAATTGGAAGCCGCCGAAAGAAGAGCTCATATTTTAGAAGGCTACATAATTGCACTTGACAACATTGACGAAGTAATAGAAACGATTAAAAAATCGCGCGATGTTGAGACAGCAAAAAATAACTTGATTAAAAAATTCAAGCTGTCGGAAATTCAGGCAAAAGCTATTTTAGATATGCGCCTACAGCGTTTAACCGGACTTGAAAGAAAGAAAATAGAAGATGAGTATAAAGAAGTTCTGCAATTAATTGAAAGACTTCGCGGAATTTTGGATAGCGAACAAAAGAGAAATTTAATAATTAAGGAAGAGTTATTAGCGGTTAAAGAGCGTTACGGTGACGAAAGACGAACTGAGATTATTTACAATTACGAAGAATTTTCACTCGAAGATATTATTGCCGAAGAAGAAGTTGTTGTTACAATTTCCCACAGGGGATTTATTAAGCGGTTTCCTGTAAGCGGATATAGAAGGCAGAACAGAGGCGGCAAAGGTGTAACAGGCGCCGGCACAAAGGATGAGGATTTTATCGAACACATGTTTATTGCCTCAACTCATCAGTACATTATGTTCTTTACCGATAAAGGAAAATGCTACTGGCTTAAAGTACACGAACTGCCCGAAGGCGGCAGAGCAACACGAGGAAGATCAATATTAAATCTTCTTCAAAAAGAAAAAGATGAAAAGATAACGGCATTTGTTACTGTAAAAGAATTCTCTGATGATAAAAACCTTGTTATGTTTACCGAGAATGGTACAATCAAAAAAACAACTTTGTCGGCGTACTCCAATGTGAGAAAAGGCGGCATAAATGCTATTAACCTTAACGAGGGAGATAGACTGATTGAAGTTAAGCTTTCTGATGGAAGCAATGATATTGTGATTGGAACGAGGAATGGTATGGCTATTAGGTTTAATGAAAAAGACGTGCGCGAAATGGGAAGAACGGCAACCGGCGTTAGGGGCATTCGCTTAAACCCCGGCGATACCGTAATCGGCGGAATTGTTATTCGTGTTTCTTCCAGCCTATTGGTTGTTACCGATAAAGGATACGGCAAGAGAAGTGATATTGCCGATTACCGAATTACCAGGCGCGGCGGTAAAGGAGTTATTACTGTTAAGACAGGTGAGAAAAACGGTAAACTGATTGCACTGATGGAAGTTAATGATAATGATGAGTTAGTTATTATTTCTGAAAAGGGAATGGTAATTAGACAAAGCTTAAAAGATATACGTGTAATGGGTAGAAACACTCAAGGCGTTAGAGTAATTAGAATGAAAGAAGGCGATGCTATAGCTGATATTGCTAAGGTAGTGCCGGAAGATGATAGTGCACTAAACGGTAACAGCAGTGAAAATAATGATGATAAAGAAAACGATCCCGAATTGTTAAACTAAGCATTATAAATATTCGATACTTTTTATATATAGATATTTATTAAAATTAATTTAGGTGTAAATATGTCTTGTGATAAAAATACTGACTTTGAATCAAAATGCGTACATGCAGGGATTGACGAATACCAATACGGACCGGTAGTTCCTCCAATTTATCAAACATCGACTTTTAAATTTGAATCTGCCTCTCACGGAGGATCACTATTTAAAGGAGAAGCGGAGGGGTACATTTATTCGCGAATGCTGAACCCAACAGTAAAAGCTCTTGAAGATGCCCTTGCAGAATTAGAAGGCGGGCACAAAGCCTTAGCTTGCGGAAGCGGAATGGCGGCAATTAATACAGCAATTACTGCTTTAGTAAAATCGGGAGATCATGTAATTTGCTCTAAAGCGGTTTATGGTCCAACCTCAACTTTATTAGCTACAGTATTCTCAAAATTTAATGTTGCCGTTAGTTTTGTTAACACATCAGATATTCAAAAAGTTAAAGATGTTGTTAAGCCGGAAACAAAAGTAATTTATGTTGAAACTCCAGGCAATCCTACCTTGGAAATTTCCGACCTTGAAGCAATTTCAAAATTAGCACATGAAAATGATGCAAAGGTTGTTGTGGATAATACCTTTATGAGCCCGGCATTGCAGCAGCCTTTTGATTTTGGCGTTGATGTAGTTGTGCATAGTATGACAAAGTTTTTAAACGGTCATGCCGACGTTGTAGCCGGATGCATTGTAGTTAAAGATGAAGAAACATATCTAAGCGTTAGAAAAACCCTGAATCAGCTTGGCGGAGTGCTTGAACCATTTAATGCTTTTTTAGTTCATCGCGGATTAAAAACATTGAGTTTAAGAATGGAGAAACACAGCGCAAACGCAATGATAGTAGCCGAGTATTTAGAAAAACATCCGCTGGTTGAATGGGTTAAATTTCCCGGACTAAAAAGTCATCCTCAATATGAAATAGGTTTAAAGCAGCATAAAAACCATAGCGGAATTATTGCTTTTGAACTGAAAGGCGGAATTAGAGCCGGAGAGGTTTTAATGAACTCGGTTAAACTATGTCAGTTGGCTGTTAGTTTAGGCGGAGTAGAAACCTTAGTTCAGCACCCGGCAAGCATGACTCATTTAACAATGGGAAAAGAAAGCCGTGAAACTGCCGGCATAACAGACGGACTGGTTAGAGTTTCTGTTGGAATTGAAAATGTAAACGATTTAATTAGCGATCTTGAACAAGCTCTGAAAGCCGTAGAAGAAACAATGATGCAGGAAGTGTAATTTTTATTTTTAAATTTATAGCCCCTATTAATTTTATTGATAGGGGTTTTTTTGTTTAAAGCAATCGAGACTTAAAATGCACAGCATTCTTCAAAAAAACGGTTACTAATTTTTTATTGGATTAACGGCAAATGCTTTATTCGCTCAGCATAAAATTAAATTAGTTGAATTAGGAAATAAACGTTTACAGGATGTAATGAGAGAGAATAATAATTTTACGTTGTAATATTTTAACTATAAGCTAAATGAACGGCTAAAACTAATTTTTTGGTTTAGGTAAAATTATATATCTTGTCCGTTAATAATTACACATATACTTTAATAATTAAAAATAATTGTACTTGAGGAACAGATGAAATTAACAAAAACAGTATTAACCTTTTTACTCTTAACAATTTTAAGCATTAGTTTAATTGCGCAAAGTAACGTAATTAAAAAAGATGACACTTATTATTTTGCAGATAGAGTGGTTGTAAAACTTAAACAAACAGGGTTTATTTCCCTTGAAGGCAAAGTGGAATTAACGGAAAGCGTTAAAAGTATAGTAGAAAAATTTGGTGTTACAAGGGTTGAGCAAAAATATAAAATCAAGAAGGCTGAAAACAAAGAAGCGGCGGAGCTTAACAAAATTGTTACAATGTTTATCAGCGCATCAATCGATCCGGAATTAATTTCAGCCAAGCTTTCTAAAAGTGATTTAGTTGAATGGGCTGAACCCCATTATTTATATCAGCTTGCTTATACTCCAAACGATCCCAACCATGCTTCGCAGTATGCCATTTCTAAAATTCAGTCGGAAGCCGCTTGGGATATTAACAAAGGCGATTCCTCAATTATTATTGCAATTGATGACACCGGCGTTGACTGGGACCACCCTGATTTAGCAGCGAACATTTGGGTAAATGATGACCCCGTTAATGGAATCGACAGTGACGGCAACGGATACATTGATGATATTAACGGATGGGATTTTGGCGGATTAACCGGAACCCCGGACAACGATCCGAAAGAAGATAGACCTGATCATGGAACCCATGTTGCCGGAATATCAAGTGCGGTAACTGATAATGGTGTTGGGGTTTCTTCAATCGGTTTCAACTGTACGATAATGCCTGTTAAGACATCGCAGGATAATATAAGAAATGATTTCGGGCAGGCTTTAATTGCTTATGGTTATGAAGGAATAGTTTATGCCGCTGATAACGGAGCGCATGTTATAAATTGCAGTTGGGGCGGGTTCAATTATTCCATTGCCGCAAAAGCTGCAATTGATTATGCAATATCACAAGGTACATTGGTTGTTGGTGCTGCGGGTAATAACGGTATTTCAACAGTTATTTATCCAGCTGCCTATCCGGGTGTGCTTTCAGTAGGCTCAACAACCTCTTCCGATACTCGATCATCATTTTCAAATTATGGAATGTTCCTTGATGTTTTAGCTCCGGGTTCTTCAATTTATAACACGTGGCAGAATGATACTTATGCTACACTGTCGGGAACATCAATGGCATCACCGTTGGCAGCGGGTTTAGCCGGGCTGGTTTTTAGTCAGTTTCCATCATACACACCGCTTCAAGTTGCAGAACAAATAAGAGTTAATGCCGATAATATTGATGCTCAAAACTCCGGTTTTAGCGGGCTGCTGGGCAGCGGAAGAATAAATGCTTTCAAAGCCTTATCAAACGCAAATTCAAAATCTGTCCGTATGGTCAATCATATTTTTATTGATGAAGGAGATGGTGACGGAATTTTTGAACCGGGAGAAAATGTTTCTATCGAAATGGATTTTGTTAATTACCTAAATGCAACTTCAGGATTAACAATCTCAATAGAAACAACAAATGGAAATGTGACAATTAACAATTCATCCTTTTCGGCTGGTGCCGTTGCTATGCTTGAAGAGTTTAATAACAGTTCAAATAAATTTTCTTTTACACTTTCTCCTTCTGTACCGTTTAACACGGATATAAATTTTAAAATAAACTATACCGATGGCGCTTATGAAGATTTTCAATGGATTTCGATTAGAGCAAACCCAACATACAGCACGCAATCGGGTAATAATATTACACTTACTCTTACAAGCAAAGGGGCTTTGGGTTTTGATGATTACTCATCAAACACAAGAGGAGAAGGATTTAAGTTTATTGATGGTCCAAATTTAATGTTTGAAGGAGCGTTTTTGTATGGAACTTCACCTGCAAGTGTGATGGATGCAGCAAGAATTTCAAGTACGCAAAGCACAGATTTTTCAACCGTTCAGCCTCTTGTAATTAGTGTTCCCGGCGATGTTGCCGATCAGCAGGGGTTGACAATATTTAATGATGACGGCGCGGGCGGCGGAAAGCTTGGAATAGAAACCGAATTAATTTCTTATTCCTATGCCGCAACCGCAGATGAAAACTATATTATTCTTAAATACAAATTAACAAACAAAACAACATCGGCAATTAATGGCGTAAGAGCAGGGTTATTTTTTGATTGGGACCTTTTAGAAAGCACTGGGGATAATGATCTTGTCGGCTATGATGTCTCAGATGAATTCGGTTATGCATATCATCAAGGCGGAAACCCAGACACCTATGTTGGGGCGGCAGTTCTATCTTCATCAGGCGGCGGCTTTAGAGGAATAAGAAATGACGGATCTTCAGGCGGAATAAATATTTATGATAATTTTTCCGATGCTGAAAAGTGGACAGCTCTTTCCAGCGGAATACAGAATACAAGTTTGCCTGCCGGGGATATTTCTTATGTTGTATCTGCGGCACCCTTAGATATTGATGCCGGAGGCAGTGCCGTTGCCGCGTTTGCTATAGCTGCCGGAAATAATTTAGAAGATTTAAGAACAGCTATACAAGCAGGTCGTGCAAAGTACAATACACTTACAGATGTGGAAAGCGAAACAACTTTGCCGATTGAATTTAACCTGGCTCAGAATTATCCAAACCCGTTTAACCCATCAACGAAAATAAATTTTTCAATTCCCGAAAGCGGATTGGTTAGCTTAAAGATATATGATTTGCTTGGAAGAGAAGTCGCCGAATTAATTGACACAGAGATGCAGCCAGGCACTTATGATTATAATTTTAATGGCGCCGGACTAAGCAGCGGAATGTATTTTTATAAAATTGAAGCAGGCAGTTATTCACAAACCCGCAAGATGATGCTTTTGAAATAATCTCCAGCGTAGAGACGTTCTGCCGAACGTCTCTACTATCAGATAATTTAGGTTAACACATGAAAACAGAAATTGGATACTTCTTAAAAAGTTTAATAACCATACTTTTTATTTCTTTTGTTGTTTTATCATGTACGGAAAAAAGCAAGCCCTCGCTTATTAGCAGTATTCAAAAAGAAGCGGCGGAAGCCGGGGATAAAGTTAAACTTAGAATGATAAATTCAGCGGTGCAGATTTATGAATTAGAAAAAGGCAAAACGCCAAAATCGTTAGATCAAGTTGTTAAAGAGGGATACTTAAATGCTGAGGATATAATTAATCACAAAGGGGAAAAGTTTACATACTCACCTGAAGCAAATAATCTTGTACAAAAATCATGCGGCTCTTGCAGCAATGGTGTCCCAAATTCATCAAAGGCAGGAGATACTTGTCCGTATTGTGGGGTAACTTGGGGTATGGAAGTTAAGTCGTATTAAATTTATGAAAGATTGAACGTACTATAAAATAAAAATCAACCTATGTCATAACCCCATAATCTTTTATCTTTTAAAACCATGTTTTTAAAGAATTTGCTTTTGCCAAAAAAAAAAATATATTGCCAAAAAAGAGAATATTATGCTTGCAACGTTAGACAAATTCGGAAGAGTATTAATTCCTAAAAAACTACGTGATCATTTGGGAATCAAACCTGATACTTCAATCAATATAGTTAAAGATGGCAAGCGCATTATTATTGAAGCAATTGAAGATGAAGACCCAATTATAAACAAAAATGGTTTATTGATATTTACAGGCAAACTACAGGGCAATTTAGAAACAGAACTTCAGGCGGATAGATTGCGGCGAGCAAAAAGTTTGCTTAATCGAGAGAATGAACTTTGAGAGTATTGTTTGATGGCTCAGTAATAATTGCAGCCATTATTGAAGCACACCCCAAACACGAGATGGCGATAGAGTGGTTGTTAAAAGCCAAAACGAAAAAATTTAAACTTGTTATATCCTCTCATTCACTTTTAGAAGTTTACAGTGTTTTAACCGCAGCCCCATTTAAGCCCAAAATTTCACCTTCGACTGCACGAAAATTAGTTGATGCAAATATTAAAAAAATTGCTAGTGTACATTCAATAAACGGAAATGAGTATTTCAGACTAATCGATAAGGTTTCTAATTTAAATTTGAAGGGTGGAATTGTTTATGACGCTTTGATATATGAGTGTGCAAGAAAAGCTAAAGCAAAAGAGATTGTAACGTTGAATGCTAAAGATTTTAAACGTTTGAATATTAACAATGAAATTAAAATTACTTCATTTTAAAATGAGGAAGGGTTCAAAGCCCTTTACAAATAATGATTAACTACACCCGCCTTTTATTTTTAAAACTTTCTTTTTAACAGGTGCCGAAAACTTACTAAGGAATTTCTCTTTTTCAATTAACTCTTGATGAGACTCAACCCGCCAATTAATGACTGCGTCATTATTCAATGCGGCATTGCTTTTTTGCGGATTAACCTCAGCAAAATAAGTTGATATCGGTTCCGTTAGCAGAGCCCTTTTTGCATCGCCGAGATATTCAGCAAACAAGTAAGCCCTTTTTGCTTCTTCAACGTTATCTGAATAAAAAATATTTGTTTTAAATTTTTGTGTAAAATAATTTTCCCACTCGTAATTTTTTATTTGATCGAACGGAATATTAATTGCCAGCGGAATATGTGATTTTTTGTATTCCTCTTTGCTTCGTAAGTCAATTAGGTTGTATTGATTATTTTTATTCAGCAGTTCCGAAATTAAATTATCGACAGTAATTTTGTTGTAATTATAATTATTGTTCGAGAGTTTAGCGTTTACTTGATTTCCAATAATTTCATCAGCGCTTGGTGCAATTGATGTAAATAAAATTACAATAACCGGTACGGCTGCCATTGCAAAACGTGATTTGAATTTTTCCGAATCAAACTTTGTTTCTTTTCCGTTTACTCGGTCCTCAATAAATCTAACACCAACAAACGCACCAATTGCAACAAGAGTTAAAATTACGGCAAACACTTCTTTGGACAATCCAAGGAATACATTTATTTTAACAGCGCCCCAGCTTTCGGCGAAGTAAATATCTTTTAAGTATGGGTACAATTCTGTAAAAGCAAAAATTCCTAAAAAGGATCCGCCGAGAAAAAACATTGCATCAAGTCTGCCTGCAGCCGCTGCGCAAACACTGGTTCCAGGACAGAAGCCGCCTATAATAAATCCCGCACCCATTATTCCGCCGCCAATTAATGCCGACCATAAAAACGTTGGATTAACATAAATCAATTCTATGTTAAGTAAATTAAAATGACTAAGCAGAAGCACACCAACCATAGCAGTTACGCCTGCGGTAAAAAATACTCTAAGTACGGTAAAGTCATAACCGTAAAACAGCCCGGCTAATTTTCTTGTAGATGAAAATCCGCCCTGCTCTAAAACGTAACCGAATCCAATTCCGATTATGAAAGCGATCATAAGGTTAAATTCATTGCTTATAACTTCAGGTACTAATGGTCCCATACTAACCTCTGTTTATCCATAAGTTTCTAAAAAAGTATGCAAGCATATAAGCAGAACCGAAAATAGCCAACATTGTAATTATACCGCCGAATGACATTACCGCCATTCCGCTTAAAGCCGAACCGCTTGTACAGCCCCTGCCGAACTGAGAACCGAAGCCGAATAGTGCTCCGCCGAGTACAGCTGCTGCAACTCTTACACGGTGTGTAACATTTGGTCCGCGTTCCATTCGTAAATTAATTCTGTTTGAAAGAAGGGCAGAGATAAAAGCGCCTACAAACACGCCGAGCACTTCCCAAAACAGCCACGACTTTAACGGACCGCCCGGATTTGATTCTTCATAGCTTGAATAAAACTCTGATGAAGCATGATGATTTGGCGCGACGGTTTTAACGGTTTCAACAGTAACACTTTTAAATGCACCGCTTGCACCAAGTCCGCGCCCTGTAATATAAATTGTTGCCAGCAGCACGAGTCCCAATAAAAAACCGGCTGCGTATGGATTCATGTAAGGTTTACTTTTCATTTTCACTTTTATTTTGTTTGTCTATTTCTTCTTCAATTTCTTCATAGCCGGTAATCATTGCCTTGATGTTTGAGGTTGGTGTTTCACCGGTGGTTGTCATATAAACGTGTACGATCAGAAAGCTGATCAGCAAAAATGCACCGAATGTATGGAGGATTGCTAAAATATCCAAAGGAATTTCGCTTATCACTATTATATTATTTTCATCAATTGATTTGTAGTTCATGTATAAAATTCCGGTTACAACAACAAGCGGAATCAAAACAACCTTAAACCCGAAGTACACAATTTTTTGAAGCGGGTTTAATTTACTTAATTCATTTTTATCCGTAGGGTGTTTTTCGCCTTTAAATATTCCGGTGGTGTAGTATTTAATTTGGTCTTTTATTTTTTTGGTAGTAGGAATATAGTTGCGCCACTCACCGGTAGTAATATGCCAAAAAATTGCAAATGCAATTAATAGTAATAATGCATACGAGCTTATTCTGTGAAAGCGGACAGCCTGCTCAAAACCAAATACACTAATGCTTCCGTGCACTTCAAAGCCGGTTAATGCTAAAAACATAATTAATGTGGCTTGTGTCCAATGCCAAAATCTTTCAAACTTTGGATAGATAAATACTTTTTTCATTTGTTAAACTTTTTCATTTATTGTTTGAACGGAATATTTTCTTTTACGTAAAACTAAAAAGACTCTAATTGAACCATGAATAAACACGCCTAGTAGAGCGAGCAGAACATCAAGCCTGCCGATAAAATCAAGCACGCTGCTGTGATCTCTGCCGGGCAGATAGAAACCTTCGAGCGATGCAAGTCTTCCATCTTCGCTTTGCGTATGGCACTCGGCACATTGAACGGAATTTTCTTTAGTGGCAACCATGTGGTTAACGGGCCAATACATTTTTGTTTTAACAAAGCCATACTCGCCGCTGTAAGGCAGTCCTACTCTTTCCATTCCGGCTTCTGCAGCTAATCCCCAATCAAAATCTTTCCAGTATGCGCTGTCGCCGGCTTCCTCGGCAAATAACTTCGGCTGGATAAGTATGTTGTTTTTCTTATCATAAATTTGATCGCCGACATGTATTTTTACCGGAACAATTTTCGAATCGGGATCATCATGAGAACCGTAAAGGGTATTCATTTCAACGGGTATTGATTTTATAGAATCGCCGAGAACATAATGATCGGCTTTACCGTTGAACCATACATAATCGGGCTTAACATTTTTCTCCCAGACAAACCTTCCTTTTGTTGATAGATATTCATGATTGCCGTCTTCATTATCAATGCTGTAAGGTTCGCCGTCTTTCAGGTTTCCGGCTTCCGACCAGTACCAAGCCATTTTAGTTGCGTTAACTTTTGCGTATTCAGGAATGTGACATGTTTGGCAGGCAACTTTGCTTGTATGTCTATTTAAAATATTATCAAAGTGGGGAAGGTTTCCGTGGCAGTCTTCGCAAAAAGCTCTGTTTGTGTTTTCAGATGAAACAGAATAAAGTCTTCCTTTAATTTGGTGGTTTTCTGCCGTGTGGCAATCAACGCATGACATATCCATTCCGTTTGCGCCCATGTGAATATCAACTTCTCTATCCGCGGCAAGCAAAGCCTGCTCAAGATCGCCATGCTTAACATTGTTGCCGCCGCCGCTGTTAAAATGGCAGAAGCCGCAGTTCTCTTTTTGGGGCGAGCCGACACTCTGAGCAACTTTTGTAAGATTAACATTTCTATCAGGGTAGCCTGCTGTGGCAGAGCCTTTCATATATTCTTCACTGTTATCATGACAAACCATGCAATCAACATTTCGAGCATTTTCAAAATCGAACTGATCGTTATTCATTCCAAAACCAATATGGCATTTAGCGCATGACTGTTCATTACCGGAGGCACCGATACAAAAATTATTCAGCACATTTTTTTTACCCAGCTTAGTTATTCCGCGTCCTTCTACATAAGCAACACGCTCCCAATTCCAATGTGCAGATTCCATTATTTCGGTATGCCTTTCCGTATGGCACGAAATGCAAGTTTCGGTTACATCTTGTGGGGAGTTAAATGTTTTTTGCAATTCGGGAAATGTACTGTGGTCAACGGATACCACATCCGGTTGAACGTATTCTTGTTTGAGTTTAAGAAGGTTTAGATTTTCAGGTTCGCCCGTATGAAAAACATTGATCATTACCAAAACCAGTATTACTAAGAAGATTGTAATAATTAAAGATTTGTTCATTTTTGTTCGATTTACATTATTAAAAATATTAGTTTAAAATAAGAAGCATAAGGGACCAAAAGGATTCAGTTATCTTTTAGGAAAAAGAATTTATTTATAAGCACAAGTTTTTTCCAATTGTATCGTCATAATAGTAAATTGCAATTGAATAGTTGGAAAAAATGTTTTTGGCCGAGCAAACTTATAATACCACAGATTTTAAAAGCATAGTAGAAAACCTTCAGGAAAAGGTAAGAAACACCTGTTTTCGATATGTTAATAATGTTGAAGATGCCGATGATATTGCCCAGGAGGTTTTCATCCAAGTGTATGAATCCATGTCCCATTTTCGTGAGGAATCTCAAATTTCTACTTGGGTTTATAGAATTGCTGTTAATAAATCGTTAGACTTTTTAAGAAGCAAGAAAAGGAAAAAACGTTTTGGTCAATTAACAAGTTTGTTCCGTTCCACAGAAGAAGGTGAAGAAATTATTGAAATTCCAAGTTATGGAACGCCGGAACAAGAATTAGAAGATAAAGAAAGAAAGGAGATTTTAGATTGGGCAATAGCAAAATTACCGGAAAATCAGAAAACTGCAATAATTTTAAGCAGATATGAGGGGTTTAGTAACAAGGAAATAACAGAAATTATGAATATGTCCCTTTCTGCAGTTGAAGCATTAATGTTTAGAGCTAAGAAGAATTTACAAAAACAATTAAAAGATTATTTTGAAAAACATTTATAAAAGCACAAGTTTTTTAATAAAAGAACGTCTCAATTATTGGGAGTTAATATGAACGATCAAGAAAAAATACAGAACGAAATTGAAAAGACCTTGGGTATGTTTGACAAGAAGGAGTCATTACCGCCCAATCCTTATATTTATACCCGCATTCAGCAAAGACTGAATGAAAAAACTAAAAAGGAATTTTCAATTTTTAGTGTATTAAAACCGGCTTTCTTTACTGCCTTAATAGCAATTAATTTAACAACTGCTATTTGGTACACAAGTTCTGACAGTTCAATTGTTAGCACAGATACAGATCAAGAATTGGTTGATATATTGAAGAGTGATTTTAATTTAGAAAGTGAACAAACAGAAAATTTAATATTTGAATAGGTAATAAAATGGACATTTTCAAACGAAATAAAAATTTGAAAATAACAATTGTAATTTTAGTTATTCTCAATTTAGCAACAATAACCTTGCTCTGGTTGGGTAAACCGAAGCATGAAGATTTACGTGAATCCTCAAAGAAGGGAAATCAAGAAGTTAGAATTAAGCAAATGTTGAAGAAAGAGTTGGATTTTTCTGATGAACAAGCCGAGCAGTTTTTAGAGTTAAGAAAAAATCATCGGGAAAAAACAATTTCGCTGGAAGATGAATTAGTACAACTAAAGAAAGAAATGTTCAATGAAGCCATGTATAATAATAATATGAATATCTCCGACTCATTACTTAGCCTAACACTCGAAAAACAAAAGCAGCTTGAGATAATTACATTTCAACATTTTCAAAAGGTAAAACAAATATGTACGCCAGAACAGCAGGAAAAACTATTTAAACTGATGCATCGATTATTAGGTCCGAAGCATAAAGGGGGTCCACCGCCTGATGGCCCACGGAGAGAGTTCGATGATACCATGCCGCCTCCGCCTGGTGAGCATCCTTCAAAAGGTGAATGATCATACCAAAGTAAAAATTTTATTTTTTATTAAGCCCTTTATCATAATTGACGAGGGGCTTTTTCTTTTTAAAATATATTTTTTTATACCGCACAAGATAATTTCAATTTTAACGTCTAAATAACCAAAGAGCAAAAGTTCTACATGTATAATTAATTTTTTGGAGCACTGACATGAAAAACATAGAAAGAAATGACAAGGCGAAAAAGAGTCAAGATGAGAAATACTCCAAAAGTAGAATTTCAACTTTTAATAAAAATTATTATTCCGAGATTCAATTTATTGTTCCATGGGTTCAATTAGATCAATACG
Organism: Ignavibacteriota bacterium; assembly: GCA_013112585.1. Classification (GTDB taxonomy): domain Bacteria; phylum Bacteroidota; class Ignavibacteria; order Ignavibacteriales; family Melioribacteraceae; genus IGN16. The sequence continues at coordinate 66,451 of JABFGH010000016.1, read as the reverse complement.
GCTTAGAAAACAAGAAATTTTAAACCATATGAATATAAATTTTGTCAAATAAAATGTTTAGAAACAATTATGGATCATAAGTAAAATGAAAAATCGAAAAACAATAATAATTGTTGCAGTAACAATTTTAATTATTACAAGTGCAGTTTTTGTACTTAATGCAAATAGCAAAACAGAATATATTTTTGAAACAGTGACTATTGAAAAAGGTTCAATCAGCAATGTTGTTACAGCAACTGGTACGTTGGAAGCAACCAACACGGTAGTCGTCGGAACTCAAGTTTCGGGAGTTATTGAAAAACTATATGTTGACTTTAACTCGAAGGTTAAGAAAGGTCAGTTAATTGCAGAGCTTGATAAATCAACCTTACAATCAAATTTAGAAAATGCCGAAGCCGATTTATCAAATGCAGAAGCCGAACTGGAATATCAAAAATCAAACTTTGAAAGAAACAAAAAGCTCTTCGAAAAACAAATGATCTCCGAAAGTGACTTTGATTTAAGTAAATATAATTACAAAAGAAGTGAAGCAACACTTAAATCAGCAAAAGCAAATTTAAACAGAGCTAAGCAAAACTTGGGATACACAAATATATATGCTCCGATTGACGGCATTGTTATGAATAGAGCCGTAGAGGAAGGACAAACGGTTACAGCGAGCATGAGCACACCGGAGCTATTTACAATTGCTAATGATCTTACCGAAATGCAAGTTGAAGCTGATGTTGATGAAGCAGATATTGGAATGGTAACAGAAGGACAAAGAGTAGAGTTTTCAGTTGATGCATTTCCTGATGAAACATTTTCCGGCAAGATCACTCAGGTTAGATTGCAGCCAAAAGAGGCATCTAATGTTATAACCTACACTGTAATCGTCACTGTTGCTAATCCCGATTTAAAACTTAAACCGGGTATGACAGCAAGCATAACCGATTATGTTCAAGAAGTAAATGATGTTCTTGTGTTAGCAGGAAAAGCAATACGTTTTTCGCCCGCCCGAGAAACAATGATGGATTATTTCAGTTCACTTCCTGAGAACGAAAGACCGCAACCGAGAGCGGGACAGAGACCTGAAAATAAAGAAGATGTATCTGGTGAAAGTAATAGAAAAGAATTATCTGAAAATATTAAAAGGGTATGGATTAAAAATGGTGACATCATTAAACCGGTAATGGTTGAAACCGGAATGTCAGATGGAATAAATTTAGAAATTCTTTCCGGACTTGAGGCGGGTGATGAAATTGTTACTTCAATGGAAATAGGCAATAGCTCATTAGCTAAAAACGAAGAAAGTGAAGAAACTCAAAAAAGTCCATTTGTTCAAGAAAGACCGGGTGGCGGTAGGGGAAGATAAAATGAAATTAAAGAAAATTATTGATCTAAATAATCTTAATAAAAATTATTTTGTTGGTGCTGAAATAGTAAAAGCTTTGCGTGAACTTAACCTTTCGGTTGAAGCTGGAGAATTTATTGCAATTATGGGTGCAAGCGGTTCCGGTAAATCAACATTGCTAAACATTCTGGGTTGTTTAGATAAACCAACCAGTGGTGACTATTGGCTTGATGGAAAGAATGTTAATGCTATGACAAAAAATCAACTTGCCAGTATTCGTAACACAAAAATTGGTTTTGTTTTTCAGTCCTATAATCTATTACCACGAACAACAGCACTTGAAAATGTAGAATTACCTTTGCTTTATAATTCTAGTATTAGCAACAGACTACGTAGAGAAAAAGCTGAACATGCGTTAGAGGCAGTCGGTTTAGTTGACAGGATGAAACACTTATCAAATCAAATGTCTGGTGGGCAACAGCAGCGCGTAGCAATAGCCCGCTCATTAGTAAATGACCCGGTTATAATTTTAGCTGACGAGGCAACAGGGAATCTTGATACCAAAACTTCTTACGAGATCATGAGTTTATTTCAAGAGTTGAATGAAAAGGGAATAACTATCGGATTTGTAACTCATGAACCGGATATAGCAACATTTACAAAAAGAAATATTGTTTTTCGTGATGGAAGATTAATTAAAGATTTTACTGTTGAGAATCGTTTAAGCGCTCAAATTGCTCTTAAAGAATTAAAAGACGAAGAGGCGTTTCTAGAAGAACAGGAAAATTTGAATTTAGCCTATATTTAATACAAAGTGATAATAAAATGAAAATACAAAATTTAATAAAAGTCGCAATTGCAGCAATTAGAAGAAACAAGACCCGCTCTTTTTTAACCATGCTGGGAATAATTATTGGCGTTGCCTCAGTTATTGCCATGCTGGCGATTGGCGAAGGATCAAATGCAAGTATTCAAGAACAAATATCTTCCATGGGAACAAATCTAATTAATGTTATGCCGGCAAGTAGAAATAGAGGTGGTGTTCAACAAGGAAGATCAATGTCTCAGACATTAGTAGTCTCTGATATAGAATACTTACGAAATAATAGTGATTTAGTTAAAGCAATATCTCCAGAGGTTCAAAGTTCAGGTCAGGTTATCTTCGGTTCAAGCAATTGGCCGACACAAATGTATGGCGGCAATGAAGAATACACTTACATTAAAAAATATGAAGTTGCTAGCGGTAGAATTTTTAATTCACAAGAAATTAAGAGTTCTGCAAAAGTTTGCCTGCTTGGCCAAACTGTTGTAGATAATTTATTTGGAGATGATGTTGATCCAATTGGGCAAAGTATCCGATTCGATAAAATTCCGTTTAAGGTAATCGGTATTCTTGAAGAGAAAGGCGATAATACATTTGGGCAGGATCAGGATGATATAATCTTAGCACCCTACACCACCGTTATGAAAAGAATTACGCGACAAATTTATCTTCGCTCCATTGTTATCTCTGCTTATTCAGAAGATCAAATAAGTCAAACCAGCACTCAAATTGAAGCAGGAATGAGACTTGCGCATAAATTAAAAGATACTGAGGAGAATGATTTTGAAATTAGAACACAAGATGAATTAATTAGTACATTTGGATCAATCTCTGAAATGATGCTTGTGCTGCTGGGGTCCATCGCAGCAATTTCATTAATTGTTGGGGGCATAGGGATTATGAATATAATGTATGTATCCGTTACGGAAAGGACTAGAGAGATTGGTCTTCGTTTAGCCATTGGCGGAAAAGGAAAAGATATTTTGCTGCAGTTTCTTCTTGAAGCCGTTTTACTAAGTGTTATTGGTGGAATTGTTGGGGTTGTTTTGGGAATAATAACTTCGAATACAGTTGAAAATATTATGGGATGGCCCGTATTAATTACTTCCGATGCAATACTTATTTCATTTTTGTTCTGTTCATTTATCGGTGTGTTTTTTGGCTGGTACCCGGCTAGAAAGGCTTCAGCGTTAGACCCTATCGAAGCTTTAAGACATGAATAATTCAACAAGAATATTACGCGCATAGTGTTTTGTATTTTTATTACTACTGACACAATATGTACTTCAAATAAATTCAGCAGCAAATTTTAAGATTACCATTACTTCTGCTAAGTTGAAAAAACAAAAAGCCGGGCGACCCGGCTATTATAATGTTTCCTCATCGTCACACGCCTGAAATTCTCCGCACTTGCTGAACTAAAAAAAATCTGAAACATCACCGCAAGTTATTTGCAAATCTATCGTCTTAAATATTAGAAAACGTAAATAATTAAAAACGGAGAAATAAAATAAACACAATAAAAAGAATCAGCCTAAGTATAGTTTTATTAATCACAGCGATGCTTTTTCTAACCAGTAACATTGCAGCTCAACAAAGACAAGGTCCGCCCCCAATACCTAACGAAACACAAATTAATAAAATGGTTGATGACCTTTCAAATGAATTATCACTAAGTGATGTTCAAAAGATAGAAATCCTTGCATTATATATTGATCATTTTGCTGATGTTAAAAGTTTAACTAATGGTCAAAGACCGAGCAGGGAACAAATGGATAAACTAAAAAATGAATTTGAAAAGAATGTTAGAAATAAACTAAATGAAGAACAGAAATTTAAATTTGAAAAATACAGCAAGAGTCAGAACAAACAGCCGAATCAGAATAGAATAAGAAAATAATGTAATTGTAATTTTAAACTGGAGAGATCAAATGACATTTAGTGAAGCTGTTGCAGGTGCCGCCGCTTTTAACCTTGCCGGGCACGACGATTGGCGCTTGCCAACTATTAAAGAATTGTATTCACTTATTATTTTCAGCGGTATCGATCCAAGCGGATACGAAGGTACCGCAACTGAAGGTTTGGTCCCTTTCATAAATACAGATTACTTTGATTTTGCATATGGCGATACAGATGCCGGCGAGCGTATTATTGATGCTCAATTTGCAACTTCATCAATGTATGTTGATGGACAACTACTATTCGGTGTAAATTTTGCAGACGGGCGTATAAAAGGTTACGGCTTACAAATGCCTTTCGGACCGGGTGAAAAAACATTTTTTGTTTTTTACGTTCGTGGAAACGCAACATACGGAATAAATAATTTTTCTAATAACGGCGATGGAACAATTTCCGACAACGCAACCGGATTGATGTGGATGCAGAACGATAGCCAGTCGGGCATGAATTGGGAAGATGCACTTAGCTTTGCAGAAAATTTAGATTTCGCGGGATATTCGGATTGGCGATTGCCCAATGTCAAAGAGCTTCAAAGCATTGTTGATTATACATGCTCTCCGGGGACTACAAACTCAGCAGCTATCGACCCGCTTTTTAATTCTACTCAGATTACAAACGAAGCAGGTGAAGCTGATTACCCAAGCTATTGGTCGGGAACAACACATGCCAAATGGTCAATAGTTTCGGGCGGCTTTGCATCATATGTAAGCTTCGGAAGAGCAATGGATTATATTGGAAACTGGCAGGATGTTCATGGTGCCGGAGCTCAGCGCAGCGATCTTAAAATAGGTGATCCAAGTGAGTTTAGTTTGGAGCAAAACTTTCCCAATCCGTTTAATCCAACTACGCAGATTTTAGTTAGCATACCTGAAAGCGGCAATTACACTTTAAAAGTTTATAATATTTTGGGGCAGGAAGTTGCTACACTTTTGAATGATCAAGTTTCAGCGGGAAATTATAATTTTTATTTTGATGCATCAAGCCTAACCTCAGGAATATATATTTACAGTTTAACCGGAAATAATTTTACTCAAACTAAAAAAATGACACTCCTCAAATAAACCCTCTTTGATTGATCTGTTTATGAACTCAGCTTTCGCAGCTGGGTTCATAAAACTACACCGCATACCAAACCGGTTTATCCAAAAATGCGGAAAGCGTTTCAGCGTTTTCCCTAATAGATTTTATATTTCCGTGATCAATAACATTTATGCGGGATGCATCTTTTAGAACAAGATTTATTTCGTAGCTGTGGTAGGAGCTTTTATTGCCCCATACAAATTCCGAGATCAATTGAATGGCGTGAACATCCTCAAGTTTTGCGAGATGTTTAATGGAGCTTTTATTAAATACCTCGCGCGGTGATTTTCTGCCTTTCCAAAAGTACCCCGCCTTTTTATCAAATACTACCGGAGCGGATCCATAATAGAGCAATCCCCCGCCAACCCCGGCAAATATAGAACCGAATGTCAGCATAAGAAAGGTTTCCCAATTAAACCCGAAAGTTCCATCTGAAATTTTAGAGACTGAAACACCAATCATTACCCCAAGCCCAACTAGCAGAAAAATAAGATAGAATAACTTAGCCCCGACTGAAGAGCGAAACTCGATTCGGCTGTAATCCACCTTTACAAGGTTATGGGTTTTAAAATTTGCTCCTCCTCCTTTTGCCGGTGTCCATAGAGTCTTTTCCGCAACCGGGTCATTAAAACGGGAAACGTCAAATGGTGTTTGAGTTCGGGAGAGTGTTTGTATTTTTTCTAATAATTCTTTCAGCATTGAGCTATTTACCCTTGTTTAAAAAATCTTTCAATCTTTCATTGATAAAATACTTCCAGCCGCCAAGGCAGCTTTCTCTTGTAAATTCGGGAACGTCGTCCGGGAAGTCTTCTAAAACATAATTTGTCAGCCGCAATTTTGTTTTATTATTTTCAGCGGAAATTTTAAATTCAACTAATCCTTCGCCCGGGTATTCTTCAAACCGCCAATTGTACTTAATTACTTTACCGGGAATAACTTCAGTGATCTTCCACTTATGTAAAAAGTTTCTTCCATCACTCACTACATTAAACTCTGTTTTGAATCCGACTACAGGAATAAATGCGGGAATGTTTTCAAAATACCATTGACGCATCAAGTCAAGATCCGTTATGGCTTTCCAAACTTCTTCTGCTGCTGCGTTGAATGTTTGTTCAACTATTATTGGTTTTTCATTTTTTTTCATGGCTTCAATTTAGTTTATCTTAATAATCTCTCAGATAATATTTCTTGTATGTTTCTTCTTCCATCAAGTATAGTGTGTATATAGATTTGATCTTTTTCAATTTCATAAATTATTCGGTAAGGCTTACAATGAATTTCCAAATATCTTTTTATTCCGGTTTGCCTTAACTCTTGTGGAATGTGACCTCTTTCCGGGAATTTTTCCAATTTAAAACAAGTTTTTTCAATTGCCTCTAAAAGCTTTTCCGCTGAGGCAATACTATCGTTAGCCGCTGCATATATAAATATTTCTCTTAAATCTTTTTTCGCTTGAGGGTCAATTAAAACTTTATACTTTTTCATTTTAGTGTAAGGACTTTAATTCTTTTCTCAATGCGCTGAAAGTAGATTTTATATCGTCAGCCTCCTTGCTATGAACATTTGTCATAGCTAATAACTTTAACATCGCCATCGTTTCTTGCATCTTTTCAAAAGCTTTAATGTCCTGAACAACAACTTTAGCCTCACCATTTTGAGTAATTACAAAAGTTTTTTGATTTTTATTAATTTCATCAATTAGATTAGCGGCATTGGCTTTAAGATAGCTTATTGATTTTACTGATTCACTTAATTTCATTGGCAAGACCTTTTTTAGACTAAATTTAGTTCGTCTAGACAAGTAAGTCAAGTTAAAAATTTTAAGTATATTTTTACTCACAACCCGATGTGGCTTTTTACTTACCTCTCCGCGGAAGGAGGATTTAAGAGGTTATACGGTTTTTATGAAACTTCTTTAGCAACTTTGAAGGCTGCATCAAAATCAGATGTTCCTTTAGATATTAACTCAAGATAATTATTTAAATGATTTGGACTACTTGCTATTTTAAGAGCAATATAATTATTGGTGCCGCAAGCTAGTAAAATTTGGTAAATTTCTTCAATATATGAAGGAGGCTTATTATATTTTTTTAATACGCTAATTATTTTTTCATCTTTTTCTAAATCCCTAACTGCCAAAATATTTTTTTCTGCTCGAACCACACCTTCAGTTAAATTACTCCCAAATGAAGAAGAATTCTTTTGTTTGGGAATTCCTTTGATAATATTAAATGCTATGTATGCTTCAGGATTCAATTTCCTTGCTATATATTTTATAAACGGGTTTGAAAGGAAAGCCCATAAAAGGAGAAATATTAAAACAAATATTCCAGCTTCCCAACCAAATTGATAAAAGAAGAATATCATGTAAGCAAATATTCCAAACCCAGTATATTTTTTTAATGTCATATTCCAAGAAGCTTTGATATATCCACTAACAAAAAAAAGTATATAAAAGATTGCAGTAAGTAAAAGAACAATCCAAAACTCAACCTCTTTAAGAAATTCCATTTTGAAACCTTAACTTGAATTTTTGATGATTTTATTTTATCGAACAAACTTACAAGCGATGCTTACCTTTTAATCGAAACCCGAAGACTTGAACAATGCCAAAAGGCCACGGGTCTGGCAAAAAGCTTGTTATAAATAGTTTTGAAAAGAGAAAATTAACTCACCATCTTTTTCGGAAATAATCAAAATTTTTGAAAATTTCTCAGTATTACTTAAATATTGCTTCCATATCTTCAAATTTGATTCTGAAATTGGGAGTTTTATATGATCAACTAAAACCAGCCACCACTCTTGATACTTTTGCTTATATTTTTCAATTTTTTTACTCTTTTCAGAGATACATAATTTAATATTCTCTATATAAATATTATTAACAAATCCGTTATAATCATGATCAAGAATGCTTCCAGTCAAAAAAACTTTATCAAATTTATTTTCAGCTTCAACCAAATACATTTCTACATTATTACAAATCTCTAGCGTTGTTGGAGTTGGAATAGGGTTGTCAATAAATTCCTGTAGTGATTTTTTTGCATAGCTTCGAATAACCCTTTTGTCTTCTAACGGACGGCAAAACCTAAGTGAAGTCCAAAATGAACGCCCAGAATATTGTTTATCAAAAGTAGCGTAGACCTGTTCAAATAATTTTTGCATTTGGCTATGCTTTTGTTCTATGCCTTCTGTTTTATGATTACTTGTATAATTTTGATTAAGCCTTCTGACTTCAATACCAATATTATTAATCTTAAAATCTGGTGGTATATTCCCATCGGGTTCGAACTCCACAGAACCAACCTGTAATTCTTTAAGATATTTTTTGGCAATAACTTCTTCTTGTTTCATTGGTTTATTAAATATTAACCGTAAAATTACTCAGTACTCAAACATACTATTATACTGTAAACGCAAGATAAGACTTTAATCAATTTTGCAGCCAAATGTTTTTTATTTACTTAAATAATTACTAACAGCTTTGAGAATAAATTGCTCGTTTAATCATCTATCTTAATCCTATCTTTGTCAACATCCTGCTTCAATTAATGAAAACTTACTTTTAATGTATCCAATTCAGTTGTAATGTTTTTGTAAGACCCATCTTCACCCGGCTCTAATTCTGAAGTAATGATCAATATTCTGTTTTCCGGTTTCTGAATCTGGTAAGTCAATTCTTTTTTATTTTCGTTTTGGTAATAGTTAACAAATTTTTTATAAATCTCATGTAGTTTAGAATTTTTATTGAAGCAAACAAATTTTAATGCTTCCCAATTACAATGTCTGTGTAATTCCGCTAATCATGTTAGTACCAATCATCCATTCGCCCGATTCTGCATCAACATCAGTAACTTCATAAATGGATTTATCATTTTCATCACTCAAAAATTTTGTCATCACCAGGTTCCAACCAACTTTTGTGTTAATATTAAAATTAGTTACAGTTTCACCTGTACGAGTTGAAGTAACAATTTTCCATTTTTGAAAGCCTTCAATTTTTGTTTGTCTATTAAAATAATGGTAAGTGATAAGATAATCGCCAACCGTTGGAAGACCAATTGAATCTTTTCTTTCCCCCAACACTAAAGGCAGTGAATAAGATATTCTATGGTTAATACTACCAGGATTATGCGCAGACAAACCGTACTTACGATATTTAAGCTCTTCATCTGCGATGCGTAAGCTGTCAATGTAAAATGTTGTATCGTTATTTATAACTGAAACCCTGCTGCGGGGAATATATTTGATTAATTGCTCGTCAGCAGGCGGAGCTATGGTAATATCAAATGAGCCGTCAGTCGTGATCTCAGATTCAAAATATGATTGCGTGCTGGAAAGGGGAGGAAGGCTGATATAAACCTTATTAAAATGCCCATCAAAATTACTTATTTTCCCGGAAATCCTTAAAGAGCCCTCGTCTATACTTTCAACCGGATTTGAACTTTCACTGCAAGCTGCAACTGAAAATAAAACAATCCATGCGAGTAAAAAAGAATTTTTCATTTTAGTTTATCCCTATACTTTTTGCCATAATCAACTTCCAATTTAATTTCTTGCTTTATGCCTCTCAACTAATTACTAAAGCATGATTTTGTCTTATTAAGATAAAATAAGTTTTATCAATTTTCAACTGTCTTTATCTGTGCCCGATTGATAAGCGGATGAACTTAAGACAAGATTAGATTATCATTACAGTTTTTCTCTTTAAAATTACCTGCATTCAGCAAACAAATAACAATGCATTAAAATTCATTGCAGAGTTATTTAAAGTTTTAGCACCGTTATTCTTGTGTGTATTTATCAATAAATATTTATACAGTCTTCCATTTTTCAGAAAGATAACTGCCGGTACTGTCCTCATCAAGCTGACTGAAGACTTTATTTTCAAAGAAAGGCATCTTAGCGGAGTAAAATAACAAAGCGCTTATTTTTTTCTCGTAAACACAATATCGCTGCTAGCCGCCTTACCGAAAAGCCGGAAACTCGTTTCAGAGGTTTGTTCTATATTAAAACGCAGCCCTCCTTCTTTGATGTCTAAGGCGAATTCTCCATCCTTTAATAACCAAGTACCTTCAATTGTTTTTTTGCTGCCACCTTCAATGCTTTCTAACCACACCTCGCCGGAATCTTTTAACCGTAAATGCATTTTGGTGTCAAGCTGAACGCCGTTCCAGTCCCCCAATAGCCAACTTTTCTGAAGTTCAGAATTTTTGCTTACCTGTGTTTTGGAATTATCATCATTGTCAGTTTTTTGCTTGCGGCTAGGTGAGATATTTTGTGCGGCATCTTCCGGAAAAGCATACCAATACCACCCCAAGTCGTTATCGAGCCCGGGATTGTAGGCGTGAGGACCGCCGCTGGGACCGCTAATAACAGTAAATACATTCCAGCCAACCTCAAGCGGAAAGCTGTTACTATTATTACATTCTCCGGCTTCAACGGTTCGGGCTGCATTGCTGTATAGCCACTGAGCTCGTTTGCCGCCCGGTTTACCAATATTTTTGCTGAATGTTTCATCAGAGTAGATCGCCATACCGATAACACTTAACCCCCGGTCCCATCTTCCCGGAGAAGAAAATCCCGGCAGAGTCGTAAGCAATGAAAAGTCGGTTACGAGCACAATGGAACCTTTAGCTGGATCACCGCAATTCAACGTACCATAGTTTCCATCAGCTGGAATTTCCGGTAGTGATATCTTAAACTCACCTGTAGCGGAAATATCTGCGAAAGTTTGAAGTTTGCCTGCCCCATGAACCCTAAGCACTAACTTTGGGGTCGCTTTTCTATCCCAGTCTAAAAACTGACCCATGATTTGGTTTTTCTCATAACTACCATTGCCTGGTCCAATTGGCTGCGATTGAGCGAAAAGAGAATTTGGCAATGATAGAAGCATTATGATTACAGCAGCAAGATATAATCGCTCAATAATTTTTTTTATAGGCTTAGTAATAGAATATACCTTTTTCATAAACTTCTCCCTTTATACATGGTCTTCAATATTATTTTTTTATACACAAGGAAACGTGCTGGATTGAAAATATTTGTTCTGTGGTAAATAAGCAAACTTAATTAAGCAGAGTTTTATAAGTGTGGTGAAAACCAGAGGTATGCATAGTCCCGTTTTTAATTGACTTTTTCAGTCAACCTATTTCAGGACTATACACTGAAATTATTTGTTAAAATTGTTTATCAAACATTAAAAATTTGGTTTATAATACTTATTTATAAATTTACCAAATGAACCCTTTACCAATTCTTGTTTATTAATTTTCTGTAAAAAATAACGTTCACTTGTAGATATCTTCGACAAAACCAAATAGTCTTGATTTACACTAAAAATAGAAATTGGTGTTTCAAATAAATCGTAAGTTTTTTCTGTCTCAAAATTATTTGGATTTAAAATTTTTAATTGAGCGGTGTTAGCACTGCTTTGATAATAAGGTGAATAATTTGAATAAACTATTACCATTTTGCCTGTTGGAGAAAACAACATGTCGGTAAAATATTCTGAAGTATTGGTTATGTAAGTTAAATCGTTTGAATAAGAATCAGAAAGTGAAAGCACCAAACCGGAACCGGTAATCAGCTTGTTTTGACTTGGAAATATTCTTAAGGGAAAACCGGCATCACCACTAGAACTTGAAAAATATTTTCTTCTAAATTGACTAATTTCCCCGGAAACAGGATCAAAGTTCATCCTAAAAATTTCATTATTTGATTGTGTTGACCTATCACAGGCATAAATTACTTTTAGAGAAGTGTTGTAAACCATTCCATACATTGCACCTGAATAGTAGCCTGTCACTTTCATAGCAGTGTCGCTAATTAGATTATATACCCAAAAATCATTATTTGAAATGCTTGATACTAAATAATCTTCAGCAATTACAAAGTCCGTTATCTTGCCGCTCAACTTACTTAAAAACGTTAAATTATCATTTTCATCAAGTTTGTAGATACTTCCATTCTCAGTGCTAATAAATAAATTGCCGTCCTTTTGTTTGCAAGCTGTTGGGCTGCTTTGGATAAGAAATTCTGAAGTGATTGTATTTGAATTATGATCCCAGAAATAAACTTTTGAATTTTGGCTGCTCAATAAAATAAGTCTATCTCGCGATGCAGAAAAAATTGATTTGTCAACCGATATTCCTTCCGGCAAAAAAACCGCATTAATTGGAACTCTATTTTCAATAAATTTTCGTGGAGAAATAGAAATACCTCTATATAGTTCATTCTCAAATTTGCATTCAAGAAAGAAAGAATTGAAATTATTAGGCAAGCTGTCTGCAATAATAGTATTCGTAATTGGTAAATATGTGCTCTTTTGAACTATTTCGTTTTCATTCAAATAGATCACATTAATAGTATCAGGGAATGAATGTGAAAAATCAGTTTCTATGAGAAGTTTATCGGTATCATACCAGTTATATTCAAATCTCGAATAAGGAGGGTGGTTGTTTTTTAAAATAAAATCATATATATCAATTATTTCATTTTTATAATCATACAAAGTTATTTTACATATTCCTTCTCCGGTGTTATAGCTGGAGACTATCAAATGTTCCAAATGAAAACCTTCCAAATCGGCTGCATATTTGCTGTGTAATTCTTCGTCTGAAAACTCCCAGCCAATTTTGTTAACATCATCATAAATAATTAGTTTTTTTATGTTTTTATAGAATGCCGGTTGATCTAATTTAACTAGAATTGAAAACGATCTGTAATGGTAATCGTTTAGCTCGCCGAAAAATGAACCGTGAATCGTTTCTAAAGTATAGTTTGCATTGTACACATTAATTTTAACATCTTCATTACTTTCAACCGGAGTATTATCTCCACTTGAACAGGCGCAAATAATTAATAGTAATAAAAAACTTAATAATCTTTTTTTCATTTCTTTCTCCAGATTAAGGACGATTTATAATTTATCGGTATATTATCTTTCTTTTTGATACTATTTAAACCTGCCCGCGCGTAAGCGGGGTTCAATCAAAAAAACATGACGTTATAATTTATTTGGTACTGCCTGTTAAAGCCTCTTCACAATGCAAACGCAATTTACAAAAAACCGCCAACCTTGTAAAGCAAAAGAAAGGGCGGGTTGGACGCTAGTTAGGCTGCGATATTAAGAGATTCACAAATCTTTTGACATGCGAACAAAAAGAGTTGGTAAAAAGCGCGACTTAGGCCAGGCGGAAATTTCCAGCATCTGACGGTGCTTATATATTTTAATTGCACTTTCATTTTTTGCTGAAACATCCAGGCTAAGTCTCGCTGAACCACTATCAACAGCACGTTTCTCAATATCGTTCATGAGCAGTGAGCCAATTCCTGATCCACGAAGATCCGACTCAACGGCAATGCTCTGAATATAAAAAGCCTCCTCGGGAATCGATTCTAATATGCGCCACATCGGTGCAAAAATAGTTCGTACTAGTTTCATTCGAATAGCGCTTCTTTTTGCGGCGCGGCGCAAAGGCTCATCTGAAAAATCTCTTTGCTGTACGCCGCTGAAAGCTGAACTCATGCCAACAATTCTTTCCTCTTTCTCTGCAAACATGACATTCTCAAAAGAGAGCGCATGTCTTTCCTCAAGAAAAGCGTTTGCAATAATAGTTTTAAATTTTTTGCCCAGCATAAATCGGAAAAAGCCTTCTGCCGCCTGATCTGCGTAGCGGGCAAAGATTAAACCCTCTTTGTACTCAGGTCTTGCTGGTCTGAGAAGTATTGAATTATCTTTCATGTTTTTAGATCAGTCTATCTTTGGTTGATTTATACAACAGCCTAACAGCGTCGCTTTTGATCAGTACGCCCCGAACTGAAAAGCCAGACATAGAGTTTCCTAAATAGCTAAAAGCTCCTTGTTCCATTTGGTTGATAGTTCCATTTAAACGCTGCCTCGCCATAAGGGGTTGGAGAATTTTGAATTGAACTATCCATATATGCTTCTGTATGTTTAATTAATAACTTTGCGTATTTATTATCTTGGTTTTTTACAGCCCAAATTTGATTTTCCTTTAGTGGTAATGCGAGCAAATCATAAGTGGTATCCGGAAGTTCTGATAACTCGGAGAAATAATTATTCGCTGAATCAGCATCATTTAATTGAGCTAATAGTCGGAAGCTTGGCTGATTATTTGGCGGCGAAAAGAATACACCGGCAATATCATTCTCGGCAGTAGTCTGGACTAATAAAAATAGATCCGGGTTAATATTTTGTGAGTTTGGAAATTCAACCAGGTCACCTTGTGAAAAAGAAAATCCCTTAGTCTTGAAATTCACAACTTTAGAATTAATTGTAATTTCGCCTGAAGTCTTTGGCGGTGTTGGCTCGACATTATTGTCACAACCAATTATAAGGACGACTAATAAAAATAGAATTATTACCTTTTTCATATCTAGTTCCTTATAAAATTTATAGTTATTAAATAGTTTTAAAAATTACAACTGCAGTATTTTCATTTTGCAAGATATCAATCAAACGAAACTTAAAAATGCAAATCCAATCGAGACGCTCCTAAGCACATACCCAATACCATAAAATTAAGCTCGCTATAAAAATAGTTTATTATCTAATTAAATTCAAATGGGAAAAACTGGAGTTAGAATCCAAGTCTCAAAAAGCAATTTTCAAATCCCAAATAACAAACAAATTCCAAATAACAAATAAACCCAAAAATTCACTCCTGTCTGCAGGAAGGAAGGGTCTCAAAAAACAAATTACTATTTAAAATGGTTCTGATTTACGATTATTCGATTATCGATTAACGAGTATCCAATTATCGATTGATGCTCTCTACTACACTCCTAAACTTCTACACTCCTAAACTTCTTTACTTCTATCCCGCTCCAAGTTTCAACATTCCGAGAAAACCAAATTTGTCTGCTTCTAATAATATTTGTCAGTCATACTCAATATGTGGCAAATTCGCTGCAATATTGTCATGGACCTTAGTTTTTACTTGATTTCCCGTAAGTTGTTTGATTACAAAGAGTTACAGTGAAATATCCAGTTGGCATCTAAGTTGTATAGTGTATAGTACATAATTAAATGATGTTTAACAATTTAAGGAGAAGTAAAATGGCATTAGTTAGATGGAACCCTGCAAGAGAATTGTTGGACGTTGATCGTGAATTCAAAAGAATGTTCAACAATTTCGAAAACAGATTCGGTTTTAGAAAAGAAGACGATAACGCAGAATATGAAAGCGCGGTTTGGGCACCCTTAACCGACATTGCTGAAAATAACGACTCTTATTCTCTAAAACTCGATTTACCGGGTGTAGATAAAAAAGATGTAAAAATAAGTTACTCAAACGGCGAACTTCAGATAAGCGGTGAAAGAAAGGAAGAAAAAGAAGAGAAAGATTCAAAATATCACAGAGTTGAAAGAAGCTTTGGAAAATACTTCAGGTCTTTCAGATTACCGGAAAAGATAAAAGATGATCAGATTAAAGCTGAGTTTAAGAACGGTTCGCTGAATATCTTAATTCCAAAAGCCGATGAAGTTAAACCGAAAGAAATTGATATTAAAGTTAACTAACGAACAATTTAATGTAACTGAATCCGCATCTCGTTAAGGGGTGCGGATTTTTTTGTTTAAACTGATCCCCTGCTGTTAGTAAATTAATTAGTTTTTCAAATTTGATTATGTAAGTATTAATTTTATGTTAATAATTTCTCTCAATCTTTAAGTTGAGGAACTTAAATTTATTTTTAATACTTCATTCATTTAAGGAATCATATTAGTTTCTAATTTAAGTATTAATCAAATAAGGAAAATATGAACAAGCCAAAAGTAATAATAATCGGTGCCGGCTTTGGCGGACTTGCTGCGGCAAAGTCTCTTAAAAATGCAGATGTTGAAATTTTACTTATCGACAAAACAAATCATCATTTATTTCAGCCGCTGCTTTATCAAGTTGCAACTGCCGCTTTATCTCCCGGTGATATTGCTGCACCGGTGCGCGAAATTTTACGCAAGCAGAAAAATATTAGAATTATTATGGGCGAGGTAATAGACATTGATAAAGAAAATAAAAATGTAAAAATGCTAAATGGCGATACTTTTATTTTCGATTACTTAATTGTTGCCGCGGGTGCAAAACACTCATACTTCGGTAATGATGATTGGGAGAAGTACGCGCCGGGATTAAAAACAATAGGAGATGCACTAAAAATTCGCGAACGCATTTTGCTCTCATTTGAAAGAGCTGAAAGATGTGACAACGAAGAGGAAAAGAAAAAACATTTAACATTTGTTGTTGTGGGCGGCGGACCAACGGGGGTAGAAATGGCAGGCTCTATTGCAGAGTTAGCAAAAAAAAATATGCTTAAGGAATTTAAGTCAATTGACCCTAAAAATTTTAAAATAATTTTAGCCGAAGGACTGGATAGACTGCTTACTTCATTTGATCAGCCTCTTAACGGGTACACAAAAAAAGCACTTGAAGATTTAGGCGTTACAGTAATGGTTGACAAATTTGTTAAAGAGATTAATAAAGAAGGCGTTCAGTTTGAAGATGAGTTCATAAAAACTAACAATGTTATTTGGGCTGCAGGTAACAAAGCCTCGCCATTATTGGAGTACTTAAAAGTTGAACAGGATAAAGCTGGAAGAGTTAAGGTCGAAAACGATTGCAGCATTCCAGGCAACCCGAATATTTTTGTAATTGGCGATGCAGCTAATTTTACCGGCGAAAACGGAAAGCCTTTGCCCGGAGTAGCACCGGTTGCCGAACAGCAGGGTAAGTACGCTGCAAAAATTATTGCCCGGCAAATACCCAAATCTGATAGAGAAAAGTTTGAGTATTTTGATAAGGGAAATCTTGCTACAATTGGCAGGGCAAAAGCTGTATTGCAGATTAAAAAATTTAAGCTGTCCGGTTTTATCGCCTGGCTTGTTTGGGGTTTTGTTCATATCGCACTGCTGATTAATTTCAAAAAACGATACAAGGTTATGACTGAGTGGATGTATTATTACCTGACTTATAAAAATGATATTCGGTTAATTACACATAAAACTGATTTATAAAGTGTACTTAAAAAATTATCGGGTTTAATATGTATTTGCAATATTAAATAAACTTTGTTTTGATGGATATAATTCAATAAATTTTCCGCAATGCTATTTTGTTTTACCTCAAAAAATAAAAATTTAATGCACAAACCAATTTATAATATATTATTTGTCGTTACCCTTTTTGCCAATGTAATATTTGCACAAAAGTATAATTTTAAAAATTATAAAGTTGATGACGGCTTAAGCCTTACTCAATCATCTTATGTGCTTCAGGCATCATCAGGGCATTTGTATATTGGTACATTCGGCGGGGGACTTAATGTTTATGACGGCTTAAACTTCAAATCATACAACTCAAGTAACGGATTAGCTGATAACTCAATTTACTCCATAGCAGAAGATGAAAACGGAACTATTTGGCTGGCTACGAAAAAGGGTTTAAGCAGTTTTAACGGTTATAAATTTACTAATTATTTTGTTGAAGACGGTTTGCTCAGCAACGATATTTATTCCCTTACAGTTGTTGACGGGGACAACCTTTTGATTGGAACAACAAATGGTCTATCCGTTTTTGAGATTTCCCAAAATAGATTTTATGAAATTAAACTGCCTGCAAATATCGATCACGTACCGGCTATTTATGCTAATTCAATAAACAATATCCTTATCGGTACGTATAACGGTCTTTACGAAATTATCAATGGAAAAGTTGAGCGTAAATTTACCGATGTTATTGATTCTACTTACTCAATCAGGCATATTCTGCGCGATAGAAAAGGAGTCTATTGGATTGCAACCAACATGGGACTTTTCAAATATATTAATAACAGTTTTGTACGTTATACAGTCGAAGACGGATTAAGTGATAATTCAATTCTCTGGATATCCGAAACCTCAAACGGTACTTTTTGGATTTCAACCGAAAAGGGATTAAATGAATTTGACGGTACTAATTTTATTAATTATTCAAACCGTAACGGGTTTACCGACTTAAAAACATGGTGTATTATTCAAGATAGAGAAGGGATAATATGGTTTGCGACAGATGCAGGTATTTATTCATTAAAAAATAAAGAGTTTATTCTTTACGATAAATTTAACGACAGCATTTTAAGCCCGTGGACATTTACGTTTAACAGCAGCAATGAGTTATTGATAGGAACTGATACGAAAGGAGTTTTAAAATTTGAGGATAGTACATTTTCAAAAATAAACTCAGAATATTTTGATGGTAATACAGTTTACTCTATTAAAAAGGACAGCAGGAACAGAATATGGTTTGGAATAGACAGCGGTGTGGTCAAATATGAAAATGGGAAGTATGATCTATTTAATGAGGAGGAGGGATTTATTGAATCGGGCGGAGTCTATTCTATTTTTGAAGATAACACAGGGCGCATTTGGTTTGGAACCGGCTACCACGGCGTTTTTTATTTTGATAACGGAAAGTTTACTCAAGTTCAAAATACAACAGGCTTTGAGTTTGAAAGTATATTTTCCATTACTCAAGATCATGAAAATAGAATCTGGATAGGTACCGAAAGGGGTTTGTGCGAGGTAAAAGATAATAAACTTAGCTATACGAACAGATTTAATAAATTGAACCGTTACTCTATAATCAGTTTGCTCTATAAGCAAAAAAAATTATTTATAGGAACTTATGAAGTCGGTGTGCTGATTCATGATTTTAATACTGAAAATGAAACGGCGGTTTTAGATACACTGAATAGTGCAAAAGGGTTAAATGACAACTCGGTTCTGCTGATGATTTTTGATAACTTCAATAATTTGTGGGTTGGTACAAATAAAGGTCTTAATAAAATTGATTTCAGTTCTTATAACGAAAACAAACAAGTTAGCATATTAGGTTATAATAGATATGACGGAACACCGGGATTAGAAACAACTCAAAACGCTGTGGTTAAAGGCACTGACGGCGATTTGTGGTTTGGCACAATTGCAGGAATAGTTAGAGTTGACCCCAGAAAGGTTACACCCAATTGGCTTGAACCCTTAACGGTGATAAAGGAATTTAAAGTTATCGATAGTCAGCCGAAAGTTGAATTTAAAAGTATATTACACTTAGTAAAAGAAAACCCCGATGCCTACCAGCAGATTCCATATAAGAACAACTCAATATCAATTGATTATGCAGGAATAAATTTTAGTAATCCCAAAAGTGTTCTTTATAGATTTAGAATTTCCGGCTCCGAGTGGTCGCCCTTAACTTCAAATACTCATGTTTCATATTCCAGCTTATCGCCGGGTAAATATACATTCCAGGTAATATCTAAAAATCAAAACAACATTTGGAATTTTAGTCCGGCAAGTGTTCACTTCGAAATTGTAGCTCCGTTTTGGAGATCAATTTGGTTTTATATTATTGTTGGATTATTACTTCTGCTTAGTATTTACGGCTTATATAAATTAAGGATATCAACTATTACCAGGCAAAATAAAGAGCTGGAGGAGAGAATAAAATTCCGGCTAAAATATGAAAAGGAATTGGAGAAATCTGAAAGAGAATTACTTATTGCCAAAGAAAAAGCTGAACGCTCCGATGCACTTAAGTCAGAATTTTTAGCGCAGATGTCTCACGAAATCAGAACGCCGGTAAATTCTATTTTGAATTTTTCCAATCTGCTTAAAAATGAAATGGTTGGTAAAATTAATAATGAATTGAAAGAGGGATTTACAATAATTGAAAGCGGCGGCAGAAGATTAATTAGAACTATAGATTCAATTTTGAATATGTCGCAAATTCAAACGGACAGCTTTGAAGTTTTTCCTACTAAGCTGGACCTCAACGAAATTTTAGTCAAACTAATACGAGAGTTCCGTAGTGCTGCCGAGCAAAAAAACATTGAACTCAAATTTATTCCTGAAGAAAATATCGGCACCATACAGGGCGATGAATATACGATTACACAACTGTTCGTAAACCTAATCGACAATGCAATTAAGTACACAAACGAAGGCGAGATAGTTGTTGAAACGAAAAAAGACAACGAGGATTTTATTGTTGTTAACGTAACCGATACCGGTGTAGGTATTTCCGAAGAGTTCCAGAAAAATTTATTTCAAGCTTTTTCGCAAGAGGAAACAGGGTACACGCGCAAGTTTGAAGGTAATGGATTGGGATTAGCCCTGGTAAAAAAATATTGTGAATTAAATGACGCAAAAATAATATGCCGCAGTAAAAAGGGGGAAGGCACTACATTTACTGTTGTGTTTCTGGAAGCTGAAGTTCCGGTTGAAAATTAAAAATATCTCTTAATTCCAAAACCTAATCTCCACATATCATCATTGGCGGATCTATCTGCCCCCACCAAATATTGCGATGGATTTAATCGTGCATTATTTGTTAAGATTAAATGAAAGATATGTCCGCCGGTTTCAATATCCATTCCAATTGCAACACTGTTGTGCGATTTTCCTCTTTCATCAAGTCTAATCACTCCACGGTAACCGGCTATTACGGGATTATACTCAACCCAAAAACTCCACATGGCATCAATATAATATTGCACGTATGTTCCCAGGGTAAAAGTATATTGTTTATCAACGGCATATATAAAACTGTTGTATAGGTAAGATGGCACAATTCCGATTCCTAATTTTTTATCAAACAGCATCCCGTTATAAATCAACTGGGCATAATATTGAAAATTATCCCCGTCGGTTCGCTTTCTATCAATTCCATCTGGTACTTCGGTGTTCCAGGCAATGCCTGCTCTAACTGCAATTACACTAGGAATAATATCATTCGGAAATTCAATCAGTCTTTGTTTGAATTGCAGGTCCAAATTATCAATATCGTTGCTTCTACCTAGAGTAACCATAAGATCTTCAGTAATACCGAAGCCAATAGCAGTTCTAATTCTTGCAGGCCCATCCAAGCCGAAATAAACATCATACCCATCTTTAATTGATGGAATAAAGCGATGGGAGATTTCATACATTAAATCAAATTTGCCTAGAGTTTCAGTTGTGGGAAAATTTGCCGTTTCTGTTGAATGGAATAATTGCAATTTAACCTGAGCTGTCGGCTCGCTTTTTTTCCATCTCGGCTGCGCTAAAATTTCAAAAGAGAACAATAATAAAATTGGGATAACAAGTTTCAAATTTTTCATCATAAGTTTATTCAGCTTTTTTTAAATAGAACTTTAGATTAAGTTTTATTTCTTCGGCAACTTTAATAAATGCAAGCAGACTTGGTGCTTCAATATCAAACTCATTTAAGAAAACGGAAAAGTGTGTTTGAATATTCATCGCGCCATCCTTAATTGTTATGTCGCCCGGAATTTCCATTTCCATTTTGTTGCCGTGTAAAGAAAACAAGCCCTTTGTTATCACAGAATAAATACCAGCTTCCTTTTCTTCAAACTTTATTATTGTTCCTTTAAAGTGAGTTGTAGGAAATTTATCAGTCTCAAGAACCTCTTCTCGCATATCCCTATCACGCTTGGCGTTCCCGGTTTTTACACTATTTAAATCAACTTCAAAATAAAGTTCATTTTTATCCGCAAACATACTTTCGCCTTCCCAGTAAAGATAACCGTCGATGTTAGTGGTGTTGCCTTCAAAATCGAGCAAAGTAGTTGAAGATATAAACTGCACGGAATTTTTAGTTGTTTTTTCAACCTGCCATTCATCGGCAAAAATTATACTTGATACTAAAATTAATATCAATAGAAACTTTTTCATTGCATCTCCTTGTGATTAATTATTCAAAGCTCCGTTATCAATCCACATTTTAATCGAGTCAATTACTTCGCCGGGCAAAGGGTCTTGTCCTTTCGGCATTTGATCGCCGAAAATACCCGAGGCGCCTACAATTTTTAGGTACAGATAACTATTATTTGCATCTCCCGGTTCAATTAAGTTTTGCCCCGACGAGCCGGTAACACCAACAATATTGGCATATGCACCGCCTTCGCTCAAATTTGGGAAAGTAGTGCCGTTGTGACAACCGCTTACTGCACAAGACAAATTTAAAACTCTATCTTGAATAGAAGAGAATTTTGCCAGAACCTTATCTTGATTTTGCTTATCAATTATTGATGGAGTGCTTTCAACAATGTGCTCTGCGCAGGAGTTAATTAATATTGAAATAAAAATTAAAAAAATAAATTTTGTATAATTGGACATGGGCTCTCATTTTTATTTCAAGTTAGTAAATAGTAAGTTGAACAAGAAAGTCGTTTTTTTGTGACCTAATTTTGGTGATTGCTTAATATAAGATTGCTTAATGATTGAATAATAAGGAGTGAGATTAATTGGTTTTTATACAATAATGAAGAAGAAAGCTAAGTTGCTTTATGAAAAATTGAGGACTGCTTATTGTTTTTTGCGGGCTTGTTTTTAATAGATATCAAATAAAATACAATTACTAGATAAACAGGAATAATAGATGCAAAGCCGAGAAATTCCGTAAAGTTTGGTAATGAAAACATTTTCTTTCCTTTATTTTATAATATTTATGTTCAAAGTGAGTACCAATATCATCCTTCGAAAAGAGACCAAATTTTCAGTTTTATATTAAATATTAGTCTCAAAGTGAGAACGTGAATTAATTAGACCCAATATCCGAATTAAGAGTGGAACTATTTGTGCAATAAAACACGAGAGAACGGTTTTATTGTATGTTAGTCACAGAAATCGCCTGCAGATTCTTATAATAGTTTTTGTAACCCTAAATAAAACACAACAATTATATTTGAAAGAGCCATTGTTAATTCGATATTTTATCTTATTTTAATTTTGCTTCCCGGTGATCTCTATCGCACTGATTTATCCTGGATAATTATTCTAAATTAAAATTTGAACATGAGAACAAAAATAACCGTGGAGAAACTAAATAAATCAACCACAAATAAGGGAGATTGAGTATGTCAAAATACTTCAAATCTATTTTAATAATTGCTTTTTCTTTAATTCTAATAAATAGCACTTTTGCTCAAGAGTGGAGCAGCGAGCAAAAAGATGTCTGGGCAAGTGTTGAAGCCTATTGGTCAATATCATCAAAAGGTGATGTTGACGGTTTTCTAAACTATTTTGATGAAAGCTACACCGGTTGGAATAACCGCGCACCTGTTCCTAACAACAAAGCTAACGTTAGTAAATATGTCCGCTGGGATATGTCAAATAATTCAACTGTACTTTATACAATTACACCGGTTTCGATTTGGGTAAAAGGTGAATTTGCTTTCGTTCATTATTATTTCTCTACCGTTGAAAAAAATAAAGAAGGTAAGGAAAAAATGAGCGGCGGAAGATGGACTGACATACTCATGAAAAAAGGCAACAAGTGGGTTCTCATTGGCGATGCCGGCGGAAGAAGACAGTCTAATTAGAATTAATAAAATTACCTTAAAGGCCATCGATCGATGGTCTTTTTTATCTCCTCCAAAAATAAAATCATTTCAAATGTATTTTGATCTTTGTCTGCATATTTTGCATTAGGGCATGAAAAATTTGCGTAGTAATTTTTTGCAGGTTTTATGGTTGAGAGTTGTGTAAAGTTTTTGTGATACTTTTTTATAAAATTTTGTTTATAATTTAAAATAATAAGTATCAGTGTGAAAAATATTTTGGCGTCTCTGCTGGCATTTATTTTGGTTCACAGAAAGAAATTAATTTATTTATGGGGAGGTATAAATGAAATATAAACAACTATTATTTTTAATTCTTTCTTTCATCTTTCTATCCAACATTCAAGCAATAACGGTTACAGGAAAAGTTACCGATTCTCAAACACAATTGGGAATCAATAATGCAAAAGTTGTTGCCTACAATTTAGATGGGACAGCAAACGATTCAGATTTCGGCACAATTTCCGGTCATGTATTTTTTGATGGAAGCAATGAACCAATATTGGGCGCCGCGGTTCACTTTATGGCAACTGCCGGAGGTCCGCAATTTTTTGCAGCTCCAATTGCATTTACAGATTCAGCAGGATACTATGAATATCAATTGCCGCCGTGGGATTATTACGTTATGGTAGAATATTATTTAGACCCTGTAATGCTTAATCCATACGTAGAGTTTTATGATGATGTGCAGAATTTTGCTGAAGCAACTCCGGTAACCGTTAGTGATAGTATGGCAACGGAGAATATTGATTTCGGAATTCCAACGCCAAATTTTGTTAGTGCTACAATTGAAGGTATAGTTGAAGACGAAAATGGTAATCCATTAGAGAATGCTCGAGTAAGTATTTTTTCCGGCGGAAATAATTCGGGGGGTATAGTTTATAACCTTACCGATTTTACAAACGAAAACGGTGAATATTCTATTACCATTGAACATGTAAGCCCATTCGGAAATTCTTTTATTGTTATGGCAAAAAAGGAAGGCTACAAAAAAGAATTCTATGATAACAAGCCTGAAATGTTTCTGGCGGACAGAATTATAATTGATTCATCTGAAGACACACTGATAACCGGCATAGATTTTTCCTTAGAAGAAATAACACCGTTGGAATTTTATTCAATTAGCGGAACAGTTACAGATAGTTTGGGCGCGGGATTAAACTCAACAATAGTTGCAGCATTTGGAAATCAATTAGGAAGCTTTGGTTTTGCCATTACCGATAGCACAGGAAATTACTTTATACCAAACCTTCCTCAGGGAATTTATTATGTGCTGTTTTATAGAATGGGATATGCGCCCCAATTCTATGACGGTGCAATAATTTGGGAAGATGCTGATCCTATTGATCTGCAGTCTGATATATTTGGTATTAATGCAGTATTAACTGAAATGCCTGTGCTGGTGTTTCCCGGCAACATTAATGGTATAATTACAAGCAATGGAGATCCGGTTTCCGGTGTTATGGTTTCTGTGTCAAACACAAATCAGGAAATGATGGCTTATTCAATGACAGATGCATCAGGGCAATATAATATTAGCGGATTGAACAGCGGCGATTATACTTTAACTGCAACTAAAGTAAATTACCAAAGTCAAACTCAAAACATTAATTTGGATCTATCAAGCGGTACAAGCCAAGTTGTTAACTTAAACTTACCATCCGGCGTTACAGATGTGGACGATAATGTGATAGATGTTCCATCCGACTACGTACTTGGAAACAATTATCCAAATCCATTTAACCCAAGTACAACAATAACATTCAGCCTTCCGGAAGCGGCAAATGTTAAACTAACTGTATTCAATACAATCGGTCAGGAAGTTGCAGAATTGGTAAAAGACAATCTTGAAGCTGGTAATCATTCAATTACATTTAATGCTGAAAACTTAAACTCAGGAATTTATTTTTATAAGTTGCAGGTGGAAAAATTTGTCAGTGTTAAGAAGATGATACTGCTCAAATAGTTAGGAGCCAGAAGTCAGAATTAAGAATAAAATAGTTATCATTACCCGGCGAGCAATGCCGGGTTTTTATTTAACCTATTTTCAAAACATCTTATTTAGCAGTTCGTTAAAATACTCTTCTATAATTTTTACAATCGTATTTTTATCTTCTGTTTGTTTTAACATTTTTAGCATGCTTTCTGTATCAACATTTTCAACGAGCTTTAGATCAAAGCAATCATCATTTAATTCTTTCGGATCAACACCGAGCAATATTCTTACTGCAAAGGGATACATGCGCGTGCATACTAAATGAAACGCTCCTTTTACATCAAGAGAAATTGGCTCTATTGTTTGCCTGTATAAATAAAAGTCGGATAGTTTTTTATTACGCGGCTGTAGATAAAATGGGTTATCTGATTTAGAAAAAATAATTCCCGCAAAGTCATCTGCCTAAAATGGAAATTTGTTTTCCGCATCGGCATCATCATTTTCTAAAGCAAAAATATCTTTTACGAATGGTTCAAGACTTTTTGGTAGGGGAAGATTTTTCATTATTCCAAAATCTGATTTATAATGAATAGCGACACTAAATTGAATTTATAGTTTCAAAGAATAATATTCTAATATTGAAGAAATTATCTTAGAAAACAAATTAACCGCTTAATTTGTTGCGCAACTAAGATCACATCTTTGCAAAAGATTGGATCTTTGGAAAGCGTGCAGATGTAGTTTATTCATGCTATTTATTTGAATAAATTTTTATCCAAACTAAAAATTGGAAGTGTTGCAAAGTGATTCTGTTTATGCACTGACTTCTAAAGATGTTATCTCCTTCGGAGATGCCATCTTGCTATTGAAGTCCAGGCTAAATCGTCTCAACAATCTTCCTAAAATGAAAACCATAAACCGCCATTGTCATTGCAAGCACGAACTTTCTCGGCTGCCTAAAAATTGTGAACGCCAAAAGTTTCCAAAAGTACCTCTTCCCTTTTTCTGTAATGCCGATCCGCCAGGTTAGTTTTAAGAATATTTTTATTTTATCCCACGAGATCATCTCCCCTTTTAATTTTGGCAGATGATATTCCTGCAAGAATTTTTTTAACCGCTCGTAATATTCTTTTTGTGAATAAATGTTCGATAAAATTTTTGAATAGCCTTTTATCAATTCAGCGTAGTTCATTTTAGGAATAAAGTTAATTGAGCCGTCAGTGTTGTTGCCTGTAAAATGTTCAAGCAGGCGGTTCTCGGACTTCAAGCGATTGAATAATTTTGTTCCTTTCGGCGCGTTTAATATTCCAACCATTGCGGTAACAATAGCGCTTTTATTTATGAACTCGATCTGCTGCTCAAAAATATTTTCCGGATCGTTGTCAAACCCGACAATAAATCCGCCCGAAACCGCTAACCCGTTGCTCTGTAGAATTGAAACAGAATTGGAGAGATCCCTTTTTAAGTTTTGAGACTTGCCGCATTCGCTAAGGCTTGAAGTGTTAGGTGTTTCGATGCCGACAAAAATACTATTGAATCCGGCGGCAACCATTAGCTGCATTAATTCTTCGTCATCAGCAAGATTAATTGAAACTTCCGTTCCAAAAGTGAATGGAAATTTTTTGTCTTTGTTCCATTTAATCAAAGCGGGCAGTAATTCGTTCTTAAGTAATTTTTTGTTGCCGATAAAGTTATCATCAACGATCGATATTCCGCCGCGCCATCCTAAATTATAGAGCGATTCAAGTTCATTAAGAAATTGCTTTGTTGTTTTTGTGCGGGGTTTACGTCCGTTGAGCATTGTTATGCTGCAAAACTCACAATCATAAGGGCAGCCTCGTGAATATTGAATTGCCATCGCCGCATATTTTTTCCTTTCGAGCAGATCAAAACGTGGAACAGGTGTGTTTGAAATATCAGGAAATTCATCTGTAGTATAAAACTGTTTCGGATCTCCATTAGCTAGATCTTCAAGAAATTGAGGGAGAGTTATTTCCGCTTCATTTAAAACGAAATGATCAACACCGAGATAATCATCAAAATGAATTGTAGCAAGCGGTCCGCCGGCAACAATCTTTGTTCCTAAAATGTTGCACCGCCTAATTACTTCTCGGAATGATTTTTCCTGTACACTCATTCCCGTTAAAAAAACGTAATCGGCTGAGACGATTTCTTCGTCTGGCAATGGTGAAACATTCATGTCAATTAATTTGATATCCCAATTTTGCGGAAGCATAGCAGCTACAGTGATTATACCAAGCGGCGGCTCTGCTGCTTTTTTTGAAATAATTTTTAATGCGCTGGTGAAACTCCAAAAGGTCGGGGGTGTTTCAGGGTAAACTAATAATGCTTTCATGTTTCCCTCTGAAAATTGTTATTGTTGACTGAAAGTATTATGCAAATTTTTTTTGAATATTATTGTAAAAGAAATGTAAAAGCACTTGCAATAATTCTTCTATAAAGAAGATCACATCTTTCAAAAAGATGGGATCTTTGGAAAGCGGAGAGATAGATTGATTAATTGAAATTTATATTTAACATGTTAAAGAATATGTTTCGGACTACAGGGTAGTCCAAATTATAATAACTCCGTATGAAATGCGGAGAAGATGCCGAAGCCGTAAAAAGCACAACTACGAAAGTAGTTGAAGTTAAGCCTTTTAATAGTGTAAGCCAAAAACTTGAACTGCGTTGCAGTTCCAGTCTTTTTTCTTTTCCCAATTCTATGGATTGCATCCATAGTTATTTGCCTTTGACTACCTCCGTAGTCCCTTTAAAATTTGTAACTCTTAAAATTATCCGGCATATTTAAAACGAGATATTTACAAACCTTTACACGGACTACAACCGATGAAAAAAAGAGATTCTCTTTTTTATCATATTTCTATTTTTGTTATTGCACAGCTTGCCTGGATGGGATTACTCGGACTCTGGATCTATTTTTATGTAACCAATTATATAATTTTTGAAAAAGTAGGCGACCAATTAGCTCCACAAATAAAAATTGATAATCCTAATGTTGTAGTTTTTGTAGGGGGAATTGTTCTAATAGTTGCAGTGGCTGTCGGCATGTCATTTTTATTCCGCGGATTAAATGTTCAATTCAAACTTGCCAACCTTTATGATAATTTTATCGGCAATATAACCCACGAACTAAAATCCCCTCTTGCATCAATTCAGCTTTATCTTCAAACACTAAGAACCCGTAATGTGCCGCCGAAAAAACAAAAAGAGTTTTTAGATTTGATGATTCAAGATGCAGATAGATTAAAAAATTTGATCAACTCAATTCTTGAAATATCAATGCTGGAACAGAAAAAAGTTGCACATGATTTTAAAATATTCAATGCAGAAAAAATAATTAAAAAGCTGCTTTCAGAATCTGCCGAACAATTTAAACTTACCGAAGATATGCTGAAGATTGAAGGGAGTGCCGATTGTGATTGCGTGATTGATGAAAAGGCAATTAAAATGGTGTTCGATAATTTGATTGATAACGCAAAAAAATATTCAACCGGAAAAGCAAAGATAAATGTTAAGCTGAAAGATCAATTCAGAAAAATAATAATAACATTTTCAGATAATGGAATTGGAATTCAGCAATCGCAGTTAAAATATGTTTTTAATAAATTTTATAGAATTTATAACAGCAAAATTCCCAATGTTAAAGGAACAGGCTTGGGGCTATATTGGGTAAGGGAAATATTGAGAGTACATGGCGGAAAAATATCTGTTGCAAGCGAAGGAGAAAATAACGGAACAACATTTAGAATTGAACTTCCGGTGTATTATTCAACTGAAGGTGGAATTACAACTCGCCTGCTGAAACGAACAGAAAAAAGACGGGCTAAAAATGCTGAAATAAATAGCGAATAGATTATGGAAAAACAAAAAATATTATTAGTTGAAGATGAAGAACATCTGGCTAAAGGCTTAGAGTATAATTTATCTGAAGAAGGCTACGATGTAATATGGGCAAAGGATGGCAACGAAGCGGTAAAATATTTTGAATCAGATAAGTTTGATTTGATTGTGCTCGATATAATGCTGCCTTATTTAAACGGATTTGAAATTGCCGAGCACATCAGAAAAGATCAGCCGCAAATGCCGATACTTATGCTGACTGCAAAAACTACAGCCAAGGATAAAATTAAAGGATTGGAAGCCGGTGCCGACGATTACTTAACGAAGCCGTTTAATCTTGATGAACTGCTGCTGCGTGTTAAAGGCATGCTTAAAAGAAAAGAGTGGTACAAAAGCACAGCCGAAGAAAACCCGGTTTACACATTCGGTAATAACGAAGTAAACTTTGGTAAGTTAATTGGTAAAAAGGATGATAAAAAGTTTAATTTAACTCAGCAGGAAGCAATGGTGCTTAAATACCTTGTTGATAACAAAGGCAAAGTTATATCACGAAAAGAACTGCTGGAAAAAGTATGGCATACAAATCCCGATGTTGAAACACGTACCGTTGATAATTTTATTGCCCGCCTGCGAAAATATTTTGAACCGGAACCATCTAAGCCCATCTATTTTAAGAGTGTACGAAGTGCGGGTTATATTTTTGAGGATTGATTGTTTCATTTCAACGCTTGAATTTTAAGTTATGATAACTTAAATTCATCATTAATTCAGACCCACAACCAACTTAACAATTTTTATTATCGTCCCGGAAAAATTTTCTAATGGCTAAATTATGCATTCTAAAAATTGTAATTCTAAATAGCTTTTTATGTTTAGCTATTTCGGCTCAGCCTGCGGAGCTTAAGTTTAATAAATACCGCGTTAAGGATGGGTTGTCCCAATCATTTGTAACTTCTATCATGCAGGATAAAGTGGGTTTTATGTGGTTCGGTACGCAAGATGGGTTGAATAGATTTGACGGATATAATTTTGTTGTTTACCGCCATGTGCCCGGTGACGAAAAAAGTTTAAGCGAAAATTGGGTTTGGGATATTTATGAAGACAGCAAAGGATATTTGTGGTGCGGAACTTTCGGCGGCGGGGCAAGCAGGTTCGATCGAAAGTCGGAAACTTTTAAGTCGTTTAGAAATGATCCGGCAGATTCAACATCGATAAGCGATAACACAATTTGGTGTTTTCATGAAACCGCAAATGGAGATTTGTGGATTGGCGCGAATAACGGACTAAACTTATTTAACGAAGAGAGAGAAACTTTTACCTTCTTTCCGCCGCCCGGCAAGCTTACAAATGTGTTTGAAATTTTTCCATCCGATATAAATAATTTAATAATCAAAACTGCAGGCGGAATGTTTAACTTTTCTTTAATCACTAAAAAGTTTGAACTGCTGCCGATTGAGTTGAAAAAATTAAATTTTATTGATCAAGATTCTTCTGGGTCATTTTGGCTTGAAGAGGTATCACAAAATATTATTCCTTTTGAAATACCAAAGCCGGTAACCAAAAGTTATACCTACAACCTAAACAAAAATAATATTAGAGTTAGCCATACATCATCGCTTCAGGTAATTTTAAGCCCGCAGGGATTTATTTGGGGGGCTACTAAAAATGGTTTATCAATACTAAAATATTCCGGCAATAAATTATTATCGCGTACAAATTACTATCATGATAAAATTGATCCCCAAAGTTTGAGCAGCAATAAACTTTCTACAATATATCAAAGCCGCGGGGGCGAAATTTGGATAAGCGCGCGAGATGCACTAAACAAATTCGATTATAACAATCAAAAATTCCGGCATTATTTTAACTCGCAAAATAATCCAAACTCGCTTAGCCATAACGGAGTGCTGCCGATTTTTGCATCTAAAATAAATCAGGGAATTGTGTGGATCGGTACGCGTAACGGTTTGAATAAGTTTGATGAGAACAGAGCTAAGTTTACGCACTATTTTAGTGATCCCGAAAATTCAAGAAATAGTTTAGCCGGTAATTATATCTTATCCATTCACGAAGACGAAAGCGGCAATCTTTGGGTAGGGACGAGAGGAAACGGTTTAAGTAAACTAACTTTCAAACAATCCGGAAAGCCTGCTTTCAAAAACTTTAAGCACGATCCTTCTGACAGCACAAGTCTAAGTTCGAACAATGTTCATTCAATTTATGAAGATACAAAAGGAAATTTGTGGGTCGGCACGGGCGGCGGCGGCTTGTGTTTGCTTAACTCCGATAGTAAATCATTTACACGCTTTATCCCATCGGAAAATGTACCGAATGGTGTAAGCGGAAATTGGATTTATAATATTGTTGAAGACAGGCGTGGAAAACTATGGCTCGGTACCGCAGCCTATGGGCTGAATTTATTTGACCCGGCAGAAAAAACATTTAAACATTTTCGTCATGATCCTTCAGACAAAAAAAGTTTAGGCAACAATAGAGTGCTCTCAATTTTAGAAACCCGAACCGGTGATATTTGGATTGGTACGGCGCTGGGATTAAACAAATTATCAGAGCCGCAAAACAGTTACGAGGATTATTCATTTATTAAATATTATGAAAAAGACGGACTGCCGAATGATGTTATTTACGGCATGCTTGAAGATGATGCAGGCAATATATGGATAAGCACAAATAACGGTTTAAGCAAATTAACCGAAGCCAATGGCGAAGTTTCGTTCAGAAATTATTACACAGAAGACGGATTGCAGAGTAATGAATTTGATCAAAACTCCTTCAGTAAATCGAATGACGGCAAAATGTATTTCGGCGGAATAAACGGCTTTAATGTTTATCATCCCGACAGCATAAAAGATAATCCATTTGTTCCCACAATCGTAATTACAGATTTCAAAATTATGAATGAATCGGTATTGATTGGCAATAATGATGAAAATGAAAATCATCAAAATGGGGGCAGCGATTATAGATTGCGAAAATCAATTACCGAAACCGACACAATAATTTTATCATACCGTGATGATGTTATATCCTTTGAGTTTGCTGCGCTTAATTTTACTGTGCCCAAGCGAAACCGCTATGCTTATATGATGGAAGGATTTGATGCTGATTGGATTTATTCCGGCAGCCGCAGATTTGTTACCTACACGAATCTTGATGCGGGCGAATATATTTTTAAAGTTAAAGGCAGCAACAACGACGGCATTTGGAATGAAACGGGCGCATCAATTTTTATTATTGTAACTCCCCCGCCGTGGGCTTCATGGTGGGCTTATACAATTTATGTTTTGCTTATTCTTTACGGAATATTTTTATTGATCAGAAAAAGAGAAAAAGCTTTGAAGCGCGAGTTGGAAGTTCAGCTTAAAATTGATCAGGCAAAAGCAGAGGAAAGGGAAAATGTTCGCAACAAAACTTCGCAGGATTTTCATGATGAAGCGGGAAATAAATTAACAAAAATTAGATTGTTTACCACGCTTGCAAAAAGGGAAAGCGGAGCGGATGAATCATTAAAAAAATATTTATCTGAAATTGAAGAGAATACAGCAGAGCTTTCAAACGGCATGAGAGATTTTCTTTGGGTGCTCGATGCCGGAAAAGATACTTTGTTTGATATGATAAAACGGTTAAAGGAATTTGGTAACAGCATGTTCGAATATTCCGAAACAAACTTCAAAGTAATGGGCGAGCATAATGAGTTTAAAAAAATAAATTTGCCGATGGAAGCAAGGCGTACTTTAATTTTAATTTTTAAGGAAGCAATTAACAACTGCCTTAAATATTCCAAAGCTAAAAATGTAACACTGCAAATAGAATTTGAAAATAATATTTTAAGCTTAACGCTGAGTGATGACGGCGAAGGATTTAACAGCGAGAAAGATTCGGAAGGATATGGAATAAAGAATATGAAATCGAGAGCTGAATCTGTAAAAGGAAAACTGGATGTTATATCAGAAGTTGATGAGGGAACAAAAATTATTTTTAAAGGCAATATCACCCAAATGGGTAATTGACGAAATGAGTCATCAAGTGTTATTATGAATAAAAAGTAATTAATTGAAAGAAGAGAAAATGAGTGACCGAATAATTAAGGTATCAATTGTGGAAGATGATTCCGAGATAAGAAATCTTCTTTCATTAATTATTGACGGCTCACCGGGATTTGAATGCACGCATACATACTCAACTTGTGAAGATGCAATTACCGGAATTCCTAAAAATCCGCCCGATGTTGTTTTAATGGATATTGATTTACCCAAGCTGAATGGAATTGAGGGAATAAGAATTTTGAAAGAGAAAGTTGCGAAAACGGATTTTATTATGCTGACAATAAAAGAAGACGATGAATCCGTGTTTCAATCCCTCTGTGCGGGGGCTACGGGTTATTTAGTAAAGGATATTCCGCCGGTAAAACTTCTTAATGCAATAAAGGATGTTGTTGAAGGGGGTTCCCCTATGAGCGCAGGCATTGCAAGAAAAGTTACATCATCATTTCATAAAAATACCGAGTCTCCCCTTTCCGCAAGGGAAACTGAAGTGCTGAAACGGCTGTGTGACGGCGAGAATTATAAAACTATTGCCGATGCTATTTTTGTAAGCGGCAACACAGTTAGGGCGCACATAAAAAACATCTACAAAAAGCTGCAGGTAAACAGCCGCGCCGAAGCTGTTGCAAAAGCTATAAATAAAAATCTGCTTTAAAATTTTATCATCCCTCCCTAAAAATTCCATTTTAAAAATACCTCATATGCGTAATTGATTTATCAAACCTTCTCAATTAGGTTGATTTCGGATAGTTAATTATAAATAGTAAAAAGAGGAGACAACTATGAAATCAAGAAATACAATTGGTCTGATATTTTTATTTTTGACAAGCACTCTATTTGCGCAAAGCGTTCCCAATGGCGGATTTGAAGGCTGGTCTGGTGCAAACATCAATGATTGGACTCACAACGGATCGGCATCAATACCTACCGTTACACAAACCACAGATGCTTACAGCGGAAGTTTTGCCGTGCAGGGTGAAGTGATAGATTTTTTTAATACGGCATTTCCGCCTACTCTTTTTACAGGAACACAAGCCCAGCCCCTATTTCCGATGAGCAGTCACCCAACCACGTTAACCGGTCAATATCAATATGAGCCGCAGGGCGGAGATATTTTATTGATAGAAATTGTGCTGATAAATCAAAGCATTGGCGGAGGAGCAGAAGGACATGTTGAGATAACTGAAGCAGCCAGCGGCTATACTGCGTTCGAAATTCCGATAATTTATTCTGAAGATAATCCTCCGGGATGGCAGCCGACTGAAGCATCTGTGACTATTGTAATTTCACCTTCTGCGGGCGACTTGCCGCATGTTGGTTCAAAATTTAAAGTAGATCATATCTCATTTGAAAACTCCCCGCTTGATGTAAAGGAAATTAAAAGCGGAATTTTACCGAATGAGTTTAAACTTGAACAAAATTACCCAAATCCATTTAACCCAACAACAAATATTAATTTTTCAATCGCTGATGAAGGAGAAGTGAAATTGGAGATTTACAACATGCTGGGCGAAAAAATATCGACACTTGTTAATCAATACTTATCAGCCGGTAATTATTCTGCCGATTGGAGTTCAGCCGGATTACCATCGGGAACATATATATATCGATTAACTGCAAATGATTATTCTCAATCACGTAAGATGATTCTTTTAAAATAATTTATTGAATATTAAAATATAGGACTTAGATATGAATATAAAAAAAATGACATGTTTTATAGCGTTAAGTATAATATTGCCGATCACAATAATTGCCCAAGAGATACCAAATGCGAGTTTTGAGAACTGGACCGGCAGCAGCCTTGATGGCTGGTATATAGTAAACTCACAGCTTTATACAAACGTTACACAATCTGCCGTTGCTCATTCGGGAAACTCATCCTTAAGAGCTGAGTTAATTGAAGTTACGTTTCCTCCTGCTCCACCGGTTCCTGCTATACCATATTTATATCCCGGAGATGTTTTAAATCCATCCTTTCCTATAAGTCAAAATTATGGAGGGCTGCAAGGGTATTATCAATTCCACCCTTCAACACCGGGGTTACTGTTAGGTCCTCATTTTGTTATTACTTTAATTGATGCACAAGGTATAACAGTTGCTCAAACTGAAACCTGGCTGCTTTCTGAAACAGTATCTACCTGGCAGAGTTTTACAATTCCAATAGATTACTCAGTTGGCGGCAATGGTAATGCGGTAAAAGCACAACTGCAAATACAAATTGGGGAACTGGAAGACGATGACATTCCCGCTGCATATGGAACATACATGCTTTTGGATGATCTAACTTTTACCGGCACTACAGGAATTACAAAAGAAGATGATATTGTTGTATCGGAATTTTCTCTTGAACAGAACTATCCTAATCCGTTTAACCCGGCTACAAATATTAGTTTTTCAATTGCCGAAGAGGGACATGTGAAATTGGAAATTTACAATATGCTTGGTGAAAAAACTGCGGTGCTCGTGAATGAGTTTCTATCCCCTGGGCAATATAATGCCGATTGGAATTCAGCCGGACTGCCTTCGGGAACTTATATTTATCGATTAACTGCAAGTGATTTTTCTCAAACACGTAAGATGATACTTTTAAAATAATTTGCGAAGTTCGAGACCATGCAGCAAAAGAAAGGCTTATGTTTGGATTACTAGCAGTTCAACTCTAGCGGGGTTGAATTAAAATTGCCTTGTACGGTATTTACTTTGATACTGATAAATCAACTATCAAACCGGAATCGGAGCCGACATTTAAGGAGATTGTAAAGCTGCTGAAAGATAACTCGGAGTTGAATATTTATGTTGTCGGGCATACAGATATGACGGGAACATATTCTCACAATATGAAGCTATCAAAAGATAGAGCCGCGGCGGTAGTTGAAGAATTAAAAGCAAAATATAAGATCAGCAAAAATAGATTAACTGCCGATGGTGTTGGTCCGCTTGCACCTGCGGCATCCAATAAAACAGAGTCGGGCAGAAAAAAGAAGAGGCGGGTTAAGTTGGTTGGAAAGTAAATTTATTTGCTAGACACCTTTTCAGCTATTTTTCCACCAATCCACGCCATTGGTATATAAGCGAAAACAATGTCCACGACTGCAAACCATGTTGGTCCGGGCAGCATGTAATTGACCATTATTCCGCCCAATAGGAATAAACCACCAACTCCCAGTGAAAATTTCATTTTATGACTTGCGGCTATCCAACCGGCAATGGCGGCACCAACCAAAGCACCTAATGCGTGAGCCAAAAAAGGAAAAATAAAATATTCGAAGCTCAAAGTTGGCATTATATTCGCCAATGCTTCCATGTCATTGGTATCTATACCCTCGATGGGAAATAACATATTGCCAATTTGGATGAGACCCATGTTAATTGCACTGCCGCCTAACCAACCGGCTATAACAGCTAATATATTTTTGATTATTGGATTCATGGTTGTCCTTAGTACGTGATTAAATGTTTCCTAACGTTTGTAAAAGAATAACAGCCGAAGCACGGCAGTATCCTTTCAAACCGTAATGAAGTTGGAGCGGGTTACACACTTTTATATCGCAATTTCCCTGCCGGTACTTCGGCTGGAATTTTCTAATTTAGTTCTGTCAATAATATTACCATTCATTATATAACATGTTAATTATTTATAATCAATAGCTTCTATTTTCATAAATCTTTTACCTTTAGGTGTTTGAAGTATAATTTCATCACCTACTTTTTTATTTATTAAAGCTTTGGCAATAGGGGATAAAAACGAGACTTTATTTTTGGAAACATCTGCTTCATCTACACCTACAATCTGATATTGACTTTCGCAATCTTCCTTTGTTTTGTAGAGTGTTATTGTTGCCCCGAAGTAAACTTTATTTTGAGGCTGGTTTGATAATTCAACTAATTTAGCTGAGCTTATTCGTTCCTCAAGCAAGCCCAACTTGGCTGTGATGTAATTTATCTGAACACGATTATTCTCGCTATCCTGCTCTATTAATGTTTTCCGTTCTTCAACTAACAAATTCCGCTCATGCTCCAATTCTTTTAGACCATTGGGAGTGACATAATTGAGAACGCCGGCAGGAAGATGTGCTCTTGGTGTTACTAAAGGAGTCTCCTCTTGATCTCCTTCTTTTACAAAACCTCTACTCATAAATTTTCTCTTTCAGTTTTATTTTTAATGTTTGCTTACGGTTAGTATAGGAATAGTAGCCGATGGCGTTGTAAAACAGAATAAAGTTAAACGGACTACACTCCTTGAATTTACTACTCTTACGGCTATTATTATTATGCATTGTTGTGCTTTCGTGTCTTATTGCTTAATCGTAAAATATCTATTTACTTTACTTTTATACTCCTCATATTGGGCACCTTGGATTGACTGTAAATATTTTTCCTCTTCCAAAATCATTCTATGAAATACGACCACAAGTATAATGTATAGAACGATTAATATTGGTGAAGTAAAAATCAAAATGTAGCCAAATATTAATATGTTATATGATAAAAAGTATGGATTACGACTAATACTATAAATACCCGTGGTTATCAAGTCAGTCTTTTGGTCATATTTAATCCCAACTCTCCAAGAGTCTTTCATGGCAATTAAAGCAAGTATTCCTATAACGAATCCGAGGAAAACAATTAATAAGCCTATTGTATTAATAAATTTAGGCAAGTCAATTTCAAAAATAAATTTAGGTTTAAGTATTGTTAATCGTAAAATAATCAAACAATAAATTATTGTAGAAATAATAACCGAGATTGTCAATTTTAATGACTTTCCTCTAATTGATTTCTTTGTCGATAGATAGGTTTTAATATTCCTAACTGCAAACGCAAGAATGAAAAAAATCAGTATTAGTCCTAAATATGCTTTTTCTATCATTGTAGTTTTCTGTTTGTGCTAAATCTGCTTGCAGTATTATGGTTTGTGTAAGAAGCGTTGGGCACTTAGATCACTTCATTTTCAGCTTACTATTCATTTTATTTATAGATACTAACTTTGACTTAATTGATTATTGACCAATGATTTATACACTTTGTTATGGACTTTTATTGCTTATTCCAGATATTTATATTCTTCAAATTTATTATAAAAAATTTACTGCCAACGGCAATAAAAACAACTCCACTTGAGTTATTATTTTCTTTAAATATTGTCAATAGCAAGGAACCTGATATTTCAAGAATTAACCCTATATAAAATAATTGCTTGTAGTTCCTATAACTTTTCATCATTTCTCATTGTTAAAATAAATCCAAGACCAGCACCAAGTGGAAGTCCTATTACAATTACTAAACCAATTTTATCAAGGATAATTCCTAAAATTAAACCAAGTCCAAGTCCGATAATAATACCGATTATATAACGAGTTGAATTTATATTCTTCATAATAAATTCTATTATTCATCGAAAATAAACACTTCTTCAATTTTTAGATTAAATATTTTTGAAATATCATAAGCTAACTTTAACGATGGATTATATTTTCCTTTTTCAAGAAATCCTATTGTTTCACGTCTCACATTCACTTTAGTTGCAAGGTCTTGTTGAGTGAAATTATGTTTCGCTCTTAATTCCTTAATTCTGGTTTCCATCATTAATTCCTTTGTTATTATGATAAACCCAAAATCCAACAAACAGAACTCCCATACCAAAAATGCCAATTCCAAGAATAATCTCATTACTAAAACTACTATCCATAGTAAATAACAAAATCATAGTCCATAAATAAAATGAAGCCATAAATGCATTTGCACCAGCTTTCAATTTTATTTTTTTGCTCAATTCATCTTCAGTAGTCAATCCTTTGTTCTCATCTTTCAGATTTTTAAAAACTCGTAGTATACTGAATATTACTAATAGTCCAACTATACCATAAATCAAATACTCAATTGGTTTTATTTCAGCCACAGTAGAATACATTGTAATTCCCACAACAAATGTTACTGTCAAGCCGATTAGCAGATACAGTATTGTTCTTGTCTTTTTCATAAAAACACCTCTTTAGTTAAATATATCTAACATAAAGAGAGAAATATATAACATATTATGCAAATAAATTTTTTAATATTTTGAATTTAGATGGGTTTCGCTAATTACACATAACGAGTTTGTATAAAAGTCAGTAACGGATGTCAGCGACTACCTGGTGTACGCTTGAGCGTACAAGTCAGATGGAGAAACTGCATATACTAACTATTCCGATTATTGACCAATTTACTAAAAGGGTTTGAATTTCCGAGCAGGAAATTCAGCCGTTATTGCTTTTATGCAATGTTGTGCTTTCGTTATTTTTCTAATTCTCGATTAATATCTTCAATGGCGTTTTTAATTTCAGTTTCTAGCCAATTTAATTCATTAATTACAACTTGAGTAATAAGCACTCTATTTACCAAGTGGTTTTCGAAATTAGCATTTGAAAGAAGCTCTTGTTGATTGTAACTGAATTCAGTTTCCTTAATTTTTGGCAACATTCCTTTAAACAAGCCAACCGCCTCAAGTGCTTTTGATGTTAGAGTATTCTGCTCTAATAAAGGAGCATATTTACTCCATGATATTTCTCTCAATGAAGTTTCAGTTATGATGCCACTCTCTATTATTCCAGGAAACTCGGCTATTTTATGGCGAATGGATTTATTTCGTATAATCGCTAATTTACCTGAGTTAATTACTGATTTTAATGCACCATTATTATACTTAAAACGTGGTGATACATAAGAAATTGCCAATAAACTGTCAATGCAACTGTTCTGTAGTATCTTGGGATTTGGCCCCATCCTTGCTAAAATTTCAACACAAGCTTTTTGAACTAGCTCATGGGTTAATATATTCTCTCTTAGCCTTGGAAGATTACTATCGAACTCGTTTTTTAGATTGAATAAAATTGCTTTCTCTTCTTTTTGCATTTTTTGATATTCATTCCAATTATTTATCTGAAGGGCAATCAAAATTCCGAAAACGACCAGAATAATTTCGCCAACGGCATATAGAATATACTTACTGAATTTATTTTCAGAGAGAAGTCTTTGTCTAATTTTTCTAAAGAATTTTATCATTGGTTTTTCTTCCTTCTAATGAAGGTTAACGGTAAATTGTATGAGTAGTGGCAGATTACGTGGCACTTTCCTGTCAAACTACTACTCACTTTGAGCAGGCTAAAAACTTTGATACATAGCACTCTCAGTGCCATTACTTATACAAAATGTTGTAGTTCGTTAATTCTTTTCGAAAATCCAGTCATATATTTCTTGGGCCATATTATTCTTTACTCCATTAAAAGAGTGATCTGTCTTGAATGCTAATAATTTTATCCTTGAAGCACCAATGGCATTAAGCTTTCTATATAAAGGAATTTGATGTTCTTCGAGTAAAACATTTTGATCATCCCAACCCCCAATTAAGAGTATATCCTTATTCTTTAATGAATCCGAATGTAATATCAAATCAAGTTTTTGATAATCATTTAAGAAGTTATTTATCCATAATTCAGAATTAACTTTTATAGGCCCATCAGGGTATTCGAAACTCTTAAACATATTAAGAAACATATTATAAACACTCTTGTTGGCAAGCATTTTTCTAGCATAAACTGCTTCATTTGGGCCGCCTATTGCAATAATTCTTTGGATTTCTGAATAGTAGATTGCTCCAGCTAAAGCCATCGCACCTCCAAAACTATACCCTCCAATTACGATGTTGCTTGTGTCAATTTTGAATTTTTCTGCGATATTTTTTTGTTTCAACAGCCTGACGGCATTTCGCGCATCAATCATAGAATTTTCAAAATTAAAATCTCCTTCACTACTCCATGTTCCTTGATAATTAAAGACAAAGGCAATTATTCCCAGAGCACTTAGTTTCTTTGCAAGACCTAAGGGATCCCCTTCTCCACCAGGATATCCATGCATTAAAACTATTGCAGGACTTACCGTATCCAATAAGGGAAAGAATAATTCAGCATTCAATCGATTACCCTCACTGATGAATTCTATCTTTTCCGTTTCAATTTGACAGTAAGCATTCTGTGAAATGAAAATACCTACCATAATAATTAATGCAGTGCTAAGTTGTTTTTTCATAACATTTTATTTAATGAACTACAACATCCCAATACACACAATGTATATAGCAGGATTATACGTTATATTTAGTTGTTCATATCAAGCAATCTAAAATATTTTATACGAAAAGACAAGATATTATAGATAAGTTCAATAAGCAATTAAGTATTGAAAACTACTCCAATCAGACAATCAAAAATTATTTATCAGCATTAAAGTTGTTTTTAGATTGGATTGAAAATTCAAAAGCAAAAAAAGTAACCGATAACGATATACAAAATTATTTATTTTATTGCGAAGAGCATAGAAAATATGCCTTCTCAACAATGAAGCAAGTAATCGCTGCCATTAGTTTTTTGTATTTAAAAGTATTTTACAAACCGGTTCCAAAAGCTTTAGAGATAAAACTAAGAAAACCAACACACCTGCCAACAGTATTATCTGTAAAAGATATAAACAAAATTTTAGATGTAACTAAAGACTTAAAACACAAAACTAATTTAATGCTTATCTATTCCGGCGGGTTACGTTTAAGCGGTCCTCTTAATGCCGCTTATACATTGTTGTGTGCTGTAAATATTATATCTCATCAGTCAATTGAATTCTTTTTCATATAAACAACTAATAACTTATTCGATATATTATGTATGTAAATATCACACCTATCGA
Source organism: Ignavibacteriota bacterium (assembly GCA_013112585.1). Classification (GTDB taxonomy): domain Bacteria; phylum Bacteroidota; class Ignavibacteria; order Ignavibacteriales; family Melioribacteraceae; genus IGN16. The sequence continues at coordinate 24,275 of JABFGH010000016.1, read as the reverse complement.
ATTTCTATATTCTTCAAAATATATTTTCATCAGCAATAATGGTTGAATTGATTGTTGTTTCATCTTTCACATTGCAAAATCTCTAGTTCAGGACCATTTTGTTTCAAGAGATCCATAGGGCGACATCTTAATAGCTTTGATGCTGCAATAAGCCCGGAATATGAAGCATAAGCTATACCGTGTGCCAAGGTGCTGGAGCCGCACATGTACAAATCTTTAAATTCGGTTCTGTTTCGGAAGCCCAATGGACCCGCTTGCCAAATACTCTTATCTATTCCATAGATATTTCCTCTATGCGCTTTAATATAGTGGTAATTAGTTAGCGGAGTGCCTAGTTCTTTTAGTATTATCGATTTGCTTATACCTGGAAATCGATGGTCAAGGGAAGAAATCATATTATTGCTAATCTTTTCTTTGAGTTGAATGTATTCGGCATCTCTTTGTCCCGAAACTTGATTTTCCCAACGTTTAAAAAAGTCGTAACTAACAAAAGAAAACACCTCCAGTTGATGATGATTGCTCTTTGATTTACTCGGATCCTTAAGTGAGGTGGCAGTCACAAACATTACCGCTGGTAAGTTATGTACATTATAGTCTGTTAATCCTAGTTGATATAATTGTTCGATATTTTCATTTGAATAAATCCAATAATTTCCGGAGTCCAAACCCATTTTCCTTAAATCGCAGTCAATAACAAGATATAAGCTAAAGCAGGAAGTCGACCATCTCACTTTTTTGAGCTTACTTTTTAGCTTTCTACTTAAATTCGTTTTTCCAATAAGTTTATTGAATGTGAAATAAGGGTCAGCATTACTAATGACATGCTTGCTTCTGACGATTTCTCCATTACTTAGCCTTACTCCGATTGCTCTTTGTTTATCTAAAATGATTTCATTAACTGAGGTATTCAAACGGATAGTACCATTGGCTTTTTTAAGTGCTCTCAACATAGCTCGTGCGATCGTCATTCCACCGCCAAGCGGATGATACGCTCCCTCTATATAATGTTGTATGATTGCAGCATGAATTGCCGCAGATACTTGTGAGGGCGGCAAGCCATGTGCTCCACATTGCCCCAATAAAATTGCTCTCAAAAGTGGATTTTTTACATAGTGCTTAATTAAGTCACCCCCGGATTTCGTAAACCACGGAAGTGCCGTTGGACATCTTAGCAAAGAGAACCATTTTTCATCTATAACATTTAGTAATTGCGAATAGATGTTGGCTAGTTGTTCAAATAATAAGTCAATCCCTTTTGCTTCATCCGGGAACCGTTCTTTTAACCGATGAATGAAGGCTTCTTTGCCCTTAGGAATATCAAATTGGTAGTCCCCAATGAGAATATGGTCGTATGCATCAGGGTTTAGTTCAAGAAAGGTTAGATCATTTGAAACACCTAGTCCTTCATAAATTTTACGTAATCTTTCTCCTTCTCCAAGTTCACCGATATAATGAACTCCTGTATTGAATCTGTAACCTTCTAAGGTAAAAGAATGAGTCCATCCTCCAGGTACTTCGTGTTGTTCACATACCAAAACGTTCTGACCTGCTTGTGCAAGTGCAACCGCTGCAGTCAATCCCCCGGCGCCAGAACCTATAATTATTGTATCATAAGTGCTACTGAACATAGTTATTATTTTGGTTTAATAGCTAATAATTACACACAACGGTCTTGTATATAGCCCGTAGCGTGTAAATTAGCTATTTTTTCAGATTAAGCACAAGCTAGATTTTTAAATTTTACTATTTATCTTTTTTATTGGAAATCGTCAAATTTAAAAATTTGGCGACATTCCAAATATGCCTTAACTTCGATTAAGCAACTGATTTGCTATGAGCTATATACGTTGTTGTGCTTTCGTTATTTTTTCACTCCTCTAAATCATTATTTATCAACTCAATAATTTTCTCATTTTTCTCTTTTATATTCAATAGTTGCGTATTCCACCCTTTGAAATACATTGCTGCAAATGCAAATCCATTCTTTTGTGTTTGGTCATTCAGCATTTCCTTAAAGTCATCTTCGGTTAAATTTCCTAAAGCACCTTCCTTTCCTTTCGATTTTTGATAGAAATAATTATTGGATAGCGAATAAATGTCAGTCATTCTGTAAGAAGGCTCGTATAATGTAATTTCTGCGTCATATCGGAAATGGTCTTCTGTGTATTTGAGTTTTTTATAGAGTTGGTCAACCGTAAGCAATCCATTTTTTATTGAATCATTAGAAATTATCTCAAAGTTTCCAGAATTCATTAATTCTTGAAACGTATTATCTATTTGATAAAACCTTTGCCAAGTATATACATCTATGGTATGTCTGTTAAATTCATTCCAATCTGTCACAGGTTTTCCATTATAATGCTCAACGACACTATTGGCAGCAATTGCACGTTGCTTTCGAGAGGATATATATTGGTCAATTTCTAAATTAGTCAATTCTAAATCACTCTTAATATTTGTCAAATAGGAAACTTCTTTAGTTCTTGTTTTTCTTGCCTCGTTCCAATTGTTAATTTGCAAGGCAATTAGAATTCCAATGACGACAAGAACAATTTCTCCAATCGCATACTTCAAATATTTTCCAGTTTTACCTTCTGAAAGTAAATTTTGTCTAATTTTTCTAAAGAATTTTATCATTGGTTTTTCTTCCTTCTAATGAAGGTTAACGTTTAGTAAAAGAATAGTAGCCGACTGCGCGGCACTTTCCTGTTAAGTAACAAGAAAGTTGAAGCGGGCTACAACCCTTAATATTACTACCTTCTCGGCATTATTTTTATACATTGTTGTGCTTAGTTTTATTTCACTAATAGATTAATCTCCATTAAGTTGTTTCTCAATGTCTATTTATATCAAAAAACGGAAGCAAATTTCTTTATATCTATTTCTTATTCTGGGAATCGTTTAAATTTCTTTATTTCTTCCAACGAATCATCCCAACTTGCTTTGTTTGAGATAAAAATATGTGCACAAGGTCGTTTTTCTAATTTTGTATCTAGACATCCTGCTGGAACTACTAAAAGTTTACCGTCCATTTGTAAATTGGGCAGAGCTGAACCACAATTTGTACAAAAGGCTTTCACATGGTTACTTTTATGTGGTTGAAATATTTTAATTTCAGTTTCCGTTTTTATCCATTCTAGTTTAGCTGCTGTGGAAAACAAATTTGCAGCATGAGCAGACCCTGTGTCTTTCCTACAATATCTGCAATGGCATAAATAAAAACTCTCAAAGTCACCTATAACTTTAAATTTAATTCCTTTGCATAAACAAGAACCCAAGTATTCCATTTGATAAGTCACTTTTCAAAATTATGATTTTAGTTGAAATCCATTTCCCATTAATTCCCGTTTTTTTCTCGTTTACACTTTCCAATCTTTTCTTTAAGAAATTTGCATCTCTCTGTTTAAATTAAGCACAACATCCCAATACACACATTGTATATAGCGGGCCTATATGTTAAATTTAGTTGTTTATATCAACCAATCTAAAATATTATATATGAAGAAACAAGATTGATAGAAAAATCAATTCAAAAGCTCAAGGTTGAAAATCATTCCCGGCAAACTATAAGAAGCAACTAATATTTATCCACATGGACATTCCTGTTCAATAAATAAAATCAAAAGCCCGGCAGATAAATTAAAAATAAATTTTGATAGATAGTTATGGCGAAAAAAATTTAAAGACTATTACGATTTTAATTGTGCAGAAGTGATTGCGGATAAAATTCTGCAAGTGGAAGAGGAGTTTAACAAAGTAGATTTTTTAAGGAATGGTTAAAGTGGAGGCAATAAAAAAGCCCCGCAAGGGGGCTTTCGCATTTAGTTAATTGCTATCTCTTTTTTATCGGGCAAAGACTTCTTAAGCTTTACTACAAGCACTCCGTTCACAACCTCGGCGTTAATATTTTCCTGATCAATTTTATTTCCTAATCTAAACGCATCTTCAAATTTTAATTCGCCGCTTTCGCCTTTTAATAAGAGATAGTTTTCCTTAACTGAAAGATTTAAATCCTTCTTTTCAAATCCCGGTACCGGATATTCCAAAACTACATCACCTTCATTATCTTTAATTCTTGTTGAATACATTTTGTTGTTATAATTTCTGAAATACATTTTATTTCTCCTTGCTTAATTGCGTATTGGTTATTGTTTGCGCCTATATATGCAAGTGACATGCCAGTAATAAAAAGTGTTGAAAATCGAATGATTTCGCACTTTCTATTATTCAAGAAATTATGGCTGGAAATTATGACAGAGGGTGTGAAGTTGTGGCACTTGTTTAATGGCTTACTTGATGAACTAATGGCAGTGTTATATTATTCTAATTCTGTAAATCGTTAACAGCCTCTTCAATACTTTTTGTACCGCTGAATAAAGATAAAACTTTATTTAATACATCATCAACTACAGCATCCGGGCATGATGCACCGCTTGTTACGGTAATTTTAATTTTAGATTTAGAAGGAATAAAATCATTTGTAATTATTTCCTTTTTATCATGAATATTAAAATGCTTTATTCTGCTGCCGTCAATAATTTTATCTGCCGATGAAATGAAAAATGTTTCAAATTTCTCTTCAAGCAATTCAACCAGGTGTGTTGTATTAGAGCTATTATAACCGCCTACAACAATTGCAAAATCAGCGTCTTCTTCCATCAATCCGTAGGTAGCATTTTGATTATCATTTGTAGCGTAGCAAAGAGTATCACGCGTATCGGCAAAGTGAGCTTTCAAATTTTCAATGCCATATTTTTCAATCATTACTTTTTTTAAGTAGTTAGCTATCTCTTCCGTTTCTGTTGCCAGCATTGTTGTTTGATTAACAACTCCTACTTTCAGCAAATCTTCATCAACGTTAAAGTTCTTAGAATATTTGCCTTCAAAAAATTTATAAAACTCTTCTTTCGATTTTTTACCGAGGATTACTTCACCGAGAAATTTGGTCTCATTTAAGTCACGCACTATTAACGAAGGCGCATTTTGAGAGCTGTGTGAAAACGTTGCCCTGGTTTCCTCGTGTTTGTGTTTTCCGTGAATAATAATTGTGTGTTCTTTTTTTCCGAGTGATGATGCACGGTTCCAAACTTTTTCTACAAATGGACAAGTGGTGTTGAAGGCATAAGAGTCAATGCCGAGAGAGTTAAGTTTCTTTTCAATTTCAACAGAAGTGCCGAATGCAGGAACAATAACAATGTCTTCCGAAGTTAATTCGTCCCAATTAATTAAATGATTCCCCTCGGTATCCATAATAAATTTTACGCCGCGCGAAAGCAGGTCGTCATTCACACCGGGATTGTGAATCATTTCACTCAATAAAAATATTCGCTTGCCGGGGTTTTCTTCTATCGTGCGGTATGCAATTTCAATTGCGTTTTCAACACCGTAGCAAAAACCAAAATGGCGGGCAATTAAAAATTCAACGGGTCCAAAATCAAGCCTGGTCGGACTAAAATCATTTTTCCGCGGATCATCATCTTTTCTTAAACTTTTAATCCGGCTGATTATTGAGCTTTTATATTTTATTGGTATTTCAAATTTTTTCATTTTCCAACTATCGTAAAAACTATATTAAAACTTGTCATTTCGATGGAGTCGTATTTTGACGACTGAGAAATCTCTAAAAGTAAATTAAATTACAAATTTAAGGTTCCGAAACAAGCCAACCTGCTGCAGGCGAACTCGGAATGACTAATCAAATTATTTTTCAACATACATTGACTAAAAAATTAACAATTTGTTCAGTTTATCTATTCAAACTTAACAGTAATTTTTTCTTTCATTTCAAACTTAAAACCGGGTATGTCTTTCAAAAGTTCCGAAGTTTCATTCAGTGATTTAGGATTAATTTTTTTGAGTTCTTCTAATCTTTCCGGTCGGTTAAACAACTCTTCAAAATTCATTTCAAAAAGAGTTAAAACATTATCGTCAACAAATGAAGCATCGGTTTCAACTATTTCACCGTCAAATTCAATATCAACCTTTATCCTTAAACTCTTGAACAGTTCAATAAATTCATTGTTCATATCTGCGCTGCTGCTGTCCTCGCTCGATTCAAATTCTACCTCCTCTTCCGCTTCATCCGATTCTTCATCTTTAGGCATTGTAATGTTCAATACAGAGGGATTGCCTTTTACAAAATTGAAGGTGAACTCTTCTTTCTTCTCTTCTTCATCGCTTGTCATTCCCGGTACATCTACTTTTTCACTGGGGTCTTGCTTTATGCTGATCTTGTTAATGTCATCAAATTTATAAACCGCCAGGTAGCCTTCTGCCCCATCATTCTTAATTGCCTCACCCGAAACATAAGCAACACCTTCTCCCATTTTCATTGCTTCATTTTTCAACTCCTCTTCATCAAATAAGTTAAAGCCTTCTGTTTCGGTAGAATCGCCCATTGAAGCAAATGAACCGAGCATCTCTACAATTTCTTTACCCATCATAAATCTTTCTTCAATGGTTCCCGATCCATCGGAATTTAGTTTTACTTTATAATGCACATCGAGACATGATGTAATTAATAAAGCTGCTATTAAAGGAAAAAATAATTTTGTTAAAGATTTCATTTTCAATCCTATTTAATTTTGATCTTTTCTTTTTACTAAGGTTAAAATTGTATAAACAGCAACTACCTCTTCTTCTTGATTTACTACCTCAACATACCATTCAACTACACCTTGTGCAACTTCATCTTCTCTTTTTTCCTTTTCAGTTTTCCGCTTGCAAGTCAGCTTTGCATAAAATGTATCTCCAACATAAACCGGCTGGGTAAACCGCAGTCCTTCTAAACCATAGTTTGCAAGTACCGGTCCGGGTGCGGGATGCACAAATAAACCAGCCGCAGCCGATAAAACAAAGTATCCATGTGCAACTCTCTTTTCAAACATTGATTCTTTCGCTGCAATGTCATCCATGTGGGCGTAAAAATAGTCGCCGCTTATTCCGGCAAAGTTTACAATGTCAGCCTCAGTTACCGTTCGGCGGTGTGTAATTAATGTTTCGCCAATTTCAAGTTCTTCAAAATATTTTTGAAAAGGATGAACTTTATCGGATGATTGATCTGCGCCGACAATAAACTCATTACATACTTTTGTTAAAGTTGTAGGATGACCTTGAAGCGCAACTCTCTGCATATATTTAAAGATTCCTCTTATGCCGCCCATCTCTTCACCGCCGCCCGCTCTTCCGGGTCCGCCGTGAGTTAAATGCGGCAGCGGTGAGCCATGCCCGGTTGATTCTTTTGCGCAGTCCCTATTTATTATCGCAATTCTTCCATGGTAAGCTCCAATTCCTTCAACAGTCTTTTTTGCAATTTCGTTATCGCGTGTGAACAATGACGCGACCAAACTGCCCTGCCCGAGTTTTGCAATTTCAACTGCATCATCCAATGATTTGTAAGGCATTACTGTGTTTACCGGACCAAAGGCTTCAATATCATGCACGGTTTTAGTTTCATGTGGATTATTGCATTGCAGTAAAACCGGATTGAAAAATGCTCCATCCTTAAATTCTTCAAAGTTTGATTTCCCTTCATAAACTACATCAGCAGAATTTTTGAGCATCTCCACTTTTTCATTAACTAATTCAAGATACCGCTTATCAGCGAGCGCACCCATTCTAATACCTTCGTTTGAAGGATCGCCGATATTAATTTTTTCCAATCTTGCCTTTATTGCATTAACAGCTTCATCCAAAATATTTTGCGGAACAAGAGTTCGTCTAATAGCAGTACACTTTTGTCCTGCTTTTGAAGTCATTTCATTTACAACTTCCTTTACAAAAAGCTTAAACTCATCATCGTCAACTTTTACATCTTCACCCAAAATTGTGCAGTTAAGTGAATCTGCTTCCATGTTAAATCGTACAGAATTGTTAATAATATTTGGATGCGATTTTAATTTTCTTCCGGTCTCGGCTGAGCCTGTAAAAGTCAGCACATCCTGGCTCGTTAAATGATCGAGCAAGTCGCGGGGCTCGCCGCAAATTAATTGCAGCGATCCTTCCGGTAAAATTTTAGATTCAATAATAACGCGCACCATCTTTTCTGCAAGGTGGGATGAAACAGGAGCGGGTTTAACAACGACAGGCATTCCGGCAATGAATGTCGGACAAAGCTTTTCCAGCATTCCCCAAATAGGAAAATTATAGGCATTGATATGAACAGCAGCGCCATGCAGAGGGACACAAACATGCTGTCCCACAAATGTTCCATTTTTTGAAAGCGGCTCCATATTTCCTTCTGCCCAAATTTTTTCATCGGGTAGTTCACGTCTCCCTTTACTGGCGTAAGTAAACAAAGTTGAAATGCCCCCTTCGATATCAACCCATGAATCAATTTTTGTGGCTCCCGTTTGAAAGGAAAGGGGATAAAATTCATCCTTGCGCGCCATTAAATATTGGGCAAGTGATTTTAACATTCTCCCGCGTTCATGGAATGTCATTTCTCTTAAATTAGGACTTCCAACATTCCTTGCATATTCCAGCAACCCTTTAATATCAAGCCCTTCGGATGATGTCTCGGCAATCAGTTCACCATTTATGGGGTTATGTAATTTTTGAAAACTTCCTGTTCCTTCGAACCATTCGCCTTTGGCGAAACTTTTTAATTTCATTTATTTCCCTTAAAAAAATTGAAATAAAATTACTTTCAGATATTTGCTCTAATTAAATACAAATGTAGTAACACTAGGGGAGAATTGAAATAGTTTGATTGAAAGAAAGTTAATAATAGCCAATACACTCCAAATTAGCATTTATGGGTTAAAACCCAATTTTTCTTGCGAAGTTTTTATCCTCCGCCCTAAAGGACGGAGCAAGTCTAATAATCAGTTAAATAGTAGCCCCGCCTTTTAAGGCGGAGTTAAAATTACTACATTTATCTGGGCTTTTCCCGAAGGGATCGCTTTGCGAAGCCCAATAGTAAAATTTTGTCAGGTGATTTAATCTTTATTGATGAAGAACATTTAAAACAACTTAGGCTCGAAACCAAGTCCAGGTTTGTTTGTTGGATACAAAACACCATCTTTTAGTATCACCGCGCCATCCGCCGGATCGCCAATTAAATCAAGGTGTCCGTCAAGATCGGCATAAATTACATTAGGACGCGCCAATGCAAAATGAAGCCCCGCCGATATTGCAAGCGCCGATTCATCCATACAGCCGACCATCACTTCTAAATTAGCTGCTTTCGCTACGGAATTAATTTGCATAGCTTCATTTATTCCGCCTACTTTCATCAACTTAATATTTATTGTATCAATCAAATTTTTTCTTGCTAATCTGTATGCATCGCGCAGGTTCATTAAGCTTTCATCCGCCATAACGGGAATGGGAACATTATTTGTAACTCCGCCTAATAAGTCCGATTCCCCTTTAGGAGTCGGCTGTTCAAGCAATTCTATTTTTACTTTTCTTGTTTCCTCAACAAACTTTAATGATTCATAAACAGAATAGCCCTGGTTAGCATCAAATCGAATTTCAATTTTTTCGCCGACCGCTTTTCTAACTTTTATCATCTTTTCAATGTCTTCATCAACATCGGCACCCCCTTTTATTTTAAGGACTTTAAATCCATCCTCAATAAAACCCTTTGCACGCGCTACGGTTTCTTTAACAGGAAGAATTCCAATTGTAATACTTGTTTTCATTCTAGTCCTAAATCCGCCCAGCAATTTATAAACGGGTAAGCCGGCAATTTTACCAAGTATATCGTACAAAGCCATATCTACCATTGCCAATGCAGATGGGGAGTTTTGCAGAACGGTTTTTAGTTTTTCCAAATGATAGATATACCTTGCCGGGTCAACGCCTTTCAATACCGGCTCAATAAATTCGCTGCAATCCGACAAAACAGTTTCGGCAGATTCGCCCGTAACCTCAATATCAGGCGCCGCACAGCCGCAGCCTTTTATTCCTTCATTCGTTTCTAATACTAAAAACACATTTGTTGTTGAACTTACTGTTTCATAGGCTATTGTGTAAGGTTCAGTCAATTTCATTTCAACGGGATGTGCACTTACTTTTTTAATTTTCATTTTTTTTAATCAATATTTTTTTTGATGAATTTCTTTAAGTGATAAATCTTTTAAGTCCTCTACAAACGCAACAAGGTGTGCAACCATTATTTCCCACATCTTTTTACCCTTATTAGCATTTGCTTTGGTGGGATCGCCCATAGTGCCGGAATCGGATATTTTTTTTGTATGAGCATACCAGGGCACATTACGGATAGAAGAAAAATTCAAGTACCTGCTTGAAAAACTGAGTATAGTTTTACGGGCTTTATCCATCTGCACCATTTCGGGTCTAATTGCAAGAGTAGTACTCGTTTCAATTTCCCCTGCGTGAACATCATTAGGCGTATCGGAAAGGTCTTCCAAATCAACATCGCTTGTTTCGCCTGTATCAACGGCAACAAATATTTTAGCATCACGATTTATAAGCTGTGCAGCATAATTTAGTGTTGGTGCGTTATCGCCGTGACCATTAATTATTACCAGTTTATTAATTCCTTGTCTAGCAATGTTCATTCCTATTTCATAAACCAGTTGTGCAAGTGTATTATTTGATATACTAATTGTGCCTTGAAAATCATCGTGATGATATGAAACTCCGTAAGATAAAAGGGGAAGCACAAAAGGCTTTGGGTCGCTGCATGCTTCGGCGACTTTTTTTGCAAGATAATCAGCATCATAAGCATCAACATCCAGCGGAAGATGAGGTCCGTGCTGTTCAATAGCTCCAACGGGAAGCAGAGCTACATCAACGGTTTTTAGTCTTGCCTCGGCTTCCTCCCAGGTTAATTCGCTCCACATATATTTACCGCCCAGCATTTTTGATTGCCGCTTTGCGGGCTTTTGTTCTTTATTAAATTCAAAAGGATAAGGTCTTTGAAATGATGGATCTTTGAATGGATCAATTTCTTTCCAGCTTCTTGATACTTTTCTTACAGCTCCGTTTGAGTATTCTAAAAATATTTTATAAAGGGGTTTTCTCAACTCTTCCGGTATGCCTATCATTGGGGATCTTTCTTGATCGAATCTTACTTGAAGTATTTCGGGATGCTCTTTTATTTTTTTTAACAGTGTTTCATCTAAATCGACCAAACCCTTTTTATGAAGTAGCGTCATCAAGTGCTCTGAACCTGCCGCTTCTTGATGAACATGATGTTTGCTTATTTGAGCAAGGCAGCTTTTAATCTGCTCGTCGGTGTACCCGCATAGTTTGGCATCAACATCAATAGCCGTAAGCATTCCAACAATCCTTCTGCATTTTTCGCATTTACCGCATGGTTTAATACGTTCACCATCTTTGTGAGCAGAATGACATGAAACCTGGTTTTCCAAAAGGTGCGGATAGCGTTTGGCAAGTATTGTTTCAATTAACATTTCCGATAGTGGACGAAGCACGGAGAATTGGGAAATAGCCCAGCCTTTACGCATAAAAAATCTCGACATCTGCTCATCAAAATACCTGCTTTGATCATACAAACCATCAAAATGCGGAATTGTTTTGTGTGTTACTTTTGTTGATGTATCATATTCATCACCAATCAGCAGCCTGCCTACACCATGCTTTCTCATCAGCGGTAAAACACCGAATAGAAATACGGCAACTGTCCAAAGCCTGACAGGATATATATCTGCCCTTATTGAGGAATAATTCTCTCTGATAAAAGGAAGGTGTTTAAGCATCCATGAAAACACTCTGTCGGAATTTGTCCAAACCCTTCCGGTTCCCTTTATATTAGCTTTAAAGTATTTGTATGAATTTATAGCAGTAAACCAATGCCGTCCCGATTCATTAACAAAGTATGGGTAAGTTTCATATCCAATCTCGTTAATTAATCCGTATGTTAGAAGGCTATCTTTGCCGCCGCTAGACAGCACACAATGTTTTTGCCTGTCGGTATTCCAAAACTCCCACTTAGTTTTAACAGGCTCCTGATCACTTTCCTGAAACTCCAGTTCGGCACGCAGATAACTTCTTAACTTAATTGCTTCCATGTTCTTAAATGGCTCCTTAAGAAAAGGGTTGGGTTCAAGAAATTTTTTCACATAAATTTCTTTTGCTGTGTTTTCAGCCCAATCCTTCAGAGCCGCTCTATCAATGTTATCGAACATTCCAATGAACAAAATTTTATTGCAGAAGAGTCCATAGTTTAATGCAACCTGCGCACCAATCATTCCGGCTAAGTTAATATGTGAATCATCCTTGGGATCAAAAACTTCTGCTTCGTAGGTATAGATAAGTTCTGTTGTCTCTCTCTTCTTTTTATTTACAACTGTGTAAGGAATTGTAATGCTCTCTTTTTTAAGCTTTACCGGACCTACTTCCAAGCAATCAAATGCCTGCAGCCCTTTTAGCTCCTTACATTCAAGTATTGATAAGTTATTTCCCTTCATTATTTTCCTCAAAATTAGTTATCAGTAAAATTATTTCACTGATCACTTTTTATACTTTAATATAATTTTAGCTAATTCATCTCCCCCTGTTTTTAGAACATCAAAGGCGGGGAGATTCACTTCTTTTTCAACTGCAGCACATACATCGGCTATTTTATCATCACTTATGTTTTCATGATTTATAGTAACGGCAACAACTTTTTTACCCGATATTAATTCTATTGCTTCAATTTGTTTGGGCAGCGGGTGTAATGGGTAACCGGGGAATCCGTCATACTCTTTTCTTGCGGGCGCATGCTGAAGCACAACAACATCCGGTCTGCCGGCGGCTAAAATTTCAAAGCCTCCGGGGTAAGCAGGGTTCATTAAACTTCCCTGCCCTTCAATAACAATCACCTCAGGCTTTTCATTTTCCCATGCTGAATAAACAGCGTGTTCAATTTCTCCGGCAACAAAATCATTTACAAGTGTATCCATTATGATGGAATAAGCGGCACCCTGCAGCCATGCAGTCTGTCCAGTTCCAATTAGTTGTGCTTTATAACCCGCATCTTGAAGTGCCTGTACCAAAATCCAGGCAGTTGTTCTCTTACCAATTGCCGAATCAGTACCGAGCAATGCTACTTTAAGGCAGTCAACTTTTTCAATTTTTCCTTCAAAAAAGTGAAGGTCATCTCTGTGGATCGGTTTTCTTATATCTCTGATAACTACATTATGCTTAGCGGCAAGTTCTCTCATTTTTCTTTTTTCGGTTAAAAAATCATGCAGACCGCTGTCAACATTAAGCCCAAGTCTTAATGCTTTTCTAACATCTTTTTCCGCTTCTTCGCTTAATCTTCCACCGTCAGGGGCTAAGCCTACAACAAAGTGGGTAGGCTCCTCTCCATTTTCTCTAATGTACTTAACCGCATCCTTAAGTGCTGCAATAATAGGAATTCCATTTTCTTTTCCGTCTAATACCAGTCCCGAATCTTTACCTGCATAACGAGAATCAATTACGCACCGGACATCATACCGCTTTGTAAACCTTACTAAACCATGAGCTGTTTTTCCGTTGGTTGTATTGTAAGCACCTTCGCAATAAACAATTGCAATTCCTGTTGGATAATTCTGCATTATTTTCTCCCTGTTAATATTACTACAAATCTGTCATTTGAAATCGGTTCCTTTTTATGCCTATCCAGTAAAGAAATTAAACCGACTGTTGAGGCGGGAAGCACCGACATACCTTCTTTTTCCCGGATTAATTTTGAATAAGAGATCATGCTTTTATCAGATGCATTAATAGCCCAGCCGTTAGTTTTTCTAACTGCATCTAAAGCTAAATCGCCATCTATTGAATGCCAATTAATTAGCGGTTCATTTATTTTCGACTCTTTAATTTTTTCCGGAATTAAATCTTCGCACTTTTCTTTATTATGAATTACTGCTTGTACAATTGGATTTTTCATGAATGAAGAGCCTGCAACAAACTTAGGCATGCGGGAAGTTTTGCCTCGTTTATATAAACTTAAAAAGCCGCGGTAAATACCTGCTAAAGTAGTACCGTTGGAAACCGGCACAGCTAATACTTTTGGTGCATCGCGTAACTCATCATAAATTTCATAAGCAATTTCGCCATAGGCTTTAAGCTGTAAAGCAATGTTGTTGCCGCCGGGGTTAGCATCATAGTGTTCATTTTTATCCGCGTATTCCGATGATATTTCAACTGCACTTTCGTAATCACCTTTTGCCCTAATTATTTCGGCACCCAGTTCCGACATCTCTTTTATTCGTTGGGCATGATAATTTTCGGGTACATGGATTATGCATCTTAATCCGGCAATTGATGCTGCTAATGCACAGGCAACGCCGTAATTACCGCATGTAGCAAGAGTAATTGTATCGTAACCTCGGCGCAGTGCGTCCATAGCCTGGGCAAATGCAATCCGGTCTTTCTGCGTTCCAGTTGGATTGCCGCCTTCAAATTTTAAGTAAATTTGTCTTAGTCCTACTTCACGCTCAATATTTCTTGCTCTAACTAAGTTTGTATCTCCAACCTCCGAGTCGATAATATCCTCAAAAGCTTCAAGCCTCTCCTCTAGAGGGTAATCATGATCTAAAATTATTTTACGCTGCTTTTCGACTTCGGCTTCTATGTCGAACCCTGCACCCGATGCGCCATCTATTAAGTCATAGGGTTTATTTTCAAAATTTATTTCGTGTTGATTGTTGGTTTCCATTTTTGTTTACCGGCTATAATTTGTAAGTAGTTTTTTAAGTATTGTCTATGATTTGAAACTTTACTTTATGTAAGAATCATTTTTACTCTTAATCATCGAAGCAATGATTCCGGTTGAAAGTACAATTATTATTATTGCTAACGATATTAGCGAGTTGATATGATAGTAATATGTAAGAAGCATTTTTACTCCAACATATAGCAATATAATAACTAAACTATATTTTAGATAGTAAAACTTAGTTATCATTGCAGCTAAAGCAAAGTATAAGGCGCGGAGTCCGAGAACGGCAAAAATATTTGATGTGAATACTATAAAAGGATCACGTGTAATTGCAAATATTGCCGGAATAGAATCAACGGCAAAAAGTATGTCGCTGCTTTCAACCACAAGCAGAGCAATAAATAACGGAGTTGCCGCTTTTTTATTATTTACTTTTACAAAGAAATTTTTTCCATGAAAATCTTTTGTTACAGGATACAGTTTTCTTGCCAACCTAACCAGCACACTTTTATCAGGATCAATTTCTTCATGATTTGATTTAAGCATTCGTAGTGCAGTAATTATCAAGAACCCCCCAAAGACATAAACTATCCAGCTAAAATTATTTATTAACACAGCCCCGGCTAAAATCATTACACCCCTTAAAACCACAGCACCAACAATACCCCAAAATAAAACTCGGTGCTGATATATTGCCGGAACTTTAAAATAACCGAAGATGAGTGCGATAACAAAAATATTATCAAGGCTTAATGACTTTTCAATAATGTAGCCGGTAAGGTATTGAATAAGTGCCTGATGCCCCGAAATTGTACCGCTTGCGTAAAGCCCAATGTCGAACAAATGATTTTCATAAATGAAGTAAACGGCAGCGCTGAAAAGTAGGCTTAAGAAAATCCAGAACGCTGACCAAAGAAAGGCTTCTTTAATTCCTATAACATGCTCTTTACGATTTAGAACCCCTAAATCGAGAGCAAGCAGAAAGATTACCAAAACAATAAACCCAGCCCACAGCACTGTTATCACTTAAACCTCAAAAAAAAAGATGACGAATGTAAATCAAAATTAATATGAATACAAGGAAAATTTTATTGAAGAAAAAATATTTTTGTAAGGCTTGTAATTTTATTGCTGAACACCGAAAATTTATCAAGTTTCCGGATCACTTATTTGTGTTTTTCCAGGTTTTATAATCAACTTTTTGTGCGGGTCTATTAGCAGACACCTTTCTTAAAGGCTCACATTCTTTTAAGGTTTGATAAAGTTCAGCCGGAAGCTGCTGATACAATTTGGTGCCTTCCGTTTTCCACTTTATCATTTCATCACTTACATCTTTAATTATTTTTGCCGGATTACCAACAACAATTTTCCTATTCGGAATTTTCATACCCTCGGGGACAAAGCATAAAGCCCCAATGATGCATTCATCGCCAACAATAACATTATCCATTACAACCGCATTCATTCCAACCAGAGAATTTCTGCCGATTGTTCCCCCGTGAATTATTGCACCATGACCAATGTGAGCGCTCTCTTTAAGCAGCACTGTAACTCCCGGAAACATGTGTATCGTGCAGTTCTCCTGAACATTGCATCCATCTTCAATTACTATCCCGCCCCAGTCCCCGCGCAATGCGGCACTTGGACCCACATACACATCTTTACCGATTATAACATTCCCCGTAACAACTGCCTGCGGATGAATGAAAGCACTTTCGTGAATGACCGGCTTGATACCGTTAAATTCATAAATCATTTTCTAACTACATTTTTTGTTAAAAATATTTTATACTCTTTCAATTATTGCCGCCATACCTTGCCCAACACCAATGCACATTGTGCAAAGTGCGTACCTTGCTTTTCTTTCTTCTAGTTCGATCATGGCAGTAATTAGTAATCTGCTGCCCGACATGCCAAGCGGATGACCAAGAGCAATTGCTCCTCCGTTTGGATTTAACCGTTCATCGTCTGCGTCAATTTTTAACTCTTTTAAAACAGCTAAACTTTGTCCGGCAAAAGCCTCGTTTAATTCAATAACATCCACTTCGTTTAATGTTAGTCCGGTGCTTTGCAAAACTTTTTTGGCTGCGTTAACCGGACCTATACCCATAATTCTTGGCTCAACACCAACGACAGCGGAACCTAAAATTTTAGCTCGCGGTTTCAAACTAAAATCCTTTATTGATTTTTCAGAGGCAACAATCATTGCCGCGGAACCGTCGTTAAGTCCCGAAGAATTTCCGGCAGTAACCGATCCGCCTTTTCTAAAAGCAGGCTTTAACTTTGAGAGAATTTCAACAGTGGTGTTCGGTTTTACAAATTCATCCTTATCAAAAATAATTGCATTACCTTTTCTTTGCGGAATTTCAACAGCAACAATTTCCTTTGCCAGTCTGCCGTTTGCTTGTGCAGCCGCGGCTTTCATTTGCGAGTTATATGAAAATTTATCTTGTTCCTCCCGCGAAATTTCAAACATCTCAACAAGATTTTCTGCTGTTTCGCCCATGGCTTCTGTTCCATAGATATCTTTCATAATTGGATTAGGGAAACGCCAGCCGAGTGTAGAATCATAAATTTGTACCCTGCCTGAAAAAGCTGATGAGGCTTTCGATTGAACAAGCGGCGCTCGTGTCATGTTCTCAACTCCGCCTGCAATATACAGATCACCGTCACCAAGCCTAACTGCTCTTGATGCATGCACAGCAGAGCTCATGCCCGATGCACATAAGCGGTTTACAGTTTCGCCGGGAACGGAACTTGGCAGTCCGGCTAACAGCAACGCCATACGAGCAATATTTCTATTATCCTCGCCTGCCTGGTTTGCGCATCCCAAAATTACATCATCAATTTTCGATGGATCAATTGAAGGGTTTCGTTCTAATATTTTTTTAATGGTTAATGCTGCTAAATCATCTGCGCGAACAGAGGAAAGTATTCCGCCGAGTTTGCCGATCGGAGTTCTAATTCCATCAATGATGTATGCTTCTGATTTCATTTAATCCTTTTCAATTTTTTCTTCGGGAAAATATTCTTTCTTAGTTCTATAAACCGTTCCGCGGAAAATTCCTACTTTAACTCCGGCTTGATTTACAACCGAAACATTATAAACCCCGACACTATTGCCTTTGCTTTGTTCCTTTGCAATTGCTGTAAGCTCATCTCCTTCAACAACAGGTGCTGGAAAAGCTATACTTGTTTCCAATGCTACCGCAACTCTGCCGTGATTGTTGGATGCAAATGCAAGTGCACTGTCGGCAAGGGAAAATGTTATTCCGCCGTGACAAGTATGAAATCCGTTGAGCATGTCTTTACGCACTTTCATTTTGAGTTTTGAATAGCCCGGAGAAATGTTCAGTACTTCTATTCCAAGCCATTTAGAAAACTCATCATGCTCAAGCATTCGGCTTACAACTTTTTTCGCAAGTTCTTTATCATTCATAAAACTTTAAATTATTCTTTGCCATGTTTTTTAATAATGGATTTACTCTGTATCTGTCTTCATCATAAAATTCTTTAAGTTCAGTTAAAGAATGTACCACGTTTTTAATTCCAATTTCATCAGCCCATTTCAGTAATCCTTTAGGATAGTTGGTGCCTTTTGTCATTGCCAGATCAACATCTTCCTTCGATGCAATATTCATATAAACAGCATCAGCAGCTTCGTTTATTAACATGCTTAAAATTCTATTAACAATTTCTTTTCCAAGTTTTTCATCTTCAACCGGTTGAGGTGCGGCAGCGCCATCCGAGTAATCATAAAACCCCTTGCCCGATTTTCTGCCGAAATGTTTTGCCTCAACCAATCTCTTTTGAATTAACGACGGCTTGAATCTCGGATCGTAATAAAATTCTTTGAACACAGTTTCAGTTACAGAAAAGTTGACATCGTTGCCGATCATATCCATCAATTCAAAAGGACCCATTTTAAATCCGCCGAATTTTTTCAGTGCCCAATCAATTGTGGGGACATCAGCAATTGACTCTTCTAAAATCCTTAGAGCTTCGCCGTAAAAAGGTCGAGCAACTCGGTTCACAATAAACCCGGGTGTATCCTTGGCAATAACCGGCGACTTACCCCAAGCTGCAATTAGCTCCTTTACTTCATTTACAGTCTCTGCGGAAGTTTCAATACCCGGAACAATTTCTACCAAGGGAAGCAGTGGAGCGGGATTAAAAAAATGGGTGCCGATTACTCGGCTTTGATTTTCACATGCAGCCGCAATAGAAGTAATTGACAGTGAGGATGTGTTGGAGCATAAGATGGTTTCGCTTCCGGAAAGTTTGTCAAGATTTGAAAACACTTCTTGTTTAAGTTCCAGGTTTTCAACAATAGCTTCTATGTACATACTGCAAGCTTGATCAAACTCAAATGAGTCCCTGTAATGAATTCGATTTAAGATTTCATTTGATTCGGTTTCGGTTTTCTTCCCTTTTTCTACCGATCTTTTTAAAAATATTTTATGATCAATTTTTGCCCGCTCTAATGCATTCGAGCTTACTTCAAAAAGAAAAACTTCGTGACCATTAATTGCGGCAACCAGCGCAATGCCAATGCCCATAGTACCGCTGCCCATTACTCCAATTTTAGATTCGTTGGTAAGTTTTTTCATAACCTCCCGAAGATTTGTGTAAAATATCAGTGATCTTATTTTAACAAATTGCAGATTGTATTCCAAAAAATTTATTTGAGGAATTTAAAATACAAATTTATTGCCGACTCCTTTTAGAACTTCTGAGTTTTCTGAGTCAATGTGCAAAAGAATTATTATTGCGAAATGGTTATATTGACACATGGTTAAAACAATTTAACAGTTTGACAATTAAACAATTCAATTTTCGCTTAACATTTTTTGGGATGACCTTAAATGAGAGACAAACGATTAGAATTTAGTTTTATAATAAACGCTTCTGCGGAAGAGGTTTATAAAGCATGGACTACCGAGGAAGGAATAAAATCATTTTTTGCGCCCGGTACAGGAAGCATTGAAATTAAATTGTTCGGTGATTATCAAATTTATTTTTTCCCCGAAAATCCTGCTGATCAAAAAGGAGCGGAGGATGAAAAAGTTTTATCATTTGAAGAAAACAGTATGCTCTCTTTTACTTGGGGTATGCCTCCAACTTTTCCTGATTTAAGGGCGAATCAAAAAACAGTCGTACTTATTAAATTTGAGCGAGCAGATAAAAATCAAACAAAGTTTTCATTTTCACAGTCGGGATGGGGCAGCAGCGATAGCTGGCAAAGAGCGCGAAGCTATTTTTTAATTGCATGGGGCAACATTGTGCTGCCGCGCTTAAGGTACCGGTTTGATGTAGGTCCCGTTGATTGGAATGATATGCCAGACCTAAGTAAATATGAACTGGTAAAAGATGCTGACATGATATTGTAATTTTAAACTTGTCAATCACATACGAATTTTTTTCTTTGTGTTCTTCGTGAGATTTTCTTGGTGCTCTTTGTGGTTAAAGTCTTTACCACAGAGCGCACAAAGGGTTTTCACAAAGGACGCAACGAAGTTAAAACTCAAAAAATATTTCAAATTAAATTCAATTCGCACTTCAAAATTAAAAATGAGAAGTTTATGAACGAGAGAATGATCAATCAATTCATGGAAATGGTTCAAATAGAAAGTGAATCGGGTAACGAAGCAAATTTTATGAATTATCTTAAAGCCGAGTTTGAAAAGTTAGGAGGAGAGGTTACAATTGATAGCTATGGAAACTTGATTGCCAAGTTTGCCGAAAAGGGATGCACAGGAAAAGAGCCGATCTTAATGTCATGCCATGCCGATACCGTTCAGCCGGGAAAAGGAATTGAGCCGGTTTTGAAAGATGGCGTCATTCGTTCAAAGGGAGATACAATTTTAGGCGCTGATGATAAAGCGGGAATTGCAGAACTGCTGGAAGCGCTGCGTGTTGCGGAGGTTCATCCGCCGGTTGAAGTTGGAATAAGCCGGCAGGAAGAAGTTGGTTTGCTGGGAATTAAGGAAATGGATTTCAGCATGTTCAAAGCGAAGAAAGGATACTTGCTGGATAATGATGAATTGGAAACAATAATTATCGGCGGACCATCATACTACGCGATCGACGCTACTATTAAAGGGCGGGGAGCACATGCGGGTATGGAACCGGAAAAGGGGATCAACGCAATTCAGGCGGCGGCATTTGCAATTGCTAAATTAAAACTGGGCAGACTCGATGAAGAAACAACTGCCAATGTAGGCGTTATAAATGGCGGGATAATTCGTAACGGTGTGCCGGATAATGTTACTTTTCTTGCAGAGTGCAGAAGTTTGAATCATGAGAAAGCGGAAAAGCTTAGCAAAGAAATGGAAAAAATTATTCGTGAAGAAGTCACAAAGAATGGCTCGAAAGTAGAGATATTTATTGATAACAAATGCAAAGCTGTTGAGATCAGTCCCGATGCTGAAGTTGTTGAAACCGCAAAGAAAGCGCTAAAGAGTGTTGGCGTTGATGCAACTACAACATTCATAACGGGATTTACCGATGCCTCGATTTACAACAACAACGGAATTGAAATGGCAGGCGTTGGTATTGGCGCCCGACTCGAACATTCAACGGATGAGCATATTTATGTTGATGATATGGAAAAAGCGAAGAACATGATCGTTGAAATTTTTAAATTGTCAGCGGTTTAGTTTCCTGTGTCACGGTGCGATCGAGATGCTCAACCAATTCTTTGTGTCTTAGAGCCTTAGTGGCAATAACATGTTTCAAAAAGCTTTTGCCGCAAAGACACAAAGACACTAAGATTTTAAATTGATCTAGTTCGACCTTCAACAAACTTTTTCTTTTCTATTTTTATTTGCCAAGCTTGATAAATACAAATATGGAATAAACCACAAGGCAATAAGCAAGTACATCACTGTACCGCTATGTTCGGAGCCTTTCATTAAATAATTTGAAAGCATGATTGCCGCGGCAAAAGTTATGGCTACTCCAATTTGAAGAAAATTTATTTTTTTATTACTCATCCAGTTACTCCAATGTTATTAAAATAATTTTGCGTTTCGGTACGATCGTATCACCCTTTAACCTTTGTACCTTAGAGCCTTGGCGGCATTACTTTGTTTCAAAATACTTTTGCCACAAGGACGCAAAGATTTCAAGAGATAAAGAATCCCTCACTAACTGCAGCTATACTCAATTGAGCAAACTTAGTACCTCTGAAATTTTATTTATTCTCTGATTTTGATTGAGCTTTTATAACTCCGGAATCCTCCAAGGATTTTTTAAGCCTTTCAAACTCTTTCTGTAAACTTGAATATTTATTTAGGGCTGCTGCGCCAAACATAAAACCCATTATCCCAAATGCAAATGCAGTTGTTTCCATTTTTTAATTCTCCTTTTTTTTATTCAAAATTATTTAGCGTCTCTGTACGACTGTTACACCCACTCTGCTCAAACTGCATTAGCGGTTCAATGTTTGTAGGTAAAAGTTCATTATGTTGAATCCAACCGCGTAGTGGTTGAACCGCCAGCCGAAGTTGTCTGAAAGCTTGTTCAACAGCTACGCCGTTGTTCTGTTTTTTGTTTCTCTACTTCTACAAACATTTGATGGCTAACGCCATCTAACTTTTACCTACGGCATCAAGTTTAACAATGTCGCTTTGAATATTACTAACTCCTAACTCCTAACTACTTAACTAGCTGCTGCCTCATTTTTATAAACATCAAAATCCAAGTTTTCGAGACGAATGTTTTTAAGCATCGATCCGAGTCCCAGCCAAATAACTATCTGCAGATACACACTCATCAGCGCGGTTTCTAAGTAATCCAGATCAAACACATTTATGCTTTTTGTTAGAATGAGAAACATACTTGCGAGAATACTCATATATACCAATGATTTAACCGTTATTTCAATTTGCCTAACCCGATCTTTGCCTGCCTGGTACGGGTCCAATTTTTTCCCGTAAATATTCCAATAAATTATAACGCAGAAAAAAAGATTACTAAAGCCAAGAGTTAAGAAAATTATAAAAGTATCATTTCTTAAATCGTACTGAAATCCTTCTAACAAATAGAAAAACAGCAGGCATGCGAAGAACATAAAAATCGCCAGCCCGACAGCTATTGGCGAAACAAAGTCAGTTAGCTTGCGCGGCATCAGTTCGGCTTTTCTTGTTGTTCGTGTATCAGCTTTGCGCATCATTTTAAAATATGCGAATCCGAAAACTTCCATTAAAAACACCGGCAGTATTTGAATCATAAAATAAATAAGGGGGATAAACTCAGCAATGCTTCCTTCATGCGACATGTCCAAATATCCCAACCCGATTATCCCGGCTATTCCAATTGCCAGTATAATTTGATTAGCAATTTTAAAGCTCCGCAATACCGAATTGTAAAACTTTATTGGCTTTACGTAAAGCTTAGGATATTGTTCCGGGGGATAATTTTGCAGCACTAACTTTGTACGGGTAAGAATTTTTTTGGGAAAGTAATATGAGATCAGTAAAATTTGACTTAAAAAAATTGGGTAGAATAATATATTTTCGAACATCTATTTCTCCTAAATATTCTGTTTGTTCATCACACTGCTGAAGGCAATGCGTATTTCAGAGTCAGTAACTCCGGCTTGTTTAAATTCAGCAATTGTTTCAGTTAATTTTTGCGTTACCCACTCATTCAGATCAACGGTGCAGTTAGCTACGGCATTTGGATGTACAAATGTACCGCGGTAACCCTTGGTTTGAATTACGGAATCACGTTCCAATAAACGGTAAGCCTTTGCCACCGTTTTGTTGTTAAGCCTAAGATCGTTTGCCAATTGCCTGATCGAAGGGAGCGCATCACCGGGACGCACTTTCTTTTTAAGAACAGCGCCCTTTATCTGATCAATAAGCTGAGTGAACAGCGGGGTTGAATCTTCAATATCAATTATAATTTCCATAACCTTTTACATAATAGTTGTACCATGTGATGTAAAGGTACAACTGGTTGGTTTAATATGCAAGTTTAAAATTTGTGAGTGACTTAAGCGACTATTACACCCCTTGCCTTTGTGTCTTAGAGACTTTGTCGCGTTTAAAACTATGCCACCAAGCCACCAAGCCACGAAGAAAAATGCAGTTGATTTTTAAATGCTACACCGTATCTTGTTTTACCGATAATAATTTGAAACAAAGAAAAGGAATAAACATGCCTGATTACATAATTGCCTACCACGGCGGAACAAAACCCGCAAGTCCCGAAGAGGTTGCAAAACAAATGGAAGATTGGAAAACTTGGCTTGCCGGACTCGGAGATGCTGTTGTTAACCCCGGTACTCCGCTTGGAATGTCGAAAACTATTACCTCTGCCGGTGTAAAGGATAGCGACAACAAAAACCGACTGACTGGTCACTCGACTGTTAAAGCCGAAAGTCTTGATGCCGCAATTGAAATGGCAAAAACATGCCCCTTCCTGGAAATAGGAACATTGGAAGTTGCTGAAGTAATGAAGATGTAAATCTCGCTGCTCTATACATTTCTTAAAACTCTTTGTGCGCTTTGCTTGTGCCGTGAAGTTAAAGAAAAGCTCTTTGACATGCTGTAATAAAGATGATACAATCCCAAAAGCAATCGGGACGAAGTATCGGTAACGCTGTATAGGCGGAGTTACCAAACCGCTCTGCGCTGCA
>JABFGH010000015.1 GCA_013112585.1 Ignavibacteriota bacterium | reverse complement strand
TCCCAGATGAACTCTCCTTCCGAACTTTTTATTTGTTCTCTTGCTAATATTCTACGACTTTTTCGCATTGGTCACCTCTGTTGTTTTTGCTAATTTAACACTTTTGAGGCGACATTTGTCGTTATTTCATTAAAATCATTTTCTTTGTTTTAGAAAAATGATCTGCAGTAACAGTATAAAAATAAATTCCACTTGTTATCCGTCGGCCTACGGACTCACTATTAAACTCTACTTTGTAAGTCCCGGGCGGTTTTTGTTCGTTGACAAGTGTGGCAATTTCATTGCCGAGGATGTCGTAGATGACAAGCTTTACATTGACATCCCGAACTTGTTTCGGCATCTCCGAATTGAGATGCTGAACCGAGTTCAGCATGACACGTGATGGAATAGAAAATCTAATTTTTGTAGTTGGATTAAAAGGATTAGGGTAATTTTGAGATAAGTTGAATTTACTTATCGGCTGACTGCTCAATTCCCGATCAACAGATGTTACAATGTTATTATTTATTAAGATTGTGCCGCTATCACCAACAGCAATAGCTCTGTTTGAATTAACAAAACAAATAGAATTTAAGTGTAATGATGTATTACTTTGTTCTTCGGTCCAGTCTGTGCCGGCATTGTTTGTTTTGTATATATACCCATAATCTCCTGCTATGTATCCATCATTATCATTTAGAAAAGTAATGTCGTTCAATCCGGCGGTGGCGCCAAAGTAACTATTTGTCCAAGTATCTCCACCGTTTGTAGTTGTTATAAAATTTCCGGAAGTTCCTACTATATAGCCGTG
Source organism: Ignavibacteriota bacterium (assembly GCA_013112585.1). Classification (GTDB taxonomy): domain Bacteria; phylum Bacteroidota; class Ignavibacteria; order Ignavibacteriales; family Melioribacteraceae; genus IGN16. The sequence continues at coordinate 105,892 of JABFGH010000015.1, read as the reverse complement.
TGTTAAACCGTTAAAATAAACAGAATTAAATGTACTACCGGAAAAAATTCCACTGGCTTGAGGAAACCAATTATTACCGCCATTTTGGGTTTTATAAATTGTTCTATCTCCACCAACAATATACCCTTCAATTTGGTTCACAAAAAATATTGAATAAAATCTTCTATTGATTGGAATAGGTTTCGGAGTCCAGCTCTCCCCAGTATCTGTAGTCATATAAATAGTATCAATACCGGATACAAATCCTTTAGAATTATTTACAAAAAAAACAGACCTAAAATCATTATATGTTCCGCTCTTAATAACATTCCAAGTACTGCCGCCATTTGTAGTTTTAATTAGAGTATATCGGTAATAAATGAGATCCCATTTGCCCGCTGCAGCGTATCCAATACTATTACTTGTGAAAAAAGCCGAATTTATATTATTATCTATTCCGCTATCCTGAAGATTCCAGGTTAGACCTCCATCGATAGTTTTAAGAATAGTAGAATTATCACCAACGATGTATCCTACTTCGGAATTTGTAAATAATATGTCGTTTAAGTTTTCGCCTGTAGGAACATTATTAAGAGAACTCCATTGGGCGACTAGATTTATGTTAATGAAGAATATAATAACTGAAAATTTTAACATGTAAGGATCCAGAATGTTTTAAATAGTTATTTCATTAATAACATCTTTTTTGTTAGACTAAATTTACTGAAAGATAATTTATAAAAATAAATTCCGCTTGTTAATCGCTCACCATTGAACTCAACTTCATATGTGCCGGGTGGTTTTGGGTCGTCAACCAAAGTAGTAATTTCATTGCCGAGAATGTCGTAAATTTTTAATTGCACTTTTGACATTTCCCCTTTCACTTCTGTCGGTATTGTGAATTTAATTTTTGTTATTGGGTTAAATGGATTAGGATAATTTTGGAAAAGCTCAAATTCTTCAGGCAGTTGGGCTTCTATTTCTTTTACTCCAGTTGATGTTGGATCAATATAAAAACCATAAGTATCAGAACTCCACAATGAATCACCATAATAATTTCTTGCTAACACTTTCCAATAGTAAGTTTGATAGGCAAACAAGTAACCATACTGAAAGGCTGTATCAATAATCCCTTTTGTAATTGTAGGATTTATAAAACTACTATTTGTATCTAAATATAAATCATAAGTAAGTTCCCATTGGTAATTGAACTGTTTGTCGGATGTTGAATTCCATACAAATAAAGGTTGCCGCTGTCTTATAATAACGTCTGTTTCGGGTAGTAAAAGTTCAAAAGTGTTTAAAGGGTGATAAACTGGTTCTTCTAAAAAGTATTTTGCAACTAATTTGTTACTGTCTTTCCATACAAACACAAATTTTGAATTGTGAATATTACAGATTGAAGGTTGCTAAAAGATCCCATCTGCTGGACCTTCTATTTTTAACTCGCGTCCCAATTTCAAATCGGTATTATCGTAGATCTGTAGTATATTATCTTCAGTGAAATACTGCCCTGTTGTCCAAGCAATTACATATTGTCCATCTGACAATGGACTTGTTTGCGGAAAAATATGTTGATTTTCATTTTCTGAATTAACTCTAAATTCCATTCCTTTTTTACTACCATTATTAAAAAATTTTTGTGCGTATATATTTTTTTGTAAATTGCTGCCGCTAGACCAGGCTATAACAAATTCATCGTTCAAAAGAGCACTAACGCTTGGGTATAGTTGGTTGCTCCGCATTTGTGTATTTACTTGAAATGATTCACCGTTTTTAATACCATTAACATCAAATAATTGAGTAAAAATGTTATTATCTCCTCTCCAAGCAACAACGAAACCCTCATTAGACAGACGATCAATTTTGGGCTGAGTATTTGAATATACAGTTACAGGATTAACAACAATTTCATTTCCTATCTTGCTTCCTTCACTATTAAATATCTGACAGCGAATTTTAAATGGTCCATTAGTATTAGTATTTTCATTGGATTCCCAACAAATAACAAACTTACCGTCATTTAGTGCACCTATTGAAGGTTTTCCTTGATAATTTAATTCATTCGTATTTACACGAAATTCTCCTCCAATTTTACTTCCATCATTTTTAAAAATTTGTGCAAATATCTCCGTTGAGTAATCCCAAAGAGATTTTCCCTGCCAACAAATAACGAACCTGCCATTGGTTAAGCCTATTACATCTGGATTTTGCTGACCTTCTACTGAATAGGTATTAACCTGAAACTCTGTTCCTACTTTCTCCCCAGATTCAGTAAATATTTGCGAAAATATTCCAAACCAGTCACCGTCATTCTTGCTTTGCCAACAGACAACAAAATTGTTATTTGTTAAGTTTGAAATATTCGGTTGAATGGGAAATCCCCCTTGAGTATTTACTTGAAATTCCTGGTTGTAGGAAACTTGACTGTAGGCAAACGAACTTAGAAGTGAAACAAGAGCAATTGTAGTTATCTTTTTCATCAGTTTATTCCCAGAAGTTATAATTTCATTAAATCTTATCCGCCGCAATTAAACTATGTTTAACGTAGAAGGAGCATTTTATTCGTATGAGAAAAATTACCTGCAGTAACAGTATAAAAATAGATGCCGCTGCTGAGGCTCTCTCCGTTAAATTCAACCATGTATTTTCCCGGCTGCTGCATGTCGTCAAATAAAACAGCTACTAGCCTGCCGAGCATATCATACACTTTTATGGTTACATGGTACTCTGTTTTACCAATCGGCAGTGAATAATTAATATGAGTTACCGGGTTAAATGGATTCGGGTAATTTTGCTCAACTACAAATTCATTCGGTATCAAATTATCATCAGTATCGACCGATGTTGGGTCTGGATCTACATAAAATGCTGTGTATTTTGTTAATATTTGAAAACGCAAACTTAGCTCAATTATTTGGTCAATAAGTTCATCGGTCTCGCCGTAGATGTCTATCAAATCCAGCAGATGATTTATTTTTGCTTTTGCCCAAAGACGAGGCACAAACCGGTAACCTCCGGTATCGGGGAATGCTACAGTTTTTGTAAACTGAACAGGGTCTGAACGTATAATTCCGCTTAGTGTAATTTGTGTTGTGCTGCCTTCGGTATACAAACCCATTTCCATTGTTTGACTTCCCCAATACAAATCTAAAAATGTTTTTGGGTATGTGTCTAAAGTAACAAAACCACCATAATCCAAAATTAAATCGGTAATTATTGGTTTTGATATTCTTGTAAAATGATTGTTAACTAAAAGGGCAATGCTGTCATCCGAAGCAATGTAAGTTGCATATCCGTGGTTTTGCAATGACAATTCAGTTAATAGTGCTTTATTAAGATTATCTCCAATTCCAAATGAGAAGAGCCGAACACCCATATCATTTAAATTTGTTGTATAGGTAATTATGGAGTCCGGCTCGGTAATTCCTATTGTTGGTTTGCCGTCTGTTAAAAAGATTAAGTTGTTTGAACTTTCCTGACCAAAAGATTGATGCAGTGATGAATCCAGCGCCGCGGAAATATTGGTCATGCCCAAAGCAAATATTTGAAGTACAAAGTCATGTGCTTCTTGAATATTTGCTGTATTTGCTTCCACTAAATTTGGTTTAAATTTTTCTACATGAGTGCCGAAGGTTATAATATTAAAGCGGTCAATTGGAGCAAGTAAATTTAAAAACTCATCAAGAGATTGCTTCAACTGACTTATTCTTTGCCCGCCCATGCTTGATGAAACATCGGCAGTAAAAATTATATCTTTCGGAATTGTTTCAGATTCGGAGACACTGTCGGGCGGGGTTATCCAGAGTGAGTAAAAATTATCTGTCCCCATCGAGTCTTCTTCGGTAGGGGAATAGGTTAGTATATTAAACTGAACTTCATCTCTAATTGTCTCGAACTGTAATAAAAAATCTTTATCGGGAAAATAATTTTCATCGCCAAATTCAATAGTGTAGTTGTAATCTGAAATTTGAATTAATTGTGTAGAAGATGAATTGCCATGACTTGGTGATTCAAAATATTTATAGGGTGACTGTGAATTTGCTTCAAGGAAAAGATGAACTGATTCCAGAGGTTGTGAAGAAAGTTCGAGTGTGTTCAATAAAAATTTATAATTGTTCACTCCGAAATTATAATCAAGCATTTCAACGTAAGTTATTTCAGTACGCACTTCTGTGTGAGCATCTACCGGAACAATACTCAAACGGAAAAGGTTATCGCCTAGATATTCCAGCAATGCGGGATCCAGCCATTGGGAAAGGTTATTATTGTAAGCAGCTATTGCATCCTGCCGTTCACGAATCTCTGCTACATATCGCTGACCGTTAAACCAATAAACTAATTCTGTTATCATTGCGTTTTCAGGAAGAGGAAAAAGATAAATTGCTTCAACCGAAGTATTCATCTCATTATAAAATATTTGATCCACATGTGTAACTGCAACTTGATCTTGAATATCAACGGTTACATCAACAGTTTTTATCCACATTTTTTCATACGGTTGAGTGCTCCAGCGTGGACGGACATATAGCGCACCAACTGCAAACGCATCTTGGATAAAGACGACGAGCATTAAGAAGAATATTGTTCTAGTAATTTTAAATATCATTTTGCACCTCTAAGAGTGTATAATAATTAATTTCATTTCATCAACAACATCTTGCCGCAAACATTGTATTTTCAAAATCACTACTGTAAATATAAATATCTGAAGGGGCAAAATCTTTTTCGCTATATAATTCATAAATTTAAACACTATTTAATCATAACAATTTTTATTGTGTTTTTTATTTGATCAGCAATATGCAGCGAAACCAAGTATGTTCCACTTGCAAGCGAATTACCGAAATAGTCTTTGCCATTAAATACAACCTCATGCCAGCCCGATGTATAATCCGAAATGTCTATCACATAAATAAGTTGTCCAAGAATATTAAAAATTTTAACCAGCTTAATTTTACCTGCATCCAAGGTGGAAATATAAAATCTTAATGTAGTTGTTGGATTAAACGGATTTGGATAATTGTTTTTCAGTACGGAATATTCGCCGGGCGGTAAAATTTTATCTTCATCAATTTCGGAAATTATAATATTTTCATAGTCAGCTATGTAAGCTGTGTACCTGCATCTAATTCCATATACCAAACTTAAATTGATTAATGAGTCTTTAAGTTCAGTTGTTTCACCATTAATTTCTATTTCCCATTCGATCATATCCATTTTAGATTTAGCCCAAATTTTATCGGCAAAAGAATTTGCAACAGAATCACCGGTGAAATCAGCTTGAAAAATTCTAACAAACTGGCTGTCGCGTGCAGTGCCAAGTATTGCAAAAAAAGTATTTTCAGCAGTATCATATTTGCCTGAATTATAAAAATTTGATCCGGCAAACAATGAAGGTGAATGAATTGGCAAGTGCTCATGTATATCGTCTTTTTCAAAACTGAGCTTGATGTTTCTTGCAATTGGATGGCAAACCTTTTCCATAAATTTTACTACTTCGCTGCGATTATAATTCGCTTCAGAAAAATAATATGTCAATCCATTATTAACACCGGAAAGTATTTCCAGCCTTGCCCTGCTAACGTTAGTTCCAACGCCTATTGAAAATATTCCGGTATCAAAGTTATTAAGACTTTGAATATACGGGATGTTTACAGAAGATAGACCTGTTGTAAAAACCACAATGGAATTATTTGAACTTGTGTCTGCAAACTGACCTAGTGCAATTGCAAGTCCACTCTCTAAATTACTTCCACCGCCGTTTGAAATATTTTCTAAAAATTGAATAGCTTCATTAATGTTACTCGAATCTGCAATTTGTAATTCGTTCCGCCAATTGCTTGCTGTGGAATTAAATAAAGTAATATTGAATTTATCCCCTTCGTCAAGAAATAATAATCCTTCTTTTATTGCATTTATACTTTGAAACAATTTTGCGCCGTACATATTTGAAGAATTTTCCAGAACAAATACAATTTTATTATCCATTGTTTGCAAATTATCAGTTATACGCTCTGTATTATAAAAAAGTGCAAAGTGACCGCCGGTTGTATTCAATTTTGTTGATAAAAACTGAACTGAAAGATCATCGTTCTCAACTGTATAGAAAAATTCAAAATCGGAAGCCAGATATGCTTTGGATTTGTTATAGCTGATTTTTACTGAATTGTTTGTACTGGAAATTGTATTAAAAGCGGGATGTGAATTTGAACCGAATTCTGTTAGTGTTAAATCTGTTTCTACATTAACATTTATATTCAAATAATCTATTTGATAATTAATAAATCTCGAGGTATTTAATGGATATTTATACGAATACAATCCATTGTGATATTTAAGAAAACTTAAATAATGAAGTTCAACTTTCTGAATTTCCCCCGGTTCAATCTCAAGCAATTTCATTCTTAAGCCATTTTTGCCGATATAGTCATTTACTTGTGCTGCAATGCCCCCTGTTCCCGTTCCGGGGTTGGGTTCTTGGGGCTGCACCTTAAGAATCGCTTGAAAAAGGGTATCATTACGCCAATAATAAACTTTCAGACTTCTTGCATCCAAAGGGAGTGGAAAAGAATAAACACCATCTGTGTTTTCATATCCTTCATTTACAAATTCCTCATAAACTATAGTTTCTGCAATACTGCCATATATATTTACAGTTATTTCTGCGGATTTATTTCGCAATAAATCTTTAGGATAATTTTCATCTGTTGGAACAATGAGACCAGAACTAAAAACTATATTTACAGATAAGAATAAAAGGAAAATAACTTTATATAAATTTTTCATTTTTGTTAGCCCTCTACTTTAATAACATTAATTTTATACTATTGTTATTTATTAGTTCACCATTTTCATATATCCTTGCATTTAATATGTAAACACCGCTGCCCAGCATATTACCGCTTTCCGAGCGGGCGAGCCATTGATATTGAAATAGAGTTTTACCTTTGGGAAGTTCAATTGATTTTACTTTTTGACCAAGTATGTTAAATATTTCAATTACACCGTTTGCAGAAATAGGTTTGGAAATTGAAATATTAGTTATCGGATTAAATGGATTCGGATAACTTGATGCTTCAAATTTATTGCTGACTTTTTCAGCATTTTGAAACACTATCTCATCCGAACCTCCTAAACCTGCATAATGAACATCAAGCATAAGAGAATTAATTTCATTTAAAGCCAAACCGGAATTGTAGAAAACCAAATAATCTGTTATGTATTGAAATCTCGAAATATCTAAAAGAATATCTCGAAAATTTCCATTTATGCTGTAGTAATCGCCACCGGTAGGAATAGTAATCGGCTCATAATAATTAACCTGTTCGTCAGGGTTTCCAATACAGTGCGCTGTAATTCCTTGCGAAAGAAAAGCATTAACAACTTCGGTTACTGATAAGGAAGTAATATTATTATTAATATGATAGCTTGCATCTGTAATCCAGATAACTACTCTGTTAGAGGATTCTCTAAACGATAATTGTGTTGCAGCCATCAGTGCATCAAGAGAATTCTCCGGATAATCTCCTCCGCCATGAGCATGTTGTGCTTCAATCCAGGTTTTAAACTCAAGTGCATCAGAAGTAAAATCATATACATTTTCTACAATATCAAGAAATGTTACTAAACCAAGATTATAGTTGTATCCACGCTGTTCCAAAGAATCGGCAAACTCAATAATATTTAATTTAACCTGGTTTATTTCGTCACTCATACTGCCGGTTACATCAAGCACAAAAGCAATGTCTATATCAGTAACACCATTGCTGGTATCTTTCATTAATATTATATCTTCTATTCTTTCTTCATTTTCATAAAGAAAAATATTTTGTTGTTTTAGATTAAAAATAAATGCACCGCTCTCTTCATTAGTTACATTAAATCGTAAGCCCATCTGAGGATGGTTTTGAATTAACGAATCAATTGTTACAACTAAGCCGGTATCAGACACAGGGGTTGCCGGAATAAATATATTTTTTGTAAAACTATCAGTAATCTGACTATTATTTAAGCATTCAATTTCAATTGGAATTACTATATCCTCATATACCTCATCAATGGACATTCCTAATTCACTAAAGCCAATACTGTTTGCAGGTACTTGAAAATTTGACGGCATTTGTGCCGTGTTGTTTAGGTTTGGAATTGCTGCATTAATTTTGAGTTGATTTAGAGAATTACCCGAAGAATTAAATACTTCAAAAAACATATTTATGTCCTGCGGAAATATTAAATTATTCTCAATTGAAAATTCTGTTGGAATATCTGCCCTCACAAAAACATCACCAAAACTTGGAGCCAATAATCCGATATCCATAGTAAAATCAAATTCAGTGTTGGGTGCTAACATTGTATCTTGACTAATAAATTCAAAAGCTAAGTCATATATTTCATCAGGGAAATTATTTAGCGGATCATCAAATGCTACATCCCTCCAGTTTGAAGTAGTAATTTGTTTTACTGAATTATTATCAAAAGCAATGCTGTTAATTATTCCGTATAAATCGGAATTCCTTTCGCGAATTAAAATTTCATCTTCAGCAGTAAATTCATACATCACATTTCTGGATGATATTATTTGATCGTTAATAAAGGCTACACCATCGCCCCATTTTCCTAATGCCGGATCTAAGATTAATCCAATGTTAAAACTTTCAGTAACCGGTGATAAATTTTCAACTTTTACCAACAAGCGAATTGAGTTTGCCGAACCATTCTCGAATATTTTGAGAGTAATGTTAAAATTATTCGGTTCACTAAAACTTATCTGAAGTGTATCGTCAGTTGTTTTGAATAAATATTCAAGAGCCTCAAAATCCTCCGCCGGACTATACCATTTTCCATCATTATAAATTTTAATAAATGATGTTAATGAATATGGATGACCGTAAGAAAGCTGACAATTATTATCATAAACGTGATTAGAATAACCTGCGCTGGTTCCAATAGAAAAATAACCGCCGTTAAGTATTGCGTATTCAAACTTATCTGTAGTAGTAATTTTTCCCTCGCGCTGCGACCCATGTTTAAGTAGCCCATCTTGATCAGCTTTTAGAAAATCTACATCAAATTCCATTTTGGATTGACTAAAGACAGAAGTAATATGAAGTGTTAACAACATAATCAGGGTAAATATTTTTTTCATAGCTCCCTCAATATTTTAATTGATTTGCCGTTTTTATAATTATTTAGTCTCTACTTGAACTAAATGTACAGATAAACAAAAGCTTATCGGCTCTGCCCCAAACGGTAATTTTAAAGATTTAAAAAAATAAAATTACGCCCCACCCTCCTTTGCATAAGTCAGTTTGAAGTTGTCTATCTGTTCTATTTATAAATTTTTTATGTGATCTATTTAGGAATTGTAAAACTATAATTCGGTAGGTAAGCAAGGCGGGTAAATATTTTTTAATTAAAAGCATTTCCTTTCAACATTTGTTTTTACTGTTAATAAAGGGGCAATTTAGATGCCAAGTAGGGAAAATATTTTCAAGGATTGTTTTTAAGAATTAATCGAACAAACATAATATATTTATTTAATGAGTTTTGCTTTAAAGTTGATCAGCCCTGCGAAATTTTTGCATGTCTTGTGCAAATTCTGCACTCCAAAATTAAAGCGGGAAAGTAAAATCAATCTTAAGTTCGGATGGAACATCTTGAAGAGAAAAACTTCTTCCCGGTTTAACATTCGGCATTAGACTATCACCGGAAAAAATCAGCAGATCCAGTTGAGAGTATAACCAAATTGCTGCATAAGTTATTATTAGTGTGTTGCGAATTTTGTAGGATGTATCAAATTTATCATACCTTGCTTCTATCAAACTCCGGTCAATTTCATTTAAGTATGAATCTCTTTTTGAGTCGGTATCAAAAATAAAATATACCATTGACCCAAGCGCAGCAATACTTGCAGAGGTTAACAGCCATCCCTTTGTTTTGTCGCCTGTGCTTAAGTGTCCCCAGCCGGGCAGCACAATTGATTTTACAATTGAACCCGATATTGGGGCGTAATTGGGCTTTACAAATATTGTATCAGTTTTTATAACCGTATCAACACGTGCTGTAACATCAACCGGTTCAACCGGAATAACTGTAGGTGAGTAAGTGTCCTTAATATTGTTATAGAAAGCGACAATCTTGGGTGAGATATTAACCGGGTCTAAATTGTAATTTTCATCCACTGCCAAAATTTGTGTGAAGCTGATTTTTGCAGATTCTAATTGCCCTAATGAGTAATGAGCAATTCCTTTTATTACATAAATTTTAATCAACTCCTCACCACTAAAGTTTTGTTTTTCTGTCAGCAAATTATTTGCAGCATCAACTGCTCCGCTGTAATCAAACGAGTTATACTTAGCAGTTAAACTGTCAATTGCATTTTGGGTTTGACTAAAAGCATTTGCAGACAAAAGCATAATAGAAAGCAGAGTGTAAAAGATTTTCCTCATTATTTAAGCAGTACCATTTTTTTAGTTTCAGAAAATATATTTTTTCTGTGCGCCGCTGAACCGCTTACAGTTAATTTGTAAAAATAAACCCCGTTCGCTAATCCGTTTCCGTTGAAGTTTTCCGTATAACTACCGGGTTGTTTTTGTTCATCAACTAAAGTTGCAATAACACTGCCGAGTATATCATACACTGTTAGCTTCACGTTTGACATTTCACTTTTAACACCTCCCTGCCTGAAGGCAAGGTTTGACGGCACTTGAAATTCTATTTTTGTAGTTGGATTAAACGGATTCGGATAGTTCTGGTTTAGTTCAAATGTCATTGGAGTATTATCGAGTTTTTCACCAGCCGTTACTATAGTGCTGAATAACTCTACATCTTCAACCCAATCGCCCTTTTCGTCAACTCCGCCGAATATGTAAATTATACCGTCAATGTTTTCGCCGACAAAATGTTTTCGCGGAGTAATTATTCCCTCCGCTTCATTCACACTGAATCCTTGGTTCTCAATTTTAAATAATTCTACGGAATTTAAAGCTGCACTTTGTTCGTGAAATCCTCCTATTAAAAAAATTTCATTTTCAGCTGAACCTTTAACGGCAATACCTCCAGCCCGCGGTTCATTTAATTCAATGATTAGTTCATCGAGCTGATGCGTTATAGTATTGAACTTATATATTTTTTTTGAAGGCAGCCCGTTCTGAACTCCGCCGAAAATGTAAATATCATTATCAACAACGGATATCATTTGCTGTTCGGGCAGCTCTTCTCCAAAGGTTGAATCATTCAATACATAAGTTACATTTTTAGTTAACGTGTTATACTCAACAATATAGGGTAAATCAGAAGAATCACTTTCCAGGTAAGGGTTTCCGCCGATTATATAATAATTGTTTCCTACAATTGCACCGGATGAAAATATTCTATTAAAATATGCGTTATGATCAAAAACTGCCGACGCCGATAAAAAACTGATATCCCATTTTTCGACTGATGAATTTGAATACGAAGTATCGTGAATACCGCCGTAGCAATAAACAGTATCATATTTAATTGCAGCATTTAATCCGTAACGGGGGTACTGCATGTTTTTATACTCGCCCCACTGATTTAACGATACATCATACGATTGTATCCACTTAACATAATCTTGAGTATCGGAAGAGTACCCGCCGATAATATATATTTGATTACCCCAGTTTAGTGATACCGCACCGGCAACCGGATGAGGCATTGGGTCGGCAGTATGCAGTATTTTGTTCTGGCAAATTATGCCGCTTAGCGGCAATAATAATATGAGTAAAAGTGTTCTCATTTTGTTTTAACTCTATATTTTTTTAAACTTTTTTTATTGAAAGTGCAACTACCATACCAATAATAATTCCTTCTATCGCTTTTAAGTAATTTAAAATTTATACGAATAATTAATTGTGTCATTTCTGCCGATCAAAATTTTATCTTCAATAGTTCCTAAATTTGGATTGCTGATTTTTAACATATATTCACCCGGCAATACATTCAAGGGATTTAAAAATGGAGTATCGCCAAAGTATTTATCATTTAAATATATTTTACCCCACGGCAGCACGTTAAAATCTATAAATCCGAATAAGGTATCTAATTTAACTCTAACTGATGTAACCTCATTTTTTTCAATCAAAATTTCATCTTCGTAAATGGGAAAATCAGGATGAACCAACTTTATTCTAAAACTTCCTTCTGCCAGACTTATATTTTTTTTAAGCGGTGTAGTTTCTAACTTTTCGCCGTCAATAATAACATCAGCCCAGGGAATGCATTCAACAAACAATTCACCAAATTCAATTTTCGCGGCATTTTCGCTAACTAAATTTTTATCATTTTTTTGTACTGATTGAATTGGCGGCTCAGAAGTTTTCTCATCTTCATTAAATGCATCCGTTTTTTCGCTGCCGTTTTTTAATACTGCGGTCATTGCTTTTTCTTCCGGTTCAACTTGTTCTGAACTGTTAACCGCCTCCCCTTCATCAAGAGCGCTTTCAAAATTTATTATTAAAATTGCAGCGACAGAAAAACCAACAATCAATACAATAGTTATATAAATCCAAGCATTACTTTTTGCTTTTGGTTTTTCATTAGCTTGATGATCAACATTAACCGAACTAAAAATTTTTAAAATAACTTCTGCTGATTCACAGCGGTCATTTGGATCACGAAGAATTATTTTTTGGAGTGCTTCTTGGATCTTAGAAGGCAAGCCCGTTAATTTTTCCTTGAACTCATTATCATTTAAAGCGGCAATATTATTAATGGATTCATTAACCCCGCTGCCGAGAAAAGGATTTTCACCTTTATACAATTCATAAATAACAATGCCTGCAGAAAAGAGATCACTTTTTTGAGTAAGTTTTTCTCCCTTAATTTGTTCGGGCGACATATAGCTCGGCGTGCCGATAAGTGAATGCTGCTTTGTTAGGTAAGCATCACTTGCAGAAAGTGCAAGTCCAAAATCGCTAAGTTTTAATTCGAGATTTTCATTTACTAAAATATTTTCCGGCTTAATATCTCTGTGTATAATTTTATTTTGATGTGCGAACGATAACCCTTGCAGTAACTGGATTACAAGCTTTTCCCTCTCTTCATCGGTTAGATTATTTTTTGCAATAAAGGTGCGCAAGTTTTCACTTTTGAAGTATTCAAATGAAATGTAAAAGTATTCTTCAAACATCCCGAAATCCAGAACGCGGATAATATTTTTGTGTTCAAGCTGCGCTAATGTTTTCGCTTCTCTTTTAAATCTTTCGGTTACAGAGTCATCGCCAATAGTTTGCGTATTTAAAACTTTTAGAACAATTTTTTTACCCAGGTATTTATGATGCGCGATATAAACCCCGGCATGCTCATTCTTCTTGAGCACTTCAACAATTTCAAACTTTTCAAATAATATGTCAGATAAATTACTCATGCTATTGGTTAATTATCACCTTTAGTACTGTTTTCTTCTTCAATTTCCTTAAGCTTACTCTGCACCCACCTAATAGAAACGCCAAGCGATTTTGCAGCTTGTGTTCTGTTGCCGCCGCATTCATCCAATCTTTTTTTAAGCAGAAGTTTTTCAAATTCTTTTAGCGTACCGTTAAACCTGTCAATGTTTTCCTGCTCTTCAATAATTATATGTTCGGTTTCAATTCTATTATTATCACAAAGTATAATTGCCCGCTGAATTACATTTTGAAGTTGACGTACATTACCCGGATAAAAATAGCTTTGCAATTTTTTAACGGCGTTAGGATGAATTTTAATTTGCGTACCGCTCAATTTTTTTGCTAAAAAATCCGCAAGCAAAGGTATGTCATCTTTACGTTCACGCAAGGGAGGCAGCTTAATCGGGAACACATTCAACCTATAAAATAGATCCTCTCTAAATTTTCCTTCTTCAACTAACTGTGGTAGATTTTTATTTGTAGCTGCAAGAATGCGCACATTGATCTTTTTAATTTTTGTATCACCAAGCCGCATTATTTCTTTATTCTCTAATACACGCAGCAGCTTTGCTTGCAGTGCGCTGGAAATATCAGCAATTTCATCAAGAAAAAATGTTCCTTCATCAGCAACTTCAAGCAATCCTTTTTTATCCGATGAGGCTCCTGTAAATGCTCCTTTCTTGTAGCCGAACAGTTCGCTTTCCAAAAGGTTATCCGGTATTGATCCGCAGAACTGTGCAAGGAAGGGTTTATCCTTTCTGTTGCTGAGTTTGTGTATTGCTTTAGCGGCAAGGTCTTTTCCGGTACCGCTTTCTCCCAAAATTAAAACTGTTGCATCTGTCTGCGCCACTTTATGAATCAATTTTGCCAGGCGTTTAATTGCATCACTGCTGCCGACCATTTCGGGAATTTCATCAGAAGATTCTAACTTGTTTGCAAGTATTCTATTTTCGTCCTGCAGCTTTTCTAACTGGTTTACTTTTTCCAAAGCAAGTGTTAACAGGTTCGAAAAAAAACTTAAGAAGAGTAAATTTTCATTTGTGAATTCGCGGCGGTCTTTTTGACTATCTGCTAATACTACGCCCCAAATCTTTCCGCTCTGTAATACAGGTACGCCAATCACCGATTTTATATTTTGAATCTGTACACTTTCATACTGGGAAACTTGCGGATCGCTTTGCATATCATGATATAGCACAGGCTCCTTTTTTGTAATGACCTCATTTAAAATATTTGTAGAAAATTCCTTTAGGTCATCTAAACTTTGGTATTGAAAATTACGTGCGCTTACTATTTGAAAATTTTCATCAGCATATTTTACAAATAATCCTCGTTCGGCATTAATAACTTGTATTATTAGATCCAGTGCAGATTCAATAAGCGATTCTTCGTAGGTTGTTGAATTTAGCAGCTCACTAATTTTTAAGAGCGCATTAAACTGATCGCCGCTAAGTGATTTAATGTCTTTAATATTTTGTAATAATTGATCTGACATATTTTCCGTTTAAGTAATTATTGAAGTTCAAATGATCCCGGCTTTGAGCGGCTTCGATTATTAAATTCATCTACCGCCCAAATTGTCCAAAAGAAATCTTGTCCTATAAATTGTGTGGTGATCGGATAAGAAATTGAATCTGATGAAACATTTTCCGCTTTAAAAACTAAGTCTCTCTCTGCATCGTTGGTTCTAATTTCAATTTCATAATTATAACCAAAGCCGGGTGTAAATCTTTTCCATCTTAAATTGAACGGTATTGAAACGACTGCATTATTTATCGGCGAAATAAGTTCTATCTCTTCGTTAATCACTCTTTTAATAAACGTGTTTGCAATAGTAAAAGTCCGCCGGTCTAAATCGTTTACAACCAAGCTAAAATCTTTTCCAATTAATTCATTCAGATCGGTTACCTGCAAATCAATTGGAGAAAGTGTACGTTCATAAAAGCCTGTTAATGAGTTGAATAGAAGTACACTCTTAACACCAAGTTCTTCGTTTTGAAGAAAAACTGAATCAATATCATTTACTCCTTCAAAGTCAGTAATGCTTGCTCTAACAACTATCCTGTAAATTTGATTTACCTGAAAACGGTTTTCAACAATACTATAAAATTCCAGGCTATCTAAAACCGGATTTGAATTAAGAAAAATTTCGCTCGAGATTTTTTTTCTCTCATTCCATTCAATAAAAACTGAATCGCCGCTATATCCCGCACTATTAAAATATAGCCATCCGTCATCCTTTTTAATATCCGGAATATTATAATTACCGCCTGCTGAAGTTTGAACAATTACATTCTCATTCTCCCAAAACACATTAACATTTTGAATGGGGATAAACGGAAAGCCCTTTGTTTTTACTGTTCCGCTTAACTCAGCAAATTTATTATCCGGGTTATTCGGGTCAACCGGATTTTCGCGCGGGGCATCGCAGCCGGATATCAAAAAAACAATTGATATGAAAATGAATAATATTTTTGACGAGTAAGTTTTCATTTAAAAGAAAAAACCCCCGATTGTTAACACAATATTGTACTTATAAAATAAGTAAAAAATATGTTTCGGGGGTAAAAAGTTAGTTTATTATTTCACCTTACGTAGATTTTACTATTGGGCTAAAGCCCGGGTTAATTTGGTGTAAGTTGTCTCCGCCTTAAAAGGCGGAGTTAATAATTATTCAATCATATCAATAGCTCCGTCCTTCAGGGCGGAGTGTAATAGTTCCACATGATTATTGGGGTTTTAACCCATAATTATGAATTTTGCAAAATATGAATAATAATTAAATATATATCGATCTAAAATTTTACCTCAACTGCAAACTCAAACACTAAATCATTTTTAAAGGATGAATTTGATTCATCAAACGAATCTACATTAACCAAAATTTTTGATCCGTTTATAAAATAGTAAGTTATGCCGCTAATTAATCTATCGGTTTTAAAATTCATAGGCTCCATTTCTCTTTCAAATTTATCATACCTGCCGAAAATGCTGAAAGGTGTTTTGGGAATTTTAACTTCGGCAAATGCGGAAAAACCTTTTTGAGAATAAGAATTACCAAAAAAATCTGCGGCGCTCCCTCTTTGATTTCCTTTACCTGAATAATACTGTCCTACAAAAACAAGTTGTTCACTTTCATAAGTAACAACTCCGGCACCGAATGAAAAATCGGGTGCTGCTTTTGTGTTGCCCTTGCCGTAAAGTCCTGTTGCGCTAAACTGCAATCCCGGTATCAGTTCCGGAATCGGTCTAATTGTTAACCGTCCATCAATTATTTTATTGTTATTATTTTCAAGAGCATGGTAACCGCCGCCGTTATAAACACCGAATGAAATACTGCCGTATTTACCCGGATAAGCCTTACTTACATTTTTTTGATAATCTTTATCGATTTTTCCGCCTAACAAGGAAACTACAGTAAAACCAAAATCAGCAGAACTTAAAACTCCAATCCGTGCTAAAAACATTGAACCTTGAACCCGGTAATTATTTATACTCTGTTCAAAATTTATCCATGGACGGTGAACAATGCCGAACTCAACATAAGGTTTTGTAAAGAAACCCAAACTTGGAAGAGAATATTTGATGTAGATATACTTAAATCTCAATTTGATATCGCCGATACCGTCTCCCTCTTTGTCAACCGTGATATCATGCGTGTACCTTATTGAAATATCATCATTCAAATTTTTCTTAAGAGTTAAATAGCCCCTTTTAAGCAGAAACTCATTTCGCTTAACTTCATTAATTCGTGTTGATTGAAATGCCAAGAACCAATTACCCGAAATTTCTACATCACGTAAAAATGAACTTAATGTTTGTACAATTTTATCATCACTCTGATCTTCAGACTTATCTTTATCTTTTGAAAAAAGAGCCCCATTAATAATAAATATTAAAAACAGCAGTAAAACTTTTTTCATAATCTCACCTTCCAAGTGAATAGTTGATAAATTTATACTATTAAAATATTAATAATCTCTTAATTTTTTTTAAGATTTTTTTCCTTAGTGGCTTTGTGGCAATTTTAGTTTCACAAGCTAAAACAAATTATGCCACAAAGTCACCAAGGCACAAAGAAAATTATTTATTTTTGTTTACAACAAAAACGTCTAAAATTATTAATGCCATTCTAACAAAGTGCAGGGATATAACTTTTCAAAATCAAGCAAACACCAATAACAGCGGCTTACCTTAGTGGCTTTGAGACTTTGTGGCAATTTTAGTTTCACAAGCTAAAACAAATTATGCCACAAAGTCACCAAGGCACAAAGAAAAATTATTTGCTTGTTTTCATTCATGACAAAAATTCCCAGAATAATTAAAGGTTGTCGAAAACCATTCCTCCACAGCCGAGAAAACTAATCAACCGGCTGCATGTGTTTTATATTTTGCTTTTCTTTTGTGGTCTTTGTGAATCATTTCTTCGAGTTCTTTGTGGTTATAGTTTTTGAACTTCTGTTATTTGTTTTTATTAACGACAAAAACGCCTAAAATTATCAATGCCATTCCTACAAAGTGAAGCGGAAATAATGCTTCATTATCTAGCAATCCCCAAATAACAGCAGCAATTGGAATTAAATAAGTTACTGTCGAAGCAAAAACAGCAGACGTTGTTTGAATTACTCTATTGAACAATATTAATGCAAAGGCAGTACCAACTGCACCAAGTATGAAAAGGTAAAATAATGAGAGCCATGCCCCCTCAGCATTTACAAGTCTGCTTGTAAAATCAGTTGTTAACAAATAGATTAGTGAAAAGGGACCGACAGAAAAAACCGCGAGCGATGTCAGCACAATGGGCTCAACTTTAAGAAAATATTTGCGGACCATATTTGCACTGAATCCGTAACAAATTGTTGCCGCAACCACATAAAGCGCATAAAAATTAAACTCGCCTAACTCACCGCTGCTGCCTATAAAACTTAATGCCAATGAACCGGCAAAGCCAATCACCAAACCAAAAATTTGTGCTTTCTGAATTTGCGTACTGAAAAACATTGCACCTACAAGAAGTGTAAATATGGGAGTCAATGAGTTTAGAATTCCCGTGATTGAACTGCTCAACCCGGTTTCGGCAAGCGCAAAAAGTAGAGCCGGAGTTAGATTGGAAACAATGCCGAACAGCAGAAATAATTTCCATTGAGATTTGAAAACTGTACGTAAATTTTTAATTGCAAACGGCAGCAGAGCCAGCGCAGCAAAAACTATCCTAATCGTGCCAACTTGATCGGGCGAATAAACATCTAACCCTTTTTTGATCAAGATGAATGAACTGCCCCAGATTATCGCAAGAAATGTTAAAACAAAAATCGGAAAAAATTTATTTTCGGAATTCATTACCGCCATTTAACAAAAAGTAAAATGTAAATATATTAAAAGTTGAAACACGATTTACCTATTTTTTGCATCTTTCATTATCATTTGGATTATCGAGGAGTGATCCTCAACATCCTAGCTTTAGCAAGCTTTCCAAAGATCCTATCTTCAAGAAGCGAAGATATGATCTTGGCTGGCAAGATGGCAACTCTTCATTTTAGGGTTGACATCTTTGAAAATCATTGTCGGCAGCGTTGGATAAGGAAACAAGAATGCAAAACCAATTTTTACTGTTATTAAATAGAATGATTAAATAAAAATATTTTAACAAAGTAGAATTCCAAAAGCATAAAATTTCTTATCTTTTAATTGAAATAAGAATATTGATTTATTAAATCACGAATAAAAATTAACATGGAAAATCCCATGAAAAAATATTTTGCTCTTCTATTCAGTTTAATTTTCATTAACTCAATAACATTTTCCCAAACTGAAAATACAACGGTTACAAAAGAAGACATCGAGCATGCCGAAAAAATTATCGGAGTAACCTTTACCGACGCTGAGCGCGACACAATGCTAAGCGATGTTATTGATAATTTGAATAGTTATCAAACTATTCATGAACAAAATATTGATAACAGCATTCCGCCGGCAGTAATGTTCAATCCAATTCCGGTCGGCTATAAAAATTTAGTAGAGCAGAAAGAAATAAAGTATAGTGATTACTCTGCTGCAAAATTACCGGAGAGTAAGGAAGAGCTTGCGTTTTATTCGATTGGGCAGTTAGCTGAATTAATTAGAACAAAGCAAATAACCTCAACGGAGCTTACAGAGTTTTATTTAAACAGACTAAAAAAGTATAACACCAAATTAGAATGTGTAATAACACTTACCGAAGAGCTTGCATTAAAACAAGCCGCTAAAGCTGATGAAGAAATTGCAGCAGGCAACTACAAAGGAATGCTGCACGGCATACCATACGGTGCAAAGGATTTATTAGCAGTTGAAGGATATAAAACAACATGGGGTGCAGCTCCTTATAAAGATCAGGTGATTGATGAAACAGCCACGGTAATTAAAAATCTTGAAGAAGCCGGTGCGGTGCTTGTGGCAAAATTAACATTGGGCGCACTTGCCTGGGGCGATGTTTGGTACGACGGAGTCACGAAAAATCCATGGAATATTGAACAAGGTTCAAGCGGCTCTTCAGCGGGCTCGGCTTCGGCAACTTCTGCCGGACTCGTACCTTTCGCGATAGGGACAGAAACCTGGGGTTCAATTGTTTCGCCTTCAACTGTCTGCGGTGTAACAGGCTTACGACCAACTTACGGCAGAGTAAGCCGAACCGGAGCAATGGCATTAAGCTGGACGATGGATAAGATAGGACCGATCTGCCGGAGTGCAGAAGACCTTGCGATTGTTTTTAGTGCAATTCATGGTGAAGATGGAATTGATCAAACCCTTTATGACTTTCCGTTTAACTATTCTCCTCAAATTGATTTTACAGAATTAAAGATCGGTTACCTCAAAAGTGATTTTGAAAATCAATACCCATTTAAACAGAACGACTCACTAACATTATTAAAATTAAAAGAACTCGGTGCGGAGCTTATTCCAATTGAACTTCCTGATATTCCCGTTTATGATATTTCATTCATTCTTTCAGCCGAAGCAGCGGCAGCTTTTGACGGGTTAACAAGAAGCAACAAAGATGATTTACTTGTTAGGCAAATTAAAAATGCATGGCCCAATGTTTTTAGAACCTCTCGACTAATTCCTGCGGTAGAATATATTAATGCTAACAGGTTACGCCATGCTCTCATTCAAAAAATGGCAGAGGTTATGAATGAAGTAGATTTATATATTGCGCCATCTTGGGAAGGAAGTAATTTGCTCTTAACAAATTTAACAGGTCACCCTTGCGTAGTGCTGCCAAACGGATTTTCGGAAGATGGAACGCCGACAAGCATTACTTTTATGGGAAAGCTTTTTGACGAAGGTACTCTAATTGCATTTGCCAAAAAATATCAAGATGCAGCCACGCATCATTTAAAGCATCCTGATCTAACAAAAATTGAAAAATAAGTTTACGAAAATAAATTACAGTGCTTAAAATGAAATCAAAAATATTATTACTTACACTCTCTTTATTTCTTGCAGCATCTATTAAAACATACTCACAAGAAAACAGTTTATTTATTCCATCAAAAATAAAAAAGCTTTATGATGGAAAAACGAGAACACTTGCAGGCAAACCCGGTGCAGGCTATTGGCAAAACAGTGCCGATTACAAAATTGAAGCCGAGCTTTATGATGATACCCGCGAGGTAGTAGGCAAGCAGACAATCACTTACTACAATAACAGCCCCGATACCCTTGATGAAATTGTTATTCATCTGCTGCAGGATATTTATAAATCGGGTAATGCCCGCGATTGGAATATTTCTAAAAGTGCATTACACGATGGGGTGAATATTGAAAAGTTCAAAATTGACGGTACACTTTATGAACTTGACACAATGGCATACAGGTACGGTACAAATTTAATTATCGATAACCTGCCGAACAGTGTAAAGCCCAATACCAGCATAACTTTTGAGATGGAGTGGGATATTTTAATTCCGGAAGTTTCAAAAATTAGAATGGGAAAGTATGGAGAGCACGATTACTTTATTGCATACTGGTATCCCAAGATTGCAGTGTACGATGATGTTTACGGATGGGATAAGTTAAGCTATACAGGCAGAACAGAATTCTACAGCGATAATAATAATTATGATGTAAAAATTATTTTACCGGGAGATTATCTTGTCTGGGCAACAGGAACGCTTCAAAATCCCAAGCAGGTATTATCAGAAAATACATTTAAGCGTTTTGAAGAAGCATTAACATCGGATGAGGTTGTTCGTATCGTGCGCGAAAAAGATTATAGAAATCTTGATGTAACAGCCGACAACGGTGAAAACATTTGGCGCTTTGCCGCAACCGGCGTTCCCGATTTTTCATTTGCCTGCAGCGATAGATATTTATGGGATGGAGTAAGCGCAGTTGTTGATGAGGCAGGCACAAGAGTATTCACTGACGCCGCTTATGCACCCGGTACCGTTAACTATGAAAACGCAGCTATGGTTTCTAAAAGATGTATTGAGTATTTATCAACACAAATGCCGGCAGTGCCCTTCCCGTTCCCGAATATGACTACATTCTGCAACGGCAACAGGGGCGGCGGGATGGAAACCCCAATGATGGCGAATAACGGAGCACCCAAAGATACAAACAGCTTTCACACTCTTCTGCTTCACGAAATAGCACACTCATATTTTCCCTTTTATGTTTACACAAATGAAAAAAGATATGCATGGATGGATGAATCATGGGCAACATATTTCCCGCGTCAATATTCTGAAATTTTCTTAAATGAATATGACCACTTAAATTATGTGAAGCGATACTTAAGAGGTTATCAATCCAGTGGTGAACAGGATTTGCCATTAATTATTCCATCAAATAATTTAACCGGTTCTGTTTTGGGCATTAACTCATACGGTAAATCATACCTGGCAATGTTTGAACTCCAAAAATATTTGGGCGATGAACTTTTTATTAAAGCGCTAAAGGAATATATAAACAGATGGAGCCGCAAACATCCGCTCCCTTATGATTTTTTCTATACATTTAACGATGTTATCGGTGAGGACTTAACCTGGTTTTGGAAAGCCTGGCTTTATGATTTTGGGATTGCTGATTATGCATTAGAAAAAAATGATAGTAAAGAATTGGTGCTTGTTAAAGTCGGCGAATTACCTGCTTCAATTTCAGTTGAAGTTAATTATGATGACGGTACAAGTGACCTAGTTTCTGTTGGCTTAAAAGAGTGGAAAGACGGCAGCACAAAAAAAGTTTTATCAACACGGCTTGATAAAAAAATTAAATCGGCACAAATTAAATCTGAAGATACATTCGATTTTAATTCGAAAAATAATTCAATAATATTTTACGATTAAAAATTTAATTTTTTAACTGCCGAGATAAATTCAAGCAGGGTTGTTTGGGGGTTTGCCGACTGCCGCAGATCGTCATATTTAAGTATTGCCCCGCTCCAGTCTTCCGTGTGCCAATAAGCATTATAAGGTAAATCGTTACTAATTATACTGCTGTTAAATGGAAATGCAGTAATGGAAAAGTAGGGTTCGGCAATGCCTTCATCACCAAATGAAAATCCAAAGTTCATCTGCTCTCTGGAATTATCCCAATCATCCGGGTCTTTACCGGGAATCAAATTCCCTGAAAACAATAGTAACGCCAAATCAAAATGATGCGCCCAAAAATTTATTGAACTTGTTTCGAGTAATTGTTCTCCCTTAAATTTTTGGAGAACAAAGTATATGAAACGAATTACCGACCATATCTTTTTTACTTCATCAGCTCTATATTCGGCGGCTTCTTTTTCATTAAATTTATCCGGCGGCAGGTTGTAGCTTATCCCAATCTTGTTTAACAAACTTTCAACCTCCAATGCAAATCTCTCTATTGATTGATTCTCTAAATTTACACTCAATCTTTCACTGCCGAAAAACATTTTCAATTTATGTTCTTGAAAATTTAAATTTAGATCGAGTGCGTCAACTCTATCTTTTAGTTCAATTGGAATTGGTGTAGTTGTTAAGCCCTTGGCATAAATACTTAATGCGTGTTCCTCCCAATTTTTTAAATGGGGAGTAAATGTTGATTTTACATCACTCAATACCTGTGCGTATTGCTGAATGGTATCACGAGTGTTTTTTAATCTGCTGTAATTTAATTCTTGTAACATATATTTCTTTTTTTTGAATTGATCTATTTTTTTGGTCGTGAACGGTTACAAACCCCTTCCTTACAAATTATAAATTTACCCCGCCGTATTGTATGCCGGTTAATTTTGCCATATCAAACTTAAACGTTGTAATATCATTCTGATTAAACTTGCTCATATTATCATGCCCGCAAGCACGTGCTAAAACTTTCATCAGTTCAATCGATGCTTCAAAGTAATTTTTTAATTGCTTTGCCGATTCATCAATAATTATTCTTGCGCGTAAATCTTTTTTTTGTGTTGCAACTCCAACGGGACAATTATTTGTGTGGCATGCTCTCATCCCCAAACACCCAATTGCTTGAATAGCGGAGTTTGAAACTGCAATTGCATCTGCACCCAAAGCAAGAGCTTTTACAAAATCGGATTCTGTACGCAGACCGCCGGTAATAATTAAAGTAACATCATCGGCTTTTTGTTTGTTTAAATACTTCCGTGCACGTGCCAGTGATGGAATAGTTGGAACTGAGATATTATTTTTGAAAAGCTCCGGTGCTGCTCCTGTTCCGCCGCCTCTGCCGTCTAAAATGATGTAGTCAACACCAACATCGAGGGCAAATTGTATATCCGCTTCAATATGCTGGGCAGAAAGTTTAAACCCGATTGGAATACCGCCTGTAATTTCCCGAACTTCATCGGCAACTTTTCTAAAATCATCAACCGTAATTAAATCCTTAAAGGTTGATGGACTAATTGCATCCTCACCTTCTTCAAGTCCGCGTACCTCGGCAATTTTACCGACTACTTTGTTTCCCGGCAAATGTCCGCCGGTTCCTGTTTTTGCTCCTTGTCCCCCTTTAAAATGAAAGGCTTGAGCTTTGGCAGCATTATCATAACTAAAACCAAATTTAGCCGAAGCCATTTCGTAAAAATATCGGCTGTTGTTTTCCTGTTCCTCGGGCAGCATTCCCCCTTCACCGGAACAAATTCCGGTTCCGGATAATTCAGCCCCTTTCGCAAGTGCAATTTTAGCCTCTTCACTTAAAGCTCCAAAGCTCATATCACTTACCAGTAATGGAATTTTAAGGACTAACGGCTTTTTAGCATTCTTCCCAATAACAACTTCGCTGCTTACTTCGGCATCATCTAATAATGGTCTGCTTGCTAATTGTGCGGTTAATATTTGAATATCATCCCAGCGCGGCAGTTCGTTAAAAGGCACTCCCATTGAAGAAACTTTTCCGTGATGCCCGAAATTTTTTAAACCGTTTTTTGCTAAGTCTTGAATGTAATAATTGTGCGGTTCTTCAGGTGTGCCGTTTAGATCTGCATACAGTCCTAAATAGGAATCTCTATCGTAGGCTTGAGGATTATCAATTTCCCATTCCTTAATTTCATTTTCGTCAACATAAACTTCGTCGTTTTCTTTATCAATCCATGCTGTAAACTTATGCAGCACTTCTTCATTGTTGTATTCACTTACGCCCGTATCATATCGGTAATCCCAATAGTGAACACCGCAAATTAAATTATGCCCGTCGATATAACCATCAGATAAAAGTGCTCCGCGGTGAAGACATCTTCCGTATAGCACAGAAACTTTATCATCATATCTGATAACAACTAAGTCAACTTTTGAAACAAGTGCGTATGCCGGTTTTCTATCCTCCAGTTTACTCCATTCAGCTACTTTTGCTTTTTTAATTTTTATCTTTTCTGCCATTGCACGTTTCTCCTTATTGATTTTCATTTTCCTAAAATAAAAAATAAAATAATGTGACCTACTGTCTTTTAATCTTAAACAAGTATAGCGAAATAAAACTTAAATGATTGATTTATCTAAAAATTAAATAAATAATTTAAACTGAAGTGAATTCTGAGGGACATTTTATGAACAGTTAAATTCATTAATAAAAAAATAAAATCATTTCCAAAATGAATTTTTATAGTGTTTAGTAATATGATCATTTTTTGTTATAAGAATATCATTGTCGATTGATGCATGAGCAGTAATAATTCTATCGAATGGATCACACGTCCATTTCAATATTTTAGCAATCTGTATGATCGAAATAAAATCCTTGCCGCAGAGCTGCAGATCAATTTCCTTTGCGTACAATCTCAACCGGCTTTCCGGTTTCCAAAATCTTATCTAAAATTCTATAAATATTTTGTCTTAATGAAGATGCTGTCAAATTCATTGTCCTACTCAATTTTTTCCAAAGATAAAAAAAGCGTACGATTATTGTCAAGGTTACGTACGATAATTGATAAATTGCTAAAATAATATTAAGAGAAAACTACATTCTTGACATTATAACATTATAACGCTATAATGCTAATAAAAAGGAAAACAAGATGAGTCTATCAAAACGAGCAACGGTTTATTTTGATCCGGAAGTTCATAAGGCACTCAAAATGAAAGCAGTGGAGACATCAACCTCAATTTCAGTATTGCTGGATAAGTTAGTACGACAGGAATTTCTTGAAGATCAGGAAGACTTAAAAATCTTTAATGATCGGGCAGCGGAACCATCAATTACATATGAAAAATTGATCTCAGATTTGAAGAAGAATGGCAAAATATAAAATTGAAATTAAGCGCTCGGCAGTTAAAGAAATCAAAAAACTTCCCGTTAAGAAATTAAAGAGAGTATTAAAAGCTATTGGAAATCTTGCTGATAATCCGCATCCAATTGGGGCAATTAAACTTTCAAGCCAAGATTTTTATAGAATGAGGATTGGCAAATATCGAATTCTTTATGAGATTATGGACGATGTGTTAAAAATAATAATTGTAAAAGTTGGGCAAAGAAAAGACATTTTTAATTAACATTTTTTTATGATTAGAGTTAGGTCAACAGGACTTCAATAAATGTATATTGAAGTCCTGTTGATTTGAGAATGCATGAGAGATGCAAAATATTAAATATTTATCCTCGAGTGTAGTTCTTCTATCTGCTGCGGAATACTTTCCCTTAACTGATTTCTGAGATTATTATTTATTGTTGTATCCGTTTCATATTTTTCAAAATCTATTTTGTGATATTTTATGAGACCTCATTTTCCACACAAATTTTAAACAATCAGTAAATCAAAAATGAAAAAAACTTTTACCTGGTATTCAACTAAGTAGAAATAAATTAAATTGAAGCACCTCATTTTGCTGGATACATAATTTTACAATCACTGATCTAGAGCTATCAGTGCATTGAATGAACCATTTGAAAGAGTAAGCTGATTAGCCGGATTTGTTAGGTCCTGCAATACTGCATTAAAAGTTCCCTTCATGTGAGTTGAGGAAACTTCTGTAATATTAACTTGACCGCTTATTGCAGCAAAGCTTTCACTAGTATTTGAAATCGTTCGGACAAAAGTGATGGTTGCAGGAACAGTACCGCCAAGTTGATATTGACCTGTTAAGTTAGAACCGCTAGAGTTTGTTTTTGTTAACGATATGCCAAATCCGTCTGCACTGGCTGTATTAATATTTTGAGCTGCTGTAATTAATATTGATGTCACATTATTAACAGTTGTAGTGGATGCGAAAACTGCATTTGTATTTGCTGTCCAATTACCTCCATCTATCTCTACTGTAAAAGTTCCTCCCGTAGTTGGGGGCGGATTATTATTATCAACAGGATTTTCTGATTTATTACATGAAGCAATTAGAAGTGTTAAGATAAGAACGAAGATATATTTTTTATACATGATTTTTCTCCTGTTTTTTAATGTAAAGTTGAACTGATTTGTAGAATATATGAATAATATTTTTTATTTAATACAGCACATCCTAAAATAATTCTTTCACAAAAACTCCATCCCAATATCTACTACGAAACTTTTCGTAATTCAACGAGTCTAATCTTTTGAACAAATTAAAGCGGAAAGATGAGTAAAAATAAAAACAAAAAACCAACAAGTGCCGAGTTAGAGATTCTTCAAATTTTATGGAAGAATGGAGAAGCAACTGTTAAAACTGTGAATGATATTTTGAATAAGAAGAAAGATGCGGGATACACAACCACATTAAAAATTATGCAGATAATGTTTGAAAAAGGCTTGCTGGATAGGGAGAAAGAAGGCAGGAGTCATATTTACAAACCGGCAAAAAAGGAAAGCGAAACTCAGAATGCTATGCTGGAAAAAGTCTTAGAAACTGCTTTCGGCGGTTCAGCAAGCAAATTAGTTATGCAGGCTCTCGGAAGATCAAAAACTTCTGAAGCTGAATTGGAAGAAGTAAAAAAGTTTATAGAACAAATAGAGAAGGAAAGAAATGAATCTGAATAATTTTATTCCGGATGAAATAATATCTGCTCTTGGATGGACAATCGTTCACTCTCTATGGCAGGGAGTTGTTGTCGCTCTTCTTCTTTCAATAGTGTTGGTCATCCTAAGTAAAAGTTCAGCTAAAATTCGATCTTACATTTCATATGCAGCACTCATAATTATTGTAGCAGCCTCAATAAAAACATTTTCAAACTATTATGATTCGAAAATTATTCAACTCGCAGATACAAAATCGCTGCAGGAATTTATTCTAAATGAGAGCGAATTAAATTCTACTGCAGCTAATTCTGATTCATTTACTGCCGACTTTAAAACTGCTGCAATTACAGCAACCAAATATTTAGGCGAATTTTTTCAGAGCAACTTAAATATTGTGGTAACTATTTGGTTTGCCGGAATTTTATTTTTCTTTATTCGATTGCTGGGGGGATTTGTTTATACACAAAAAATAAAGAGCTATAAAACTTTTGATGCCGCAGAACTTTGGAATGATCGATTGAAAAACTTGGCTGATAAAATACAAATCCGGAAACAAATTAAGTTAGTCGAATCAGTTGCTGTAAAACTTCCTATGGTAATAGGATATTTTAAACCGGTAATTTTAATGCCCGCCTCAGTTTTAACGGGAATACCGCAAAACCAGGTAGAGGCAATACTCGCACATGAATTGGCGCACATCAAACGTGAAGATTACTTTCTCAACATAGTTCAATCTATTATTGAAATTATATTTTTCTTCAACCCTGCAGTTTGGTGGATCTCATCAACTATAAGAAAAGAACGCGAATACTCCTGCGATGAATTAGCTGTTGAAATTTGCGGTGATTCAATGACTTTGGCAAAAGCGCTTATGGCAATTCAGCAGCAGGTAAGCGGTAAACCGGTATTTGCAATTGCCGCAATCGGAAATAAAAGCACATTAATTTCGAGGATAAATAAAATGTTAAATACTAATAATACAAATCTGATTTACCCGAAGAGACTCGCAATAATAATTTTTCTGTTTGTTTCTTTAGGTTTGATAACCGCGGCTGCATGCTCATCCAATATTGAAAGTTTAAACAATAGTGAGATTAACAGTACACCGATTGAAACCGAAAATGAGCAGATGAATATTTCATCAATTGCGTATCCGGCAGAACCATTACCGCCTGCTGAACTGGATGACGACGAGAAAAGAAAAACGTTTTCATTCCACGACCATGAAAATGATGAAGTAGTGCATTGGAGGGTTGTAACGGAAAATGGTGATATTATTGAACTTTATAGGGATGGTGAAAAATTATCCGATGAAGAGATGAAAGAAAATGAAGATTATATAAATGATAAACTCACTGAAATAGAAGAAGGGTTTGATGATATTGATGATATTGATTTTGATGAATTGCATGAGAGCCTAAAGGACTTAAAGTTCAACTTTAACTTTGAGTTTGATGATGAAAGTTTTGCAGAAAGTATGAAGCATTTGAAGAAAGGACTTAAACATTTAAAAGATCAGAAATTTCATTTTGAATTTGATTTTGATGATGATCTGCACGATTTCAATTTCGATAGTGACGACTTTCGTGAATCAATGAAGGAGCTAAAAGAAAACCTTAAAGGACTCGATAAAATGAAGTTCAATTTCGATTTTGATAATGAGGACTTCAAAGAAGGCATGCGTGAATTCAGAAAAAACATGAAAGACTTTAAAGTTGATATGAGTGAGTTTAAAGCAAACATGAGAGATTTTGATGTTGATATGTCGGAACTAAAAAGTGAAATGGAAGAATTAAAAGTAGAACTAAAAAAACTTGACGGCTTTTTAGATGAAACAAAATCAGAATTAATAGATGACGGATACATTGATAGTGGTGATGAAGATTACGAGATGGAATTGGATGAAGATGAAATGATCGTGAACGGTAAAAAACTGCCGGATGACCTGCATAAAAAATATCTAAATATTTACGAAAAACATTTTGATAAAAAATTAGATGATCGCGTAATTGTAAAGTAACCTTATATATAACTAAGCAAATAAAAATAAATTAGATTATTTTTGTTCATAAAAAATTACGGCTAAGTTTTATGAACAATCCATTTATAATCGGCGAAAAAATTTACTTACGCTCACCCGAGCCGGGTGATGAAAACATCATCGCTCTTTCAGAAAATCACCCCGACCCCCGCGAAACACTTTTTTATGCGCTGCCCACTTCGCCCGAAGAACAATTAGCAAGAATTAAATCTCACATGGAAGATCTCAAAACAATATTTTTAATTATTTGTGATAAGGAAAATAACAAGCCGATCGGGTGCACTGCATTTTTTAGAATTGATTGGGTAGGACGAATGGCAGTTTACTATATAGCCATTGCTGAAAAAGAAAACTGGTCAAAAGGTTTCGGCAAAGAGGTTACAAAACTAATGGTTGATTATGCTTTCGATACTCTTAACTTAAACCGAATTCAACTGCATGTAAGTGTTGAGAACGAGCGGGCTGTTAACGCTTATAAAAGAACCGGTTTCCAAATTGAGGGAACACTTCGGCAGGCTATGTTTCACCAAGGCAGGTATGTAGATTTTTATGTAATGGGAATTTTAAAAGAAGATTGGCTGAAAAATACCGTATAAACATCTCCAAAACTTTTTTTACAATTGCCACGTGATTTTTCACGTGGAGACATAAGCCAGAAAAACACCCCAACCGCAGAGCGGTTGAATAAAATAGCAATCGAATTTTGTTTATTGCAGACACACAGTTCAAGAGCTGCGCTGTTCTGTTTATTTTTTATTTCCTTATACTTCCAATACCTAATTGCCGTCAGGCAGGTTTGAATGGCTAACGTCATTTGAAAACATTCCAGAAATAGATTTTCAATTCGATCTTAATCACACCAATAAAAAAAATCATTCATTCCTGGAACCCATATTATTTTTTGAAGTAAAAGCAGAAGATATACAAAAAGATTTTGTTCTAAATGAAATAATAAAATTACCGGGTACCCGCAGTATTGTAATGCAGTATTGCAGCAGCGCCGTTGTCATTTAGTAATTGCTGATTAAAATTTTTGATTCAACTAAATAACAACATACGGAGGCTGCAAAATGAAACAAATAATATTAAGTCTATTCACGGCACTGCTGCTGTTTGTAAACATAAACGCACAGCAGCCCGGTAAGGGCAATAGCGAGTTGACCATCCCCTGGGATGAGTTTAAAAAACTTATAAATCTGGACAATGATGAAATAGTTTTGAGTCTTGAAACTTTTCAAAAACTCCTTGTACAAACAGGAGTAACAACAATCCCTAAGCATTCATTACGCGGCGGCAATGTAGTCCTCAGCAGAAATGAATTCACTTCTCTCGTGAATAAAATGAAACCGCCTGACGGAACAATTACTAATCTCCCATTTGACTATTTAATTACCAAAGCTGTTTACTCAGGTAAAATGCAGCAGAACAATACTCTCTTCACCGGAACGTTCAAAGTGCATGTTCTAAAGAAAAACACTTACTTGAAAGTACCCGTGCTTTATCAAAACATTGCAATCTCCGATATCAAGCTGGACGGCAAGCCTGCATTGGTTGTTGTGGAAAATGGTTATCACAATGTTGTAATTTCGAAGGAAGGTGAATATACAATAACTGCAAATTATTCACTCAAGTCATCGCTCGATAAAGGTCCGCACAGGATCGATTTTTCGATTAGGCAGACACCAATCACACTACTGCAGCTTGAAATTCCACGCAAGGATATAGAAGTTGAAATTCCTCAAGCGCAGCAATTACAGACCTCTTCTACAGGAAGTAAAACAAGTGTGTCTGCTGTCATTCCGCAAACAACTTCAATTAGCATTAGGTGGAGAAAGAAAGTAACTGTTGCAGATAAAATTCCCGCAAAACTTTACAGTGAAGTTTATCATTTAATTTCGATTGATGATGATGCGCTGAAAATCAATTCCGATATAAATTATAACATACTGCATAGCGAAGTTGATGCGGTTCAAATCGCAATTCCCGATAACATGAATGTCCTTGCTGTTACTGGTGAAGGTGTTGGCGAATGGCACGAGATTAAACAAGGTGATCAACGAATAATTATGATCCCATTTACTTATGGCAAAAAAGGAAATGTGTCAATTAGAGTTAGATCAGAAACACCGCTGACTGAAAATGGTTTAGCAAATTTATTTTCCGGATTTGAAGTTACCGGCACAGTTAGAGAGACCGGATTTATTGGTGTTGAACTTAACACAAGTGCGGAAGTTATTATTCCCGAAAGCTCCGGACTTGAAAAAATCTCTATCCAAAAATTGCCGCAGGCATTAATTAATAAATCGGTTAAGCCTCTAATCATGGGATTCAAATATGTTAAGCATCCATACAGCATGGTGCTTGATATTAAGAAACATGAAAAAATAGGAGTGCCGATTGCCACAATTAACTCTGCAAGTGTTGTAACACTTTTTACAGAAGACGGCAAAGTAATTCATAGAATCGAATATCAGGTACGCAACAGTTCAAAGCAATTTCTCGAAATTTCACTTCCCGATTTAGCGGATGTTTGGAGCGTTTTTGTAAACAAGCACCCTGTTGAATCATCAATAAACTCCGAAGGAAATTTACTTGTGCCGCTCATTCGCTCGCAATCTGTTAATAACAAACTCGGCACATTCCCTGTCGAAATAATTTACAACATGGCTGATGCGGGTTTTTCATTTTTCGGAAATCAAGAATCGAACCTACCGGCGGTTGATCTAATGATAAGCCAACTTGTATGGTCTGTTTACCTGCCGAATGATTTTTCCTACAAGTACTTTAGTTCAACATTAGAAAAAGAAGAAATAATACGCGGCATAAACATTTTTGCAAGCGGCGGCAGAGAGTATGATGAATCCGCCATGGAGATGATTGACATTGGTTCAATAATGAACGAACCAAGCGTTGCCGGTAGAAACGAACTTAAAAAAGTTTACAAAGGAATAGACTACCGAAGCAGTTTTAGAAACAATGCACTTAAAGAAGAGCAGATGCAGAAACAGGTTGCATCGGAACTTGAGTTCAGCAGAAGGCTTGATGACATTGCCGAAATGGATGCCCCGGCTGGAGTTTACGGCGGTCATACAACAGGAGTGCTTCCCATTCAAATTGAGGTGCCTACAAGCGGACAGGTTTACCGCTTCGCAAAAAGCATCATCAAGCCGGAAGATGAGCTTTCATTCAACGTTATCTATACTCAAATATGGATCAATAATTTTATAAAGTGGTTCATCATAATTTTTATTTTGGCTGCAATCTACTTTAACAGAAAACGATTTATTAAGCCGTTTAATTGGGCTAAAGAAAAAGTAAAATCTGCAAACAGCTTTTATAAAAATAACGAAATTACGATAAGCAAAATTGCTAACTCATACATTACAACGATTGTATTGTTTATTCTGTTTATTCTATTCATCACAATTTCATTTTTACTAGCCGTCATTTTCTTCTCACTATTTTTAGTGAGTGTAATTAACCTAATTGTAAATTTTGTTAAAGGAAGAAAAAGAAAGCCGCTAATTATGGAAAATGATATTGATGTTGATATTAATGAAATTGATGATGAGACAAATGGGACTGACGACTTTAATAAAAGTTAACTATCTTAAATTTATCAGGCGTTAGTGGTTTTAAGTTTTCCTACTTTGGTCAAGTTTTACACACCCTTGCCTACCGGAAGGCAAGCCTTTATCCCCTCTCAAGCCTGCCTGCGGTAGGCGGGAGGGGACTTTTTATTGTTTGTCAATTTAATTTTGAAAATGTATATCAATTCTAACCTCACTTTCATAAATCAGCAACAAGCAATTATAACATCTCCTCCTCGCAAGCATGTTCAAGAGAAACTTTTATATTCACCATACCATCCGACACCCGGCAATTATAAATTCCCCTCCTCGGAGGGGCTAGGGGTGGGTTCTTTTGGTTTTTGTTTTAGCCAAACCCAACAACAAGTTTCAAAAATTTTTCCGCACAGCTAATCTTATTCAATAAAAATTATTAACTTCAGACAATCAAAAAAAACAATATTTCATGATAACAAAAGCGAACACAATACTTAAAAATGTTTTCGGATATGAAAATTTCCGTCCGCTGCAAAAGGAAATTATTGAACACATATTAAATAGAAAAGATACACTTGTTATTATGCCCACCGGCGGGGGTAAATCTCTTTGCTATCAAATTCCCGCGTTAATATTTGATGGATTAACCGTTGTAATTTCACCCCTAATTTCACTGATGAAAGACCAAGTTGAGCAATTGAATGAATTGGGCGTTTCTGCTGTTATGCTTAACTCAACTTTATCGCCGGAAGATTACCAAATAAACATGGCGCAAATTTTAAACAACAAAGTTAAACTTCTTTACGTTGCTCCTGAAACCTTAATGATGGAGCGGACAATTGAAATGCTTTCAAAAGTAAATGTTGACTGCATTACCGTTGATGAAGCACATTGTATTTCGGAATGGGGGCACGATTTCCGACCGGAATACCGGGACATTTCTAATATTAGAAAACAGTTTAACGGTGCCGTGCTGCTGGGCTTTACGGCAACCGCAACCCCGCATGTTCAGGATGATATTATTAAAAATCTTGAATTAAAATCTCCTAAAAAGTTTATCGCCAGTTTCGATAGAAAAAACCTTCATATTCAAATTGCAGCTAAGCATGATCCATTTTCGCAGACAATTAATTTTTTGGAAGAGCATAAAAATCAATCGGGTATTATTTATTGTTTTTCGCGCAAGCAGGTGGATGAGCTTTACGAGGAGCTTCACGCCCGTAAATATTCTGTTCGTCCTTATCATGCGGGACTATCGGATGCCGACCGTGCAAAGAGCCAAGAGTTGTTTATCAAGGATGACATCCAAATCATAGTTGCAACAATTGCTTTTGGGATGGGCATCAATAAACCAAATGTTAGATTCGTCGTTCATTATGATCTGCCTAAAAATATTGAATCTTACTACCAGGAAATTGGGAGAGCGGGAAGGGACGGGTTGACAGCACACTGCCTGCTTCTATTTGGTTACGGCGATATTAGAAAAATAAATTATTTCATCGACCAGAAAGAAGAAAAGGAACAGCGCATCGCTAAAATGCATTTGGAGTCGTTAATTCGTTTTGCCGAATCACCATTTTGCAGACGAATACCTTTGCTGGGCTACTTTGGCGAAAACTACTCAGTAGAAAATTGCAGCATGTGCGATAATTGTGACAGCCCTGAAAAAGATTTAATTGATATTACTGTGGAAGCCCAAAAGTTTTTATCATGCATAAAACGAACCGAAGAATTTTTTGGCGTAATGCATATCGTTGATGTTTTGCGAGGTTCAAAATCAGCTAAGGTGCTTGGCAAGGGACATGATAATCTTTCAACTTACGGTATCGGCTTAGATCATTCAAAAGAGGAATGGCTGAATCTATCGAAACAATTCATTCAGAACAATTTGATTACTAAGGACATTAATTTCGGCAGCCTAAAAATAACTGATTTAGGATATGAAGTTTTAAAAGGTAAGCGAAAAGTAAAAGGAACAATTGAGGTTGAGGAGATTTTATTTAAGTCGAAACCGGAAACTAAAGTTGATTACAATAAATCATTATTTGAAGTATTACGCAGCAAGCGTAAAGAAATTGCCGACCGCAGCAACGTTCCCCCTTATGTAATTTTCCCCGATAAAACATTAATTGATATGTCGGCTAAATATCCCGGCTCAGTAAATGAATTACGAAATATTCATGGCATAGGTGAAGCCAAACTAAAAAAATACGGCAGCACCTTTTTGAAAGTTCTTAATGCATATTATGCTGAAAATGAGATCACTAAAAACTCCGGGCAGACAGATAAAATTCATAAAAAGATAAGC
Source organism: Ignavibacteriota bacterium (assembly GCA_013112585.1). Classification (GTDB taxonomy): domain Bacteria; phylum Bacteroidota; class Ignavibacteria; order Ignavibacteriales; family Melioribacteraceae; genus IGN16. The sequence goes on along the minus strand of JABFGH010000015.1, from coordinate 70,200 downwards.
AATAAAAGCAGGCGTTATAAAATTATTGGCGAGGCTTATAGTGCCGGTCATTCTGTTGAAGCCCTGCTAAAACAATACGGCATACAATTTCAAACACTCATCAAACACTTGCAGACTTACGTTGAAAATGAAGAAGCCCTTGACACTTTACGATTGTTAGAATTAGTAACCGCTTCAGCAGATGAACAGGAAAGAGTGTTCGATTCATTCAGCAAGCACGGCACATTAACTTTGAAAGAAACATTTGAGGAACTTGAAGAGGCTGTTAGCTACGATGACTTGCGGGTTTTACGTGTTTGTTATTTGAGTAATGGCGAGTAGATGTTTTTCCGCATATCGATTGTGCTTGGCTCTTACCCACCCCAGCCCCTCCCAGGAGGGGACTTTTTATGGTTTAAATTATTTACTAATTGAACGACATATATTTTTAGTCCAACTAATATTAGTCCTACCCACAAATCATTCCCCTCTTGGGAGGGGTAAAGGGGTGGGTTACCAAACCCGTAAAAATCATTCCTCTAATAAAAATTTCAAACAAGTTAAACTAATTACCTGCACCCAAATTTTGCGGTTCAATCAATATATAAGGCGTTTCAGGTTCTTTATCCGGCGGAACCATTTCAGGCATTGCCTCACCTTTTAACCCTAATGATTTAATATATTTATAGAGTGACCGTGCATCAGTATCACTAATTTTATTTACATTCATCCAGGGCATCGGCGGCGAATCTGTGCGGTCATGTAATAACTCAACAAATTCATCTTCAGAAAACATATCAACAGTAATGCGCAAGTTGGAAGCATAAGTTGTACCCCACGGACCGCGCCATCCCATCGGTGATCCGGTTAACATGTCTCCCTCCGGAATATTTCCATTTGCCTGAAGATAACCGTTGGTGTGGCAATCATTGCATCCACCAACAATTGCAAGGTAACGCCCTGCCTCAATGGGTGAAGATGCGCTTACATAAGGATTGCCATCGCCCGTTTTCTGTTGACAGCTTATAAATATTGCCAGACCGAAGATAAGAATAATGTAAAAAGTAAATCTTGGTTTAAAAGATTTTATCATGTTATAACTCCCCTTGTTTAATAATAAATTATTTGAACTGCTGTTGCTGCTGTAGAAATTATAATCTTAATTTTGTTTGCGGATGTGTGCTGTAACGGTATTACAAACTTGAATATTAAAAATATATGATATTATTTTCGCTTTGTAAATAAAAATTAATTGCAGCAAAATTATTTTGTTAAATGATAAACTGGAATATTTATAGATAAAGCTGAGTGCTATGTGAAGTATTTTTTTTATTTTAAAATAAATGAAGTGATCCTCTCCGACGCACTTTATGCCGATGTTGAAAAATACCGCTACCGGCTTGACTGCTTGGAATATACCTTATACATTTATTGAGAGTGATGAATTTACCGACAGCCGATTGAAAGAAGAAAGAGTCATTTTTATTTCATCTGGACTTGGGCATGGTGGGGTGGTAAGTTCATGAGATCAATTTAGAAGGTTTTTGGTGAGTGGGGGGTTAGCTAAAAAAGTAAAAACCAAGGGAAAGATAAACTTTAAAACTATTTCTTGGTTTGTACTCAAGAAAAATTAGTAAGAAAATGGAGACTTATTGCATACCCACACTAAAAGTCAACATCAACAAGCTATGGAAAGCTAGATTGTATTAGACTCTTACTCAGAGATTTTTAAAGACAATCCTGGTAAAGATTGCTCAAATTACTTTGAAGAATAAGAGTAGCTCTACTATTTGTGATTCTATTTAATTATACTAAATATATTTCCATAAGATGCTGATACGACAATAAAGACGCATTTTATAATCAAGGGAAGGGCATTTTTCAAAATACATGTCATTAGGAATAGCCCAGGATTTTTAAGATAAACTAACTTGAGAATGAGAAAAATAATTACTCTTAAATTTACGACTTAATGAATTTTATAATCTGTTATTATATCAATTAGGATTGCATCATTAACAATCAGAACAGAATTTTTAATATTATCAACTAAGCTATCTTTTCGAGAAGTTGTTTCGTAAAAATCAGATTCATTAGCAGTTCCCCTATCAAAAATAGCTGAATAACCTGATGAGGCATCAAGATTTAATTTTTTTTCTTGTTTCTCAACTTGTTGGTTCATATTGCCATCCTTCCAAAGTTCTATTGTCGTGTATTAATGTTTGTGGCGGTCCTTGAGCTGATGGTACTGATTGTTTAATTAATTGACCTGCACTTTTATATACATGACTGCCGCCATCAATAGTTTCAATTAAAGCTCTTCGCCACTCATATGATACATTATCGGAATTTCCTAAAATTACTTTAGGGTCGTAAGGTTCAGTAAGTTTTAATTCTTGCTCAATATCCTCAAATATTGTCTTAATAATATTGTAAAGTTCTTCATCTGGTTTTTCTATATTTAATCCTAATTCTTTACCAGCTTCACTTCTATGAATTGTATAATCGTGGCTTCCAGATTCAGAACATAAGAAATTAACAATGTTATCTTCTTTTTCAGTTTTCAATTTATGATTCTTTAATAATCTTTTTGCGAGCATCTTTATTTGCGAATTAGAACGATATACCTGACCAAGCGTAAGTGGATGAATTTTATCAGACAAATGAATTAAAATATTTGAAAGAGCTTTTTGATCAGTTATTTTTAGTTCCTTTTTAGCCATCTCCAAGTATGCATTAACAAACTCAACACTCACTGGTACTTTTGCGTGAGGAGGAGCTCCTGGTATTTGGGGGTTTAATGGTCCATTTACACTTGGATCTATCGGGCCTAACGTCGCTTGCTTTGTCATAATAATTTTATTAGCCCCAAGTGAAATTAAAGTGCCGGCACTATGACAATGAAACGGAATTATAACTTCAAGTTCGTCACAAAAATTTCTTATCAGGTTAACAAGAGACCATGCTGTTAATGTATTTCCACCCCTGGTATACAAATAAAGTGATATTTTTGGCACATCGCCTATAAGGTCTAAATGTTTTAAAAAAGGGGACAGCACATCATTTGCGATACTTGTTTCCATCCCCTGCCTATCACTTGTCACATAGACTAGTAAGCGTGATGCTCTATTTTTTTCCAAATTTTTATATGCATCTATTCTTTCTGATAGCATAATTAAATATATAGTTATTAACAATTTTTAATTATAGATAAAATATAATTATATTTATTCACTCTTCAAGTCATTTTTTTTAGTTCTTCACTTTTACAAAACATAATAATTTAGTTTTAAAATAAAAAAAGAAAATCATGTAAAAACTTTGTTGATGATCTTATAATCTCATAAGATTGATCACTGAAAGAACCATTTTGATGTTAGATGAACTAAATTTTTAAGTATATATTTTAATTCAAGAACCATTCTAATTTTAAAAACTATTAAATTAAACACAAATCAAAATCCATTGAACTGAATTTCACTAAGAGCAGAATTACAATAGTCAGAATTAAGGAGTTAAAATAAAGAAAAAACTGATGTAATTCCGAGCTTGAACTGGAGCTACTATGGAGTAACCAAGGAAGAAATTTCAGTTTTACTCGCTCTTCTTTAACTATAATTATTCATAATTAAAGTAAACGGCTTAAGTTTAATTATAATATTTTATAATTAAGGAAAATGCCACAACTTTAATTATAATTTTATATTGGCAGACAATAACATGTCGAAATTTTTCCATTTTATCGACACGTTATAAAAACATGTCGATGATTTCGACATGTTGTTTCTTTGTGCCGCCGGACAAATATTGTTTCTGTAAGATACCGGTTCTACAACAACGGAACTCCCTACAGAGAAGAACTTGAACTGTTTCCTATTATTCCTTCACTAGGAATTACAATGCAATTTTAGCTAACTCAGCATGCCTAAACACACCCCTAAGTCCCCTCTCAAGAGGGGATTTTGAATTAATATTATTTTTATTGCTTGAAGGAATTATCAAGTTTGAATTTTCGCGTTGCTAATTAAATTCTGCATTAAACAATTCCCCTCCTCGGAGGGGTTAGGGGTGGGTTCTTTCAGTCTTTTGGGTGTTCAGTTTTCTGCGTTCTCATCAATCCACATCTCAATACTCTTCAGCACTTTTTCACAATCATAAAATACCTCACTATCATCAAATCTTAAAAACCTAACGCCCAAACTCTCAAGTTTCTTCTGTCGCTTTTCATCATAAACTTCTTTCCCATAGTGACTTTCACCATCAACCACGCCAAAGGCGGGTAAATCTCAATTGCCAGCATTAGTTCATTGCAGAAAAAATCTACTATGTAATTGTCGATCGGCTTTTGTCTATGAAAATCATATCCGCGCATCTGTTTGCCCTTTAAGTTTAGCCACAACAGTATTTCTGTTTTAGTACTGTTGTTTCTTAACTCTCTGGCTTTTTCTTTTAATGCGGGGTTATATGGTATTATTTTTCTACGCTTCATGGAGAGAGAAACTTAATAAAATTTATCAATAAAAGCTTTGTGGGGAAGTTTTGATTTTGCCTAGAAGGACTAAGTCTTGAACACACCCCCGCCTACCGGCAGGCAGGCCTAAATCCCCTCTCGAGCCTGCCTGCGGTAGGCAGGAGGGGACTAAAGGGGTGTATAAAAATTTATTGCTGGTGTTTACGAAACTAACTTTGCTTTAAGTGTAATATCAGTTCCTGTAAATAATCTTGAGATTGGGCATTTAGCTTTTGCTTCTGCAGCAAGTTCTTGAAAATCCTCTTCGCTTAATCCGGGCACAACTGCTTCACATTCTAATAAAATTGATGTGATTTTAGGACCGTTGTCTTCACCTAATTCAACTGTAGCTTTTGTTTCAATGCTGGTTGCGGTAAGCTCTTTTTTTGTGAGTAGTGCAGATAGAAACATTGAAAAACATCCTGCGTTAGCTGCGCCAACTAATTCTTCAGGGCTGGTCTCTGCACCGCCTTCAAAACGTGACTTAAAATTAAATGGTCCATCGTAACCGGTAAAATTCATTTTTCCTTTACCGTCTTTTAGGGTGCCTTCCCATTTAGCTTTTGCGTAATGTGTACTCATTTGGTTACTCCTTTTCTTTTATAGTTTAAAAATCATATAAGCAAAATAAAAAAATAAACTCACTCGACAAGCCGTCTTTTTTATTTTATTAGTTTATACTCACAATATATTGAATTGCACCTCGCTGTGTAAACCATTATTTTGAAATTACTTCAATTTTAAGCGGTAAAAATGGAAATGACAAAAGTTAAAACTCAAAACTCGAAAGGTGAAATAGTACTTTATAAAGCAGCTGATGGCAATGTTCAGTTAGATGTAAAAATGGAAGATGAAACTGTGTGGTTAAACCAGGTCCAAATGGCAAAATTATTCAATCAAACTAAACAAACACTAAGTCTGCATATTAATAATATTTATAAAGAAAAGGAACTTGCCAAACATTCAACTGTCAGGAAATACCTGACAGTTCAAAAGGAAGGAAATAGAGAGGTTAAACGTGGTATCAATTTCTACAATCTCGACGTAATCATTTCAGTAGGCTATCGTGTTAAATCAAAACGGGGTACTCAGTTTAGAATTTGGGCAAATAAAATTTTAAAGGATTATTTAATTCAAGGCTATGCGCTATATGAAAAAAGATTAAAAGAGCAGACCGAAAAGATTAAAGACATTGAAAAAACACTTCTCTTGTTTTCAAAGGCAGCAGAAAAATACCAGTTAGAAAAAGATGAATTTACAGGAATATTAAAAGTTGTAACCGATTATACTCATGCGCTTGATTTGCTTGATGCATACGACTATCAGAAAGTTAGAATAAGAAAAACAACAAAGAAGCAAAAATTTAAAATTACCTACAGTAGTGCTCTCGAAATAATAGAAAAACTAAAGGAAAAATTCGGTTCATCGGATTTGTTCGGCAAAGAAAAAGATCAATCATTTAAAGGGTCGGTAAAAGCAATTTATCAATCATTTGATAAAAAGGATCTTTACCCGAGTGTTGAAGAGAAAGCTGCAAACTTATTATACTTCATTATAAAAAATCATAGCTTTGTTGACGGCAACAAGCGGATAGCCGCCGCAATATTTTTGTGGTTCCTAAGTATGAATGAAATATTATACTCGCCTGAAGGTAATAAACGTATAGCAAATAATGCATTGGTTGCACTTTGTTTAATGATCGCCGAAAGTAATCCGGCAGAAAAAGATATGATAATTAAAGTGGTTGTGAATTTGATCAACAGAGAAAATTGAGTGCTGCATAAAAATGTGAGCGGTTTAAAATAAAAGAGTCCCGCAATTTACGGGACTCGAGTTACAAATTTTATATTCTGAATTAGATAACTTTAACTTCAGATGCCTGAGGACCTTTTTGACCGTCAGTTACCAAAAATTCAACTCTATCGTTTTCGTTTAATGATTTATAACCATCGCTAACAATTGATTGAAAATGTACAAATACATCTTCGCCGTTTTCTTGTGAAATAAAACCATAACCTTTTGAGCTGTTAAACCATTTAACAGTTCCTTGAATTCGCTCTGCCATATTACAGATGCTCCTACTTTTTATGAAATAAATAATTTGACAGGGCTTAAAAAAATGGAAAGGGTAATTCTGAAACTACAACATTTTCTTACGTTTACTGTCTTCAATTGTAAAGATATATAAACTAATCATTACAACCTAACTTTTTAAAACGCTTTAACTTATATAAAACTTAAAAAAATATTTAAGTTTGAATATAAACCAACCTAAATTGGACGCCAATAATATTTTGTTTACCTTTATTTTTAAGAAATCTAAATGAAACCCTCTCATTATTTTCCCCTAATTATTGAGTCAAAATTTCTCTTCGATTAGGATAAGCAATTAAATGGTATTGAGTACCAAGGAGTTAAAATGAATATTTTTGTAGGCAATATATCACCCGATGTAAGCGATCAAGAGCTTGAAGATGCTTTTGCAAAATATGGAAAGGTAAGATCAACTAAAATAATAAGAGATTTATTTTCTCAGCAATCTAAAGGATTTGGGTTTGTTGAAATGATGAACAATACAGAAGCGGCAAGTGCAATGAAAGAATTAAACACTGCGGAACTGAAAGGAAAAAGAATAATTGTAAATGAAGCAAGACCGCCGAAAGATAAAAAAGGAAGACGCAGATAAATTTATTACTCCGTGAGCATTTAGCCCACGGAGTATTTTAATTTAAAAAGCAGTTACTACACCAATACCTACCTGATTAAATTCATAAGTTAAATTGTAAGTGTACTCTCCCACAAGCCTAATATTTCTATTAAGTAAATGACCAATGTGCAATGCAGCAGTACGATAATTCAAATCTGCCATATCTGACTCCACAAGGTTAAACATACCAACAGCATACCACTTACTGTCATCACCATTCGGTGTAATAATTAATTCTGCCAAACCGCCCCTGGTTTTAATCTTGTCAGAATAGACTGTCGAATTTTCTACATCATCCTCCCTTTGAAGATATTGCACATTTAGTTCAATCTTATCATTGTAGGATAATGTTAAATCCGGTCCCCAATAATGCATTTTGTTTTTTGTTTGATTTACAGAGCCGATATTTATCATCTCTTGACCAAAATAGCCGAAGAAACCGACACGTAAAAAATCGCCAACATCTTGTGTTATTCTTCCGGCAAGATTTTTATAATCATCTTTATCCAGCTGACGCAAACCATTTAATTGTGATAAGCCATTTCCATTAAGCACTTCAAACATTACATCGGTTCCGGTATCAAATCCGTAGGTAAACATAAATCCTCTATCATAAGCTAAACTGATATCGGAAAATGAAGGCTTCACTTTATAAATACTGTAATCTTCTAATGTTAATCTCAGCTCTCTTTTAAATAAAGGATCAGAAACCTGGAACTGACCGGCATAAATATCCAGTTCACTGCCGAACAAGTTGTTAAACATAATGTAAGCATCTTCAACACCTGCAACTTCTCCGTATTCGCTTAAATAGAAGTAAAAATAGTAGGCAACATTATTAGCAATTTCGCCGCCCGAAAGCAGTTTCAGTATCCATGGTGTTTTGAAGTCATTTCGCTGAGGTTCATTTCTGTAAGTAACATGAGCATCCATTCTAAGTGCCAAAGGAAAATCGCGAATAAGAGAAAGTTCGCTATCGCCTGTTTCAACATAGTAGCGGGGTGCTTGTTTATCGGCAAGCTTAAAACCATTGCCTGCAAATTCATCGCCGTAAGCTTTTAACCTCGGCATAGGTGAATGACACGTTTTGCAGCTCATCCGGTACTTACGTGCAAATGCCGGTATTCCATACACATCCGTGGTGTAAAATTCACATACGAAAATAGTGATCAATAAAAATAAAAATGATTTTTTCATAACTCCTCCTTAATCAATAATTTCAATTTCTGTTGAGTGGTTATTAACTATCATAATATCAGCTTCATCCGGTACACCGAGAAAATCGGCAACAGGTTTTACAAGTTTTTGATAGTTCAGCACAGCATTAACTTTCATTTTACCGGGCGCTGCTTCAAAAGGAATATTAAAAGTGAAAGTTTCTGTAATAGTTTCTCTCGGACCAATTCTGTAATCTACGCCGAAAGATTTTGTGTTCCATTGCTGAATTGTCATTCTGCCCTGGGGATCGAAATAAGGCATTCTGAATATTCTATCGCCGATAGGCACGCCGTCTCTCTGCACACCTTTGAAGTTGGGCTTATCCAAAGCAATTCCCATATCCTGATAAGCCAATACATCTGCCGCAATTGTATATTCCTCACCTTCAAAACCTTTTTTATCAACAGGTAAGTGATAAACATTTCCGGCGGCATCCACTGCTTCAACATGCAGCCAAACTATTCTGTCTTCAACAGAGCCGGATGGAAATTTGTGTCCGGTTTTTTGATTGAATAAATGAATAGTAAACTTAGCTACTCCGCCCGGCTCAGCCATTTCTATATCGGGGTTAATTCTTAATTCAATTGTTCCTCCAACTTTCCCCGGGTCGTGTGCCCCGTGGAATAAATGCAATCGAGCATCCTTATACACTCTACCCATTTCCGCCGTTGCATATTCAGCTTTCGGCATGTGGCAGTCCTGGCATTGAACACCTTCTTTTGCATACGGTCCTTCTTTCCATTCCAGGTGAGTTGATTTTACCCATGCACCGTAGGGGCTTTTTTCATTGTGGCAAATTCCGCAAAAGTCGCCCGACTTATGCAGTTCCGTTGCAACAATTTCATGATTTGGTGATTTAGCATCTGTTCCTCTTCCGGAATATTTTTTTTTGCCCGGTTCCATTATGTAATTAAAATTAAAGGGAGTGTCACCTTTAAACCCAGTAATCAAATGGCAGGCTTCGCATGAAACCGATTCGTTTGCTCGAGAGTTCATTGCAGGTTTAGGTGGAGGGGTATCGCCGACGAGAAAAGAAATTGGAGCGTGGCAGCCGTTGCATTCGTGCTTTACTGCTGCAACATTTTCGTCCCTATCTGCATGAGGTACTGCCAGTTTAAAATATTCTACTTCATCCCACTCATGTGTGTATGCCTGCGCCATCATAGACTGCTGCCATTGCTGATAAAACTGTACATGGCATGATGTACCGCAGTATTCCGGTGTTCGAAAATCATCGTAGCTGAATGATCTTTCCATTTCTTGCGCCAACAGCAAGGGAGCAGTAAAAAGGAAAATCATAAAAACATTAAGTGCTCTTTTAGTCTTCATATAAACCCCGCGTTTGTTTATAATATATTCAAGTTAAGCAATTTCTAAAAGATAGTCGAGTCTATAAAGTCTTTTTCTCTTCTTAAAAAATTTAATTTTTTTTCTTTTTTTCCGATAATAAAATAAAAACACCTTAGAGAGATGAAAAAAGTTATAATAATATTGCTGCTTGCTTCAACATTCTATTTTGCACAAAGCGGCAAAGTACCCCCTAACTCATTGCTGCCGAATTTTAAGCCTTTTGATACTCCGCGTACAAACTGCAGACCCGGAACTGTTTACCGCCTTGATGAAAATAGAGTTCAGTTTATTGTTAAGGATATTAAACAAATAAAAGGACTGGTAAGCAATGAAGGAACTTTGATCGGTCAAATGACTTTCAGCCGGGGCGATCTGCTGCAAATTTTAAATTTAAATTTCGATTTACAGTTTGTAACTGCCGAGGTTGAGATTAAAGATGTTGTGCGCGAGTTTACGGAACAGTCAAATGTTGACCAAGTTTTGTGGGAAGATGAGTACGCCGCTGATTTAATGACCGATGAAGTGAGTAAATATTTTATTATCAGAGAAACAATTTCAGCCAAGGAAATTACATTCCGTTTTAATAATGCCGCCGCTGCAATGCTTTTAACAGGAAAACCCAGCTTAAAAATGAAGGAGCCTAAAGAAGGCGAAATTATAGATTTTCCTTATTCTATTACCAAAAAGTATAAGGAACCCAAAAGATTGTTCTTTTTAGATGAAAAGATTAGTTACGAAGATTAAAGTTTGATAATCCCTCTCTAATCATTTTACCGTGTGCGCAGTAATTCTATTGCGAATCTCCGTTTGCTTGATTATTTTTAATAATCAATTTTTGATTACTGCGTACGCGGGAAAAATGAACCAACAATATAAAATTTCATTTATTATTAAATACCACCGCAAAAAACTTGGGCTTACACAAAGGCAGCTTGCAGATTTATCGGGAGTAGGCAAAACTGTAATTTTCGATTTAGAAAAAGGGAAATCAACAGTAGGGTTTAATATTATTTGTAAAGTTTTAAAGGCATTAAATATTAACCTGCTTTTCGCCTCGCAGCACACTGCGGAAACTGCCGAAATAAAAATTTAATTTGCCTGCATTATTTTTCATCACCGTCTTTAATAAACTTCATCGAAATTGAGTTTACACAGTGGCGTGTATTTTTATCAGTAAACCCCTCTCCGAGAAAAACATGCCCAAGGTGTCCGCCGCATTTTGTGCAGATTATTTCGGTGCGTCTGCCATCAGCATCAGGCACTCGTTTAACTGCACCTTCAATTTCATCATCAAAGCTGGGCCACCCGCAATGTGAGTCGAATTTATCTTCCGATTTATAAAGCGGGGCATCGCACTGTCTGCAAATATATGTACCGGATTCCTTGTTATTTGTATATTCACCGGTGTAAGGCATTTCTGTTCCCTTGTTGATAATTACTCTTTCTTCTTCGGGAGTTAGTTTATTTAATTTCACGGTATCTTGTCCTTTTGCTATAGTTGTAAAAATCATTATTGATAAAAATAGAAATAATACTTTATTCATTTTAAATCCTTTCATTCTTATTTTAGTTGTTTATAAAATATTAAACAACCGATGCAATTAAATCACAAAATAATAACATTTTGATTATCAAAAATAATTGATAAGATAATGAACATAATTGAGTGTAATTTTGTTTCAGAACTGCGGAGAATAAATTAAATGAAAATTACTTTTAACGGATTATTTATAAAGGAATAATTATGACAGACAAATTAAATGACCTTGGGCTTTTCATCCTAAGATCGGCTTTTGGAATAATAATGCTTACTGCGCACGGTTACCCTAAATTGTTAAAACTATTCAGCGGGGCTGAGATTAAATTTTTCGATCCATTCGGGATTGGAGAAACATTAAGCTTTATTCTTGCTGCCGGAGCAGAGTTTGCCGGTGCAGCACTTTTAACGCTTGGAATTTTTTCTCGTCTCAGTGCATTATCATTAGCAGCTACAATGTTTGTTGCTGCGTTTATTTATCATGCAAATGATCCCTTTAACGTTCAGGAAAAATCTATATTATTTTTTGTAGGTTTTCTGGTGTTGTTTATTACCGGACCCGGCAAATATTCGCTTCAAAAATTTATTGATAATAAGCTAAAAGTTAAAAACAGCACATTGAAATTTTTGTTTAGTTAAAAAACTTGGGGTGATAAAAAAAATAATTGTACTGACTGAAAGAAAATCGGGTTAGTAAGATTTCACAAAAGGACATTCTACCTGCAATCTGGAAAATGCGTAAGAACGATGACCTCTTTCTAAAAGCGTTTTTCATTTAAACAATTTGTACAATAAACAATAGCAGACTAAGATTTAGAACTGTTGTGGTTATACGTGTGATGCTTTGGAGCAACAAAAACATTTGATTAATACGGACAGTATTACTATTTTGATACGTATTAAAGCCGGAGCTGATATGGATACAAAATTAACTTTAAAACTTGATAAACAGGTGATTGAAAAGGCAAAAGAGTATGCCGCTTCACACAAAAGAAGTCTTTCCCGATTGATTGAAGCTTATTTAAAATCATTGGTTGATACCGAAATGTCTGCTGATAAAGATGACATTCAGATTTCTCCTTTTATTAAAAATATGGCTACCGGAGTAAAGTTGTCTGCAGATTTAGATCATAAAAAGGAGTACGGCAATCACTTATCAGAAAAGTATAAATGAAAGACCGATTATTTTTAGATACAAATATAGTGTTGGATTTACTTGGTGAAAGAAAACCTTACTACAATTCAATTGCAAAAATTGCAACCTTAGCGGATAAAAGGAAATTGAGGTTAATGGTTTCAGCACTTTCATATTCAACAATTTTTTATTTGCTTGCAAAGGTTGAAAAAAAAGAAAGCGTAAAAGAGAAACTTCGTAAATTTAAAATAATTTCTGAAACTTCCGACCTAACCGATAAGATTATTGAGAAAGCTTTATCAAGCAATTTTAAATATTTTGAAGATGCCCTGCAATATCATTGTGCTCTAAGTGCTAATTGCAATATTTTAATTACAAGAAACGTAAAAGATTTTATACAGTCCGAATTACCGGTTATGACAGCTAAAGAATATTTGAATAAATTGAAGATTAATTAATGCCGCTAAACTTCACTTGTAGTTATAATTTTTAGCCTATTCAACTCAAGCAGCATGATTACAATTTAGGCTGTCGCCATTCCAACTTTTTTTTCAATAATTATTTAAGAAAGAAAAGATGCAGCAAATATTTTTTTGGCGGATTTATATTAGAGAGAATAACATGAAACAAAATATAGCAGACTTAAGAGAATCTTATCATTCGTCCGGTTTGGATGAAAGTAAAATTGAAAAAAACCCAATTAAACTTTTTGAAAACTGGTTTAATTATGCGGTTAAAAAAAACATATTAGAACCGAATGCAATGACGCTTGCAACCGCTGATGAGGATGGAAAACCTTCAGCAAGAATTGTACTGCTAAAAGATTTTGATGAAAAAGGATTTGTGTTTTTCACAAATTATAACAGTATAAAAGGAAAACAACTTGAGCAGAACCCTAATGCAGCATTGGTTTTTTGGTGGGGTGCTTTAGCGCGGCAAATTAAAATTGAAGGCAGAGTAGAAAAAGTATCCGCCGAAGAATCAGATGCATATTTTGATTCGCGTCCGCGCGGCAATCAATTAGGAGCAGTTGCCTCAAACCAAAGTATGTTAATTTCTGATTATTCGAAATTAGAAAAAGATTTTGCGCAAATTTCTGAAAAGTATAAAAATAAAAAAGTGGAGCGACCCAATTACTGGGGAGGATACAGAGTTAAGCCGGTTATGATTGAGTTTTGGCAGGGAAGAGAAAATCGTCTGCATGATAGATTGAGATTCACAAATTACAGTTCTCAGAAATGGAAGATTGAAAGGTTAGCTCCTTAATTTTTAATTATTCTTTAGCAGGTTAGTTTAATTTTTCTTCACTAACTTTTTTCGCTTGTTTCTTCATGTATATTATTTTACGTTAGTCAATATAACTATGTAAACAAGAAAAATATTTAACTTAAAGAATTCATGAATAAATAATTTTATTAAAGGGTTGAAATGACAGATATAAGACTATATACTAAAATTAAATCGCTTCCGGATTCTCTTAAAACGGAGGTAGTTGATTTTATTGACTTACTTCAGAGAAAGAGAAAAAGAGAAAAAACCAAAACAAAAAAAAGAATATTCGGATACGCAAAGGGTAAAATTATTCTAAAACCGGATTTTGATGATCAAGTTGATGATTTCAAAGAGTATATGTAATGGAATTATTATTAGATACACATGCTTTTCTTTGGTATGTATCCGGAGATGAACAATTACCCGAGAATATTATTTAGTTTTATCAGGAAAAAGAAAACCGCTTATATGATAGATTGAGATTCACAAAAATCGATTCTGTAATTTGAAAAAACGAGGACTAATAAAATCATACTTAGTATTTTCATTTCGACTTTCCTTTCTTTCTTAAACTACGCTCACCATGTTTAATTATCCACAATGTTTCTTTTGATGGGTTGTCATTTTTCCACTCATCAATAATTTGATTTGCCAATTGCGGAGCTTCCTTCATCAAATCATTTAAATTATTGCCGACGCTTTTCAGCACAAATTTTTCTTTATCATTTTTAAGGTTTGTTAAAATTTTTTTGAATGATTCAAACTCATCGAGAGCAACCGTTAGCTTTTTAGCCCAGGGTAATTTAATTCTAACTCCTTCACTTGCTAATCTCCGTACATGAACATTTTTATCCTTGCTCCATTTTATCATTGTCCGCATAGTTTTTTTAGGGTGGGCTTCAAGCAAGGTTCTAATTGCAAACTCGCCGGTAAACCTTTTTGTCAATTCATAAATAAAATTTATTGAGGCATCGTAATCATTCAAGCCGTTTCTCTGAACGTATCTTCCGACAGGCCATAGCCACCAGCCGTAAATAAACATTCCTTCGGTTGTCTGCAATTCTTCGCCGAGTATTTTTTCAAAAAGAGAAATATTTTTAGAATAATCATCGGGTAAATATTTTTCAAAAGCATCGGCAAACGCATCCTGCCTTGCGGTAAATTCTTTATCCGGCAATTCTTTTTTGAGATATTTCGTAAAGCCTCTTTTATTAAATGTACCGTCAACCCGCAGAATTTTATCTGCAATCAGTTCTGCACAATCGAGATCGTAATAGTCTTTGAATTTTTTAGCCATAGTATATTTTCTGCCGAGAACAGTATTTAATTATCAATCGGACTTTCAACTTTAATAATTGTTTAGAAAAATTAGTAAGTATAAATTTGAATTGTTTCTTATAGATTGCTCAGAATAATTTGAAGCCTTTAGTCTTTGGAGGAGTTTTTCTATCAATCTTGTTTCTTCATATATAATATTTTAGATTGTTTAATATAAACAATTATACATAACATTTAGTCCCGCTATACACAGTGTGTATTGGGATGTTAGCCACAAGCAAAATAAACAATGCGATTAGCTTTAATCATATTAATTGGAATTCACGGAATCATTCATTTATTCGGATTTCTAAAAGCATTTGAGATATCTGAATTTAATGCGATTTCACAACCAATTTCAAAGACTTACGGAATATTTTGGTTATTGACTTTTCTACTATTTGTAATTACAATCATTTTTTATTCTGTTCATTACGATTATTGGTGGTTAAGCGGACTTTTGGCTATAGTTGTTTCGCAAGTATTGATTTTCAACTATTGGTCTGATGCAAAATTTGGGACAATAGCCAACCTAATTATTTTATTTGCGACTATTATAGGATATTCAAATTTCAATTTCGAGCTTAAAATTAAAGAAGAAAGGGAAGATCTATTTGAAGGTTCACAATTCAAGAAGGACCAAGAAATTATTAGTAGAAAGTCATTAAACGACTTACCACCATTAGTTCAAAAATGGTTGACCAATAGCGGAGTAGTTGGCAAGCAGACTATTTCTAATGTATATCTAACCCAAGAATTACAACTAAAATTAAAACCCGACCAAGAAAATTGGAATAGTGGAAAAGCTGAACAATATTTTACTATTCAACCGCCAGCATTCAATTGGAGTATTAATACTGAAATGAACTCAATTTTGAGCGTTGTTGGTAGAGACAAATTTAATGATGGTAAAGGCGAGATGACAATAAAACTTCTTTCGCTTATTCCAGTTGCGAATGCAAAAGATGAGAAAAAGGTAGACCAAGCAACATTGCAACGATATTTGGCTGAAATCGTTTGGTTTCCTTCAGCATCTCTAAGCCCGTACATAACTTGGGAGACGATAGACGACTATTCTGCCGGAGCCACAATGGATTATAAAGGAACTAAGGGTTCAGGTAAGTTTTATTTTGACGAATACGGAAATTTTGAAAAATTCGTAGCTATGCGTTATCAAGATTCAAATGATACAGAACCTACCGAATGGACTGTAGCAGCGACAAAAACTGAAGAAATGAGTGGAATAAAAATACCCGTTGAGTGCGAAGCAAGTTGGGAATTGAAGGGTGGTAAGTGGACTTGGTTAAAATTAAAAATAACGGACATTCAATACAACGTGAAAAAAATGCCAGTGGCTAACAATGTATATAAAGAATAGACGAAATATTAGTGAATTCAAGGTTTTGTGCTTATATCAAACTTTGTACTCATCCGAAAGTTTAAGGCTTCAAAATCGCCCACTTTTCATATACTAAACGTTACCGGCAAGCAAAAAAAAGGAAAATAAATTATGAACTTAAAAAACTATACCGCAACTGAGCCTGAATTCTGGAATGGCAGGATTGATGATATCGATGATATTGAT
This sequence comes from Ignavibacteriota bacterium, assembly GCA_013112585.1. Classification (GTDB taxonomy): domain Bacteria; phylum Bacteroidota; class Ignavibacteria; order Ignavibacteriales; family Melioribacteraceae; genus IGN16. The sequence goes on along the minus strand of JABFGH010000015.1, from coordinate 53,590 downwards.
TCATACAGGATGCATCAAATAATTAAACTGCTTAATTTAAAAGACTTAAGGTCCCTAAAAATTGATTCTTCCAAATTAAATATCTGTTTTTTAGGTTATTGCTGCGATGAAGGAATTAAAAGAAATTTAGGCAGAATAGGCGCCAAAGAGGGTCCGGATGGTATTCGAAAGAAATTTGCAAATTTGCCCGTATCATTTGATGACAAAACAGAAATTTATGATGGCGGGAACCTACTCTGCTTAGAAGGCAATATGGAAGAGGTTCAGGAACAGTTGGGAATTGCCATTGAAAAAGTTCTGGATAATCACTTCTTCCCAATTGTACTTGGCGGTAGTCATGATGTAGCATACGGTCATTTTAATGGTATTTTTGATCATTTAAAAAAACAAACCGGGGAGAGACCGAAAATTGGAATTATAAACTTCGATGCTCATTTAGACCTCAGACCTTATGACAAACAAAGCTCCTCCGGAACAATGTTTTCTCAAATAGCTGATAAATGCTCGAAAGAAAATCAGAAGTTTGATTATCTCTGTTTAGGAATTCAAAGTTCCGGTAATACCAAGAGTCTTTTTAAAAAGGCAAATTCACTTGGAGTAAAATATGTTTTTGCAAACGAGTTCACTGAATCCAATCACGATAGTATTTCAGCTAAAATAGAGTCTTTTATTAATGACAATGACTATATTTATCTAACTCTTTGTTGTGATGTGTTTAATTCTGCCTCTGCTCCGGGGGTATCAGCTTTGCAGCCATTGGGTTTAAACCCTAACCATGTACTCAAATTCACAAAAGAAATATTAAATTCTAAAAAAGTAATTAGTTTTGATATCGCTGAAGTTTCTCCCCCCTTGGACCATGATAGAAGGACTGCAAAACTTGCAGCAATTATTATCAATAAAGTGATTAACTATCTCAGTGAATAATTAGAAATCAGAATAAAAACAGCAACAAGAGAACAACCCAATACTACGGCTGAGAGCATTTAAGAGCATTAATTCAAACGGGCATTTATCAGCAACTGACCATGCATCAAATACCTGGTGAATTGTTGGAGAGTGAAATAGCCGCCACTTGGGGATAAATTCGTATTGAGTTATCAAAATTCGATGATGAAAATGGTTTTTTTATTACTTCGTGAGTCTGTTGTTGAAGTGGGACAAAAATCATTAGATACCAAAATATTGTATGGATGACCGCAGACAAATAACAGCAAAAACCGCAAAAAATTAAAAAACTTGCCTTTTTTCATAACATTTGCTATACTTAATGAGTTTGCGTTTATCTAAACGCTACTTTCATATACATGACCGTTGTACCACCCAAAGACAATAGATTCACAAAAAATCAACTATTTCTGTAACATTTAAAGAAAGAATATTATGGAAAAAATGAAAGCAGCCCGCTGGTATGCTGCAAAAGATATCAGAGTAGAAGAAACAACCGTTCCCGCACCCAATGACAATCAGATTAAAATCGAGGTGAAGTTCACCGGAATTTGCGGTTCCGACCTGCATGAATACACCCACGGACCTCAACTGATACCTGTGGAAAAACCATACCTGCTTAATGGGCATCAGGGAACTACTACACTCGGGCACGAGTTTTCGGGAATTGTAGTTGAAGTAGGAAAGAATATCAAAAGGGTAAAAAAGGGCGACAGGGTAACAGTAGAACCTATTTTTAGAAATCCGGACAGCCGCTTTATTGCGTCGGGAGAATATAATCTTTCCGAGCCTTTGGGGTTTGTTGGATTAACTGCAAATGGCGCGTTTGCTAAATATGTTGTGGTTGAAGACTATATGGTGCATAAAATGCCCGACAATATGACTTTTGAACAAGCTGCCATTGTGGAGCCTGCCGCTGTTGCAGCATACGCAATTCATCAAAGCGGAATGAAAATGGGCGACACGGTTTTAGTTACCGGAGCGGGTCCTATTGGTTTGCTCACCGTTCAGGTTGCATTAGCCACCGGCGCTTCCAAAATTTTTGTGACTGACATCTCAAAGAATAGATTAAAAAAAGCAGAAGAAATAGGAGCTACTCACACCTTTGATGCAAGAGACAAAGATATTCCTCAAAAGATTAAAGAGGTAACGGGTTATGGTGTTGATATTTTTATTGATGCCGCCGGTGTACAGGCTTCTTTTGATACGGGCATTAACAGTCTGCGTAATGGGGGCACAGCCATATTGGTTGCTCTTTTTGCTAAAGAAGTGACTCACAATGCATTAAATCAAACTTTAAGAGAATTGACTATAAAAGGAACAGCTGCCTATCGCAACATTTTCCCCCAGGTAATTGCTTTAATCAATAGCGGAAGATTACCTGTAGAAAAACTAATTACCAGCATAATCTCATTAGATGAGATTGTAGAAAAGGGTTTTGAGGCATTGACCAAAGACCCTTCAGAAGTAAAGATATTGGTTGATATCAACCGCTAATTAACTTTAACATAAACTAAAATAATAAGAGAGAAGAAAATGGCTAAATTAAATTCCATCGGTTTGGACGTAGAAAAATCGAAAGTACTTGCAGAAAAACTTAATGAACTCTTGGCAGATTATTCAATTTTTTATCAGAATATAAGAGGATATCATTGGAACATAAAAGGAGATAAATTCTTTGAGCTGCATGATAAATTCCAGGAGCTTTACGAAGATTTATTTGTAAAAATTGATGAAGTGGCAGAACGAATTCAAACACTTGGTCACACCCCGAACCACAATTTCTCAGTCTATCAAAAAGATGCAAAAATTGAAGAAAGCTCCGAAGTAGCTGACGGAATAAAGGATGTGAAAGACACGCTGGAATCATTAAAAATTATCATCATACTTCAACGAGAAATTTTAGACTTATCCGCAGATGCAGATGACGAAGGAACTAATGCACTGATGAGCGATTATATTCGTGAACAGGAAAAATTGGTCTGGATGTATTCTGCATATTTAGAATAATTATTTTTATAAAATTATAAAGAAGGCAAAAGATATGGCTAAAAAAGATGATAAGAAGAAATTATTTTCTGTGTCGGGCAGACCGATAGCAGAAAATCAAAACGTAAAAACAGCGGGCAAAAGAGGTCCGATGCTCATGGAAGATTTTTGGTTTCTCGAAAAACTGGCGCACTTTGACCGGGAAGTGATTCCCGAAAGAAGGATGCACGCCAAAGGTTCCGGAGCCTTCGGGACTTTTAAGGTCACCCACGATATTTCCAAATATACCAAGGCAAAAATGTTTTCGGAAATTGGGAAAGAAACCGAAGTGTTTGTACGGTTTTCCACCGTAGCAGGTGAACGGGGTGCTGCCGATGCAGAAAGAGACATCCGAGGATTTGCCATGAAGTTTTACACCGAGGAAGGCAATTGGGACCTTACGGGAAATAATACCCCTGTTTTCTTTTTACGAGACCCTTACCGTTTCCCCGATCTGAACAAGGCGGTAAAACGAGACCCGAAAACCAACCTACGAAGCGCCAACCACAACTGGGATTTTTGGACATTGCTGCCGGAAGCGCTGCATCAAGTAACCATCACAATGAGCGAAAGGGGAATTCCAAAATCATATCGGCACATGAACGGCTACGGCAGTCATGCTTTCAGTTTGATCAATGCCGACAACGAACGCATTTGGGTAAAATTTCACTTTAAAACCGAGCAGGGAATAGAGAACCTGAGTAATGAAGAAGCGGGAGCCATCATTGCCGAAGACAGGGAAAGCCATCAACGAGATTTATTCGATACTATTGAGAAAGGCGACTTCCCGCGATGGAAAATGAAAATACAGGTGATGACCGATGAACAGTCCAAACAATGCCCGTTCAATCCTTTTGATCTAACCAAGGTCTGGCCTCACGGAGATTATCCCCTGCACGATGTCGGCGTACTGGAGTTGAACAAAAATCCCGAAAACTATTTTGCCGATGTAGAACAAGCCGCTTTTAATCCTGCTAATGTAGTACCGGGAGTAGGTTTTTCACCCGACAAAATGCTGCAGGCTCGTTTGTTTTCCTATGGCGATGCACAGCGGTACCGGCTGGGAGTCAATCACTACCAAATTCCTGTAAACAAACCCAGATGCCCATTCCACAACGCATCGCGAGACGGTGCAATGCGCGTAGATGGTAACGAAGGAAGTACCTTGCATTATTTTCCTAACAGTTACAAACAGTGGGAAGAACAGAAGGAGTTTACCGAGCCCTCATTACCCCTGGAAGGAGATGCAGATCATCACGAATTTAGGGAAGATGATGATGATTATTATACACAACCGGGTAATCTTTTTCGTATCATGAATGATAAGCAGAAAGAATTGTTGTTCAATAACACCGCTGCCGATATGAGCGGTACTGAAAAATTCATTCAAGAAAGACATGTTAAAAATTGCTATAAAGCGGATGCCGCCTATGGTGAAGGTGTTGCAAAAGCACTCGGATTATCAATGAAAGACATCTTAAAAGGATAAGTTTATGGACTATACAGAGAACATCACAGGAATAAAAATAAACGTCGAAGCGGTGGATATCACCATCGATGACGGCGTGAAAGACACTATACGAAAATGTATCACACGACTCAGCCGGTTTCATAACAGGATCGAATGGGCAGATATATATTTGGAAGATAAAAAAGCAAAGAGTACCCAACAGAAACAGGTGAGTATCCGTCTCGGCATTCCGGGCAGCGATGCATTTGCTTCAGAATATGGAGATAATTTCCACGCACTGCTCTCTAGCGTAGAAGATAAATTGCAAAGGCAATTGGAAAAGCGATAAAATTTTTTTCATATAATTTTACTCATTCTGAATTGAATAAAAGCGTGTACTTGAACCCTAATTATGCATTAGAAATAATTTATAAGGTCTAAATAAAAATTGTCTTTTTGATTGCACCGTACAATTTTCTCTTTTGCATAATTCGGGTTGATTATTAATAATAAATTGATTGATAAATATGCGTAATCGGAGCGATGTTTTTTCTTTCAAGAAATGAATTATTAAAGTTTAAGACTTTGGCGCTATAGCAAGACACTAATAATTAAAATTTAAAAAATATTAAAATGAAAGTTCAAAAAAACATGATAGTAATTACAGGTGGGGTTGGAGGTATAGGGCAGGCTTGTGCCCGGGCTTTTAAAAATCAGCCAATAATTATAACGGATTATCTGCAAGAAAAGGTTGATGAGACAGTAGAAATATTATCAGAAGAAGGATTTGATGTTTCAGGAATTGCCTGTGATATTACTGATAAAAATGATATTGACAAACTGATCGAATATGTTGCTGATAAAGGTTCGTTAAAAACATTAATTCATACTGCCGGAATAAGTGGAGCAGTTAAAAATTTAAAAAAAGTTTATACTATAGATTTAATTGCAACCGAACTTTTAGTAGATGCTTTTTATAAACTTGCTGTTAAAGATTCGGCAGCGATATTGATTTCTTCAATGATGGCTCATACAGTTCCTGCCAACAAAGAATATGATGAAGCACTTACAAATCCGCAAGCACCGGAATCTTTTGACATTGTGAGTCGGTTTGTGAATAACGATTCAGACATGATGTACAATTTTGCAAAACGAGGGGTGCAGTTATTAACACATAAAAATGCTGATAAATGGGGTGGAAAAGGGGCGAGAATTGTATCTGTATCACCCGGCGTTATTGAAACACCCATGGCACTAAAAGCAGCAGAAGAACACCCTGATCACATGGAGAAGATAAGACAAGCTACACCTTTAAAACGTAACGGCAAGCCGGAAGATATTGCAGATGTAGTTTACTTTTTAGCAAGTGATGCCGCGCGTTTTATAACTAGTACAGATATTTTAGTAGATGGAGGAGTTGTTCATAATATCAAAAAAATGGGGTAAACACCCTGCAGAAATATAAAAGTTGAATGCTCTAATTTTTAAATAAAATTATTAACTATTAAAAAGGTATTCATGGAAACTTCATTCTTAAAAACAATTAAAAACACTATTAAACATTGGTACATTCCTCTACTTGTGGGAATTTTCTTTGTAATTGTCAGTATTGTAGTATTTGCTTCGCCGTCAGGCTCTCTCTTGGCGTTATCTTTACTATTTTCATTGACATTTTTATTCGTCGGACTTTCAGAAATTATTTTTTCTTTAATTAATAAAGACCAATTAGATAATTGGGGTTGGTCTTTGGCATTCGGCATCGTCACTTTAATTGTAGGAATTTTATTATTACTAAATCCTAAATTGTCAATAACCGCTTTAGCTTTTTATATCGGTTTCGTAATCCTATTTCGTTCTATTTCAACGATTGGTTTTGCCCTGGATGTTAAAAAATATGGCAGCAAAAAATGGGGTGGGCTTTTAGTCATAGGCATTATTGGTACAATCATATCATTCATTCTTATTTGGAATCCGCTTTTTGCAGGATTAAGTGTTGTCGTATTAGTAGCCTTAAGTTTCATGTTTGCAGGTCTGTTCAACATTTTTTTCTCGCTGCAATTAAAAAAATTACACGAATCGTCTAAGAAAATATCCGCAGAATTAGTAAAACGGTATGATGAACTTATGGTAGAAATTCGGGCGGAGTGGGATAGTTGATCGTAGGGGTTGATTAAAGTCTCTCTAATCATTCTACCCTTTAAGCACTCCCAAAGGTTTTAACTGCACCACAATCTCGGCTAAATCCTTTTGGTTAGCCATTACTTCGTTGATGTCTTTGTAGGCTCCCGGCGCTTCGTCCAGGTCTCTTGTGTGACGTATGGCGTGCACAATGCCCTTTTCATCTAAACGAGCTTTTTCTTTTTCCAGATCCAGTTCGCGCTGTGCCTGCCGTCTGCCCATTTCTCTGCCCGCACCATGTGCGCATGACATAAAGCTCTTGGCGTTACCGAGTCCACGTACGATGTATGAATGCGTTCCCTGCGATCCGGGGATCATGCCCGGCTCGTCCTTAAACGCACGGGTGGCTCCTTTCCGGTGGACCAGCACATTCTCACCATAATGGTTTTCCCACGCGGCAAAGTTGTGTGGTTTATTGATGAGTTCGCCTGTCTCAAACGATCCTTTCACTTCGGTCATCGATTCAATCATGCGCTTCATCATTAACTTGCGGTTAGCAAAGGCAAACTCAATACAGTAGTTCATCTCCGCGATGTAATGCTTTGCTTCGGGCGTTTCAATAGGAAGGAACGCCAGATCTATTTCTTTGTTAACTACTGAATGATAGAGTTCATTCAGTTTGATGGCAGTCTCGTTATAATGTTTTGCCACGGTATAGCCCAGGTTGCGGCTGCCGGAGTGAACCATCACCCACACATATCCATCGGAACCTTTTTGCAGCTCAATGAAGTGGTTGCCCCCGCCCAGACTACCGACTTGCTTCAGCGCTTTGGCAAACTGGTTCTTCACGATCGGTAATTCCTCGTGCCCTTTCGGCATAAGGTTTATGTCCTGAGATTCCTCGTGCCAATTAAACCCGAGTGGTATGCGTTTGCGTGCCTTGCTAAAAATTTCCTTTAGATCTTTGCTTTCCAATTCCCGGATTTCTGTTCGCAGGGCACACATTCCACAGCCGATATCCACTCCCACTGCATTGGGTACTACCGTCTTTTTTGTAGCCAGTATCGATCCGATAGGCATTCCGTAGCCCACGTGGCTGTCGGGCATGATGGCAATGTGCTTATGGGCAAAGGGTAAGTTGGCAAGGTTCTTCGCCTGGTTCAGCGCTGCCTCGTCCAGATCTTCTAGCCATAGTTTAATTGGTATGCGTTCGCTTGTTATTACTTGTTTCATTTTTTGTGATTTACATTATAATAATTAAGTGCCGGCTTCCAAGCTGATAGAGAATAGCACTGCTAAAACAGGAAATTGGTTTTCATTATTGATTGATTTGTTCTATTGTTATTTAATAACTGAAGATAGCAAAATTAGTCAATAGATACCTGTCGAAGGGGACACTTCCAACATTACATTATCATGTGTTCCTCGCAATGAATAACTTTTAATAGTCTGATCAGAACAGATTACAATACTTAGCTGTTGATGAACTTATCTATAATTTCTTGTCTTTTCATATATAATATTTTAGATTGCTTAGTATAAACAACTGAATATAACATATAGTCCCGTTATATATATATTGTGTGTATCGGGATGTTGTGCTTCATTATAACCAACCAATGACCAATGAATAAGTTTTTTCGAAGAATAAGGCAAAGACTACTCTCTGAAAATAAATTCAGCAAGTATCTACTTTATGCGATTGGAGAAGTTATTCTTGTAATGATTGGGATTCTTTTAGCACTTCAAGTCAATAATTGGAACTCTAATAAAATTGCATCCAAAAAAGAAAGAGATATTTTGAAAGAGTTATCTGTTGGATTAAAATTAGATAAATCAATTTTGGAAAACGCTTTACAAAAAGATTCTGTTGATCTAAAAGGTTTATATAGACTCGATTCTCTTCTAAACTATCCGGAAAATAATTATAAGTCTGATATAAATGAACTGTTTGGAAAGGTTTATGGGTTTAGGTTTGAGCGTGTAAATACCGCCTTTTATGAAGACTTGAAAGCATCAGGACTTCAGGCTTTAAAAGATGACAAAATAAGGTCAGCTGTTGTAAACCTATTTGAGGGCAACTATAAGGTTTTAATAGACCTTCTCAACAACGAGCGAAGTGTAAATCAAGTAAATAGACCATATTTTTTAGAAAATTTTACAAATCTTACATTTAAAGAATATGCCAAACCTAGAAACATTAAATTAATTTGGAATGATTCGTACTTTAAAAATTTGGTCCACTACCGAATAATTACATTAGAATCAAATCAAATAAAATGGTATAAGAAAACAATTGAGGACATTGATAATCTTCTATCACAAATAAGCATCTATTTAAACGAGAAAAAATAAAAAATAACGAAAGCACAACATTGTATAAAAATAATAGCGTTTAAATCGCTTAATCAAAAATGAAAATTTTAAATCAAACGACGATGTCAAGCCGAAAAGTAAGTGCATCAAATCCGCTACTATTCTTATACTCACCGTTGTGCCCAATGCTGAACAAACTTTAATTCAATTAAACAAAAGGCGAAATGAAAAAAATATTTACACTATTAATTGCACTCATAATTTGTTCATTAGCTTCTGCCCAACAGACAACTAAAGAATTTGATATAGAATCTGAAAAAGCTGCTGTTAAAAATTTAGTGGCGCAATTTCTAACTGCTATTGGTGATCACGATATAGAGACTGTACAGACAATGTTTAGCGATAAGGCTAACATATATGGAGCTTCTTTAAGAGAAGGAAAATGGATTACTAATACATATACCATTAAGGAATTTTTGGAGCGCTTAAAATCTTATGATAACCCAACAAAATATACAGAACCTGTTTCTGATTTTACAGTCCATATGGAAATGGGAATGTTAGCATTTGTAAGAGCTGATGCAATTTTCACCATAAATGGTGAGCCAAGAAATAATAATTTAGACTACTTCACACTAATTAAAGAAGATGGAAATTGGAAAATATTGAACGGCTCTTATGTATCAGTACGTATTAAGAATTAGTAAAATTAAAGATGAAATAAAAACACAGCAGCCAACAATGGCTACCTGCCCGCAGCAGGCGGGTAAGTAATTGCTCGTTCTCGCCTACTTCTGAAAATCCTTGCGGATTTTCAGCCTAGTGTGTACTTGCAAAGTTTAGTGCTAACCCACGCAACTACTCATAGCCGAGACCGCTATCTACAATAGAAAAGAAGTTAATAATCCATAGGAATTGAGAAGAGCTTATGTCAACTGATGATAAAAACAAATCTAGATTCTTTCACAGAATGGTTGACATTGGTTCTAATTATAACTCTTCCATCACTGAAATCAGATATTTGCGCGTAACGTATATTGCATCCTTTTTAGGAGTAATTTATAATGCAATTTGGATGCTAATTGCATATTTTCTCACAGATGCACTGGTGATATACGGGAGTAATGCTTTGTTGGGATTGATGTTTCTAATGGCATTAATATTCAACAAGAAAGGGTGGCGGGTCCTGGCTTCCATTTGGCTTATTCTGGCATCTTATATGTCCGTTATCTTGTTTCTTTATTTGTTGGGATATTCCTCAGGTGTTGCAGTCGTTTGTTTCCTAATTATTATCCTACCATACATGACTTTCCCCCGAAAGGCAAGGAATATAGCCCATAGCTTTAGTATTCTAGCTTGCCTAACATTGATTGTTACTGTAATCTTTCAATCAAATATAACTGCTCATTTTGGCGGATTAGATCCTTACATAGCACAAATAGTTAATATCAGCATTACTGGATTCATTTGCCTGATACTCATATCGAGTATGTCTGCTCTAATTGATAGATCAGAGGAATCTTTAATGGCTGAACGGAAAAAATCAGATGATCTTCTGCATAATATTCTACCAGCAAACATAATCAGGGACTTAAAAGAAAGCGGTAAGACAATTCCTAAAAGGCATAAGAATGTTACTATACTATTTACTGACTTTGACGGCTTTACGGAGCTTGTAGCCTCCATATCGGCAATCACCTTGGTCAATGAACTCAATGACATTTTTGGTCGATTCGATGAAATAATGGAAGAAACGGATGTTGAAAAGATTGAAACAATTGGTGATGCATATATGGCAGCATGTGGTCTTGAAAAAGAAATGACAAATCATGCTGCAAACTGTATTAGAGCAGCACAAATGATGCTATCATACCTTGAGGAGAGAAATAAAAGCCATGAAATAATGTGGAGAATGAGGGTTGGGATACATTCAGGAACTGCAGTAGCAGGTGTTGTAGGCAAAAAGAAATTTGCATACGACCTTTTTGGAGACACGATAAATACAGCCAGCAGAATAGAATCCGCTGGTGAGGCAGGTAAAATCAATATATCTTCATCCACCTATGAACTGATTAAAAACGACTTTACATGTCTTTCTCGTGGAAAGATCTTAGCAAAGGGGAAAGGGGAATTGGAAATGTATTTTGTAAGATAAACTGTGGTTAACAAGGCGTATGATGCATACCCTTCGGGATACGCACCATACACAAACACGTTTTCTACGCTAAAAACAACATCACGATAAATGATAAAAACAGAAAAATATCAACGCGAATTTGTCGCATTTCAAAATGAATTAAGGTCATTTATATACAGAATAGTAACTCACAGAGAAGAAGCAGAGGATTTAACACAAGAAACATTTATTAGAACATTTCAAAAGTTGGATTCGTTTAAAGAAAAATCCTCTTTTAAGACTTGGGTTTTTTCCATTGCTACAAACCTAGCCAAAGATAGTTTACGAGCAAGGACGCGTTGGGGAGAAGATTGGATGGATCGTGTAAAAGATGCTCACGTATCCAATAAAGATTTAATGCAGAAAAAACAAAAAATTGCAAATTCGCCGGATGTAAAATTTGACATGTCCGAACATCTAAACTATTGTTTCAATTGCACTTCTAAAACACTTTTACTTACCAATCAAATTTGTTTATTGCTCAAGGAGGTCTATGATTTCAAAGTCTCAGAAATTATGCAAATCGTTGGCTTATCTGAAGGTAAAGTAAAACACGCTATTGCCAATAGTAGAAAAGACTTGGTGCGAATTTTTGAAAACAAATGTGCCTTAATAAACAAAAATGGAACTTGCAGCCAATGTACAGGACTAAATAATATTTTTAACCCAAAACAAAATACGCAAGAACAAGCCAATAAACTTAAAATCATAAAAGAAAAAAGAAATAAAAATTACGATCAGCTGCTTGATTTACGGCTTCAAATGGTAAAAGCTATTGACCCACTTGAAGGAGACGGAATTGATTTACACAATTATCTTCTAGAAAATTCACCTGCTTGGGTAAAAAAACATAAATAGTTACAAATCAATTGTTTACAAATTTATTCGTCCGTTTTATTGTTTCTAAACGTCTAAATAGAAACAAACAATAAAAATGAAATCATTAAAAATTTTAGGGATTGTCATTGTCGTACTTTTCCTAATTGTATTAATCCTTGAGTAAATTATGAAAAACCCTATTTACATTAAAGTTGAAAAAACAATCAACCATCCCATGGCAGCTGTCTGGAAAACTGTTGCTCTGGATTTTGGTTATGTTTCAAAGTATCACCCGGATGTAAAAAGTTCTAAATTTGATAATGAAATAAAGCAAGGTATTGGAACAAAAAGACATTGCAACACTAACGATGGTGGCTATTTAAAAGAAGAAATCATTGAATGGAACGAAAAGCAAGATTTTAAACTAAAATTGGTCGAATCATCTTTTTCTATGGCTATGATTGAAAGTAAATTTAGTTTTCAAGAAATAGGAAATTCCACTAAAGTAACCCAAGAATTTTGGTACAGAATGAAATCGCCTATGGGTTGGTTAAGTGGACTGATGAAAGGAAAAATGAGAAAAACATTAGAAAATGGATTAATTGGCATTGAAAAACATCTAAATAAAACTAAAAAATAATATGGCAGTAAACGAAGAATATTTAAAATTGGTAATAGACCAATTATCTGAATTTGGAGAAGTTGAAATCAAACGGATGTTTGGTGGTATTGGTTTATTTCATCAAGGATTGATGTTTGGTAAAATTGGAGGCGATACTTTTAGGTTAAAAGTTGATGAGCACAACCAAGCTGACTATGAAGAAAAAGGGATGAAACCATTTTACTCTGAAAAAAAGAAAAAAGGAATGCCCTATTGGGAAGTACCAATTGATGTTTTTAAAAATAAAACTGAATTAGCAAAATGGGCAACAAGGTCTTACGAGGCTGCTGTAAGAAAAAAGAAATAACTTAAAAATAAAAATGAACAATCCAGTAAACTGGTTTGAGGTTGCCGTAACAAGTTTCGAAAGAGCAAAAGAATTTTCCGCTAAAGTATTTTAAAGAGATTTTCAATTGATTGAAATGCCTGATTCCAGGATGCATTTGTTTTCAGGTGGTCCTGAAGCAATAGGCGCAGCTGGAGCCTTATTTAATTTAAAACAAAACAAGCCCTCTGCAGAAAACACGATTATCTATTTTGAATGTGAAGATGCAGCAATTGAATCAGGGAGAGTTGCAGAATCAGGAGGTAGATTACTGTTTCCAAAAATGTCAATGGGAGAATTTGGATTTATCTCACAATGTATCGATACGGAAGGAAACAGAATAGGTTTTCACTCACCCAAATAGAATAAAGCCAGTAGATTACAATGTGTATAAGTAATAGCGGTTTGAATGAAAATTCAAACCGTTTTTTTTATTAAATTAAGTATCTTGCAAACTGAATATTTAGTAGGTAAATCCGCTACTACTCATACATGAGATCGTTGTAAATAAACTAAACTTAAAGGAACAATAAAATGAAAAGATTACAAAAACTGATTCTAACACTTCTGGGAATAACACTCTTAGCAGCTTGCGATTCCACTCATCAGCAAAGTGATATTAATTTGAACAATGGTGAGAAATGGAAAGTAAATGCTGAAATGAAACCTCACATTCAAAAAGGAAATGAACTTTTGACAGAGTTCATTTCAAACAAAGAGAATGACTATAAAAAGCTGGCTGAAGATTTAAAGACCCAGAATAATTCTTTGATTCAAAGCTGCACTATGAAAGGCGAAAGTCACGATGAACTGCACAAATGGCTTCACCCGCATATTGAACTAACTGAAAAATTGTCAACTGCGCAAAGTACTTCAGAAGCAGAAGATTTAATCTCCCAACTTGAAAAGTCTTTTAATACTTATCAAAACTATTTTGATTAAATAAAAAATAATACTTGTTTACAACAATGGCTATAAATCATTGTGGTTTTGTGCCGCACCAAAACAAAAGTATTAATCAACGGCAGTTTTCTCAGCGGGATATTTCTGCGATGATTCCACATCGAAATCGTAGACTAGACCGTTGTGTGCCATGTGAAAGAGCCAGCGCACATTAAACACATTTGGTTTTTTACCGACACAATAAGCCAACCCAGAAAAACTAAAAGAACTTTATCATTCCCTCGGAAAAATGTTTGATGACACAATATTATTACTTATCTTGTCAATCAATGACAAGAATAAATTTTCAAATAAAATGAAAGAAACCTTCGGAGAGTATATAAGACGGCTGAGAAAATCAAAAGAGCTCACCTTAACCCAACTAGCTGCAAAGCTGAATATGGATTCTGCGAACCTAAGCAAGATTGAGACTGGTAAACGAGAATTTGATGAAGGGCGTTTAAAACTTCTCGCCGATCAATTTAGTCTTGATATCAAAGAATTAAAAGATGAGTATTTCAGTGAATTTGTAGCGAAAAAGTTATATGCTAATCAATGCACTGAAAAGGTTTTTCAACTCGCAGAAGAAAAAATCAAGTATATGAAAGATAGGAGTGTAAAATAAACGGAATTAAAACTACCAGAATAATGAATCAATTAAAGATTAGACCATATTACAAAACAGATTTAGGCGCTGCATATTTAGGAGATAGTTTGGAGTTTATGAAAGAAATGCCTGATTCTTCCATAGATTTAATACTTACCTCTCCTCCATTTGCTCTCACAAGGCAAAAAGAATATGGAAACAAACAAGAACAAGAATATGTAGATTGGTTTTTGGAGTTTTCAGAGGAGTTCCATAGGATATTATCAGATGAAGGTTCATTAGTTATTGACTTAGGCGGGGCGTATGTCCCAGGTTATCCAGTAAGAAGCATTTATCAATACGAACTTTTAGTTCGTCTTTGCAGGGAACAGGAATTTTACCTAGCACAGGAGTTTTATCATTACAACCCATCTCGTCTTCCAACACCAGCGGAATGGGTAACAGTAAGAAGAATAAGGGTAAAAGATTCGGTGAATGTTGTATGGTGGTTATCAAAATCTCAATTCCCAAAAGCTACAAATCGAAATGTATTGAAACCATATAGTGAAAGTATGAAGTCACTTATCAAAAATGGTTACAAAGCAAAACTGCGCCCAAGTGGTCATGATATTTCCGATAAATTTCAAAAAGACAATGGAGGAGCAATTCCCCCAAATTTGTTGGAGTTAGCAAACACAAATTCTAATGGAAAATATCAAAAACTTTGCAGAGAAAATGGAATTAAGCCACATCCAGCAAGATTCCCTGTAGGTTTCTCAGATTTTTTCATAAAATTTTTAACGGATGAAAATGATATTGTCTTAGACCCTTTTGCAGGTTCAAACACTACGGGATATTCTGCGGAAAATTTAAATCGTAAATGGATTTCAATTGAGCTAAGTGAAGACTACCTAAAAGGTAGTATTTTTAGGTTTGATTCTGATTCTACTTTATTTCCAAGTAAATTAAAAGTCAATGGCATTGAGACATCGAAAGTATGATTTATTAGACATTATCATACAAGGCATTAGAGATGATGGTTGGAATATTTTATATCTTGAAGATATTAAATTTCATCCGTTCAGGTTAAAAATTTACAGAGGAGATGAATCCTATAATATTCGAATTTATATTTGGAATTTAACACATGGCGGTGGTGCAATGCGACCGGCAGATGAATATAGGATACAAATTACTGGGGTTGAACAATTCGAAGCTGAACCTAATGGAAAAACTCTTATTCTTGGCTGGTGGCAAGAAGGAGAAGTATTTGCAGGGTTTGATTTCAATAAACACAATGGACCATTAGGTTTTTCCCCATCAATACAAATTCGTGAAGAAGCACTTCGAAAAGCTCACATTAAAGGAGTTGCCCCATGGGAAAAAGATAATCAAGAAATTGCAATTTCTTTTAGACCTGACTTCATTGTAGAATACATCAGAAATCTTGAAGCATTACATTCATTTGGTGAATCAAACCAAGACTTAGAAGTTTTAGAGGAAGTTACTGAGAATCCAGATGAAGTCAATGATTTGGAAATAGAATCGGTTACTGTTGAAAGACAAACGGCTGTTGTAAGTGTTAAGAAGAAAATAAGAGACAATAGCTTTAAATCAAGGATTTTAACCTCCTATTCAAATAGATGTGCTTTCTGTGGTATTCAGCTTAAACTAATTGATGCAGCCCATATTGTACCTGTCCAACATGACGGGACAGATGAAACCTCAAATGGGATTGCCTTGTGTGCACTACATCACAGAGCATTTGACATAAACCTCGTTACATTCAATGGAGATTATCAAATAATTTACAATGAAAATCAATTTGATAAACTTCGTGAAATTGGATTAGACGGTGGGGCAGATAAATTTGTTGAAGATATACGAGCAGTAATACATTTGCCACCATCTGTAAATGATAGACCTCATATTGACTATATCAATCATGCGAACGAAATTAGAGGATGGGCTTAATAATGCAGTCATACACATTGGCAAGTCGCATGAGCCAAAACACAAACCAAGACTTACCAAAGAGTATAGCTTCCCCAATACACTGAATGACAGAACAAGACAAAGAACGGGCACACAACCATGTGTATAAATCATTGGGCATCAGGTGGTTGATTAATTGTCAATATAAATAATAAATATTTTAGCGGTTTGAAAATGAAGTGCTTCGAAAGTACCAAAGTTTCATTCCGCCAACCGTTGAGCAACTTTAATCAGGAGGTTAATATCACTTTTAAAAAACAAGAGCAATGAAAATCTTTTTAATTGTTGAGTCAGGTAAAACAGGAAGAGAACTAATAAAACATTATCTTGAACGTGGAAATAATATAACAGAGTTAATTCGTAATATGGATAAATTAAAAATACTTGACCCTAACCGATGTAGTAGATAAATTACACTGTAATTGGAAAAGCGATAAAAAATTTTTCATTTATTTTGTTCCTTCTGAACCTAGAGGGAAGAAGGGTACAAAATCAGTGATTACAACTAAAAGCAATTAGTAATGAAAAGAACTATAAATTTTTTTAACCGGAGTCTGGAAAATTGGCAACTACAATGTTTTGATAATTTTCAGGTTAGTCATTGGATTTGTTTTGCCGCTAGACACTCTGTTGCTGCACCCAAAAAATAAATTAGAAACAATTTAAAAGGATAAGTATGCCCGAACTTATAATAGAAGCCAGGGAAGCCGCCATCAGCGATCATCTGGTCGTAAAAAGACTTCTTCCTTTCCGTCAAAAAAGAATGGTTGGTCCTTTTATTTTTTTGGATCACGCAGGACCGGTTACCAGTTTCCCCCGCAGAATAACCTCTCTGGATGTCTTACCCCATCCACATATCGGACTATCTACGGTAACATACCTGTTCAGTGGAAACGTAACTCACCGCGACAGCCTGGGGGTAGAGCAAATTATCCATCCTGGAGAAGTAAACTGGATGACTGCAGGGAAAGGTATATCTCATTCCGAGCGTTTTGAAGACCCCGCGCTTTTACAAAAAGGTGGTTTGGAAATGCTGCAGACCTGGGTAGCTTTGCCCAAGTCTGTTGAAGAAAACGATCCCACTTTCAATAACTACAAAGCCGGGAGTCTGCCCGTTTATACCGACACAGGAATCTGGATGCGTTTGATAGCCGGCAATGCGTACGGATTAAAAAATGATGTAGCTATTCATTCCCCGCTGTTTTACCTGCATGTAAAATTGGAACCCGGTGCAAAGATGGACCTGCCGACCGAACATTCCGAAAGAGCTATTTATATTGCAAGTGGAAGTTTGGAAATATCCGGAAGAACTTACTCCAAGGGACAAATGATAGTTTTTTCAAAAAATGAAGAGTCAACGGTTATGGCAAAAATGAAGACTGAATATATTATTTTGGGCGGCGAACCACTCGGTGAACGGTTTATATGGTGGAACTTTGTTTCTTCGAGCAAAGAACGCATCGAACAGGCTAAAAATGATTGGAAAACAGGAAAAATTATATTGCCGCCTAACGATAACGAGGAATTTGTACCGCTTCCGGAAAACCGGTTTAAACCGGCAAGCAGCGATGTGCCGCCGCCGGAACCGCTTTCGTAATTAGAATTTTAATATCTAAACAAAGCATTAATTCTTGAATTAGGATTTGGCATTTCTTCTTTATCCAACAAATAAACTTCGCCGCCGCTTAAAAATGTTTTTACTGCTGCAGCATTCATCAAAGAAATTGTGCTGTCATTTTCTTCACTTTGGGTAACTACTATTGAATTATTTTCTTCTTTATAGCTGCCAAAAATATCAGACTTATTTTCGCAAAACAAAGCGTCAACTTTTCCATTAAAAGCCGCTGGTAGAATTTCCTCTATTCCGATAGCTGTTTTGCCAGTACCTTGCTCTTTAAGGAAGAGTGCTATTTTATCCTTTCTTTCCCGGTCGAATTCAGTAGCAATTCTTTCCCAAGCCAGCTCATGGACTTCAAAAATAGTAGTATCGCTAAAATCAACCTTTAAATTTTCTTCCATTAACTTGGGATAAGTGTTTACCCCTTTGTACATATCAAAAAGAAAGTCTTGTGAAGCAATTAGCATTGGAAAATTCCCTTCTCTTAAAAGGGGTGCAAGTCCATCATTTATTGCCCTAAGATATTTTTTGATTTCATTTTTCCTTTTCCCCGTAGCTGCTTCCTGTCCATGATACATAACATGTCCATCACCTGCTTGTTGGGTTCTGAATTGAAGATTTTTTTCTTCATAATCAAAACCTACGCGATCTTGTTTTGTTTCAGGTATAAGATCGTCAATAGTGATTTCAACCAAGCTATGTTGGGAGCATTTGTATAATTTTACATTACTTCTTTCAAGCATCAGCAAATAGAAATCTCCATCACCCACAAACATAGGCAACAATGGTTTCAAATAGAATGAATTTGATATATAGTTAAACTCTTCGAAATGGAGGGGAAGGGAATAAGTTTTTGAGAAACCATCGGCTATAAAAATTGCGAGCCCATCTGATTGTTCACGCCAGAACGAACTATTATCAATTAATTGCTGAACAGGTTCCGTAATTTTATTAATATCATCGGTATTAATGCCCTTTTCAGCCAACTTATTTTTAACATCTTTTAATTGATTTTTCAAAGCAAGTGCATCCTCTTTCTGCAATACTTTTTTACCCGCTCTATGCGTCGGAATAAAAATTGAAATACAATTTTCTTGATTTACATCGTGTAAATCAACTATTTCGTTTTTAGATATCAATGACATAATTTATTACCTTCTATTTATGAATTTCGAATAATTCTTTATTTGTTTCACAAAAATACTTTTAAAAAATCTACGTGAAATGATGCTTATCTGTTCAATATAACAAACAATTATCAATTTACATAATAACACAGAAGAACATAATAAGGTTAATGAGATTAGAACTTTTTGAAAATTAAAAAGGTAAATTTAAGGGGTAAGGAAACAAATTTATAAATTAAAAATTTATCTATTCTATTTCTTTGAGATAGAATCGGCATTGAAATAAATCCTATATTCGCATATGAAACAATCAATTTTGAGCAGTGCAGCACTTGTTATCTCCGAGCATTTTAAAGAGCTGAAACAGTTCTTGAGAAGCACCAGTTTTTCAAGAGCAATACGGGTCGGCATTGCAGTCACCTTACCAATATTACTGGGCATACAATTCGGGTATTTTGAAATTGGACTGGCACTCGGCTTCGGTGCTTTTTGGAGTTCGCCCAGCGATATAAATGGAAGTTTCCGCCATAAAAAAATCGGCATTCTTATTTCTGCGGCATTAGTCATGCTCGTTAGTTTTATTAAGGGATATTTACATTTTGAACTTTGGCTGCTGCTACCCGTATTAGGATTATTCGCTTTTGCCATTGCTTTTATTTCGGTCTATGGTTTTCGAGCCTCACTAATTAGTTTTTCAGGTCTTATAGCACTGGTATTGAGTTTTGTCCACGAATCAGAAGTACTGGAAGTCTATCAATATGCTGTGTTGATAGGTTTAGGCGGACTATGGTATTTGCTCCTTTCCAAAGTTTGGCATCGAATAAATCCGAAGGCTGAGACTGAGGAATTTTTGACTGAAACTTTTGTGCTTACGGCTGAATTTTTAGAAACACGTGGAAAATTGATTGACCCAAATGAAGACCACGAAAAATTACGCTCTAAATTGCTGAACCTGCAAAGCGAACTTACTAAGAACCATGAGACCCTGAGAGAAATTCTGATCTTCTCCAAAAGGACTTCCGGTTGGTCTAATTATCAGGATAAACGTCTGTTGATATTTGTGCAGTTGGTAGAAATGCTGGAAACGGCAATCGCCAACCCGGTAAATTATGATCGAATGGATGCGCTCTTAAATGACCATCCCCAATACATTAAATTATTTCAGGATTTGATATTTGAAATGGCTTACCAATTGCAAATGATTTCCGAAGGGGGAAACGAGAAAAAAGATTTACCCCAAAATGATTATTTGAGGCAATGCTTTGAACAGGTAAAACTTGAAATAGGCGTACTGCGTAAAACCGTGGATTACGAGGGTTATCTTATGCTTCAAAATTTGCTCGAATATCAGGAAAAACAGTTTAAAAAACTAAAACGAATAAAATGGCTTTTAGGTGCCCCTAATACCGCTGAAATTGATTTTATTGATAGAAAAACTGTTAAAAGTTTTGTAGCACCCCAAGATTATGATCCCTTGCTATTGTTAAGGAACTTAAGTTTTAAGTCCACCATTTTTAGGCATTCGTTTCGGCTGGCGGTTATTGTTATGATCGGTTATGCGCTCGGTTCGATCTTCCCTTTTCAGAATCCGCACTGGATTTTGCTAACCATTATCGTGATCATGCGTCCCAGCTACGGACTAACAAAGACCCGGGCAAAAGACCGAATTATAGGCACATTTATCGGTGGTGCAATTGCCACAGGTATGGTTTTTCTGATACAGAACCCCTATGCGTACGGTGCCATGGGAGCGGCATCTTTGGTAGTTGCAATTTCAATGATGCAAAAAAACTTTAGGGCTTCGGCTACCTTCATTACTTTGAGCGTGGTCTTTTTCTATGCTATTCTCAGTCCTGATGTTTTGACCGTGATAAAATTCCGCATATTGGACACTCTTGTGGGAGCCGCACTTTCCTATGCAGCTATGCTGTGGCTTTTGCCTACTTGGGAGTTCGTGGAAATCAAGGAGAGTATCGAAAAAAGTGTGAAAGCTAATAAGGATTTTCTACATAAAATTACTGAATATTATAAGATGAAGGGGAACATACCGACCACCTACAATATAGCGCGTAAGGAAGCATTTTTGGAAACCTCTAATCTGAACTCAGCCTTTCAGCGCATGGCACAAGAACCGAAGTCGAAACAAAGAGAGACGGATAAAATTTACGAACTTGTCGTCCTGAACCACACGTTTTTAGCTTCATTGGCTTCGTTAAGCACATACATTCAGCACCATAAAACTACTGAGGCATCGGAACACTTCAAGACTGCAACTGAAAAAATAGAGAAAAATTTGGAGAGTCTACTCCAATGCTTAGAAGAAAAGAAATGCGAAGGAGCGAGGGAGTCTTCTGAAAACGAAATTCTTTTTGAAGAACAATTGCCTCCATTCAATTCTTTAGAAATTAGGGATTTGGCATCCAAGAGCGAGGAAACGGTACGTGATCTTCAAGAGGCTCATTTAGTTTGGGAACAACTGCAATGGCTCTTTTCCATAAGCGGTAAAATGCTCAAACTGGCTGCATCAGTTAAACTGGATTGAGAACAGCCGATATTAATTTTTCTATGAATATATAACGCCATTTTAGAAAGTTAAAAATGAACACATTCAAAATATATCAAAAAGTAAATTCTGAAAAGGAAAACGTGAGTTTTGGGATATCTAAAATGGAAGATATTTATACTAAACGAAATGGAAAAGTTGACGAACCGCACAGACACAACTACTATACAGTTTTAATAATCAATAAAGCAAAGGGATTGCATAAAATAGACTTTAACACTTACGAGTTATCAAACAAACAAATTTTCTTTGTTGCTCCCGGGCAGGTACACCAAGTTATTGAAACAGAAAAATCTTTTGGATTTGCAATGACTTTTTCCAATCAATTTTTAGTTGAAAATTCTATTCCGTTATCGTTTATTGATAGCTTGAACCTCTTTCAAAATTATGGGCAAAGCCCGCCATTGATTCCAAATAGGGAACAATTTGATGTAATAGAACAATTTACAAATCAAATTTTTAAACTATTTATCAGTGATGCAAAAATGAAGAGTTTATCTATCGGTGCATTTTTAAAACTCTTGCTAATAGAGTGTAATAATATTTGTTCGATCAACCCAATCGAATCGGATGTAGATACTACGGGCGATAACCTTATCAGAGTTTTTAAAAATGCAGTGAACAACAATTATAAGAATGAGCACTCTACCAGGTTTTATGCAAATGAGCTTTATATCACCCCTGACCATTTGAACCGAACGGTTAAAACTAAAATTGGAAAAACCGCAAAAGACTATATTCAAGCAAGAATAATAACCGAAGCCAAAAGACTACTCTATTTCACAGATTTATCTAATAAAGAAATTGCTTATGAATTAGGCTTTAATGAACCGGCTAATTTTAGTGCATTTTTCAAAAAACACACGCAATTATCTCCCTCAAACTTTAAAAGAAACGAGATTAAGTCCTAATGTCGGATTTTCATAAGCTTCCTTCCCTTTTTAATATTCCACACTACTCTAAACGGTCTTATCTTTGTGCTATACTTTAGGAGCAGTAAATCTACTTACGGTATATTGCTGCAACAAGTAGGATTTAATCACCTGCCTGACGGACAGACAGGTTTACCAAATAAAAACGGAAATATTATGAACAAAATAATTCACAAAGCAGAAACAAGAGGAAATGCAAATCACGGCTGGTTAAACTCACACCACACTTTCAGTTTTGCAAATTATTACAACCCTGAAAGAATGAATTTTGGTCTACTGCGCGTTTTGAATGACGACGTAGTGGAAGCAGGAATGGGTTTTGGCACTCACCCGCACGACAATATGGAAATAATTTCAATTCCATTAGAGGGCGATTTAGAGCATAAAGACAGTATGGGAAACACAGCAGTAATTAAAGAGGGTGATGTGCAGGTAATGAGTGCAGGAACAGGAATTACGCATTCGGAATACAATAAAAACAAAGATAAAGAAGTGAAATTTCTTCAGATTTGGTTATTCCCGAAAGAGAAAAATGTAACGCCGCGCTATGACCAAATTTCTCTTAGAGACATTGAAAAAGAAAATAAATTTTATCAAGTGCTTTCTCCTAATAAAGAAGATCAAGGCGTTTGGATTCATCAAGATGCCTGGTTTCATTTAGGGAATTTTACAAAAGGAAACACGGATGAATATAAAATCAAAAAAGAAGGAAATGGTGTATACGCTTTTATCCTTGATGGTGAAGTAGAAATTAATAATGAAAAACTGTCCAAAAGAGATGGAATGGGAATTTGGAACACTGACTCCATTAATGTAAAAGCAACAGAAAATGCCCGTGTACTTTTAATGGAAGTACCAATGACAAATTAATTAATCGTATCTCATCAATTTTTAGTAAACATAAAATGGAAATAAAATTAACAGAAAACCAAACAAAAGGCTTTGCAATTGTCAAAGATAATACTATAATAGCAGGTAAAATGACCTACTCCATACCTTCTGGAGATTTCATAATCATTGACCATACCGAAGTAGAGCCGATGTACAATGGCAAAGGAGTGGGTAAACAATTACTTTTAAAAATTGTAGAAATGGCACGAGAAAAAAACATTAAAATTTTACCGTTATGTCCATTTGCAAACGCAATGTTCAAAAAGCTAGATGATATACGTGACGTTTTAAAATAATATCAATAAAAAAAATAGAAATTATGAGTGATCAAACTTTATTTCCGGAACTTCCATTATCTGAGTGGACGAAAACAAAAGAAACCTTACATCGTTATTTACAAATAGTTGGTAAGTTACGCCTGTCGTTGATGCCTAAAGATAACCATTGGTGGCACATTACGCTATATGTTACTAGCAGGGGGATTGCCACGGGTTCTATTCCCAATAGGGGCTTTACTTTTGAAATTCTTTTTGATTTTATCGACCATGAACTAAATGTATATACCAGTAAAGGAGAACGTCATTTTTTTAAAATGAAGGACGGACTTTCTGTAGCGGAATTCTATAAAAAATTAGCAGCTATACTCGAGGAGCTAAATATTGATTTTAATATCAGAGCAGAACCATACGATCTATCAGATAACATACCTTTTGATCAATGCACAATGCATCATTCTTACGATAAGGAAGCGGTTCACAAAGCCTGGAAAATTTTAGTACAAGTTGATATGGTATTAAAAGAATTTAGCGGTAAGTCCTATAGCAAAACCTGTCCAGTACATATTTACTGGCATCATTTGGATCTCGTTGTAACACGCTTTTCAGGTAAAAAAGGTCCAAAATTGGAAACAACATCCCAAGTAGAACTGGAAGCCTATTCTCACGAGGTTATCAGTTTTGGATTTTGGTTTGGTGATGACAATATTAAGGAACCTGCATTTTATTCTTATACCTACCCTTCCCCGGAAAATATAGATAAAGAACCACTACAACCTCAAAGTGCTAAATGGATAGATGCCAATGGCAGTCCAATGGCTGTCTTACTTTATGAAGACATAAGAACAACTAAAAATCCAAAGCGGCAGATTTTAGAATTCTTGGAAAGTAGTTATCAGGCTGGTGCAAAATTAGCCGGTTGGGATATTGATTCTTTAAAGGTTAATCCCAAATAAGTTTTTAATTATGATACGTATATTAACAACTGCAATGACTCTTTTCCATAAGCGGTAAAATGCTCAAACTGGCTGCATCAGTGAAACTGGATTAATATCAATATTTAATTCTCAGTTTTTTATATCTTTCTGCAAAATACAAGATTGCCGCATTTATTCTCTCAAAATCGATAGAACAATCCAAAGCTTCCATCTCAAGATTGTTGTGTTTATCATCGATAGTCGGAAATGAAAATAGCCGGGATATGTTGCCAGCCTGTCAAATTATTGCTACATTGTTGCCTAATTTAATTGCCAAATTTTAATCATTATAAAAAAAGAATAATTATGAGCAAGCAAAATGCTATAGACGGAAGTAAAAATATTTTTCCATGGTTGATTATGATTTTGATGTCGTCTGTGACATTTGTCGGAATTCTATCTGAGTTAATGCCTTCGGGTATTCTCCCGCAAATGATGGCAGATTTGAATATCAATGAGGTGCAGGGCGGCAACCTGGTGGGATACTACGCTATTGCTTCTGCTATTTTTGCGATCCCGCTTATCTCAATGACCATGCAATTCAACCGTAAAGCTTTGTTATTGATTTTGCTTGCAGGGTTTGCTGTTTCTAATATTGTTGCAGGATTTTTACATAGTTATTCGATTATCATTTTTCTAAGAATTATTGGTGGAATTTGTGCCGGGGTAATGTGGCCCATGATTGCAGCATACGGGATGCGTCTGGTAAACGAGGAGCATCACGGGAAAGCTATCGCAGTAATAATGGCAGGTAATACTTTAGGAATCAGTGTAGGGATGCCGATAATGACCGTCATTGGAAACGATTATGGCTGGCGGACAGAATTCATTGCGCTAGGGGGAGTTATTGTTGTTATTGCATTAATCGGTCTTTTTGCGCTTCCCTCCACACCGGGAGAAAAACTTACCAAAAGCACATCACCTTTTGCTCTATTCAAAATTCCTGAAGTTCTGGTGGTTCTTTTGCTTACCCTGCTTGGGGTAAGTGCACACTATGGTGTATATGTATTTATCACAAGTCTTGTAGATGAAATTCAACTTGCTGGAGGAACAGAAGGTGCATTAATACTTTTTGGGGCAGGATCTCTGATTTCGGTATTACTGGCAATAAAATATACCGATAAATATCTTAGGCTGCTTACAGTTGTAATGTTTGGATTGTTGATTGCCTCTATGATTATTTTTCTAATATTTGGCGGAATTATAGGAATAGCACATTTCGCTTTCTTTTTGTGGGGGCTTTCATTCGGTCCATTGGTAACCTTATTGCAGGCAGCAGTAAGTAAACAAGTTGAAACCGCAAAAGACGTTGCCACATCTATACAGTCTTCTACTTTCAATTTATCTATTATGATAGCAGCTTCTATCGCAGGCTTATTACTCGGTGTATATTCTGCCATGAGTTTGACTTACTTCGCAATTGCTTTGGCTATACCGGGTATGATCATTTCCTTTTTTGCTAAAAAGACTTTAGATTAATTTTTGTATTTAGCGGAATCTTAATATACTCAAAGTGACTTCCTTCTTTGATATCGCTTAAACCCCGGTAGTTCTTATCATCGTTTAAGTTTCTGATGGATACCCGTCCCAATCAGCTATTCTCGTACCTGCCGTATAAGTACCGGCAATGGATTCAAAAAGTATTTCTTCGGAACTGAAATGAAAGGTGCAAACCATTCGGCTTACTACCCAGGTATATTGAGTGAAGTTTTTTTACGGCATACCGCCAGTTTCAAACCAATAACTTATTCCATTTGGTTCTTTGCCAACCGGTATTGTGTAAATCACCTTTTGAGTTGTTACATCAATAATAGAAACTGTATTGTCCATCGTATTTGATACATAAACCGTTTGTCCATCCTTGCTAACTACAACACCGTGAGCCATATTTCCCGCTTTAATGGTGCTTAGCACTTTTGCATCAGAAATGTCAATTACAAAAACTTGGTTTGAAACCGGTCTGCCCAAGAGTTCACCCTGGTCAGCAACATAAAGTAGTTTGCTATTGGGTGTGGCATATAACTGGATGGGTCCTTGAGCGGTTACCGGCAATGGGATTCTTGTAATTTGCCCACTTTTTAGGTTATACCTTATTACCTCTTTTGAATCGTACAAAGAGACGAAAACAAATTTGTCATCACGGGTAACTGCGGTCTGTACAGCCATACCGCCAAGAGGAATATCCGATACTTTGCCATCAGCTAAATTAATGACAGACATACTTTTTGCGCCCGTATTGGCTACATACAATTTGCCGTGAGCGTAGCGTAAACCATGCGGTGCATGCTCTGCTCCTAAATCAAACTTCCGTACCACTTGATATGTCGCTGCATCCACTTGTATGACTTCACCAGTTTCTTCTGAGGTAACAAAGGCATTTTTTGATTCGTTGTCTAAAACCACATGGGCTAAATGTAAACCCTCACCTAATTGCACACGTTCTTTTATTTTCTCGGTATTCGGGTCAACAACTATTAATTGACTTTTTTTATTGCTACCCTCCACTGTCGCCCAAACAGATTTTCCATCGGGAGCCGTCTGCACGTTATGGGGCAGAAATATATTTCCAACACTATCACTTAAATCAATGTTAATAGTTTTTAAGCTATCCTGAAGACAAATAACTGAAACACACCCTCCGGCTTCATTGGCAACATAAACTTTAGCCGGTTGCAATGGGGAAGTTTTATTATTGTGATCGCAACTGCTGAACGCTGTTAATCCAATAATTATAATAATAACTGCTAATGGTCTCATTATATTTTCCCAATTTATTTTTTACTGATCTTTTCAACTGTTTATATTTATAAATGCTTATACGCAGGTTTGCCCTAAACAAAGAGGGCTATTTTCGGTCATTGTAAATGAATAGATGGGCATTTAAAATTATTTAAAAATAATTAGATTTGCTTCTTTTATCTCATCAGGAGAAACGGTATGTGTCCGCCCCTCATACACCTGCAAGTGCACTTTCGCATTCATTTTTTCCAGAATACCGGCACTTTCTTTTACACGTTCTAACGGTACATGCGCATCAGGATTTCCGGTGCCGATAAAGATTGGTGTACCGTTAAAGTTGCCGGAATAATTCTCCTCATTTATTTTATCACCAATAAGTCCACCGGTAAATGCCACAACTCCACCCATTTGTTTAGCATAACGAGCCACAAACTCCAATGCCAGACAAGCTCCCTGCGAAAAACCGAGGAAGAAAATGTTTTCAGTTGTGATACCTTCTTTCGTAACTTCATCTACAACTTCTTTTAGTAAATCAAGAGCAGAAGAAAGCCATGGCTCATTTTGCTCAGGCTTAGCCATAAACGAATATGGATACCAGGTGTGATTTGTAGCTTCGGGAGCCATTAAGGCATATTCAGAGACATTCAAGTAGGTAGCAAGCCCAAGTATATCACGAGCATTAGCGCCACGCCCATGAATCATGATTAACACCTTTTCGGTTTCTTTTAATGATTTACCTGCAGTTTCTAATTTCTTCTTGTGCATATTGCTTCTCATTTAATTTGAAGCTCCGGCAGCCCTTTTTCAATTTCATCCCGCATCGGTTTATATTGATCGGGTAATTGCAGCGAACTTCCCAGGTTTTCTACCGTTTCATCCGTTGCGAATCCTGGATTATCCGTTGCAATTTCAAATAGTACTCCCCCGGGCTCGCGGAAATATATTGAAAAGAAATAGTCACGGTTTATTTTATCGGTGACGTAAAGACCCCTTGCCGCAATTTTTTCTCTAAAGTCCATCAAGGTTTCTTCATCTTTTACCCGAAATGCCACATGATGATTAGTGCCCGCTGAATTTAAACCTCTTTGGGCGTGCGGCATTTCCAATAAATCTACTATTGCCGCATTTTCTACAGCATCGGTTTGATAGCGGAATAAATTGTCATCTTGTTCTACTTGTTTATAACCAAACACTTCGGTTAAGATTGTGGCTGTGGCTTTAATTCTATTCAGGGTCAATGTCACTGAGTGAAATCCTTTAATAGCAACATCAACTTTTAATTCAGCCGTTTCCCAGCCTTTTCGCTCATCCTTTTGTTTCGCTTCAATCAGATTGAGCCGCAATCCGTCAGGGTCCTGAAAAGCAACGTGCTTTTCTCCGAAGCGCTCTCCGCCAATATCATGATGGACATTGAGTTTTTCAAAACGGGCTTTCCAGAAATTCAAGCTTCCTTTCGGCACGGAATAACCGATTTCTGTCGCCATCCCGGCACCATTTTTTCCTCGACTAACATTTGCCCAAGGGAAGAAGGTAAGGATGCCCCCGGGAGTGCCTACCTCGTTTCCAAAGTAGAAATGGTAGGTCTTGGGATCGTCAAAATTAACGGTTTTTTTGACCAGGCGAAGTCCGAGAACCTTAGAATAAAAATCGTAATTTTGCTGCGCATCGGCAGCGATGGCTGTTATGTGATGCAATCCTAATAATTTGTTCATAATCTTTTAATTAATCCTGTTTCGTTTTTCATATTTTTTAAATTTGATTGTCCATGTCAAACCGTAAAGCTAAATAAAGAAACTAATAATGCTATGTTAGTTTATTTCCTCCTAAGTTGCAAACTCCTTCATTCTTGTAATCAAGTCGTTTTAAAAAGTATATACCTATACCCATAATTGCAAAAAAGTCTTTAGACTGATTTTTACAATAGCGTTTAAGTTGTAATGAAAAAGACTTTATCTACATGACAAAAACCTTTTTGGTATCTTTGTTAACCAGCAACAGTCGAAATTACATTTACAGGTCTAAAGATTTTTTATATTCCGGTACTCTACGGCGGAAAAAGAAATTGCCACTACATGCTGATGTTAATACATCTACTCTTTTAAGATTCGCTCAATTTAGTTATTAGTTTTATGAATATAATGTATATCTTTATATGTTAATTACGTTTTAAAAACGTAGACCCAGTACCAAAGTTGGAGCTAACAGTTTTGCCAAAGGAGTTTCGTTGTTGAATGAAAAGGTTGAACAAAATAAAGTGGAAATTATTTGTACATTAATTTTTCAAACTGATGATACTTTTGTGCATCTTAGGTACAACCAATTTTAGACTCCTGGCGATACTGGAAAAATAAAATATGACTAAAAAACTCACACATAAAAATTAAGAAAAATGTTTGAAATTGCACTTGTTACTGTCTTTGCACTTTTGCCTATCTCAAATCCATTTAGTACGATACCCCTCTATTTATCCCTTACAGCAGGGCACTCGAGAAAGTGGTCTCGGCAACAAGCATTTATGGCTGCTGTTTATATGGCTGGTATTCTGCTTGTCTTTCTTTGGGGCGGTGTTTTAATTAAAGAATTCTTCGGCATTTCGATTCCTGCTATTCGTGTTGCCGGAGGTATAATCATTATGCGGGTTGGTTTTAGCATGCTCAATCCAAACGATTCTGATGACATTTCGGAAGAAGCTAAACAAGAATCGAGGAGGAAAAGTGATATTGCATTTACTCCTTTGGCAATGCCTTCTTTAAGTGGTCCCGGTTCTATTTCTGTGGTCATCAGTATGGCTGCCGGATCGACTAGTATATTAGGTTACCTTGCCGTCTCTATTGGTATCTTGGTTGTTGTGCTTATTGCCTGGCTCGCTATGCGCAGTGCTCCTTTGATCTCCCGTTTTTTAGGAATTACCGGGCTTGATGCACTCACAAGAATTATGGGATTTATCCTTATCAGTATTGCGTTCCAGTTTATATTAGATGGTCTTGGAGGATACTTCAGTAGCGAAGACTTTTTACAACCCATTATCGAAAACTTAAAGTTGATGCAAATACCATAGGGAAATAATAACCGGTATAAAGGAAGTTAATCCTGCAAAACCGAGGGGCAGAAATAGTTTAAGAAGACTCTGATTTCGTCGAATAAATTCCGGTAATTTACATTAAAGTTATTTAATTAAATTATTTGATCTGATGCTTGTCCCGGTTGATTTATTTGATTTTCATTTTCTTCTTTTTACACTTTATAAGATAAAACGGATAGATATCAAACACTTCTTTTATTTCAAATAATCCTGCTTTGCCAAATTCTTCTTCTATCGTTTCAAGGTCGTAAAAGAACATTTTTAAACCGCCGAATAGTTCAACCTTGTCCTTGCCGACACAAGTTCCCTGCCCATAGATCTGTGCTTTCTTAGAAACAGTTGCAAAAAACATGTAGCCGTTATCGCTCAATTGGTTTAAGCAATCCCGGATTAGTTTTTTTCTTTCATTTTTATCCAGAAAGTGAATTAATGCATAACTATATATTCCGTCGTACAGTTTTTTATCAAATGGCATTTCAGTTACAGAGCCATGATAAATAGTCAAATCGTTGCCGAAATGCTTGTACGCTAAGTCAATGGCAGTTTGGGAAATTTCAATTCCTGTTACTTTCATTCCATTGTCTATGAAAATTTGAGCATTTCGCCCATAACCAATGCCCGGAATAAGTACATTCTTCAAATTTTGTTCAACAAAAAAATCACAGGTCAATATAGTAGATTGTGATGGCTCAAACCCCCACATTTCCTGATTGGTTTTAAATGATTCTTCCCAAAATTCTGTCATTGCTGGTATCTTTTTAAACTATTCTGATCGACCTTAAAATTGCCCATAACCACTGCAAATAAAAAGTAAGGGTTTAGGAATACTAAATTTTATTAAGGTACAATTTATTAGTAATAAGCCGTTTAATTCTACACTATCCCCGCAATTTTATAAGGCAGTTTTAGCGGCGCATTATTTAATTTACTTTTTAAGTATTGATTTTATTGTAACCGCAATTTGAATAATCGAAGACACGTACTCGTTTTAATCATCCCTGCCTTGATTTGTAAATTTCCAAATTGCTCCATTCTTTGTAGCCAGCTTTTCCAATGTTCCATCGTCGGAAAGCCCATTCAATATATTTTCACTTTCGACCCTTGGAGTCCCTGATAATTCGGAAAACTCTTTCGCCGTTAGCGAAGGATATATTGAGAAGAGTGCCTCCCAATTTTTACTGTATTCACTTTTGGTGATATTGGCATTAAGTTTTAGAATAGCCATTTCGTAAAAGGCATACGGTCTTGAGCCATAAACGATTTCTTGATCACCTGATTCGTTGATAAAGATTATAGTTGGAAATCCTCTTACACCCAACTCTTTTCCCATTTTCAAATCTTCTTCAAACAATGCATTTGCATTTTGTTCAAAGTCGGTTTTAAATTGCTTAATATCTAACCCGGCTTTTTTAGCGGCAGCTTCTATATGCTCCCATTTTGTAATATTTTTCTTTTGTAGAAAAACCATTTCTCTGATTTCCCGAAGAAATAGAATTGCTTTTGCATAACTCTGCATTTGTGCTGCTTTAAATGCAATGGATGGCGGATAAGATGAATCTAAAGGATCTTCCAGCCAAACATCTCCGTCAATAGGCATATCGTAATGCTCACTCACTTCATCCCAGTGATGTGCCACATCTGACGGCTTTCCGATACCGCCGCTATTGTAACTCCAATCAGGTAATAAACCTCCCATTCTGTATTCTATCTCAATTTCGTTTCCATATTCTAATTTAAGTTTACGCAATTGTGGTTCTATGCCCCAGCATGAAGAACAAATAGGGTCAGTATAATAAATGACCTTTATCGATTTCTTATTTGATTGGATATTACTTTGAGAAGTTTTCGTATTTCCATCGGGTGTTTCACACATGCCGGTTTCTATGTCGCATAAAAGCGGATTATTTTTTGATGTCTCGTTTTTCATATTTTTTTCTGTTTAATTTTCAATAGCTGCCGGTACAGATTTTCTTTTTCGTTCTTCAGCAGTGCCATCCGGGTAAATCTTCTCTCTTGAAAATTTCATCCGTCAAGCACTCTTAATGTCCGGTATGATTATTACTTCGAATGAGAAATAGGTCCTTGAATTAGGTGCTCCAAGCCCTCCAAAGTATGTGTGTATTCTACGTAAGCCTCAACATAGGCTCTTCCCTGCTCAACGGAACTGTCTTTTGTTTTGCTGAGTTTTGCTACTTTGTCAAATCGCTCTCTTAATACTTGTTCCAATTGGGTAGTCACGGTTTTTATTACTTCCTCTTCATCATTTTCTGCTATTGAATTGTCCGCCATTACTACGAAGGGAGTCGTTGATCCTGCCGGTTTTAAGCCGGTATAAGATGCACCTTCGGTCTCCCGGTGGAGTCGCACAAGTGTTTCAAAGAAATATTTTTCAACAATGGAATACACTTGTTGGTCACCGTTTTTTAAACGGTAGGTTTTATCGAACAAAGTAATGATTTCCTTTTCTTGCTGTGGTTCAATCCACTTTAAAACCAACTGCACATTGTTTTGATCCAATGCTTTTAAGGCATCCTCAATAACGGGACCGTCATAGGAGTCGCAATGTGCAAATACGGAAATGCTGGGCAATAAAAATATGAATATCAAAAGGAGGGAAAAGATTTTGAATTTAAGAAGCCTGCCGGTATTTAAAGCATCTGTAACAATTGTATTTTTTATTTGAGTTTTCATTGTATCTCCTATTTAGGTTGATAATATATCTTCATTATTCTTATAACAAAATTGGTTAAAAATTTTACCGCTGAACGAGTAGAACCTACTTCTTGTCTATTATGCTAATTTAACTTTTAATTTGTAATCTTAATTTAGAGTTCTAAAGGTATTTCATATTCCGGTTCTCTGCGGCGGAATAAGAAATTGCCGTTGCGTACAGATGCTAATACATCTACTCTTTTACGAATAGCTTCATAAACGGAGGATTCATCTAGAACAATAAAGTTGGCTTGTTTTCCTACTTCTAAGCCATAACTGTCTTGAATATTTAAACAGCGGGCTCCATTATATGTGATTAGATCAAAATTTGTTTCTACTTCTTCCGGTGACATAATTTGAGCTAAGTGAATTCCATTATCAAGAATATTCATCATGTTGCCATTACCCATTGGATACCATGGATCGTTTATTGAATCTTGTGCGAAAGCAACATTTATTCCTGATTCTATGAATTCTTTCACTCTAGTTAATCCGCGACGTTTAGGATAGGTGTCCTGGCGTCCTTGAAGATAGGCATTTTCAGTTGGACATGAGATAAAGTTCAGATTGCTCTTTTTGAAAATGTCCATCATTCTAAAGGCATAGGAATCATCTGCCGAACCAAAGGAGCAGGTATGGCTTGCAGTGGACCTACTGCCATAATCTTCCATATATACGAGGGCATTCAACAACTCTAAAAAACGTGAATGGGGGTCATCTGTTTCATCGCAATGAACATCTATCAATTTATCGTACTTTAAAGCAAGCTCAACAATATCATGAACGGATTTTTCTCCAAATTCTCTGGCAGGTTCATAGTGTGGAATTCCTCCAACAATATCAGCCCCCATTTTAAGAGCTTCTTCCACTAAATCACGTCCACCCTTATACATGTACATTCCTTCTTGCGGAAAGGCTACGATTTGAATATCAACGATATCTTTTAGTTCTTCTTTCATTTCCAGCATGGCTTTCAGTGCTGTAAAGTTTGGATCTGTAACATCTATATGTGTGCGGATGTGCTGTACCCCCTGGGAAACCTCATCTTTAATTCCCTTCATCGCAAGTCTTTTTACACTTTCTACCGTTAAAGTTTCTTTAAATTTTGGCCATAATTCAATCGCTTCAAACAGAGTTCCTGAACCGGCTCCTTCTTGTCCAAGTTCAGTTAATGTATATACATAGTCTAAATGCAAATGCGGATCAACATAAGGAGGCATAACGAGTTTTCCCTTAAGATCAATTTCTTCTTCACCTTTGGGTAAGTTGGTTCCGATTTGAGTGATTTGTCCGTCTTCTACCATTATTTCGGCAGCTGAATCATTACGATAAATTTTCGCGTTAACAAATTTTTTTTTCATCTTTGACCTGTTTTTTGTGAATAAAATATAAGTTAAGAAAATAAGAGTAATTGTCAATAATTAACCGCTTTAATTCTAGCGCCCATTTCAACAAATTATAGCGTTTCAGAATCAAAATAAAATTTATAAATCAATTTAGTTTTGACATGAACTGTTTTATTTGCAATATTTTCAAAGGCGATATAGAAATAAAAGTCGCAGCTTAGATAAACAGTCTTATTTCACCCGAATTATGCAATAGAGAAAATTGCACGGTGCTTCAGCACCGTGAATCCTGCCCTTCCGGCAGGCGGGATTGAACAAACACAAATATTGGGTTTTAACCCAAATGGTTTTGGGGCCTGCCTACCGGCATAGGCGGGCTAAAGCCCCTTACATAATTTTAATATCAATCACCGTCATACCCGCCTGCCGGACGGGCAGGAATGACAGTGCAATTACAAAGACATTTTTTATTTAAACTTTATAAATTATTTCTAATGCATAATTCGGGTTTAAGCAGAAAGAAAAATACTTATTAGTACTGCGCAATCTGCATGAAATGTCGATAACTCTAATTCAAAAAAAGAACCAAACACAAAACTGATTGAATAAATATGAATTGGATTATACTAATAATAGCAGGTTTATTTGAAGCCGCCTTTACCGCTTGTCTTGGCAAAGCGAAAGAAACAACGGGGACTGAAACAACATTTTGGTACATCGGCTTCTTGATATGCCTGGCAATAAGTATGTACCTGCTTGTAAAAGCTGCTCAAGCCCTGCCGATAGGCACCGCTTATGCAGTATGGACCGGAATTGGAGCAGTGGGCGCTGTACTGCTCGGAATATTTTTGTTCAAGGAACCTGCTACTTTCTGGCGGTTGTTTTTTATTTCAACTCTAATAGCTTCCATATTCGGATTAAAAATTGTAAGCAATTGAATAGCTGAAACACTTATCAGAATTTTTTAATTGTTAAGAGCTTAATAAACTTCAATTTATTTCTCTAAATTTCTAATCCATTTTAAATCAATACTTAATGTAAGAAGAACCAAACTTGAAGGAAGAAAAAATCTGGTGGCAACAAAATAGAGTCCCGATTTTTCACCCGAGATAACACCGAATGAATTGAGCAGGCCTGGTATAAAATAACATAACAACAATGCCGGGATGAATGTATAAAATTTCTTCCAGAATTTATTTTCACTGTGAGAAGTGTGAAAAATTAATGCAAGAATTAATAGCAGTACACCGAATACAACAGCATCATTACCAATAAGTGGATTCATTAATAGCTTTCAGTTTGTTAAATTTTGGTGAGAAAGAGAAACAAAATAAAAATAATTTGTTGAGGGCTAAAGATTACAGATGTGCTTTTAGTTGTAGGGAACGATCTGTCGGTTGACGGACGTTCCCTACTGTTAATAATAAGTTTATTTCAATAATAGCATTTTGTGACTTTTAGAAAAATCATTTACACGTATTGAATAAAGATAAACACCAGCAGCTAATTCGCTTGCATCGAATGGAGCAGAATAACTTCCTTGTTCTTGAACTCCATTAACTAGGGTTGTTACTTCTTTACCGAGAACATTGTAAACTTTTAATTGAACAAATCCACTTTCAGGAATTTGGTATTTAATTATCGTTGATGGATTAAATGGATTAGGGAAGTTTGAAAAAAGTTTGTATTCAGAAACTAAAAGTTGTTCAGAGTTTTCTCCTTTCTTTTGAAGGTATTTATTCCACCAAAGCCAATCGTAATCAGATTTTGCAGATTCTTTGTTAGTGGGATAGTCCACAGCAGAAACTTTATAGAATAATTTGTTGGTGCCATTCCCGTTCACGTAGTAATCGTAATCTAGCCAGGTTGTTATTGGGTGATTTACAGTTGCAACATGTGCGAAACTAGTAGGTTCACCTCCTGTTGTGACGGCCCTGTAAATTTTATACTTTCCGCCGGTTGCAACATCAGGTTCAGTATTTGCTGTCCAGTTTAGACGGGGAGAGTTATTTTCAATTGTTACTACTAAGTTTTGTGGTTTAGAAGGAGAAGCATCTAATGGGTTAACAGCATAAAAATCTATTGTAAAATAATTTGTCCCCTCACCAACTATTTCCATTCCTACATTTGACGAGGGTTTTGTGTTTGGAACATACCTGGGATTAGGGTACGTTCTAGTATCAGACCAAGGTGATAATACCTTTACTCCACCTGAACCTGGAAAAGGATCGCCATGAGAAATTAAAGGATGTTCTGGCCAAGGTTTACCATCAGCATGTATAATCTTGCCCCAATCATAGGCATTACTAACCCTCCATATTAAGACCCCTTGATCCGGTGGATTTGCAGAGTAACTCCGGAGCGGATAATAGTTATAATCATATGTAGTGGTTGAACCTATTGTCATTGTAGCATTAAAATTTCTAGTTTCGATTAACCAGTAATTATTCGGATCTGAACTATTTTTAATTTGAAAAACTTCTGGATCCCTCAAATAGTAATCCGCTTGAAAAGTTTGATCAGAGGTTTTTAAATCAAAATTTAACCATCCTTTTTTAAACCTTGTTTGTGGATTTAGGGGAGTTGGACATGCACCCCGATAGTTAGGACCCAATGTAACCCCACCATTCATGATATCCCAGACACCGTTATCATATAAATCCGGTATATCCATCAGGTGCAAAAATTCGTGAACATTTATTCCAATCTCAGAAAATTTTGCATCAGGTCTTTCTGACCGATAAGGTGAGCAGCAAGCAAAAAGCTCTCCATTTATGTATTTTGATCCAGAAGCCCGCGGGTTTAATCCGCTTAAGTGAGGTATAGTATCCGGTCCAACAATTTCATACCAATGGCCCCTATAAGTATGACCTGCATATATTATTGCAAGTTTTGTTGTAGAGTTTGTGCTGATATTTAGACCAGCAGTATTGGCTGCAGTAATAGCATCATTTTTAAAGTTACTATAACTACTTGAATCATATTGACCTTTCCTAAAAGGGAGCGTAAGCCAATCCGGGACACCATCTTTAGTTTCATCAATATTTACAACACTGCCGGTTAAAGTAAATTCCCCATCAGACATTATATGAAGATAATCTCTCATGCTGCCAAAAACCTGCTCTCCATCAGGGGAATATTTGTTTGGTGAAACATAAATTCCATTCGAGAAAAATAGATTATTAAAATCAGTGTAGGTATAACCAGGGGACTTATGCTTTACATCCTGAAATTCAACAAGAAGAATTTTTAATGTCCAAGTTGTTGCTGTTAATTCGCCATAGCTATAAGTTAGACTATCGGGATTAGTATCGCAAATAAATACATCCTTTTGAGGAATCACCTTGGGTGTAAACAATAAAAATGACATTAACAATGCAAAGACATAACGAGATGATATTATTTTTACCTCCAATCTTATTTAAGAATTATTGTTTTAATTGTTTTACTTAAACCAAGAAAATTTGCCTGGATTAAATAAACCCCGGAAGACAAATTAGCACCGCTATTATCTTTTCCATCCCATACAATTTTATAATTTCCACTAAATAATTCTTTACTTTCTAACGATCTCACCTCCTCGCCTATGATGTTATATATTGATATTTGCATAATTCCAGTTTTATTTATTTTAAAAATTAGTTCAGTCTGGCTGTTAAACGGATTTGGAAAATTCTGGTATAAAATGAATTTGTTCAGTAATTTTAAATCATAATCAACCGAGGGAACTATTTCTACATTACGTGTTATGTAAACACCGTTACCCGCGTGAACTAAATCTAAAAATCCATTATTGTTTAAATCCGCGGCGGCAGTTGAGTATATCAAAGATGAATTTGTTCCTATTGTATCTCTAAATATATTAAAGAAATAACTGCTATTATTATTTAATACAGCATATTGTTTTGGGGCAAAGGGATCAAATGGGAATCCATAACCGCTAACAGCTAAGTCAATCCAATTATTCCCATTAAAATCACCGCCTGTTAATGGGGCAGCACTTTCCGGACCCCATATTTCTCTAATAAAAGTTGTATCCGACCCGTCACCGAAAAATCCATTTCCCGTATTTAATTTAATTGCACCTCCTCCATCGCCAATTATTCCTATATCAGTTAAGCCATCATTATTAAAATCAGCGGTATAAATAAACTTGGGTAAAAAAAAGCTAAAGTAAATGTCAGACTGGTACAACTGATATTCATTAAAAACACCATCATCATTGTTTCTAAAAACTGCTAATCCATCCAATCCGGATCCATTTATTGGTGCGCGGTGGGAAATGATTAAAATATCATTATCGCCATCATTTTCAACATCGCAGGATGAAATTTTCTGAAACTTTCCCGTTAATTGGGTAATCCATACTGTGTCAATGAGTTGACCTAACCCATCATTATAAGCAATAGCGCAGTATGAAGTTGAATCAAATGGAGGATTAATTGATAGTCCATTAATTCCTGCAATATCAGGATATCCATCACTATCAAAATCATCACTAATATAATCAAAGAACCACCATGGATAATAACTTTTGCTAAAATTACCCGCGCCATTTCCTAACCCTAACGTTAAACCACCGGTGCCTCCGTAAAATACATCCATATAGCCATCCCTATTAAAATCATCAACTATTATTGGATAAAAATCAGCTGCATCATCCAAATACCAGTAAGTGGGAAATTCACCATTACCGTTGTTTATCCTTATTATTCCGCTGCTTGTTACAATATCCGGGTAGCCATCATTATTCATATCAATACATTGCATCCCCTCGCCGCCGCCGCTGTATACAATTGGCTCAGTAAAATTAAGAGAAGTGGGATTTGTAGGAATACGAAAAGTCCAGGAAAATGATTTGAGTGAATCACCAATAGAAGAAATAATCTTGCTTGATAGCGTCACCTTGACTTTTTCTCCAGCATTAAAATCGTTCAGCGTATTGAAGAGAATAGCAAACCCGCTATCAATAATTTCATATCCTCCAGAATGGTAAGCTGTCCTTTCGCCAAACACAGAAAACGAAATATTATTTATTGAAGCACTGTCAATTGATTGAGTAAAGGTAACTTTAATTTGAGGGTTTGGAGAAGCAGCAATCTCATTGGCTCCAGGCGATACCGAAATTACCAGGAAAGTATTCGATATTTTATCCTTAGAATTCTTCACTGCCTTTTCAGTTTGTGCAAAACAAGTTACGGAGAAAACTAAAGCTAAGAATAAAGCTGTAAGGCAACATCTAGGTTTGAAACACATTGTCAAATCCTTGTTATAGTTAAATGTTATAAGCTTTACTTAAGCATGGACTATATTATATAAACCCCGTTGGAAATTCAACTGATGGAACCTCTATTCTCTTGAACATTGCCAGTTAACCTCTAAAATATTCTACTGGTACATTATTACTTTTTTTTAAAAGAGTCAACAAATATAAATTAAGCTAAGTTATCTTTAATTGTTTTTAATTGTAGGTTTGAGCAACAAGTATTATTTGCGTGCATGAAATGGTTCCGTCCTGACAATAAAATTTTTTTGTGAAGATTAGATTACTTAATTTTATGACGATAATATATTTTTTGATCGGAGGAAAAATGAAATCATTAAAAATAACTGCCATCCTTTTTATAATTTCAGCAGTGCAAATTTTTGCGCAGGAGGCAACAATATTTGGAGACTATTTTGTTGATAAAACAATGCGTATAGATTATCACCACATTGGCGATGCTGAAACTGAAATAGTTACAATTGATAAAATTTACGACTACGGAATTTGGGCAGGAAGCAGAGTTAATTTGATAGATAGATTTAACAACGGCAGATACTACATCAAAATTTATGATAAAGCTTCGGAACTTCTGATCTACTCAAAAGGATTCGACAGCTATTTTGGCGAGTACCAAACAAGCCAGCCGGCAATGAATGGTATCAAAAAAGTATTTCACGAAACAGCGATCATTCCTTATCCCCAAAAAGAAATTATTTTTGCTATTGAAAAACGAGGGGACGAGAATAAACTTTTTGAAGTCTGGCGCACGGAAATTGATCCTTCCGATATTATGATAATTGAAGATGAAATTTCAAATGAATTTGTAATTGTTGAAACTACTGTAAACTCTGGCGATCCTCATTCAAAAGTTGATCTTGTTATTTTAGGAGAAGGCTACACTAAAAACGAGATAAATAAGTTTAATACTGATCTGAAAAAATTTACGAACACATTTTTCAGTCGTGAACCTTACAAATCATATAAAAATAATTTCAATGTTTACGGCGTGCTTAAGCCATCGGAAGAAACGGGAGTTGATGAACCGCGAGCCGGGATTTATAAAAACACAGCTTTAAGCTGCACATTCAATTCCATGGGTTCTGAAAGATATTTGCTAACCGAAGATAACAAAGCTATACATGACCTTGCGGCGCATGTTCCATATGATGCAATTTACATAATGGTAAATCATAAAAGGTACGGAGGCGGAGGCATTTATAATTTCTTCTGCACTTTCACTACCGATAATCAGTTTGATGATTATTTATTCCTCCATGAGTTCGGTCATTCTTTTTCCGGTTTGGCTGATGAGTATTACACATCAGCAACAGCTTATGATAACTTTTATAAACCCACAGTGGAACCTGTTGAGCCGAATATCTCAGCGCTGATAGATAAAGAAAATTTGAAGTGGAAAGATTTGTTAAGCGATGATATTGATCTCCCCACATTTTGGGAAAAAGAAGAGTTTGATAAATTCAGTTATGCGTGGCAGCAGAAACGAGCAGAGATGAATGATAGGATTGCCGAACTTAAGCGAACCGGCGCGAGTGCCGAGGAAATTAAAGAAGCTGAAGATGCCTACACACGCGAGGATAAAAAGAACTCTGACAAAGTGGATGAGTATTTGCGCGGCTGCAAACACTACGGTAAAGTTGGCGCATTTGAGGGAGCGGGATACATGGCAAAAGGAATGTACCGCCCAATGCTTGACTGTATAATGTTCTCTAAAGGAAATAAACCGTTTTGCAAGTTATGTGAGCAAGCCATCACTAAAGTAATTCTACATTACTCAGAATAAATAATATTTAAGATTTAATTTTTGATTCTTAAGATTAATTTTCTTATAAAGAAATAAATATTTTCACCCTATAGATAGACAAAACAAGTAAATATCTAATTGAGGGAACAATGAAAGACCTAACTAATACTATTCATTCAATGACCCACCAGATGGGCATGAGTAAGACAGACGCGATAAAAGCAGTAATGGAAGTTGCTTTTGATAACACTGAGTATAATCACTTTATCAACGGAACATCAATAGCAGACGGAAGGGATCCTGAACTGAACTTTGGACCGGAAGGAAAAATAGTGAAAGCAACCGAAGCAGCTGTTGGTAAAACAGGAAAATACGCTCTCATCGGTGGAATGGGCTTTGCAGTAGTCGCTCCAGGTGTGATGACATCAAATGCTTATGCTGATACGCAAGATGATCCTGCTTTGGATAATGCTATTGTGAGAATTGAGTATAATAACGGTACTCCTTTGGAAGATAGAAATTTAGATATTGCGCCTTTTTATATGAATACTATTGTTTCAGGGGGACCTGAATCTCCATATCATGGTGTAATCTTTTTCACGCCTGGCAGTGTGTTGGCAAACTCGCACGCACATTGGTTCGATGGTAGTGGAAGTTCGGCAGTGGGATTCGAGAACTTACCTGAGGATGTCAAAGTTTCTCTACTGGGATCTAATTACAATGATTTCTTTGACAATAATGGAACTCCTGATTTAAATGGTGAAGTAACTGCAATTCAAAACACAAACTATCCTGGAAACGATGATGATCCGCTACCAGTAGAACTAATTGCAAACTCTCTTGTTGCAACATATGATACAGAAACAGGTATTTCTGAACTTGCCTGGGCAACAGCAACTGAAGTAAACAACTACGGTTTCGACATTTGGAGAAAAGTCTATGACAAAAACGGAAATGTTGTATCAGGAAATCAAAAAATTGGTTTTGTTGAGGGTCATGGAAACTCAAACAGTCCTAAGGCATACTCATGGAAGGATGAAAATGTAATGCAAGTTGTTGACATGCTTCATCAGTACCAAATTAATCAGGTAGATATTGACGGGACAACAGAAGCGTTCCCTCTTGTTGAAGTTACAATAGATGACAAGATGCTCGGAATTGATAATTTCGAAGTTAATCCAAACTATCCAAATCCATTCAATCCAACAACAACAGTATCTTATGAACTAAATGAGAACTCCCCTGTGACAATAAATGTATACAATACTCTTGGAGAGCAGGTATTTTCTGAAAACCAGGGAGTCAAGGACAAAGGTCTTCACAAGATGACTTTTGACGGTTCTGATTTAGCATCGGGAATGTACATGCTTGAAGTAAGAACTCCTGAGAATGCGAAGTATCATAAGATGCAACTTATGAAGTAATTTTTGCATTACTCGGAGTAAGTGAGCAGAATGCAGGATGCATGCTTTTGCTATTATTTTTAACAATCCGAATTATGCATTAGAAGCAATTCATAAGGCCTAAATGAATATTGTCATAAATTGCACAGTCATTCCTGCCCGTCCGGCAGGCGGGTATGACGGTGGAGAATGAAGAAGTATTTGGGGGCTTTAACCCGCCTTTGCAGTGGGCAGAACCGAAACATTTTGGGTTATCCAAGGGATTCCTATGGAAAAACCCGATATGTTTGGTTGCTCAATATTCACGGAGCTAAAGCACCGTGCAATTTTGTTTTACAATTTAACAATTAAGCCATTAAACAATTCAAATTAGTTAAGTAATCTTACTCCCCAACAAAAATTTAAACGCTTTGCTAAATGTGGATAACCTATCATGTAATTAATTTTTACAAAATTTTTTCATCAAATCTGTTCCAAAATTTTGCCTATTTCATGAATCTGAGCAAGAAAAAATAGGATATTAAACCCCAATAAATTTGAGTAAATTTTAATTTATTGTAAGTAAACAACTTACAAAAAAGTGAAAGATTTAATTTGCAGAACAGCGTTCAATATTCTATTTTCATGACGCACTAAGAAGCACAAAACTATGTTAATAAAATGTTGATAACTCAAAATCGTGAAACGTTTCACAGAAATTCTGAGTGTTTATAATCAACGCATTGTCCTTTGAATATATGTTTGCAAAAATTAAGTGGTAGCGCTATTTAATTTATTTACAACAACTTACAGCAACACACCTAATGTTGGCAAGTTGTGGACAACTTAATTAACTGATTTTAATAAACTCTTTAATAGTCCATTTTAACAATAAATGGAAACCTCTAAAATGTGGATAAATATTGATGAATGAGAAACCTGCCTCCGCCGAAACCGGAGTTGATGAAAACAAGATTTGGAACGAATGCCTTACAATTATTAAAGAGAATGTACCATTTATCACCTTCAATACCTGGTTTATACCTATTAAACCTCTCAAGCTTATTTCAAACACATTAAAAATTCAGGTGCCTAATAATTTTTTTATTGAATGGATTGATGGACACTACAACACGCTTATTACAAAAACAATTAAACAAGTTTTAGGCGATGAAGGCGAGCTTGTTTATGTAATATTGGATGAAAAAGAAAACAGCGAAGACCCGCCTAAAATTGAAAACATTAA
Source organism: Ignavibacteriota bacterium (assembly GCA_013112585.1). GTDB lineage: Bacteria > Bacteroidota > Ignavibacteria > Ignavibacteriales > Melioribacteraceae > IGN16. The sequence continues at coordinate 9,308 of JABFGH010000015.1, read as the reverse complement.
CAAACCCGTTTTTATTGAAGAAGTGCCCGAAGCAAAATCGGATTTTAATTCTAATATAAATCCACGCTATATTTTTGAAAACTTTGTACAGGGTGAAGGCAACCAGTTAGCACGAGCTGCTGCTTATGCAATTAGTGATAAGCCCGGCACAACTTCATTTAACCCGCTTTTTATTTATGGCGGTGTAGGACTTGGCAAAACTCATTTAATTCAAGCAATAGGTAATAGAATACTTCAGAAAGATCCCAATAAAAAGGTTATTTATTTATCATCAGATATTTTTACCGTTGAATTTGTTGAAGCGATTCAAACAAATAAGGTGAATGAGTTTTCTAATTTTTATAAGAACATGGATGTTTTAATTATTGACGACATCCAATTTTTAATTGGAAAAGAAAAAACACAGGATCTCTTTTTCCATATTTTTAATACGCTGCATCAATCGGGCAAACAAATTATTTTATCGAGCGATAAACCGCCAAAAGACTTAAAGGGATTGAACGAAAGGTTGGTCTCAAGATTTCAATGGGGATTATCGGCAGATATGCAGCCACCCGATTTTGAAACAAGAATTGCCATCTTAAAAAATAAAAGCAAAAGCTACGGTATTGAGTTATCAAATGATATCATTGAATTTATAGCTCACAATATCACATCTAACATTCGCGAAATGGAAGGCTGCTTAATAAAGCTGCTCGCCAACTCATCCCTTTCGGCAAAAGAAATTAATTTTGATCTTGTTAGAAAAACAGTTAAAGAAATTTCATCTTCACGAACGGTAAATATATCAATCGATTATATAACCAAAGTTGTTTGCGAGTATTTAACCGTTGATGAAAATAAAGTGCGGGAAAAAAACAGGAAAAAAGAAGTTGTACTGGCAAGACAAATTGCCATGTATCTTTCAAAAAGATTAACGCAGGCTTCGCTTAAAACAATCGGTCTCCATTTCGGCGGGCGCGATCACTCAACTGTAATTCATGCATATAATAGTATTGAAAAATCCCTATCGGAAGATATTAAGTTTAAGGAAACTGTTGATACACTGCGCAGCAAAATAGAGTTGAGCGCTGCTTAATTAAAATAATATCTTGCACCAAGCGCTGCATCAAAATGTAGTGCTGTTTTGGGCAGCAGCTGAAACACAGGGGCAATCTCAAAAAACAGATCCACGGGCACTTGCTTAAAATAATACAACATCCCTATTACTCCCCTTGCACCAAATGACCCGCTTTCAGAATCTCTAAATCTTAATCGAGCACCAAAGCCGTAATATATTGGAATTTTTCCATCTGTATATTCAATCCCATCCAGGTGAAAAATATAATCCGCATGAAGACTTATTTTATTTGCTTCGGGAATAAATGAATAGCCGAGTCCAAAGTCTAATGCCTGATTATCACTTAACCAGGCTTTTACACTAAAGCCGGTAGGGTCGCCAAACATAATGCCTGCACCCAGACCTTTATTTTGCGCTGTTAAATTTACCGCAAATAGTAATATAAATATTGATGTTAGTAATTTGATTTTCATAGCTGATAGAATATTTAATAATTATTTGAATGCAAACATAGAATAATTATTCAACAAAATAAATGTTGAATGGTGTATTGTAAATCTGATAAAAATTTTTTAATTGAATGCAGTTAAATACTTAATCTAAAAATGATTATTTTTGTTTGAATTAAATAATAAAACTTTGAGGCTTTTTGTAATATGGAAAATAATGAATCAATAAATAATTTAATTGATATATATTCTTCGGAATTTGATTATAACAATAGCGAAACAGCTATTATCTTAGCCGCGGGACATGGAAAACGAATTAAATCACAAACATCAAAAATGCTGCATAAAATTTGGGGCGTACCTACGGTTGAAAGAGTTTACAGCGCATGCAGAAGAGGCTTAAACGGCGTTAACTCAATTGTAGTTGTTGGAATAAAAGCAGAAGATGTAATTAAGGTTATAGGAAACAGAAAAAATACACTCTTCGTACATCAAGAGGTTCAAAAAGGTACCGGGCATGCGGTTCAAGTGGCTCTGCAAAATATTGACAAAAGTAAATACAACGGTATTGTTTATGTACTGCCGGGCGACATGGGACTTATTGATGAAAAAACAGTATCACGTTTTAAGTCTAAGTTTTTAGAGTCCGGCGCCGACATGATGGTGCTGACAGGAATTTTTGACGGACCTTCAAAAGAGAACAACTACGGCAGAATAATTAGAGTAAAAGATAAAGATGCAGAAGGAAACAACAGCGGAAATGATGCCGGCAAAGTAATTGAAATTTTAGAGCATAAGGATATACTGGACTTAAAAGAGGATGCGCCTTACAAAGTAATGTTTGGGAATCGTGAATATTCATATACAAAAAAAGAACTAATAGAAAATAACGAGTTCAACTCCGGTGTTTACGCGTTTAAGTTTGATAAACTTATGGAATTGATTAGTGAACTTCAAAGCAACAATATTCAAAATGAAATTTACATTACTGATTTAATCGGGATGTTCAATCAAAAAGGATATACCGTTGATGCAATAAGCCCAACGCTTCAGCATGTTATTATGGGGTTCAACAATAAGTCAGTGCTTCGCCAAATGGATGCTATTGCGCGTAACATGATGTACAAAAGAGTGAAAGATATTATTGAAATTGATGATCCGGATGATTTTTTCATTGATGAATCAATCATTGAACAAATTATTAAACATGATAAAAACGGAGTCCCGCTTGATATAAAAATCGGCAAAGGTGCTCACATTGGTAAAGGAGTTGTACTAAATTATAATTTAACTTTAGGAAAAAATGTTTACATAAACGGAAATGTTAACTTTGGTAAAAATGTTAATGTTGAGCAGGGAGTTCATCTTTCATGCTACCCCGATCAAAAATTTATAATTGGCGATGATGTAGAAATACTTTGGGGAAACATAATAAAGGGAAATATAATAATAGGTAAAGGTTCAAGAATTGAATCGAGCGTTAACATGACAGGCAGTGATGAGTACCCATTGCGAATTGGGAAAAATGTTACAATTAAAGGCACCAGCTATTTGTTCGGGACAATAGTTGATGACGATATTTTTATAGAGCATAGTGTTCTTATAAATAAACGTGTAGATAAACTTTACAAGAAAGATGGTATGGTACAGAAAATTAAATTCTTTTTACCTATGCCCGAAGGAATTGATGCGATTGAAGATTTAGATTGAATCTGATATTTTAAATCATAAAAAAAGCAATGCTGAATTACTCGGCATTGCTTTTTTAATTTATAAATTAATTTCTACTTATCAGCTTCTAATTTGTTAACAAATCTTGTTAAGGCTGATTTTCTTCTTGCAGCAGTATTTTTATGAATTCTTCCCTTGCTAACTGTTTTATCAATAAAAGAAATTGCTTCTTTTAAATTAACTTCAGCATTTGCCTTTTCTTTTGAATCATAAACTTTTTTTGTTAATGTTTTTAAAGATGACATTGATGCTTTATTGCGAACTCGTCGTCTCTCGTTTGTTCTTATTCGTTTCTTTGCTGACTTATGATTAGCCATAATTATCCTTAATCTATTTTATAAAAGAATACAAATATAATATCATTAAAATTATATGTCAAACTAACTACAATTATTTTTTGGGTGTGTAATGACTCGATAGGAATGTCCCTAAACTAATTTTATTCCTTCAGCACCAACTTAACCTTAAGCTATTTGCCCAAAATGTTGTCTTTCAATTTTAAGCAGTATGTTATATCTTCTATATCCAATAAATTAAACTAAAACATGGAGAAAATTAATGCTAAAAAAGATTTTTTTCTTAACAATGGTTATAACAATGACAATCAGTGCAAACACAACTCCCGACGGCTTTACAAAAGTAAAAGAGCTCGGTGGAATAACGGAGTATAGGCTTAACTCAAACGGATTAACCGTTCTGCTGCAGGAGGATCATTCTGCACCGGTATTAACTTTTATGGTTACTTATTTAGTCGGCTCCAGAAACGAGGTAACAGGAAACACAGGTTCTACTCACCTTCTTGAACATTTAATGTTTAAAGGTACCGAAAAGTACAACAAAGCAAACGGCGGACACATTGATGCCAAGCTTGGCAACATTGGTGCAAGAATAAATGCAACAACCTGGCTTGATAGAACAAACTATTACGCAAGCATACCAAGCGATTACTTAGAATTAGCTGTTGATATCGAATCCGATAGAATGAGAAATTTGCTGCTGCGCAAGGAAGATAAAGACGCAGAAATGACAGTAGTTAGAAATGAGTTTGAACGAAGCCAGAACAGTCCTTTCAGCGCATTGAACACTGAAATTTGGGCTGCAGCATTTCAAGCTCATCCTTATCATCACTCAACCATCGGCTGGAAATCTGATATTGAAAATGTACCGATGAAAGATTTAAGAGCTTTTTACAATACTTACTACTGGCCTAATAATGCTGTTGTAACTATAATAGGCGATTTTGAAACTGATAATGCATTGAAACTTATTCAAGAATATTATGGCAAAATTGATTCATCACCGCACGAAATAAAAGACATTTATACAACTGAACCGGAACAGCAAGGAGCAAGAAGAGTTGAGGTTTCGAGAGCGGGACAATTAGGCGTTGTCGGCATTGGTCATAAAATTCCCGAGGGTACAAACGACGAAATTTATGCAGCATATATTTTAGATTATATTCTTGCCGAAGGAAAAACAAGCCGACTCTACAAAGCGATGGTTGACCAGGGTAAAGCAGTAAATATTTTTAATTTTGCATTCGGATTTAAAGACCCAAGTTTATTTGTTAATTATGCCTTTTTAGCTCCCGGCACAACTCATGAAGACGGTGAAAAAATTCTCTTAGACGAAATTGAGAAAATTAAAAAAGAGGGCGTTACCTTAGAGGAAGTTAACAGAGCAAAAAATAAAATTATTGCTGAAACAGCTTACGGCAGGGATGGTTCGTTTTCAATTGCAAGTCAAATTAACGAAGCTATTGCAAGGGGCGATTGGACAACTTATGTAAACTATACCGACAACATAAATAAAGTTACCCCCGAAGATGTACAGGATTTTGTAATTAAATATTTTGTTAAAAGCCACAGAACCACAGGCTATTTTATTCCTAAAACTGCGGGGGGCAACAATGTTAACAAAACAGAAAAAGCTCAATCATCATCCTGGTTTGAAGATCAAACGAAACAGTATTACAACAGGAATGAAAACAACAGCCAGCCCAACTCAAATTCAATTACCGTAAACCCTATGCCGGTAAAAGGAACAAGCATTTCAGAAAATATTGATGACATGAAAGTTGCGGGCATAAGAGTAATTACGGGAAAAACAAATGTAAAAGATGTAGTTACTTTTAGAGGCAGTTTTGCCGCAGGCGATAATTTTAGTCCCGAAAAAAGCTCAATGATAGCGGACCTTACAGGCAACATGCTTGATAAAGGAACAACAAAAAACGATAAGTTTTCCTTAGCCGGAAAATTAGAAAACATGGGCGCCAGTATTAACTACTCGGTATCCACACATAAGCTTACATTTAGAGGTAAATGCTTAAAGAAAGATTTATCGAATGTGATTGAATTGATTGCCGAGCAGCTTCGCTACCCTGCTTTTGATGAAACAGAATTTGAAAAAATGAAAGCTCAAAGAGCCGGCTCAATGAAGCAGCTTTTAGAAAACACTAATGTACAGGCAGAAAAGAAAATGAATGAGATGATCTTTCCGAAAGGTCATCCGAATCATGAAACATCCGTTGCACAGCTTATTGCAGATATTGATAAAGTTGAAATCGCCGATGTAAAAGAGTTTCATAAAAAATACTATGGTCCCAAATCTATGATTTTCGTTTTAGTTGGCGATGTTGAAAGCGATGAAGTAGAATCTGCAGTTAAAAAATATTTTACCGGCTGGAAAGGGGGTATAAACTATCCCAGTTTTGATGATGCTAAAATAATAGTTAAAGATGCAACTGAAATAGTGAGACTGGAAGATAAAACCAGCGCTACATTAAGAATTGGACAGATAACCAATCTGCAGAAAACTGATGATGACTACATTGCTTTTAATTGCGCCAATCAAATTTTCGGCGGAAGAAGTTTTACGGCAAGATTGATGTCAATTATTAGAGATGAAGAAGGTTTAACCTACGGCATTTCATCGAACCATTCAGGTGATGTTTTTGCCGATGGGACCTGGTATATTTCAGGAACATTCTCCCCCGATCTGCTTCATCAAGGATACTCATCTACAATGCGCGAACTTAAAAGATGGGTAAGCGAAGGAGTAAGTGAGGAAGAATTGAAAAATTCAAAAACCCGAATGATTGGAAGTTATAAAATCGGTCTTTCTACTACAGGCGGTTTAGCTTCACAAATTTTAAGCTTTGCGGAAAGGGGATATTCACCAAGCTACCTGGATGATTACCCGGAACTTGTTGCAGATTTAAGTCTTGATGAAGTTAATAGTGTAATAAAAAAATACGTTGACCCTGCAAAACTCGTAACTGTTGTAGCAGGTACCGTTACTAAACAAGATTTAGAACCGAAATAGTAAGATTTTCTAAATATTTCTTATAGTTCTCTTCTATTGGTAAATAATTTGTTTGCGACTATATAAAAACCAATGAAAAGCTCATCGCCAGGTGAGCTTTTTTATTTTTATTCCTCCTTATATTTTCTTCAACTAGCTTTATCAGATTGTCTCCGAAACCACTTCCAATTAAATAATATTACAGCGCCAATACAAAGTAATAGAAGTAATAATATTTTAATTCGGTAAGATGTTTAATTTTTGTATTTTCAAATAAATTACATTAAAGGTTATTAAGTTATGCTTTGTTTTATTGATGAGTCAGGCGATCCTGGATTAAAATTAGACAAAGGCTCGAGTAATTTTTTACAGTTACAATAATAATATTTTCAGACAATGAGGATGCACTAGAGTGTGATAATAGTATTAAAAACCTTCGGGCACAATTAAATTTAGAATCAAATTATGAGTTTCATTTTTCTGAATCTTCAAAAAAAGCAAAGGAAAAATTTTTCAATTTAATTTCCACGTTCAACTTTTTCTATCTTACAATTACAATCAATAAAGCCAATTTATATGGCGAAGGTTTTAAGTATCCCAAATCATTTTATAAATATACTTGTAATTTAGTATTTGAAAATGCGAAACCATACATTAATAATGCAACAGTAATTATTGATGGCAGCGGTTCAAGAAAATTTAAATTAGAACTTCAGTCTTATCTTAAAAAGAAGATAAATGAAAAGGATTCTATTAAAATTAAAAAAGTTAAGATTCAGCAATCACATAAAAATAATCTTTTACAGTTAGCAGATATGGTTTGCGGTGCGATAACTTATTCGATAAAAGGGAAAAAAGATAATAATAAGTATAGAAGGATGATTTCTCATCGAGAAATTTATTGCCAATTTTGGCCGAAGTACAACAATTAATAAAAAATACCGAAACTCTATCCTTTCGGAACGCCAACCATGTAGGTTACAGTTCGAGTTTCGGTCAATTCCAGTAGTAAATATAATTCATTCATTCTTATTGTCAAGGAAAAAATCGTATCCTTTACTCGATTAATATTTTATCTGCTGAATAGACTTTAAAGAGTAAATTTATATTGCTAAATTTGCACCTTATTTTTCAAATTAAATTTTTAGTTTTTACTATTTTCTATTTAGTACTTTATTAAAAAGAATTGAGCAGCAATTGTTAAAAGTAAACGAAATATATTTTTCAATACAGGGAGAAAGCACTTTTGCCGGAAAACCTTGTGTGTTTATAAGATTAACATACTGCAATTTGCGCTGTAGTTATTGTGATACGGAATATGCATTTTATGACGGCGAAGAAATGAGCATCGAAGAGATAATTGAAGAAGTTAAAAAATATAACTGCAGCTTGGTTGAAGTTACAGGCGGAGAACCTTTAGTTCAAAAAGATTCAATTCATTTGATGCGGAAACTTTGCGATGAAGATTACGAAGTTTTACTTGAAACCGGCGGAAGTTTACCTATTGAAAATATTGATAAAAGAGTAAGAGTAATTTTAGATTTAAAGTGCCCCTCCAGTAATATGAAGGGTAAAAATCTATATGAAAATTTAGACTATTTAAAATCAATTGATGAAGTTAAATTTGTAATCGGTACAAGAGAAGATTATGAATGGGCTAAAGAAATAATTAGTAAATACAAAATTAATGAAAAATGTGAGGTTCTCTTCTCAGTTGTGTTTGATGAACTGGAACCTTTAACATTAACAAATTGGATTTTAGAAGACAAACTGAATGTACGCTTTCAATTACAGATGCATAAATTTATTTGGAAGCCCGAAGAACGAGGTGTATGATGAAAATTGCAAAAGAATTTAGATGGGAAATGGGACATAGATTAAAATTTCATAAAGGTAAATGTATTAACCTTCATGGTCATTCTTATAAAATGATGGTTGAATTTACTGGTGACGTTGACGAGAACGGTATGGTGCTTGATTATTACGATGTTAAAGAAATTGTTGCCCCGCTTGTAGAAGAGCTTGATCATGGTTTTTTAGTTTATGAAAATGACACGGAATTGCAGGAGATGCTAAAGAAGTTAAACTCAAAACATACCGTTGTAAAATTTGAATCCACTGCCGAAAATTTATGTAAATATTTTTTAGAAAAAATTGCTGAAAGAGAATTGCCCGGCAATATCAATAAAATATCTGTTAAAGTTTTTGAAACTGAAAATACTTATGCGGAAGAGGAATTAATTTTCTGATATATATGTGAGGTGAAAACTCAAAAACATATTGAACAACGCTGTGGTTCTAATTAATATCATCATGAAATTTTCTACAAACACCTGACGGCAGTCAGGTGTTTGTATTAGTAAAAGGGGGTAATGTTTTAGAGCTGCGTTAGTAGTTCAACATCTTTTTTGCTAAACAATAAAAATCAGCTCAGGTATTTAATCCAGCATCTATTATCCACTATCACTTTTCTCTAGATTTACTTAATAACTTACTTTATAAGGCGAAGTTCTAATTATTACAGCAATTATTCTTCAACCCCGCTGGGGTTGTGTTATATGCTATTTCCTTTATTCCATAGGATTCTCCTATGGTTATTTATATTTGACTACTTCGTAGTCGTACAAAATTACCCCAAAGTTATTCCGTTGAAAGTCAAGTTTATTTATCTGTATTTTTTATTATTTTTTGTATCAATTGGAATGATTCTTACGTTCCAATTGATACTATTATTTTTGATAAAATAGAATACTTTTACTATGTTT
>JABFGH010000014.1 GCA_013112585.1 Ignavibacteriota bacterium | reverse complement strand
ATCACAATGTGTCATGCTGCCTCCCTTATTTGTTCAGCATTTCCGATTCCCCAGTTAGGGAGGATGTTTTGATTCCAGTCGATGCAGCTTCTACTCAACAAAAGCCCCAACTCAGATAATCCTTCGGTGCAATCTTCCGGAATAGTTCTAAGCATAGACTTAAGATTGCGTAGAAATGTGCAGCTATGGGACCTGCCTTTAAGATCGGTAAAGTTTAATCCATCTTCCTGAACGCCCACAGTTACGAGTTTTGTTAAAGTTAATGTTACAAGTGTTGTAGAAGGAGAGAGCAGCCAGCTTCCCGGTGTGCGGTATTCCATCCCGTATTCCTTGCAGCGGTACTGCTTGCGTTGTCCGTAGCCGGAGTGTTCTCTTTTTTCTTTCTGTGGTTTATCATCAATACAATTTGATAGAGCGGTAAGAACGGTATCCAATGAATCTACCAGTTCAGAAGTTGGTTTGGCGGCTACGTGTATATGTCCGCCGATAGGATAACCGTCAACGTAATGACCGGAGTAAAACTCCAACTCCTCGTTGCATTCGTGACCGTATTCAAGGACTGTTCTAATTTTAGCGGTGAGATCGATTGGTGATTCTGAATAACCGGGACGCAGTTCAGCTACTGAATTGTTGCCGTCTAATCCCATTGATGAGTTTGATTTGAAATAATTACTTGCTGATGTAAATTTTCCGTTGATCCGGCAGATTAGTTCCGGATCGCAGCCGAGTGTTAGTGACATAAGAAACTCCGTGGTTAGTGAGTGTGGTTAATTAACTACAGGGTTCTTATACCCTTTTTTATGATAAAGTTTGAAAAGAGGCTATAAACAAACAATAGTTTTATGATTTATCTTGAAAGCAACGTGTATATTAAATAATTGATTGGAAATCGTGATGGTTTATTGAATATTTGTAGTGAACTCGAGGTGATTATTAAAAAATTTTATTGAAAATGTATGAAATATAGGATTATTCATAAAAATAATATTGAAGTATGAATTTTTTTGTGTGAATTTGATTCTTTTATTACAAAATTACATCAACTGAAATAATTTTTTATGTGTTATTTACTGCATTTCAAAAATAGGGGATCAATACTATTAATAATCTAAATAAAAACTTATCTTTTTGTAATGAGGAGATTATTAACTTAATTAAATTATTCAAAGACAATAATTATGAATATTTTAATATAATAATTGGTGATGTTGACAATTTAGGTTTTCTTGTAGCTGAGCATGGGCGAGCTATTGCACATAACTTTGTCGATTTTACAATTAATGTAATCAGACAGAAATTGAAAGAGTTTATTGTTGCCAATGAACTTGATGAAAATAATTATGTTTATTTACCAAGTGGGGAAGAAATTAGTCTATTCTCCGTTGGAAATAATTATGAAACTTTGAAATTATTTAAATATTATTTAGACCAATCTGTTAATGATGAAATAATTAAAAATAATATTGTAGGGTTTAACAAATTCACGATTTCATTTGGAAGCTTTACTTTTAAAAAAGAAGAAATAATAGAAAAAATAGACAATTTTTTGTCAAATATTAAAAATGATAGTTCAAATAAAGCGGCTAAAGAATATTATGAATTTTTATATTTGTTGAGGAAGCCTGTAGAAAAAAATATAGATATTGAGAAATTTAAAAGCTTAGTCGGCAATAAAGACAATGGTGTAGTTGCATTACGAAATTTTATTTATTTCAAAATGATTAAGTATAAGAACAATTTAACAAATACCCTCCCAATATTTAATTCGATTATTAATTCTTATGATCCGCACCAAGTAAAGGAATTGACAAATACTTTTGGGATTGATAATAAAAAAGCTAAAATCATTGATAAAATCATTAAAGAAAACAAAGGATTCAAATGAAAGAGTTTGAACGCTTAAACGAAACTGAATTACAAAAAGCGTATGAAGTGATAAATAATAAAATTCTTCAACTTGAAGAAATTGACAAGTTTGATGAAAAAGAATACGAATCGTTCTTGCAAAAAAGAATTTACCTAAATCAAAAATTGAATAGGGTGGATGAGTTAATACATGAAGCTACCAGACGTGAGAAATATCCAGCAAGGGAAGAATACAAAATCAATAAAAATATAAAAATCGTACTTGAACATAAAAATCTATTTTCACATAAAAGTGATACTTTAGTCAGTACGATTCATGCTGAGAAATACTTCTTCTATTCTGACCGAGGTTCTTCTTTTGATTTATTGAACCGGCTTGGTGAATCCTTTTTGAAAGATCGACAAAGTGAAATAGGTTTCAAAAAAGCTGGCGACATTATAAGGATTGAGCATCCTCAAATTTCAACTCCAATGAGTTACCATATTTTATATTATAACGATGAGAAAAAACTAAATTTATCAGATTTAAATGTCGGCATTATTAAAGTATTAGATGATGTAGAAAAAAGAAACTTATCCAATATATCATTCTTTGGATTAGGGTTCTATTATGTCTTAACATCTGATGAAGTTAATAGACCGAGAATTGCCGAAGAAATCGCAAATGAGGTAGCCGAAACCATAATTACATATTATCGTGATAAATCTCTCAGCAGTGTTAACACAATTTATTTTGGTTTTGTGAACAATAAAACTATGAATACATTTGATAAAGCTTTTTTCAAGTGGACATCTTTGGCAAAACAGGATATTTACATTCAAAAAGAATTATCAAGAGTACAAAAAAATCTTATATCTAAAAACAATACAATAAATTTAAAGTTTCATACAATATTAAAAGAAATCTCATATTCTCTAAATGATAGATCAACAATAGTCCTACTAGGTGAAAGCGGAATTGGTAAAACTCATATCGCTGAAATAATACATAAAAACAGTAATCGATCATCAAAACCTTTCATTTCACAAAACTGTGCATTATTAAGAAGTGAAACTGCACATTCAATTTTATTTGGTTGGAAAAAAGGATCTTTTACTGGGGCAATAGCCGACGGGATTGGGTTTATTCAAAAAGCAGAAGGTGGTATACTTTTTTTGGATGAAGTGGGAACTCTTGAATTGGATGTACAGAAGATGTTATTAACTTATTTAGATAAAGGAATATTTTATAGTTTTGGTGATAGTGAGAATTCAGTTGAGACAGATGTTAAAATAATTTTTGGAACTAACTCCAATTTGGAAGAACAGGTTTCTAATAATCAATTTGCTGAGGATTTATATGAAAGAATTCATCAAAGAGTATTTGATATTCCACCACTAAGAGAGAGACGTGAAGATGTAAAGATTTTAGTCGATCATTTTATTAAAAACTTAATTAATATAAATAAATATCCAATGGAAATTACTCCTGCCGTAATCGAAAAACTGTCCTTATTTAATTGGCCTGGCAATATTAGGCAATTAAAATTTTACATTGAGAAAATTTACAACGAAGCGAGACATAAAAATATAAGTGAAATTACAAATGATTTAATAAACAATGATCCTCCTCGTAATGAAGCTATTAGCAAGCAACAATACTCACATTTGGAAAACCAACTAAAATATTTTTTAGGAAAATGGAAAGATGAAAATGGTAGATTCCTGAAAGATATTATAGAACCGATTGTTGCAAAAATTTATTTGGAGGATTTGCAAATCCCCGTAACAAGATCATCAAAGTTTTTAGGGTTAACCGGTTCACAAGGTAAAGACTCAATCCTTTATAAGAGGTTAGCGAAATATAAAGAAGCAATAAACAATCTTAAAAAACTTTAGTACATATCAACTCTAGTAGAACCAATCTCTACAAATAGAGATGTCCTCATTCTTTAAACACCCATTTTGTTCCAAAATCCAAATAAATATATAGGCACATTCTATGTCTATATCTATTCAAGAAGCAACTGATAAGTAGATTTTAATCTAAAGCTGGCCAGCCTTATCAACCGTTTCGAAACTAATTTTTTTAACTTAAATCAATGGAGAGCATTATGGACTCAAAAAAATCTTCAAACAAGGCAACACCGCCTAATTCAGCCAGTACCAAACCGGAACTTAAAAACACTAGTAATGAAGAGGAAGCAAAAAAGAAAGCTGAACAAGAAGTTATCAAAGCAAGAGATAAACGAATTTTAATGTTTGCATCTTCACATAATACTTTATCAAAAAATACTGGTTCAGTAGAAGTTAAGTTAGAAGAGTTGTTCTCAGCTTCTAATGATATTAAAACTGCCCTCGAAGAAAAAACAGAATTATTAAAATCTAGCGGTAAGTTTAAGATTTCTGGAAAGAGAAATATATTAAGTGGTTTTCAGAAAACAAAAGTCAGAAATGAGATACGCAACTTAAAGAAGTCTCAGCAGATTATTAAGAAAAACATCTCTCAACTTGAGAGAAGCTTAACCAACTCATTTAAAAATGATACTAACCGCATAGTTAGAAGCAATGTACGTATCAGTGCTAAAAGAACTAGTTATCATAATCGGTACGGTGGAAATGTCAAAGCAGCAATTACAAAGCTAGTCAATGGATTATCCGATGAAGAGTTAAAGACTCTAAAGGCAAATGTAGCAAAGTCTGGTTCCAAGAAAGGTGATGCAGTTATGCTGCAAGCCCTAATTAAAGCTCCAAGAAACCTTTTAACTAAAGTTGCCGCAAATCCGGATGCTAGAACGATTTACATGCAACATTTTCGCAATGAATTGAAAGTTGGAAAGTAGCAATAATTGTTTCAAACTTTAGGGGCCATTGTTTTGGCCTCCGTTAATTTAAAATTAAAGGAAAAATAAAATGAATAATTTAATTATTTACATCCACTGTATACTTATCGATCTTGATGATGTTCAAGTTCAAATCAATACTATAGTCAACCAAATTCTTTTTGAATTATCAACTAATGATTTTCGTCCTTCATATTCAGTTAATTATTACAAGGATGGTTTGGTAATTACAATTAATGATTTAGAAGATTTGATGGAATCTTGTGAGATAATCGTTAACAATTTACATGATTATGGTTGGTTAGGTTCTGTCATTAAAATAGAGCTCAATGATTTATTATCTGACCGAAGTGCATATTTGATCCCAAAGTCATCTTCTGTAGATGATAAAGATGCGCTGCCAGATCTCATATTGCCAAATAATAATCGACCTTATTCAAACTTTGTCAATTTTAACTAATTATAGGGAATAAGAATAGTGACAGCACTTAAGTCAAATAACAGAACAAAGATCGATTTCGGGAAAGTGAATGAACCGGCGGGAGCAAATCTTCCGCCTTCATTAACTGCCGATAATCTATTTGAGTTCAACTTAAGTATGCTGGATCGATTCGACCCAGAGAAAATCCTCTATTCAATTAAAGAAGCATCCGAAATACTCAATTTAAGTGATGACTTTGTGGGAGCACGGGTACGAAACGGTAAAATCCAAGCTACAAAACTTGGTGATCGACACATGATCAACAAACTAACCCTCGCACAAATCATGACAAAAGGAGTTTAACGATGGGAGCAATTAAACAATTGAAGAATGGGAAATTTCAAATTACTGTTTACGACTATACTGGTAAACGACACAGAATTCGATTTGAGAAACACAAATATGCAAAAGCATTTGTAGATAGGATAGAAAAAGAAAAATCAGATCAGAGACTTATTGCAGCAGGCATTATTAATAAGAAGTCATCAGTAGAAAATTCTGTAACTGAGTTCATGCTCACAAAAATGGACTTGAAGGAAAAGTCAAAGAAAAAATATAAAAGGGTATTGGATCAGTTTAGAATATTCTGCAGCAATGAGAAAATAATAAACATGGAGGATTTCAAACGGGAGCACGCTGATAAGTTTTTGTCTGTGCTTTCTCGCAGCACTGCAGCTGCAAAGACTATCAACTTCTACCTCATGGTAATAAAAGCATTATTTGATTATGAGATAATTAGAGATAGGTTGATCAAGAATCCTCTCTCACATATTAAATCACTTAAAGAAAAAGTAAAATCGCTAATAGAAAAGCAAGAAGAGTACTACGATAAAGATGAAATAAAATCATTCTTCGATGTGAAGATGGAACAGAAGGATCGTCAAGTATTCAAAACTTTGCTATTAACTGGATTAAGAATAAGTGAGTTGCAATCGCTAAGATGGGAGAAGAGTATTGATCTTGGACAGAAATTAATAATGATCAGAAACTATGATAACTACGAGACCAAGACGATAACATCAGAGAGAGATATTCCTATGACTGATACATTGTATGATATGTTGGTTGAGATGAAAGGAAATAAAAAGAATGGATATGTCTTCACATTGGGAAGTGGAAAAATGATAACTGAGCGTAACTACCTTGGAAAATGTAAAGCCATAGCGGAGGAAGCAGGAATAACAAAGAATGCGACCTTGCATAAATGGAGACACACTTTTTCGAGTCATGTTCTAAATATAGGTATCCAGTATGAAGAAAGGCAGTATTTGATGGGGCATAAAGGGGAGTCGATTACAGACCGTTACACTAAAATAGATCCAAAGAGTTTGCAAGTTAAGCTCACAAAGTTGGATGAATTAATAAAATAGCAATTAAATTAAAATAACAGCCATCTCAAAGCCGTACAATCTGGTCGGCTTTTTTTATGGAGGAAAATAAATGGACTTAATAGAGCTATCAAAATTATTGTTTGATGAAAAGGCGGTAGAAAGCTATTTACGTTCAATTGGAATGTTGAAAACCTTTAAACATTGTCTCTACTGTAGTTCCGAATCCTTGGGTAGGATAAGAAGAGGAAAAATTAAATGTTATAAATGTACTAGGGAATGGAATCGTAGAAAGGGAAGTTTACTCGAAGGAATAAATATTGATTTAAAAAAGGTTCTACTATTTATTAAACTAATTGACTATGATTTCAATAATAATAAAATTCAAACGGAATTAAGAATGGACAGAATAACAATAATAAAACTACGAAAAAGACTAAAAAATAAGGGTGGCTAAAACCCCCGAAACGCCTATTTTATCCCATAGTTTAAACTTAAAGAAGTGCCCAAAAAATGCCCAAAAAGTGCCCAAGACACATCAGCGAGGTACGTTTTAGGCGGTTACAGCGGTAGGTTTTTAAAAAAGAAAGCCCGAAAACAGCTTAAATTAGCTATAAACGGGCTTTTTTATTTTAGAGCGGAGAGGGCGGGATTCGAACCCGCGGTACCGAGTTAACAGTACGCTGGTTTAGCAAACCAGTGGTTTCAGCCACTCACCCACCTCTCCATGAGTGGACTTAATCTTTGAGAAGTTTATGAAATGCATTTCCGCTTTTAAAACTTTTTATTTGCAATTCACGGCGATAAGCATTTGATTTCGTTTTAAATTTCTCCTCATAAATTATTTCCCACGGCAAATATGCTTTGGTGGATTTTACACTCCCAGAATTATGTTCAGATAATCTTCTATTAATATTTTTTGAATGACCAATATAGTATCTTTTATAATCTAAACTTCTTAGAATGTAGACTACATATTCCATGATAAACTTTAATTATTTCACAATATAAAGAACTACTTGTTTAGCATCCCGCCCTAGCGGGATCAGCCACTCACCCACCTCTCCAAGCGGGATGTACTAAATTTCATGAGTTAAATATTTTAAGAACATCAAAAATGAATAGTAAATATATAAATTTTATTTCAAATTATTCAATAAATAATTGAGCTGTATTCTTAAATACGTAAAAAAGATATTCTGTATTGTAATTATTTTAAGAATAAACTATCTTCATTCCAATTAAACTTAATTCATTTTCCCAAATGTTTAAAATAGGAGTTCAAATGACTGACAAAAAACTTTCAGGCGAGGTTTATTATCCATCGGACGAAATTGTAAAAAATGCTAATGTTAAAAATTGGGATGAAGTAAATAATTATGCCCTGGAAAACTATGAGGGATTCTGGGAAGATCGAGCAAATGAATTAAGCTGGTTCAAAAAATGGGATAAGGTTCTTGATGATTCGAAGAAGCCGTTTTATAAATGGTTTGTCGGTGCCAAAACGAATATTGCATACAATTGTCTGGATGCTCATGTAAAAACATTCAGAAGAAATAAATTAGCATTAATTTGGGAAGGGGAGGATGGTACTAAGTCTAATATGTCTTACTATGCCTTGCACCGGGAGACATGCAGATTTGCAAATATTCTCAAAAGTTTGGGTGTGGGAAAAGGGGATAGAGTTACAATTTATATGGGAAGAATTCCTGAAATAGTGACTGCAATGCTTGCATGCGCTAGAATTGGTGCAATTCACTCAGTTGTTTATGGCGGGTTTTCTGTTGAAGCATTGCATGAAAGATTGGAAGATAGTCAATCTAAAGTTTTAATTGTTGCCGATGGTGCTTACCAGCGGGGCAAAATAGTACGATTAAAAGATATTGCCGATGAAGCCTTGCGGCGTGCAGCAACAGTAGAGCATGTATTGGTGGTTAAAAGAACCGGTCATGAAATTAACATGGAAAGCGGTCGGGACATGTGGTATCACGAATTAATGAATCTACCTATTGCTGATCATGGATGTGCTATTGAAGAGATGGATGCAGAAGACCCTTTATTCATGCTGTATACATCAGGCACAACGGGCAAACCGAAAGCTATACTTCACACCCATGGCGGATATATGGTTGGTACTTATGCAACTTTAAAATATGTTTTTGATATTAAGGAAGAGGATAGATACTGGTGTGCTGCTGATCCCGGATGGATTACAGGGCATAGTTATATCGTTTATGGTCCGCTTTTAAATGGAACAACATCATTTATTTATGAAGGTGCACCAAATTTCCCATATCCAAATCGCTGGTGGCAGATGATTGAAAGATATGGAATAAATTTATTCTATACCGCGCCTACCGCAATACGGGGCTTAATGAGATGGGGCAACGCTTGGGTAAATCGTCACAATCTATCATCACTGCGTTTGCTTGGTTCAGTTGGGGAACCGATAAACCCTGAAGCATGGAAATGGTATTACGAAGTTGTTGGGAATAGTAAATGCCCAATTATGGATACATGGTGGCAGACGGAAACCGGAATGTTTATGATTACTCCAATGCCCTGCGTACCGCTCAAACCGGGTTCAGGTACTCGTCCGTTTCCCGGAATTGAAATGGATGTAGTGAATGAAGAAGGTGAATCAGTAAAACCAAATGAAGAAGGATTCTTGATAATTAAAACTCCCTGGCCTGCAATGGTGAGAACCATATATAATGATGATGACAGATATGTTGATCAATACTGGGGTAAGTTTGAAGGTGTTTATTTAACAGGCGACAGTGCTAAGAAAGATGAAGACGGTTACTTCTGGGTTATCGGCAGAGTTGATGATGTAATTAAAGTTTCGGGTTACAGGCTTGGTACTGCCGAAATAGAAAGTGCATTAGTTAGTCATGACGCAGTTGCGGAAGCTGCGGCGATTGGGATGCCCCATGATGTGAAAGGTAATGTAATCTATACTTATGTAATTCTTCGTTCCGGTATTGCACCGAGCGATAAACTTAGAGAAGAACTAAAAAAACATGTAGGACATGAAGTAGGTCCAATTGCAAAACCTGAACGTATTGAGTTTGTTGATTCTTTACCTAAAACAAGAAGCGGAAAAATTATGAGAAGGGTTTTGAAAGCAAAAGCTCTTGGTGTTGATCCGGGTAATATTTCTACTTTAGAAGAATAATGTAATTTACAGAAGGTGATACTTTTTTTAGTTATTCTAAAACTTCGTTATCACCTTCTTTACTTTCTTCTTTTATTTTTGCCTTCCTCAACTCCGACTTAAATCTTATTACCACCCTTAAACTATAAAAAACCAAAATGAACACCCACAAATGAAATAATACAACTACGACTATACTGATAGTAATTAAAATCCAATTGTAGTTTAGGGCAATGTTATTATCAGCTAAAATTCCCTTAAGCAAAAAATAATCTATTAGAAGCCATGTGAGAGAAAGTATAGCTAGTACAATTATTATATACGAGTTAGTCTTTAGCTGATTTACTAACTTTTCCATTCCTACCTCACTAATGTTTATATTTTGAAAAAAATAATCCGGATCGGTCGTTTTCTAATCCGGTAAATAATATTATTGTTTCACTTCAAATACCGAATCAATTACAGTTCCGTCAACCCATTTAATTATTGCAACAACTTTATTTTTATTGATCTTCGGTTTTGCCGGAGCACCTCCGCAAAGCTGGTTAACTTCTTCATAAATCTGTTTTATCGGTTTGATCGGGAGATCAGAATTTTTAACAGCTTTTAGAAGATCTTTTCGTTTAGGATTTATTGCAATTCCCCGTTCGGTGATAATTACATCAATCAATTCTCCAGGTCCGCATAATGTTGTTACTTCATCAACAATAACCGGTATCCTATCTCTGAAGGAGGGTATCGCAAGTATCGTACATTTTGAAAAAAGACAATTCTGCCAGCCGCCTATTCCATGTAGAAGATAACCATCGGAGTGAGTAGCGACATTCGCATTAAAATTAATATCTACTTCGGTTGCTCCCAACACAGCAGTATCAACTATGGAAGCAAAATTACCTTTACCATGAAAGTTGTAGCTGGTAAAGGGACTTGTGTTAACATGGTTTGCATTTTCTCTCATCGATCGGACGCCTTCAAGATCAAATGTTTGTCCATCTAAAATGTAATCTGTTAAACCTTCCTCGAGCATCTGAACTAAATATTGTGTACTGCCTCCGCGAATGAATCTTGCTTTCACACCTTGCGCTTTCATTCGCTCTTTTAGAAAAAGTGCAAAAGCTAAATTTGTGCCGCCTGCACCTGCCTGCATTGAAAATCCGTCTTTTAATATTCCGGCATCTTCAATAAAGCGTGCAACATATTCGGCAATCAATAATCTATCGGGACTTCTAGTAACCTGTGTTGTCCCTGATACAATTTTAGAAGGATCGCCGAGTGTGTCAACCTCAACAACAAAATCCACATTGTTGCCTTGAATTTGCCATGGCACACAAGGGAAGGGGACTAAGTTATCAGTTGCAACAACAACCTTATCAGCATACTCTGAATCTGCAAGTGCAAAACCGAGTAAGCCGCAAGCAGCTGGACCCCTATCGCCGGTTGCATTTCCGAATGGATCGGCAGTTGGGGCGGCAATTACTGCAATATCAATATGTACTTCACCATCTTGCACAGCTTGGTATCTTCCGCCGTGAGAACGTAAAATACCAACGCCCTTCATTTTCCCGTGAGAAGTGAACCTGCCTAACGGTCCATTCATACTTCCTTCAATATGATGAATTGTTCCATCTTTTAAATATTTTATTAAATGCTCATGGCAAGGGAAAGAGGCGCTAGGATACCATCTAATATTTTTTATTCCCATCGATTTTATTGTATCAAAGAGTTGGTTTGTAAGCACATCGCCATTACGTAAATGATGGTGGGTTGAAATTGTCATTCCATCTTTTAGTCCGGCTTTTTTTAATGCTTCCTTCAGGTTTTTTACAACTTTGTTTCCGTCATCAGGATAGTCAGCACATGTGCGGATTGGAGGTTTTGCTTTATTTCCCTTCGGTCTGAATTTACCAATTTCTTTGTACGGAGTAAGTTTTAATTTGTTTACCTGTGTAGGCACCATTCTGCCTGCTGCGTTTTTTACTAATTTCATAATTTCTTCTTTATGTTAAATGAATAAATATAATTTCTAATATTCTAATCTAATTCCAAATCTTATTTGTCTTGGGGGTCCGTAAAAGGCTCTGTGACGCCCTAATTGATTATAAGCTTGAAAGAACTGTTCTTTATAATCAATATTCATGGCTCGGTAAACTTTTTCATAAATTGGTCCAAATGTTTCTATTAATTGTCCACCGCGTGCGCTGGATAAATATCCATCATCATCGTCTGTGCCTGTTCTTAAAAATGCTTCTAATAAGTTTTTAGTATCAAATAAATTAATAACATCTAAATAAACATTAATTTTGAATAATTCTGAAATTGAAATTCTTTTATCAATTTTAAAATTTACCTGAAAAAAATATGGTAAGTAATTATCATCAATGGGTGATATTGGTTGTCTGTCCCTTGCATCACCTTCTAATTCTGGACCCATACTACCAGTGACAAATTTTCTTCCACTATTATAAATAAATTGTAAAGACATTTTCAATTTGTTCAAAATTAGGTTTTTGTCATTTACAAAATTATAAAAGTACAATAGATTTATCTTCTCCGGAATATAGATTCCAAAATTATTACTAGTTTGGAATGTTGAGTTCCCATTAAATCCAAAATTATCACCAATTCTGAATGCCATTTCAAATTCGATTCCTCTAATAATTAAACTGCCATTTTGAGTGAGAATATTATAGTCACTAAAAAAAGACTCTTGTGCAACATTCTGTTTATTAAATAACTGTAAGTTTTGCAAATCTTTATAAAATAAAACTAATTGAACAAATGCATAATTATTAAAATTATAATTAAAAGATAAATCAAGGTTTGTTGTTTTAATTGGCAGGGCATCCGCTGCTGCCACCGGCAGTGTTATTTCGGATCCACTCCTTAGTTGATGTGACGCAAAATTAAGGCTATTATTGCTGGAGTACAAATTTGGTGAATAACTAAATTGATTAAATGAAAGCGATGCACCATATTGGTTTCGAATAAAATATTCAATATTTATTCGCGGACTCAATTCAGTTGTACTTTCGGAAAACAATATTCCTTCGGGAAGTATTTCTCCGGTGGATCTCGCAAATGATAATTCCGGTCTAGTGGGGTCTTTCAATTTCCAAGTATCAAATTGATAGTTATCTAATCTAAGTCCAGCAGAAAATATAAAATTCTTTAAATAATACTCTCCGCTAGCTGAAGCGCTAAAAATTGACGGTTCTTGTGGTCCAGAAAAATCTTGTGAAGTTCCTCCATCGGATTCATCGCCCATAAAATCGTAACCAAAATTATTTACACCGCGATTTATATAAATTTGTTCATCCGGAACTTTAAATGGATCATTATCATTTAAGAAATTATTTGCAGATAAATAAGCAGGTAAGGAAAGTAATGTCTGATTGGAATAATTTAATTTTCTAATTTCATTTTGTGTGTATTCCAGCCCTAATTGTATTGAAAGCTGCTTGGTTGTATTTACTAAAAAATGACCAGCGAAGTACAATCTTTCATCTGAAAACTTGTTATAGCCCGATACGACCTTCCCTGCCGGATTAAATAAAAAATCAAATAAGTTTAACAAACTCGGCTGTTGAAATCTTCCTCTATTATCACTTGGTCCTCTTACCCAAAATACGCCTGCATCTGCGTTTGCTACGCTATCTCCATATCCAAGAAAATTATTTTTTAGAATAGGATCATATTCATCTTTTGAATATTTCGAGTAACTAGCTTTTATATCATAAGAAATTACTTCTGAGACTTGGTGGGAAAAAGTGGCATTAATAAAATACTTTTGAATTTTTTCTTCTTCAATTCTAAATGTATTTAACAGGTTTGCAATATTTCCAGTGACTCTTGAATTATTGAAGGGGTCAAATTGTAATTGATCAGAATAGTGTCCGGTTATGTCAAATCTAAACGGATTAAAATTGAAAAGTACTTTACCAGTGAAATTATATGTTTCCAGAGAGTTCTTTAATAAGCTGCCGGCAGGGTATGTTAGATCAACAACGTCACCACTTGTTAGATCAGTAACCGGACCAATATCTATTCCAGGATAATTTTGCGGACTTTTGTCTCTATGAAATTGATAGTTTACATTACCGAAAAGCGAAATGTGATCTTTATAAATTGGTGCTGTTACAGAGGCATTAAAATTACTGTATCCAAACCAGTGAGCCCCAAATCGTTTCTGACCATCAAATGAGTTTCCTCTTGATTTTAATGAAACGTTGTCTGTAAGATATTCTACATCAATATTTAATTCATTATTCGGAATCCTAATGTTTTGCTCAATAACATTTTCTCCATAACCATATGAAGCTTTCAAATTACTTTTTAAAAGATTTATACTTTCCCATGTTTGAAAAGGAAGACGGAAAACAGCATCTCCGTCATAAAAGTTAAACGGTATCCCATCAATTATATAAACATTTGCTTCAGGATTGGAGCCTCGTATGTAGAGGTTATTCCATCTAAAATCAACACCAGGATAAAAGGATAGAATACTATTTAAATTTCTATCAGCCAGAGTTCGAATATCCGATTGAGTGAAATAAATATTTACTTGAGATAATCCATCATTAAATCCTCCATCCTCATTTTGCTGAGCAAAAAGATTTAATGAAATAAGAATGAGTACCAAAATTGTCAGAATATTATTTTTCATTTTGCCCTCTCAATAATTAGAGTTTTACTTTTCAATTTCCTTTCTCCAGTTACCCGGAATAATTTTATTCAATAATGCTAATTCAATTGTCCTTTGCGCTCTTTTAACTACCGGTGCGTCAATCATTTTGCTGCCGATTGATACAACACCAATACCTTTAGATTTTGCTTCATCAAATGCTAAAACTATTTTTTTTGCTTTATCAATTTCATTTTCGGTTGGAGCCATTGCTTCATGCACTACTTTAATTTGGCGGGGATGGATGCAGCCTTTCCCTTCAAAGCCTAATCCTTTTGCTTCAATTACGCTATCGCGCAAACCTTCCATGTTGGTTACATCAGAATAGACTGTATCGATTGCCTGAATGTGAGCAGCCTTTGCAGCATTAATAATTTGACTACGTGCAAAAAAGCTTTCCTTACCCTCATCGGTTCTCTGTGTTCCAATGTCGGCAGTGTAATCTTCTAAACCGACTGCTAAGGCAATAATGTTTTTTGAAGCAGCGGCAATCTCAAATGAATTTACTACTCCTTTTGCACTTTCAATTATCGGCATAAAATAAATTTCATTTTTGATTTTGTGTTTTTTCCTAATTCTGTTTACTTCCTCTTCAACATCATTAATTTGCTCAGCACTTTCGCATTTTGGAATTAGAATAACATGAACATTATGCGGAACGATATATTTCAAATCATCTAAACCTTGCGGCAGTTGGTTAATACGTACCATTCTTTCTGAACCGTAAAAATCAATTGATCTAAGTGCATTGCGGACAAGTAGTTGAGCAGAATCTTTTTCTGTAGGAGCAACGCTGTCTTCAAGATCCAAAATAATTCCATCAGGTTCATGAAGTCCTGCATTAGGAAAAAATTTTGGTTCATTGCCCGGCAAATACAATCTGCTCCTGCGCAATCGACTGAAACTTGTTTTATAATTATTATTCTTGTGCATGGGAAGCAAATACTCTGCTGTGCTCTTAGGGAACAAACGTTTTAAAGCAAGTTCAAATCGTGCGGCAATTGTAAAGGGGAGTGCGCCGTAATCTTCTATTAAAATATCAGCATGACGAAAATAGAAGAATCTGCACATTTCAAAAATCTGATCCTTTATGTTATCTCCATACATAACATCAACTTTACTTTTAAAGTCGAGTTTAATTCCGCCTGATGATTTGGGAGTAATTTCGATGTAGCAATCGGAGCGAACTTTTGTACCGCGCTGTCCGGCGATACCTTTTGTAATTGTGTTTTTCATAATTGATTAACCAATTTTAATTTTTAATAGAACGCAGATGACACAGATCGAACTGATAAACACAGATTTAAATCTGTGAAAATCAGCTTTATCAGCGTCATCTGTGTGCAATTTCTATACTTTAAAACTTTCACCAAACTCATTTTCTTACAATTTATTTTATCTCTTTATTTTCGTTTTAACCTGTTATCAAATTTAGATATAACATGGGAAACAGATTTTCTATTAACAGAAATCTAAATCTTTGATTATAAAAGTTAATTGTTCTGCCAGTTAGTCTGGTATAACTTTGGGAAGTTTAAGTAATGAGAAAATAAATTTGAGCGGTTATTTTTAGTTATTAAATTCATAGTAAAAAATAGAATATTGATTCAAAAACTAACTAATAAATTTGATACTTAAAAATAAAATATATGAATTAGATAAAAATCTTTACAAAAATTTCTTTAATCGATTTACAGTTGACATTTCTATTTAATAATAACTTTCTGTTCACCGATTTTAAATATTTTTATTTGTTCTTCTGTTAAATTATTAGTCAGCATTTCTCTGCGTAATAAGCTTTCCGCTTCACCCAGAGTATCATATGATTCAGCAAAAGTATCGTAATGAATCGGCATCATATAATCAGCGTTTAAATCATAAAATATTTGCAGTGCTTCTTTTGGATCGGTATGACGTGCCTTACTATATTCCCTGGGATGAATAGGAGAAATTGGAAGAATAACTAAATCTATATCATTAAATTGTTTTCCAATTTCAAGAAATAAATCTTCGTCATAAGCAGTATCACCGGCAAAGAAAATAGTAATATCATCATACGAGATAATATACCCGCCGTAACTCTTTTTCATCCATGCTTGATCAATTCCATACCTCCAGCCATTGTGAACAAGGGGAGTAGCTGATATTTTTACTCCATCATAAATTATGGTTTCCCACCATTTTATTTCTCTGCACTTAAAATCATATTTAGGAAGATATGCCAGCGCATTTTCGGGGAGAATAAATTTTTTAATTTTTGATTCAATTAAATTTAATGAGCCGAATGATAGATGATCCATATGTAAATGGGAAAGTAATGTTATATCAATATCAGGCAAATCTTGCGGCTCTATACCGGGCTCCACTAAACGCTTTGAAAGCAGGGCATGTGTACCCGTAAATAGCGGGTCGGTTAAAATAAATTTATCCCCCATTTGAATTAATACTGTCGAATGACCTATCCAGAGAACTGCTAATTTTGTATCAGCCAAGAATGGGTCCTTAATTTTATTTTCAACTATCTGCGTCGAGTTAAACATTGACTGCACAATACTGCTGAAAGAATTATAGGTTGATTTTACAGGCGTACATGAACTCATTAAAAAAAATGAGAGTAAGGAAAACGCAATATATTTAATTATTAATTTCATCAATTGTTTCAAATTAAAAATATCTTATTCGAAAAGTAAAAATCCATTCCGAGTTTTTGAAGGCAGGGGAGTAGGTTGTTTGAAATCCCAAGATACCTGCAAACATATAAATACCTGCTTCATAACTAATTCCATTTTGACCATTAAAATTAAAATAAGATGAAGAAATTGAATAAGATAAATATTCACCTCGATGCCATAAAGGAAAATACAATCGCACTCCCGTTCTAAAAAGCCATTTATTTTTGAAGGATGATGCTAAATTTAAGTATTCGGGACTAAGAAAAAATTCGGCTGAGCCGCTTTGTCTTTTTACCGGATCAATAATAAAACTTCTCCATGGATTTACATTCTTATTTATTCCAAATGAGTATAGCAGAGGCGTAATTTGCCACTGCATTCCAAAAGAAAATTTATCATTATTTTTGACCCATTCAGGACTTGGAATCATCTGAATCAAAAGCCATTCAAAGGTAAGATGGATATTTGGTTTGTTGTGCACATTTGTACTATCTGCATCATTGGAAATTTCTGAATTTGCAAATATTGAATTTGATGAAATTAATATTATGATTAGTAATATTCTCAATTCCTTTAAATTAATATTTCTTTTAATATCCATGATGTAGAATGACTCTAAATTGAAATTGAATAAATTAAAGTGAGACTGCAGATAGAATTTAATTTTATTATCAGTTAAAAAATAACAAAACTAATAAAGTATTAAAACCCTGTTCATGTATGTGAATATGCTTATATTACCAATCCACATAAAAGAGTTAAAGGTAATTCACAGCCTTCAAGTAAAATACTTTGAAATAAAACTAATGCTGAAAATTTCCGATAAAGCTCATCTTTAAAAAGAAACTGAAATTTACGATAGCGGGTTAGCCCTTTATCAGTAGGCTAAACATAACAATTTTAATTATATACTTCATTAGAAAAAAAATAATCTTTTTAATTATAATTAGAACAGGTATTAACATGGAGGTTATAACACTATGCAAGCACTATTTTTAAAAACCATTAAAGATGCAGTTAAACTTTGGTACATTCCGTTATTTGTAGGAATATTATTTTTAGTTGTTAGTATTATTGCATTTATCTCACCGGTAAGTTCTTTCCTGGCTTTAGCTATTCTATTTAGTCTATCCCTTCTGTTTAGCGGGCTTTCGGAAATTATTTTTTCCATAGCAAACAAAGAGCAATTAGATAATTGGGGCTGGACTTTAGCATTTGGTATTTTCACTTTTGTTGTAGGTGTTTTGCTGTTGATAAGCCCTTCTATATCGATGGCTGCACTTGCTTTTTATATAGGTTTCGTTATCCTTTTCCGTTCCATTGCAGCTTTTAGTTTTGCTCTTGATATTAAAAAATATGGAAGTAGTAATTGGGGCTGGCTGTTGGCATTCGGTATTTTAGGAACACTGTTTTCCTTTGTGCTATTATGGAATCCCATCCTTGCCGGATTGAGTGCTGTCATTTTAATAAGTCTTAGTTTTCTTTTTTCCGGATTGTTCAGTATCTATTTTTCATTTCAATTGAGAAAATTGCACAAAGTTGCAAAAGAACTATCATCAGGATTAAGGGAGAGGTTCGAAGAGCTTGAAAAAGATATTCAGAAAGAGTGGAGTGAGTAAAATAACCTTAAAAAATAAAGGTTATTAAATATGTGATTTTCAGAAAAGTTCAAAAATAATTATGATTCCAAACTAAATATCTATCCATTTCAAAAAGAAGATATTGTAATAATTGAAAACAGGTGAAAATGAACAAATCAGATTTGTTTAACTTAGAAGGAAAAACCGCAATAGTAACAGGCGGTGCAAATGGAATTGGCAAAGCAACTGCTTTGCTTTTGGCTAAGCACGGAGCAAGCATTTCTATTGGAGATTATAATTTAGAAGAAGCAGAAAAAACAGCAAAAGAAATTCAAGAATTGGGAGTTAATGCAATTGCCGTTTCCTGCAATGTTCTAAAAGACGAAGAGTTAGTAAACTTAGTAGATACAACTGTAAATGAATTAGGCGGAATCCATATTTTAATAAACAACGCCGGAGGTGGCGGTGGCGGACGCGAAAATCCATTTAAAATATCAGTTGATGACTTTAAACGTGTTTTTGATTTAAACGTATTTAGTGCATGGCGTTTAAGCCAATTATGCGTGCCGCACATGAAGAAAGCCGGTTATGGTTCTATCGTCATTACCACTTCAATGTCAAGCATAAATAAAAGTCCTAATATGAGTGCCTACGCTGCATCAAAAGCTTCTGTAAATCACATGGCTGCAAACTTGGCTCATGATTTTGGTCCGGAAGTTCGCATCAATGCTGTTGGTCCGGGTGCAACAAGAACGGCGGCTTTGGACAGAGTTTTAACTCCGGAGATTGAGGAGAAAATGTTGGCTAATACACCAATCAAAAGGCTGGGAACCGCAGATGATATTGCCGGCGCGATGCTCTATTTTGCTTCACCTATTTCAGAATGGGTGAGCGGACAAACTCTTTTTGTAAATGGCGGCGGTGAGCAGACTTTGGAATAGAACAATATTATACTAACTATTTTGTGAAGTATTGTTTAAATAAAAACTTATGTTAGAAAACTAACTTTCTTTTCACTTAAATTTGATTATGAAAAACAAACTATATAAAAATAAGCTAAGAAATATATTCTCGATAATGCTTTTTGTTATTATTGTTGCAAATTTAAAAGCGCAAAAGCATAATGCAATTACTGGTAATTTACAAACGCATTTTACAAATTCATTTTTATATAATAAGAATGATATTATTAAACACTCACCCTCTCTCAGTTTAGCTTATAAACCTATTTCCAATTATAATCTATTTGTTCCAAATCAAACTAATTATATCAGCGGATATAAACCCTGGGAATCAGAAAAACATTTTTTTATTGCAGTCGGTGAACTTACACTTGTACAAATTATTCCGTGGGCATTTACACATTACATAACAGAATTTGAAGATCCGTCAGATGATTTTTCAATTATCGGCTTACAGTCTTGGTGGCAAAATCTTGAACAAGGCTGGGAATATGACAGAGATAATTTTTTAACCAATAATTTTGCCCATCCTTATCATGGCTCATTATATTTTAATGTGGGCAGAACAAACGGCTACAGTTTTTGGGAATCGGTTGGGTGGTCATTAGCCGGAAGCACAATGTGGGAATTTTTTGGTGAAAATAATCGCCCGGCTATAAATGATTGGATATATACAGGACTGGGCGGAGTCACTCTGGGAGAAATAACTTACAAACTTTCACACATGATTACTGATAATACTGCAACAGGATTTGAAAGAACCATCTCTGAAATATTTGGCGCTTTAGTAAATCCCGCCAGGGGTTTCAATAGACTAATTTCTGGGGAGACGGGCAAAGTTTTTCCTAATACAAAACTGCATAAGCCGGATGATTTTCTTATATCATTTAGTTCCGGCACCGTGGCTTTAGACAAAACCGGGGATAAAAAATATAGCAGCAAGGAAATTGATGGTGTTTTTGAACTTGAATTATCTTATGGTAATCTCTTTAAAGCAAAAAAACCGTTTGACCATTTTTTACTCAGTACTTCAATCTCATCCGGGTTGCCGCATTTTACTTCTTTAAATACTTCCGGATTTTTATTTGGTCGTGAGTTAATAAAAAATAAACACTTTTTGAATCTCAGCTTGAACTTAAATTATATTAACCTCATTCAAGAAGTAATATCTTTACCTGACACAACATTTAAAGGTTTTCTTTATGGCTCAACCCGTCTTTATCCTCATATTCTCTCAAAATTTAGTTTAAGTCAAAACACCCATCTTATTACAAGTATAGGTGTAACCGCAGTTTTAATGGGGGCTACCCCAAATGATTATTTCCGCGATCCTGTAGAGGGAAGAGCTTATGATATGGGACCGGGGCTAGGATCGAATATTATGCTGGCACTTAAACACAAAAACTGGGAATATCTAAAATTAGTACTTTTTGGAAACTGGATATGGACTCAGTCAGAACCGAGCGGCTCCAAACATAATATTAATTTTTCACTGCTTACTATTCAATATCCATTAAATGATTATTTTGCATTTGGTTTAACTACCGGAATTTATCTTAGATACAGCTACTATGATGACCATCCCGATGTAGAGAAGAACCATCCTGTACTAAGGGTATTTTTTAAAACTAAGCTTCTAAATTAAAATTGGTAGATTCTATTTTTATTATTTTGAGAAATATATGAAACAATTCTTATTAATATTTTCTGTGTTTATTGTATTTATATCAAGCGATATTTTTCCTCAATCAAAAATAAAATTAAATAAACGTATTGTTATTGAAGGCAGCTATATCAATAACATAGGTAAATTTAATGATACTTGGTCCACTGCTGCAGGCGGATATATAAGTTATGGCATTACGGTTACGGAATTTTATCATCTCTATTTTAGATCCGGTTTTATCAAAAATAAACTTGTAAAAAATATAACAGCTGATGAAGGTTCGTTAGTTGAAATACCAATAGAAATAGGTGTTAAGTACTATTTTTGGGATGAAGAGATAATGCCGTATGTCCAATTTGTAAATGGACTCAACTTAGTTTTCGAAAACCTTAATCTAAGAAGAGAACATAAAAAGAGTACACTTATAAAATATATTTGGCAAGTTGGGGGCGGAATAACATATAGCCTTACAGATATAGTGCTGTTGGATTTTTCTGCTAATTATCAATCTAACTTCTATCAAACAGATGCTATGAATACTGGTTTTGAATTTACTTTTGGAGTAGGATTAATGTTTTAACAATTTTTAATAATCTTTTCTATTGCATAAGTATAAAAAAAATCTTTTCATTTCTAACTCATTAAAATCGACTATGTTAAATTATCAAATTAGGATGACCATGAATAAAACTATCATAATCTTAGCAATATTATTTTCTTCCGCAATTATATCGTCCGGGCAGAGTAGATTTGGAATATCATTGAAAGGGGGTACAAATATTCCTGTTGGTGAATTTGCAGATTATTTTAATGCCGGTTACACATTTGAAGGCACTCTCTCTTATAATGTAACTCATATTTATCAAATTTATTTTACCACCGGGTATCAGTATTTTGGATTTAATGACTCGGATGTTAAGACAAAGTTCATGAATGAAAACCCCGGCTGGAATTTAGAGATTGATATTCCCTCAACTGTTATACCGGTTTTAAGCGGATTTAAGTGGTACCTAAGTATTGAAGATGTTAAGCCCTTTGCCAGCTTTGAGTTCGGCTACTATAATTACTCGGTTGAGGTAAATGGAAAAGTATCTGACGGCAGCAATGAGTTTGTGATCGATAAAGAATTAAGCGGCTGGCGATTAGCATATAACCTAGGTCTTGGTGTTGATGTTAATGTAAGCCGAAATATTGATGCAGTATTTACTGCACGATATAATTTTTCATCACAATACTATTTAGATGAAATTAATAATAATAGAGCAGATTTGAATTTTGATTCGAGTCAGTTTATATCAATTTTGGCGGGTATTAATTTTAATCTATGATTTAAAGTTTAATATTCCTTTTAATAGAACGCAGATAACGCAGATCAAACAGATTTACACTGATTTAAAATCTGTGTTTATCTGTCTAATCTGTGTCATCAGTGTTCAATTCTTAAACGGTTAATATTTTCATAAAATCACCAATACTCATCTTCTCACAATTGAATATTGCTTCTTTAACTTCTTTCATTCTTTCTTCGGTTAATAACTCTGTTGAAAGTGCAGCAAATTTATTATCTAAATCTTCTTCAGTCATTGGTTCTCTTGGATCACCTTTCGGGTACTCCAAGTATTCTGAAAACTCTCTTCCGTCAGTTGTTCTAACAATAACATTTGACGGCTGTTTAGCAGGAAACATTTTTTCAAACTCTAATGACCCGATACCTTTAATTTTATCAATCACTTCCCATATTCTTGGATCTTTTAATTTTTCATCTGAAAATGATTGAGTTGTAATTTTATGATCGACCAAAGCGGCTGCAATACAATAAGGCAGCGAGTGATCCGCCGTTTCTCTTGATTCGGGGCGGTATTTAGTCGGGTCAAATAAAATATCATAAGCTTGAGCAAAAGTTGTAATTTCAACTTCCTTTATCTGATCATAAGTGATATTATTTTTTGTAACTACATTTAATGTTGCTGATAGGTGAGTGTGGGTAAGGGCTTCCGTTGGAAATGCTTTCATTCCGCATTCCATTATTTTATAGCTGTCCCCGAGTCCGCCTATTAAAGCATCAACATCCCACGACCATTCTGATAATCCTTCTCGTCCCTGCATTTTAACGGGCTTTACTTTTTCTTCTTTGTAATCCCATCCGCCGAATGCATCCATGAAACCTTCCTTACCTTCAAAAACTTTCTCTGTACCGGAGAAACCTTTCTGAGCCATTAATGCAGCAAACACACCTGACTGAGTAGCCATCGGATCAACAGTGTTTTTCATCATTGTTAATTTACCCGCGGTTGGGCAGCCGATTGTATGATTGTGTGAACCGTTGATACCGATTGCGTTAACCATTTCATCTTCTGTTAAACCTAATAGTCTGCCTGCAACAATAGGGGAAACAAATTGAGTGAGAGTTGCATGATGCCATTTTCTTTCACGAACGCCAGGTTTTGCGAATAGGCACAATCTCATTTCAAATTCATAAGCTAAAACTATTGCTACAATAATCTCTTCCATTGATGCGTTAACCATTTCACCAACAGAAAGTGCTGCGGGAATAATATCCGATGGGTGCGAAGGGTCTTCTTTCCAGTAGATGTCGTTGAAGTCCAAAGCACGTATCATTAGCGAATTCACTAAGGTTGCATTTACAGCCGGAATCTTATTTCCGAATCCAATAAGAGTTGCTTCTTCCGTTCCGCCCATGTCATCATAAATTTCACGGATAATGTTTACATCCTTTGTGTGGTAGCCGCCGTAAGCACATCCAACGGAATCATAAAGGTATCTTTTAACTTCATGAATCACTTCTTCCGGTAGGTCTTCATACTTTAGATTTAGCGCAAATTCCGCCATAGTTCTTGCAATACTTTTTTCCATTTTTTGATCCTTTCATTTTGAATAATTCAATACACAAAAATATTGAAAAATAAATCATTAGTCATTATTTAACGTACAATATCTTCTAAAACTGTTATTAAATTATACCGAATTGAAAATATCGTATTTCAAGTAACAATGATTATTTGTAAAGAAATTAATGTTTGTTGGATTAATCAGAAATGTAAGTCTATTTAACACATATTTTAATTATGTATAAATATTCAGTCAATTTCACATATTTAGTAAACTGAGAATTGCATTACTTCTACAACCGAATTACCACTGAATAACAATAGAATTCCAACTGAATTACTTGACCTTAAAAAAAGTAGAGTAAAGATTAACGATCTCCTGCTTAAACTCGAATGGGTCGTATTCTACTCCATCTACCACAAACTTAAATATTTTTGATCCTTCATAGTAGCATAGATTATCGCTCTTTATTGGTCGTGTTGTATAATCAGGCTCATGACCATCAACTATTTTGGGGTCTTCAATAATAATTTTGTAATGAACTTTTGCAGTTATTATCAATTTGCAGATTTTAATGTATCTGTTCTGTGCAGCTTTCCTTACAAGTCTTTTTACCTGCTCAGTGGTCTGCATTGGTGAACGCTTTATCCATTCCATTAAGTGATATGCAGTGGAAACAAAGTTGAACATGTTGTCGCCGTTCATAAACATATCTAACTGTTCATCATTTCGGATAAGTTTTTCAAAAATATTACGCGGGGTTTCAAAATTGTGGACTACCTGCATTGTTCCTCCTTAAATATATATTCAAAGAAATATTGTTTGCAGATTTTCTTGTGTTGGGATATTATATATAAAAATTGAATGAAAGTCGAGAAAATTAAAACAAGAGCAAATCACGCAAAGTCGCGGAGACGCAAGGGAAACATACTTAGCGGCTTGGCGACTTTGCGTGCAAAGGTTTTTATTCTGCTGCCGAGAAGGTATCAAAAGTTAATTCTTTCGAAATGAAAATAAAAAAGCCATGCTTCGAGAGCCTTAGCATGACTTTTAGTTTATCTAAAACTCTATTTAGATATAATAACTATTCTAAATTTTTCTTAACCCAGTTTTCTAATCCGCCAACAACTACAAGTTCTTGTGCAGCAGTACCAACCGGGGTAAAAGAATATTCTTTATCATCAAAAAATACACTCGATTTCTTAAAATCAATTTTAACTTTAGTATCGGCTTTAACTGATAATTTTGAATCTCCATACTTCGATTTTAATTCATCAATGAATTCGGGAATTTCTAAAACAAGGAATCCGTTGTTAAGAGCATTACGCATATAAGTTGCGCTAGCTGAACCGGTAATGACCAATTGAATTCCACGATACTTTAAAGCAGTTGCAGCTTGCTCCCTTGAACTTCCGGTTCCGAAATTGTAACCGCCTGCAAGCACATCACCTTCTTCCACTAATTCTGCAAATTCAGGATCATAATTTTCCATTACAACTCTTGCCTGATCTTCAGGAGTGAAACTGTCTTCGTAAGTATATTTGCCGGGATAAATTCCGTCGGTATTCATATTATCTTGATGACAATAAATCAATCCGCCCTCAATTGATTCAGGAAAACCATCTAATATTTTTACTTCTCCAACTTCTCGTTTTGGTTTTTTATTTACATTTATTGTCCCGGAAAGATTTCCCGAATCACCGGACCAATCAAAATCAATTTTACCCTTTAGTGCTGATGCAGCAACAACAGCAGGTGAAGCTAAATATGCTTCAGCATTTGGTGATCCCATTCTGCCTTTAAAATTTCTGTTAGTAGCGGAAATACCAACTTCGCCATCTTCCAGCAATCCCATACCTAAACCAATGCAGGGACCGCATCCGGGAGGAAGGGGAGTTGCACCGGCATCGAGCAATACTTGCCAATCACCGCGCTTTTCACTTTCCGCTTGAACTTCACTTGAAGCAGCCGCAACGTAAAACTCTACCCCTTCTGCAATTTTGTTTCCTTTAAGAATTTCTGCAGCTTCGGTAATGTCATCAACCCTGCTGTTAACACATGAAACCAGATATGCTTTATCAACTTTTAAATTTCGTTCTCGCATATCTGAAATTGATGTCATAGTTTTTACTGAGTTAGGACCGGAGATATAAGGTTCAATTGTACTTAGATCAATCACGATCGACTTAGCATAGAAAGCATTAGGATCAGCCTGAGGAATATCCGTTTTAAGAGATTCAATTCTTTCCTTATTTAATCTAGGGTGTTTGCCGTTTCCATCCGCATCAGAAGGAACTCCGGCTAAACCTCTTTCAGCTACAAATGCAGCACGATCTTCCAGCCATTTAATGGTTACATCATCAATCGGGAATACTCCGCCGAGCGCTCCCCATTCGGTTGTCATGTTGGCAATCGTTAATCGTTGATCAATATTTAATTCTGCAATTCCATCAGCTACAAATTCAATCATATGATTAAGGACTTCATCATTATTAAAGTAACCGCAAAGGGCAATAATAACATCTTTGCCAACAACTCCTTTTTGAAGCTTTCCTTTTAATTCAACTTTTGCTATTTGAGGAATCTGCCACCATGTTCTTCCTGTTGCCCAAATTGCTGCGGCATCAGTTCGAACAATCGGTGTTCCTAAAACTCCGAGTCCGCCGTACATATTTGAGTGGCTATCGGATGCGACGACCATTGTCCCGGGAAAAGCATATCCTTCTTCGCACATTATTTGGTGACCGATACCTCGTCCGGCAGGATAAAAATCGCAGCCCATTGATTCTGAAAACTCTTCTATCATTTTATATTTAGCTAAGTTCTTTTCACTCTTATCTTGAATATTATGATCAAGTGTATGAACTACTTGCCGGGGATTAGCAAATTTAGTTGCACCAATACTTTTAAATTTTGGAATAACTGCACCGGTATTATCATGTGTCATAACATGTTCCGGGCGAATGGAAATTATATCTCCACTTTGAACTTTCTGATTATCATCAAGTCCAACTGCAAATTTTTGTGCTATTTTTTCAATTAAATTTTGACTCATATATTTTTCCAATGATAAATTGATATGAACAATTAATTTTTTCTGAAGATTTAGTGTTTTCGATAATCGGTAATCGAAAATCGATAATGTTAATATTTATATTTATTTATTAGTTTTGATAACATTGAAAATACTCTTTGAATCAACTCATTAATTATAATCAAATCTTTTTCTGCAATATACCCAAACTCATTTGATATAATAATTTGTGTATCAAGTTCAACTAATGATGATCTTGCAATATCAAGAAAGCGTTTTGTTTCAATTTTTGATTCACGAGCAAATCCCTCCGAAATATTTGAGGGGATGGAGATAGCTGCTCTCCTTAATTGCGAAACTAAAACATATATTTCTTCTTTTGGAAAATGAGTTGTAATTCTATAAATCTCTTTGGTCAATTCAATGCTGCGCTTAAATACATCCAAATTTTTATGACCAAGGTTTAACATCCCAATTTTCTAACCATATTTATAAAATTAGTTGATTGATTCATATTGTTACGCATAACTAATATAATGATATTTTCGATTACCGAAATGTTTCTTCCATTTCCAATTCTCTACGTCTTTACGTCTCCAACGTCTCTACATTCAAACGTTAAGGCATTTTGCATTTTGGAATGGTTCAAAGCTGACAAAATCAGCATGATGAACAATAATTGATTCTACAGTTCGTTTTCCGAGATCGCCTTCTTTTGAATGATATGCGATAATATGCTGAATATCAAATGGCAGTCCGAACCTATCTGCAATTGAAACACCGCTGAATGGATGACGTAATAATTTACCGTCTCTGCTGGTTCCAAGTTTGCCGTCTATCATTTCGTATTCTAAAAGTTTACCGACATCAATAAGTATTGCTCCGGAGATTAAGTAATCCCAATTAATTTTAGTTCCGAAGTTCTTTTCCATTCTTTTTGCAATATCAACAGACAATTGCACTGCAGTTCTTTTATGATTCATAAAAGTAATATCGCAATCATCAATTAAAAGAGAGAAAGGGATTTTCTCTAAATCCTCAGCAGACAAAACACTATGCTCAATTGCATATTCCCAGCATTTATAAGTTTTATCTTTTATTTCTTCGTCTTTGATCCATTCAATTTCGGGCCAAATTTTTTTTATGTTTTCGTACATCATTTTTCCTTCGTTTAATCGTAAATCGATAAACGGTAATCGTAAAATCAAAAATTATCGATTATACGATTACTCGATTATCGTTAATTTCTTTTCACCTTTGCCGTTTCACAGCTTTGCAATTACTGCATCAGTTATTTGTTGTGTAGTTGCGGCGCCTTTACTTATTGCGTCTGCTCCGCCTCTTAATTTCATCATATCGTATGATCTTACTTTTCCTTCTTCAATAACTTCTGCAATCGCTTTTCTAATTTTCTCAGCTTTTTCACCTTCGCCAATATGATCAAGCATCATGCATGCACTTAAAAACATTGCTATTGGATTTACAATTGAAGGATTTAATTGCTCATACTTCGGTGCTGAACCATGTGTCGGTTCAAATACAGCCACTTCCTCGCCAACGTTTGCACTGCATGCAAATCCAAGTCCGCCGACTAAACCGGCAAAGCCGTCACTTATTATATCACCGAACATATTTTCTGAAACTAGAACACCGTAATTTTCAGGATTCTTTGTTAGCCACATCATTTGTGCATCAATGTTTGTATCCCACAAATCAATACCGGGATAATCTTTTGCTATTTCCCGTCCCAACTGAAGGAACATACCTGAAGTTTCTCTAAGCACGTTAGGCTTTTCGCATACGGTTACATTTTTATAACCATGTTTTTTAGCATATTCAAAAGCAGCTCTTATAATTCTGCTTGTAGCCTGCTTTGAAACTATTCGAGTTGAAATTGCCATGTCTTCACTTTTAACATGCGCAAATTTTTTCATTTTAGGATGAGTTTCTAATGCTTCTCTAACTTGTGCAGGAGGGTTAGTCCATTCAATTCCGCCGTACATCCCTTCAGTATTTTGACGGAATACAACAGCGTCAACTAATGGTTCTTCAAAACCTCCGCTCGCATCTTTTCTAATAAAATTCAATGGGTTACCTTTGAATGCACGGCATGGTCGGGTACAAATATCTAAATTAAAATGCTGCCTTAAACTAACAATAGGACTGAAATAAACTAAGCCCTTACCCTGAAGCTCAGGGGAGAGTTCTTTATCAGCTTCCTGCTTAGGTTTACTGGTAATTGCGCCGAACAAACCAATTTTATGTTCTTCTAATAAATCAATTGTTCTTTGTGGAAGTGCATTTCCCTCCTTAATCCAAAATTCCCAGCCGATATCGCCGTGAACGTAATTTGCTTTAAATCCTGCTGCTTCTAAAACTCTTATTGCTTCCGGTAAAACTGTTTTCCCGATTCCGTCTCCGGGCAGACTAACTATAGTTCTCATTTATTTATCCTTTTTTTAGTAAGAAATAATTGCATTTTGAAAATTAGAGAGTAGGGGACTATTAAGCAAGATTAACCGTAATTCAAATACCGTTATTGGTTATTAATTTGTAACACTATAGAAAATAGCCGGGTTCGATTTTGTTTAATGTAAAATAAATATATTAAAATTTAAATTATGTCTTTAGTCCATATTTATTTATCTTTTTATTAAAGATAGTGTGTCTTAATTATAATTAGGTAATTGATGAAAATTTTCTTGAAAATATTATTTGTAAACTTGATTGCAGTATTACTCTTTTCATGTGCCAATAAAACAACATTAACCTCCGAAGAAATATATTCGAAATTTGGTAATAAGTATATTTATGATTGGAATATTGACAGCACATATATTTTAGCAATTAATCAAAAAGGTAAAATATCGGCAGCCCATTTATCACCGTTAGAATATTTTATTTACGATATTCAAAATGATTCTGTTCTGATTAAGGAAACCTTAAGCGGTGGAAATGTTAAGTGGGTAAGTCCTTCACTGATTCAAGTAAATATTGTTCCGGGAAATATTATCGATGATGAAGGATTAGAAAATTTAAAATATAAATTTGATATTATTAAAAATAAAAAAATAACCAGCGGAGAATAGCGTGAGAAGAATTGTTTTACTATTTACAATAATTGCTGTAACAGCAAGTTTAATATTCATTTCAAATTATAATGATAATAGCAGTGAACTTGAAATAACTGAAAAAATAATGAACTCTAATTACTCAAGTGAGTACACGGAGCTAAATAAAAAACTAATGCACTTTTCACAAAACTCTACAGAGGCAATTGAAATAAGAGAACGCATTGAAAAAATTAAAAGTAAGGTTAGAGGTGAAGTTAAAGCTGACAAGCCGGATGAGTTTGCACGAATTTTAAGTGAAATGAAAATTCCCTATGGCGAGGAAGTACCAGCCTATCCGATCAATTACAAGTTTGAAGAATTAGAAAAAGCTGCCGAAAGATCATCACAAATTGAAAAATCAACTTCAACGCTGCCGTGGATGGAAAGAGGACCCGGCAATGTTGCAGGCAGAGCAAGAGGATTGATTGTTGACCCTGATGATGCAGCCGGAAATACTTGGTATGTGGGAAGCGTTGGCGGCGGTATTTGGAAAACAACAAATGCCGGATCTGAATGGATAAACTTAACTCCAAATTTGCCCACACTTGCGGTTTCTACAATTGCAATGGCTGAATCTAATCACGATATAATTTATGCCGGTACCGGAGAGAGCTTTTTTAGTGTTGATGTAATAAACGGCGATGGAATGCTGAAATCAACAGATAGAGGAGCAACATGGACACAACTTGCAAGCACGGTTAATAATTATGATTTTAATAACATTGCAAGAATTCTTGTTGATCCAAATGATGAGGATATTGTAATTGCAGCAGTAACTACCGGAAGATATAAATTAGGATTCTCTAACAAGTCAGGAATATTCAAATCGACTGACGGCGGAACTACCTGGAATAATGTTTATAACGAAACCGAACTTGGCGGTTTCGGGAGAGTTAAAAAAGTACTTCACATTGTTGCAACACCGGGCGACTTTAATATTTTATATGGCGGAGTAGATGAAAAAGGAGTTATAAAATCAACAGATGCCGGTGATACATGGTTTATTTCCTCAAACGGAATTACTGACAAATCCGGCAGATTTGAATTAGCTATTTCACCATCTAATACTAGTAAAATATTTGCAGCAGCGGAAGGAAATCCTAATTCTAATCTTTACGTTTCAACGGATGCGGGTGCCAACTGGGTTAGAACTACTGAAAATGGAACTGAGCCGGATTGGCTTGGTGCACAAGGATGGTACGATAACACAATTACAGTTCATCCAACTAACGATAACATTGTTTATGTTGGCGGTGTCCGACTATTTCAAATAAATATAAGCGGATCAACAAGAAATACATCGCAGCTCTCAACCGGACCTGTCCATGTCGATCATCATAATTTGGTTATTATTCCGGGCAGCGGAAGTTCATTTAGAATATTGAATGCAAATGACGGCGGTATTGGTGTTTCAGGAAACGCCGCTTCTAACTGGACAAAACCAACCTTGGGCATGAACACTGCACAGTTTTATGGTGTTGACAAGATGCCGGGAGCCAGTGCTTATGCCGGCGGAATGCAGGACAATGGTACTTGGCGTTCAAACTTAGATCCAGGAATATTATCACAATGGAATTTTCAAATCGGCGGTGATGGTTACGAAGTTTCTTGGCATTTTAATGATCCGCAAAAAATAATTGGCGGAAGTCAGTACAATGGATTAAGAAGATCAACAGATGGCGGATTTAGTTTTTCGAATGCTACAAATGGTTTAGGTGATACTGGCGGAGGCAATGCTCCGTTTATTACAAAAATTGCAAAATCAAATATGGAACCCGATTTACTTTTTGCGGTCGGAGCGCAAGGAGTTTGGAAGTCAACAAATTTTGGTGCAAGCTGGTCGCTACGCTCAATCCCTTTCTCCGACTGGGGCTCGGTCAGTTCTTTTCATGATGTAAAAATCTCAAGAGCAAATCCGAATATTGTATGGGCTGGAAGAAGAATGGACCCATCCGGGAAAATAAATGTTTCTTCTGATATGGGCGAAACATTTTCAGCAACACCGGTTTATGCTGTAAGAACAATGGGAAGTATTTCCGGTTTATCAACACATCCGCTCGAAGATTCAACAGCTTATGTTTTATTTTCTTTTGCTCAAATGCCGAAAGTTTTAAAGACAACAGATCTTGGTCAAACTTGGGAAGACATAAGTGGATTTGGAAATGGCAGCGTAAGCACAAATGGATTCCCTGATGTTGCTGTTTATGATTTACTTGTTTTTCCTCATACACCCGATACAATTTGGGCTGGAACTGAAATTGGATTGTTTGAATCAACAGATGCCGGAGTTAGCTGGCATGCTGCCGATAACGGTTTGCCTAATGCTGCAATTTGGGCTATGACACACGTTGAGGATGAAGTTGTAATTGCTACACACGGCAGGGGAATATGGAGTGTGGAAATTCCGGGAATGAGTGACGCGCAAACATTTAATCCGCTGCTGAAAGGTTTAAGTCAACGAAGCGACGGTACTTTGCTGATCGATTTGAATTTGAGATCAATTTATGATTCCTCACTCGTTAATGTAAACGGCAATTTATTTATGAAGATTGATGCGAATGCTTCTTCATTGATTGATACTTTAATTGAATACCCGGTAACAATAGCGGAAGTTCTGAATGTTCAAGTTTTATCTTATAAAGATGAAGCTGAATATCCTTCAATAGCAAAAAGTATTGAAGTAATCCCTTACCAGGCTGCACAACTCTATTATCACAATGATTTTAATACATCATCAAGCGATTTCGTTGGTTCGGGCTTTTCAATTAAAAGTGTAAGCGGTTTCGATAATGAAGCGATTCACACTCCTCATTTTTATTCTAACAATCAAAACTCTACTTTCATGCTAACGGTACCGATTATAGTTGCCGCTCAAGATGCATTTATTTCATTTGATAATGTTGCGCTAATTGAAACCGGCGAACCGGGAACTGTATTTGGTGATGACAGTTTTTGGGATTATGTTATTGTTGAAGGCACAAAAGACGGCTTGAATTGGCTGCCGCTTGCTGACGGCTACGATGCACGGCTGCATATAGAATGGTTAAACGCTTATAATGCAGGACAAGCCGGTAATCAATCATTATATAAAAATACAACTTATAATTTATTAGATACATTTGAAGCCGGTGATGAAATACTGATTCGATTTAGATTGTTCGCAGATCAAGCAGCAGTTGGCTGGGGATGGGCGATTGACAATCTTCAAATACAGGCGATCATTAATTCTGTGAATGATTCTGATATGCCAACTTCATTTTCACTTGAGCAAAATTATCCGAACCCGTTTAATCCAAGTACAACTATACAGTATAGCCTGCCAAGTACCGGACATGTATCAATTAAAATATTTGATACAATTGGAAGGGAAGTAACTACTTTAATAAATGAAGTTAAGAGCGCAGGCAGTTATAATGTTGAATTTAATGCCTCCAAGATTTCGAGCGGTGTTTATTACTACCGTATTGAATCTGCAGATTTTGTTGATGTGAAGAAGATGGTACTTCTTAAATAAGAATTTAGGAGGCAGTAGTTAGAAGTTAGAATAAAAGACAAAAATTCAAAACCGCTTATCATAATTGATGGGCGGTTTTTTAAATTGCATTATAAGATAGTATCTCTGAAAGAGATAATATCTTTGGAAAGCATAGTCAGCAGTTTAAGTTAAACCCGAATTATGCATTAGAAATAATTTATAAAGCCTAAATAAAAATTGTCTTTATAATTGCACCGTGCAATTTTCTCTTTTGCATAATTCAGGTTAAATAAGAAAAATATTTCAATGCAATTATGAAAAACAAAATATTTTGAGAAGGAAAAATGCTATCCAAAAGTTCCTATCTTCAAAATGCGAAGATATGATCTTGCAAATTTTAAGATAATATTTTTGAAAATATTGACGGGATATTTGTGAGGAAGTACTTATACCAATTGCAGAATTTTAATTTTGATTTTCTTATTTAACTTCATGATTCGTTATTCATTATTCGATATTTGATATTGTATTTAAACAAATACAAATAATGAAAACTTTATTTTGAAAACCGATTTATTCAACATATTTGAAAAAACACTCT
Organism: Ignavibacteriota bacterium; assembly: GCA_013112585.1. Taxonomy (GTDB): domain Bacteria; phylum Bacteroidota; class Ignavibacteria; order Ignavibacteriales; family Melioribacteraceae; genus IGN16. Next base: position 75,946 of record JABFGH010000014.1, on the reverse strand, counting down.
ACCTTCCATCAAAAAACACCGGTTGTGTCCATGCATAAAATTCTTCTATTGCACCAAAACGGTTATTCCTGCGAACAATAATTTTTGCACGGATGTACTTTTGAGATTTATCAAAATTATATGTGGCAGATGAAGAATTAATTGTCTTTATAATCTTTCCGCCATCACCTATAAACTCTAATGAAAATTCATTTGTTGAGTCAGTAGAACTTCTGCCATTCATATTCTCTTTAGATATCTGTTCAGTAGTTTTGACCTCATCTATAATTATTTTTATATAGTCTGATGTAACAGTTAATTCTTCTAAAAATACACCGCTGCTTGCATAAAATTTTCCATCTGTCATGGCATTGGTTATTGCCGCCGGTGTAAGCTCTAATGCATTCACCATTACCCAGCCGCGTCCGGGATTAGAATGGGCTGAATCAATTGTATGAAAATGATGAGCATCATCGGATGCCACTCCATAAATTTTCATACCTGCAGTGAGTAACGAATCCCATATTTCTTCTGTAGATAAATGGTTTTCATCACCTTCATTATTTACTTTTGGGTGACCGTTATAAAGTTCAAACATATAAAGATTTTCCACATCAATAATATCTGAAGCACCAACTGCATATTTATAATTCGGGTGGTTAAGAATTGCTTGTCCGCCTGCCTCAATCGTTCCATCTACGTGATATTGAATAATGTCAGTTTTATTTTCACTCTCAGATTTCCAATCAACTATTTTATTAATATTCATTGCAGTTGTGTGAATGATTTTTTTTCCTGTAACCTCTTCACCCGGAATTAAAATAAATTCGTTATCAAGTTCAGTCGGCTTTTTAACCGTATCAGGATCAATAAAATGATTGTGTTCACTAAGTATTAAAAAGTTGTATCCGTGAGAATGATACCAGGCAGTTACAAATTCAGGTGTGGAATCTGCATGACCGCAAATTACCGTATGAGCATGAGTATTACCGCGGTACCATTTCTGCTTATCGGAACTGCAGCCTATAAAAAAAACAAATGATATTATTATAAACATTAGATATGTAGTGATAATTTTCATGTTCAAAATTCCTTTTTGTTATTCCTTTGTTTTAAGAGAGACGGCACTGCACAAATTATTTTTAGATTTTGCAACACGTAAGCAATCTTCACATATATATTTTGGCGGTAAAATTATTTCTAAAATGCGGTCTTTATTTTTATTGAAATTTGATTTACTGATTTTACAGAGTTTCTTTTTCATGATATTTCTTAATGGAGTATTATGTTAAATTTTTGTTGATTGAAATATAGTAAAATGTTGGTATCTAAAATTCTTTCTGTCTGTCCGGCAGGCGGTAATCGATAGTAAAAACTGATAATATAATATATTTTCATTCAATCATTCATTCAATCATTCAATCATTCATCCATGCAGCCAGGCGTTTTTTCATACATCTATTCATTTTCATTTGCCTAACTACCGAAATGAATATCGGTTTACATGTAACTCGAAATTTATTTTGAGATTCAGGGTAGATACTAAAATTGTAAAATCTCTAAAAACTCAAATCCAATTGAAGTGAAAAACGATTATCTAAATTACCTTCAATTTCATTTAGTCCCGAGCTTAAAACATTTTCATTCGGTTTGTAGGTCTCTGCATATTTAACAGAGATCGTTAAACTATTAAGCGGATTAACCTTGACGAGAAAATACCATCTTACTCCTTTTCCAAATAGAGCATTGTTGGTAAGTATTCCGGTTAGATCGTTTTCAAATGCGTAAATTCTAGTATCGTAGGACTTGGTATCAAAAAAAGTAAATCTTGTATAAAATTGTAAATACTTCAATGGTCTAAATCTTATATCCTGATAAATCAAAAATCCGGTTTCATTTTCACTAATTAAATCTATTTCATAAAACGAAACTTCGGCACGCGTTTTTAATCTTAATAGTTTAGACGGGCTGGCAATTATTTCAACTCTGAACTGCTGTTTGAGCCTATCGGCAATTATATCTTCATCATTTAGTTTAGCTGAAACTTCTTTTAATTCTCGCTTATAACGCAATCTAAATTCAGTTTTGGAAAAAGGGCGTGTAAAATAATCAATTAAAAATTCGTTACCCGAACTGGGAAGGGGAGTAGAGAATGTGGAAGTCGGAAACTTAAATTGATCAAAATAAATATTGATTAAACCAATATCATTTCGCCATCTTAATCCCATATAAATACCAATTTCATTCTGCGTGCCTTGTTTTTCACCAAATCCGTTAGCTCTTAGATTAAAATAATTTCTAGGGTAATTTCTTATTGATGTTACAAATTGCAGTTTGCTCGTAAATTTAATTTGCAGATTATTAATACTCGCAACTGAAATTCCGTTATAGGCAGCCTCGCCGGAAAATAATATATTTTTAAAATTTGTTGAATAAGTAAAAGAACTAAATGAAAATTCTTTACCGGAAAAGTCATACGGGGATTTACTTACAAGGGGATAGTCGTATTTAATTTTGTAATGAAGCACACCAATTTTAGTTTTTGTAGAAAAATAATAATCTAAAATACCGCCGTAAATATCTTCGTTAATATTATTTTTTTTAGCAGTTTCAGTATCTGTGCGATGGAAACCGCTGACAAGAATTGTTGAAATTTCATTTTCAATTTCATCAAATGTAGCATCAACTTTTCTAGTTGAATAAAATCCGGTTAACTCAAAATTGTTAATAGCAAATTTTGCTGCGGCACCTCTCATAAATTCTGCTTCGTAAGAACTGGTGTAAGGTTTTAATCCTTTTGTTCTTCTAGTAACTGTTCTAACTGCTTCACTGCCTTTTGAAAAAGCGAATGGACTCCAAAGTGCTAAACCCTGTCCAAACTCAACTTGAAAATCACCAAGTACAGCAGCCTCCACAAATCCAATATTTCTAAACGATGCGCTTGCCGAAACAAAATCTCCGTATGATTTTTCGCCCGGGTCTTTATCGGTTAAAACACTTAGTTGAGCAAAGCCGGGTGATATAATTTTTAATCTATTATAGTTTTTAAGGCGGGAACCCAAATATTTATTTTCCTTAAAACCTCTTCGTTCCTGTAAGTCTGTTGTTGCTCGTGCACGCATTCTGAATAAAAGTGTATTTAATAAATTCGGCTCATCCGGTTCACCTTCAACAAGTATAACTTTAGATCTCATTGTGATGAACGGTTTAATTTTATTTACTACCACTTGATCAATACTATCAATTTTATTCAATTCATCTTTCGTAAAAAATTGCCCGTAGTTGTTTCTATTATTTAAAATCAGTTCGGCTGTTTCTAAATCCATGAATGGTATGCTCAGCAGTTGATCAATTGAAGCTCTATTAATATTTATCGGGTTCTGAATTAATGCTTCAAACCTGTCAAATAGCTGAGAGTCCTCAACATCAATAGTTGATTCTTCGAGGAGTGATTCAATGTAATCATAAATTATTTGTGTGCTGTCTGTTTGTGCCTGTGTGAAAGAGAAAGGAATGAGAAGCAATATCAAATAAATTATGCGTTTCAATTTTTACTTTCCGAATTTAAAAACGATTTTATTCGAGATGACCGGGGTGCATTGCTTCCAAAACTGACTATCAATCCGAATTGATGTGTTAGTCCTAAATCCTGATGTGTGAAAAATGCATAGTCGAGACTGAAAATATTATAGTTAATACCAATACCGGCAGAGTACCGCGAGGGTTCGTTATCTACTCCGAAACGGAGATTAAGATATTCAATTAATAAATAATCAATTCCAAATCTAACCGAGGCAGGCAAATCAATATCTTTTTGAACTGCGAGATTTAGAGTTAACTCACTTAAAGCGTCATAGCTTATTCCTGTATTTATCAGCATTGGTATTTGATTTTCTTCATCGCCAAAAGTTGCGCGTGTTGGATTATCAATTGAAAAACCAAGCCGTAAATCTTCTTTTAAGTAAATCAATCCCCCTAAAATAAAAGTGATTGAATTATCATTGCCATAATTATTTATTGATAGGGAATGATATGCTATTGATGCACCAAAGAAAAACTTGTTCAAGTAGCTGTTTGCATAAGAAAATAAAATTTTATTTTCGCGGTATAATTCAAAACCGTAGGTCATAAATCCAAGTGAAAATGAACCAAAATTAGTAGGATGAAGAAATGCTCCGTATCCGTTTGCTAATTCTTTTACACCAAAAGGAGCAGGGGAATAGTAAATACCTACTTCATTCCAATTAAGCTGGGCATTGCCTGCGGGATTATAAAACAGAGAAAAAACATCGTTGCTGTTGGCTACATCGGAATTAGCAAGTGAAATTTGCTTAGCTCCGGGCATGTACTGTGCAGGAACTTTTATAGATGTAAGTGATATAAGAATAGTTATTATTGTAAATAGCCGCATATGCTTTAAATATTAAATAATTGTTTAATAAAATACAAATTTCTATTTTTAAGGTATTGAAAAATTATATGGAATATAAAATGAAAAAAATAATCTTTTTAATTCTACTCCTTCCGATGCTTATTAAGGCACAAGAACTTGATGCAACAGTTTTAGTAAATTACGAGCAATTGGAAACTGCAGCTAAGGAAAGATTACAAAACTTTAAGCAGACTATTGAAACTTACTTAAACTCAACAAAATTTACCGCACAAACATGGGAAGAAGAAAGAATTAAATGTACGTTTAATATTTTCTTTACATCTGCTTCGGGTGAAACAAGGTATAATGCGCAGTTGGTGGTAAGCAGTCAGCGTCCTATTTATGATTCCAAACTTAATTCTTTAATGATTTCTATTTTGGATAATCAATGGTCGTTTGAATATGAAAAAAATCAGCCCCTCTATTTTGACCCGTTAGATTATAATTCTCTTAATGGAATATTTGATTTTTATGCCTATGTAATTATTGGTCTTGATATGGATTCTTACGGACCGGATCCATTAGGGGGTTCGGAAAGTTTTAATCAAGCTTTTCAAGTTGCAATTAAAGGTGCAAACAGCAGGTTTAATGACGGCTGGCAATCAGAAAGTACATCATACAATAAACGCGGTTTAATTGAAGATGTTATGGATGGGAAGTATTCCAAATTTAGAGAAGATTATATGGATTATCATTATAATGGTATTGATGTAATTGATAATCCCAAATACAAAAAATTAGCGCAGGATAACATTGCTAAATTAATACGTAATTTATTTGAAATGAGGGATCAGATTGATCCAAGAAGTGTTTTAATGAAAGTATTTTTTGATGCAAAAGCCGGAGAAATTATCAGGTGTCTTAAAGATTATTCTGACAAAAGTATTTTTACAAAACTTAAAAAGTTAAATCCTTCAAACATATCCAAGTACGAAGAGGCGGAAAAGTAAAATTAATTTAAGGTGCAGATAAAAAGTATTAATTAAACCGGCATGTTGTAAATTCTATATCTTTTATAAACTTCGCCATTCATAACATCTGCACCGCGCTTCATCATTTCGTTATCTTCTAAAATCCAGCTTGCTTCGCCAAGCATAATTCCAATTTTGGCAGCTCTGTGAACAATCTCATCATAAAATACAGCATCAAGTCCTCGTTTTTGATATTCGGGAATTATACCAAGAGTAATTATGCGCGCCCATTTAATTTTCTTTTTCATAGTAAATAATTTTATAAAATTGAATGGGAGCAATCTTCCGTTCATTTCCTTAAATATTTGATTATAGTCGAGCATAACCAAAGCAAAGCCTACAATCTTTCCGTCAATCTCACCAAACAAAACTAATGATGGTTCAACAATAGGTTTTAGTGCTTTAGCAAGTGCATCTATTTCCTCATCACTCATTGGTAAAAAGCCCCAGTTTGGCGCCCATGCTTGGTTATAGGCAATTTTAACTTTTTCAAGTTCCGACTTAAAGTTTTTCATATCTAATTGCTTTACAACAAGCCCGGATCTTTTTTGAGCAATTTTAGAAACACGGAGCAGTTTTTCAGACTTCATTAATTTTTCATTTTCAATTTTGTATGCCAGCAGATCCTTTATTTTTTTTAATCCGTAATTATCAAACAAATCTAAATAGTATTTGGGATTGTAAGTCATCATAATTCTCGGACTATCATCAAAGCCATCTACTAAAAGTCCCCACTCATCATTGCTGGATGGGTTTGCGGGTCCGCGCATTTCATCCAGACCTTTATTTTTAATCCAATCTTTTGCGGTATTAAAAAGTTTGTCGGCAACCGCTTGATCATTGATGCATTCAAAAAAACCGAAGAAGCCTATATTTTCTTTATGAATATTGTTGTGCAGCCTGTTTTCAATGGCGGCAATTCTACCTACAATCTCACCATCCATTTTCGCTAAAAATAATTCCATATCAGCTTCCTTAAAAAAGGGATTTTTCTCCTTGTTAAGAATAGCCTTCTTCTCCATCAGAAGCGGGGGAACCCAATAGCGGTCGTTATTATATATTTTCCATGGAAATTTTAAAAATGCGTTAAAGTCTTTTTTATTTTCAACGGTTATAATTTCAATGGAACTCATAAAAGTACTCCGGTATTAATATTTAGTTTGAATGATCTGAGGTTAAATGAAAAGGGCAGTGATGTTAAAAACACTGCCCTTATTAAAGATTAAATTAAGCCAAGTTCGGCACCAACTTTTTTGAAAGTATCAACAATAAAATCGAGATGTTCATTTTCATGTGTTGCCATATAGCTTGTGCGCATCATTTGTCTTCCGGGAGGAACGCCGGGCTGAATGAACACATTAACAAAAACTCCCTCATCAAATAATCTGCGCCACATTTGGAATGCTAATAAATCATCTCCTACAATAACGGGTACAATCCCGGTTCTCCCTTCAATAACATTAAAACCTGCTTCAGTTAATCCTGTTCTAACTCTATTTGCATTATCAATTAACTGCTGAACTCTTTCAGGTTCTTCTTCTAAAATTTCGAGAGCTGCCATTGCTGCCGCCACTGAAGAAGGTGTAGGTGAGGCACTAAATATTAAAGCCGGCGAGTGATGTTTAATATAGTCAATAACTTTAGCATCGCCTGCTACAAATCCGCCAAGCGAGGCAAAAGTTTTGCTGAATGTTCCCATTGTTAAATCAACCTCATCAACAAGTCCAAATTCACTTGCAGTACCTCTTCCGCCTTCGCCAATTACTCCCACTGAATGTGCATCGTCAATTAATATTCTGGCATTATTTGCTTTTGCTAATTCAACTAATTTCGGTAAATCAACAATTTCTCCGCCTGTACTAAACACACCATCACTAACAATTAATTTGGAAGCATCTTTAGGTGCTTTATTTAATATTCTTTCTAAATCGTTCATATCATTATGTCTGTATCTTAAAAGCTCTGCGGCTAATCCGCGTGCCATCATATTGGCAGCAACAATACATGCATGATTATCTTTATCTGATATCACATACTCGCCTCTATGAACAAGAGTAGGAATTATTCCTTGTGCAGTTTGGTAGCCGGTACTGAATAAAAGCACGGATTCCTTTCTGAAAAACTTTGCCATTTTTTCTTCAAGTTCAATATGTAGATCCAAAGTACCGGTTAAATATCTAGAGCCGGAACACCCGGTGCCGTATTTCTCCAATGCTTTAATAGCGGCTTCTTTTACTTTGGGATGTGCGGTCAATCCTAAATAATTGTTTGAACCCGCCATAATTATCTTTCGTCCCTTCATAGAAACAACAGGTCCTTCGTTTTCTTCAATTGGTCTGAAGTAAGGATAAAAGCCGGCAGCCTTTACCTCATCGGCTCGTGTAAATTCGTAGCATTTTTTGAATAAATCCAAATTTTGCCTCCGTTATAATTTAGATGTAGTTTTAGATTTTACTATTTTAACTTTTCAAAATAATAAAAATTTGGCTAATCAGCTATTAAAAGTAAACCAAAATAAGCGGATAAATGGAAAAACAAATTTCGGTAGTAACCGGCGGTAATGGATTTGTAGGAAGTCATCTTGTTGACTTACTGCTTGAGAAGGGTAATAGTGTAAAATGTATTGTAAGAAAATCATCAAACTTAAAATGGCTTAAAAATAAACCGGTAGAAATATTTGATTGCGGGTTGTTCGATAAAGAAGCACTTAAAAATGTTTTAAAGAACGCCGACTATCTTTACCATGTTGCAGGGGTTGTAAAAGCGAAGGATGAAAAAGGGTATTATGAAGGAAATGTTGAAACTACAAAAAATCTTTTAGAGGTTTGCGCAGAAGTGAATACTGACATTAAGAGAATAGTTATTGTCAGCAGCCAAACTGCCTGCGGTCCATCATTAAAAGGAGTAACATGTAACGAAGAAACTGAACCGCATCCTTTAACAAATTACGGTAAAAGTAAAATTGCGCAGGAAAGACTTGCTGCTGAGTTTATGGATAGGCTTCCAATTACAATTGTGCGTCCACCCGCAGTTTTTGGAGAACGTGATACTGAGATCTATCTGATCTTCAAAACATTTAAGATGAGACTGATGACATTGATTGGATTCAATAATAAAAAATTAAGTCTCATTCACTCGGCTGATCTTGTTAGAGGAATATACCTGGCGGCTACGAGTGAAAACTCGATAGGGGAAACATACTTTATCAGTTCCGAGGAATACTATGATTGGAACCAAGTTGGCGATGCAATAGCAAAAGCAATGGGACACAATGCGGTGCGATTAAGACTGCCGCATACTGTCGTTTACTCTGTTGCCGCAATAGCACAATTTTTTGCAATGTTCAGTTCAAAAGCCGCAACATTTAACCTTGAAAAAGCAAGAGATTTTGTACAAGAAGCTTGGACGTGCGATGTAGAAAAAGCAAAGCGTGATTTGGGTTACCGTCAGGAAGTTTCACTTGAGGATGGAATAAAACGGACAATAGACTGGTACCGCGAAAATAAATGGCTGTGATCAATTTTATTTTTTGAATAAAGTAAATGAGATTTACAATTAGTGCAATCAGAACTTCCAAATCCTTTTAGCGGAGGCACTAGTTTATAATGATTTTCAATTTCATTAACAAGCCCGCATTCAAAAAGTTTAGCTTCATTTTCAAAAATAAAAATTGTACTTATTTGATTTTGTTTATGTACAGTAAGATGATCGATATGCCAGTGAATGATTTTATCCTTCCGAAGATGTCTTTTAATACGATGCTTTAAATTTTTTTGAGCTGAACCGACATAGTAATAATACCCGGAATCTATTTCTAATTTTTTAAACTTTTGAATTCCAAGAGAAAGGATTTCCGGGACAAATATTTCAAGAATATAAATCCCGCAATTCGACTTAATTTGCTTCTGCACCTTCATTAATCCATGTCTTCATTCCCATAAGCTGATTATCAGTTATAGGTGTTACGCCTGCGGTAAATGGAGGCATAATCTCAGTACCGCCGGTACCTTCAACTGCCCAAATAAGTTTACTTAATTCAGCGCTTCCGGGAAAAACTATATCTGATCTTGACACCGTTGCAGCATAGTTTGTTAAATCTAAATTACCTGCTCTTGTACTGCCGTCGTGGCAGCCGGAGTTTGTACATTTGTAATTAAATATCGGCTGTATATGTTCCGAATAGCTTACATTCTTTGAAGGAATTTCAACATCATCTATATTAAAATTTGTTCCGCTGTCTTTACAGCTAAAAAATATTACCATAGAAAATATAAATATCATTGATGTATTAACTATTAACTTTCGCATTCAAAAATTCTCAAAAATATTATTGTAAAAAACGTTACTAAAATATTCGTAATAAAATTATTATGCAATTCATATTGCAATACCAATTGCATTAAATAATTTAGTTGCTTAGATTTGCATCTGTTATTCGGGGTTATAGCTCAGCTGGGAGAGCGTTTGACTGGCAGTCAAAAGGTCAGGGGTTCGAGCCCCCTTAACTCCACAAAGCCATACTATCCAATTAGTATGGCTTTTTATTTATCTATCCTCAAAATATTACCGTAAGAATTTTTGCTACTAGCAAAAAGCAAATAACAAAAAACAAATCTCAAAAACCAAAAAACAAAAACCAAATAACAAACCACAAAAAGCAAATAACAAAGAACAAATCTCAAAAACCAAAAAACAAAAACCAAATAACAAACCACAAAAAGCAAATAACAAAGAACAAATCTCAAAAACCAAAAAACAAAAACCAAATAACAAAATCCAAATCTCAAAAAAACAAATGACAAAAACAAAAAAGCAAATTTCAAAAGGGAAATTTGAAAAACAAAAAAAAACAAAACTCAAAAGTAAATCTTATAGACCGTTCAGCTTAACATTGGCGCACAGCGTAAACTCAGTCTTAAATTTTGTTTGTTAATTATTATTTGAAACCTGAAATTTGTTATTTGAGATTTGTTCTTTGAAATTTGGAATTTGTGATTTGAGATTTGTTCTTTGCAGCTCCGCAGCCCTACGGCTTACAAACTTTACAAGGAAAGTAACCTGTGGTAATTGCGTCCGACCTGGTACTGAATTCTATTAGGTAATTGGGTTTTATTTTTTTCGCCCATTTACAATCGGGAGTATGATATTTATCCGATTTTTTTGAACCGACAAACATTGGTTCATCATTGCCGCAGCTTGAGACTACTAGGGTTAAAATAAATAGGACTGCTATTCTTGAATAGAGTTTAAGAAGATTGATTGCTGAATTATGCATAATTAGATTAATAAATTAATTACGATGACTAAAAAAATGATTATCAACATAGCTGAAGCTGTTATCCAGTTATCATTTAATTTTTTTTTCTTGTTCATTTTAGTTTGATGTTTTTACTTCTTCAATTAACAAATTAAGTTTATCAAAAGTTTCCTGCAGTTTTTTAAGATCATTTTCCAGTTTGTAAACCCGGTATGATTCTGCTTTTTCGGTGCCGCCGAGAAGCCAATTTATATCGCAGCCTAATCTTAAAAGTCGCGCAAGTATTTTAGAGCCCGGCTCGCGATTTCCGCTTATGTACTGCTGAAGCTGCTGCGGCGATATTTCCATTGCTTCGGCAAGACTTTTTAATGTGCCGTATTTACGTTTCGCAAAAATCCTAATCCTATCACCCATCCCAATATGAATTTTCTCATCTGTAAACAGGTCGTAAGAATCTATTTGCTTGTTATCATAAAAGCTCAATTCATACTGGTACGCTTCAATGCTTTCTTTGACTTTCGAATAAATATCTTCATCTAATTTGGGACTCTCATAAATTAAATATGAGAGAGTCTGGATCTTTAAATCCAACTGCTCGGCAAGCCAGTTTAATTTAATTCCGTGAGAGCTTATCAAGAATTGTATCTCTTCCTGATTTGTCAACTTTTATTTTTCCCATAAATTATTATTTGAAAAAGATTTGATAGTAATAATAATAATTAATTGATTATAAAAAAAGGGGATATAAAAAAGCCGGACTCAATGCGAGCCCGGCTTAAATGTCAGTCTATTTCAGACTTTTATTTTAGAAGCATCATTTTTTTAGTTACAACATTATCATTCGATTGTAACCTGTAGATGTAAGTACCGCTTGCTAGTTTACTTGCATTAAATGTATGCTGATAAGTTCCTGCCGATAGAATCTGATTATTGTAAAGTACAGCAACTTGCTGACCTAAAATATCAAAAATTCTAAGATCAACTGTGGATTCCATTGGTAAACCAAATTTAATAGTTGTACTTGGGTTAAATGGATTCGGATAGTTTTGATCAACAAAGAAAGTTTCAGGAATAATTTCAGTGTCGTCAATTCCAACAGTGATGTTTGTGAAACCGGCATTATTAGCTACAACAAATGCATTATTTGCATTTTCTCTAATACCAATGAGATCATCACCGGCAACAATTGCAAAAGTTACCCAGCCGGTATCGCCATCAGCAATAGTTGCAATCATAGAACCTGTCCATGTTCTGAAGTCGCCAACTGGTCCAATCGGATCAGGGTCAGGTGTTGAGATGTAGTCAAACAATGTAGTTCTAATTGTACTTGCAGGATCGGCATTTGTAGCTTTGTAACCAGCTAAACCATTAAGAGCAGCAACGCCATAATACGGTGTCGCAGCGCCGCCAGCTGGATAATATTGATAGACGAGGTTTTCATCTAAAGCGTACCCACCACTGTTGCTCGCATAATTGCTGCCGTCAACATCCCAGTCAATAAAAACACCAACATAAAGATTAGTAATTTCTGCGCCGGAATTATTCATTACTCCATAACTGTAGAAAACAACATCTTCATCAGATTTTGAGTAAGTTTTTTGAATTACATCTAAACCATAAGGAGTATCAGCAGCAGAATCACTTATTACAGCTGTAGTTACTTGATCAAAAGTAACTGAACCCATAGTTTCTGAAGTAAAACCACCTGCAAAATTACTATTTACATTTACTAAGTCTTGAATTTCAGCAGTGTTTACATTTGCAGAACCATTAACTGATCCAGCAGCCTCTGTTCCCCAAACTACTCCGCCTCTCCAAACACCGTTAGCACCTTTCCAATTTATACCGCTGCCGCCTAAATCATCATGATCGCCAATCTGACCATCATTATATGCAGCAACACCAAGGTTTGTTGTAACATGGTCTAAGGTAGCTAACGCTTCAGGACCTGTATTATTATTAAAAGTAATTGAAAATGTGTCAACACTTGCAACCAAATCAGGTTCAGCACCTTTTGTAAGAACAGTCCATTGATAAGTTGCAGTTGAAGCACCACCCATAAAACCAAGAACTGTAGCAGCATCTAACTGAAATGTAGTGTCCGGAGGAAATACATTGGCAAGATCAGGTAATAGCTTCCAATTATAAATTAGAGGATCACCATTTAAGTCAACTGAATTCATCCATGAAACTGTCCATTCTTCATTACCAGTATTTATATCAACAACAGCACCATCGGCTGGAGTTAACAAACTAAAGAAAGGTGATGGAGGAGCAGCTACATCTTGTTCAATATCAGCATAAGCATTAGGTGATATTTGATATCCATTATTAGGAGGAGTATCAAATGTAAATTGTGTGGCAATACCAGCTACATTCATTGGATAAACTGGTTCGGTATTATCATCCAAGTCAGTATCACTATCAACTCTTAATACTAAGTTATTAAATCCATCATAGATTTCCATATTAGCACTACCACCCGAAGGCCAAGCATCTGAACCGGCAGTTTTTGCTACACCATCAAATTTAATTAACATGCTTTCATACATTTCGGCATTGGCTAAATAATCCGGAATGGTTAATGTGATAGGATCAAGTAGATTTCCGGTACTAAGCAGTTGAATGTTTGCCAAACCTGCACTATCAAGATTAAGTTGAGTTGTACCGGCAAACTGACCAATTTCACCGGATACTAAAATTCGATCACCTATGTTATAAACAGGTCCGCCACCGGTTTCACTACCTTTTGTAATGTTTATTCCGCCTGTTGCATCTTGAATATTATATGAGAACCTGTCGGATGATGCGGTGAAATTAATTGAGTTTACAATACCAACAATCGTTACAGTTTCACCTGCTCTATCAGGTTCAAAATTGCCGTCAGCATCAACTTTTACATCTGCAATATCTTCTGCATTAAAAACATTAATTTTTGTGAACATATCAGTGTAAGTATAGCTGTTAGGACCTGTTGGAGGTGAGATTAAAGTAACCCACTCATTTGAGTTTTCAAAATGAATAATATTACCTGCAGCATCAACAGCAACATCTGCTCTGAACTGAGTCATATTATCTTCAGGATCTGCTCTAACTAAATCGATTGTGCGGGCACCTGTCAAATCAGAAACTGAATAAATACCTTGTGCACCTGCTTCAGCGGGTCTAGCAAGAGTAAAGTAAATCTTATCGTCTGCTTCGGTAGCTCCGGTATAATATGTTAATGTATTAGCACGTGATGTATCCGATGCTTCTGCTGTCCAAGCAGCATCAGTTAATTCAAAAGGAGTGCCTGTATATGTGTTAAGATCGAAAGCAGCTATACCTGGCATAAATGCCATATCGTCTGGGGCATAATAGGTAGCATAAAGCCATCCGCTGTTTCTTCCGGTTGTAACATCCCAAAAGACTGTATTTGTGTCTTGAAGAATAACTTCCTTAACATGTGCTGTGGTTGAGCCATCATTAGTAAATCTGAAAACTTCGCCATTTGAATTTGAAACAATAATTTTTTGTGTAACACCGGTACCTTCAATAGCAATACCCTGAGGGTTTGCATCGTTGTAACCGCCGGAGTCAACTAATGTTAGTTCAAGCATATCAACATGATAGCGGTAGATAGCGGGTACATCGCTGCTTCTTCTTGCTAAATAAACGTAACCTTCGTCATCAGCTTCAGAAGAGTATCTTAAATTATCACTTCCAACAACAGCAGGTTCGGTTGTTGTGTATGATAGAGCAGCAGCACCCATCATATCGCCCCATTCAGTCATATCATTGGAATGACGGGTGATTCCTGATGCATAACCGCCGCCGCTGGCTGAATAAGTAAATCCAAAGTTTTTAACATCTTGTGTTTTAACAGTTGTTACACCTCGAGTAAAAATTCCAACTTCATAATTTACTATGTCGGTGTAAGCAGCGTAGCCCTGGTGCGCAGTATAAATTGAAACGGTGTAATCGCCATCTGGTACTACGGCACTGGCGTCATCATTACCATCCCAAATAATTAGGTTATCGCCAACTGTAAATGCGGTTGCAGTAATTGTTCTTACTACTGCCATAGCATCATTATAAATGCTTACTACAACAGTATCTGCGGCATCACTTAGAGTAAAGCGAATTGCTGCTCCGGTGCCATCAGTAAACTTTCCGTCAAACGGCAGTTCACTGTCTTCTTGTGTAATTCTCACATTGTGAGCAAAAACATTTGCCAGCACATTACTTGCCGAGAAAATTGAGAAAAGCAATAGTAGTGCTAAGAAATATGTAACATTTCTTTTAAGCATTATACCTCCAAATTAAGTTATTGTGATTATTTAATTAAAGTCATTTTTCTTGTTAAAGTATTATTACCAGCTCTTAGAGAATATAGATAAATACCGGAAGATAATCTTGAAGCGTCGAAAGATACTTTATAAGTACCGGCTGCAAATTCTTTTCCGGAAATTAAACTTCCTACCAATTCGCCTGTAATAGTGTAAATATCCAAACTTACATTTGATAGTTCGTTAATTGAAAATTCGATTGATGTACTTGGGTTAAATGGATTTGGGTAGTTCTGACTCAAAGAAAATTCATCCGGAACAAGACCGCTTATTTCTTTAATATCTGTAAGAACTGGTAGAGTTTCAGAATAGACCCATTTTTCAACAGTCCAGCCATAAAAAGATTGGCTATATACATTTAAGTCGGGGTCCACGGCTACATCATAAGTTGAAGTATACCCTGAAGCAATACCGGTAGAATGATTAGCATAGGAACCTTCAACACTATAATTCCATTCAGCAACATTTATGGTATCTTCGATGGAACCGGTTTCCGAATTAGCGAGATATATTCTGCCATATTCATAATCATTACCAAAATCTGAATCATTAGCTAAGCAAAGGATTCCTTTACTGTCAATATATTCCATTCCGTAAGGACCTACAGCAAAAGTATCGGGTACGGGTGAGTAATATATTCCATCGGTAATTAGACTAAAACCATTATCCGGAGTATAACCATTAACAGGATCGCCTACATATTTATAAACTTTTTTAGAATCCCAGTTTGAAACCCAAATAGAAGAACCATCTTCAGAAACTGCAATACCTCTTGCTTCACCCGGATCCGGCAGAATAATTTCAGTTAGGGGAGTGGGAGGAGCGCTGAAATAGTTTGTCCAAAATGGTTCATTAGCAAAGTTATCATAAACTGCAACCGAACTTTGATTTGCTGCTGTATCAATTTTTGTAACATAAACTCTGCCGTCTGCATCAGTATCAATTGCCCATTGATAACCATTTTGAGTCGCCAACTTATACTGGGTTGGCAGCAATTCAGTATCTGTTAACTCAAAAACCAAAATATTGTTTTGGGCATCATTATTTGCAACAAAAACTAAGGAGGCTGGTGTAGCATCTAGATCATTTGCATCCAGTAAATCAATACGGGTAAAACCTTGTGACCAACTGGTTAGCAATCCCTTAGGGGCATATTCAACTGTCCACATTCTTCCGTTTGAAGAATCAGCATTTTTATATCCTACAATATAATAGGAGTGGTTTGCAGCGTCGCTTTCTTGATGATTAACCAGTGCGACAAAATTGTTGTCCGCAATAGGACCAACTGCTATCGTCTGATAGCCGGTTCCGTTTGCAGCGTTATCGTCAGTTACATACTCGGTAGACCAATCGCCGGTAAAAACTTGTGCCTGAGAAAAATTAAATGCGAGTACTACTAAAAGAAGTGTGAAAATAGAAAAGTAAATTTTCTTCATAAGAACCTCCTGATTGTTGTTGATATGATTCTGAAAATATGCAATTATTGCTGATAAAGTCAAGATTTGCTAACTTATAACTCCTATTTTAGTGTTAATTAAATATAACATTTTGAACTATTGAGTAATATACCTCATTATTCTATATAATTGTTGTTTATTTTAATAATTAGCAATTAACATAATGATTATATTACTTTAATTCATCTCTGTCAGTGTAATTATTAATAGTCTGAAAAAACTTGACATAAAAATTAAATTAAGATATATTAGTCACATGAAAAATCTTAGAATAGCTGTACTAGCAATCTTATTCGTTTCTATTCTATTTAGTTCTCTTTTTGCAGGTGCTTATATCGAACACTTATCTGCCAGAAGCGAGTCGGACAACATTATAATAACTTGGCAAACAAATCAAGAATCAAATTTAAAACACTTTGTTGTTCTGCGTGGTACAAGCCGGGATAATCTAAGTGACTTGGCAGTAGTTCAACCCGAAGGCAGCAACTCCTTTTATGAATTTGTAGATGAAAGCGCATATAAAGCCAATGATGCTTTTTATGTTTATCAAATTAAAATAGTTGATGTTGATGGAACTGAATCTTTTTCAAAAGTAATTTCGGTTGATCATCGCGTATCTGACGTTAAAAGAACCTGGGGAAGTATCAAAGCATTATTTAGATAGTATTTTATTTTGCTGCACTCACCTAATTATACACCAAAACATCCGTAAATAATTTTGCATTTTTCTTTATATGGTTAATACAAAACTTCCAATATATCTTGCATCCAAATCACCCCGCCGAAGAAAATTATTAAAAAGTATAAAGTTAAATTTTAAAACATTTTCTGTTGATTTAGCAGAAGAAGTTTTTGATGCCGAACATCCCATTAAAACAGTTAAAAGATTGGCTAACGAAAAGCTTAAGCAAGCTGAAAAAAGTATTAATGATGCTATTATTATTACCGCCGATACAATTGTTGTGTTAGATAACGAAATTATCGGTAAACCTGTTTCAAAAAAAAATGCAGTTGAAATTTTATCCAGGCTAAGCGGAAATTCTCATCTTGTTTATACCGGATACTCAATAAAAAACTTGGTCTCAGCAAAACAAGTAACTGATTACGCCAAGACTAAAGTTAAGTTTAGGGAATTAAGTAAAAAAGAAATTAAAGATTATGTTGACCGGGGAAGTCCGATGGATAAAGCCGGAGCCTACGGAATTCAGGATGATTACGGTTCAGTATTTATAGAAAAAATAAACGGCTGCTACTACAATGTTGTGGGTCTTCCATTGTCTAAAGTTTATCAATCACTGCAGGAAGTAATTTAATTGTTCAGTAAGTTAAAAAAAAATATGATTATTATAATTGCCGCCGCCGCAATTATATATCTTGTACTAACCCTATATGCTGATTATGAATTAGTTATAAAAGCCTTTGAAAAATTTAAATGGATTTATCTACCTTTACTACTATTACTGACATACCTCAATTTTGTTACAAGATTTATAAAATGGCACTGTTACCTAAATGTTATTAAAGTGAAACTCACGCTGAAAGCTTCATATTCAATATTTATGTCAGGCTTAGTTATGAGTATCACTCCGGGTAAAATGGGAGAGTTAGTAAAATCATATATGGTAAAAAAAATCACGGGTGATTCCATAAGCAAGACTGCTCCGATTGTTATTGTTGAAAGAATTACCGATTTCATCTCTTTGATTTTACTAGCAATAATTGGTGCCTATGTTTTTGATTATGGTAAGATAATTGTTATTGGAACCGGAATATTTTTCTTAGGATTAGTTCTTGTAATTAGCAATAAAAAAGCTTCGCTTGGATTAATCGGTGTTTTATCAAAAATTAAATTTTTAAGTAAGTACATCGAAAAACTTCACGAATCATACAATACCTCTTACGAACTTCTGAAACTAAAACCGCTCACTTCAATGATATTTGTAAGTTTGGTTTCTTGGTTTTTTGAATGTTTCGGTTTCTATCTAATACTTATAAATTTTAATCTTGACGTTACAATTCTCTGGTCAACATTCATCTACGCTTTTTCTACAATAGCAGGTTCTATAACTATGCTTCCGGCGGGATTAGGAGTAACTGAGGGTTCACTAACTTTTCTTCTAGTTAGTGGGGGAGTTGCCTCGAGCGTTGCAGTTGCTTCAACATTTATTATTAGAACTGTTACACTTTGGTTTGCACTTTTAGTGGGAATTATTAGTCTTTATTTTTATCAGAAAGAGTTCGGCAAAATTAATTTTGAAAAAAAGCCTTGAATCTTTTTTAAGAATTTCATTTTATATCATGTAAAGGGTAAACAGATTCATTTAATTATCTGTTAAAAAATCCTTAAAATAATCTAAAATTGTACATCTGTAGACTTATATATCTTGATTTTATAAGGCATGCTTGTTATTTTAGAATCTTACAAATTAAACAAATGGAGGAAAATATGTCTGATGAAAGTGGAGTTGGAAAAGGCTTAATAATAGGTTTCCTAACAGGTACTGTAGTAGGATCAATAGTAGCGCTGCTGTACGCACCTAAAAGCGGAAAAGAATTCAGATCTGATATAAAAGAAAGGTCTGATGATTTTAGAGAAGATGCTGAAAGTTATATAGAGCAGGCTAAAGATAAAGCTAACGCGCTGATAAATGACGGCAAGAAAAAGTCAGAAAAACTTATAGAAGAAACAAAAACTAAGGTTGATAATTTAATTGACGAAGCAGAAAAAATTCTTGCTGATGCAAAAGATAAAACCGGTGTTGTTGTTGAATCAGGTAAAACAAAATTTGATGGCGAAAAAAACAAAATTAAATCAGCAATAAAAGCAGGTGTTGATACCTATAAATCAGAAAAAACTGATTCTAAAAAGGATTCATAATATTTATGAGTATAATAGATATTCTGCTCATAATTCTAATCATAGTAGTTATTTTTCTATGCTTATATATTTTCGCATCGCTTAAAAAATTAAACAGTACTTTGGATTCTCTTGAAAGTGAAGTGAATTCATTGAAGGAAAAGGTATATCCTCTTCTCGATAGTATTAGTTCGGTGACAAAGCGTGCAGATGAGATAACTGCAAAAGCTGAAAATTATATTGAATTAATTGAAACACAATTTGCGTCGGCAAAAGATAAAATAGTAAAGTTGAAAGATTTCAGTTCTAGAAATAAACCTGAAAATAGATTTCAGGAACTGTTTAGAAATTTGACGGCAATTAAAAAAGGTGTAACCGTTTTCTGGGAAAATTTTTCACAAAAATAAATTTACGATTAAGATAATTTAGATTATGGAGGACAATTGAAAGAGTATAATCCGGATGCAATAAGAAACATTGCATTTATTGGTCACGGCGGCAGCGGTAAAACCTCATTGGCTGAAAACATATTATTCCGAGCCGGTGAGGTAAACAGAATCGGCAGTGTAGATGAAGGAAATACAACATCAGATTTTAACAAAAATGAAATTGAAAGAAAGATAACTATTTCTGCCACGCCGTTACATGCTGAATGGAATAATACTAAAATTAATTTTATCGATACACCGGGTTACTCCGATTTTATTGGACAGGTAGTAAGCAGTTTACACGTTGCAGATACCGCAGTATCAATAATTAAAGGTGCCGAAGGTGTTGAAGTAGGTACCGAAACAACATGGGAATATGTTCAAAAAAATAACTCACCTGCGGCAATTATTGTAAATAAAGTTGATAACGAACATTCAAAATTTGATGAAACGGTTGAGATGGCAAAGGATAGATTAAGCCAGGATGCAACTGTAATTACTTTTCCTACTGCTGAAGGAGTAAATTTTAATAGTGTGGTTGACCTTATTAAAATGAAAGCAGTTACATTCGGTGATCCTTCATCGAAAAAAGAAACAGTAGAAGATATTCCTGCTGACCTTAAAGACAAAGCAGAAGAACTAAGAACACAGCTTATTGAAAAAGTTGCAGAATCTGACGAAGAGATTATGGAAAAGTTTTTTGAAGAGGGAACTCTTAACGATGAAGACCTAAAAAAAGGTTTAAAATCTGCTATCCTTAACGGTTCATTAATTCCGGTATTTGCAGCATCAGCTTCT
The DNA here is from genome assembly GCA_013112585.1 of Ignavibacteriota bacterium. Taxonomy (GTDB): domain Bacteria; phylum Bacteroidota; class Ignavibacteria; order Ignavibacteriales; family Melioribacteraceae; genus IGN16. The sequence goes on along the minus strand of JABFGH010000014.1, from coordinate 55,439 downwards.
AAAGCAGTAGGCATAACAAACTTTTTAGATTTTGCCTCGGAATATTTCCCGTCACCGGCTGATAGAACCGGCAACAATGCAAAAAAGAATGGTGAAGACTTTGAAGTTAAATGCGACCCAAACGGCGAGCCAACATTTTTAGTATTCAAATCTCTATCTGAACCGCATGTTGGTGAACTTTCAATATTTAAAGTATTTTCCGGTTCAGTTCATGCCGGGCTTGATTTAGAAAATACAACATTAGATAAAACAGAAAGACTAAGTCAGCTATTTATTCTTAATGGAAAAAATAGAAAGGAAATGACAAAAATTTCTGCCGGTGATATAGGCGCTGTTGTTAAACTGAAAGATACACACACAGGAAATACTTTAGCAGCAAAGGGTTCAGGAATTATACTTAATCCGATTGAATTTCCTGAGTCTGTAATCAGAGCTGCTATTAGACCGAAGTCGAAGGGTGATGAAGATAAAATATCTTCAGGGTTACATATAGTACATGAAGAAGATCCTACATTATCCGTCAGGTTCGATCCGGAACTTTCGCAAACAATTATTTCGGGTCAAGGTGAACTTCAATTATCATTGGCTACAAAACTTTTAGTAGATAGATACGGAGTTGAAGTTGATCTAATTGAACCAAGAATACCTTACAGAGAAACTATTCGAGCCGTATGTGAAGATTCAGAATATAAGCATAAAAAACAATCAGGCGGTAGAGGTCAATACGGACATGTTCATTTAAAATTGGAACCTCAGCCAAGAGGCACGGGGTTTGAATTCGTAAATGCAATCGTAGGCGGAGTTGTGCCGGGCAGATTTATTCCTGCTGTTGAAAAGGGACTAACTGAAATTATGTCGAAAGGAATTTTAACAGGCAGCACAGTAATTGATATAAAAGTTACTCTTTTTGACGGAACATTTCATAATGTTGACTCGGATGAAATCTCTTTTAAAATTGCTGCTTCTCAAGCATTTAAAAAAGGTTTCCTCTCTTCAAAGCCTGTATTACTTGAACCTATTTATGATGTTACCGTAAAGGTTCCGGAGGAATTTATGGGCGATGTTATGGGTGATATTTCAAGTAGAAGAGGTAAAATATCAGGGATGGATTCTGAAGGACCCTTCCAGATAATTAAAGCTAAAGTTCCTCTCGCCGAGTTGTACAAGTATTCAACTCACCTACGAAGTTTAACTTCCGGCAGAGGCGTTCATGCTCGATCTTTTTCCCATTATGAAACTGTACCGAAAGAAGTTGAAGAAAAGGTTATTGATGAATACAATAAATCGAAAGAAGAAGAATAGAAGTATTTAACTATTTTTTAGGGCGGAAGTTTCTTCCGCCTTTTTTATTTATAGAGGTCTAAATGGAAAAGCTTTGGTCGCCCTGGCGTTCACATTATATTGAATCTTTTAAGTCGAAAAATGAAGATGATAAATCATGTATCTTCTGCGCTGCTGTTGATGCTGATGTAGTGTCGGATGATAATCTTAAAGTTTTTGAAGGTAAAAAGGTATTTATAATTTTGAATCTTTATCCTTACAATAATGGTCATTTGATGGTTGTTCCCAAAAGACATGTAGCAGATTATATTGAATTAACTTCAGAAGAACTAGCTGAGGTAAATGATTTAATAAAATTAACAATTACTGCTCAGCGGAAAATAATGAAACCGCATGGATTTAATATTGGGGCAAATTTAGGTAAAGCTGCCGGGGCTGGTATCGATGAACATATACATTTTCATGTGCTGCCGAGATGGAATGGAGACACTAATTTTATGCCTGCATTAGGCGAAGTAAAAGTTATTTCGCAAGATTTGAAGCGCTCCAAAAATGAGCTGGTTAAAATGTTTAATTTGCTGTTGGATAAAAATATTTAAAAAATGGTAAATGTATTAATAGCACCCAATAGTTTTAAGGAAAGTTCAACTTCAGTAATTATTTCTAATCTTATTTTTACCTCCTTTAATAAAATTTTACCTGAAAAAATAAAGAAGAATTTCTCTTTTACAATTATCCCAATTTCCGATGGGGGTGATGGATTTTTAGAAGTCTGCGTTAAAAAATTTAATCTAACCACTCATTCAATAAACCTGACTGCACCTTATTTGGAAACAAATATTAATTGTCCCTTTGGATATGGTCTAAATTCAAAAACTGTGTATGTTGAATCGGCACTTATTTTAGGATTAAATTTAATTCCCGCTGATAAAAGAAATCCGATGAAGCTTTCTTCAATTGGAATAGGGGAATTGTTAAAACATTTAGCCGGGCAATGCAACAGTATAAAACTGGATATTGAGAAAGTAGTTATAGGAGTAGGCGGAACGGGTACAAGTGATCTGGGACTTGGCGTATGCGAAATTTTTGGTTTGGAATTGCTTGATAAAAATGGGAGCACGCTAAATGTTTTGCCTCATAATTTTAGTATGACAGAAAAAATAATTTGGCAAAAGCCCAATTTGCCTTTTAATCTTGAATTAATATTAGATGTTGAAAATCCGTTGCTTGGTGTAAATGGCGCAGTAAAGACATTTGGTTTTCAAAAAGGATTGAAAAAAAATGAATTGAAGATTGCGGAAAAAGGATTTGAAAATATTTTATCAAAGTTGAATATAAATGATGAAAAAATGGAATCTCTATCGGGTGCAGGAGGGGGATTAGCAGCCGGATTACAAATATTTTTTGATGCGAAAACAAAAACTGCTACGCAATTTATTCAAAATGATTTGGGTATTAATAATGAAAAATATAAATTCGACATCGTAATTACCGGAGAAGGTAAGTTCGATAATCAATCATTGTTGTCAAAAGGTGCAATGATAGTGCTTGATGAATTTAAGGGATCCGGTTCAAAACGATTCGTGTTATGCGGCATCGCTGATGTTGATAAATCAAAGCTTCCGGAAATCAATATTGTTGAACTGGTTAAATATTTTAAGTCGAAAGAAGAATCACTAAACAATATTGAATTAGGAGTTGAGCTGGGAGTAAAAGAAATAATAAAAATATTAAACAAAAATTAGAAGATAGGTTTTATGAAGCAGTATTTAGATTTAGTTAAATTAGTTTTAGATGAAGGTGTAAGAAAAAAATCAAGAACCGGGATTGATACACTTTCATACTTCGGAGCATTTTATAAAGTTGACCTGAGCAAAGGTTTTCCTCTTTTGACTACAAAAAAAATGTATTGGAATTCCTTACTGTATGAGGTGCTGTGGTATTTATCCGGTGAAAATCATATAAGAAATTTACGCAAGCATACAAAAATTTGGGATGCATGGGCAGATGAAGAGGGAAATTTAGAAACAGCTTATGGTTACTATTGGCGGCATTTCCCGAGCGCTCAAAAAGATGCGGATGGGAATTGGAAAGTTAAAGAGATTGACCAAATAGCGTATGTTATTAATGAGATACGCAAAAATCCTAATAGCCGCAGATTAGTAGTCTCGGCTTGGGAGCCCGGTAATGCAATACACAGCAAGCTGCCTCCGTGCCATTACACTTATACATTTAATGTAAACGACGGCAAATTAAACTGTCATTTAACCCAGCGCTCCGGCGATATTGCGCTTGGTATTCCTTTTAATCTTGCAGCTTATTCCTTACTCACGCAAATTATTGCCCGGGAAACAAATCTGCAATTAGGTTACCTCGCTCATACAATTGTCGATGCTCATATTTACATCGCCGATAAAGGAACGGATTTGTATAAGTATGATCACGTAGATGTAATTAAAGAACAGATTAAAAGAGAACCTTTAGAATTACCCAAATTGAAAATCGCTGATAGACCAATCGATGATTTGACATTTGATGACTTTGAATTAATCGATTATAAAAGTCATGGAAAACTAAAATTTGAAGTCGCTGTTTAAATAATTTTAGTCCAAAAGTATTAACTTGATTATTTTAAGATATCTTGTAGTTTTCTACTAAAAATATTGGGGATGAAAAAATACAATGAAAATAGCCAGGTTTACAGTACTTTTTTTATTCTTTGTAATAGTTTCATGCAGAGAAGATATAGTTGAATTTGAAAACGAAAATAAATTTGTAGGCAGCATAAGTGTCGATTCCCAGCCGGAAGGAGCTTTAATATTTCTCCATAATGAGAACACTGACAAAAAGACGCCTTATGTTTTTGTGAATCTTGATCCCGGTAGTTATCCTGTTACCTTAAAATTAGATGGTTATGCGGATACCACAATAGTTAAAATCGTTCAAGCGAACGGAAGTTCATCAATTGAAGTAAGTTTAAGTAAAAAATAGAAGACAAATTGAAAAAAATAATTATAGCTGCAGTTTCGTTAAATGATGTAATTGGAATTAAGGGTGAACTACCATGGAAATTACCCGAAGATTTTAGACATTTTAAAAATACAACTCTCGGATACCCGCTGATAATGGGCAGAAAAACTTATGAGTCATTCGGCAAACCGCTGCCGGGCAGAGAGCATTTGGTTATAACACGCAATAAAAACTATAAGGTAGATTATGAACAAGTAAAACTTTTTCCGAACTTTGATGATGCTTTGAAATTTGCCGAAGAACTTAATACTAATAAAGTTTTTATTATCGGCGGAGGCGAAATATATAAAATTGGAATGGACTACGCCGATGAAATGATAATATCACGAGTGAATATGAATGCTGAGGGCGATGCTTTTTTTCCTGAAATTGATGAAAGTATTTGGGAAATAACCGATAGAAAAAAATATGATGAATTTGAAGTTAATACCTATACCAGAATTTAACTTTAACGATTTATTTATTTATTTTACTTACCTAATAATATTTACCTAACAAGAGAATAATGACACATCAGAAGATCAAAATACTGCCGGAGAATACAACAAATAAAATAGCCGCCGGCGAAGTTGTACAAAGACCCGAATCTGTAGTTAAGGAATTAATGGAAAATGCACTTGATGCAGAAGCATCGATTGTTGAAGTTTATATTAAAAGAGCAGGTAAATCACTCATTCAAGTTGTTGATGATGGAATTGGCATGTCGGAGGAAGATGTTGAGATTTGTATTCACCGGCATGCTACCAGTAAAATAATTGATTACAAGGATTTGGATGCAATCAGTACATTCGGATTTAGAGGCGAGGCACTGAGTTCTATTGCTTCAGTAAGTCAGTTTGAAATTAATACAGAGCAGCGTGATGAGGAAATTGGTACCTCAATTAAAAATGATGATAGATTAACAATTGTAAAAGAAAAAGGTTCTTTTCCGAAAGGGACTTCGGTTGCAGTAAAAAATTTATTTTACAACACACCCGCACGCAGAAATTTTTTGAAGTCGAATGCAACCGAACTGAAACACATTGTTGAAACATTCAAGCGGATTTCTCTCAGTCAAAATGAAACTTCATTTAAACTTTTTAATGATGATAATTTAATATATGATTTTCCCGCTGCCACAAGAGAGGAGAGGGTTCAAGCTGTAATTGCCGATAATATTTTAGATGCTGTAGTTGAATTGAAAGAAGAAACAAATTTTATCAGTGTAACCGGTTATGCTGCAAAACCTACCTTCTTAAGCAAGTCAAGGGCAGATCAATATTTATTTATTAATGGCAGATATGTGCAGAGTAAGGTAATTAGTCACGCTGTTTACTCCGCTTACGAAAATGTTTTAGAAAAAGGTCAGTATCCGTTTTATCTTATTTATCTTACGCTTAACCCATCCAAAGTTGATGTAAATGTACACCCAACAAAACTTGAAGTAAAGTTTGAAGATGAAAAGACAATCTACTCACTGATTCATGCGGTTGTTAAAAAGGGGCTTGGTACTTATGACCTGGTGCCTACTATGAGTTTTAATGAACGAAATGTTGAAAGAGAAAAATTAAATATCCAAAAATTCAGCAGGTCTAATAAAGATGATTTTTCAGATAGACCTTCGTTTGGGAGGAGCTACAAATCTGATGAAGGAATTTATAACTCCGATGATATTGAAATGCTCTTTTCAACACTTAATGAAGAGATAAAAAAGAATTCGCCTGCCAGCCCCGTATCCAATCCTTTTGAAGAAATCCCTAAAGAGGTTTACCACGAGCGGAATGCTGATATAACCGCACAAAGCGGCGAAAAGCTGGAATCGGCATTTATTGTTTTACTTCATAAAAAATATATTTTAACACAAATTAAAAGCGGATTGATGATTATTGATTCTCACGTGGCGCATGAGAGAATTCTTTATGAAAAAGCATTGAAAGCACTTGAAGCCGATATGCCGTTTTCGCAGCAGTTATTATTTTCGCATACTGTTAAAGTTGATTTGGGCGATTATGAAATTTTAAAAGAGATTGAGCCTCATCTTAACAAACTTGGTTTTGAAATAAAATTTTTAGAAAAGAACACTATTAAAATTACCGGTGTTCCTTCGGATGTTAAAATTGGTACCGAGGTTAATACGATTCACGAAATAATTGATGAGTACCGTAAAAATCAATTAGAAAAAAAATTAGAAGTACAGGATAATATCGCAAAATCGTATTCGTGTAAAGCAGCAATTAAAGCAGGCGATAAACTTAACGAACAGGAAATGCGTCTGCTTGTGGATCAGTTGTTTGCTACTTCTATGCCGTATGTTTGTCCGCATGGCAGACCAATAGTGGTTAAAATACCTTTGTTGGAACTTGACAGAAGATTTGAAAGAACTTAATTATTTATATTATACTTGTTAAATCAAAAACAAAATGAAAGATAGTCTATGAATTCAGAAGAGTATAAAAAAGCGTTTGAACAATATTTTGAAACCGCAGCAAATTCAAAAACCAGCGGCATGAAATTTACCTCGGTTTCCGGTAATGATATTAAAGTACTTTATACACCGGATGATGTTGATGATTCAAGTTTTATGAACAATATATCATTCCCCGGTCAGTATCCTTACACAAGGGGAATACATGCCAATGGGTATCGCGGAAAGATCTGGACAATGCGTCAGTTCGCAGGTTTCGGAACTCCTGAAGATACCAACGAACGCTTTAAGTATTTACTCGATCACGGACAAACAGGTTTATCAGTCGCATTCGATCTGCCTACGCTGATGGGCTACGATGCTGACGATGAATTAAGCGCAGGTGAAGTAGGCATTTGCGGAGTATCGATTTCGTCGCTTAAAGATATGGAAATACTCTTCGATAAAATTCCTCTCGATAAAGTTTCAACATCAATGACAATCAACTCGCCCGCTGCAATGATTTTTGCATACTATTTAGCAGTTGCAAAAAAACAAGGTATTGGTTTCGATAAGCTGCGCGGTACTTTGCAGAATGACATCTTAAAAGAATACATTGCCCAAAAGGAATTTATTTATCCGCCGCGTCCTTCTATGCGGATAATTACCGACATGGTTGAATACTGCATGAATGAAGTTCCGCTGTGGAACCCGATTTCCGTCAGCGGATACCATATAAGGGAAGCCGGTTCAACTGCGGTTCAGGAGTTAGCATATACTTTAGCAGATGGATTTGCATACATTGAAGATTGTATTGAACGAGGTTTGGATATTGATAGTTTTGCACCGAGAATTTCATATTTCTTTAATTCTCATTTAGATTTTTTTGAAGAGATTGCAAAATACCGAGCCGCAAGAAGAATATTTGCTAAACGGATGAAAGAGAAGTATGGAGCGAAAAATCAAAGATCAATGTGGCTTCGTTTTCATACACAAACTGCGGGCTGCACATTAACGGCACAGCAGCCGGAAAATAATATTGTTCGTACCGCTTTTCAGGCAATGGCTGGTGTATTGGGCGGAACTCAATCTTTACACACAAATTCTATGGATGAAACGCTTGCATTGCCGAGCGAAAAATCAGTTAAAATTGCTCTCCGAACACAACAGGTGTTAGCCTATGAAACCGGTGTTATTAATACTGTTGATCCTTTAGGCGGCAGCTATTATGTAGAATCGCTAACAGACCAAATGGAAGAAGAAGCGAATAAGATATTTGACGAGATTGATTCAATTGGGGGAGTTATTCCTGCAATTGAAGCCGGGTATTTTCAAAAGGAAATTTCCGACGCTGCTTATCGCTATCAAAAAGAATTGGAACGTAAAGATAAATTTGTTGTAGGCGTTAATGAATTTGTTGAAGATGAATCTGATATTGAAATTCCTATTTTAACCATATCGCCGGAGGTAGAACAGAAACAAGCGAAACGGTTAAATGAACTGAAGCAGAGCAGAAATAATGATCAAGTTGAAAAATCGCTGCGTGATATACACCAAGCAGCTATTGATGGTAAAAATTTAATGCCGGTATTTATTGAGGCTGCTGAAAATTATGTTACTCTTGGCGAAATGGTTAATGTATTAAAAGAGCCTTTCGGAGTTTATGAAGAAACTGCTGTTTTCTGATGATTAAAAATTATTTTAAACTTTTACGCATTCCTCATTGGATTAAAAATGTTTTTGTTTTTGTTCCTCTTATTTTTTCCAAACATCTATTGGATCAAGAATACCTTTTACAAGTTTTTATTGGATTTATAACTTTTTCTTTTGCATCAAGCATGGTTTATGTTTTTAACGATTTATTTGATGCAGAGGCGGATAGAAAGCATCCTAAAAAAAAGTTTCGTCCCATAGCAAGCGGGGCAGTTTCAAAAATTGAAGCAGCAGCAATTATTGTTTTGCTGATTATAATAGTTTCGGTATTTGCATTTTTTGTGAATACTGAATTCATAATTATTATTTCGGCTTATGTTGTTATAAATATTTTTTACACACTATACTTAAAAGAAGTTGTTATAGTTGATCTGGCGTGTATATCATCAGGATTTTTGTTACGTGTAATCGGCGGAGCTTTAATAGTAAACATTTATATTTCAAGCTGGTTAATTCTTACTACTTTGTTTATTTCGGTATTTCTTGCCGTTATGAAAAGGAGATCGGAATTAGTTCTTATTTCAGAGCACGAAACCAGAAAGGTGTTAGGGGAGTATAACTTAACGTTTATCGATCAGATTTCGGCGATAACGGCAGCGTGTGTTATTTTGTGTTATGCCATTTATACAGTTGCTGAAAAAACAGTTGAATATTTTAATACTGAAAATTTAGTATATTCATCAATCTTTGTTGTATTCGGAATTTTTAGGTATATGTATTTGGTGTTCAAAAAAAACAAAGGGGAAAACCCAACCGAAGTGATGCTTACCGATATTCCGATGATAGCAAATCTAATTTTATACAGCGTATCAGTTTATATTATAATTTATTTGGGAAAATGATGATTAAAATTAAAAATTTTGCAGCGGCAATTATAACAATGATGTTTATACTATTTTTATTTAACTGCGGCGGCAGCGAGGAAACAGTAAAGAAAGAAGAAGTTAAAACTGTGATTGATGAAGAAATAATTGTACCTGATTTAAAAGTCAATATTCACGAAATGTACTGCTGGGTTGATTTAATGCCGGGCGGTCCTAATCGTTTTCAAATATCGGGCAACTTAAATGTTTCTGATTCATACAAATATGATTTGAAGTTTTTAAAATTAAAAGCTGTTAGAATATTTCAAAATAATAAACAATTATTCAGCATTAGACCAAAAGTTAAACTTGATGAAAATGCAATTACTGAAGAAGGAAAGAGTTTTGTCTTTTCCACAATACGCGGTTTATCAATAAATCCTGAATATAAAATAGATAACCCCGTTGACATTAGAATCATTTTTGAAGAGGATGATGAATTATTTGAATACAATATTTATAATCAGAAAGTAGAAAAGGTTTACTGATAATTATGTATTGGGAATTAATAGGTTTACTGCTGCTGCTTCTCGCAAGCGGTTTTTTTTCTTCATCGGAACTTGCTTATGTTTTAGCAAATAAAATTAAGGTTGAAATACGTGCTCGTAAAAATCATTTAGCTTCAAAAAATATACTCTATTTTATTAATCATCCTCAAATATTTTTCAGTACAATATTAATTTCAAACAATATAATTAATATTGCTTTTGCCTCACTAGTCACAATATTTCTATCTAAAGTATATGGAATGAATGATGCTGAAATTTTATTAGTTTCAACCCTGCTGCTTTTATTTATCGGCGAACTAATTCCAAAATATATTGCTCGCGAAATTCCCGATACACTTGCAAATATTGTTGCAATACCTGTTAGAGCAGTATCAATTATACTTTACCCCGTTATTAAAATTACAGCAAAAATATCATCGGTATTAACTGTAAGTACCCAGCAGACAGATACATCATTTGCCGTTTCCGTTGACAAAGATGACATTCAATCATTATTAGCAGAAAGTTCACTCGCCGGTTCTGTGGAATTAAAGGAATCGGATGTTATAAGCAAAGTTATTGAACTTGGCGAACAAAAAGTTTACGAAGCTATGACACCAAGAACTGATATTGTTGGAGTTGAGATTAATAGTCCAATTGGTGAAGTGCTGAACACCTTTATTACATCCGGTTATTCCAAGCTTCCGGTTTTTGAAGAAAATATAGATAATATTAAAGGGATGATAATTGCACATGATATGTTCAAAAATCCCGAAGATGTAAAATCAGTTATGCGGGAAACAATATTTGTACCCGAAACAAAAAAAACGCTGGAAACATTGAACGAACTTTTAGAAAAAAGTTTATCGACTGCAATTGTTGTTGATGAATTCGGCGGAACTGAAGGCATAGTTACAATTGAAGATATACTTGAAGAGATAGTTGGAGAAATACGAGATGAATTTGATGTTGAAGATGATATTTGTAAAAAAACAAGTAACGATACTTATATAATCAGCGGCAAGGTAGAAGTTGATTTTATAAATGAAGAATTCGATCTTCATTTTCCCGATGGAGATTATGAAACTTTAGCCGGCTATATTACTCACTCAACAGGTAATATTCCAGAAAAAGGGGATTCGTATAAAATTGATCATTTCAAAATATTAATACTCCGTGCCGATAAGAAAAAGATCGACCTTGTAAAAGTTGTGGTTGACACAGCAAAACTAGCAGAGCTGCAGGCTGAACAAAATTAAATAATCCTCAATAAGCTTATGAATAAACATGTTATCCTTTTTGATGGTGTGTGTAATCTTTGCAATGGTGCTGTAAGGTTTATTATTAAGCGGGATAAACATTGTGTATTTAAATTTGCAAGTCTTCAATCGAGCTATGCTGAAAAACAATTGGGTAATTATAGTATTTCTGATCAGCCTAATTCTGTTATTCTGATAAAGAACAAAAATATTTATGTTAAATCTGAAGCAGCATTTGAAATAATTAAAGAGCTTACACCTCCCTGGAAAATATTATTAATCTTTAAAATATTTCCTAAAAGTGCTGCAGATTTTATTTATGATCTGATAGCCAAATACAGATATAAAATATTCGGTAAAAAAGATAGCTGCCCAATACCCGATAAATCAATTGCCGATAGGTTTATTAACGATTGATAAATTTTATTGAAACTAATTGTTATGGCACTAAAGTTAAATTAAACTTATTTTTATTTCCTTAAAAAAAACAACTTAAACATTGCTACAATTTGAACTAAAGCATAAAGAGAAAAACAGTAAGGCAAGAGCAGGAAAAATAGTTACGGACCACGGTACTATTGAAACCCCAATGTTTATGCCTGTTGGTACACAAGGTACTGTAAAAGCCGTTACTCAAAAGCATTTAACAGATGAAATAAAAGCACAAATTATTCTATCGAACACCTACCATTTGTATTTGCGACCCGGAACCGGAATTTTAGAAGAAGCGGGCGGGCTGCATAATTTAATTAATTGGGATAATCCTATATTAACCGACAGCGGCGGATTTCAAATTTACAGCTTAACAGAGTTGAGAAAAATAAAACATGACGGTGTTGAATTTAAATCTCACTTAAATGGCGATAAACATTTTTTTACTCCTGAAAAAGTAATCGGAATTCAAAGATCAATCGGCTCCGATATAATGATGGTACTTGATGAATGCACTCCTTATCCCTGTGAATATGATTATGCCAAAAAGTCTCAAGAGCTTACATCACGATGGGCAATTTTAAACAGAGAAGCTTTTGATAGATCAAAACCACTTTACGGACATGATCAAAATTTATTCGGCATAATTCAAGGTAGTGTTTATAAAGATTTACGCGAAAAATCTGCATTAGATTTAGCGGCATTAGATTTTAATGGATATGCAATAGGCGGCTTGGCAGTAGGGGAACCGGCAGAAACCATGTACGATATGGTTAATTTTACAACCGATTTTATGCCCGAAAATAAACCGCGCTATTTGATGGGAGTTGGCAGACCTGAAAACATACTCGAAAATATCGAAAGAGGAATTGATATGTTTGATTGCGTAATGCCTACACGAAATGCGCGTAATGCTTACCTCTTCACATCCGAGGGTGTTGTTACAATTAAAAATGCCATATATAAAAATGACTTCAGCAGCTTAGACCCCAATTGCGAATGCTACACTTGTAAAAATTATTCACGTGCTTATCTTAGGCATCTATATACGGCAAAGGAAATCTTAGCGCTGGAATTAGGTACAATTCATAATTTATCATTTTATTTAAGTTTAGTTAAAGAAGCACGCAAAAATATCTTAGAAGATTCTTATCTTGAGTGGAAGAAAAAAATAATTAAGAAAATATCGAAAAATATAAAATCAATTATGGAGGTTTAATTGAATTATTTATTAGCAATGGCACCACAAGGTGAAGGCGGCGGAGGCTGGGAAAGCACTCTAATTATGTTCGGAGCAATTTTTGCAATTTTTTATTTTATGATTATTCGTCCCCAGCAAAAAAGAGCTAAAGAACGTGATAAACTATTATCAAATCTTACCAAAGGCGATAAGGTTATTACAAGCAGCGGAATACATGCAACAATTGCAGGTATTGATGAAAAGACATGTCTGCTTGATGTAGGCAATAATATAAAATTAAAATTTGATCGTTCCGCAATTGCCTCAGTTAATCAGCCCAAAGATGCTGAGAAATAAAATATTTGATAAAATATATTTTTAACATTACAATTAAAGAGACTGCAATAGTCTCTTTTTTTTATATTACAGTTAGAATTTTAAAGCATACTAAAAAAAAATAAAATGAGAGTATTAAATAAAAATCATAATTTTCTTGCTTTACCTGCAAAATATTCCGGGTATAAAAGTTCCGATATTGCAATACTGCAAGCCCCATTAGAAAAAACGGTGAGCTACGGAAAAGGAACTAAAGCGGGACCAAAAGAGATTATTAAAGCCTCTCATTTTGTTGAGTTTTATGATGAAGAGTTGGATAAAGAACTTTGTTTTGAAAAGGGAATTTGTACTTTAACTGCCTTAAATTTTAGTAAACTTAGTCATGCCAAAGCTTTAGAAAAAATTTATGCAAATGTTAAAATACTTTTAGAAGATAAAAAGTTTGTCGTAACACTCGGCGGAGAACATTCAATCAGCAGTGCTCCAATAAAAGCGCATTTTAATAAATTTGATAATCTATCGATTCTGCAAATTGATGCTCATTCAGATTTAAGAAATTCCTATGAAGGTTCAAAGCTTTCGCATGCAAGTGTTATGGCGCGGGTGGCAGAGTTTACTAAGGATATCGTACAAGTGGGCATACGTGCACAATGTATTGAAGAAGCGGAGTTTATAAAGAAAAATAAAATTGATACTTTTTATGCACGTGATATTAAAACCGGTAAGCATGGTACTAACTGGCAAAGGAAAGTAACCAACAAATTGAAAGAGAATGTTTATATCACCTTTGATGTTGACGGACTTGACCCCTCGGTAATTAGAGCAACCGGAACCCCCGAACCTGGCGGCTTGTTTTGGGATGAAACTATGTTATTAATTAAGCAAATTGGTAAAGAAAAAAATATTGTAGGTTTTGATGTTGTTGAACTTGCTCCTTCAAAACTTGATGAATCATCTAATTTTAATTCTGCTAAACTTGTTTATAAAATTCTTAATTATACTTTTAGGTAAAATAAAAATATTTTAACGGAGAAATAAAATTGAAAAAGCTAATATTAGTATTAACATTTCTTCTTTTAACATTTGGTGAATTATTTTCACAATCAAAAGTTTACACGGCAGATATTGAAGGAACAATTGATCTTGGACTTGCTCCCTTTATTAAAAGAGTTATCCAAAACGCAGAAACTAACCTTGCCGAAGCGGTTATCTTTAGAATAAATACATTCGGCGGAAGAGTTGATGCAGCTACACAAATTAAAGATGCTATTTTAGACAGCAAAGTAATGACTATTGCTCTTGTAAATAAGCGTGCAATTTCGGCAGGCGCGCTAATCTCATTATCATGCGAAAAAATTGTTATGGTTCCGGGAGCATCAATGGGCGCTTCAACTGTTGTTGATCAAACAGGTGCAAAGCAGGCGGAAAAAGCTCAATCTTACATGCGGTCTGAATTTAGAGCAACCGCTGAAAAAACCGGTAGAAGAACTGATATTGCGGAAGCAATGGTTGATGAGCGCGTTGTGATTGAAGGACTTGTTGACTCTACTCAACTTTTAACCCTTACTTCGGAAGAGGCGTTAAAATACGGAATGGCAGATACTGTATTAAGCAGTATTGATGAATTATTAATAGCTTACGGCTTATCTGATGCCGATGTTATTGAATTAGAGGAGAATTGGGGAGAAAGTGTTGTAAGATTTTTAAATAATCCGATTATCTCCTCACTTCTTATTATGATAGGGCTTGTTGGAATGTTTACTGAAATAAAATCTCCCGGATGGGGTTTGCCGGGAACTGCGTCGATAATTGCATTAACTTTATTTTTTGGTACGAGTTATATTTTAGAATTGGCATCGGTCATTGAAATTCTATTATTCATTGCCGGAGTTGCACTATTATTAGTTGAAATTTTTGTTGTTCCCGGATTTGGAGTTTTTGGTGTCAGCGGAATTATCCTAATTGTTGCCGGTTTGTTTTTAGGGCTTCTTTCAGATTTCAAATATATTGATTGGTCAATAATTTCTGTCGCGTTGGTTCAATTAGCCGGCTCATTCGTACTTTCAATCTTTTTAATTTATTTATTGAGCAGGTTATTACCGCGATCGCAAATATGGAATAAATTAATCTTAGCCGATAATATTAATTCTAGTTCAGGTTATATAACTTCAAAACCGGAATACAAAAAATTGGTTGGTAAGGTTGGATTAGCACTAACCGATCTTAGACCTTCGGGAACATTGATTATCAATAAAAAAAGAATTGATGTAGTTACGGATGGTGAATATATTGAGGCTGGAACAGAGGTAATTGTGGTGCGTCAAAGCGGTTCAGCGGTTGTAGTTGAAAGGACAAATAAAGAAGAATAATTATTTAAATTAAGGAGAGCCCGGTTTTAGGGTATGCCGGACTCTCGAGTGCATATTAGAGGGTATATCGAGAATAAATCTTAGTATAAACCAAATAATTTTACGTCTGAAAAATTCTGATCTGCCACACTAGGAATAACGAAATGTTCGTTAGCAGGTCTTTGTAAAAACACCATGCAATTTTGACCGTTATCTTTTGTTACTTCGGCAAACAATTCTTTCATTGGTCCAAATTCAGCTGAGTAAATATCCAAGTCAGACTCATTCACTACAGTGTGCTCCAGCACAGAAATCTGAGTGAATTCCTGCATGTAGCCGTATGGATATTTTGAGCCTTTATAAAAAGCTTTTTGAGCTACTTCACTTGTTGAATAACCATAAAATTTAACGTCATAAACTTCACTAAATATACCCTTAGTAGGTAATGCAATTTTTAATGAATTATCCTCAGGTCTTTCTAAAAAGTATAAGTGCGAGCCGCCTTTTACATCAACTACACAAAATACCTGCTTTACATTTGAGTAATAATCATTTAAGTCAGCATCAATAACACCATTGTTAACTGACCATTGTTTTACGCTGATATTTGTGAACCCCTGCATGTAACTATAGGCATAAGCCATATCGTTTTCTTCGTCAATCCATGCTTTGGTTAGTTCAGTCTCTGGGGAAACCGGAGACGAATCGCTAAATTCTTGTGAGCAAGAAACTAAAAGTAGTGCGAAAAGCGGAAGTAATAGAAATGATAATATTTTCACGAGTAAATCCTCCATGATTTTTGAAATTAGTTTTAATACATCCTTGTATCATTTAACTGCCATTAATGTTTTGCAGTTTCTAACTTCATTGTCGTAGAGAAGTGAAATTAGTTTAGGATAAAAAAGCATTATTTTGACTAATATCACATAAGAGGCAATCTAAATCGTTTTAACGGTTTAATTTGATATAAAATTATGGCAGGCTTACTTGGTAATACTAAGTAAATCAGATATCCTATTTCTTGCGATCGTCCAGGCGCAAATAGTTAGTCCATCCCAAATTATATTCTCACTTATCATTTTATCAATATCATCAAAGGAATATTCAACTAATTCAAATTCTTCAGTCGCATCGTTAGGAAGGGGAGAATAAGCTAAATTGCTGCCAATAAAAACCGAACACATTTCATTAGATACCCCGGTGTACGGAGAAAATTCGCCAACGAAATCTAAAATAGCGGCTGAATAACCGGTTTCTTCACGCAATTCTTTTTGGGCGTTTTCTTTTTCTGTAAGTCCTTCAGTAATACTTCCGCACGGAAATTCTAAACTATCTTTTTGATTTAGATAGCGGTATTGTTTTACAAGCATTATTGTGTTTTTATTGGAGAGGGGAATAACCATTGAAGAACCCAAGGTGAATACATAATGGTATTCACCTTTTTGAGATCCTTCAATTTCAAATTCATCTATTTTATACTTCCAAAATCCGTTATCATGAAATAATCTTTCAGAAAGTTTATTCCATTTTTTAAGTCTCATCAAAAACCGTTATTCTCTAAAAGTTCTTTTCTTGAAAAGAAATGTGAAATTTCAATTGCCGCATTTTCATCAGAATCTGATCCATGAACAATATTTTCAGTAATATCTTTTGCGTACATTTTTCTAATTGTACCTTCGGCAGCTTCAGCCGGATTTGTAGCTCCAATTAATTTTCTAAAATCTTCCACTGCATTATCTTTTTCCAAAGCTAAAGGTACGCATGGTCCTGATGTCATATAATCCAGCAAATCATTAAAAAAAGGTCTCTCTTTATGAATCTCATAAAATCCGCTTGCTGAATCTTTTGTTAATCTCGTCATTTTCATTGCAAGTACTTTGAAACCGACATCGGTAATATTAGTTAATACTTGTCCAATTAAATTTTTTCTAACACAATCCGGTTTAAGAATTGCAAATGTTCTATTACTCAATTTTACTCCTTACTAATTATAATTATAAAAATTTATTTTTTCTTTTTGGTTATTTTTTTCTTTGCAGCAACACGTTTGGCAGTAACTTTAACACTTTTTTTATTTGATGAACTTTTTAACGCCTCGAACATAGTGGAACCAATTTCAGCAGGGCTTTCGGCTACATGAATGCCTGCGCGTTTCATCGCTTTCATTTTTTCCTCCGCAGTTCCTTTGCCGCCCGAAATTATTGCGCCTGCATGTCCCATTCTTCTTCCGGGAGGTGCAGTTCTACCCGCGATAAATCCGACAACCGGTTTTGCAACATGCTTTTTAATATATGCCGCAGCTTCCTCTTCAGCAGATCCGCCTATCTCGCCAATCATAACAATCCCTTCGGTATGCGGGTCTTCGTTAAACAATTTAATTATATCAATAAATTGTGAACCGATTACAGGGTCACCGCCAATGCCTACGCAGGTTGATTGACCGATTTTCAAATCGCTTAATTGTTTAACGGCTTCGTAAGTTAAAGTACCGCTGCGCGAAACAACGCCAACTTTTCCTTTCCGGTGAATAAAGCCTGGCATAATACCAACCTTTGCTTTTCCGGGTGAAATAACGCCGGGACAGTTTGGACCAATTAATCTTACATCTGTATTTTTAATAGAATGATAAACCTTAACCATATCAGCGGCAGGTATGCCTTCAGTAATACAAATTATTAATTTGATTCCCGAATTAGCTGCTTCCAGTATTGCATCGGCAGCAAAAGGCGGTGGTACAAAAATAGCCGATGCAGTTGCCCCGGTTGCTTTTACCGCATCTTCAACAGTATTGAAAACGGGTACGCCGATAAAATCTGTACCGCCTTTTCCGGGTGTTACTCCGGCAACAACTTTCGTCCCGTACTCCAACATTTGCTGTGTATGAAATGAACCTTCGCTGCCGGTTATTCCCTGTACTAAAACTTTTGTTCGCTTGTCAAGAAGAATACTCATCTTTGTTTCCTATAAGTTTTATTTATTATTTTTTATATAAAAACTTAAAAAAAATAATTTAAACATCCTTACTATTTTATTATAAATTATCCGTTTTACATCAAAAATATTTATAATGATTTTAATATTTATTAACGGAGTTAAATTTTCAGCAGGCTTTAAATTATTATTTTATTTTTTTCAAATTACAATGTACTGACTTTTTAATTTGAAACTAATTATATTGCAGTCTAAACGGATAGCTCCTCTTAAATTATTGATTAAAAATAAACTGAACTGATTACAAAAATTGAATTATAAAACTGAAGGAAATTAAATATGAAAAAAATAGGAATTTTGTTTGGTCAGGAAAATACTTTTCCCGGTGCATTTGTAGAACGTGTAAATAGCAAAAAAGTTAAGGGTATTGCTGCCGAATTTGTACAGATTGACAAAGTGATTCAAGGTGAGAGTAATGATTATGATGTAATCATAGACAGGATTTCTCAAGACATTCCATTTTATAGAGGGTACTTAAAAAATGCAGCAATTTCAGGTACTGCTGTTATCAACAATCCTTTTTGGTGGAGTGCCGATGAGAAATTTTTTAATAATGCATTAGCGACAAAGATTAAAGTTGCAGTTCCAAAAACAGTATTACTGCCGTCAAATACACATCCGGATGACACAAATGAATTATCTATGAGAAATTTATCCTATCCTTTAGATTGGGATTCCATTTTTGATTACATCGGTTTCCCGGCATTCTTTAAGCCGTTTGCCGGCGGCGGATGGAAAAATGTTTACCGGCTTGAAAATAGAGAAGATTTTTTTAAAGCCTATAATGAAACCGGTCAGCTCGTTATGATGCTTCAGGAAGCAATTGAGTTTAATGATTACTTTAGATGTTATTCAATCGATAGAAGAGATATTAGGATAATGCAATATGATCCGAGGCAGCCGCATCATTTAAGGTATGTTCAAAATCCTAAACCTATTGAGGCGAAAATGCTTAAGAGAATTACCGATGACGTTTTAAAGATAAATAATGCACTTGGTTATGACTTTAATACAGTTGAATTTGCAATCAGAGATGGAGTTCCTTATGCAATCGATTTCTGTAATCCTGCTCCGGATGCTGATGTTAATTCCGTTGGTGAGAAAAATTTTGAGTGGGTTGTAGAATCCGCAGCTAATATGGCTATACGCAGAGCCGAAAACCATAAAAGGGGAATGAATAATTTAACGTGGGGTGATTTCGTGACTTCATTTTCTGCTAATGAAAAATTAAAATCGAATAAATCAAAAAACAAATAAATATAATGGTAGATAAAAAATTATTTTCGCTCGGTATCGAAGAAGAATTTCAAATAGTTGATCCTAATACATTTGAACTAAAATCGCATATACAGCAGATTTTGAAAGAAGGACAAATGGTATTGAAGGAACAAGTAAAAGCCGAGATGCATCAATCCGTTGTTGAAGTCGGATCAAATGTTTGTGAAGATATTCATCAAGCAAGACATGAAGTTTACAAACTAAGGAAAAATTTGGCTGATGTTGCTGCAAAGCAAAATCTGGTAATAGCTGCTTCAGGTACTCATCCTTTTTCACGCTGGGAAGATCAAGAGATAACAGATGACCCGCGCTACCATGGTGTTGTAAACGATATGCAGCAAGTTGCGCGTGCAAATTTAATTTTTGGTCTGCATGTTCATGTTGGTATTGATGACAAAGAATTAGCTGTTCACATTATGAATGCTGCTCGTTATTTCCTTCCGCATATTTATGCGCTTTCAGTCAACTCTCCATTTTGGAAAGGTGCAAATACCGGATTCAAATCATACAGAGCAAAAATATTTGATAGATTCCCCAGAACAGGTATTCCGGATTACTTTACGAGTCATGGCGAATTTCAATCTTATGTTGATACACTTATAAAAACAAATTGTATTAAGGATGCAAGTAAGATTTGGTGGGATATAAGACCGCATCCGAAATATCCAACTTTAGAATTTAGAATTTGTGATGTTCCGATGCTTGCTGATGAAACCATTGCCATTGCAGCATTAATACAAGCGGTGGTTGCAAAATTGTATAAATTAATTCAGCAGAATCTCGGATTTCGTTTATACAGAAGATTGCTGATAAATGAAAATAAATGGCGTGCATCCCGTTACGGATTGAGAGGAAAAATGATTGACTTCGGAAAGAAAAAGGAAGTTGATTCTGTTCAACTGGTTAGAGAACTTTTGGAATTTGTTGATGATACAATTGATGATTTGGGCAGTAGAAAAGAGATAGATTATATAGAGCAAATAATTAAAAACGGAACCGGTGCAAAAAGACAATTGAGAGTCTGGAAAGAAACTAAAGATCTAAAAAAAGTGACTGAATATATTGTTCAACAGACAAATCTTGGAATTATTAATTAATGGTTATTAAATGATTAAAGAAGTAAGAGAGAAGTTTAACGCAGAATTTGATGAAATAAAATTCAAAAAATTTATTGATGACATTCAAAGAAGTACTGATAATAATTTAGATTTTAAAATTTGCGAAACACCCTTATTTATTGATGAGGATTTAACCCAAAAATTAATTGAAGCTTCACATTTATTTTTAGATGAAATAAATACCGAAGAATTTAAGCAGCATTCAAAAAATGCAGTACCGGAAAACTTAATTGTTCCTAATGAAAATGATCATCCTCATTTTCTTCAAATAGATTTTGGTATTACAACTGATGAGAACGGAGAGTATCTTCCTCAAGTAATTGAGCTCCAGGGCTTTCCATCTCTTTACGCCTATCAAGCTTTCCTGGATAAAGAAATAAAAAAACATTTTAATATTCCAGATTATTTATCTACATATTTCAATGATTTAGATTTTGAATCTTACATTAAATTATTTCGAGATATGGTAATCGGTAATAGTGATCCGCAAAATGTTATACTTCTTGAAATAGATCCTTGGAATCAGAAAACAAGAATAGATTTCTATTTAACAGAAAAATATTTAGGTATAAAAACGGTGTGCCTTACCGAAATTGAAAAGGAAGGGAAAAATTTATTTTATAATCTGCAGGGTAAACGTACAAAAATTGAAAGGATTTATAACCGGGTAATTTTTGATGAGCTATTGAACAAGAATATTCAATTTAATTTTGATTTTAGAGATGAATTGAATGTTGAATGGATCACACATCCGAATTGGTTTTACCGCATCAGTAAACACTCTTTGCCGTTTTTTAAAAATAAATATTCGCCCGAATGTTATTTTTTAAATGAGATTAATACCCTGCCTTCCAACTTAAAAGAATTTGTTTTAAAACCGTTATTTTCATTTGCCGGTTCAGGAGTAATAGTAGATATTGAAACAGATGCATTAAATAAAATTGAGGACCAGCAAAATTACATACTTCAAAAAAAAGTTGAATACGCGCCAATAATAAAAACTCCCGAAGGATACTCTAAAGCAGAAATAAGAATGATGTTTTTATGGGATAAAAAACCGATACTGGTAAATAATCTTTTGAGAACCAGTAAGGGTAAAATGATGGGTGTTGATTTCAATAAAAATCAAACATGGATTGGATCAAGTATAGTTTATCATAAATGAATACTAACCCAACTGACGGTATATAACGTAACCTCACGCAAATAAAAAACAGATGACACAGAATCAACAGATTTGCCACAGGTTTTATCAGTGAATATCTGTATAATCAGCGTTATCTGTGTGCTATTATTATAAAATAATTGTACCGAATGCAGGACCTGCCAAAAAAATGGCAAGCAAGCACGAATTTAGCTGCCTGTAGGTTTCGCCACTTTGGCATTATTAAAATTCTAGAACCAATCGTTAATGAAATTGAAATCATTCAATGGATTTTAAGTATTGCTTACCAACTCCGGATTTAAGATATTTTTCTCTTTCTCTTGCTTGAATTCTAGTTTCAAATATTTCGGTATGAATAATTTTGAATGGACGGTAGGGTTTAGTAGTTCTATTATACCCCTTGTTATGATCTGAGATTCAACGTTCTAAATTGCCGGTTAAACCAACGTAAATATAATTTCTGCTTAAACTTTTAATTGCGTAAACAAAATACATAATAGCTGATTTATTTTGTTGAAGGGAATTGTACCGAAGGCCGGACTCGAACCGGCACCTAGCGTAAACTAGACTGGATTTTGAATCCAGCGCGTCTACCAATTTCGCCACTTCGGCATTCTTTCAAAAAATGAATGTCAAATTTAGTATTATAAATATTACTAATCAATTAAAATTAGCTCTTATTTCGTTTTTCTATCTTTGCCCAAGAATCACGCAAAGTAACAATCCTATTAAACACCAAATTCTCATTAGTCGAATACTTTGAGTCAACACAAAAATAGCCTAATCTTTCAAATTGAAATCTGCTACCGGATTGTGAATTTTGTAATCCCGGTTCCAATTTACAGTTCTTTAATATTTCAAGTGAGTCGGGATTGATAAAATCTTTAAAGTCTTTATCTTTGTCACTTCCCGGTGCAGGCACATTAAATAATCTATCATATAATCTAACTTCGGCGTCAATTGACTTATCAGCATCCACCCAATGAATTGTACCTTTAACCTTCCTCTGACTTTGTGCAGAACCGCTTTTAGTTTCGGGATCATAAGTACAATGCAATTCAACAATATTTCCGGTCTCATCTTTAATAACTTCCTCGCATTTAATAATGTATGCATATCGCAATCTAACTTCGCGTCCGGGAGATAATCTAAAAAATTTGCGATGGGGATTCTCTTGAAAATCATGCTGCTCGATATATAACTCTCGTGAAAAAGGGATCTCTCTCGATCCGCTTGATTCATCTTCAGGATTATTTACGGCAGTTAACAATTCTGTTTTATTTTCGGGATAATTAGTAATTACAATTTTTAACGGTCTTAAAACAGCCATTACACGATTAGAAGATTTATTTAGCTCTTCTCTAATACTATGTTCGAGTAATGCTAAATCAATAACTCCATCTCTTTTTGCTACTCCAACTTTTTCAGAGAAATTACGAATTGATGAGGCAGTGTAACCTCTTCTTCTATAAGCTGAGATAGTAGGCATTCTCGGATCATCCCAGCCGTCAACAAATTTATTTTCAACTAACTCAAGAAGTTTTCGCTTACTCATAATAGTATAGCTTAAATTCAATCTTGCAAACTCAATCTGCTGCGGATGATGTATTCCCAGTTTATCTAAAAACCAATCATACAATGGTCTATGATTTTCAAACTCAAGTGTACAGATTGAATGAGTGATTCCCTCAATAGAATCAGATTGACCATGAGCCCAATCGTAAAGGGGATAAATACACCATGTATCACCGGTTCGATGATGGTGTTCATGCCGGATACGATAGAGCAGGGGATCGCGAAGTTTCATATTGGGCGTGCTCATATCAATTTTAGCTCTTAGTACATGTTCACCGTCTTTGTATTTGCCTGCTTTCATCTCCTCAAATAATTTGAGATTTTCCTCAACAGATCTTTCACGATAGGGGCTTAATGTTCCCGGCTGTGTTGGTGTTCCTCTCATTTCTTTTATTTCTTCTATTGAGGAAGAATCAACATAAGCATGTCCATCTTTTATAAGCTTAACAGCATACTCATAAAGCTGTTCAAAATAATCCGATGCAAAAAAGAGTCTATCCTCCCAATCGAACCCGAGCCATTTAATATCATTTATTATTGAATCAACATATTCAACATCTTCCTTAGCGGGATTTGTATCATCAAATCTTAAATTGCATTTACCGTTATAAGTTTTTGCTAAACCGAAATTAAGACAAATAGATTTGGCATGACCAATGTGTAAATAGCCGTTTGGTTCCGGCGGAAATCTTGTATGAACTCTTCCATCATTTTTATTGTTCTTAATATCCTCATCAATAATCTCTCTAATAAAATTTTTGTTTGATGAAGAACTATCAGCACTTACTTCTGTTTTCTTATTATCATCCATAATAACTTCTAATCTATTTTTATTTTATTTATTGCAGTGTTAATTCTGCTGATTACTTTTTCTTTACCCAAAATATATAATAAGTCAAAAACACCGGGACCAACGCCAATGCCGGAAACAGCTAAACGAACAGGGTGAATCATTTTACCGGCTCCCACTCCAATGTCTTCTGCAGCTTTTCTCAGTGCAGCTTCAAAATCATCCTTAGTCGGGTTCTTTAAGGTTTCAAATTCTTCCGCCAGTTTTTTCATATGCTCGTATGAATCGGGCTTCCATCTTTTGGCAACAACCTTTTCATCATAGCTTTGCGGCTCTTCAAAAAAGTAATTACTTCTCGTCAAAAAATCACTTACAAATGAAATTCTTTCTTTCATTGCCTCAATTACTTTTATTAAAAAATCATCACTAAAATCTTTGTTTGCAAATTTGGAATCTGCTAATTCATTTTTTAACATTTCTAAAATATCTTGATTGGGTTTACTTCTAATATGCTCGCCGTTAAGCCAGTTTAATTTTTCAACATTAAAAACCGCACCGGATTTCTGGACACGTTCCAATGAGAATTTATTTATTAAATCTTCCGACTTATAAAACTCAACATTATCTCCCGCACTCCAGCCGAGCAATGCAACAAAGTTGATTAGAGCTTCTTGCAAGTATCCTTTATCTTTATAGTCTTCAACAGCAACATCGCCCTGGCGTTTACTCAGCTTTGATTTATTTTCATTTAACAGAAGCGGCAGATGTGCGAAAACAGGTAATTCCCATCCTAAGTATTCATAGAGTAAAACATGCTTTGGGGTTGATGACAACCACTCCTCACCTCGTATAACGTGAGTTATTTTCATCAAATGATCATCAACAACATTAGCAAGATGATAAGTAGGGAAGCCGTCACTCTTAATTAAAATTTGATCATCAATGGTTTCTCTATCAAACTCAACATCTTTACGAACAACATCTGAAAATTTTACTTTATCGCCCGGCTTAACGTTTAATCTTACTACATAACTTTTACCTGCTTTTATGTTCGCATCAATTTCTTCGGGACTAAGATTAAGACAATGCTTATCATACTTTGCCTGCGGCAGTTTTTGCTTTTGCTGTTCTTCGCGCAGTTCTTTCAATCTTTCAGCAGTGCAAAAACATTTATAGGCTTTGCCTTCATCCATTAGCTGATTGGAATATTTTTTATAAATATCCAATCTTTTACTTTGGAAATAGGGACCATATTCACCCTCCTTATTCGGACCTTCATCATAATTCAGTCCTATCCAATTAAGTGTTTCAACAAGCTGCTCGGCTGCACCTTCAACAAATCTATTCTGATCTGTATCTTCAATTCGTAAAATAAATTTGCCGCCCTTATTCTTTGCGAACAAATAATTGTAAAGTGCAGTTCTAAGTCCGCCTACATGCAAATAGCCAGTAGGACTTGGAGCAAATCTTACCCGTGGTGTATTATTAATCATTTTGCCTCGAACAGAAAATATATTTTTGCATTTGTTGGTTAAATGTTGGTTTAGTTTAGAGTTTATTAACTAATATTATTTCTAACTTGCTTCTGTATATTGTTTAATTTTTTTAATAAACTCCTTACTGTCAATCGGTTTTGGAATGTAATCAGAAGCTCCCGCATCTAAGCATTTTTCTTTATCACCTTTCATTGCAAATGCAGTTAATGCTATAATAGGAGTATCTTTGTACTCTGTTAGTTCTCTAATTTTTGCAGTAGCTTCAAAGCCATTCATGATGGGCATTTGCATGTCCATTAAAATAATATCAAATTTTTCTTTCTGTGCTAAGTTATAAGCTTCTAACCCGTTTTCAACTACAACTACATTTTCAAAATTGTTCTTTTTTAATAATCGGGTTACAATTATTTGAGAATGCTTGTAATCTTCAGCCAACAATATTTTAATTTCATCATCTTCTTTGCTCACAACTTCTTCAATAGTCGGAGGACTTTCTAAGCGGGTTATTACACCGTTAATATGTTCAATCAGCTGATCAATTTTGGTGCTTTTCTTTTCGAGTAAATATTCAAACAAGCCGTTAACATTTTTTAATTCTTCTTTATAATCATCTTTACCCGTAAAAATTATTATCGGCAGATTTTTAAACTTATCATTCATTTTAATTAATTTAATCAATTCATAACCATTTGGGTCGGGCATATCTAAATCGATTATTGCCAGGTCAAGGTCTTCATCTTTTATTAAATTCATTACCTTCGATGAATCACTTTCAGCAATGCAGATAAAACCGGCACTCTCCACAGATTTTTTAATCAAATTCAAAGTCGGCAAATCATCATCAACACAAAGTATTTTAGAATTTTTGTTCAACTTATAATGAGCTAAAGCCTCAACTAAAAATCCATAGTTAATCGGTTTTTCAAAAAAGTCAACCGAGCCAATCATTAGTGCTTTTTGATTTTCAGGTTCAACTGAACAAACTATAACCGGAGTAAATTTATTTTTAGGATTAGCGTGAATATTTTTCAACAATTCTAAACTATTATTTTCGGGCAGTTCGGTATCTAAAATTATAACCATAAATGAATGTTCTTTAACTGCTTTTAAAGTTTCTTCGCTCGAGTTAACAATCAGCGGCTGATAGCCCCATTTTTCTAAGTACCGTCTCATCATATCGGCTGTTGCAAAATCATCTTCAATTACTAAAACTTTATTTCGTGAATCACTTTCTTTCATTTCAGCTTCGTCGGTTTTATTATTAATATTTATTTCTGTTGTTTCATCTAAACTAATACTTAAAAGGAAATTAGATTTGCCTGTATCGGAACGATTTACACTAATATCGCCTGATAAAAGTTCTATTCCGTTCAATGTGTTCTGCATTTCCAGTGGAGTGATATCTGCTTCTTTATAAAAATCTTTATTGTTCACATCAAACGGATGCAATATAAGCCGGTCTTCGAACTGTTTAAAGCCCTTGCCGGGTGAATCAATTGTAAATAATAATTTTTTATTCTGCTCACTAATTTTTATAAAAATATTTTTATTTATTGATATTACTTTTACAAGTTTGCATAAATTATAAAGTATGCTCTTAAACTTTTCCGCATCAATATCTAAATGATTTGAAACAGAATCATCAATTTCAACTTTAAGAGTTTCGGGCTTAGCCGGATTTTCAAAATTAAAATTATTTACAAATTCATTAACAAAATCTTTAAATACAATTTTTTGATTTTGCAATTTTATTTCATCCGATTCATAATCGGCGTATTCAGATAGCTCTTTAATTGTACTTAGTGCAAATTTAGAACCTGAGTTTATTTCAGCAACAAAATTTAGCTGATAGGTTGACAAATACTCACCTGAAAGAACTTTTGCTTTATCAACAACATTTTTTAGGGGAGAATAAAGTTGTAAAGTTGTGTCGCGGACAATTTTACTAAAATTACTTTCTCCTGCTGATGTACTATCCAAAGCCTGAAGTTTAACAAAGTAGTTGTGAAGTGAAATCCCAATTAAATCAGTAATAAGCTTAAACTTTCCTTTACTTGATTTATCATTTTCATCTATACTTTCTGCGGCTGCAATAAAAATATAATCTATATTAAAAGAGGTAGTAATTAAAAAGGAAGCTTCAATTAAATTGTCATCCGAAATTTTAAAATAATTACTATCTCCGGTCTTAAGTTCAAACGTATTTTTTTCGATTTGTTTTTTTAATTCATCAGATAAACTTACATCTTTTAATTTGCTATCATCCACAGAAGCAGATTTTGCAAATACGCTTAGCTTATCATTCTCTTCAATTGAAATAATAGCTGCTGCCGAAAGATTAAACTCGTAAGTAAGCAAATTGCAAAGTTCATTCGGAAAGGACTTCTTTTTATTAATTGCGCTTTGCAGTAGAGTTAATATTTTACTAAGAAAATCTAGTTTGAATGAATCAGCCATAGTTTTTACTACTTAATATTATTAGAATTATATCATCAAAAAATAAGAAAAAAGATTCGTACATAAAATCAAATTTACTTTAATGAAATATTTAACAATTTAAAAATTACAAAGAGTATTATTTCATTATTGATAAACATCAAAGGAATAACTAAATTCTATTTCAAATAAGCAAACCCAAATTTGGAGGAATAATGAAAGCTGTTTTCAATTATATTTTAATTTTATTTTTTATTAGCTCGCTTGCTGCTGCACAAACAGGACCTGTTGACGGTTCAGTTCCAAGCGGAGTAATAGTTTCAACCGATAACTATTCAAAAGAAGCACCGTTAGGGTATGGTAAGTTCAAACTTTTTAACAAGTTTCAGGAAAATATAATCCCTGTCGAGGCTCAAGCATCGGAGCGTGATAACTTTGTATTAGACCCGATATACGCTAATTCAAAAACAAATTCAGTATTAGATAGTTTGATACTTTTTGCTAGTTTTGATGGAATTCCGCAAGGTAATTCAATTCCGCCCGATCCTTACATTGCAGTTGGACCCGACCATGTTATGTTAACTGTTAATTCTACCTTTAGAATTACAGACAAGGAAGGGAACACATTAAAGACAATATCGGCGGATCAATGGTTTAGCACAACTGTTCCGGGTAACTATAATGAAAATACATTTGATCCAAAAGTCACCTATGATCATTTTTCGAATAGATGGGTAATGGTATGGTTGGATTCGCAAGTTAGCACTGCTTACTTTTTAATCTCCGTTTCTGATGATGATAACCCATTAGGCACATGGTACAACTGGGCATTGCCTTCAAATGTTAACGGCACAACTCCAATAGGCAGTTGGGGCGATTACCAGGGCGTTGGTTATGATGATAAGGCAATTTACATAACATCAAATCAATTCTATTTCTCCGGCGGTTATCAGTATACTAAGCTAAGAATAATTGATAAGAATGATTTATACGCAGCTACGCCGGGTGTACTTAACTTTAGAGATTTTTATAACATTCCCGATTTTGGATTACGTCCTTCGAGAGCTTACGATGTTTCAAATGAATACTATTTAATGGATGTAGCGGGTAATGGCGGTAATGTAGTTATAGTATATAAATTAACAGATCCATTGGGAGCGTCTGCAAGTTTAACAAAAGTTAGTGTTCCTTGTAATTTCTTTTTACCACCTCCAAGTACAAATCAGTTAGGCGGCGGAAGCCCCCCAATTGATGACGGCGGTGTAGGTATTAGAAATGAGCCTGTATTTAGAGACGGAATTTTGCATACAACTCATGCAGTGCGTAACCCCATATCAACAAGTAAATCAGCTGTTCGATATTTAGCAGTCGATCCAACAACCAATACAACAGTGGTTGATTTTGCCATGGGAACACCGGAACATTACCATAACTATCCTGCGTTAGCTGTTAGCGGTAATAATGATGTAATACTTACATACAGCCGTTCTTCCGATACTGAATATATGGGAGCTTACTACACAATATTAAAAGCGGGTGAAACTACTCCGCTTGGAAGTATTGCTCTGCAGGAAGGAAAAGCCAACTATGTAAAAACTTTTAGCGGAACAAGAAACCGCTGGGGAGATTATAATGGTGCATGGACAGACCCTGCAGATGAAAATAGTTTTTGGATTTATACTGAATATGTGACGGCGCCTAACACCTGGGCAAACTGGGTTGGCGGTATTAGGATTGTCCCTTATGATGATGCTTACATTTATGCGGATAAGAAGGAAATTGATTTCGGTCTGTATGAGGTAACAACAAGCAGCGAAACACAAAAAGTAATGCTAAGAAATTTCGGCAGCCCTGATTTAACTATTACAAATATCTCAAATAATAATACTGATTTTCAATTATTGACATCATTATCTTTTCCTATAACAATTCCTGCTTACGATTCTCTTGAATTTGAGTATCAATTCTCTCCGAGCACCGCTGGTGAAATTACAGATTCTATTGTTATTTCTTCGAATGATCCCGATGATGCTCAAAAATATATTTCAATTAGCGGAACCGGATTTATTATTAACCCTGTTGCTGAGGGATTTTTGTATGGACTTACGAGTACTTCTGAAGGTATTTTAGCAACTATTGATCCTGCTACGGCAGTTGGAACATTGATCGGTTCTTCACCGGCAAATTCTGCATACAGTTTAGCGGTTAGTCCTATTTCCAAACAGCTATACACACTTGCAATTGAAAGTGCAAGCACATCTCAAATACTTAGAGTTAACGCAGCCGCAGGTGATGCATTTTATTTATCCAGTTTACCAAAAGTGTTTGATGCAATCACATTTTCAGCAGATGACACAATGTATGGAATTTCTGAGGATCAGAAACTATATACTATAAATCCTCTTGACGGTTCGATAAATTTTATTGCTGATGTTGGAATCAAAGTTTCAGCAATGGCAATAAATAGAGTCAACGGTGAATTATGGGCATCTGTTGAAGCCGCAGCAGATAAAGATAGATTATACAAAATCGATCTGGCGAATGGTGACACTACATTGGTCGGTAAAACCGGTAACGGAAAATTTACTGAAGCACTTGCATTTGATTTTGAAGGAAATTTATACGGTCTTACAGTTACCCTGTTTTCATTTTTACAGTCAATTGATACAAATACCGGACTGGCTACAGAGGTTGGCAGAATAAATGGTTATAACTTAATGAGAGGATTAGTGTTCTCACCGGATCCTGTAACATCGGTTGAAGGCGAAGTGGATATCACTCCTACTGAATTTGTATTAAGTCAGAACTATCCTAATCCATTTAATCCATCAACAAAAATTACTTTTAGTTTACCCGTTGCTTCTGAGGTTAGATTATCAATTGTTGATCTGTTAGGACAGGAAATAGAAGTACTTAAAAATGAAAATATGAATGCAGGTATTCACACAGTTGATTGGAATGTAAATTCTCAATCAGGTAATTTGAGCAGTGGAGTTTATTTCTATAGAATTAAAGCTGTCGGAAACAACGGCAAAGAATTTAATTCAACTATGAAAATGATGCTGCTGAAATAATTTTCAGTATATTTTAATAGCCCCGGTAACTGCCGGGGCTTTTTTGTTTAAACTATTTTATTTAGGTTATAGTTCAGTTGTTGGCAAACTTTTAAATATTTTATTTTATTATTTAGTTATTGTAGAATTATACCTTAAAAATATTGAGAGGATTATTTAATGGATTTCAATTTATCGGAAGTACAAAATTTAATTAGACAAACAGTACGCGATTTTGCCGAAAACGAAATTAGACCAATAGCCGCAAAACTTGATGAAGAGGAAAAGTTCTCAGTTGAATTAACAAAACGAATGGGTGATTTGGGATTGTTCGGTATGCATGTTTCCGAGGAATACGGCGGCGGGGGAATGGATATATTATCCTACGTAATTGCAGTTGAAGAATTAGCGCGCATTGACGGCTCACAAGCGGCAACTTTAGCTGCTCATAACTCACTTGGTATTGGACCTCTTTATTATTACGGAACAGAAGAACAAAAACATAAATACTTACCACGATTATGCACGGGAGAATATCTTTGGTCATTTGGTCTCACTGAACCAAACGCAGGTTCAGATTCAAGGGGATCTAAAACTACCGCAGTCAAAGATGGTAATGATTGGGTTATTAACGGATCAAAAATATTTATTACAAACGGCTCTGCGGATATTTCTTTGGGATGCACTGTACAGGCTGTTTCAGCAGATAATGGCGGTGATAAAAAATTTACTACAATTATCGTTGAAAATGATACTCCCGGATTTACAGCAAAAACAATGCATGGCAAATTAATGTGGCGGGGTTCAAATACATCTGAATTATATTTTGATAATTGCAGAGTACCGGGAGAAAATCTTTTGGGAGAGATTGGTGAAGGTTCTCATATTATGCTTAAAACTTTGGACAACGGCAGATTATCAATCGGGGCAATGGGATTAGGCTGTGCGCAGGGTGCTTATGAGTTAGCTCTTAAATATTCAAAAGAGAGAAAACAATTTGGTAAACCAATTTCAAAATTTCAGGCTATAGCGTTTAAGCTGGCTGATATGGCAACTAAAATAGAATTGGCGAGAAACTTACTTTACAAAGCCTGCTGGCTTTGTCAAACAGGGCAAAAATTTAGCAAGGAAGCCGCAATGGCAAAACTTTACTGTTCAGAAATTGCCAAAGAAGTTGCTGATGAAGCGGTGCAGATACATGGCGGTTACGGCTTAATGAAAGAGTTTGAGGTTGAACGTTTTTATCGTGATCAAAGATTATTGCAGATTGGAGAGGGGACTTCGGAGATTCAGAAGATTGTTATCTCTCGGCATATTGGGTGTTGAATAATGTCATTCTAGCATGTCCAGAATCAGACATATAATTTTTTGTCATTTTCTAGGCGTAATTTATTACTGGGTAAATATTTACTCTTTTTCAGGCATAAACACTTTTTCCCAGATTACAGTGAAATTCATTGTTTCAAATAATACTAGTTTATTCTTGCGTAGAACAATTGCTAAGAATTTATTATCTAAACTCAATGACACTGGGTAATCCCTTTTTGAAAGGCCATAACCTAAATTTTCAAATATTTTAATTAAATCACCTGTTTCATAATCCATAAGAATTATATTATGCGAATT
Organism: Ignavibacteriota bacterium; assembly: GCA_013112585.1. GTDB lineage: Bacteria > Bacteroidota > Ignavibacteria > Ignavibacteriales > Melioribacteraceae > IGN16. Next base: position 22,598 of record JABFGH010000014.1, on the reverse strand, counting down.
AACATCAGTTATTAAATATTTATTATTTTGGGAAATGTACTTCATATCCAAGCTATAATAGTCATCATATAAATTATCATAAATTTCACGCTCATAATAAATGATTGCTCGAGATTTCTCTTTTTTCTTTAAATCAACAATTTCAAAGATATTGTCAATTGGTCCAAATATCAATTCTTTCTCATCAAAAGAAAATTCTGGAACACCACTCTGCATCTCATAAGGAATATCTATTTGATAGTGTAGTTTGTCTTTTTCAATATCCCATATGATTAAAGAATTAGGAATGGAACCGAAATTGATTAACCATTTGGAAAAATACCAAATTAAATTAATCGCTCCACAACAACCTTCTCCCTCAACAATAATTTCTCTTTTCCAAAATGCAAAATAACGTCCTGTTCGACTAAGCTTGAAATTATAGTCAGTTTCAGAAAAATCAAAAAACGAAGAAATTGAATTGCGATTTTCAATAACCTCTCCTGTCATTGCATCCATTTTAACAATATTTCTAGTTGTGACTGCAATAATATTATCATCATTATCATTAAAAGTTAATTGTAAGCATTCATAATTTAATAACCAGTCTAACTCCCATGCCCATCGATTTTCCTTAATTAAGTATTTGCTGATTGTTTTAGTTTTAAACCTCAATTTTGGCCAACTAAACCTAAATTTGCCATATGATGAATAAAAACCCTCTGCATCATATGATGCAGTAGTAATCACGATGCTTGCACCGTCATTACTGAAATATAATCCAAATAACCGTGGGTTTCCGTCAGGTAGCTCAATCTCTTGAATTCTATTTCCATCTTTATAAGATAATATCCAAATAAAGTTTTTGGAATAAGTGGAGTCGAGTGACTTATGAATAAATCTCTTTTCAGCTAATGTTACCAGATTGTTAGTTTCAGGTAAAAAATTCATATAACTGATAATCAATGAATCTTTAAGAATAAACTGGTCTTGAGCAGAACTTTGCGATACTAAAAACAAAAAAGCAAATAATATTTTAAACATAAATTCACCTCTGAAAAAAAATAGTCAATGCAAAAGAAATGTATGGCTAATGATTAAATAATATTGTTTGATCTTAAGTCTGTATCACCCCTAATTTAAACTCTTCAATATTTGCATTATTATCCGCACACTCAATTGATCTTGAAATGTATTCTCGCGTAAGTTTCGGATCGATCACTTCATCAACCCATAAACGCGCTGCAGCGTAAAGTGGACTGCTTTTATCTTCATAAGAATTTATTATTTCATCAAGCAATTTTTTCTTATCGGCATCACTAAATTCCTTCCCGGCTTTTTCCATCTGTTTAATTTTAATATTAAGTAAAACACTACTTGCCTGGTTTCCGCCCATCACGGATATTTTAGCATTAGGGTAGGCAAAAATAAATCTTGGATCGTAAGCTTTGCCGCACATGGCATAATTGCCCGCTCCGAAACTATTGCCCACAATAATTGTAATTTTGGGTACGACAGAATTTGCAACAGCGTTTACCATTTTAGCACCGTCTTTAATAATGCCGCCATGTTCAGCCTTGCTGCCCACCATAAATCCCGTTACATCCTGCAAAAATATTAATGGAATTTTCTTCTGGTTACAATTCATTATAAATCTTGTCGCCTTATCCGCGCTATCAGAATAAATAACTCCGCCGATCTGCATTTCACCTTTTTCAGTTTTTATAATGCTTCGCTGATTTGCTACAATTCCAACTGACCAGCCGTCAATTCTAGCATAGGCAGTAATAATGGATTTTCCATACCCTGCTTTGTATTCATCAATTTTAGAGTTATCAACTATTCGTGCGATCAATTCGTAAGTGTCGTATTGATTAATAGTATCTTCCGGCAGCAGTCCGTAAACTTCTTTTGGATCAAACAGCGGGGGAGCGGATTCAGTTCTGTTAAATCCTGCTTTCGGTTCGGTCTTTCCTTTCTCTACCAAGCTTCTGATCTGCTTCAAACATTCCTCGTCGTTTTCCATAATGTAATCAGTTACACCGGATATATTGGATTGCACAACAGCGCCGCCAAGATCTTCATTATCAATTTTCTCTCCTATGGCGGCTCTGACAAGATGCGAGCCTGCAAGGAATACTGAACCTTCACCTTTTACAATTAAAGCTTCATCGCTCATAATAGGAAGGTATGCACCGCCCGCAACACATGGTCCCATAATAGCGGCAAGCTGCGGAATTCCCATTGCTGATATTTTTGCGTTGTTTCTGAAAACTCTGCCAAAGTGTTCTTTATCGGGGAAAATATCTTCCTGTAAAGGAAGGAAAACTCCGGCGCTGTCAACGAGATAAATTAATGGAAGTCTGTTTTCCATTGCAATTTCCTGCGCGCGTAAATTCTTCTTCGCTGTTATAGGAAACCACGCACCGGCTTTAACAGTGGCGTCATTTACAACTATTACATGATCTCTGCCATGAATTTTACCAATGCCGAATAGTGTACCCGATGAAGGTGCACCGCCGTATTCCTCATACATTCCATGTGCGGCAAAAGTATTTAATTCTAGAAAACTTGTCTCCTTATCAATAAGCAAATCAATTCGTTCACGCGCGGTTAGTTTGCCTTTATCGTGTTGACGTTTTATTGCTTTTTCTCCGCCGCCAAGTTTCACAGTGGATTTCTGTACTTCAAGTTTTCGCATTATATTTTTATAAAAATCTTCACGCTTTAGAAAATCTTTATTCTTTGTTATATCTTTTCCGATTTTTTTCATAATAATTTCTTTATTACTGGGTAAATGAAATCACTTTTTATCTTTATAAACTTTTAATATTTGTTCTGCTAATTGATAAGGTGAAAGACTTCCGGTTACAACTTCATTTATTGCATTTAAGAATTTCTCTTGATTGTAAAAATCTGATAACTCAAAATTAATTCTATCCTTCACAATATCTTTAATCCTATTCAACGATCTGGCTTTTCTATTTTTAATCAGCAGATCATGTTTGTCAAGATAGTTTCGATGCTTCTCGATATTCTCAAATATTTCAGTTATCCCTTTATTTTCGGTAGCCACGGCTTTAATTATTTCGGGAAGCCAACTATTTTCATCGTGATCTTTAAACATTAGAATTGTTCTAAGCGCACTGATCGCACTTTCAAATCCTGGTCTGTCGCATTTATTCATTACAAAAAAGTCTGCTATTTCCATCAAACCGGCTTTCATTGCTTGTATTGCATCACCCGATTCAGGCACTAAAACTACAAATGTAGTATCGGCAGCTTGTGCAATATCCAATTCCGATTGCCCGACTCCTACAGTTTCAAAAATAACAAAATCAAATCCTGCGGCATCGAGTACATCAGCGGCATCAATGGTTTTATGGCTTAATCCGCCTAAACTGCCGCGTGTTGCCATACTGCGGATGTAAACTCCGGGCATACCCCCAACCTCGCTCATACGTACTCGATCACCAAGTAGTGCGCCGCCGCTAAAGGGACTTGTTGGATCAACCGCAATTATTCCTACTGATTTATTTTTACTTACTATAAGTTTAACAAGCTGATTTGTAATACTTGACTTTCCGGCTCCGGGCGGACCTGTAATTCCAATACGATAAGCATTACCGGTGTTTTTATGAATGGCTGAAAGAATTTCATCATGTTCAGAATTGTTTTCTTCAACCTTTGAAATTAACCGTGAGATTAATTTTTTGTTATCAACATTCAGATTATCTAAAAATGTAATATCCCTGCTCATCAATTATTATCCGAATAAATTCCATTATCATAAATATATTTTTTTACCGCATCGGGAACAAGGTTATCAATCGGTAAATGATTCTTAATTCTTTCCCTAATGCTGCTTGATGATATTTCAATAGTTGGTGTGTCAACAATAATAGCTTTTTCCAAAACTGTTTTATTTTCAACTGCTATATTATCAGTTGATCTTTTCATCACTATTAAATTAGTTAAATCCAAAATTTCTTTATAGTTTTTCCAGGTATCGAATTTAGCTAAATTATCATAACCAATAATCAATTCAATCTTATTATAAGTATCCATAAAATGTTTCAGCGTATCAATTGTATATGATATTCCGCCCATCATAAGCTCATAGTCCGAAACTTCAAACAATGCATCATTTGCAATTGCAGCTTTAACCATATTTAATCTATCATAATTATCTGCTGTTTTAACCCCTTGTTTATGCGGCGATATACTACATGGAATTAAAACTATTTTTTCATACCCCCTCGTTTCCAATACAACCCTTGCCGTAATTAAATGCCCGGTATGAATGGGGTCGAAAGTACCGCCTAAAATTCCTATCAAATTACTTCCTTCCTAAAATTATTTTATTTTTGAAATAAGCTACGAATAATATTTCTCTGTTTTAAAATTTCATTTTCAAATATATTTCTTTTATCAATTGCACAAGATTTTATTTCCATTTTTCTAAATGCAAGTTTAGTTGCCGATTTTATATAAACCTTTCTAAGTGATTCATCCACCCAGCCTTTTCTATTTCGCTTGTCGGTACTTAAAATCATTAAATGTTTTTCAGGTATCAAATCTGATTCTTCAAGTAATTCATTATAAATTAATTCGCTTTCTTTTTTTATCGATATTTTAAATAGTGTTATAAAAAATAAAATCAGTACCGCCATAAACATAAATCCGAATAAGGCTGTTGCAGTATGGATTACACTAAAGTTCCATAGAAAGTGAATAAAAACAGCAATTGAAAATCCTAATAAAGTAAACCATATTTTTTTAAATGAAGCAGTATATTTTGCTTTTACTAAAAACGCACCAAATATTGCCGAGGCAATACAGTGCATAACTGCCGAAAACGCAGAACGAAATATTACAAGTGAAATCCATGTACTTGCATCATCAGCATGGGAGAGGAAGTACATAAAGTTTTCTGTCATCCCAAACCCTAATCCGATGGCACCGCCGTAAACTAATCCATCAGTTAAATTGTCAACTTTTATACTCTTTGTTGTTTTTAAAAGGAGCGATCCCTTTGCAAGTTCCTCAACTACAGGTGCAATTAAAATGACTTCGAATAAAGACAAAGAGGAGAGAGTTAGAAAATTACTTAGTGACAGTGATAATAATTGACTGCCGATAATTGCTAATACTACTGCACCAAACGCACCCCATAAAAAATGAAGAAGCACAAACATCAGCGGTTCCGGTTCATACTTATCTGCTCGCCAAATAAAATATAAATATGTAAGCATCGGTAAAACTGCAGCTAATATCGTAGCAGTTATCGGCATAAATCTTTACTCATTTTTTGAAGTAATCCATTTTAGCAATTTCGTGTAGGGTGATTTTTCACCGAACAGCAGCAAACCTTTACCAAATATTTTTGATGTAATAAAAATAAATAAGCCTGTAAAAAATAGTAAGCTTAGAATTGCAGTAATTATTTGCCAATCGGGAATAACCGAAGTGTTAAACCTGAGCAGCATTACCGGCGCACTTGTGAGCGGGAAAAATGAAAGTGTTACGGCTAAAATTGAATTTGGGTATTCAATAATTTGCAATGCCAGTATAATTGGCACTAAGAGAAAAATACTAATGTTAGTTGTTAACTGCTGCGAATCATACTCGGAATTTACAAGCGAACCGAGCCCAACGAACACGGATGTATAAAATAAATATCCCAATAAAAAGAATATTATTTGAAGAGTTAAAAAATCAGCATTGTTAATAAATATATAATTCGATAAGAAAGTGTAGCCGAGTAAAATCCAAATTAATATTTGGAAAAGACCAAGCAGCGATAGTCCTAAAATTTTACCAAGAAGAATATCATTTACCTTACAGCTCGATAACAATATCTCAATTATGCGGTTCGATTTCTCTTCGGCTAAACCCCGCACAAATAACCCGCCCGAAAACAAGATGCTTGCAAGCAGTAAAATTAGCAATACAAAACTATCATAAAATTGATTGACCAACTCAGCTTCAGTTTTATGTTCAAATATTTCACTCGTTGGTGATTGTGTGATTTTTATAGATTCATAAACTTCATTACTTAAATATTTAGCTTGATTTAAAATTGCTTCGAGTAAAAGTATTTCATTATGTGATTTTGGATATTTAGTAATTAGAGTGGATGAAACATTATTTATGCTATCAGACTTAACAATAACCACTGCTGCTAAGTTTTGACTTTCTACATAGTTCTCAAGTATAGCAATATTTCCATCATTATTTATTACATCTTTAGTCACATCTACTAAAATATATTTCGGCTGATTGTTAGGGAGCTGAACATTATCAAATGCAATTTGAAAATTAGCAAAAGGTATTTCGGAATAATTATACAAGCCGATCATTTGCGGTTTTTCATCTGTACTTAAATTTACAACACCGGAAAAGTAACCGAGAGCTATTAAAAATAGGGGAGTAAGAAGAGTAGAGATTATAAAATATTTTCGTTTTACTCTTTCAGTAAATTCCCAATAGGCAATATTTATAATTTTACTCATTGTTCGGTCTGTTTAACTTTATTTATTGAATCAAAAAATATATCAGTTAAACTAGGCTCCAGTTTTTGAAAATGTGAAACTTCACCCTTTGAAATTAAAAAATTTAATAATTGAGAACTGCGAGTTGTACTTTCTGCAGTCAGCTTCAACTTCCCATTTTCAAAATTTAGTTCATGAATCATCTCAGAGCTGTTAAGTGATTCAGTATCACCCGTAAATTCAACTAAATATTTAGAGCTGTTATAATTTGATTTAATCTCACTTAAATTACCCGAAATAATTTTCTCACCCTCATTTATTAAAATTATTTCCGAGCAGAATTTTTCTGCAAGCTCCAGCATGTGTGTTGAAAGAAGAATAATTTTTCCCCGCGATTCAAAATCTTTAATAATCTCTAAAATTAATTTTTGATTTATTGGATCGAACCCTGTGAAAGGTTCATCTAAAATTAAAATATCAGGGTCGTGAATTATTGAAATTAAAAATTGAACTTTCTGCTGATTACCTTTTGAAAGTTCATAAACATATTTACTTAATTGATGCTGCAGTTCAAATTTATTTGACCAAAATTCTATTTTATTATTTACATCTGATTTACTTAACGACTTTAACTTTCCAAAATATTTTAACACATCATCAACCCTGCTTCGCTGATATAACCCTCTATCTTCGGGCAGGTAACCGATTTTATCTGAATTAAATTTATTGTGGGGTAAACTATCAATTAAAATTTCGCCGCTATTAGGCTGAATAATATTTAATATTGATCTTAAAATTGTTGACTTACCCGCACCATTAGGACCGAGAACACCGAAAATATTGCCTGAATCAACATTAAACGAAATATTGTTAATAGCTAAAGTTTTGCCGAATCTTTTTGTAAGATTATTTATTGATAGCATAGTTAAAAATTAATGTGTAAATATAATTCAAAATAGCTAATTTTTTAGAAGAAATGAAAAAGATAGAAAATGGAGGCTATGAAAATATAGCCGGGTAATAAAATCTTTCAATTCAACAATTTACGCCGTTTTCTTGATTATGATTATAGGACTATTTATATTTTGGACTTCATTTAAATGACTCTATGCCATTGAAGATAAAAATTAAAAATATTGAAAACGGTGTTCACTACTTTGATTTTAATGAATCGCCGAAGAGTTTAGGTCTTAACAAACCATTTAGCAATTATATAAAAGTAAATTGTAAAATGGATAAATCGCAAAACCAATTTGTGTTAAACTGCGATTTGAAAGTTCATACAAATTTTGAATGCGACAGATGCAGCGAAGAGTTTGAAGCTGAATTAGAAAGAGACTTTAAACTTTTCTATTTTTTTGACGAAGAAAACATTGACGATGAAGACTCAAATACATTTTACATTGCACCCGAAGAAGATTACATTGATATATCAAAAGAAGTTAGAGAATATGCAATGCTTTCGGTACCAATGAAAATTGTTTGCGATGATGACTGTAAAGGATTGTGCGCCGGATGCGGTGTCGATTTGAATAAAGAAGAATGCAGATGTTCAAAAGATGAAGTAAGACCCGAATGGGAAGAATTATTAAAACTGAAAGATAAAATAAATAAACAAGGTTAGTTATTATGGCACATCCAAAACGAAAAATATCTAAAACAAGAAGAGACAAAAGACGAACTCACTATAAAGCTACTGCACCCGGAATTGCAACATGTGCAAATTGCGGCGATACTAAACTTAGCCACAGAGCCTGCCCTAGCTGCGGTTATTATGCAGGCAGATCAATGTTTGTTCCTGAATCGTAAGCTAATTGGTTTATGACCAACTTTCAAAATAAAAAATGCCGAATTGCAGTTGATGCGATGGGCGGCGACTTTGCACCGGCTAACAATGTTGTTGGTGCAATAGATGCCTCTGCTGCGGATAGCAATATTCAATTATTGTTAGTTGGTGATAAGAATAAAATTAAAAAAGTTATTGCCGAAAAAAACTTACAGTTTCCCGAAGAACAAATTATTCATGCTGATGAAGTTATTGAAATGTCTGATAGCCCAACCGCAGCATTGAAAACAAAACCTAATTCATCTATAGTAGTTGGAGCTAAACTTGTTAAAGACGGCAAAGCAGATGGTTTTATCAGTGCAGGCAATACCGGTGCAATGATGGCAGCTTCTACTATTTTAATCGGCAGATTGAAAGGTGTTTCCCGCCCTACAATTGGTTCTTCATTCCCAACACAAAATGGTGACTATTGTTCTGTTTATGATGTTGGTGCAAGTGTTGACAGTAAGCCTTCACACTTGTTTGAATATGCTTTGCTGGGTTCTATATACGCAAGAGAAATGCATAACATTCCGAAACCCACTATTGGTATTATGAGTGTCGGCGAAGAAAAATCGAAGGGGAATGAATTGACATTTGCAACTCATGAATTGCTTAGTAATTCAGAGCTTAATTACGTTGGGAATGTGGAAGGACGTGATGTTCTAAAAGGTACCGTAAACATTATTGTTTGTGACGGTTTTGTCGGTAATATTATTCTTAAGTTAGCAGAAAGTACAATAGGACTTCTAAAATCTAGAATTAAAAAATATGCAGAACAAGGTTTGATAAATAAATTGAAGGCGTTGGTAGTAAAGGGAGTTTTTAAGGAAGCACTAAGTGATATGGATTACCAATCATACGGCGGAGTACCATTGTTAGGTGTAAATGGAATAAGTATTATTGGTCATGGTTCAAGTTCGGAGCTGGCTATTAAAAATATGGTGCTTAAAGCAAAGGAAATGTTCGATAAACAATTACTTCAGAAATTTGAGGAAGCACTAAAAGATTATGCAAAATCAAAATAGCAATATAAAAGCAGCAATTACCGGTGTTGGAATGTATGCACCGGAAAAGATAATGGACAACAAATATTTCGAATCAATTATTGATACAAATGACGAATGGATAAAAACAAGAACGGGAATTTCAGAACGCCGTTTAATGGAAAACGGCGCAACCAGTGATATGGCTGCAGAAGCAGCTAAGGACTTGTTCAAAACTACAGGTGTTAAACCCGAAGAAATTGATGTAATTATTATTGCAACAGTAACGCCGGATATGTTTTTCCCTGCAACTGCATGTTTAGTTCAAGAAAATATTGGTGCTGTAAACGCATGGGGCTACGATTTATCGGCAGCATGTTCCGGCTTTCTATTTGCTCTTCAATCAGGTGCAAGCTTAATTGAAAGCGGAAATGCTAAAAAAGTTTTAGTTATCGGTTCAGATAAAATGAGTTCAATTACTGATTATACTGATCGAAATACATGCATACTTTTCGGTGATGCCGCCTCTGCTGTTTTACTTGAGCCAAGTGAAGATGATTCAATTGGAATTCATGATTCAATTTTAAGAGTTGATGGATCCGGACAAGATAGTTTATACATGAAAGCAGGCGGAAGTTTAAATCCGGCAACCGAAGAAACTGTGAAGAATAAATTGCACTATATTTATCAAGACGGCAAAGCTGTTTTCAAAGTTGCAGTTAAAGGTATGGCGGATGTATCAGTTGAAATGATGGAGAAACATAATTTATCTTCGGATGAAATAGCTTACCTTGTGCCGCATCAGGCAAATTTGAGAATTATAGATGCAACTGCAAAAAGGATGGGAATTGACCCTGAACAAGTAATGATAAACATTGATAGATACGGAAATACAACTGCTGCAACAATTCCATTATGTTTAACGGAATATTATAGAGACGGAAAAGTTAAAAAAGGGGATAACTTGATTCTTGCAGCATTTGGTGCCGGATTCACATGGGGATCTATGTATTTAACTTGGGGAATGGACAAATGGGAAAAATAGCATTTTTATTTCCGGGTCAAGGTGCTCAATATGTTGGAATGGCTAAGGATGTAGTCGAGAATTCTGAAAGCTCAAAAGAACTTGTGAAAAATGCTGAAGAAGCTATAAATTTTGATCTAACAAAAATTATGTTTGATGGACCTGTTGATGATTTAAAACAAACGAGTGTAACTCAGCCTGCTATATTCTTACACAGTGTTCTATTAACAAAAATAATTAAAAATATTAAGCCGGATATGGCAGCCGGTCATTCTCTCGGCGAGTATTCTGCGCTGGTAGCTGCTGGGGCATTGGAGTTTATTGATGCAATGAAACTTGTAAGGTTTAGAGGAGAGGCAATGCTGCAAGCCGGTATTGATAACCCGGGTACAATGGCGGCAGTAGTTGGGATGCAGGCAAATCTTGTTGAAGAAATGTGTAATGAAGCAAGCAGTGCAGGAATTGTTCAGTGTGCTAATTTTAATTCACCGGGACAAATAGTTATTTCGGGTTCTGTTGATGGTGTACACAAAGCTATGGAACTCTGCAAATCGAATGGTGCTAAACTTGTAAAAGAACTTGTTGTTAGCGGGGCTTTTCATTCTCCATTAATGCAGAGTGCAAAAGATAAGCTTGGTTTAAAATTAGAAGAAGTTAAAATCAACGATGCGAATATACCGGTTTACGCAAATGTAACTGCAAAGCCGGTTACCGTAAAAAATGAAATCAAAGATTTATTAAACCGGCAAGTTACCGCTCCGGTAAGATGGGAAGAGACCATCAAAAATATGATTGATGATGGTGCAGATGAATTTTATGAAATTGGACCGGGTAAAGTTTTGCAAGGATTGCTGAAAAGAATTAATCCCAATGTAAAATCTGTTGGAATTGACAAATATTCCGATCTGGAAAAACTTTTTTAGCATATTTTCTTAAACTCAATCAAGTGGAAATATAAATCATTAAATTGTATATTATCGCGTTATTTGAGAGCAGTTTTAATTCTAATTATTTAACGAATTATTTTAATGTGGGAGTATAGTTTTGTTACTTAAAAAACGAGCGATTGTGACCGGCGGAACGAGAGGAATAGGACGAGCAATTGTTAAAGAATTAGCATCTAAAAGCTGCTGCGGAATTTTATTTTCTGATGTTGCTTTTATCTACAATAGCTGTGATGAGTGTGCAGAGGAATTACAGCAGGAAATTAATGATCCGAGTATAAAAATACACGGGTTCAAGGCTGATGCTTCTTCACTTAAAGATGCCGAAGCAACAGTTCAAAGCGCTATTGAAACTTTAGGCGGTGTGGATATTTTAGTTAACAATGCCGGTATTACCCGCGACAATCTACTACTCAGAATGTCGGAACAAGATTTTGATTCAGTGATTAATGTTAATTTAAAAAGTGTTTTCAATTATACAAAAGCTGTTATGAAACAGATGATAAAGCAGCGATATGGAAGAATAGTAAATATTTCTTCAGTTGTTGGCATGATTGGTAATGCCGGGCAGGCAAATTATGCGGCTTCAAAAGCAGGAGTAATCGGATTTACTAAAGCAACCGCAAAGGAATTAGCTTCACGTAATATTACTGTGAATGCAGTTGCACCAGGTTTTATTGAAACTGAAATGACCCAGCAATTAAATGATAAACAAAGAGAAGTACTGCTTCAAAATATTCCGCTTAAAAGAATGGGAACACCGGAAGATATAGCAAGAGTTGTTGCCTTTTTGTGCAGCGAAGATGCAAATTATGTTACCGGTCAGGTAATTGCCGTAGATGGCGGAATGGTAATGTGACAAATAAATTATTTTTAATTAACTAATATAATAGGAGTAAACATGGATGTCGAAGCTAAAGTAAAAGAAATCATTATGGACAAGCTTGGTGTTGAAGAAAATCAAATTAACAACGAAGCTTCATTTACAAATGATTTAGGTGCGGATTCATTAGATATAGTAGAATTAGTAATGGGCTTTGAATCGGAATTCGATATTTCAATTCCCGATGAAGATGCTGAAAAAATCGGTTCTGTAGGAGATGCTGTTAGCTACTTAAAAGAAAAAGTAGGTAACTAAATAAATTATCAGCCACGGTAGTCTTCCGTGGCTTCATTTTATTTAAAATAATTTAAACTCTATTTGGGAGAGATACTTAATGACCAAAAGACGTGTTGTTATTACAGGTATGGGTGCACTTACACCTATAGGAAATACATTAGAAGAATATTGGACAAATTTATTAGCCGGTAAAAGCGGTGCAAATTTGATTACTAAATTTGATACTGAGGAATTTGATACTAAATTTGCTTGCGAAGTTAAAAATTATGACCCGCTGATTCATATTGATAAAAAGGCTGTTAGGCGAATGGACCCTTTTACACAGTATGCAATGTCCACCGCAGCGATGGCAATGGAAGACTCTCAAATCGACCTAGAAAAAATTGATCTTGAGCGAGCCGGTGTTATTTACGGCAGCGGTATAGGCGGTATGGATACATGGGAAAGTCAGCACACAATTTTTATGGAAAAAGGTCCTAAAAGAATTAGTCCGTTTTTTGTCCCAATGATGATCTCGGATATTGCAGCAGGACACATATCAATTCAATATGGTTTAAAGGGACCCAACTATGCAACAACTTCCGCTTGTGCAACTTCCTCACATGCAATAGCTGATGCCTTCATACATATTCAGAGGGGCTCGGCAGATATAATTGTTTGCGGCGGCGCAGAAGCAGCAATTACTCCAATGTCTATAGGCGGCTTTAATGCAGCCAGAGCTATTTCAACTTGGAATGATAAATTTGAAATTGCTTCACGTCCTTTCGATAAAGATAGAAACGGATTTGTAATGGGCGAAGGCGCAGGCACTTTAGTACTTGAAGAATATACTAAAGCAATTGAAAGAGGCGCAAAAATTTATGCCGAAATTGTTGGTGTGGGCTTAACAGGCGATGCATTCCATATAACTGCTCCGCCCGATGGCGGTGAAGGTGCTGTTAGATCTATGAGAGAAGCATTGCGAGATGCAGGTATAAAACCGGAAGATGTTGACTATATAAATGCTCATGGTACTTCTACACAGCTTAATGATTTGAATGAAACTAAAGCAATAAAAACTTTATTCGGCGATCATGCTTATAAATTATCGATCAGTTCTACTAAATCAATGACAGGTCATTTGCTTGGTGCAGCCGGTGGTATTGAAAGTATTGCGTCGATATTATCACTTAAAAATTCAATAATTACACCAACGATAAATTTTGTAGAAGCTGACCCGGAATGTGACTTAGACTATACTCCTAATAAACCTGTCGAAAAAGATATTAAATATGCAATCAGCAATACTTTCGGATTCGGCGGTCATAATGCTTCACTGTTATTCAAAAAGTTTGAAGGTTAATAAAGTTTGTTAAAATTTCTAAATTGGTTTAAGAAGAACTCTCTCTCTAACCACTCTAATTTAGTAAAACAAAAAATTTCTAATCTTGAAAATATTCTGGGTTATCGTATTGATAACCCGGTTTATTATATTAAAGCTTTAACACACCGTTCATACCTCGAAATTGAACCTGAATTAGGTAAATCTAATGAGCGGCTTGAATATTTAGGAGATTCTGCACTTGGATTTATTGTTGCCGAATTTCTCTTTTCTGAATTCCCGGATGAGGGGGAGGGGTTTCTTACAAAATATCGTTCTCATTTTGTAGATAAACAAGCACTCGTCAATTCTGCTGAATATCTCAATCTTAATAACACACTTCTTTATAACAGTAAATTTATTAATGATAGTTACGATGGAATGAGAACTATTCTTGCAGATTCTTTAGAAGCGCTTATAGGTGCAATTTATTTAGACAAGGGATTTGAAATGACAAGTAAATTTGTTCATAAAAATATCATCGAACCGATTTATTCGAGTGGAGAATTCAAAAAAGATAAAAATTATAAAGGTCAGCTTCTCGAACTTGCACATTCAAAAAAACAAGTTACTCCTGTATATCAGCTGGTTAAAGAGGAAGGTCCTGAACATGGTAAAACTTTTACTGTAACGGTGAAAATTGAAAATAAAACTTATGCAAAAGGAAATGGACGCAACAAAAAAACCGCTGAACAGCAAGCCGCAAAAAAAGCCCTTCAAAAACTCATCAAAGAATAAACTGTACTAATTTTAACCTGTTTTAGAAAAATATGTATCCCTAATTAATGTCTATTTGCCTATATTTTATACTAATATTTTTAAATTTATTATTTTTCATTTTCCTTTAATTGTTATCAGAGAGAAGATTTTATGAAAAACTTAACACATTACGATCGATTTTCTAATAGGCATATTGGTCCTAATACTGCTGAAGAGAAACAAATGTTAGACTTAATTGGGCATAATAATATTGATGAACTAATTAGTAAAACTATACCTAATAATATTAAACTCGATACTGAATTTAATTTAGGTGACCCAATTTCTGAAACTGATTTTTTAACGCAGCTTCGAGTTCAGGCATCTAAAAACCAAATATTCAAAACATACATTGGAATGGGTTATTATGATACAATAACACCCTCGGTAATTTTACGCAATATTTTAGAAAACCCAAGCTGGTACACTCAATACACACCTTACCAGGCTGAAATATCACAAGGAAGACTTGAAGCGCTTCTTAATTTCCAAACACTTATTTCAGATATGACTGCAATGCCGCTTGCTAATGCTTCACTATTGGATGAAGCTACCGCCGCCGCCGAAGCTATGATCATGTGTTATAATTCTCTACGGGGACCAAAGAAAAATGCAAACACATTTGTAATTTCTAAAGATGTTTTTCCTCAAACACTTGATGTGTTGAAAACAAGAGCTAAGTCATTATCAATCGATTTAAAAATTGCAGACTTAAATGAAGTTGATTTTACAGAGGACGTATTTGGAATGTTGGTTCAATATCCGGATACAAACGGAGCCGTGTTTAATATTGAACCGGTTATTAAAAAAGCGAAGGATGCCGGAGTTTTTGTAACAGTTGCAGCAGATTTACTAAGTTTAGCATTGTTAAAACCACCGGGAGAAATGGGAGCAGATGTCGTAGTCGGTACCTCGCAGCGCTTTGGAATTCCTTATGGTTACGGCGGACCTCATGCAGCTTATTTCGCAACAAAGGAAGAATTTAAAAGACAAATTCCTGGAAGAATAATTGGTGTTTCAGTTGATGCACAGGGGAACAGAGCTTTAAGAATGGCACTGCAGACAAGAGAGCAGCATATAAAAAGAGAACGTGCAACATCAAATATTTGTACAGCTCAAGTTCTGCTTGCAATTATGTCGGGTATGTATGCAGCCTATCATGGTCAAAAAGGAATAGAACTTATTGCCGAAAAAATTCATAATCAAACATGCCTGCTTAATGAAGCATTACAAAGTTTAGGTTACACGCAAGTTAACAATTACTTTTTTGATACACTTAAAATTCAAGTCTCCGAAAATCAGAAAACCCTGATTAAAAACTTATCCGAAAAGTGCGAAATTAACTTCCGCTATTTTGATGATAATTATATAGGTATTTCACTTGGTGAATCTACTAACCTGGAAGACATTTATTCTATATGTGAAATTTTTGCAGAAGCAAATGATAAAGAAATTGAAGCAAATGTTTTTGAAGCACTAATGGAAACTGTTCAACCTAAACTAATGGAAGAACTTATTCGAAGTTCAG
This sequence comes from Ignavibacteriota bacterium, assembly GCA_013112585.1. Lineage (GTDB taxonomy): Bacteria > Bacteroidota > Ignavibacteria > Ignavibacteriales > Melioribacteraceae > IGN16. The sequence goes on along the minus strand of JABFGH010000014.1, from coordinate 6,579 downwards.
AATATTTGACTCATCCGGTTTTTAACAGTTATCATTCAGAAACTGAAATGATGAGATACATTAAGATGTTAGAAAAAAGGGACTTATCCTTAACTACTTCAATGATTCCTTTGGGTTCATGCACAATGAAACTAAATGCCGCAACGGAAATGCTGGGAATAACTTATCCGGAATTTTCTAATATTCATCCATTTGTTCCTGTAGAACAAGCTGAAGGCTATTCTGAAATTATTACTGAATTGGCGGATCAGCTAAAAGTTATAACAGGGTTTGCAGGAATTACATTTCAGCCTAATTCGGGAGCACAAGGAGAATATACCGGACTTTTAGTTATTCGAAACTATCAAGAGGCAAACGGCGAAGGACATAGAAATATTGTATTAATTCCCTCTTCGGCACACGGCACAAATCCGGCAAGTGCGGTTATGGCGGGTTGCAAAATTGTTATTGTTAAATGTGATGAATACGGAAACATTGATTTAGAAGAATTAAAAGTAAAAGCAGAACTTCACAAAGACAATTTATCATCTATAATGGTCACTTATCCATCTACACACGGAGTATTTGAACAGGATATTAAAGAGATTTGTAAAATAATACATGATAACGGCGGACAAGTTTATATGGACGGAGCAAACATGAATGCGCAAGTTGGATTAACAAATCCTTACTTTATCGGAGCAGATGTCTGTCATCTTAATCTACATAAAACATTCTGCATTCCGCATGGCGGCGGCGGTCCGGGTATGGGTCCTATAGGCGTAGCCGAGCATTTAGTTCCATTTTTACCCGATCATGTAATAATTAAAACGAACGGTAATAAAGCTTCATCTGCTGTTGCCGCAGCTCCTTTCGGCAGTGCAAATATATTATTGATATCCTACGCATATATTAAAATGATGGGCGGAGATGATTTAACATTAGCCACTAAAATCGCAATTCTAAGTGCAAATTATCTTAAAGCCAAATTGGAAGATTATTATCCTGTTCTCTACACAGGGCATACCGGTAATGTGGGTCACGAACTAATTTTTGATTTCAGACATTTTAAAGCCTCGGCAAATATTGAGGTGGAAGATGTAGCTAAAAGACTTATGGATTACGGCTACCATGCGCCAACTGTTTCGTTTCCTGTTCCGGGTACTCTAATGGTTGAGCCGACAGAAAGCGAATCGAAAGCTGAATTAGATAGATTTTGTGATGCGATGATTTCTATTAGAGAAGAAATTAGAGAAATTGAAGAGGGGAAAGCGGATAAGTCTGATAACATTTTGAAAAATTCACCCCATACCGCAAGCGTAATTGTTGCCGATAATTGGGAGCATAATTATACGCGCGAAAAGGCAGCTTTTCCTGCAGCATGGACTAAAGAAAATAAGTTCTGGCCAAGTGTTGGCAGGGTTGATAACGCTTATGGAGATAGAAATTTAGTTTGTACATGTTTGCCGATTGAAGCATATGAGGAATTGGATGCAGCAGAAGATTAATCCTTCAGACGAAGAAATTTGTGAAATATTAAAAACTGCTAAAACCATTGCCGTGGTTGGACTATCGAGTAACAAGGACAGGACAAGCAGACAAGTAGCTGAGTTTTTAGTTAGTAAAAATTATAAGGTAGTCGGAGTAAATCCGGCTGCCCCTATTATTGACGGTATTCCCGTATATAAATCACTTTCTGAAATACCTTTTAAAATTGATATTGTTGATGTTTTTAGAAGAAGTGAATTTATTCCTGATTTGATTCCTGAAATTCAAAAAGTAAAACCGAAAGTTCTATGGCTTCAATTGGGGATTAGGAATGATAAAGCGGTTTCACAATTAAACGATAAAAACATAATTGTAATACAGGATGCATGTGTTGCAATTCAACATAATTATTGTTGGTAATTATTTTAGCAATTAAACCACACAGGGTAAATTCAAAAATCTTTAATGAAAAAAAATCTCCTTAAACATATTTCAATTCTAATAGTTCTATTTATATTTTCAATTAATTTATCTGCTCAAAGTCCCTACGAATCAATTCCAATTAGTGATATCACTTCGGTTGATTCGATTGAAATTAGAGGAAATGATATTACCGAGGATTTTATTATCAGACGAGAATTAACATTCAAAGCAGGTGATAAAATTAATAACAAGATTATTGAATTTAATAAAGAGCGAATTTTTAGTTTGGGACTTTTTAGTAAAGTAGAACTGTTTACTGAAAAAATAAATACAGATACTTTATTAGTAATTAGTGTAAAAGAAACCTGGTATATTTATCCAATTCCTTTTCTCTATTTAAGGGGAGGGGATTTTGATAAATCATCTTATGGATTAAATTTTTTATATAAAAATTTTAGAGGTAGAAACGAAACATTACGTGCCATTGCAAGTTTCGGTTATAATCCGAATTACCAAATATCATACTTCAATCCCGTTCTAATTTCAAAAACGGATATTAGTTTTTCTTTTGGATTTAGTTATTTGAAATCGAGTAACAGAAGTATAAAAGCTGAGACACTATTCGGAAAAGAATTTGATCATAAAATTTATTCTACATTTTTAATTGTTGGAAAAAGAATTAATCTTTATAATGAGATTAAATTAGTATCTGAATTTAGATATGTTGAAACACCCGAAAAATATATTCCGGAAATTAATGGTTCGAAGGATAGAATTGATCACAATTTAAGTCTTGGTATAAACTATACTTTCGACACCAGAGATTTGAAGCAGCATCCCAAAAGCGGTTTCCTTGCATCGGTTTCTTATTCTCATCTTGGATTTGAAATTGACGATATCGATTACAACCTTTTTCGCATTGACTTTAGAGAGTATGTAAGAATATTTAATGAATTAACATTTAAGTGGAGGCTGGATTACCGCCATACTTTCGGCAAAAAAGTACCCCTTTACGATTATTCTTTTCTCGGAGTTGGCGATTATATAAGAGGGCATAGAGGTGATGACCAGGAAGGTAATAATTTTATACTAAGCTCATTTGAATTTAATCATCCTATAGTTGAGGAGTGGAATTTAAGTTTAGACATTCCATTTTTACCTAAACGATTAACCTCAGCAAGAATTGGTATTCACGCCAATATATTTTTTGATACTGGACTGGCTTACAATAACGGAGAAACCTGGAAACTTAGTGATTTTCAATCAGGCTGGGGTGTGGGGATTACTATACTGGCATTGCCTTTTAACGCTTTTAGAATTGAGTATGCTTTTGATGAAGTTAAAAACGGAGAACTGATATTTGGATCAGGATTTTCTTTCTAACATAGAACTTTACTATTCACCTTCGCCTATCAAAAATGATGTGATTACAATTGATGGGGATGAATTTAAACATCTTACAAAAGTGATGCGGCATAATTCCGGTGACACAATTTATGTTACAACCGGCAGCGGAGTAATTTATAAATCCGAAATAATTAATATTACTAAAGTTGAATTAAACTGCCGAATAATTGAAAACTATATCTACAAAGATAATTTTAAAAATATTGTTTTCTGTTTACCCCTATTAAAAAGTACAGATAGATTTGAATTTGCACTTGAAAAAAGTGTTGAACTTGGCATCACAAATATTATTGTTTACAAAGCTGAACGTAGTGTAGCCAAAGGGAATAAACTTGAACGATGGAATAAAATTGCACTCGCCGCAATGAAACAATCTTTAAGAAGCTACCTGCCTAAAATTGAATTTAAGGAATCGTTAAAGGAGATAAACAATTTTGAAGGTGATAAGATTTTGTTTGATCAAAATTTTGTTAAAAGCATTAATTGGTATGCAGATAATCTCAGTAAGCATTCATCTTCATCAAAACAATATTTTATTTTTGGTCCGGAAGGCGGGCTTACAGACAATGAAATACAGACTTTCAGTAATCCCATAAAACTAAAACTTGCTGCTAATAGATTAAGAAGTGAAAGTGCCGCAGTATATGCGGCAGCTATCTTAAATTCATTTCTTGTTGAATAAACAATTAATAAAATATTATCGATTACCGATTTACGATTATCGGAAACAATTCAATCTCTTTCGTTTCAACATTTCAACATTTTCAGGTCTCTACTTCCTAATCACAAATTCATCAATCAATTCAATCTTAGTTCCCATCTCCGATCGGCTGCTTTCCGTTGGATAAGCACCGTAAGTTTTTGCATTTATGTAATCTTCTTGAACATCGAACACTACATAATTAAAGGCACGTATGCCTACAAAATTTCTCGATGCTTGCGAGTTTTCACCGGGACCGTGATAATAATCCAATGCTTCATAATATGGAATAGCCTTAGCGTAACTCATTTCTTCGCCAACATAATGACTGTCGGCATCGGTACGATAAACGGGATTAAAATAATAGAGAGGTGCACCTGTACTTCCGGCAATAATTTCGTAAACGCCGTTTACTTTTTGTCTGCTGTATAAATGCTCGTGTCCGCAAATATGAGCGCTCACATCATACTCTTCTAATATATCAATTACCTTCTGCCTTCTGCCCATGTACCAAGTTCGTGTCGAATCCATTTCACCGGTAAAGTTTCTGCCTAGATTAGCTAAGCCGTCGCGCAAATGTCCGCCAACCGGGTAAATCATATCATGGCTTATAACAAAAATATGCTCAATTCCTCTTTCTCTTGCCGACTTCAAATTATTCTCCAACCAATCCAAATGTTTAATATAATGCCAATCTCTGCGGTCATCCGTTGTATCGTTTGGATCGCCGTAATACCATCGTTCAGTATTAACAATAGTAAAATGTGTGTTTTCAAAATCGAAAGAATATGATAATCCTATTTCATCAGCAGGTCCGTTTGCGTAAACATTAGGAAAAGCTTTTCTAAAATTGTCTTCATCTTTTCTATGCTGAATTTCATGATTGCCTACCACGGGCCATATTTTAGGCCATATCATATTTGGGCTATCATATATCGGCTTCATAACATCTTTCCAATGCATTAATTCGCCAAAAGTTCTGTCCGGGTCAATTCGGTTTCCATCAACCATATCGCCGGCAAAAATAACAAATTTTGCTTCGGGCTGGGTTTCGATTATGTTACTCACAATTTTTGATAGCACTGAATCATTAACGCCATTGTATCTGCCCCTGCTATCGGACATGGCAATAAACTTAAATCCTTGTGCAAAAAGTTGTGAACTAAAAAGTAGAATAAGTAATACTGTTTTAACTGAGTTCATAATAATTCCAATAGATTAAATAATTTTTTAGTTAATAAGATTATAAATCTTCAATTAGGATTCAATTATTTTAGATTTTAATTAAATCAAATAATATAAATTGTTTTAAAAATGATTCGAAGTAAATAACAACAGATGACAAGTATGAATATTAAAGAAGTTCGACCACTCTTTTAATTAACCGTTCAAATTTACCTTTAACATTTTCGGCTGTTTCCATTACTTCGGAATGATCTAATTTATTTGGTGATATTCCGGCGGCATAATTTGTAATACACGATATTGCGCTCACTTCAAGTCCCTTTACGGCGGCGTAAATTGCTTCATGTACGGTGGACATTCCAACTGCATCATTACCGAATTTCGCCATCATCTTTATCTCGGCGGGAGTTTCGTAGCTTGGACCTTTTCCAAACCAGTACACGCCCTCCTTCAAATGTATTTTTTCATCAAGTGCCGCTTCATGTATTTTTGAATTAATATATTCAGAAGGGAAGTTTAGAAAATTATTTTTCTCTTCCGGAGTCGGGACACCCAGAACCTCAGTCAATTCCTTCATCAAATTAATTGAGTTGGTTGATTTAATCAGCATTAAATCACCCGGAACAAAATTCGTATTTATTCCGCCTGCAGCATTCGTTAAAATAATTTTTTTACATCCAAGAGATACGGCTATGTGAGACGGTAATATACATTCGTATAAATTGTATCCTTCGTAAAAGTGAATTCTTCCCTGAAAGATCAATAAATTCTTACCGCCGTACTTTGAAAAATGAATGTAGCCTTCATGCCCCTGCACTGTGGATTTAGGATAACCTTTTAATGAAGAAGTTGGAATTGATTTTACTGTTTCAATACTATCAGCAAAGTCACCAAGTCCGCTGCCTAAAACCATTGCCAGTTCTGGTTCAAAAGGGGATTGAGTTTTTAATTCACTTATAAGTGATTCGTATTTTGAGTTTATGTTTATCATAGAAACCAAGGAGAAATTATAAATTAAAAGGAAAAATTAAAAAGGAAAAATTAAATTTAAAACACAAATTGTTATTAAGAGGAATTATTTTACAACGAAGTAATCTCAAAATAGAGATTGCTTCATACCGATAACCTGTCCCCGAATGTTTCAATCTGGGAACACATCGGAATTCGCAATAACAATTTTTGTGACTCCGTTTTATTTAAAATCAATTATTAAAAATCAAAATAACAATCTGTCATTACGAGGAGTCGCTTTTTACGACGAAGTAATCTCTGAAGCGTCCTGAAAAAGGTTGACTCTTTTTTAAGTTATTTTGTAATCTAAACATACTCAAGATTATTGTTTTATTCTATCCATCAGCTAGCTGATGGATAGAATTTTTTTTGCTATAATAATTTTT
>JABFGH010000013.1 GCA_013112585.1 Ignavibacteriota bacterium | reverse complement strand
CGCTAATAACCTTGCCGGAATATTTCCAAACTTTAGTTTTAGCACCTGGTATTATTGATACTTCGGATGGATGAGCAGTCAGTTCAATTTCAATATCTGGTGAAAATTCGGGATCGGCTTTGCGGTTCGGCAGTGACCTATTTTCGCATGCTGATAAAAATGCTGATGGGAGAAATGCTAATGCCGCAGTGCTTCCGCTAAATTTTAAAAAGTCCTTTCTATTAATTCTTGAATTTTTCATTGTTACTGTCCTTAATCATTCTAATAAATTACTTTAATCTGGAACTGCTAAAAGATAATCACTGAAAATAGTTTCTTTTATTTAATGCTATTCCAAATCTTTTTTCATTGAGTCAAATTCACTTTTTGTTATTTCACCTTTAGCATATCTTTCCTTCACAATATCTAAAGGTGATTTATCAACCTGCTTTTGTGAGTTCAAGTAAGTTTGCTTTTGAGTAAATCTAAGAATCGCCCAAATTATTACTCCAATTACAGCAATCCAAAAAATCCAACCAAACCACATTCCGCCACCCATAAATCCATCGTGAAACATAAAAACCTCCTACATTTAATAAAAAAATTATTAGAAATCCTTTATCATGAATTACTTTTATATAGCCAAAATAAATTCCCCAAAGATTACATAAACCTTTGGGGAATTATTTATTAATTATTTTTTCTTCTTATTACTATTTTCTTTTTTTTCATGCATACTATTTTTATGATCTTTTGAATTCTCTTTATTCATCATATGTTCGTGATGATCCATTTTGTCATGATCCATTCGATTATGCATATGACCTTTTACCTTGTGTCCATGTTTTAATAGGTTTTCTTTAGCCTCCTTTAATGAAACTTCTTTCATCTTCATTTCACACAAAGGGCATCTTCCCGGTTTATCAGAGATTACATTCCAATCCATCGGGTCTTGATAAACTTTACCATCTTTATTTTTATCAATTGCATCAACATCAATTTCGCCTGTTCGTACAAGGGGATGCTGCTGCATTTCTTTTTGATGATGGTCATGCTGCTTGTCTTCATCTTGTGCTAAAGTTTGTGTTGTAATAATTAAACCTAAAATTATTATTGAAAAAATCAATTTATGTAACATGATTAACTCCTATCTATATTTTTTAAACTTTTTGTTTGTTGAGAATTATCTTCAATTAGTTTTTTAACCTCCCGTTTTTTTATTGCATAAAAAATTGCGGGGTAAACTGTTAATTCCATAATCATACTTGTAAAAATACCGCCGACCATTGGAGCAGCAATTCTTTTCATTACATCTGAACCGGTTCCTACTCCTATTATGATTGGTAGAAGACCCAGGAAAGTTGTCATCACCGTCATAATTTTGGGGCGGATTCTTTTAACCGCTCCTTCAAAAATTGCTTCTTTTAATTCGCTCATGTTTGTGAGCCTGCCTTCTTTTTTAAATTTCTCATAAGCTATATCGAGGTAGAGAAGCATAACGACTCCGGTCTCTGCATCAATACCAAGCAGGGCAATTATACCAACCCACACGGCAACGCTCATGTTAAATCCCGCTAAGTATAAATACCAAATTGCACCAACTAGCGAGAAGGGGAGCGCCAGCAGTACTATTCCCGTTTTAGTTAGAGATTTTGTATTTATATAAAGCAGAACGACAACAATAAAAAGTGTAAGCGGAACAACTACCAATAGTCTTTGATTCGCACGTTCGAGATATTCGTATTGCCCGCTCCATGTTAACGAATAGCCTGCTGGAAGTTCAACCTCTTGCGAAATTTTCTCCCTTGCCAACTCCATGTAAGTGCCAACATCCATATCTTTTAAGTCGATATAGACCCAAACATTTGGGCGGGCGTTTTCCGTTTTGATCATTGGCGGACCTTTTGCAATAGTAATATCGGCAAGCTGGCTGATTGGAATATTTCCGCCGGATGGAATAGGAACAAGTACGCGCTTTAGTGCTTCAATATTATCTCGGTAGTCTCTTTTGTATCGAAGATTAACCGGGTAACGTTCTAAACTTTCTACAGTTTTAGTAATATTCATTCCGCCGATTGCACTCATAATAATATCTTGAACATCGTTAATCACCAAACCGTATCGGGCAATTGCTTCGCGGTCAATGTCAAAATCAATATAGTTACCGCCCACAGCACGCTCTGCAAATGCTGAGCGTGTACCGGAAATTGTTTTTGCCGCTTCTTCAATTCGCTTTCCCAAATCCTGCAGTACATTTAAATCGGGTCCGGCAATTTTAATTCCAATTGGAGTTTTAATTCCGGTAGAAAGCATATCAATTCTAGTTTTGATCGGCATTGTCCAAGCATTTGTTAACCCCGGAATTTGTACGGCATCATTTAATTCCTCAACAAGTTTTTCGCGCGTCATACCTTCGCGCCACTCACTTTCGGGGTTTAGCTGAATAGTTGTTTCAATCATCGAAAGGGGAGCGGGGTCGGTTGCAGTTTCAGCTCTGCCGACTTTTCCGAAAACGGTTTTTACTTCGGGAAATGATTTAATAATTTTATCCGTCTGCTGAAGAAGCTCTTTTGCTTTGGTTACTGAAATGCCGGGGAGTGTTGTGGGCATATAAAGTAAATCGCCTTCATAAAGCGGAGGCATAAATTCAGAGCCTATTTTACTGTAGGGAATAATTGTTAGTCCGACTATAATTGCTGCCGAGACTATGACATACCATCTTCGCCTAATAACAAAATCAACAATGGGATGGTAAATTTTAGTTAAAAATTTTGTTATTGGATTATCTTCTTCCTTACGCATTTTACCGCGAACAAAATATCCTATTAGTATCGGAACAATAGTTACGGCAAATATTGTAGCAGCACCCATTGCATAAGTTTTTGTGAATGCAAGCGGTTTGAACATTCTTCCTTCCTGCTGTTCCAAAGAAAATACCGGAAGAAATGAAACTGTAATAACCGCAAGCGAATAAAAAATTGAAGGTCCTACTTCTTTAGCAGATTCCAGTACTACCTGCCAATGACTTTTTCGTTCACCGGGCGGTTTATCCTGTTCTTCGCTCATGTGAGTGTGAGCGTTCTCCACCATAACAATTGATGCATCGACCATTGCCCCTATTGCAATTGCAATTCCCCCTAACGACATAATATTTGCGTTGATACCTTGAAGTTTCATAACAAGAAATGAAGCAAGTACCGCACTTGGTATTGTGAAAATGGCTACAAGCGATGAACGGACATGAAGAAGAAATGCAATAATAATAATGGCTACGATTATACTTTCTTCTATTAGTTTTTCTGAAAGATTATCAATTGCATCATAAATAAGTTCGGAGCGATCGTAAGCTGTTATTATTTCAACATCATCGGGCAGTGAACTTTTAAGCTCAGTTATTCTTTCCTTCACTCGTTCAATTACCTCAAGCGCATTTTCGCCATAGCGTATTACAACAATTCCGCCAACCGTTTCTCCTTCACCGTTCCAGTCTGCAACGCCGCGCCGCAGCTCGGGACCAATCGTTACATCTGCCACATCTTCAATCCTTATTGGCGAATTCGATTTTGGATTGTAGCCTATTGCAATATTCTTAATATCCTCTTTCGATTTAATGTAGCCAAGTCCTCTTACCATAAACTCTGCTTCACTTATTTCCAGCAGTTTACCGCCAACATCCTTATTGCTGTTTTTAATTGCAGCCTTTACTTTTTTCAGAGGAATTTTGTAAGAAGCTAACTTTATGGGATCGATATTTACTTGATACTGTTTTACAAATCCGCCTATGCTTGCTACTTCTGCAACACCATCAAGTGATGAGAGTTCGTAGCGCAAGAACCAATCTTGAATTGAACGGAGTTCCTGAAGATCTTTTTCATCGGATTGAAGAACATATTGATAAACCCATCCAAGCCCTGTAGCGTCAGGACCAAGCTGCGGTGCAACTCCTTCAGGCAGCGAGCCTCCCATTGAACTCAAGTATTCGAGAACACGGCTTCTCGCCCAATAGATATCGGTGCCGTCTTCAAAAATTATATACACCATAGAAAAACCGAAAAACGAGTAACCGCGCACATCCTTTGCAAACGGTACGGATAACATTTTTGTCGTCATCGGATAAGTTACCTGGTCTTCAACAATTCTTGGTCCCTGACCGGGATACTCGGTATAAATTATTACTTGAACATCACTGAGATCGGGGATAGCATCGATGGATGTATTTTTAACCGCCCAAATTCCGCCGAGGATTAATGCGAGTGTCATCATAATAACCATAAACTTATTATTGATTGACCGCTCAATTATTTTTGTAATTATATTTTCTCTATTTGTCATTTAAACTCCAAAAAAATAATAGCACGCTGATAACGCAGATTGCGCTGATTGGCGCAGATTAAATACTGAGTTAATCTGTGTCATCTGTGTTCTATTAATCTTTAAATTTATAATCATATTTTTTCAAATTGATTTTAACTTCATCAATTGTGTACTCTTTCATTTTCATTTCACAAACCGGGCAGCGTTGAAATTCATCTGCAAGAATATTCCAGTCCATTGGGCATTGATAAATTTTACCGTCACCATTCTCATCAATTGATTCTACATCAATTACGCCTGTTCTGATAAGGGGAGAGTCAACGCCATATTCATTTTCAGCGCTGCCAGTAATGTGATCAGAATGGTCTTCGCTCATTGGTTTATCATCACTTGGTTGTTCGGCGGATGAAAATTTTTTGATCGCAGATTTTAAGCTGCTTTCAGAGTCAATTAAAAATTGTGCCGAGCTGACTACCTTGCTGCCCGGCTGCAATCCTTTCAGCACCTGGTAATAACCATTGGAATAATTGCCAAGTTCAACCTCCACTGGTTTGAATTTACCTTCACCCAATGCAAGTACCGCAATATTTTTCATTCCGGATCGGATAACGGCTTCCTCAGAAATCACAGGCATCTCATCAAAAGATTTTCCCTCGATCTCTACACGAACCAGCATTGACGGCTTCAGGAGCAGATCACTATTTTTTACGTCAATCCTTACCTTAACAGTTCTTGTTTTTTCATCGAGTGTCGGGTAAATAAATGATACCGTTCCATTTAATATTTTATTCGTAAATGAATTCGGGTAAAGTTTAACAGCGGAGTTTAATTTTACTTTTGATATTTCGTGCTCGTAGATATCGGCAATGACCCACAGTTTTGAAAGATCTGAAATATGCATCAGCATTTCACCGGTTTTAATTTTTTCGCCTTCAACAATATTCTTTTTCATTACAATACCGTTGGCAGGAGAATAGAGCGGGGTGTAATCTTTTACTTTTTTACTTTCCATCAAAGATTCTATATCGCCTGCTGACATTCGAAGCAATTCAAGTTTTTTAATACTGTTGGTTAAAAGTTCATCACCGCTTTTAACTAATACTGCATTGCCGGAATTCTTAATCGATTCTTTGTACCTCAGTGAACTTAGAAATTCCTTTTGAGCGGCGAGTAATTCCGGTGAATAAATATCAAGAAGCTTTTCACCTTTTGAAACACTCTGCCCTTCAAAATTAACATATAGTTTTTCTATCCAGCCGGCAATACGCGAGGTGATTAAAAATTCGCTTCGCTCGTCCGAGGTAACAACTCCATTGGTTACAATTGATGAAGATAAAATTTTAGACTCGATCGCCGAGAGTCTCACATTCATATTCTGCTGAACTACCGGATCGATCTTTACTACACCGCTGCCCGAAATTTCATTTTCATACACCGGAACTAAGTCCATACCCATTTTTGATTTACCGGGTGAATCATAAATTTCATTCGGGTCCATTGGAGCAACCCAGTATGCAACTTGCTTTTCACCGGAATCCTGTTCTTCATTTTTTATGGGAGTTAATTTCATTTCGCAGATAGGACAGTTGCCCGGCTCATCGGAAATAATATCCGGATGCATTCCGCATGTGTAAAGCTGTTTGCCGTTTTCACTTTCATGTTCATGCACCGAATTATTTTGCGCAATGAAGTTTTGATATACAATAAATCCTAATGCAGCCACCAAAAGCACTGTTAGAATTATTGTTAAAATATTTTTCCCTTTTTGAGGGGAATTATTTTTGCTTAACATTTTATTTTACTCCTAAAATTCTGTTCCGGCAATAAATGCCAGCTTTGCTTTTTCTTGAAAATAATTTTTACGTACTCGATACAAATCAGTTTCAATTTCTAATAAATCATTAACAGCTTGAATCACATTTATAAAATCAATTTCACCAACTTGATAATTTGATAAAGCCGCATTAAAAGTTTCCCCGGCTTGAATCATTTTTGTTTCATCAATAAGTTGCTCGCGTTCCCGCAGGGAATTAAGTTTAGCAATTAAAGTCTCTGATTCAATTTGAATTGACTGAAGTGCAGATTGGTATTGGTAATCGTAATATTCTTGAAATGACTTTGCCTCTTCAACCTTGGCACTTTTTTTACCGCCGTAATTTATCGGCAAATTAAACCCTACTATCACAGAGAAAAAATCAACTAAATCTGTATTCGATGCGGCTATTTCATCGCGCTGATTATACTGAAGCGTAAGATTAAAATCGGGTAAGAATTCATATTCAGCAGCCTCTTCGGCAAACTTTGATTTTTCTTTGAGCAATTGAATTTGATTTAACAAAGGTCTGCTATCAACTGCAAATGATTCAACTTTTTTATAAGTAAAAGTTTCGTCACCCGGCTTTGTCAAATCAGTTTCATTTAAGGAAATACTTTCAGAAGAAAGTAAATACACTTGAAGTTTTGTAAGTGCTATTTCCTTTTCCGCTTTCAGTTTTTCAATCTTATCGGAAATATTTGTTATTGCAAGATCAACACTTAAAATATTTTGCTGACTTGCTTTTGAAACCTCATATTTAGTCTGAACCACTTCGCGAATGCTGCCAAACAATTCTTTTTTATCTAAAATAAATTGTAAAGCTTTTGTGTAGAAGAGATAATCGTAGTAGGCAATTTTAACTTCCTTTGTAATTCTATTCTGCTCTTCCATAATCATCTGCAAAATAATTTCGGGGTCAATTGTGTTAACATCTTCATTTGCTCCCAGTTTACCGGGGAAGGGAATTCCCTGCGTGAGTGAAATCATTTTCCCCGTCATCGGCTCCTGGGTTAATGAAAAAGAATTAACCGGCAGACTTACCAGTCCTAATTTTAATTGCGGATCCGGCAAATTAGAGTTTTGCGGAATTTTATTTTTAGCTGCTTCAAATTTTGCCTGCAGCATTTTTAATTGTGGACTAACATAAATTGCTCTATCAATTAATTCATTAAGCGATTTTTTTGAACCGCCGAATAAAATTGTAGAACAAAAAACAATAATTGATATCGTTAAAGATATTCTTCGTAAAAACATTTTTACCTCTTGAAAAATGGTCTATTTAATTTCTGCAAATTAAAATGCAGTGATAGACATTTAGCTTTAATGTGAAATAATTAAATATTAAAGTAAGAGGTTGTGTTTAAATCAAGAATGAGGAGTTGATAATATAAATGGGGGAGGAGTTATAATTAAACTTAAATGAATCTTTTATTGAAGATGAAGAATAAGTTTTTGCCGACACATCATTTTGATAATCAATTGTGGAGGCAAAAGTTTTTAGTAATTCAACATTATCCTTTAACAATACAGAAGTATCAGAAATTGGATTATCATGGATACAACCGCAATTGCTCATACTTTCTGCCGCCGGTTTTGCTTCCAGATGGCATGATGGATTTGCAACAACTTCCGGTTCTACCATGCAGCAGCTTGTTTCTTCAACCATATTTAGGCAGCAATTTTCTGCGTCCATTCGCTGAGCTGAAGATACTCCGGCGTAAATAAAATTTATAGTTAATACTGTGAAAACTACCGAAGCAAGAGTTAAATATTTGTTTTTGAAACTGATCATAGACTAATGTAATTTTTATTACGATTAAATTCAACATAATTTCAGATCAAAAAGAAACAATTATGGTTTTAATTTTTTTTCTTGACACTTATTCTTATTAAGACTAAGTTTAAATAACATTTTTGATAAGATAATCCTTTTATATAATAAATGATTAAAATTGCAAAACATATAAAGCTAATAGGGGTCTTAACTCTTTTTATATTTACCACTTTCTATTTTGTCAGTGTTCTCACAATTCACTTACACACATTACCAAATGGTAAGCATGTAATTCACAGTCATTTAACACAACATGATGGAGCTGAAAAAAATAGTAGAGAAAAGAACAGCCACAGTCACACCGAAAATGAATACTTAAACTTTTCTTCCTTCTCGTTAGATAAAATTAAAATTAGCTTTATATCTTTTGTTCTATTATTTATAGCACTCCTTTTTGCAATAAAATCCACTAACAATTTACAAATCACACACACCCGCCGAATAAGTTCTATTACTTTAAGAGCGCCTCCGCAAATTTAAGTTTTGGTCAAGTTACAATTATTACAAAAACATTTTAACAACTTTTCCTTGGTTTACGGAGTAGAAATGAAAAACTTTTCAGTAATTCTTACAATACTTTTTTTAAGTCTTAACATAAATTTGATTTCATCAGAATACAAAGGTGAAAAATCGATTGCACAACTTGGACACTTGAAAGGTTTTATAACCGATTCGAATGGTGAAAACTTGATAGGTGCTAATGTATTTCTTCAGAACACTTCTATTGGTGCTGCAACGGATGAAACGGGTTTTTACGAAATTAAAAATATTCCAATCGGGCAATACAAATTAATCGTCTCCATGGTTGGTTTTGAATCATTGAAGCAAAATATTGATATCAATACAGATAAAATTTTGGAATTAGATTTTAGGCTTAGACCCTCTTTTTATGAAACAAGCACAATTGTAGTAACCGGTACCGCCTCTCAATATTTGTATGAAGAATCTCCGGTGAAAACGGAAGTAGTTCCAAGGAAGTTAATTGAACAAACCAATTCTTCAAATTTAGCCGAGGCATTAGGTTTACAGACGGGCGTACGGGTAGAAAATAACTGCCAGAACTGCAACTTTACTCAGGTTAGAGTACTGGGATTCGATGGTAAGTATTCTCAAATATTAATTGACAGCGACCCTGTTGTAAGTTCTTTAGCGGGAGTATATGCACTGGAACAATTCCCTCAAGAGATGATCAGCCAGCTTGAAATTGTTAAAGGCGGCGGTTCGGCACTTTACGGCGGCGGCGCAATTGCAGGCACTATAAATATAATTTCGCAAAGACCGCAATTGAACAGAACAAAGGTAAGTTATAATGGAAGGAGTTTAGAAGGCAAACTTGAAAACAAGATAGGCATAATGTCTGAACTAATTACCGATGACGGCAGAACAGGTGCATTTTTATTTGGTTCTGCCAGAAACAGAAACCCTTATGATAGAAACGGAGATGGATTTACAGAACTCGGTAAATTGAATGATGAAACAATTGGCTTTAACTGGTTCTATAAACCCGACCTTAATTCACAGCTAAATGTAACACTCCATAGGATACATGAAGATAGGAGAGGAGGAAATAAACTTAACCTGCCGCAGCACGAAGCTGATATTGCAGAATGGGTTGAGCATTTGCGATGGGGAGGTAAGGTGAAGTGGACTCATACATTAAATGATGCGGCTGATTACAGCCTATTTTATTCGTTCAGTAAAATAGATAGAGATTCATACTACGGGGGATTAATTGATAATAATGGTGATGGAATTTTTTCGGAAAATGAAAGAATTGCCGCACTCGATTTTTATGGTAATACCAGGAACAATACACATATTATCGGAGGCAGAACAAATCTATTGATCGGCACTCAAAAATTTACTGCGGGAGCAGAATACTCCTCGGATAGATTGGAAGATAAATCGGTAAAGGATGTTCGATACCACATCAATTCAAAATATGAAAACTTCGGTTTGTATATTCAAGATGACATCTCACTTCTGGAAAATCATTTTAATTTAATTGCAGGTGTTAGATTTGATAAACACTCAGAATTAAATGACCCTGTTATTAGTCCGAGATTAAATTTAAAATACGAAATAGCCGGGGGGCTTGATTTTAGAGCATCTTTTACAACCGGTTTTAAAGCGCCGGTAACTTTTGATGAAGATTTACACATTGAGTCTTTAGGCGGCGAACAGCGTGTAGTTAGAAATGCCGAAAACTTGAAAGAGGAAAGCAGTAAATCATTTACAGCCGGATTTGAATATCAGCAATTTATTGGGGATGTTGCCGTACTTTTTGGAATTACCGGTTTTTATACCAGTCTAAAGGATGCATTTACAACTGAATTATCGGGTGTTGAAAACGGATTAATTTTATGGGAAAGAATCAATGCCGAAAGTGCAGCAGTTAAGGGAATTGAATTTGATCTAGGAATTAAACCGATTCAGGAAATTGAAATTAGGGCGGGCTTTACTCTTAAAAGCAATAAATATGATAGAAAGCAGGAAATTTTCGATAGCCAGTTTACCGATAATTTTTTAAGAACCCCGGATGATTTCGGATTTTTAAGAATATCTTATGATCCTGCTGATCGGCTTAGTTTATTTTCTTCATTAAAATATACCGGTAAGATGACTGTACCGAATGAAGCCGAGGAAATTATTGTTGAGACTGATGATATTTTCTTTGACGCACATTTTGGAATGTCCTACAAAGTTCCCGCTTTCGATTATTTCGGAGGCAAGGTTAGTTTTGGTATCCAAAATATTTTCGATTCATATCAAAAAGATATTGGTGTGGGTGTAGATAGAGACCCGGCTTATCTATATGGACCTCAACTTCCGCGAAGAATTTACTTTGGTTTTGAAACTGAATTTTAGATTGAAAGCATTAGCTATGAACAAAAATAAAGCAGTGATATTTTTTATCACTTTTTTAATGGCTGTACAAATATCAGCTTCGGGTACATTACACTGGAAGAGTATATCGATGCTGAATACTTCTGCATCATTGCAAAAGAAAAAGGTACTTTATTTTTCTGCTGATTGGTGTAAGTGGTGCAGAAAATTGGAAAAGGAAGTTTTTGCCGATAGTGAAGTAAGTAAGTTTCTGAATGATAATTTTCAATTATACCATGCTGATATTGATAAAGAAGTTTTTGTGGAAATTAATAATTCGTTTAAGTCAATTAGTGAACTTGCAAAAATTTTTGGCGTTAATTCTTACCCAACAATTGTTTTTCTGGATGGTGAAAACAATTCATTAGGAGAACTGCAAGGGTACTATGATAAAGAAAATCTTTTAAAAGCGCTCAAATTTGTAAAGGGGATAAAACCGGAATAATACCATTTCAATATTTACAATTTTTTAATTGTGATGAAGAAGTATTATCACTTTAATAATCTATACACAGTCTAAATAAAAATAACTTTAATTCTTAAATAAATATCACTAACTTTTTTTTTGAAAGGAAAATACAGATGCAGAAAATATATACAGCAATTTTTATAACGATTCTTCTAATAATAACGAGTACAGTTATTGCACAAGATGAAGACTTTTTCGAGCCTAAATCCAGTATTGGCGGCTACGGCGAACTTCATTACAATAATGAAAAAGCTGATGGTAAAGAGGCTAAAAAGGTTCTCGATTTTCATAGATTCGTTTTATTTTTTGGTTATGCATGGAATGAGCAGTGGTCTCTTAAATCGGAAGTAGAGCTTGAACATAATTTTGTAAAGGATGGACAGGGAGAGTTGGAGTTAGAGCAAGCTTATATAAATTATCATCATGCAGATTGGTTCGGATTTCAAGCGGGTGTAATTTTGCCCTCTGTAGGTTTGCTTAATGAATATCACGAGCCTCCTTTATTTTTAAGTGTTGAGCGACCTGAGTACAGCAAAAATATTATTCCAACTACCTGGTTCGGCAATGGTGTTGCACTTTACGGAAGTCACGAAGGGTTTGAATACAAACTATCAGTGATGGAAGGTTTGAACAGCGATAATTTCAAAAACTCATCGGGAATAAGAAGCGGAAGGCAGAAAGGCTACAAAGCCGATGCTGAAAATTTTCTTTACAACGGAAGAATAGATTACACAGGTTTGCCCGGATTGAGAGCCGGAGTTTCATTCACTTATAATAAAGCAAACGGTGATTCCACAGAAGTACCTTTGACCCTTATTGAATTTCACGCAAAGTACACGGCAAATAATATTCACGCAGTATTTGAGTATGGCAATATTTCATACAGCGATCAACCGGTTGAATCATCAATGGGTTACTACTTTGATCTGGGTTATAACGTTGCATCTTTCTTCTGCGATAAGATGGAAGTAATACCCTTTTTTAGATGGACAGATTATAACACAGTTTCATCATTTGAAGGAGGCGGTGATGCTGAAAAAAAATATCATAATAAAAAATGGATGGTAGGACTTTCGGTTAAACCAATTCCGCAAGTTGTGTTTAAGTTAGATTACGGTGTGCGTGAAAATCAATTAACAAACAGTGAAGTAAAATTATTTAATCTCGGCGCAGGTTACATGTTTTAGAAAGTTATAAAATGAAAATTCTTTTAATACTTTTAATATTAATAATTAATTTTGCCGGTACAATTTGTGCCGGCGAAATTAAAGATAGATCGGAAGAAATAATTAATTCAACTTTTTCCGGTCCTGTTTTTAATGATGCTAAAAAATTTATGATCCCGGTTGAATTATTATCAGAGGTTCAAAAAAAGTGTAAGCAAAAATTCTACAAAAATTATGTGTATTATTGGAAAATAGAAGAAGCCGGTTCACTTAAAGCAATTGCTGTTTTAGATAATGTTTACGGTAAGTCGATGCCGATCACATTTATGGTCATATTCGATTTGGATGGAAAAATTATACGATCAGAAATTGTTAAGTATCGTGAACAATATGGCGGCGGTGTCAGCAGCGATCAATGGAATGAACAATTCAAAAATAAAAATTCAGAATCGTCCTTTAATATTGGATCAGATATTGCCGCTATCAGCGGTGCAACAATTTCAGTTAATTCGGTAACTAAAGGAATTCGTAAATTGACTTTAATCTTTAATTCTATTAAAAATAGTTTATGAATAAAAAACTTTTTGAACTGCCGAGCGGATTAAAAAAATTATTAGCTGCGTATCTACTGACGCTTACTTTTGGGGTGCTGGTCGGACTCGCATATCTCTATTACACAACTGACTATTCCAGCAAAGGAGTTGTGGAAAGGTTTAAGGGGAGTGAGATCGAGGAGTTTTCTGATTCTGTTGATGAGATGGAAATGGAGATGAACTACAAAAAAAGTTTATCCGAAATGCTGATGACAACACACAATCACGTGCTTGGTTTAGCATACATTTTTTTAACTGTCGGACTAATCTTCTATTTCAATTCCATAACATCACATTTTTGGAAAATGTTTTTATTGATTGAACCTTTCGTTTCTCTCGTGGTTTCATTTACAAGTATTTGGGGTGTAAGATTTATTGACGGCGGGTTTGTTTATATCACATTTATCTCTGCACTGCTAATGTATTCTTCACTTTTTATAATGATCTTCATTTCATTACTTGACCTCTTTAAAAAATCATAATCGGTATAAATCTACTTTAATAATCTTTCATATCTTATTATATTATGTCAAACTTTACTCTTAATCTTGAACGATGACTAATAAAATACACTCAATTTATCTATCAATTTTATTCTTAACCGGCGTACTTATTACAATAGGTATTGCAGTTTACGGTTTCGACTACTACACTACATCAATGGAGGAACGCTTTTTTAATCCTCTTCACAATTTGTTAAAACCATCGGGAACCGTTGGTCACGGATTAGGAATTATCGGTTCATTTATGATGTTGGTCGGTGTCAGTTCATACATGATCAGAAAGCGAGTTAGAAGATTATCAAGATTAGGATTACTTAAACACTGGCTGGAGTTCCATATTTTTTTATGCACTGTGGGACCAATATTAGTTTTGTATCATACAGCCTTTAAGTTCGGCGGAATTGTTTCAATTAGTTTTTGGAGTATGGTGGCTGTTGTTTTAAGCGGAGTAATAGGAAGATTTATTTATATTCAAATACCGAGAACAATTCAAGGACATGAAAAATCATTTGAGGAGTTGAATGAAGAGAATGCTGAAATAACAATTAGGCTAAGAGAAAAATACAAACTGGATGAAAAACTTCTATTCACGATCGAAGAATTTTTAATAGTTGAAAGTTATACATCTGTTCCTTTTCGAAAAATATTTCAAACAATGGTTAAAGATTATTTTAAAAATAAATCAATTTTGAAAAAGATTAAAAAGAGTTTAAATAATTACAATCTTAATAAATTTAGAAAAAAAGAAATAATAAAAATCTGTAAATCCAAATTAGTGCTGACAAGAAGAATTGGACTATTGCGCAGTATGCAAAAGCTTTTTAAGTACTGGCATATTGCACATTTACCATTTGCGATAATTATGCTGGTTATTATGCTGATACATGTTTCAGTTACAGTTCTCTTCGGCTACACCTGGATTTTTTAATAAGGAGTATAAATGAAATCAAAATCAATTTATATTTACGGCGGTGTATTTTTATTAGTGGTGTTATTCCTAATCATCTTCACATACAATTCTGATTCCGATTCAAAAACAGCAGCTAAAAATAATATGCCTAATGATGAAGTTCATAATAATTTAAACCCATCAGCAGGCGGCATGGGAATGGGAAGTGTGTCAGGCACAGCAAAAAAAAAATTGGAAGATTTGCGAGTGGCTTATGAATCAAATTCGGCTGATACTTCTACGGCAAAAGAATATGCAGATATGCTCAATGCCGCACATCAGCCGCAAAAGGCACTGGAAATTTACGAAACGATTCTTAAGATTGATCCAAATAGAGTTGATATACTCTTAGGTTCAACTTTTTCATTTTATAATTTAAATGATCTTGAAAAAGCGGAAGAATACACTAAAAAAGTTTTAGCAATTGATAAAAATAATCACGAAGCAAATTATAACATGGGTGCAATTGCGGCAGCAAAAGGTAATACGGAAAAAGCAAGAGAGCATTGGAATAATGTGATCAAACAATTCCCAAATTCACGAGCGGCAAAAATTGCAGAAAATTCAATTAAAAAATTATAATTTAATGTGCTATGGAAGTTTTTGTTGAAAATTTAGCCGCATATTTTCTTGTTGGTATTTTTATCGCAATAGTTCTATTCTATTATCTAAAAAGTAAAAAGAGGCAGTCAGTATCAACTGAAGCAAAAATTCAAAAGGCAATAGAGTATGGCTTTCACGAACCGGTTTCACTTCATCCCGTAATCGATTATGATATTTGCATCGGAAGCGGCGCCTGCGTAGCTGCCTGCCCCGAAAAAGATATACTGGGCTTAGTAAACGGAAAAGCTAAAACAATTAATGCATCGCATTGTGTTGGGCATGGCGCCTGTTTTCATGCTTGTCCCGTGCAGGCAATTTCATTAGTGATGGGTACTGAAAAACGGGGGGTTGAATTACCGCATGTGAGTCAGTATTACGAAACAAATGTGCCCGGTGTTTTTATCGCCGGTGAACTCGGCGGGATGGGACTAATTAAAAATGCGGTGGAGCAGGGCAAACTTGCAATGGAAAATATTACAGGAAAGTTAAAAAACTTTTCCAAATCCAAATTGGATGTAATTATCGTTGGTGCCGGTCCTTCTGGAATTTCAGCATCTTTGACCGCAAAAAAGAATAATTTAAATTTTATTACACTCGAACAAGACACACTTGGTGGAACGGTATTTGCATTTCCAAGAGCTAAGGTTGTTATGACCTCACCAATGGAATTACCCTTGCACGGCAGGGTGAAATTAACCGAGACAAGTAAAATCGAATTATTAAAACTCTGGCATGATGTGTTGAATAAGAACAATATCAAAATAAACGAAAGTGAAAAAGTTTTAGAAATCAATAAACATGAGGGGATGTTTGAGGTTGTTACATCAAAACAAACCTACGAAACTTCAACAGTTTTATTAACGATAGGAAGGCGAGGGTCGCCAAGAAAATTGGGTGTGCCGGGCGAGGAAAAAGAGAAAGTAACATATCGATTGTTAGAGCCCGAACTAATTCATGATAAAAATATTTTGGTTGTTGGGGGCGGGGATTCCGCAATTGAATCTGCACTGCTTCTTGCCGAAGAAAAAAATAACGTTACACTTTCATACCGGGGCGAATCATTCAGCAGACTTAAACCTAAAAATTTAGATAAAATTAATAATGCAGGTAAAAATAAAACAATCAAAGTAATACTGAATTCAAACGTTAAAGAGATTTTAGATGACTCAATAATAATTGAGAGTAAAGAGGAAGGAACCGCAAGTTTAGAAAATGATTTGGTTTATATTTTTGCCGGCGGTGAACTGCCGAATAAATTTTTAGAAAAGATTGGCATAAGAATTACTAAAAAATTTGGTGAAACAATATTAAAGCACTAAGAATAATTATTTTATTTTTTCTTGCAGGCGGAATAAATCTCGCACAAATTTCTCCTGGTGATTTAACCAATGCCCATAAAGATTTAGAAGGGATTAGTAATTGTACAAAATGCCATGAGTTAGGTGAAGCCGTTTTGAATTCTAAGTGCCTGGACTGCCACACAGAAATTGATGAATTGATTATGCAGAATAGAGGATACCACGCATTATCCTCAGTTAAAAACAAGCAATGTTTTGATTGCCATAGTGAGCATCATGGAAGGAATTTTGAAATTGTAAGATTTGATGAGAAGAATTTTGAACATGATTTAACCGGATTTTATTTACGCGGAAAACATAGCAAGATTCAATGCAGAGACTGCCACAAAAGTGAATTTATTTTGAATGAAAAAATAAAAAATAGTGCAGAATTTATTGGATTGGTTAGCGATTGTGTTTTATGCCATACAGACGTTCATGAAAATACGCTAAGTCCTTCCTGCGAAAATTGTCATGGATTTGATAGTTTTAAACCTGCCTCAAATTTTTCGCATGATAAATCAAACTTCAAATTAACGGGCAAACATAAAAATTTAGAATGCATAAAGTGTCACACTGCTGATCAAGATAAAAAGTTAAATCTCACAAAATTTACCGGAATAAAATTTAGCCAGTGCAGTGATTGTCATACTGACATTCACAAAAATAAATTCGGACAGAACTGTTCATCATGCCATGTAACTGCTTCATTTAAACAAATTAAAAATCGCAGCTCTTTTGCGCACGAAAAAACAAACTTTCCGCTGATTGGAAAACATAAACTTGTTAAGTGCAATGACTGCCATACAGCCAATCGTGGATTAAAACCTGCTTACACAAATTGCTATGATTGCCACAAAGATTATCACAAAGGGGAGTTTACAACGGCTGCCTCAAAAAGGGATTGCGATGAATGCCATACTGAGCAAGGATTTGAAAGTACACAGTTCTCAATTGTTGAGCATAATAAGACAGAGTTCAGTCTGCTTGGTGCACACCTTGCAGTACCCTGCAGCGATTGCCATTATAAAAAAAATAATTGGTCTTTTAGATTCAGTGACTTAAAGTGTATTCAATGCCATAGCAATGTTCATGGTAATTCAATTAGTGAAAAATTCTTGCGGGAAAATAATTGCGAATCATGTCACGTTTCTGAATCTTGGAATACTATATCATTTGAGCACACTAATACCGGATTTGAATTGCTCGGTAAGCATGATGAAACTGCTTGCAGAGAATGTCATTTCGTTGAGAAAGATGACGGACAAGAGATTCATGTGTTTCAAGGCTTGAACAAGTCATGTGAAAACTGTCATATTGATATTCATCGAAGTCAGTTTGTAGAGAATGGGGAAGTGAATTGTTTGGAATGCCACACAAATGAAAATTGGAATCCGACAAAATTTAATCACGATAACGCAAATTTTAAATTGGATGGCTCGCACAAAAAAGTTGAATGTGCAAAATGCCACTACAATATTATTGAAGATGATCAGACATATATAAATTACAAAATAGGGAAAACTGAATGCGCCGCTTGCCATTCATAATATTAATATTTTGTTCACAAATTATTTATAGCCAATCGCCGCATGGTGGTGATTTTGATATTGACTGTAATTACTGCCACAACACGGATGGCTGGGATGTAATTCAATCCGAAATCGATTTTGATCATAATGAAACTAAATTTAAATTATTTGGTCAGCATAACTCTGTTAGCTGCCGCGATTGTCATGAATCTCTTGTTTTTAATAAGGCGAATAGCCAATGTGTAGATTGCCATTTAGATATGCATGAAGGAACGCTTGGCAATGATTGTGCATCATGTCATAAATCCGATTCGTGGTTAGTCAGCAATATTATTGAGATACATCAGCTAAGCCGTTTTCCGCTGCTCGGTAATCATGCACTTGCAGATTGTCAACAGTGTCATCTCTCCTCATCAAATTTGCGATATGAACCAATTGGAATTGAATGTATTGATTGCCATAGCAGCGATTACGCCCAAACAAAAAATCCGAATCATACCGCAGCAGGATTCTCAACTGATTGTTTTGAATGTCATGAAGTTACGGGCAGGGAGTGGTCATCCACAAATATTGCTCATGACTTTTTCCCTCTTACCAATGCTCATGCAATCAGCAATTGTTTTGAATGTCATAGCACAACAACTTATTCCGGACTTGATCCAAATTGTTTTTCTTGTCATGAAAATGATTACAACAGCACAGCTTCACCAAATCATTCAGCATTAACATTTTCTACAAACTGTGAAGAATGTCATACTACGGTTCCAGGTTGGAAACCCGCAAGTTTTGTTCAGCATGATCAAGTATTTGAATTACTCGGCGCACATTCGGCAATTAGAAATAATTGTCAGAGCTGCCATAATGCAGCTTACACAAATACGCCAACGGAATGCTTCGGCTGCCATGTAGATGATTACAACAGCACGATCGATCCGAATCATTCGGCTTCAAATTTCTCAACGGATTGTGAAACATGCCATACTCAAACTGCATGGATTCCTTCAACATTCGATCATGATAATCAGTACTTCCCGATATTAAGCGGCAAACATAATAACCAGTGGCAGTCCTGTTCCGATTGCCATGTTAATCAAAATGATTTTGCAACGTTTGAATGCATAACTTGTCACGAACATAATCAAACAGATATGGATGACAAGCATTCGGGAATTAACGGATATTTATATCAAAGCCAGGCTTGCTTTGACTGTCACCCAACAGGTGATTCAGAAGGAGCGTTTAATCATTCGACTTCCAACTTTCCGTTAACCGGTGCACACATCGGAACCAACTGTTCTGATTGCCATGCTGCGGGATTTGCCGGAACATCAGCAATCTGTTCTGATTGTCATACAGAAAATTTTAATAGTGCAACGAATCCGAATCATCAAAGTTTAGGAATAAATACAAATTGCGAAACATGCCATACAACTCAGCCCGGCTGGGCACCTGCTCAATTCCCCGATCATGATAATTTTTATTTATTAGCCGGTGCGCATATTTCAATAAAAAATGATTGCACTACTTGCCATAATGAAAACTACACAACCACGCCAAATGAATGTTTCGGCTGCCATCAAACAGATTATCAAAATGCAATGAATCCACAACATCAATCTGCCGGATTTAACACCGATTGCGAAACCTGCCATTCGGAAGATGCGTGGATACCATCATCATTCGATCATGATGTACAGTACTTTCCTGTGTACAGCGGATCGCACAATGAGGCTTGGAACCAATGTACTGATTGTCATACGGTTCAATCAGACTTCGGATTATTTTCATGTACAGATTGTCATGAGCATAATCAGATTGATATGGATGATAAGCACAGTGGCTTGAACACTTACGTTTATCAAACAGATGCTTGTTATGAGTGTCATCCAAACGGTGAAAAGGAAGGTGCGTTTGATCATTCAACTTCAAACTTTCCACTGACCGGTTCGCATGTTGGTTTGGGATGTGCGGAATGTCATGCAAGCGGATTTTCCGGAACTTCAAATATTTGTTCAGATTGTCATCTTGATGATTTTAATAATTCAATGAATCCAAATCATTCTAGTCTTGGGTTAGAATTACAATGTGAGAATTGCCATACAACCCAACCGGGTTGGACTCCGGCACTGTTTCCAAATCATAATAATTTTTATTTGATTACCGGTGCTCATACATCAATCAGTAGTGATTGTAATTCTTGTCATAACCAAGACTATAATAATACACCAAATGAATGTTTCGGCTGTCATGAATCGGATTATCAATCAGCATTAAATCCGCCGCATCAATCGTCCGGCTTTAATACTGTGTGTGAAGATTGTCATACTCAAACAGCATGGATACCTTCAACGTTTGATCATGATAATCAGTTCTTTCCGATTTACAGCGGCAAGCATAAGGATGAATGGAATAACTGTGTTGACTGCCATCTTAATCAATCTGATTTTGGCGATTTCTCATGCATAGATTGTCATGAGCATAATAGAACAGACACAGACAATGATCACTCGGAAGTGCAAGATTATGTTTATGCAAGCTGGGCTTGCTATGATTGTCATCCGAATGGTGAAAATAAAACGATAGCACCAAAAATTAAAATGTTCAGAAGCATGGATAGAAAATGAAAAAAATTCTATCCGGCATTTTGCTGATAGCTTTATTGCCAATAGTTATTACGGCACAGCAGCAAAACAAAATTGAAATTGTTGGAGGTGTTTCATATAAATCTTCCCAAAATGTTTATGTTAAATTTTCATCAACAAAAGGGATTGGAAAAGGGGACACACTTTTTCAAAAAAAATCTAACAAACTCATTCCAGTTTTAATTGTAAAATTTTTATCATCAACATCATGCGCAGGAGAATTAATAAATGGTGATGATTTAAAAGTTGGTGATAAAATAATAGCTTTAGTTGAATTTGAAAATAAAAAGATGGTCGAGGAAGTTTTAGACGAGGCGGAAACAAATTCATATTTAATTAAAGAGCAGACTAACGAAACTGCAGTTACAAAAGCGGCAAGTGTTCCGTGGTTTTCAGGAAAACTTTCTGTGTCATCTTATTCGCAAGTGTCAAATTTAAAAAACGATAACAGTAATCAGCGCTGGCGATACCGGCTAGCAATGAATGGTGATAACATTGAAAATTCAAAATTATCATTCAGCAGTTATTTTGTTTTTAGTTACCGTGCAGATGAATGGAGTGAAGCAGCGAAAGATTTAAGCCGGTCACTAAAGGTTTATAATCTTGGAGTGAAATATGATTACGCCAATACAGGCAGTGTTTGGCTGGGAAGAGGAATAAATAGAAACGCGTCGAACATCGGAGCAATTGATGGTTTGCAGGTTGAGCAGAAGTTCGGCAGTTATTTAACTGGTGCAATTCTCGGTTCACGACCTGATTTTGGAACTTACGGACTAAACTTAAAGTTAGCACAGTTTGGAGTTTTTGTTTCGCGGGAAGATACTGTTGGGAGTGTAAACTTTAATAACTCATTAGCGTTTTTTGAACAGACTAATGATTTTAAAACTGATAGAAGATTTATTTACTTTCAACATCGCAATAAATTATCCAAAGCAATTAGGGTTTTTCTTTCATCGGAGATTGATGTTTTTAAAATTAAAAATGGCAGCAAGAAAAATGAGCTGACTCTAACTAACCTTTATCTTTCACTCCGTTATTCGCCGCTGCGATGGCTTTCATTTTCAACTTCCTATGATGCACGGAAGAATGTAATCTATTTCGAAACTTTCAAATCATATACTGACAGTCTGCTTGATGTATCAACACGGCAGGGTGTAAAACTGCGTACAAGGATTAAAATTTTTGATCGACTAAATTTGAATGCCGGATTCGGTTACCGACAAAGGAGCGATGATATAAAACCATCAAGAAACATGAATGGAGCATTGAGTTATTCCGGCATTCCGTTAATTCAGGGGACAGCAAATGTGAGTTATACATATTTAACAACGAGTTATGTTAGAGGAAAAATATTCGGCGCTCGCTATGCGAATGATTTTTTTGAAGGACTTTTGAACACTTCCGTTCGTTACCGAAATGTTGAATATGAAATGCAATCGTATGACTACAAATACATTCAAAATATAATCTCATTCGATTTATCATTGCGTGCATTTGATAACCTTTATTTAAGCACGACTTACGAGGGTACGTTCCAATCTACGACTACATATACAAGCTTTTACATAAATGCTAGTACAAGGTTCTAATTTTAAATCATGCATTAAAATAGAACGCTGATAACACAGATCATGCAGATTTACACTGTTTTAAATCTGTGACAATCTGTTAAACCCGCGTCATCTGTGTGCTATTATATTATTAGTTTGCTCACTTAAATAATTATTGAGTTTTTCTAATAACTCTCTACTGCCGGATTTGTTGTCACGTAGAATTAGTTGAATACTTTTGATGTTCATTTTATTTGAACTCAACTATTTATAATGTCATTTTACTTCCAAAAACAAACTCAAAAAATTATTTCGGAAAAGCAAATCTCAATAACAAAACCCTGAGAAAGTAAATTCAGTTTTCATTAACCAACGGATTAATCCGTTGAATATTATAAATTATTCTATTCAAATATTTTTTTAACTCGTCCAACTTCACCTGTCTCCAGTCGAACCTTTATTCCATGAGGGTGGTTGGGAGATTTTGTAAGAATATCTTTTACATATCCTTCAGTTAATTCACCGGTTCGCTGATCTTCCTTCATCACAATTGCTACATGTAATCCGGGTGTAATGTTTTTACGGTTTGTTGATTCCAAATTATCGTTTAGTCCCTGTTGGTCCACACATTTCTGGAACCATAATTTTTTCTTTTTGGTTTTGATTTCGCGGAAGAACCATACCTCTTTAATTTAGTTTTCTTCGAAACAGTTTTCTTAACTGATTGTTTGGGTTTATCAAATACTGGTTCCGCAGAAATATAAGGATGATCTTCAACAATCGGAATTGTTTTTGAAATCATTTTATTGATGTCTTTCAAATATGCTCTCTCTTCGCCGTCGCAAAGTGATATAGCTGCACCGCCCAACCCGGCACGCCCGGTTCGACCAATACGATGCACATAGGTTTCAGGAATATTTGGTATATCATAATTGATAACATGAGAAAGTTCGTCAATATCAATTCCGCGCGCTGCAATGTCTGTTGCTACTAAAACTCTAGTTTCCTTCAATTTAAAATTGTTCAGAGCTTTCTGACGAGCATTTTGCGATTTATTTCCGTGGATCGCATCGGCGTGTATTTTAGCTCTGTTTAATATTCTAGCAACATTATTTGCTCCGTGCTTAGTTCGAGTAAATACCAATGCTGATTCAATTGACGGGTCTTTCAGCAAATGAATTAGCAGATTTTTTTTATCCGGCTTAGATACATGGTACACGCTTTGCCTAATTGCTTCCACGGTTGGCTGTTCCGGCGTAATCTCAACCTTAGCCGGTTTTACTAAAATTGTTCTTGCAAGTTTTATAATTTCCGGCGGCATAGTTGCGGAGAAAAATAATGATTGTCGTTTTGCAGGCAGCTTTGAAATAATTTTTTTTACATCATTTATAAATCCCATATCAAGCATCCGGTCGGCTTCATCAAGTACAAATAATTTTATATGATTAAGAATTATATAATTTTGTTCCATCAGATCCAGCAGTCTGCCTGGAGTCGCAACCAAAATATCAACACCTTCTAGTAATCTATCCGTTTGAAGTTTTTGTTTAACTCCGCCAAATACAACTACATTTTTAAGTCCGGTATGTTTGCCGTAAGTTTTAAAACTATCTCCAATTTGTATTGCAAGTTCTCTAGTTGGAGTAACAATTAAAGCTCGAATGACTCTTCTTTTAGGTACGCTGCTTTTTTCATTATAGAGGTGCTGCAGAATTGGTAAAGCGAATGCCGCTGTTTTCCCCGTGCCTGTTTGTGCGCAGCCCAGCAAATCCTTTTTATCAAGTATAATTGGTATTGCCCGCTTTTGGATTGGAGTTGGATTTTTGTAACCTTCTTCTGCTAACGCTTTTTGTATAGGTCTTATAAGATTTATTTTATCGAATGACATTAATTCATTTTCCTTTTTGAATCGGTTTCTAAAATTATATTCTGTTCTGGATCAGCCGCTAAATGAATGGATATCTTATAAAGAATTACAAACAAAAGAATGTTACTGAAGCATTACAAATAATTATAGTGTAAAATTAACTTAATTATTTATCATGTCAAAATGGATTACTGGCCAATTTCAGATAAAAAATTTTAGTTTCAGCTTTGAGTATAAAATTAATTTATACGTCTAATTTATTTTTAAATACAAATAAGATTTTGTTATAATGGCTTATCAAATTTTAACCAATCAGAAAGGAACAAACCATGTTTGATAAATTTTCTAAAGTAACTATTTCAACTGCTGCAATAATTTTAATGATGATGTTTGTTGTAAATAATAACGCGCAATCATTAAACTATCCGCAGCCAAGCCCTTCATCAAGTGTAATGCAGGTAGTTGGTATCACTGAAGTTTCGGTTGATTATTCGAGTCCCGGAGTTAAAGGAAGAACAATTTGGGGCGGCTTAGTACCTTACGATAAAGTATGGCGCACCGGTGCAAATATGGCAACTGAAATTTCATTTTCAACAGATGTAAAAATTAATGGAAAAGATTTAGCAGCAGGCTCTTACAGCTTTTGGACAATTCCCGGTAAAACTGAATGGAGTGTAATATTTAATTCAAAAACTAAGATCAGCGGCGGCGCATATGATAAAGCCAATGATGTGCTAACAGTAAAAGTAAAGCCGGAAGCCGGAGAATTTAGAGAGCGAATGACATTTTTAATTGAAAACAATACCAACGATGCAGCAGATATAGTTCTTCATTGGGAAAAGCTTCGAATAGTATTAAAGATGGAAGTGAGTACACAAGAATTAGTAGTTAAAGCAGCGGCAAAAGAAGTTGAGGATACTTGGTCAACATCTTTTAATGCGGCGAATTATCACCTTGGCGAGAATATCGATTTGCAAAAAGGATTGGAGTACGCAACAATTTCTACTACCATAAAAGAAGTCTATTGGAACTTGCGTGTAAAAGCGCAGCTTGAAGCTAAGCTGGGTAAAAAAGACGCTGCAATAAAAACAATGTCCAAAGCAATTGAACTCGGCAACTCAATGGCAAACGCACCATTCGATTTTAATAGAATGAAGAGTATGCTTGCTGAGTGGCAAGGTGAATAAAAAATAGTCCCTAATTAACCAACGGATAAATCCGTTGGTTAATGTTATAATTGCAAGAAGGCGAGATATCCTTTATTAACCAATGGTTTCAACCATTGGATTGAGGGAAGCAGGAGTAAAAGTTATAACCCGTTAACGGGTTTGCTGCAATCATATAAGCGTGGTAATAAACCAGTGAACTGGTTAACAATACTGCCTTGACTTGCAATCCCAACGGATAAATCCGTTGGTTAATATTTGCTGCCAATATTATCTTGAGTTCAGAGGTAGTTTTCGTACGAAGTTAAATTTTTATTAACCAATGGTTTCAACCATTGGATTGTTTCTGAACTAAAAAAAATAAAATAGGAGGGTTAAAATGTCAGTCCGCTCATACACAAAAATTTGGCTGCATTTAATTTGGGGTACAAAAAATCGGGAGAAAATTCTACTTGATAAATCATTTCGAAAAGAAATATCAAAACATATAACTGAAAACGCACAAAAGAAAAATATTTTCATGAAAGTGAACTATGTTAATTCCGATCACGTTCATGCACTAATTGATTTACCGACAAATATGACAGTTGAAGATACTGCAAGATTAATAAAGGGTGAGTCTTCCTCTTGGATAAACAAAAATGCCGACTATAAATTTAATTGGTCAACCGGATACGGTGCGTTTTCAGTATCTGAATCAAATTTGAATAAAGTAGTAAAGTATATCCTGAATCAGGAAGAACATCATCGCACAAAATCTTTTGCGGAAGAGTATGATGAGTTTTTGAAGGCTTACAATATTGAGCTTGGGTAAACCAGTGAACTGGTTAGATAAGATTTCCTGATGGTGAAGTCCAACGGATAAATCCGTTGGTTAATGTTTTGATTGCAATAATGTGATACATCTTTTATTAACCAATGGTTTCAACCATTGGATTGAGGGAAGCAGGAGTAAAAGTTATAACCCGTTTACGGGTTTGCTGCAATCATATAAGCGAGATAATAAACCAGTGAACTGGTTAAAGAAGGTTTCTTGAAGGAGAAGCCCAACGGATGAATCCATTGGTTAGTATTAATTCTCTGTAGTCACGGCTACTTATTAAATTTAAACCCCTTTATCGGCTCACGTAAAGTAAGTACAGGACACGGAGCTTTACGCACTACTTTTTCCGCGGTGCTTCCGAAAAGTAAATGTTCAACGCCGGTATGACCATGTGTTGCAATTATTATCAAATCAATATCATTTTCCGTGGCATATTCATTAATTTCTACAAATGGCTTGCCTGATTTAATTATAACTTCAACTTCAATCGACGAATCAATTTCCTGTTCAGCCAATTTTTTCAATTCTTCCTGTGAACGTTCGTATGCGTTATTATCAACCGCCGGTATTGAGACTTGACCCATACTGAAATCTGAAGGATAAACTACCGGTTCGATAACATAGATGAGATTCATTTTCGCATTAAAAATTTTTGCAACTTCAACTGCATATTTTAATGCGCCTTTAGAATAATCAGAAAAATCAATAGGAACTAAAATGCTTTTTACTAAATCCATCTTTTCCTCCGCGTTAATTATTGATTTTATTTACAATGTCCATATAGTCTCTGTTAACTGTACGTAACCTTGTTGCAATAATAGCAGCTATTCCCGATAGTATTTTTATCCCTCTTTTAGGATGCTGTTCAATAAACTGGTCTAAATCGGGTTTAAAAATTACTGCAATCGTGGAATCCTTGGCTGCAATTGCTGATGCCGATCTTACATCGCCGTCAATCAAAGCGAGTTCTCCAAAAAAATCACCGCGGGATAATGTAACAAGATCATTAATTTTTTTATCATCGTTTTTTTGAAAAATATTAACCTCGCCATCGAGCACTATATACAAAGCTACACCCGGATCACCTTCATAAAAAATATATTCGTTGGCAGTATAAACCCTATTGTGAACAATTTTTGTAAGTAACTGAATATACTTTGTACTCAACTTTTTGAATGGTGGCATGGATTTAAGAACTGTTTCTAAATCCTCTTTTTCTGTTGGAGTTTTGAAAAGATTAGCCCAAAAATTACTTCGCTTAATTACATCAGTTGGTTTTTCCATTTATTCCTCAATTAAAAATTCCCGATTCTGCTACACGCCAAATTTTCTGACATGGAAATGCATTTTCATAAAGTGCTCTTCCAATAATTACGGAGTCAATTCCATTATCAAATTCTTGATTAATATTATTTAAGTCATTATAGCCGCTTACACCTCCTGAAAGAGTAACTTTTCCTTGAGTAGCTTCGGCAATATTTTTTGATAATTCAATATTGGGTCCAATGAGCATTCCGTTTCTGTTAACATCAGTAACTACAAATCTCTTAACACCAATGTCTTTTAATTGTTTTGCATAATTAATTACGTTAATACCGGTACGTTGCTGCCTGCCGTTAATTACAACTTCATTATCAATCACATCAATTGCAGCGGCAATTTTTCTTGGTCCAAAATGTTCTAGTACTTTTAAAAATTCTTTTTGATTATCAAATGCCATTGTACCGATTACTAATCTAAATACACCCAGTTCGATTGATATTTCAGCATCTTCAAAAGTTCTAATTCCTCCGCCAAGCTGAATTGGAATTATTACCGATTCACACATTTCTGCAATTATATCAAAATTTTTATGCGAGTGACTATGTGCGGCATTAAAATCGACTACGTGAATTGTCTTTGCATTTTCGGCACGCCATAGCATTGCAGTTTCAATTGGGTCGTTGCAGTATTCTTTGCAGTTAAGTTCGGGTATTCCCTTAACTACTCTAACAGTAACCCCATTTTGAATATCGATTGAGGGAATAACTAATACTCGTCCCATTTAAACTTTCCATTTTCCTTTTTGTTTTACAGCTTTTTTACCGATAATCATTTTTTGAATTTCGGTAGTCCCTTCAAAAATTCTTAAAATTCTTGCATCTCTATAATACCGTTCCAAAGGCAGTTCGCGCGAAAAACCCATACCGCCATGAATTTGAAGAGCATGATCAGTTACCTTAGTAACAGCTTCGGAACAAAATAATTTTACAATTGCCGCATCGGTGGAAATGTCTTCACCGTTATCATACTTTTCTGCAGCTCTGTAAAGAATGCTCTCCATAGCATAAATATTTGTTGACATTTCCGCAAGCATAAATTGAATAGCCTGAAAATTTGAGATGAATTGATTAAACTGTTTTCTTTGTGCGGCATATTTTGCGGATAGTTCCAGCATTTCCTTTGCAGCACCCAAACTAGCTGCACCAATTCCCAATCTGCCTGCTTCTAAGGTTTTCATTGCAACAATAAAACCTCTGCCTTCTCTGCCGATTATATTTTCTTCCGGCACTTCAACGTTATCAAATGATATTGTATTTGTAACGCTCCCTTTTATGCCCATCTTTTTTTCTTTAGGTCCTATTGAAATTCCCCCAAAATCTTTTTCAACGACAAAACCGGTTATTCCTTTATCAGTTCTTGCAAAAACAGAAAACAGATCCGCAATTCCTGCATTGGTTATCCAAATTTTTTCTCCATTTAAAATCCACTTTCCGTTGGTAAGTTTTGCTTCAGTTTTAAGATTAAAAGCATCGGAGCCTGCTTCAGCCTCAGTTAATGCGAATGCGGCAATTTTTTCACCGGCACAGAGCGCAGGCAGGTATTTCATTTTAAGTTCTTCACTGCCCCCAATATAAATTGCATTTGCACCGATTGATTGATGCGCGCCTATAAATGCTGCTGTTGAGTTGCATGCACGTGTTATCTCTTCCTGAGCTAAGCAGTATCCAACTCCACCGAAACCTCCTCCGCCGTATTTTTCAGGAAATGATGTCCCTAATAATCCGAGTTCGCCAATTTTTTTAATTAAGCCATCAGGTATCTTTTCTTCTTCATCTATTTGAGCTGCAACCGGTCTAATTTCGGCATCTGTAAATTCCCTAACCATTGCCTGCAGCATTTTTTGTTCTTCAGTAAATTTAATTTTAGCTTCTCCTTAATTTGAAATGAATTACATACTAAAATAGTGAAATAAGGCAAAAGAAATAAACCAAATTGCCTGGTAAAGTAAAATATAGAGTATTGCCTGCCTTTGGATTGATAGTAGAATAATAAATAAATTGTATGATTGAATGGATGTATGGTTGAATTGTTTAATGGTGAACTACAAATTAGTTATTAAAGTTAATCTGTAAATTGATGTTTTCTGTATACGATTGAATTATTCAAAGGTAAAAAAAAACCTTAAAATTTTGCTCATTTTCTTGACTTTTGAAATTTGAATACGGATATTTCAGTCTATGAGCAGAGAATATGTCTATGAAACATCAAATAAAGATATAATAAGAATTACGACATTCGGCAATGATAATTTTGATAAAAAAAAATGTCTTTTTTTTGTTCATGGATTTAAGGGTTTTAAGGATTGGGGATTTGGACCTTATTTAGGTAAATACTTAGCAGATAAGGGCTTTTTTGTAGTAACTTTTAATTTTTCGCATAATGGTGTTGGTGAAAATTTTACTGAGTTTACAGAACTTGAAAAGTTTGCAGAGAATACAATATCATTAGAAATAGCTGAATTATCCGAACTTATTGCGGCATATGAGAAAGGATTTTTCGGTAATACCAAAGTGAATAAAATTGGAGTAATTGGGCATAGCAGGGGAGGCGGAGTTTCAATATTAAACGCTGTTAATAATAATTCTATTGATGCTCTTTGTACCTGGTCTGCAGTTTCTACTTTTGATAGATATACTGACAGACAAAAAACAGAATGGAAACAGAAAGGATTTTTTGAAGCATTAAATTCAAGAACTAATCAAATGATGAGAATGAATCTTTCATATTTGGAAGATGTTGAAAAAAATAAAAACAGCAGCTTAGATTTTGCTTCTGCAAGCCACAACTTGAAGATACCCTGGCTAATAATACATGGCGAGCAAGATTTAGCAGTTCCGGTTGATGAAGCAAAAAAACTTTATGCGTGGTCACAAAAAGATTCAACAGATTTTATGATAGTTCCGTCGACCGGTCATACTTTTGATATCACACATCCTTTTCAAGGTTCAAACTCAAAATTCGAACGAGTTCTTGATGTTACATCTAAATTTTTCAGTCATAAATTAAAATAATTTTATTGAGGTTTAAAACATGTTAAGAGAAAATGTTAGTAATAATAAATTAGCTAAAGCATTTAGCCAGGTTTATAATACACAGCTTTTTTGGATAGCATCATTTGCATTACTTATGGTTTTCGCAGGGCAGTTAGCTGTTCCTGTTAAACCGGTACCTTTTACACTCCAGACAATGATTGTTGTTTTATCGGGTGCATTCCTCGGAGCCCGCAACGGTATGCTAAGTCAAATTTTATATTTAGCCATGGGTACAGTAGGAATACCTGTATTTGCCGGTTTTAGTTTTGGTCCGGCTGCTCTATTCGGATTTACAGGCGGATATTTATTGGCATTCCCAATTGCTGCTTTTGCAGTTGGTTATTTGGTTGAAAAAAGCGACAAGCTTGGAAATGTTATTTTAGCAATGTCACTTGGTGTTTTAATTATTCTTTTCATGGGTGCTTCTTATTTATCACTATTTTTTGACGGTAATATTTCGTCAGCTTTATTTAGCGGAGCAATTATTTTCTCCTTGTGGGATCTAATTAAAATAGCCGCTGCGGTAAGTATTTACAAAACAGTTTCAAAAAAATATCCAAAATTACCTTATTAAATAAATTGATAGAAAAGAATACCTAAACTATGGAACTAAAGAATATCCTTTTTATTATTGTATTTGCTGCATCTATGGCAGCACTGTTTTTCAGTTTAAGGAAAATTTGGGGATACTTAAAAGTTGGGCAGAAAGAGAACAGATTTGATAATGTATCTGCCAGATTAAAAAACGTATTAAAAATTGCATTAGGTCAATCAAAAATTTTGCGTGAACCTGTTGCAGGCACAATCCACTTTCTAATTTTTTGGGGATTCATGTTATTCTTGGTTGCTGTTGTAGAAGCAATTATTCAAGGTTTCTACTCCCCGTTCAACTTAAAATTTTTAGGTCCCCTTTATGCTGTAGTAACAATAATTAAAGATGTATTCGGAGTATTAGTTTTTGCAGCGGTAGTTTATGCATTGTTCAGAAGATTCATTCAAAAAGTTGAAAGACTTCAGGGCGGCAAATCTGAAAAAATTGATGCAACTATAATTCTTGGTTTAATAATGCTCGTCGTCCTTTCTATGTTCGGGCAGAATATTTCTTACGTTGCATCAAACGGTTTTACACTTGCCGAATATGAAGTTCGCCCGGTATCATACGCTTTAAGTAAAATTTTCTATTCGGGCGGTATTGATAATGCCCCGTTTATGTATGAAGTTTTCTGGTGGGTTCATATCCTGGTAATCTTTGCATTTATGAATTACCTGCCTTACTCAAAACATTTTCATGTATATACATCCTTACCCAATGTTTACTTTGCTAAGCATGACGATAAAAAGTATGCTCTTAAAAAAATGGATTTGGAAGATGAAAATGTTGAACAGTTTGGCGCCGCTGATATTGAGCACTTAACATGGAAACAAATGCTTGATGGCTTTACCTGTACCGAATGCGGAAGATGCACAGCTGCTTGTCCGGCTGCAAATACGGGTAAATTATTATCGCCAAAAAACATTATCAAAAATATTAGAAAACGTGTTGAAGAGAAAGCACCATTAATAATTGCCGGTGCTGAAGAAGGTGAAGCACTAAATAAAAGTTTAGTAAATGATTATATAACTCCGGAAGAGTTATGGGCTTGCACCACTTGCAATGCCTGTGTTTATGAGTGCCCTGTTTCAATTGAACATTTAGATTCAATTGTTGATATGAGAAGAAATTTAGTTCTTATGGAATCTGACTTTCCTGCTGAATTAAATCCTGTATTTAAAAATTTAGAAACCAATTTTACTCCATGGGCTTTTAATGCGCAGGACAGAGCAGAATGGGCTGAAGGATTAAATATAAAAACGATGGCAGAAGACTCAAATTGTGAGTATCTGTTTTGGGTAGGCTGTGCAGGCTCTTTCGATTCACGATATCAAAAAGTTTCGGTAGCCTTTTCAAAGTTGATGCAGAAAGCAAATATTGATTTTAGAATTTTAGGAACAGAAGAAAAGTGCAACGGCGATACAGCACGGCGTTTAGGTAATGAGTATTTAGCTCAAATGCTGGTTCAGGAAAATGTAGAAGTACTTAACGGATACGGAGTAAAAAAAATTGTTACCGCTTGTCCTCACTGTTTTAATTCGCTTAAAACGGAATTCCCTCAGCTCGGCGGTAATTACGAAGTTATTCATCATTCGGAATTAATTGATGAACTAATCAATTCGGGTAAAATTGAATTGAAGGATAATGAAGAAAAAAATAAAGTAACTTATCATGATTCATGTTATCTTGGCAGATATAACGATATTTACGATGAACCAAGAAATCAGCTTAGTAAAATTAACGGATTAGAACTTGTTGAAATGGACAGGTCGAAAGATAAGGGATTTTGCTGCGGAGCCGGAGGCGGAAGAATGTTTTTAGAAGAAACTACCGGAACCAGAATTAATGAAGACAGAACAAAAGAAGCGCTGGAAACCGGTGCCGATACAATTGCTTCTGCCTGCCCTTTCTGTATGACTATGATGACTGATGGAGTAAAAACTTTTGAAAAATCTGAAGAAGTTTCTGTAAAAGATATTGCAGAATTAGTACTCGAGAATTCTAAATAACTTATCCACTAACTAATTTGAGGAGGGAGTTGTATGAGTGACAAGTACAATGAACTGGTTGAATATCTTAACTCGCTTGAACCCGATGTACATAAATTTTATGTAAAAGGTCAAGCCGCCGCCGGAACTAGACTTCGTAAAGGTCTTAGTGAATTAAAAAGAAAAGCACAAGATATCCGAAACGAAGTTCAGGCAGTGAAAGCGCAGAGGAAAGAAGCAAAATCGGAATCAGAATCAGAATAACTTGGCTCTGAACTTGTTATTTAGGTTGAACCTATTTTTAGGTTCAGCCTATTTTTTTATATGAAAACAAATTACATCAAATATTCAGCTATAATTATTTTTGCCCTAATAGTAATGGGTAAAAGCTATGCACAGCAGATTTTTATTCCTTATCAAAATTTAAAAAATATTGATACTGTTGAAGCAAGATTTTCTGCGGTTGGTGATTTAATGTGCCATGGCACGCAGCTTTTATATGCTAAAACCGAAAATGACAGTTTTAACTTTAGACCGGTCTATGAAAAAGTAAAAAGTATTTTTGAGGAATCCGATTTTGTAATGGGCAATCTAGAAACTGTGATTGAAGCACCGGGAATGAAGTATGCCGGTTATCCAATATTTAATAGCCCGATTGCATTTATAGAAGCATTAAAATTTTCCGGCTTCGATTTTTTATTCACTACTAATAATCATTCTGTTGATCAAGGAACGGAAGGAATAAAAAGTACAGTAGAATCCTTGAACAAGATTGGTTTAAATTTTCACGGAACATTTTTAAATAAGCGGGACCGAGATTCAATAAGAGTATATAATCGGAATGGAATTTCTTTTGCAATTTTATCTTACACATATGATATAAACGGTACTAGGTTACCTGCCTCAAAAAATTTTATGATAAGTAAAATTGATACTTCAAAAATGAAATGGGATTTTGAGTCGGCAAAAAAAATGAATACCGATTTAATTATTACTTATCTCCATTTCGGAGTTGAGTACAAAAGAGAACCGAATAAGTATCAGCGAGAAATTGTTGAGTTTGTTAAAAAACAGGGTGCCGATATAATTATTGCAAGTCACCCCCACACACTTCAACCGATTGAATTTTTTGAAACACCAAATTCAAAAATTGATTCAGGATTTGTGATCTATTCGCTGGGAAATTTTGTTTCAAATCAGCGTTGGCGTTATTCTGATGCCGGAGTAATTTTGAATTTTGATATACAAAAAATTATATCGTCAAATAGATTATTATTGAAAGATGTCAGCTTTATTCCAACCTGGGTTTATAAGGGTTATGCCGGTAATAAAAAAGAGTTTATAGTTTTTCCTGCTGAGGAGGTCTTCTCAGAATCACTGCCGGGTTATTTTTCGGAAGAGGATAAGATATTAATGAAGCAAAGCTATTTTGATACAATCGAGGTGATCACAAAATATTCTAAACGACCGAGATTGATTAGAAATTATTCGGCGAACTAAAAGCGTCAGAGTGTAACTGCTTCAAATGGCTAAATTGCCAAATTGTTTAATTGTTAAAAACATACCTATTTTTATACTCATACTTTCAAACTTTTCAACCATTTTACTCCCAAGCATATTCCGCTTAATTTTTTTATCTTTACCGACTTAATTAATATCTAATAATAAAAAGTTTAGTATTGAAAAATAAAGCATCCTTAACAGTAATATTTTTTACTGTTTTTATTGATTTAATGGGCTTCGGAATTTTGATTCCAATTTTGCCCACATTTGCAAGTAAAGATTTAGGAGTATCTGATTTTGAAATTGGCTTTCTGATAGCCGTATTTTCGCTCGTTCAGTTTTTATTCAATCCTTTACTCGGTAAAATGTCCGATAAATTCGGAAGGCGTCCCTTAATATTAATTACATTACTCCTAACTGCTGCATCATATATTATTTTCAGTTTTGCGGCATCATTTCTTGTGCTATTCCTTTCCAGATTGTTAGCGGGATTTGGAGGCAGCAACATTGGTGTTGCCCAGGCATACATTGCTGATGTTACGCATAAAAAAGACCGGGCAAAGGGGATGGGACTTATTGGTGCGGCATTCGGACTTGGATTTGTATTCGGACCTGTTATAGGCGGTTTTCTATCAAAGCTCGGTTATGAATATGCGGGTTACGGAAGTGCAGCATTCTCTTTCTTGGCATTCATTTTCGCTTTTATTTTTCTACCCGAATCGAATACAAAAAAGAAATCTGAATCAAAATTAGGTTTCAAATTATTTGATTGGAAATTCACAAAAGAGACAATTAAAAATCCCTCTGTAAGTTTAATGATGCTGCTGTTTTTTATCATCGTTTTTTCGATGGCAAATATTTACGGCACTTTTGCAATACTCGGATACAAGCATTATGGATTTACAGATATTCAAAATTCTTATTTGTTCGGGATTATAGGAATTGTAGGCGCTATAATGCAGGGCGGCGCAATCCGCAGCTTATCAAAAATATTTACTGATAGAACATTGGTGCTTACCGGAAGTATATTTATGATGCTTGGACTTGGATTACTGCCTTATGGGGGCAACTTTACGGGTGTAGGAATTGTAGGAGGCGTATTAGCTATTGGTACAGGAATTTTACAGCCTACATTACTAAGTATGATTTCAAAATTTGCCCCTTCAACTCAGCAAGGTGCAGTACTTGGGCTTAATCAATCCTTTGCATCCTTTGCCCGTGTGCTTGGTCCGCTTTGGGGAGGTTTTTCATACGAATTTTTAGGCTATGAATTTCCGTTTTTAACCGGAGCTGCATTTACGCTATTAACTTTTATTATTACACTAATATTTTTAAATTCAAGCAAAGTAAAAGAAAGTTATTAAATGTTTAATGTTGGAAATATAAATATAGATAAAGCCTTACTCCTTGCACCAATGGAAGATGTAACTGATATAGCTTACAGAAGATTATGTAAGGAACTTGGCGCTGATGTTGTTTATACAGAGTTTGTTAATTCTGACGGACTAATTAGAAAAAATAAAAAGACACGTAAAAAGTTAGAAATAACCGAGCAGGAAAGACCTGTTGGAATTCAGATTTACGGCGGCAACTTGGAACCCATGATAGAAGCCGCAGCAATAGTCGAGGAAGAACAGCCGGATATTATAGATATTAATGCAGGCTGCTGGGTTAAAAAAGTTGCACGCAGGGGTGCCGGTGCCGGGCTGCTTCTTGACCCGCCTTTTATGCAGCAGATGGTTAGTGAAATTGTTAAGAGAGTAAACATTCCCGTTACCGTAAAAACACGCTTGGGCTGGGATTGGGAAAACATACTAATATTGGAGGTAGCTAAAAGAGTAGAAGATGCAGGTGCAAAGGCTTTAACAATTCATTGTCGTACACGAGCTGATGCGCACGATGGCAGCCCCGCTTGGGAATGGATTCAGAAAGTTAAAGAAGTGGTTTCTATTCCAATTGGGGTCAATGGCGGAATTATGAGTTCTGAAGATGTTCCCAGAGCTTTTGATGAAAGCGGTGCTGATGCTGCCATGATCGCTCGAGGTGCAATTCAGCATCCATGGATATTTAGAGAGGCAAAAGAGCTGCTGAAAACCGGAAGTATTTCAAAAGAAGTTAACCATGAAGAAAGAATTAAAACAGCTTTAAAACATTTAAGGTATGCCTTAGAGGAGAAAGAAGAACGCCCGGCAATTATTCCTTTTAGAAAATATTGGAGCGGTTATTTGAAGGGACTTCATCATGCGTCTTCCATAAGACAGGAATTAATGAAATATGAAACTTATGATCCAATTGAAGATTTATTACTGAATTACCTGCATGAATTAGATAAATATTATGAATCTATTAAAACATAATCTATACCTTATACCTAAAGCAGATAAATTGAATGCCGCAAAAAAAAGAAATAATTAAACACTTAAAAGAAATTGCAAATTTATTAGACTTTAACAATGCTAATAGATTTAAAGTAAACGCTTTTAAAAATGGAGCCACAGCACTTAAATCAACTAATGAGAATATTGAACCTTATATAAAGGATAAAACATTAACCCACATTAAAGGAATTGGAAAGGGAATTCAACAGGTTATTTATGAATTCTCAGAGAAAGGGGAATCATCAGAGAGAGCAGAATTGATAGCAAAAACTCCAAAGGGTATATTGGAATTATTTAAGGTAAGAGGTCTGGGAGCAAAGAAAATACAATTGCTTTATGATGAACTTAACATTTCTTCCATAGCTGATTTGGAGCACGCTTGCAATGATAAATCTATTCTTTCAGTAAAAGGATTCACTGAAAAAGGAAGACAAAATCTACTGGAAGAAATATCTAATTTGGATAGATATTCAAGTAAAGTTAGACTAAATGCTGCTTATAATATTGTTAATGAAATAACGGAGCAACTACAAAAACTCGATTGTGAAGTTAAATTTGATGTTACCGGTGACCTAAGACGCAACACCGAGATAATATCTAAAATTGAAATATTAATCTATGTAAATACTAAAGCTGAATTTTATAAAAAAATAAGTAACATATATAATTATAACATCTTAGAGCAAGTTACTTACAGCGAAATATCTATAGAAGAACTATTCGAAATCCCTATCAAATTATATGTTATCGACGATGAATCTTCATATTATAACACTCTTTTTCAAACAACCGGCTCAAAATCGTTTGTATCTAATTTTGGTGACAGAATATTCGAATTTAGTGTAAAAAGTGAAGAAAAGCTCTTTGATAAATTAAACACAACTTATGTGATTCCGGAAATGCGGGAGCAGCAATATTTTGATTATGCTCCGCATCTAACAAAAAATAGTAACCTTAACTTTGATAAATTTAAAGGCTTGCTCCACTTTCATACCACTCAATCGGATGGATTGAATTCTCTAGAGGAGATGACAGGAGCAGCAAATAAAATGGGATTTGAATATGCCGCTGTTTGTGATCATAGTAAAACTGCAGTTTATGCAAACGGTTTAAATGAGGATGCAATTTTGGAACAGCGGAAAATCGTTGATACAATTAATTCCAAAAATGGAATCAAGGTTTTTCATGGAATTGAAAGTGATATTCTTTCCGATGGAAGTTTGGATTACGCCGAAGAAATTTTAAGCCAATTTGATTTTATTGTGATTTCTATTCATTCATCTTTTACTATGGGTGAAGAGGAAATGACAAATCGAATTATTAAAGCTGTTGAAAATAAATATGCAGATGTTCTGGCGCATCCAACGGGCAGACTTTT
Organism: Ignavibacteriota bacterium; assembly: GCA_013112585.1. Classification (GTDB taxonomy): domain Bacteria; phylum Bacteroidota; class Ignavibacteria; order Ignavibacteriales; family Melioribacteraceae; genus IGN16. The sequence continues at coordinate 74,653 of JABFGH010000013.1, read as the reverse complement.
GCTGGCACGAGAGCCGTACAAGGTTAACATTAAAAAAGTAATAGATGCATGTGCGGCAAATGATGTTGCAATTGAAATTAATGCTAACCCCCAAAGATTAGATTTAGATTGGCGGGAAATTTATTACGCAAGAGAAAAAGGATGTAAGTTTGCAATCAATCCCGATGCACACTCAGTTGGTGGAATATCGGATATAAACTATGGAATTAAAATTGCAAGAAAGGGCGGAATGCAATCTGAAGATGTTATTAATTGTTATTCCACAAGTGACTTTATTAAATTTCTAAATAGAAAAGTTAAAAGAAAAACAGATTGACAGGAAACCAAATGCAATTAGAAAACTTAATTAGAAGTATTCCAAATTATCCAAAAGAAGGAATAATATTTAAGGACATTACAAAACTGCTTCAATCTGCCGAAGGATTAGATGCAGCGATTAAAAAATTTGTAGAATTTGCAAAAGGACTGGGTGTAACAAAAGTAGTTGGAATAGAATCACGCGGATTTATTTTCGGCGGTGCAATTGCTCAAGCATTGAATGCGGGATTTGTTCCTGTACGAAAGCCCGGCAAACTCCCTTCAAAAAAAATATCGGAATCTTATGAGTTGGAATATGGAACTGATACAATTGAAATTCATATTGATGCAATTGAACCGGGCGATAAAGTTTTGATGCACGATGATCTTTTAGCCACCGGCGGAACAATGGAAGCAGCTTGTAAAATGGTTGAAAAACTCGGCGGCGAAATTGTTCAAATTTCATTTTTAATTGAACTCGATTTTTTGAATGGACGTGAAAAGTTAACTGAGTACGATATTAAAACTTTAATTAATTATTCAGGTGAAGAATAATCAAATTAAGCTAAGTCCTTTTCCAATCGGGGGGAGAAATTATAACAACAAATTCTCCCTTAATTACTTTTGAATTCAAATTTTCGAGAATATCCTTAGGATAACCTTCCCATCTTTCTTCAAACATTTTTGTTAGTTCCCTAAATACTGCCGTATATCTTTGGGGCATATATTCACTAAGTTCATTTAGTAATTTTTCTATGCGGTACATCGATTCATAAAAAATAATTGTACGTTCTTCTTCTGCCAGAAGTTTTAATTTTTTTTGCCTTCCCTTTTTATTTGGTAAGAATCCCTCAAAAATAAATGACTCAGAAGGCATTCCTGAAATACTTAAAGCAAAAATGGCTGCATTTGCACCCGGTACGCCCGTAACCTCAAACCCCTCGGCAATTACTTTATTTACTAATCTCTCTCCGGGATCGGAAATACAAGGAGTGCCTGCATCGGAAACCAGCGCACCTGTTTGCCCGGATTCCAATTTGTGCAGAATTGTTTCAATTCGCCTTTCTTCATTTCTTGCATTAAGTACAACTAACTCATTTTTAATTCCATAATGTTTCAGCAGTTTGCCGGTTACTCTTGTGTCTTCGCAAATAATAAAATCGGCATTTGTCAGTTCTTCTATTGCGCGGTGTGTTATATCTTTTAAGTTTCCTATTGGGCTTGCAATTACATTTATTTTTGACAATTTATTCCTTTTATTTGATATTCATAAAATCTAAAATAGCTAATCTTAAAATTATTTGATAAAAAATAATTTTTAATGCTATTAAGAATGATTTGGATTGAATATTAATTAATAATATGTTACACTTATTATAACAATTTTAGAGATTATGTCAGCATCAACAAAATTATCGACCGCAGTTAAAGCACTTTGTTATCTATCAAAGGCTTACCCTAAACCTAGGAGCAGCACCCAAATTTCAATGAAAACGGGAGCAAATGCATCTAAGCTACGTCAATTGTTATCACTTCTCGGCAAGCAGAAAATTGTAACCAGTATAAAAGGTACAACCGGGGGGTTCTTACTAAATAAGGACCCTGAAGCAATTGATTTGCAGGAAATTTATTGTGCAATTGAAGATCGAAAAGCTTTCCATTTAGATGTATCCAAATCGGAGGTTAAAAGAGTTTCCGAAATGGCAGAATTTGATAAGTATTTTCTGGAATTATTTTCTGAGGTGCAGGTAAGCATTGAAGACAAGATGCGTGTAATTACACTGCAGGATGTAATTGATAAGGTTGGCATTCAATCATATTTTAATCAAAAATAATTTTAAAAAAGTAAATTTAATTTGAGGTAATTAATGGAGTTTTTAAAACAGTTAGGCATTAAGGATAAAAACCTCGGTGCATCAACCGGATTAAAGTGGTATGGTTCAAGTAAAGGGGGAGAACTTAAAATCTATTCTCCAATTAATGGTAAATACATTGCTACGGTGTACCAGGCAACTGAAAAAGATTATGATAAAGTAGTAGCGAAAGCTCATGAAGCATTTTTGAAATGGAGACATGTACCTGCACCAAAGCGTGGTGAAATTGTTAGAGAAATTGGTAATAAACTTAGAGAATATAAAGAGCCGCTTGGTAAATTAGTTACATTGGAAATGGGTAAATCAATTCAAGAAGGCTGGGGCGAAGTACAGGAAATGATTGATATTTGTGACTTTTCTGTCGGACTATCGAGACAGTTATACGGATTCACAACTCATTCTGAAAGAGAAAATCACAGAATGTACGATCAGTACCATCCCCTCGGAGTAGTCGGGACTATTTCAGCATTCAATTTTCCTGTAGCAGTTTGGTCATGGAATGCAATGATAGCTGCAGTTTGCGGTGATTCTAATTTATGGAAACCATCTTCAAAAGTTCCGTTAACAGCAATTGCAGTTCAGAATATTGTAGGCGAAGTAATTAAAAAACATAAATTACCCGAAGGTCTCTTCTCTCTTATCGTGGGCAGAGGTTCAACTGTAGGCGAAAGAATGATCAACGATAAAAAAGTTCCATTAGTTTCAATTACCGGTTCTACCGCCGTGGGTCAAAAAGCTGCGCAGAAAATTGCAGCACGCTTTGGTAAAGTTATACTTGAGCTTGGCGGAAATAACGCAATAATTTTAACACCGGATGCCGACTTGAAAATGGCTGTTCCCGCAATAGTATTCGGCGCAGTTGGTACAGCAGGGCAGCGTTGTACATCTACAAGAAGACTAATAATTCATGAAAGTATTTATGATAAAGTTAGAGCATCCATTGTAAAAGCATACAAAGGTTTGAAGATTGGAACTCCGATGAAGCAGAGCAATCATGTTGGTCCGCTAATTGACAAAGCTGCTGTTGAAGATTTTAAAGCAGCATTAGTAAGAGCTAAAGAAGAAGGCGGTAAAGTTCTTTACGGCGGTAAAGTTATGAAAGGTAAAGGATATGGTTCCGGATGTTACGTTATGCCTGCCATTGTTGAAGCTGAGAACAGCTACGAAATTGTTCAGGAAGAAACATTTGCACCAATTTTATATATAATGAAATACAAAGGCGAAGTTGAAAACGCAATTGATATTCATAACGATGTTGTTCAGGGATTATCATCGGCAATATTCACAACAAATATGAGAGAAGCTGAAACATTCTTATCTCACTGGGGTTCTGATTGCGGTATTGCAAATGTTAACATTGGAACATCGGGTGCAGAAATCGGCGGTGCTTTCGGCGGTGAAAAAGAAACCGGCGGCGGCAGAGAATCCGGCTCCGATGCTTGGAAAGCTTATATGAGAAGACAAACAAATACAATTAATTTCGGCAAAGATTTACCGCTTGCTCAAGGGATTAAATTTGACGTTTAATCTTTTTTTGTAATTTTATTTTAGGGACCGGCTTTCATGCCGGTCTTTCCATTTCCTCATCCGATTTTTCTGATATAAAATCACAAAAAGCTTAAAAAAGAGAAAAATTTCCCGCTTTTTTGGAAATCAAGGTAAATATGCTTAATTTTGCATTCTTAAAAATTTGAGGCTTATGAAACTTTTAAAATCATTAAACGAATCGCAATTAGCGGCAGTTGAATACAATTCCGGTCCGCATATTATTGTTGCCGGAGCAGGTTCCGGTAAAACCAGAGTATTAACTATTAAAATAGCATACCTTTTAGAGAACGGGTTCGATCCTTCTACCATTTTGGCTTTAACATTTACAAATAAAGCTGCTAAGGAGATGAAGGAAAGAGTTATAAAACTAATTGGTAAAAAAGCTGAAAAAATCTGGATGGGTACATTCCATTCGATATTTGCCAGAATATTAAGGGCAGAATCTACCAGGCTTAATTATCAACCGAACTTTTCTATTTATGATAAAGAAGATTCCGTTGCATTGGTAAGCACTGTTATCAATGAAATGAATATCTCGATTGACAGCACAGCCAACAACGTGCACCATAGAATCAGTAACTTAAAAAATCAAATGATTAGCCCGCTAGAATTCAGTAAGAATATGGCTGAAACCATTATCGATAAGCGCATTGCTTCAATCTATTTAGAATACAATAAGCGTTTATTTGAAAACAACGCAATGGATTTTGATGACCTTCTTCTGAAACCTATTGAATTATTTACCAATCACGCAAGGGTGCTTCAGAAATATAGAAAAATGTTTAAGTACATTTTGGTTGATGAATACCAGGATACAAATCGGGCACAATATGAAATTTTAAAGTTACTGACCGCACCGAGAACTAAAATTTGTGTTGTTGGTGATGATGCACAAAGCATTTACGGCTGGCGGGGTGCCGAAATCAGAAACATGCTTGAGTTTGAAAAAGATTTTCCAAAAGCTAAAATTTTCCGGCTCGAACAAAATTACCGTTCAACAAAAAATATTTTATCGGCGGCAGATTCTGTAATCAAAAAAAATACGGAACAAATTGCTAAAACACTTTGGACAGAGAATAATGACGGTGAGAAGTTAGCAATTATTAAATGTGCCGATGAAAAAGATGAGGCTTTCCAGATAGCTAAACAAATCAAAAAAGAAATCTCCTCTAAAAAATTATCTTTAAGCGATATTGCAATTTTCTACAGAATAAACTCTCAATCACGAGCATTGGAAGACGGATTGAGAAAAAATAAAATTCCATATAAAATAATTGGCGGTGTTGAGTTTTACCGCAGAAAAGAAGTGAAAGATATTGTTGCATATCTACGAATTTTATCAAATCAGAATGATGAGGAGAGTTTACTTAGAATTATGAACTTTCCGCAAAGAGGAATAGGGAACACTTCGATAAGTAAGATGATTGCTTTTTCACGAAAGCTGGAATTAAGTTTATTCACAACTATGTCCCGCGTTTTTGAAGTGATTGAAGTTAAGGAAAGAATTCAGAAAAATGTAAAACAATTTAAGCTTCTTTTGGATAAGTATATTGATCTGAAAGATAAATTATCACTAATGGAATTGACTTCTGCTCTGGTTGATGAACTTGGTGTTCTGAGAATGTATAAAGAAGAAAATACTCCGGAATCCAAAACGCGTTATGAGAATGTGCAGGAATTATTATCCGGTATTCAAGAGTTTTCAAAAAATAATCCTAAAGCTACAATTGAAGATTTTCTCGCTGATGTTTCATTAATTAGCGGTGTTGATCAATTTGACGAAACAAATAATTCCGTAACTCTGATGACAGTGCACAGTTCTAAAGGATTAGAATTTCCGGTTGTTTTTGTAACCGGCTGCGAGGAAGATATATTCCCGCTCAATCCTAAGTTTGATTCTGATTCTCAAACAGAAGAAGAGCGCCGCCTGTTTTATGTTGCCTTAACAAGAGCAGAGAAAAAAATATTTATTACATACGCGCGCTCTCGTTATAGATTTGGTGAAGTCGCCTATCAAAACAGATCAAGATTTATTGAAGAAATTGATCCGAGCTTTTATGATGAACTTAATGGCGGAATTGGAAGAAAATCCGGCAGAAGAAAAAAAGTTTACTACGATGAGTTTTACCAGGAATCATTTGATGATTTTGATCAGGAAAAAAGATCATTAAGAGTAGGCAGCAGAGTTACACATGAACTTTTTGGTATGGGAAAAATTCTTCAGATTACCGGAAGCGGAGATACCCAGCGTGTAACAATAGCTTTTGAAGAACACGGCAATAAACAATTGCTTGTTAAGTTTGCTAATCTTCAATTGATTTAAACTATTTAAAACCTCCGAGGTTTTAAAAACCTCGGAGGTTTGCATTTCCTTTCTAAAATTCTAAGTATAATTACCTTTTAGTACCAACATTAAAAACCGAGTTACCTTCAAAGCTTTTATATTTTGGTCTCAGTCTTGCCGTATTATAATATTGATCAACGTCCACAACTTTTTCATAACTGGTAACAACTTCAAGATCATCAACACCATATTTGCCGTTTTTTACGCAAACCAATTTTCCACTTTCACCTCGAATAATTAAATCAAGAGCAAGGTTGCCCCAAGCCATTGGTATTGTTGAATCAATTGCATCCGGGTTCCCGCTGCGTACCATATATCCTAATCTCTGTACAATAGTTTCAACTTTTTTACCATTATTAAACTTTGGAGAAAGTTCTTTAATTGCATCAGAAACTTCATCGCTTATACCGCCAAGTTTTTTATGACCAAACATGTCGGTTTCATGACTATTAAAAATCATATCATCATGATCGGAGAACATTGCTCCTTCGGATACAATTACAATAGAATAATTACTTGGATTAGCTTTTCGGTCTGCCACCAATAATTGAACCAGTTCTTCTTTAGTTGGTTTATATTCCGGTATCATACATCTATCTGCTGCACCAGCCATTGCCGGCATCAGGGCAGAAAAACCTGCGTAGCGCCCGAATGCTTCCATAACTAAAATTCTTTCGTGAGATCCGGTAGATGTTCTTAAATTATTGGATAATTCAATAGTTCGGGTAACGCATGTACTGAAGCCGATGCAGTAATCTGTACCCGGTACATCATTATCCATAGTTTTGGGAATTGCAATACATTTGAAACCTGCATCATGTAGGTGTACACCATAACTCAATGTATCATCACCGCCAATTGGAATTAATGTATCAATACCTAAATAATCTAAGTTTTTAACTATATCGGGTGTTAAGTCGTTTAGATCGTCGGTGTACTTATCTTTCAAGTGGTCAGGAACTAAATCCCTTGGTACTTTACTTGCTTTTGTTCTTGAAGAATGAAGAAAAGTTCCGCCGGTTCTTGCTGCCTTTGTTACTATATCCGGTGTAAGCTTTATATAATTATTACTATTATCATACTGATCATCGCGAACCAATTCTGCAAGACCAGCCCAGCCTCTTCTTAGTCCAATCACTTCATAGCCCTCTTTTATAGCGCGCATAGTAACGCCCCTAATTGCCGGGTTTAAACCGGGTACATCTCCGCCGCCGGTCAATATTCCAATTCTTCCCTTAATCTTATTTATGTTAGCCATTCTTAATTCCTATTTGTAGTTCTTAATATAATAAGTTGCAAATATATTGAGTTGAAAGTTAGAATACAATAAATAGGAATGAAATCGTTTTGAAAAATATTTTTCAGTTTTTGTATTTGAGGAAAAAGCGATTAACCGCAAAGAACACGAAGAAAAGACTCGCAAAGGTCACAAAGGAAATATAATCGAAATAAACTTTTAATTATTGATATTTTCTAGTTAAATATTAAGGAGGCTGAAAAATTAAATATCAGCATCCAAAACTATTTCTTTTGATACTCCTGATGATCAATTGAAAAATATTTGCCTGTCATTTTTTTAAGGGCGGCAGAAAGTAGAACTATTGACAATAAATTTGGGAATGTCATAAATCCAAGTGCTGCATCTCCAAAAGCCCACACTGCTTCAAGTTCAGCAATGGCACCGATAAAAACAAATAACACAAAAACCCATTTGTATGGTAAAATAGCTTTCGCGCCGAATAAATAATTGGCAGAACGATCGCCATAGTACGACCAACTTATTGCAGTTGAAATTGCAAAAAGCAAAACTGAAAATGTGATTATCTTATCACCGTAACTGAACAGCCAGCTCAATCCTTCTTTGAAAGCAAAAGATGTAAGGAGTGAACTATTTAAAAGCTGATCGGCAGTTGCAAAGTTGGGGTCAATGCGGGTAACATAAAACTCGGTGAACTGCCATGCGCCGGTTGTTAAAATCACTAATCCTGTTAGTGTGCAGATAATTATGGTGTCAATAAAAGGACCAAGCATTGCAACAGATCCTTCACGCACTGAATATTTTGTTTTTGCAGTTGAGTGTGCAATTGCAGCACTGCCTTGTCCCGCTTCGTTGGAGTAAAGTCCTCGTTTTACTCCCCAGAGCATGGTGTTCAAGAATATTAAAAATGTACCCGTTCCAACTCCGGCAATTTCAGCAGGGGGATTAAATGCCATACTGAAAATCATTGTAAAACTTTCGCCTAACACTCCAACGTTTGAAATTAAAATTAGTATTGCCGCGGTAACATAAATCAACGCCATAAAGGGTGCTAGGTAACCGGTTACTTTTCCAATTCTTCTTATACCGCCGATAATCACCAAACCAACAATTGCGGCTAAAGCTAAGCCATTAATTATTTGCTGAACCGACACTCCAAAATCTTCCCACAAAAGATGTTTTACTGTAAGAAAATGTTCTGTTCCTACAACTTGCGCAACTTCCGAATAAACTTGATCAGAAACTGTAAATGCTTGAATAGCATTGCCTGTAGCGAAAGAACAGATAACGGCAAAACATGCGAATGCCACAGCCAGCCAGCGCCAGCGCTGACCAAGTCCCCGTTCAATCGTGTACATTGGTCCGCCCGCTGTATGACCGTCGGAATCTATCTCTCTATATTTCAATGCCAGGGTGCTCTCGGCGTACTTTAATGTTGTACCAAAAAATGCGGTAATCCACATCCAAAAAATTGCGCCGGGTCCGCCGTAATATAATGCGGTAGCAACGCCGGCAATATTGCCAATACCAACTGTTGCCGATAGAGCAGTTGTTAAAGCACGAAAATGGTTTAAGTCGCCTTCATCATCCGGGTCATCATACTTACCCATTGTAACTTTTATTCCGTGCCATAAATATTTTATTTGAGGGAAGCCGAGTTTTACGGTGATAAAAACGCCCGTACCTACCAATATAATAACCATCAGAGGAATAGATCCAAGCGGCATATCTTCACTCGGAAGATCTTTTATAAATGGAATATTTCCGGGGAATGACCAAACTTCATCAAAAATTTCAATTCCAAAGATTAAAATTGTAAGAAGAATAATTCCGAACGAAACTAAAGCAGCAATTGATTTACGCATAAAATATTTTTGTTTTTTGAATGAAATTTTTATTTACTTGAATAGATCAATTATTAAATCGAGCACACCTATTGAATGAAGAAAAACTAAAAATATTAGCACGGGCGAAAAATATTTAATAAAAATTTTCCAGAAGGTAATTATCCATGGATAATTATCAAATAAAGATTCCGCACCTCTTTTAAGTTCTACTAATACTTTATCAAAGCCCCACACCCAAGCAACAAAAACTGAAATAAATAATCCGCCGACGGGCAATAGAATATTGGATGCAAGCCAATCGGCTAAATCAAAAAAGTTCAGTCCAAATAGTTTTACATCTGCAATAAGGTTAAATGAAAGTGCACTTGGAACACCAACAAGAAATGTAACAGTACCAAAAACAATTACCGCTTTTTTACGTGCCCATTTTTTTTCGTCAACAAAATATGCAACCACAACTTCCAGCAATGAAATAGATGATGTTAGGGCGGCGATAGTTAAAAGTAGAAAGAACATAATTGAAAAAATATACCCGCCAGGCATTTTTGTAAAAACAACCGGCAGTGTTTGAAAAATTAATCCCGGTCCCGCGGCGGGGTCTAATCCGGTTGCAAATACTGCCGTAAAAATTGCTACTCCCGCAATAAGTGCTATAAAGGTATCAAGAAAAACGATTTGCAGTGATGCACCCGGGATACTATCTTTTTTTGACATGTAGCTTCCGTATGTCATCATAGCACCCATACCTAAACTTAGTGTAAAGAATGCATGACCCAATGCAAGTAAAACACTTTCACCGCTTACGAGACTCCAATCCGGCTGAAGAATAAAAGCAATTCCTTTTTCCGAACCATCTAGTGTTATACCTTTAATCATTAGTATGATTAATATTATTAGAAGCAGAGGCATTAATATTTTACTGCCTCGTTCAATTCCTTTCTGCACACCGGAATAGACAATAAACATGGTTAAGCACATGAATAAAGCCAGGAAGCCAACTATCCAGGCTACGTTTGAAGTTAATGATCCGAAGAAATCAGCCGCTGAATTCGGTTGTTCAAATTCATAGAATGAACCTTTGATAGCTTCAAAAATATATCCGAAAGACCAGCCGGCAACTACGCCGTAAAATGATAAAATTACAAATCCGGCTATTACTCCCATTGCACCGATTGCTGTCCAATAAGGGGAGTTGCTTAATGCTTTAAAAGCTCCCACAGGGTTACGCTGAGTTGTTCGTCCAAGTAAAACCTCGGCAATTAAAACAGGCAAGCCAATTACAGCTATGCAGATTAAATAGATAAAAATAAAAGCGGCACCGCCGTTTTCACCGGCTATGTAAGGGAATTTCCAAATGTTGCCCAGCCCAATTGCGGATCCCGCTGCGGCAAGTATAAAACCAACCTTAGAACCCCAATTTTCTCTCCCGGAGGTTTTTACTGACATTAATTTTTCCTTAGTGTTGTAAGTTCGATATGATTCTCAATGTGATTCTTTGATACGGTTGTGCAAATATTGTATAATAAATAAATAATATCAACAGTAAACTTGAATAAAGAGGAGAAGGATGCATGGCTGCAAGGCTGCATGATTGCATGGATGCATGGATGAATGATTGCATGATTGCATGACTGCATGGCTGCATGGCTGAATGGTTGCATTGCTGCATGGAAGATGTTTTGTAATCCGAAATTCATTTCGGGAGTATCATATTTTTATTTTCGATTCCCGCCTGCCTGCCGGACAGGCAGGATTTTCGATTACCGAAAAATTTACGAATGGTTCGTTTAAGAATAACGGTAAATCCATTTTAAGATGTTGCTACTTTTTCTCTTCTAAATTAGATTTAATTTTTAATTCATCCGCCGGTAAGTATTTATCAAACCATGCATGGTCCCACATCATTTTTGCTAAACGATGTTTGTAAGTAGTTACACTATGCGCGGCGCCGGGATAAATAATTAATTCCGTTGGCGCTTTTATATAATGCTTTAATGCACGGTGCAGAGTTTTACTATGTGTGGCGGGCACTCTCGCATCATCTTCACCAACGTGAATGATTGTTGCAGTTTTTATATCCTTGCTGAAGGAGTAAAGCGGCGAGGCTCTAATAAACTCCTGCGGATTCTCCCAGGGAAGTGCTTCCATAAAATTAATTACATGTCCCGGTGTATCTTCTTCTCCCCACTGCATTGTCTGATCGATAACACCGGCGCCGCTGCTAGCCGCTTTGAATCTATTTGTTGCAATCAAACAATTAGTTAAGTAACCGCCGTTACTCCAGCCCATAACGCCTAATCTATTTTTATCAACAATACCTTTCTCAATAAGTGCATCAACGCCGGTCAAAATATCTGTTACTTCAATGTCATTTTCTCTTCCTACAAGCTCGGTCAAAAATTTATCACCGAATCCTGTTGAGCCGCGGTAGTTTGGAGATAGCACTGCATAACCTTTTGTAGCAAATGCAGTTCTTCCGTAAATCCAAAATCTAAAAGCAAATTTTTCTGCTGAGGTTGGTCCTCCGTGGATCTGAACGATCAAAGGAAGCTTCTCGTCGCCATTATAATCGGGGGGCAGTTCAAGTATTCCTTCAACTGTATCGCCGTTAGCTCCTGCCCATTTGAATATTGACATCTGCGGAAGTTTCCATGTATCCACTTGCGGATTTAGTTTTGTTAATCTTTCAGATTCTTTTTTAGAATTGTGAAGAAATAAATCTCCTGCATAATCGGTTCCGCTCTGCACTGCAAGTATATTTGCTGATGACCCGATAAAATCAAAATCATCAATTGCAATATCACCTATTGTTAAAACATCATCCGATTCTTCTATTGCATTAACTGAAAAAACATATTTACGTGCTTTATAATCGCCTAAAAAACAAAGCTCATTTGAATTTGGTTTCCAGTTGAGATCGCCGTTTACATATGCCAAATTAGGTCGTTTTAATTTTTTAATTTGAATTGACTTTTCAGATACATCAGCAGAAAAAATTTCAGAAGGGTATCCATCAAATGAAATTTGAAATGCTAACTTCTTACTGCTGCTTGACCAAGCCGGGCTTGATAACCAGCCGTATGGCGAAGGCGCATCTGCCCGCCATAGTTTGTCTTCAAGAGTTTGGACTTTTCCTGTTTCAATATTTAAAATTTCAACATTTGATTGACCTTCATGTGTTATAAGCTTTTCATCGGGATCAGTTATAAGTGCGGCATATTTCCCATCCGGTGAGATTTCAAAATAACGAATGTATCTGATTTTATTATAGACTTTCGTTTTTTTACCGTTTGATAAATCGAGTTTCCAAAGCTCAGTAATTTTATGAATACCATGTCCAAATTTTAAGTCGGCTTCAAATTCTTTCCGTAATTCTTTCCATTCATTAATCATGTGATCTTTGTGGATGGTATAGAATAAAAATTTGCCGTCGGCGGAAATTTTATAATCTTCAATACCGCCCTTCACATCTGTTATTTGATTAAGATCATCCTCATCAACTTTAATACTCCAAACTTGTTTAGAACCATCGCCGCCCGGTGAATTATTATCTTTCTCTTTATACCTGCCGATAAAATATAAAAGTTCACCATCGTTATTCCACTGCGGGTCGGTCTCATTTTGTTTTGAGGTTGTTAATTGTTTAATATCCTTGGTATCTAAATTGATTAAGAAAATGTCGCTGTTTCTTCCATCAATTTCTTTGTCCCAATCAAGTTTATTGAATGCTGCAAATTTTCCATTCGGCGATGCCTCGCATTTGGAGATGTAGCTTTGAGTGAAGTAATCTACAATTGTTATGTCATGAGTTCTATCTAAATCTCCAGCAAGTGAGCTGATAAAAAATAATAGTATAGAACTAATTGTTATAGTTATTTTTTTCATCACTAACTTCTCCAATTAAAATTATTTTACAAAGTTTTAAAAATTGTTAACTCAGAGGAATATTTTTTCACAATTATAATTTAGGGTTAAAACCCACTCGTTCTAGTTGAGCTACTATCTCCGCCCTGAAGGACGGAGCTATTAATATTATTCATTTTCTATTAACTCCGCCTTTTAAAGCGGAGGATTTATCACAATATTTATCTGGCTTTAGCCCAATTTTGAACTATTCATGAGATGAATTAATAATAAATTGACCCAGCTGAAGTAGTTTAATTTCATTAAACTGTTTCGCCATTAATTGCATTCCTATCGGCAAGTTGTTTGAGTCTTCAGCAATTGGAATGCTAATCGCCGGAATGCCTGCAAGATTTGCCGATGCAGTATAAATATCACCCAAGTACATTTCTAACGGATCATTAGATTTTTCACCAATGCCGAACGCAGTTGTCGGGGTTGTCGGTGATAGAATTAAATCAACTTTTTCAAACACCTTGTCGAAATCATTTTTAATTAGTCTGCGTACCTTTTGTGCTTTTGAATAATAAGCATCATAATAACCCGAGGAAAGAACGTAAGTGCCAAGCATTATTCTTCTTTTCACTTCGTCGCCGAATCCCTCGCTTCGTGATCTTGTGTACATATTTGCTAAGTCGCCTTTTACTTCTGTCCTCTGTCCATATCTTGCACCGTCATATCTTGCTAAATTTGATGAGGCTTCAGCCGTGGCTAAAATATAATAAGCTGCAATTGTGTATTCGGTATGAGGTAAATCAATTTCAATTATTTCATGCCCGGCTGATTTAAGTTTTACAATCTCACTTTCGATCGATTCTCTAATTTCTTCGTTCAAGCCCATACCAAAAAATTCTTTTGGAACCCCGACTCTAAGTTTTTCTTTAAGTTTCAAATTTCCGCTGTATTCCGGAACTGAAATATCAGCTGAGGTAGAATCAAATTTGTCATGACCCGAAATTACTTCAAGAATTTTTGCAGCATCTTCAACATTATTTGTAAAGGGACCAACGGAATCAAAAGAGGAGGCGAATGCTGTTAAGCCGAAACGGGAAACGCGACCGTAAGTTGGTTTTAATCCAACTACACCGCAAAATGCTGCAGGCTGCCTGATTGAACCGCCTGTATCGGTACCGATTGATGCATCGCATAAATTACCTGCAACAGCAGCAGCAGAGCCGCCGCTGGAGCCGCCGGGTACTTTTGTTTTATCTACAGGATTAAGAACATTCCCGAATGCTGAATTTTCATTTGAGGAACCCATTGCAAATTCATCGCAATTTGTTTTGCCTATTATTATTGCATCTTCATCAATTAATTTTTGTATTGAAGCAGCAGTATAAATCGATTCAAAATTTTTTAAAATATTGGAGGAGCAGGTGAGGGGTTTGTTTTTAATCGCAAGCACATCTTTTACTGATATAACCATTCCGGCTAATTTTCCGGCGGTTCCATTTTTGATTTTCTCTTCAATTACTTTTGCAGATTCAAGAGCATCTTTTTCAAAAACAAAATTGAATGCATTTATTTCTTTTTCAGATTCAATTAATTTTAAAAAACCGGTAACATTATCAACCAAAGATAACTTACCGGTTTTTATTTGGTCTAATTTTTCGGAATGATTTTTATACACGTCTAATATTTATTTAAAGTGAAAATTTGAATCATCAAAAAAAACTGTTCTATGCTTTTTTGTCCGAATCCTTTTTATCATCGGAATCAGTTATTTCAATATCTTCCTGAACATCTTTAACAGCTTTTTTAAATTCCTTCATTCCTTTACCAATACCTTGTGCAAGTTCGGGAATTTTTTTAGCACCGAATAAAAGTAATATTGCAAGTACAATTGCAAAAATTTCCCAAAAGCCTAAGTTACCAAACATTTTAACCTCTATTGATTAAGTATATTATTAACTACTGATTTAAAAATTAATGAGCCGTCTGTTTTTCCAAGAATAGGATCGCAGCATCTTTCCGGATGAGGCATCATTCCCAATATAGTGTTTTCTTTATTCATAATTCCCGCTATATTCAATGCAGAGCCATTCGGATTAAATTCGTCGGATATAACTCCATCCTGCGATGAGTAGCGAAAAACAATCTGTTCATTCTCTCTTAAACTGCTTAAAGTTTCTTCATCTGCAAAATAATTGCCGTCACCATGAGCAACGGGTACATTTAATAAATCTTTTTCAATTGTGTTCGTAAAAATTGAATTTCTATTTTCAATTTTTAATGTAACATCTTTGCAAACAAATTTTAAGGACTTATTTTGTATCATCACACCGGGCAGCAATCCGGCTTCGAGCAGAATTTGAAAACCGTTACAGATGCCTATAACAATTCCGCCATTTTTTGCAAACCTAATAACTTCATCCATAATTGGTGAAAAGCGGGCAATTGAACCGGTGCGCAAATAATCGCCGTAGGAAAAACCGCCCGGCAGTATTATTACTTTAGAATTTTTAAGATCACGCTCTTTATGCCATAAAAATTCAGCATCGTACCCTAAAACTTTTTTTACTGAATAATAGGCATCATGATCGCAGTTAGAGCCGGGGAAAACGACTATACCAAATTTAGTTTTCATCATACCTTTTCAATTGTAAATTCAAAATCTTCCATTATTGGGTTCGAAAGAAGTTTTTCGCTATACTCTTTAACTTCATTTTCTGCTTCACTTTTATCATCTGTATTAACAAAAAATTCGATGTATTTACCAATTCGTGTTTCACTAACATTATTAAAGCCGAGCATTTTTGCACCTTGCTCAACAGCCTTACCCTGTGGGTCTAATATTGACTTTCGTCTTTTAACAATTACTGTTGCTTTAAACAATTTTTAACTCTCTGTTTTTTTTATTAAAATTTATAACTACTCATCCGAGCCGCTGAACATTAAAACTGTATGTTTAAAAATACCAAACAAAACTACTGAAAGAAAAATATAGAATAAAGCCACACCGCCGGTTAGAAAAACAATTAGGAGTCCTAAAATTACCGAAGCTAAAACTAATATTCTTTCCTTAATTGATTTTGTGTAAAGGGAAGGCAGTTTACTATACTTTACATTGCTTATCATTAAAATAGAAACGAGTATAACAAGGGGAATTGCAAAATAAGAATGGGGATCAGTAATAGTTTTTGTTTCCGGCGAATAGAAGCTATATGTAAATAAAGCTACGGTAATTGCCGACATTGGAATTGGCAGTCCGCGGAAATCCTGCTTTTGCGTTAAATCTTCTACTTGAACATTAAAGCGGGCTAATCTGAATGCACCAAAAATTAAAACAGCCGAACTTAATATTATTCCGCCCCAATCAAACTGATAGAAATAACTTTTATAAATGAGAAAAGCGGGTGCAGCACCAAAACTTACAATGTCCGAAAGCGAATCAAGTTCAACTCCGAATCTGCTGGAAGTGCCGACCAGTCTTGCCATCAGTCCGTCAATGGCATCAAAAATACCGGCTATAAAAATTAAAATAGCGGCTGTTTTGATATCTCCGTTACTTGCAAACACAATTGAAAAGAAACCGCTTAATGCATTAAATGCAGTAAAACTGTTTGGGATAATAGCTTTAGATAAATTAAATCTTTTGAATTTATTGTTCATAAAGTATAGTTTCTCCGGCAGTTACTCTATCGCCAACTTTAACTTTTACCGCCCAATCTTTACTAACAACAACATCAGCCCGGCTGCCGAACTTTATCATTCCGAATCTTTTACCCATTTTTACACTGTCGCCTTCACTTAATTCATTAACAATTCTTCTGGCAACCAATCCTGCAACTTGAGTAAAGAAAACCTTGCCGTACTTGCTGGTAATTCCAACTTCTGTTCTCTCGTTTCGCTTATCGGCTTTATCATGAAATGCTACCAAGTATTCTCCCTTAAAATATTTTACGTAATCAACAACTCCGTCAATTGGAATTCTATTTACATGTACGTCAATCGGCGACATAAAAATTGAAATTTGCCAAGCGTCGCCTTCAACAAAGTTATCGGCTTCAACTTCTTTAACAATAATTACCTTGCCGTCTGCGGGAGAAATTACCACATTATCCATTGCAGGCGGTGTTCTGTTCGGATCGCGAAAAAAATTAAGTGTGAATCCAAAAAGTATCATCGAAGCTGTAATTATTGTAATTCTAACTACATTGTTGTTTATCTGAAACGCAATAAATATTGCTGCGATTATTACAATTACTACAATCCCGAAAGTACCTAAGCCGAATTTAGTTATCATTTTGTCTCTATCAATTAAGTAAAATTTATCTAATTATATAAGTTATTAAATCGAACAGATAAATTACTATTTTATTGAATGAATTTCTTGTAAATAATTTTTTTGTTAAATTGATTAATCAATTTTTATCAATAAATAATTGAAATAATAAGAATAGAATATAAATTTTTTGATTAGGAGGATACATGAAAGGCGGAATGCAGGGAATGCTGAAGCAGGTTCAGAAAATGCAGGCTGAGATGGAGAAGGTTCAAAACGAATTGGGCAATAAAACAGTTTCTGCCGAAAGCGGCGGTGGAATGGTGAAAGCTACCGCAAATGGTAAAAAGGAAATAATTTCTATTGAAATTGATAATGAAGTAGTTAGTTCCGGCGATAAAGAAATGATTGAAGATTTAGTAGTTGCTGCCGTTAATAAAGCTCTGGAATCAGCAAATAAAATGGCTGAGGAAGAAATGGCAAGTGTTACTAAAGGAATGATGCCTCCGGGACTGAATATACCGGGGATGTAAATTGCAAATTGCAGAACCGTTACAATTAGCAATTGATGAATTAAGTAAATTACCTTCGATCGGTAAAAAATCAGCTCTTCGATTAGCACTTCATTTGCTTAAAAGTGATAAGGAAAATGTTGATAATCTCGTCAACGCAATTTCAGATCTGAAAACTAAAATTCAATTTTGTAAGAATTGTTTTAATATTTCAGTCGATGATTTATGCTCAGTCTGTGAAAATCCAAAACGAGACCGTAGTATGATTTGTGTTGTTGAGGAAGCAAGTGACATTATCTCTATCGAAAAAACTAATGAATATAGAGGGCTCTATCATGTACTGGGCGGAGTGCTTTCACCGCTTAGTGGAAAAAGTGCCGACAACCTGAACATTAATGAATTGGTTAAACGAGTTGAAAAGGGCAGTATAAAAGAAATTATTATTGCTACTAATCCCGATACCGAAGGTGAAACTACATCATTGTATATATTTAAATTATTAAAGCCGTTTAATTTAAAAGTTACCCGTTTAGCAAGGGGACTTCCGATTGGCGGCGATTTAGAATTTGCGGATGATGCAACAATCGGCAGAGCAGTTTTAGGAAGAATTGAATTATTATGACTGAATGGTTTAAAGAATGGTTTGCCTCCGAAGAATATCTTAATGTTTACAAGCATAGAGATACAGGTGATGCAAAAAGTATAATTAGTTTAATTCTTAAGAATGTTTCTATTCCGAATAAAGCTAAAATTTTAGATGCAGCATGCGGTGCAGGAAGACATGCAATTGCATTGGCGCAAAAAGGTTATAAGGTTACTGCATTCGATTTGAGTGAACCTTTAGTTAATAAGGCTAAAACTCTTTCCAATGAATTGAACTTAAATATTAATTTTTTTAATGCAGATTTACGCACGGTAGATTTTAAAGAACGATTCAGTTTGATATTGAATTTGTTTACCAGCTTTGGTTACTTTGAAAATGATGAAGAAAATTTTCGCTTTTTAACCGACTCAAAAAAATGGCTGCTGCCAAAAGGCTATTTTATTCTAGATTATTTAAATATGAATTACATAATCGAAAACCATGTGCCTCAATCAGTTAAAGCAATGGAAAACAAAAAAGTAATTGAGAATAGAAGGTTTAATAAGGGAAGAATTGAAAAAGAAATAATTATTCATAACGGCAGTAAAGTTGAAACTTATAACGAGTCGGTTAAATTATATAGTTTTAACCAAATTGCCGAAGCAGCCCAAAATGCCGGACTTACAATTAATAAAATTTTTGGCGATTATAAGGGAAACGAATTTGATGAAGAATTATCTGAGCGATTAATAATCATTTTTAAAAAATGAAATTACTAAATGTAAATATTTTAATTTTTCTGCTCCTGCTTACATCCTGCGATATTTTTGAAACAAGAGAACCGGAGGAACCTGAATCGGGACGCTCTGCAACCCTGCCTGCAACAACTCCAAGTCAGCTTTTCGAAAATCTAAAGTTAGCATTGAAAGATAAAGCAGTTGATAATTATATGAGACTCTTCGTAGATGAATTTTCGATGAATGCAGAGTTTAGTTTTGTCCCTTCATCGGGTGCCGCTTCAAAATATCCCTCGCTCTTGCAGTGGGACTTAAATTCTGAGAGGCTATATTTTAACAATGTAAAAGTTGCTACTCCCGAAGGCGGATCAATGATTTTAACTCAATCCGAAATAAACAATATCACCACAGTTGACAGCGCTGTATTTCAATTTGATTACACACTTATCGTCCCATTTTCTGAAAGTGAACTTGAGAATACATTTAGAGGCAGAGCGGAATATACTATTAAGCTGAACACCAATAATGAATGGGTAATTACAAGATGGGAAGATATTGAGGTTGAAAATTTTTCGAGCTGGAGCGAATTGAAAGGATTATTCAATTAAAAAAATTAAGCCATATATTTTTGTATTAATCTTGGGTGGATGCGTCAATCCATTTGCACCAACATTAGATAAGAACTTGAATCCCGATGGTTCAATAATTAGTGATCAAAAATCTATTGAAGGTGTATTTCAGAATTTTCAAAACTCATATACATTTGCAGATACAACAATTTACGGCGGATTGCTCGCACCTGATTTTGTTTTCAGTTTTAAGAATTATGATTTAGGCGGCGTGGATGTTTCCTGGGAAAGAGAAGAGGAAATGAAAACAACTTATGGTTTGTTTGAAAATACTCAACGGCTCGATCTGGTATGGAATAATATTGTGGCGGTTAATAGTGATTCAACAAATATTATTAGAAGTTTCAATCTTACTATAACATTTAACCCGACCTCAATTGCTTTTATTGATGGTAAAGTTAATCTATCATTACGAAAAAATGAAAATGAAAAATGGCAAATAACCCGCTGGGTTGATGAATCTAATTTTTAATTTAACAATATGATAAAATTTTATTTTTCCGAAGCACTAAAATCAATTTTCCGATCAAAATTTTCTTCAATCATTTCAATTACTTCAATTTGTATTGCAATAGGTTTCAGTGTTCTATCAATTGGAGTAATTTTTTTATCGCAGGAAATTGAAAACAAACTTATCGGCAGAATTGAAGTGAATGTCTTTGTTAGTGATTCATTAAATAATGATGAACTTTTAAGGATTGAAAGAAAAATTAAGCAGACCAAATTGGTTGCTTCTGTAACAATGATTGATAGAGAAAAGGCAAGAGAGGAATTCATAAAGGAAACAGGTGAAGATTTTCTTTCGGTACTTGACCTAAATCCATTGCCGATAAGTTTTAGAGTAAAGTTTGATGCTGAAATTAAAGATGAGGCAATTCTTATAAATTCGGTTGATGATCTGCGGAACATTCCAAACGTAACCGAAGTAGTTTATGACTACGATTTAATAATGAAAATTATTAAATATTTAGAGTCCGGTAAAATTATAATTTACTCGGCGCAGGCAATTTTTATTATCATATCAATTTTTCTGATTTACATAAGCGGCAGAATTGACTTTAAATTAAAAGCCGATGAATATGAAACGATGAAATTGGTAGGCGCAAAATTAAAAGTGCTTAAGCTTCCGATATTAATTAAAAGTTTAATATTGGGCGTGGCTGCTAGCGGACTTTCGATATTGGTTTTTTATATTCTTATCTACTCATTCCAAAAGGCTTATAATCAAATCAACTTTGATACAATTCATTATTTTGTTAATATTATTGTCTTGATTTTAGGGGTTGTTTTCGGGTTAATAGGCGGATATTTCGCAACCAGAAAAATAAACCTGAGGATCGAAAAAGTTTAATTACTTTACTATTAAAACTATCACTAACAAATATTACAGTAACAATTTGAAGAAATACGGAAAATACGCAGTTGTTTGTTTTGCGCTGCTGACTGCATTTTTATCTAACCAAATTTTATCTCAAAAGCTGCCGGATTACCGTGAAAGGGCTTTGCTGATTCCCGTATCATCAAGTGTAGAAAAAAATCTCATCCCATCCGAGCCTATCCTTATTTCAAAAACTATAACTGAACCTGATGATTATATTCTCGATTCGGGCGATAGATTATTTGTTTCTATCCGCGGTGTTGAAGATGAGAATTTTGATATAATTATTAATCCCGAAGGTGCGGCATACCTGCCGGGTGTGGGAATAGTAGAACTGAGAGGTTTAAGTTTAAGTGCCGGGAAAGAGAAATTAAAAAATGAGATTTCCAACAATTTTAAAAATGTTAATGTTGATGTTTCGATAATAGATGTGAAACTAATTAAAGTAAATTTAATTGGCGATGTTACAAAACCGGCTTCCTATAACCTACCAGCCGTTGCACGACTTAATGATTTAATTGCAGCATCTTCCGGACTAAATATTTCAGCCGACCTCAGAAATATTGAAATATTGAATGAGTCCGGCAGCACGCATACTGTTGATTTACTAATGTTTTTTAGAAACGGTGATAACGAAAATAACCCTTACCTTAGGAATGGTTCTACAATTAAAATTAATAAGGCAGATAAACTTGTTTCCATTTTTGGAGCCGTACCAAATTTCGGCACGTACGAATTTAAGAAAGGGGAAACAGTTTTAGAACTTATTAAACTTGCCGGCGGATTAAATGATAATGCGCGGATTGATTCAATTGAAGTGATTAGTTTTGAAGATGACAACAAAACACTCAGCAGTAAATATTTTTCTTTGAATGAAATAAAAAATTCAAACATAAAATTAAAGAAAAGTGATAAAGTTGTAGTTAGAGAGAAAACTGAATATTTAATTGATAGATTAGTAAGTGTAAGCGGTTATGTAAAATCACCGGGTGTATATAAAATTAAAAAAGATGAAACCACACTTAAACAAATTTTACTTTTTGAAGCAGGCGGTTTCACAGAAGATGCATCTTTGGCTGATGCATATATTATTAGAATTGATGGTGATGCCGATACCGAGGACCCGGAATTTGAAAGATTAAAACTAATTCCCGTACCGGATATGACCGAGGATGAGTATGATTACTTTAAGGCAAAGTCCCGCGAAAAAAAAGGTAGAATGATTGTTGATTTTGAAAAACTGTTTATTCAAAACGATGATTCGGAAGATATAATTTTGAAAAAGGGTGATAAAATATATGTGCCCGAAGCTAAAAATTACATAACAATAGTAGGTCAAGTTGTTAGTCCGGGTAATATAATTTTTAAAGAAACCCTTACAGTGGAAGATTATATTCAGACAGCAGGCGGTTTTTCATGGCGGGCTATCGAAAATGATGTTAGAATTATTAAAGCCAATACCGGTGAATGGATTGAAGCGGATGATATAGAAGAATTAAATCCCGGTGATATAATTTGGGTTCCGGAAGAATTGCCGGCTCCTAAATTTTGGGATGTTTTTATAGATGCACTAACAATAGTCGGTCAAGTAGCTACAGTTGTAGCTGCAGTTGTTGCAGTAGTAATTGCCTCGAGGAACTAAATTGACTTATCATGAAATTATTAATACTCTTATTTATTACAGAGGTAAAATTATATTTTTTACCTTAAGCGTAATGATATTCCTTTTTCTAATTTTACTTTTTGTTTACCCCTTAACCTTCTCTTCCGAAATAAAAATCTTACCTCCGGAAGAAAAGTCGGATGTCGGCTTATCCGGTTTACTTGGCGGTGCAGATGCTTCAAGTTTATTAGGCTTAGGCGGTATGGGCGGTAATTCGCAGCTTTATGCCGAAATCTTAAAGAGCCGCAGTGCAGCAGAATATGTAATTGAAAAATGTAATCTAATTGAATTTTATGATGAAGATAATATTTATAGAGTTGTTGGTGCTTTAAGTAAAAACCTTGATGTGCAGGTAACTAAGGAAGGTATTATACTTTTAGCCGTTGATTTATCCACACCCATGTTCAGCCGTTTTTCCGATGTTAAAGATTCCGTTAACAATTTAGCTGCAAAAGTATCAAACACATTTGCTGAAGCACTCGATAAAATCAATCGAGAAAAACTAAATACAAAGGCAAAGCAGACACGCGAATATGTGGGAACCCAAATAGCAGCAACTAAAGTACAGTTAGATTCTGCCGAGGTGGAGTTGAAGTTATTTCAAGAAGAATACAAAACGATTTCACTGCCGGCACAATTAGAAGCTGCAATTGAACACGCTGCGGAAATTAAGAGTCAAATTTATTTTAATGAGATTAAACTTAAAACACTTAAACTGAATATGGATGAAGATAATCATACGATAATTTCATTAAGAAAAAAATTGGATGTGCTGCGCGAACAATATTCAAAAATTGAAGCCGGGGATAAACTTAATAAAGATTTTCTACCCAATTTTGAAGATGTTCCTGAAATAAGTATTAAGCTGGCAAGATTAACAAGAAACGTAAAAGTTCTAAATGAAGTTTACTTATTGCTTCAAACGCAATACTATCGAGAGAAGCTTCAGGAGAATAAAAATATTCCAACAGTTCAGGTGTTGGATAGTGCAATACCATCGCTTAGAGCTAAAAGTCCTAGATTAGTATTCCATACATTTGCCGGCGGGTTGTTTGCATTTATTTTTATTTGTGCCTTAATCATCGTGCAGGAAAACAAACTAAAAGAATTACAAAACAAAGTTAAGTAATATGGAAAAGAAAACAGCAGTTGTAACCGGCGGTGCAGGATTTTTGGGTTCGCACCTTTGCGATAAATTAATTGAAAACGGACATAAAGTTATTTGTATTGATAACTTACTTACCGGAAATATGGATAACATCTCACACCTTTTCGGCAATGAAGATTTTCATTTTATAAAACATGATGTAACAAATTTTATTCACGTACCCGGCAAGGTTGATTTTGTACTTCACTTTGCATCACCTGCCAGCCCAATTGATTATTTGAAGCTGCCGATACAAACATTGAAAGTCGGTTCACTCGGTACGCATAAAGCACTGGGCTTGGCTAAAGAAAAAGGTGCACGATTTTTAATTGCCTCCACATCCGAAGTTTACGGTGATCCTGAAATTCATCCGCAGAAAGAGGACTATTGGGGAAATGTAAATCCAATTGGTCCGCGCGGGGTTTACGATGAAGCAAAACGATTCGCCGAAGCTATCACTATGGCTTACCATCGCTATCATGGTTTGGATACAAAAATTGTTAGAATATTTAACACCTACGGTCCGCGCATGAGATTAGATGACGGACGTGCATTGCCGGCTTTTGTTTCGCAGGCATTACGCGGGGAAGACATAACAATTTTTGGTGACGGTAGTCAAACGCGAAGTTTTTGTTACGTAGCCGATTTAGTTGAAGGTATTTACAGATTACTATTATCAGAGGAAAATGATCCTGTTAATATTGGTAACCCTTCAGAAATTACAATAAAACAATTTGCCGAAGAAGTAATTAGAATTACGAACTCAAAAAGTAAATTATCCTACCGGGATCTGCCGGTTGACGACCCAAAGGTAAGACAGCCCGATATTACACGAGCTAAAGAAATATTAGGCTGGGAACCGAAGGTGGATAGGGCAGAAGGTTTACAGATTACGATAGATTATTTTAAAACCGTGCTTGAAAAAAAGTAGTTCTTAGCTGTCGAGGACCATTCCTCGACAGATTAAATTAAACTATTTCCTCTCCACCCTATGAAGTATCAACCCTAATTATCTCATGATAATTGTGGATGTAATTCAATTTAGCCCTGAACATTTTATTATTTCGAATTACTTCATCCTGAATTATGCATTAGAAATAATTTATAAAGTCTAAATAAAGATTGTCTTTTTAATTGCACCGTCATTCCTGCCCGTCCGGCAGGCGGGTATGACGGTGATTGATATTAAAATTATGTAAGGGGCTTTAGCCCGCCTTTGCCGGCAGGCAGGCCCAAAACCATTTGGGTTAAAACCCAATATTTATGTTTGTTCAATCCCGCCTGCCGGACGGGCAGGATTCACGGCGCTGAAGCACCGTGCTATTATCTCTATTGCATAATTCGGGTTTAATTTATGTTTCCTAATCCCGTAAAATATAATTTTGCAATTTGTTATATTGCTATCCGTAAGTTAAAGTTTTAATAATTTTTAGCTTTCTATATAATTTATCATTCATAAAATAAGTGCAGAATATATATTAACTAATTGGTGAAATAAAATGATTAAACGAATCTTAATTCCTCTTGACCCATCACCTTATACAACAGCCGCTCTCGATATGGCTTGCGTTATTGCAAGAATTAACGATGCAGAACTTACAGGTATAGTTGTGTTAGATGTACCCGGTATCAGAAAATCAACAGGACCTGTTCCAATAGGCGCATACCGTTATGCCGAAAAGGAGCGGAATTTTAAGGAGAAAGAAGCTAAAGAGAGGAAGGATTTACTACTTTCAATGTTTAGAGAAAAATGTGAATTGGAAGGTGTTAAATACTCTAAATCAAAACATGAGGGCACGCCAAGTGAGCAGATTATTTCTGAGTCAATCTATTATGATACAATGATTATGGGTATGCGGACGTATTTTCAATTTGCTACTTCAGATGAATCGGGCGATACATTAGATAAGATATTGGATTATTCTATCACGCCAATTTTTGCCGTGCCCAAAGAATATTCTTTTTCAAAGAGGTTAGAAAAAAAATTAAAAGTTTTAATTCCTTATAATGGTTCTCTACCGGCAGCGAGAGCACTACATCATTTCGCTCACCTTTCAATCGTTAAAGCCGAAGTTAAAATTTTAATGTCAGATAAAAATAAAGATACTGCCGAGTTTCATTTGGATCGGGCAGCTGAATATCTAAATGCTCATTCAATATCTGAAATTAAAAAAGAATGGACAACTAAAGATATTATTGATGAAGTTGAAGCAAAATATTTAGACTGGGCTGATATTGTTGTTGTCGGAGCGCATTCGAAAAAAAGTTTAACAAATTTCTTTGTTGGCAGCTTAACAAAGCATTTGATAAAAGCAGCAAAAAGACCAGTACTTATCGGGTTATAATAAACCAAAGTTTATGCAAACAATGCTTAACTTTTATTGCAAGTATTATTTGCTGCAATTTAGTTTTTATTACTACTGCCGAACAGCGATGTATATTTATTTCATAAAACTAAAGAACTACACAAATGCCGCTTTGAAAACGGTATCCGGTTGATTGGCTTATTATGTGTTTCTTGTTTTATTTGAAAATTATTCCCAACTAAATAATTCTAATATTTCACCATCACTTAATGCGCGATCGTAAACTAACAAATCGTCTAATTCACCTTTTAAATAAGAATATCTTGGTATTAAACTTTTACCTATAAACAAAGGCATACTGCTATCGTTAAAAGTAAAATTCTGATCCATAGCCGTATTTTTGACCTCAATTGTAGGATGACCCTGAAAATAATATGTAAAAGTAGTGCTTGTTGTATCAATGCCTTTACTAAAGGTTACAGCAATAAACAGATATTCATTATCTTCCCAATAATATGTATGCATATTCGCACCACTCTCAGAACCAAAAACTGTCCTATATTCAAACCAATAATATGATGTTCCATGTATACTGATTGTAAAACCCTCTCCAACCGTATCTATTCTGGAAATAACTGCTGCATCATTGTCCCGTTGAATGCCTGATGGAATTCGCGCCCAAAAACAAATTGTTCCACTAGAATTGTTTATCTCCGAAAATTGCGGTATTTCAATAAAATCATCTACTCCGTCAAAACTTAAAGCGCCATTAGCTTGGTTAAACCTGCCTGCTGTCGCTTCAACTCCGTTTTCAATACCATGTAATTCATTTTCGCTATAATCCATAGCACTTCCATCAAAAGGATAGTATGCTATAAGATCATCAGTAATAACTTTACCATATTCTATATAATTTTTTGGTTCTTCTACTTTGTCAATTTCGACTCCATTATCGCAGCCAAAAATAAGGACAAAAAGTAAACCACAAATTATGGTTTTTATGTATCTCTTTGGTGCAAATAAAAAAGTTAATTTCATATTATTCCCTTTGTATTTTTAAAGAATCCGGAACAAGCGCTTGCCCGTTCCGGATAATTAATATTTTTATTTCAACAAGGTCATCTTGGTGTTTTGAACAAAATCATTAACTGTCAGTGAATATATATAAACTCCACTGGGTAATTCATTAGCGTTCAATTCAACAGAATATCTGCCAGATTCTTGCGTATTATTTACTAATGTAGCAACTTCTTTTCCAAGCATATCATAAACTTTTAAAGTAACAAATCCCTTTTCTTTTATTTGATAATTAATTATAGTGCTGGGGTTAAACGGATTTAGATAGTTTTGTAATAATAAATACGCCTGATTTAAGATGTCAATCACCACCTTCCTCTCCACCTTTTTTTCCATATTAAAGAGGTGGTAAGTTAGAAACATTCTGCTTATTGAATTAATGATTTAGTTTTATCAGTTATTTTAGACGATAGTATATTTAAATAGGGTTTATAGTTTTTCTCTACTTCTATCTTTGCATCTTTAAAAAGTCTTTCTGCATCCGGTTCGCAATCACGGCAAACAACTTTGTTAATTCCACTACTAATTAATAATTGCGAGCAAAATATTTCGGCACCCAAATTTTCATTTGAGTGTGAATTATAAATTTTGTCCGGCGGTACTCCGGCAGAAGAATCTATAATTACATAATAATCGGCACTGCTTAGAGAATTTGAAATTTCTTTCACATTATCTCTTTCCGATATACATATTGCAATTTTCATTTTTTTCTCTTTTTCTAACTCCTTACACAAATTGAGTGCCAAAGAAATAAAATAAAGTGACGAAATTTATTTGAAGGAAAAGGAAAAATATTTGCCGCGCAGCCCTTACTTACAACATTAGAGATTTTGAAAAGTAAAAGAATAATAGTGACTTAATTAAAAAAAGAGTTTAATGCGGAATTAAGATTAAGTTGAAGGTTTAGATTTTCTTTTCTTGAATAGTTTCGGATTATGCTCAATAAAGTTTGTTAGTAAATCGTTAATAAAAAATTCCTTGTTTCTAGACATATAAAAGTAACCTAAAATTGAAATAATTGCTGCCCCTAAAGTATCAAGAATAATATCCCACATTGTATCTTCCAAATCCGAATAAAGCTTGTGAGATTGCATTCCCAGGTCAAAAAATTTATCCATTGCAAATTCATAAATTTCCCAAATGGCTCCAATTGAAACGGCAAATGTAAATGAAAACAATGCAACAAAGGCGGGCTTCATATAAATCATAAATCGTTTAATTTTATTAAGTATATAAACAATTAAAAAACCTACTATTCCTAATAGAATTCCCGAGCTGAAATGAAGTACTTTATCCCACCACCAATATTTATCATAATATTCTCTAATATCGCCCAAATAACCTGATGCAAAAATGAATATAATGGCGATTATTTCAATTTCCGGCGGAATAACAAATTTGTACCTTTTGTAAAGAATTGTTGGCGTTAGAGTTAAGAGCAGTAATAGAGATACGAGAAAAACATTAAACCAAATTCTTTCATAAATTGAAATCAACAAACCAACAAACATTATTATTAGAATAATAGCTTTGACCCATGTAAAGGTGTTAGTATCGCCGGTAGTTTTATTCATAGATATTCCAATCTAAATAAATTTTGTGATTTTTCAATAAGAAATATTTCTGTTACCCACTTTAAATTTTTCAATATTTGAGATTATTACGTAGATCTGAAAAATCTCATTATGTAGTTATTCAAATTATACTATCAATTAAAGCAGCTTAAACTTTTTCATCTTACGCCAAAGAGTTGTCTTTTCAATACCGAGAGCATCCGCTGTTTCAGTCCTGTTCCCATTAAATCTTTCAAGTGTTTCTTCAACAATTTGTTTCTCTGCAAGCTCGAGCAAGGACTTAGTATTACTGCTTACATTATTGTTGACTAATCTTTCGAATAAATTCTGCAATTTTTCCGGTAAATGTTCGGTTTCAATAGTTTCATCTCTGCAGACTACAAAAGCGTGTTCAATTACATTTTCTAATTCGCGTATGTTGCCGGGCCATTTGTAATGAGTTATAACTTTAAGAGCATCTGATGAA
Organism: Ignavibacteriota bacterium; assembly: GCA_013112585.1. Taxonomy (GTDB): domain Bacteria; phylum Bacteroidota; class Ignavibacteria; order Ignavibacteriales; family Melioribacteraceae; genus IGN16. Next base: position 45,285 of record JABFGH010000013.1, on the reverse strand, counting down.
ATATGGTTAATTTCCTTATTAAATTTTGTATTGAACTTTTGTATGAAATAATTTACTAAAGTTGGAATATCATCCTTCCGTTCGTACAAAGGGGGCAGATGAATATTAATTACATTTATTCTGTAATATAAATCTTCTCTAAAATTTCCTTGTTCAATTTCAGTTTCTAAATTTCTATGGGTAGCACAAATAATGCGTGCATTAAGATTTAAACTTTTAGTTCCTCCAACTCTTTCAAACTGTCTGTTTTCAATAACCCTAAGCAGCTTTACTTGAATAGGCAAAGGGATATCTCCTACTTCATCTAAAAATAATGTACCGTTACCGGCAAGTTCAAACCTCCCCGGTTTCGATTTTATTGCTCCGGTAAAAGCACCTTTCTCATGTCCAAAAAGTTCGCTTTCCAAAAGTGTTTCGGCAAACGAAGTACAGTTCACCGCAATAAACGGTTCGGTTTTTCTTTCACTATTTAAATGAATAGCACGTGCAATAATTTCTTTTCCGGTTCCGCTTTGACCGGTTACTAACACCGTGCTGTCAGTGGTAATTACATTTTCCATCATATCAAAAACTTTAAGCATGGCTTTGCTTCTGCCGATTATATTTTTGAAATGAAACCTCTCCTCAATATGATCGGAAAGATTTTTCATAAGACTGATATCTTCAAAAGTTACAACACGACCAATTTTTTCACCGGCAGTATTCATAAGCGGGGCAGAGTTAATTCTAACTAAAGTTCTGCTCCCATCCTTACGTATAATGTTTGTCTCTCGTAAAAGTTCCTTCTGATGTTCTGCAATAAATGCCTTAAGCTGCGGGTCTTCATTTCCCTCTTCAGAAGGGAAAACTTTCCAATACTTTTTGCCTATTGCCTCGGCAACGGAATAGCCGGTTATGCTTTCGGCAGATTGATTGAAAGAAGTTATCTCCCACTCGGTATTTATTGTAAATGTGCCTTCAAGCAGACTATTAAAAATCGTTTCAAGTTTATTTTTTTCTTCTAATATTTCTTTGTTTTTTTCATCTAAAGCATTGTATAAAAATAATGTTTCTTGTGTGTCTCTAAAAACCAAAATAATCCCTATGGTTCCCTGAGATGGCTGTTCAACCGGTGTAATTGAGGCAGTTACGGTAAGTTTTTTACCGCTTTGGCAATTTATCAATAACGAAATATTCGAAATAATTTCGGCTGAAGCGAGTGCTTGACTGATAATGGAATTTTTATCAGTTGAATCATCAAATAAAAAGCTGCTATTTTTTGAGATTACTTCGTTTTCACTTAATCCGGTTATTCTGCATGCTGCTTCATTAAATACAATAATTTTATGATCTTTATTGATCACAATCATTCCATCGGGGGCTAATATTTTTCGATCTAATTCTTTCTCTGCCATTGTATAAAAAGTTAATTATTAAAAAGGATAAAATAAATATAATCAATTTGGCGGATGTTAAAAAAATGAAATTGACTGATATTAAATCAAGTTTTAATTGCAATTATGAAACTTGTAACTAAACTACATTGCAATTATGCAATGCTCAATTCTGTGAAATCCAAAATCTTTTAATTTTAATTAGAAAAGTTATTTAAATAATTGGCTTCCTTTTTGCCTATATATTTAATGAGTTATATAACTAACCAAATCTTAACAATTTATGAGGCTTTGCACGGCTTAGGACAAAGGCAAATCAGACAGCAAGAAAAGCCTTAAATAATGATAAAAGAACAACGTTTAAAGAAAGAATTGCAGCAGTCAAAATAAAAGCGCCGATAAACGCTGAACTTGAAATACTGATCAATAAAAACTTTTATGTATTAAACTAATGCGCACCGGGTTTATTGTAAAAATGCAAGTATTTGATGTTGGAGTTTGTGCAATGAAAAGAGCCTTTAAAGATTACAAACACTAAAATGATAAATGACATTCAAATACCTGAAGCAATAAGTTCAAGAGTTGATTTTAAACGTAAGTTCAGTTTTTATGAAATGTATCGTGCATTTGTCTTCATTCCAAGTGCAATTTTGAATTTAAAGAAAAATAAAAAAAACAATATTATTGATATAGATTTTGTGGAACGTTTACAATTGGCGGTAACGGAGGTAAACGGTTGTGCAGCATGCTCATACCAGCATACTAAAATAGCCTTGCAGCAGGGAATGAGTAGCGAAGAGATTAGCAGCTTTTTAAGCGGCGAAGATAACTTTATTAAACCGGAGGAAGCAAAAGCAATAATATTTGCACAGCATTTTGCCGATTCCAGAGGATACCCGGAAAAATATGCTTATGATTCTTTAGTAAAGGAATATGGTGAAAAAAAAGCCGCTGTTATTCTTTCTGCTGTACAAATTATGATCGCAGGCAACATGTACGGAATTCCTTTGAGTGCATTGCAGTCCAGACTAAAAGGAGTACCGTACACAGACAGCTCATTGTTTTACGAATTAGGAATGCTGACAGCAGGCATAGTTTGTTTGCCGTTTGCGGTTATTCATGCAGCACTGAGAGGTTTGAACGATATTAGGAATAAGAAGAATTAAATAATTTTAAAGCTAAAAACAGTAAAAAGGTAATAAAATGAACGAACGAAGAATTTATATAACTGAAAAAGATAAGGCGAAGCTGCAAAAAATTCTTTCTTCAGCAAGCGCATTTAGAGTACAGGATCAAAAAACTCTGCAGGACTTAAAGGTAGAGCTTGAACGCGCAGAGGTTATGGCGGAAGAAAAGATGGATGATAATGTAATAAGAATGCATTCAACTGTTTTTGTAATGGATATGAAAACAAATGCAAAGTTCGAGTATCAATTAGTTTATCCTAACGAAGCAGATTTAAGCGAAAATAAAATATCGATACTTGCACCAATCGGCACCGCACTATTGGGTTACAAAGTTGGTGATATTATTGAGTGGAGCGTACCGGCAGGATTAAGAAAATTAAAAATCGAAGATGTACGTCATTCTCAAATGCAAGATTAATTATTAGCTAATATTTTTGGTAAAAAATTATGGAGTATTCACGATGACAGATATTGAAAAGTATTATGTAACATTTGAAATAAGTGATTTAAGTTCTCCAATTACAATTGGAGTAAAATCAAAAGTAGAAGGTGAAAATACCATTAGTGATTTAACGATTAAAGCTGAAGTTGAAAAGAAATATGAAGACCGGATTGAAGAAAATATTCTTAAAATTGTAAATGATAAGACGCGTTATATCGGACCAATTCAGTTGAGTAATAGATTGATTGAATACTTGAAATCAATTTATGTTAACAAGTTAAAAATTGATTTTAATTATCCGTTTTTTTATGAAAAAGTATCACCGGTTAATGGCGATAAGCAAATGATGAAATATAATTGTCAGTTTTCCGTTAAAAAGAATGTTGATAATGAATATATAAAACAATACAAAATTGAAATACCAATTGTACTAGAGCAGATTTTAGTTCCGGGAATTCAGAAAGGCTTTGTGGAAATTCCATTAAAAGTAGTTGTTGAAACCGAAGGCTTTGAAACATTATTTGCCGAAGATATTATTCAGCTCGTTGAAAAAAACATTCTTGACAGCTCATTTATTAATACCGATAATAAAAATGATGACACGATAAAATTACAACTGATCGACAGCATTAAAAATGAATTATTTGAAAAATATAACATTGTAAAATGTTCAGCTAAAATAGTGAACCGAAAAATAACACATGCATATTCAGTTCAGGTTACATCGGCTCTGCAGCCAATTAACCCCAATTATGAAACTGAAAAAGATATGATCTTTATCTAGTTGAAAAATTATCAGTACGAATTAGAAGTCTTTGCATAAAATTTGTTTGTAACAATAAATCATCATTTCAAGGAGCTTGCATGCCATCTTGTTGGGCTTGTTTTTGCCGCCTGTTCCGCAGCTTCATTTCGCGGGTATGCACTCTGTAATTATGATGAGAATGTTTCATCCCGACAAGAGGTTCTCGAACCCGAATTATGCATTAGAAATAGTTTGTAAGATCTAAAAAAAAATTGTATTTGTAATTGCACCGTCATTTATGACGGTGATTGATCTTAAAATTATGTAAGGGGCTTTAGCCCGCCTTTGCCGGTGGGCAGGCCCACAACCATTTGGGTTAAAACCCAATATTTATGTTTGTTCAATCCCGCCTGCCGGACGGGCAGGATTCACGGCGCTGAAGCACCGTGCAATTTTCTCTATTGCATAATTCGGGTTAAACGTCTTAATCGGGGGACACTACGGGATTTTCCCAAAGGGATTCCTTTGGAAGCGGTGATGCAAAGAGGTTTTGCAAAATCTCAGATTAGAAATTCTCTCCCTACGCTTCCTCGCACTTAGCTTTGCAGTATTTTTAATAAAAAGCTAAAGTGAGAGGAAGTTTTTTTTATTAGAATCCGAAAATTAAAACAATCCAGTAATATTGCCATCCTCATCCACATCCATATTAACTGCGGCGGGAATTTTAGGCAGACCCGGCATTAGCATCATATCGCCGCAAACAATAACCAGAAAACCGGCACCTGCAGAAAGCTTTGCATCTGTTACAGTCAATGTCCAATTTTTAGGTGCACCAATTGCTCTTTTGTTATCCGATAGTGAGGATTGTGTTTTTGCTATGCAGATCGGCAGATTTCCGTAACCTAAATCTGTAAACCGTTTTATTTTTGCCTTTGCTCTTTTTTCAAAATAAACATCTTTTGCACCATAAATTTCTACGGCAATAGTCTCAATTTTATTTTCAACTGTTTTATCAAGTTCATATAAAAATTTTCGATCGGTTATTTCAAAATTATCGGCAAGGGCTGCGGTCTTTTCAGCTAACTCTATCGCTCCATCTCCGCCTTTAACAAATGCCTCATGCGCGGCGCATTCAACATTCATATTTTTACACAATTCATAAATCATATCTATTTCTGAATCTGTATCTTTTGGGAATTTATTAATTGCTACAATTATTGGAACACCGAATTTCTGCATATTTAAAATGTGTGCTTCTAAATTTGCTAATCCTTTTGCAAAAGCTTCTTTGTTTTCTTTGTAAAGATTTTCTTCAGGCTTTTCACTTACGCCGCCGTGTAATTTTATGGCTCTGCATGTAGCAACAATAACCACAGTTGAAGGATAGATATCTGAATTACGGCATACTATATCGAAAAACTTTTCAGCGCCAAGGTCGGCTCCGAATCCGCATTCGGTAACAACATAATCTGCTAACTTCAGTGCAATTTTATCGGCAATAATACTGTTGGTTCCGTGGGCAATATTTGCAAATGGACCTGCATGTACAAGAGCGGGAGTGTGTTCGCTTGTTTGAACAAGGTTTGGCATAATTGCATCATTCAATAAAACCGCCATTGCTTTGTGTGCATCTAAATCTTTAGCTTTAACGATTTTTTTATCATAAGTATAGCCAACAACAATTTCCCCTAACCGTTCTTTTAAATTTTTTCGCGAAGTAGCCAATGCGAGTATTGCCATAATTTCGGAAGCGGCGGTAATAACAAAAGCCGATTCACGCGGAATTCCATTTACTCTTCCGCCCAAACCAATTACAATTTGCCTTAATGAGCGGTCATTCATATCCATCGTACGGTTCCATAAAATATTTGTTACATCAATGCCAAGATCATTTCCTTTAAGAATATGGTTATCGAGCATGGCAGCCAGTAAATTATGTGCTGCCGCAATTGCATTTAGGTCCCCGTTAAAATGGAGGTTTATCATTTCCATCGGCAGTACCTGGGAATATCCGCCGCCCGCTGCACCGCCTTTAATTCCAAATACAGGTCCAACCGAAGGCTCACGAATTGCGATAATTCCGTTCTTGCCTATTTTATTTAATGCCTGCCCAAGCCCAATAGAAGTAAGTGTTTTACCTTCGCCAAAACTTGTCGGGGTTATTGCAGTAACTAAAATTAATTTGCCATCCGGTTTCGATTTCAGTTTTTCTAAAACCGATAATTTAATTTTGCCTGTGTATTTGCCGTAAAATTCAAAATCATCTTCAGATATCTCTAACTGTTCCAATAAAACTTTTATATCATTTAATTTTACATTACGGGCTATTTCAAGGTCTGAATTCATTTGTTTACTCCATTAAAGTATTGTTGTTTTCTATTCAATATATATTATTTAAAAACACTAGAAAAATCATTTATCAAATTTATTTATCATACTATATCTTTTCGGTACCGGATTGCTTCCTTCCCAAACTACCTGCCTAAAATCATCCGGATCAGTATTCCCTTCGGTATTTATTAATAAAATTTGAGAATCACGGTTTATGCCCAGATGTTTTCGCAAAGGTTTGTATTCGGGGAGACACATTGTAAACATTAGCGCACCGAGTGTAACCGCACCGGATTCACCGGAAACTATAAAAGGATCCCCGGCTAATGGAACGCCATAAACACGCATAGCCTTTGCTGCAACGTAATCGGGTGAAACAACAAATGCATCAGTATAATCCCGCAGAATATCCCAAGCAATCGGGCTTGGGTCGCCGCATGCTAAGCCTGCCATAATAGTATTTAAGTCGCCTAAAAAGCTGTATGGTTTGCCGTCAGAAATTCTTGCAGATTGGAAAAGGCACTGAGCTTTATCAGGTTCTACAACAACAAATTTGGGAGAATCTGCATCGAATAATTGGCGGTAATAACCAATAGTTGCTGCGGCTAATGCACCAACGCCGGCTTGAACGAAGATGTGCGTAGGTTTAATAATGCCCTGCGCTGCTAACTGTTCCTGGGTTTCTGAAAACATTGTAGTGTAGCCCTGCATTACCCATTTGGGTATATCTTCATAATTTTCCCACGATGTATCGGAAATAACCTGCCATCCATTTTTTTTAGAATCGGCGGTCGCTTTTCTTACGGCATCATCATAGGTGCCGTCAACAATTACAACTTCGGCTCCATTATTTTTAATAGCATTTATTCGGGGCTGCGTTGTATTTTTATGAACATAAATTATAGAATCGAACCCTGCCTGCTTGGCTGCCCAAGCCATTCCCATTCCATGATTTCCATCTGTTGCGGCAGCAAATTTAATATCGCCTAATTTTTTTTTAATTTTTTTTGATTTTAATTCAGCGAGACTTATTTCTTTGTCATTAAGTTCTAATTTTGTTTTTAAAAAATTATAAACAGCAAAGGAACCGCCAAGTACTTTAAATGAATTCAAGTTTAATCTTTGCGATTCATCCTTTACCCAAATGCCTCCCACATTGATCATTGCGGAAAGATGAGCAAGATTTTTTAAGGGTGTAATTTTATAATCCTTAATTTGGCGGTGGAAACTTCTTGCAGAATTTGCGATGCCCGGAGGGAAAAATTTGTTTATAATTTCTGTGTTTTCAGATTTATTAACATTTTTATTCTCCATCCATTCAATTGGTTTAATCAAGTTCATTTTGTAATCCTTATTTTATCACGGCGGTCAAATGCGGGGCATATACTTTTAATTATTCATACGTTTATCGAAATACTTTCATGTATCAAATCAGTTTGCTTGCTAAGCACATTTAACGTCTTAAAAATTTTTCCGTAGGTGATTGAAACAAAAATTTAATTAATAATAGAAATCAAATTGGTTATGAATAAAATAATCCTTCCCTTTCCGGCTGATAAATTATTTCGACTATTTCAATTTTTCTTTTACCGGAAGCATCTTCAAATTCAATAACATCGCCCGAACTTAAACCTATAGACGAAACTCCAATTTGAGTTAAGATAGAGATTTTATTTTGTCCGGTATCTGCATCGAAGGGAAAAACTAATGTGTAGGTATTTTCTTTATCAGTTGCCAGGTCTTTAATTTTATAAGTAGTGTACATAGTTATTACACTTGGCGGAATTTCCTTCGGTTCAACTATTAAAGCTTTTTCCAATTCTTTTTCTAAACGATAAATATTTTTTTTGTACAATTCATCAAATTTTGCTGCGTTGTTCGCCAGCCATTTAAATCTTCTCATATCAAAATCTGTTATATAGATAGATTTTTTCATCTATTATCACCTTATCAAATTTAAAGTTTTCTCATTAGATATATAAGTCAATTATGCTGCCAATCTCTTTAGAAAAATAATTTTCAAGTTAGAAAAGAGATTATATACTAAAAGAATAAAAATTTTAAGAGAATAGCTAATAAATTAGGTCTATTATTTAGTTAATTATTCTGCTAACCGCCGTTTATAGATTATTAAACATTGCAGTTATGCAAATGTAATATCACCCCATTGCAGATATGCAATCAATAAAATATTTATTCTGAATATTCCGGTCAAAAAGGGGTTAAATCACCTATATTCAGCCATTTAAGATTGGCTCACAATTTGCATCGTATGCTATAGTAAGTTATTAATAAGAACAAATTATGAGGATAAAATGGCTTACTTAATTACCGAAGAATGTATCTCATGTGCAGCATGCATTCACGAATGCCCAAATGAAGCAATTTTTGAAAACGACGAATTGCATTATGAAATTGACCCAAACAAGTGTACAGAATGTGAAGGTATTTTTGAGGAGCCTCAATGTATAAGTGTTTGCCCGGTTGAGGGAGCTTTACTAAAAACTGAAATAGTACTCAATTAGTTAGTTAATACTATTCCCTGCTATCTTTTTCCCTCTTACAAAACAGTAGAACAAAAATTGCAAAATAATTTTCAGCCTAAGTATCTAAAGACACGATGAATAAAAAGAGGTTCAATTAAAATTGAGAGGTGGTTAAAGTGAAGAAATCATTAAACAGAAAACAAAAATCATTTATATCCAGACGAATAAATGATAAAAAGCATGTACCTGTGATGAAGCACGCCCATTCAGAGGAAGTAAAGTTTATTGTTCCCTGGGCGCAGTGTGAAGATAGTAAAAAAGTAAAAAGACAAGATTTATTTGTCAATAGAGTAGTGCAGACATACTAGCCAAGTTAAGTGCATGAATGTGATTTGAAATTTAGATTTGAATAATAAGCGGGAGGAAAAAGTGAAAAATTATTTTGTTGATTGGAAAGATATGATAAGGGAACTAAACGATTTTAGCAGCAGCGTTGAATTTCTGCAGAGCAGAGTGAGGGATGAAGTTGTGAAAGAGCATACAATTGATGTTTCAGAATACTTGGACTCTCTTAAAATAATTATCGGTGAACATGAAAAAAATTTATTGTATGAAACTGACAGAAACTATGAAACTGTTCTCAGTCAACCGGATGTTGTTAGAGTTCCAAAAGAATATGTTATGTGATATTGAAGCAAGGTGTTAAGGTTTATTTCAAAAAATTATAACTGAGGTGTCAAAATGATCATTCTATTTTTAATTTATATAGCAGTAACAATAGAGTTTACTTTAGCGGTATATAACAAATATCCAATACCGTGCGTACGATAAAATCAAAACTTAATACGGAGACTTTATGGAAAAAATAAGCGATATAATTTATGAAGACCAAAATTTTAAGTGCCTGAAGATTGGGAAAATCGGCATTATGAAAATTAAGAATAATGTGTTCAAAATTATAACATCCCTAAACGAATACGAAAAATTTATAGGTTACATGAATGTTTTAGAGAGTGATAAATCAATTTCAGCAATTGTATTTTTTAATGAAAAGAGAGCACTTGGAAATGAAGAATTTAAGAATTACTTAAAAAATATTACCACTGATGAAGCTAATGATGACGCATTTAATAAATTACGTATTTTGAATAATGAAACTAGAAATAGAAAACACATAATTATAAATAACATTATTTCACACATTATTCGGTCAAAAAAAATTATTGTTAATGCCGCTGATGGTGAAATAGTTACTCCTTTTTTTGGTGCTGCGCTTGCTGCTGACTTAAGATTAGCTTCAGAAGAAACAAAGTTTATTTTATCTCATTCCCAGATGAATATTCACCCAACAGGCGCCGTTCCATATTTTCTGCCAAAATATTTAGGTCATGCAAAAGCATCTCAAATATTGTTAGTCTCTGACAAAATAACTGCAAAAGAGGCATTGGATTTAGGGCTGGTGTATGAGGTTCTGCCCGCGGAGAATTATGAAGAACAATGCCTGGAAGTTGTAAATAAAATAATTTCAAGGGGAGATACCGCAATAAAAAGTACTATCAAAATGCTGGCTTATAATTTTCAGGATTTAGTTGAATATACCAATATGGAAGAGTGCGAATATGCGGCGATTTAAATTTTTAAGTGAACAATAAAAACTTATTTCCCCCCCCCCCAATAAGCAGTTCTAATCATTCCTGCGGAAGCCGGGTAAGTTAAACCGGTATTATTGAATGAATGATTGAACAAAAAAAAGGGAGCCGAAAGCTCCCTTTTTTTATAACAAAATAAGTGAATTCATTACAGCATTTGGCACTATTTCAGCAAAGTCATTTTCTGGTTTTGAACATAATCATTAACCCTCAAGGAGTATATATAAACTCCACTTGGTAAATCGCTCGCGTCAAAGTTAATAGAATATGATCCTGCTGATTTCACCTCATTCACCAGCGTTGCCACATCCCTTCCTAACAAATCGTAAATTTTAAGTTGAACCAAGCCACTTTCAGGAATTTGGTATTTTATTATTGTTTCCGGATTAAACGGGTTTGGGTAGTTTGAGAAAAGTCTATAATCTGTGATGATGTTATTATCGAAAGTTGATTGGTCCCCATTCTTCTGAAGTTCATTATCCCACCATAGCCAATCGTAATCAGATTTTACAGACTCCATGTTATCACTGTCTACAGCAGAAACCGTATAAAACAATTTACTGTCTCCACCGCCATAAACATAATAGTTATAATCAAGCCAAGTTGTTGCTGGGTGATTCACGGTAGCCACGTGGCTATAGCTAGTAGGTTCACCACCGGATGTAGTTGTTCTGTAAACTTTGTATTTGCCTCCGCTGACAACATCGGGTTCAATATTTGCTGCCCAGTTTAATCTTGGCGTGTTATTTTCAATAGTCACTTTTAGATTTTGTGGTTTTGATGGCTGAGCATTAAGTGACGTATTAACATAAATATCAAGTGAGTACACTCCACCTACTAGACTATTGATTTTGAATCCAAAGGGTGTTGCTGTCCTATTGAACCTGTGTGAGTTTGGATTACTATAAGGAGTAAATATTTCATTAAATCCTTCTCTAAATGCATCACGTCCATCACCAGGATATCTAACATCGAGAACCGGCTGCCCGCTTTCATTTTCTGTAAAATGAATTACTTGAGCTGCTTGATTAATACCGTTCCAAACCCACGGGATAGTTTGCAAATCATGATATCCATTCACCCTATCAGCACCGTTATTTTTATATACCGGTAAATTCCCACTACCCCATGGATTAGGTGTAATTTGATTTACAACCCAATCAAATCTTCCATCTGCTGGAATGATCTGAACATCTTTCCCCAGAGTTCCTTTCTGTCTTAAAACATATATCCCATTTTCAATATTTCCAGGTGTTAGATGAGTTTCCCAATAGGAAAGTTTTTGATGATTCTCGATATAAAAGTATTCATTTGATGTCGGATCAACTTTAAACCGATATACTATTCCGGTTGTTACATAATCCGAAATGGTGGCGTTAGATATTACTTGATTCGGTGTATTTTCAATATCGTTCACATTTATCCAACCCAGGCGGTATCGTTCGAAAGAATTAGCGACCTTGCTTTTTTTACCCCAGGCATCCAGCATGCCCCAAAAGCCATGGCCCGTATGGTAAGAATTACCCCCCATTAAGTAGTGAGCAAATTCGTGAATTGTAATTGTTAAACCTTGATTTATTAAGTGATCATTTATTGTTACACCAGAACCGCCAGGTGTGCTTCCACTTGGACTGAAACCTGTTTTAACGGTTCTAGCACCACCATCAACTTGAAACTCACTTCCACCAAGACTACCATAGCTGTAAACCGGGTGAAAATCCAGTGCCGTGTATATATTGTTTTGTTGTGGTTCGGGAAATTCCTTAGCGACATTTCTCCAGACCATAATAATCATCTCTATAACTCCATCAGTTCGATCATCTGTATGGTTATAGGCTGAAATAAGATCCCATTTGTCAAACTCAGCAAAATCCCATGTATTATCCAGTTGTTGGATTACCTCTTTGTGAATATAACCTCGATCCTTTGAATTTGTTAAATACCATTGTCTGCTATTAGGTGTGATGACAGAAACAGTTTTTCCTATAAATTTTAGTTTGTTGAAAGACATCTCATTGAAATAATGAGTCAGTGAGCCTTGAATTGGATTACTGCTCCAGGTTTCATTAACCCAATAATTCATGTTTGCAGGTGCATACCCTTTTTTCCAGTAAGGATTCTTTTGATCATAATTATCATCGGGAAATTGGACAAAAACTATTAGTGCATTAATTGTTCCTTCAGAAGGAAGTGCATAGCCACCAATCTGGTTAGTATAAACCTCTGGGTTATATCCTTCTACACAATTTGGTTCTTCAATTAGTTCTATTTGTGCCGAAACGATATGTAAAAATAAAAAATAAATAATTAATATTTTTGAATTTAGAATTTTCACTTTTCCCTCTTTTTTTGTTTTTCATAGTTATTTGATTAAAAGCATTTTTTTTGATAAAATACTGTTACCAGTTTTTAGCGTATAAATATAAGTGCCGCTTGTAAGATCATTCCCATGGAATTTTAATTCATATATTCCAGCGGGTTTTTCTACTTTAATAAGAACAGAAACTTCTCTCCCCAATAAATCAAATACTCTTAGTTCAACAAAAGCATAATTTGACAATTGAAATTTTATTGTTGTAGTTGGATTGAATGGATTGGGGTAATTTTGATAAAGTGCAAAGTCATCGGGTAACTGGAGGTCTTCTTCTACCGTAGTAACAATACCAAATGTATCCTGTTCAATTATGCAGCCTCTTATTGTATATACCGGTCCGTGTGCGGTATAATCATATAATAGTCCGAATCCTGCGGCAAGTATTTCTGTATTTTCATAAATAGCAAATTCATTAATTACAGTATCACCATAGTCCAAATTCCAATATTCTATTTCCAATATTTCTGATGGGATGCCAAAAGCAGTTGTATGGTATTTATTTGTAACTAGTGCTTCTCTTCTTCTAACACTGGTGCCTTCCGGTCGAACTTGCCAAGTATCGCCTGAATCTGCATCTAACTTATACTTTAACCAATTTAAACTATAAGGGACAAAATATACATTATTCATTGTGTCCATTTGATATGTTGGCTGTTCAAGATAATAGAAGATGAATTTGTTACCATATTGGTCAACAGAGTCTTTGATAATTTCATATCTGACTATGTCAGACGGGGTTTCATATATCCAAACATTACCAACAGATGAAGGGAAAAAGTCGAGTGGATCGAACTCTTGCGAATAAGAATAATTGGTAATAAATAAATATATTATTGCGGCAAAAACATTTATTGCTTTCATTTCTAAATCTCCAAAATTTAAATTATTATTGTCTGTTTTTGTCAAATCATATAAAACCCGAATAAAATTCATCTAAATTTAATAGACTATTATTTAAGTATTTACCACAGAGGATAGGGGAAATACTTATAAATAAAAAGTTAATAAATAATAGAACCGTTATGTCTAAAATTGTTGTAATCCTTTATTCCCTTTATTTAACTTCTTTATCATACAAAAAAATATTTAAACAAAAATCAGTATGATTACGGATTTTTGAATTTTTTATTAAATAATTTTTATAATCTAAATCTTAACTTTTTAGGCTAATTTCTAAAGAAAACGAGTAAATTTTAATGATAACTATCAAATCTGATATAAAAAAAGGGAGCTTAAAGCTCCCTTTTTTACAAAAAATAAATGAGTGAGTTCTTCACCGCATTTGGTTCTATTTCAGCAAAGTCATTTTCTGGTTTTGAACAAAATCATTAACCTTCAAGGAATATATATAAACTCCACTTGGTAAATCGCTCGCGTCAAAGTTAATAGAATATGATCCTGCTGATTTCACCTCATTCACCAGCGTTGCCACATCCCTTCCTAACAAATCGTAAATTTTAAGTTGAACCAAGCCACTTTCAGGAATTTGGTATTTTATTATTGTCTCTGGATTAAAAGGATTTGGGTAGTTTGGTGAAATAGCATAGTCCGCAGGTATCTTTTTTGAATTATTTTTCGATGCGGATTTATCTAAACCAACACCCGACTGTGTAACACTCATTCTTGTGTCGAAAATATTTGACCAGAGTGACCATTTATTTTGAGTATCACGAACCCTTACTCTAAAGTAAACGGGTGTATCACCATCGGGATCATAATTACTATCACCGCTATACCATTGGCGATTTGGACCAGAATAAACAGTAGTCCAGGAACCATTGCCAATTTTCCTGTGCAGCTCTGACCAGTTTACATCTGGTTCAATCGGATAACCATCCCACAAATCTGCGCCCCAGGCAAGATAAACCCAGCCTTCCTCAAATGGATAACCCAAATCCCTTGGTTCCCATCCGAGGTGAGGTTTGGAGGGTGAAGCATTTATTGGATTACCTATAAAATAATTTATTTGAAGTATTTCTGTTGAATTTGGGAGTATCTCAATACCTACATTTGAAGGTACGCCAGAATTTAAGCATGCTGCCGGATTACTCCAAGGTGTGAAAACCTCATTATTGTTTAAGCCAAATGCATCTTCTCCATCTCCTCTATAAAAAGAACCATAAACAATTTCTCCAGTTGATTCATCAATTTTAGTAATGAGGTAATGCCAATCAAAATTACCCGTAGTAGGGTCCTGTGCAAGTTGTAAATCTCTATCAGTTAACCCAAAATATCTGTTAATTTCTCCGCGTTCAAAAACTGGTACCGGAATATTATTGCTTGGAAAAGGTACCCAACTAGGATTTGCCCAATTATATCGACCATCGGCAGTCTCAACTTTTAAATTTCCTTCATAGTTATAACTTCCATTAGGAAATTGTCGTAAAATATATAAACCTTTTGCACCTGTTGCATCCGGATTATCATAAATACTTTCTCTTTGATGATTTTCGAGGATAAAATATTCATTTCCTCCTAAATGCATTCTATATGCTTCATAATGTGTTCCAAAATCGCGTAATTGAGCTGTTTGTGAAGTTGAGATGTCATGAAAAGCAATCCAACCTAATTGTTCTCTTTCAAATGAATTCATAAAACTTGTATTTGTTGGATATCGATGACCCATTAATGACCAAAATCCAGGTGCGTATTGATGATTTAATCCCCAAACATGTCCAAACTCATGAAGTAAATGTTCCATCCGTGGATATTGAACCATTTGAAGAACATTGACTGCTTGAGAACCAACTATAAACCTATTTCCATTATCAACAGTCACACTGCCACCAGGTAATGAAGCATTATACCATCCTGCTGCTTTGAAACTGCTGCAATAGTTTTGGTATGGAGGTGTACATATATACCATTGCCTAAAACAAATAAAAACCATATCTAATTTTGTGTCGGTGCCAGGTAGATGAGTATATGGTCCACCATCTATCCATCTATCAAAATCAGCGAAATCAACTGTATCATCTAAAGCTTCAATTGCATGCTTGGCAGAGTAAGCAGCCTCCGCGCCTGCATGTTTCGCCTGGTACCAGCTTAATGGCTGAGGAGCTTGTACATAATAAGCCTTTCCAATCATTTTAAATTGTTCATCACTCATATCATTAAAAAACGTTGTGACATTAGCATATTTACCAGAATTCTGCGTTTCTGTTAAATCAACAATATCATCTAGATAGTTTGGACCGCCAGTAAAATTTCCCTCGGAATCATACCTACCGACAGGCCAAGTTGGATTATCTCTGTCTATATTATCGTCTGAAAAATCGATAAAAATAAACAAAACTTTTAGCGTGCCGAAAGGAGTTGCATTAAGTCCCCCTTTTTGAACTAGTGGCTGATAACCTTCCACACCGCAGAAGGTTGAATCGGAAGCAAAAATATTTAAGCAAATAAAAATAAAAGATGCAGCAAATAGTAGTATTCTTATTTTCATAAAGCCCTCCACAATTTAAAATTATTTAATTAATAACATCTTATGTGTATATAATTTTGAATCTGTTGTTAAAACAACAAAGTATGGTCCGCTGGATAAATCATCAGCATTAAAGTGTAAATTATAATTTCCCATTGGTTTAGATTCATTTATAAGTTCTTTAACCACGCTGCCTAATACATCATACACAGTAATATTAACATTACTATAATTAGAAACCGAAAACGAAATTATCGTATTATTATTAAATGGATTTGGGTAGTTTTTAATTACTTCAAAGTTTTGTGGCTGTCCAATTCTATCCTTAACAGAAGTAATTATTCCATACTCAACACTATCTATGATTGCCCCAGTTAAAACATAAATATCCGAGGGCTCTATTTCAGATCTAATTAGACCAAAACCCTTTGCCAGATAATCAATTCCCAGCCAAAAAATAGGTTGATCCGGGAAATGAAGCTCAAATTGAAAAGCTTTTACCGTGGTATTAACTCCAAAAACAGTTGCATCGTATACATCCACAACGCTTACGATAACTGTATCTAAATTGACACTATCGGCATCACGAAGTATCCAAGAATCTCCAATTTCTGCATACAGTTTATAACGAATTCCATCGGGATTAAAATTCATATTATATAAATTTCCAACGGAATCAATCCTATATCGATCATTTGTTCCACCATTATCAAAATGTCCGTAATAAATAAAAACATCTTTTGAAATTGGGTCTGTAAGAATTGAATCAATGTATCTTGTACCCACTAATTCACCAGTAAATTGTGAACGATATTGCCATAAGTCGCCAACATGATGTGGGAAATAATCCAGCGGATCATCTTGTGATAATATTAGGGATGAAGAAAACAGCAACAGTAAAATTATTCTATTCATAATTATAGACCAATCATTGAATTAGTTTTTGATTAGAAGTTTGCAGCAGAAGGTAGGTTATATGAAGCCTACGGTGAACCAATTAAGAGTTAGAAACAGCCATCTCATTTTTTGCCTTTGCTCATAAAATTGGATATTGCTGTTTTTTAAACTAAAATAAACTCAATTAAAATCAACTAAAAAATTATTCCAAATAAATAATTTCCAATTGAGGATGGGTTTAAATAAATACTATATATGTTTTACTGAATAAAAAAAGGGAGCTTAAAGCTCCCTTTTTTTTTATAAACTAAATCAGTGAATTTAGGATTACATCATTCCCGGCATTCCACCCATACCGCCCATTCCACCCATATCAGGCATTGCAGGCATTTTTTCATCTTCTTTCTTTTCATAAACAACAGCTTCGGTTGTAATCAATAATGAGGCAACTGACGCAGCATTTTCTAAAGCTGTTCTAGTTACTTTAGTAGGATCAATTACACCTGCTTTGATCAAGTTTTCATAAACTTCTGTCGCCGCGTTAAATCCATAATCATCTTTACCTTCCATAACTTTGTTAAGTACAACAGCGCCTTCAAGACCGGCATTGTTAACTATTTGTTTTAAAGGTTCTTCTAATGCTTTCTGAATTATTTTAATACCTGTAGTTTGATCTAAGTTCTCACCTTCTAAACCGTCTAAGCTGTTAATAGCTCTAACAAGTGCAACGCCGCCGCCGGTAACAATACCTTCTTCAACTGCTGCTCTTGTTGCATGAAGCGCATCTTCAACTCTTGCTTTCTTTTCTTTCATTTCAACTTCTGTGGAAGCACCAATTTTCAACACGGCAACACCGCCTGATAATTTGGCTAATCTTTCCTGAAGTTTTTCTCTATCGTAATCTGATGTAGTTTTTTCAATCTGAGCTTTAATTTCATTAACTCTTTTCTTGATATCTTCAGTTTTACCTGCGCCTTCAACTATTGTTGTATTGTCTTTATCAAGTACAATTTTTTTAGCCGTACCAAGATATTGAATTGTTGCGTTTTCTAATTTGTATCCTCTTTCTTCAGAGATTACTGTACCGCCGGTTAGGATTGCAATATCTTCAAGCATAGCTTTTCTTCTATCGCCAAAACCGGGAGCTTTAACCGCAGCGATTTTTAAAGTACCGCGTAATTTATTTACTACCAAAGTAGCTAAAGCTTCACCTTCAAGATCTTCTGAGATGATAAGCATTGATCTTCCTGCTTGAGAAACTTTTTCAAGTACCGGAAGTAGGTCTTTCATTGATGAGATTTTTTTGTCGTGAATTAAAATATATGGATCTTCAAGAATTGTTTCCATTGATTCAGAATCAGTAACAAAGTAAGGTGAAAGATAACCGCGGTCGAACTGCATACCTTCAACTACTTCCAAACCGGTTTCTGTACCTTTAGCCTCTTCAACGGTAATAACGCCGTCTTTACCAACTTTTTCCATCGCATCAGCAATAAGGTCGCCGATTGTCGGATCGTTATTAGCGGAAATAGAACCAACCTGTGCAATCTCTTCACGTCCGCCAACTTCTTTTGAAATTGACTGCAAATATTCAACAACTTTTTGAACGGCAAAATCAACACCGCGTTTTAAGTCCATTGGGTTAGCGCCTGCGGTAACGTTTTTTAAACCTTCTCTGTAAATAGCTTGTGCTAATACAGTAGCGGTAGTAGTTCCGTCGCCGGCAACATCACTGGTTTTTGAAGCAACTTCGCGAACCATTTGTGCGCCCATGTTTTCTACTTCATTTTCTAATTCAATTTCTTTTGCTACAGTAACACCATCTTTAGTAACAGTTGGTGCACCAAATTTTTTGTCTATAATTACATTACGCCCTTTGGGACCTAATGTTACTTTAACAGCATTTGCTAATTTATCAACACCGCCAATTAGTCCGGCTCTAGCTTTGCTGCTATATTCAACTATTTTAGCTGACATTTTTCCTCCGATTCATTTTTAATTAATTTTTATCAAACTTTAGTTAACGATTCCGTAAATATCACTTTCTCTCATAATTAAATACTCCGAGCCTTCAATTGAAATTTCGGTACCGGAATATTTACCGTAAAGTACAGTATCGCCTACATTAACACTCATCTTAACTTCTTTACCTTCATCAGTTACTCTACCCGGACCCACAGCAACAATTTTACCTTCAATAGGTTTTTCTTTTGCTGTATCGGGTAAAATAATGCCGCCTTTTGTAGTTTCTTCTGCTTCTTTGGGCTGAACAATTACACGGTCGGCTAATGGATTGATTTTGAAATCTGCCATTACTTTATCTCCTTATTTATATAATATAATGATTTTGTTGTTAGCACTCGTTTTTTGTGAGTGCTAATATAAATTACTATTCAAATATTGTCAAGAATTTTCTGTAATTATTTCAATTTAATGAAGAATTTAGAATAAAAAGGGGATTGAATGAGTAGTGAAATGTAAAAGCCAATATAAAAAAGTAGAAATGAGACAATTTATCAATTTAATTGTAATCATCAGGAATCGATAGTCGATAATCGGGAATCGATAATCGAGGAATCGATAATCGAAAATCGGTAATTAAAATCCCGATACTATTAAATCACGAAAATAATCTTTCAATCCTACCAGAGGTAAGCAGGCTTTCAATCTAGAAAATCCTTTAACCAGCAACCTGTAACTTGAAACCTGCAACAGAATAAAAAACGATTTAAGAATAACGATTTTTGATTTTAGATATAAATGATAAAAATAATATTGCAATTTACCTTAATCTTTGAATCCTACCAGAGGTGGGCAGGCTTTTAATCTTTCAATCTTTCAATCTTTCAATCTTTCAATTTTTCAATCTTTCAATCTTTCAATCTTGATAATCTTGATAATCTTCCAACCCAAAAACCTGCCAAGCAAATTTTTTATGTAACTTTTTACATACACTCCTCGTCATAATTGTTAGTAATATTAAAAATTTTGTGCAAGGAAGTTCAAATGAAAAAACAAGGTTTTATTAAAGTTGGTGTTGTAATTCTAATTGTTACTGTTGGATTTTTAGGAATGAGCTTTTTAGGGGCAACTGAAAAGCACAGCAACAAAAGGAAAATTAATACAGAATACCGAACCGTTGAAACAATGCCGATTAATTTTAGTGACTATGAATTGAGCATTGAAGGTAATGGTGTAGTAGAATCGAAGCGGACGCTTAAGATGGTTGCCGAAGCCAGCGGAAAGGTTGTATTTGCTAAAAATGATTTGAAAGACGGTACCTTTGCAAAAAAGGGTGAAGTAATTTTGGAAATTGATAAACGCGAGATCACGAATCAATTATTTTCTTTACGCTCTGAATTTATGAATGCTGTTGCATCTGTACTGCCTGAAATGAAGATTGAGAAAAAAGAAATTTATGATAAATGGTACAACTATTTTTCAGGATTGGATATTAACAGTGAAATACCTCAACTGCCTGAAGCTGCAAATTCAAAAGTGAAAATTAAGCTCAGCACTCGAAATATTTATTCCAAGTATTTTAATATCAAGAACAAAGAAATCCTGTTGTCAAAGCATATTGTAAAAGCTCCGTTCGAAGGATTTATTGAATCGAATGATATTATTGAAAATAGTTTTATTGCCGCCGGTCAGCAGATTTGCACATTTATCGATTCTAAAAATTTAGAGATCGCTGTTCCTCTGCTTGTTGAAGAATTTGAGATGATAAATTTTACAAAATCGCCAATTGTAAAAATTTATCCTGAAAAAAATAGTAATCAGCATTTAACCGGCAGAATTTTACGCTACGATTCCGGCATTGACCGAAACTCGCAAACTCTTGATGCTTTTGTTTCGTTCAGTAATAACGGCTTAAACCCGCTGTTTTTACCCGGCAATTATGTTCGAGTTGAGGTGAGCGGGAAAAAATTAAATGATGTTGCAGAAATTCCACGATACACAATTGATAATGAAAGCTATATTTTCACAATGGAAGATTTCAAACTGGCTAAAAAACTTGTTGATGTAGTTGCTATGCAGAACGATATGGCAATTATAAAAAACACGCTTCCGGAAAACACAAAATTGGTAACTACAATTTTGCAGAAGCCCTTAATCGGTATGAACATTCAAACATTGGATGAACCATACAAGACCGAGGAAATTAAGGCAGTAGAAGAAACAATATCCGTTGCGAAAAAATAATACGTGCCAGTCACCGGGGGGATGACTGGCTTAATTTTTAATTTTAGGAAAACTAATGGCAGAAAAATTTGTAAGATATTTTATTAAACACTCTGCAGTAACAAATTGGATTATGATTGTAATTTGCGCCGCAGGCATTTTTGCACTTGCAAATCTAAATAAACGATTAGACCCCAAATTTGAAATTGAGCAGATTGAAATTGATGTCCCATATCCCGGTGCTTCGGCAATTGAAGTTGAAGAGGGGATTGTAATAAAAATTGAAGAGAACCTCCGCGGCTTGGAAGGTATTGAAAAAATCACCTCAACCAGTTCCGATAATTGGGGCTCGATAAGTGTTGAAGTTGAGCAGGACTACGATATGAATAAGGCATTGCAGAATATCAAAAATTCTGTTAACTCAATAAATTCATATCCAACAGGAGCCGAGAAACCGATTGTTTATCAGCAGACACAGTGGAACCGTGCATTAATGCTTAGCATTTATGGTCCGGCTGATTTATTTACTCTCAAAAAAGTTGTCGAGGAATTTAGAGATGACCTGCTTCGAACCGGAAAAATTTCCAACATAAGAATGTGGGGATTACCTACTCGTGAGTTCTCTATTGAAGTTAGTCCCGAAGATTTGATAAGATATAAACTAACTATCAGCGATATTGCTCAGGCAATCAGAAATTCAAATCTTAATATATCCTCCGGTTCAGTACTAACTGATCAAGAAGAAATTTTAATCCGTTCCTACAATAAAAAATATAATGCTGCAGAATTTGAAAATATTGAAATAGTTTCATCTATCGACGGGAGAGAAATTTTGCTTTCCGATATCTGCTCAATCAAAGAACAGTGGCCCGAAAACAGATTTTTCTCAGAGTATAATGGGCAGCGCTCGGTTGGTTTTAACGTAATGTATAACAACAATGAAGATGTTGTTGAGATATCGGATATTACATTAGACTTAGCCCGTAAGTACGAAGAAAAGTATGCCGGTTTGGTAACCTTCAATACATTCATTAAAGAAACCGACGAACTTGAAGAGAGAATAAATCTGCTTACTCAAAACGGAATAATAGGCTTAGTTCTGGTTCTACTATTGTTGGGAGTTTTTCTTAATACAAGATTATCATTTTGGGTTGCTCTCGGAATTCCAATTTCGCTGTTGGGAATGTTCTTTGTGTTGTGGGTGCTCAATATCAGCATAAATCAATTCAGCTTATTCGGAATGATAATGGTTATTGGTATTCTTGTGGATGACGGCATAATCATTGGCGAAAGCATATACTCACAATATGAAAAGTATGGTAAGAAGCCAATGCAGGCTGCAATAGATGGAACGCTTGATGTTATAAAGCCGGTTACAATTTCAATCATTACAACAATTGTAGCTTTTGTGCCTTACTTTTATTTTTATGGAATGCTCGGCAAATACGTTTGGCAGATAGCCGCAGTTGTAATTATTTCACTCCTCTTTAGTTTAGTTGAAGCGCTAATAATATTACCCGCTCACCTTGCTCATTCAAAAGCTTTGGGTGTGCAGGCAAAAAGCAATAGCTTTAGTGAAAGGCTAAGAACTTCATTAGATAAAATTGTTAAATATTTAACTCAAAAAATTTACGCTCCGGTTCTTAAACTTTGCCTAAGAAACCGCTGGGCAGTATCTGCAACAATGTTTGCGGTAATTTTAATTATTGCGGGACTGTTCCAAGGCTCGCATGTACGCGCACAATTTTTTCCGGAGATTGAACCTCCTTACGCAAGAATTCAAGTTGAAGTCCCGGCAGGAACATCTGCCGAAACTGCCGATAAAATTAGAGCAGGCTTGATTGATAAGGCTTTAGATTTTGGAAAAGAATTTGAAGATACCACGAAGGGGATTCTAAATCCTATTCAGAACTTTACTTCTTGGATGAATGCGAATACCATCAATATTTTCTTTGTGCTGCCGACGAGTGACAAAAGAGATTATACAATAGGTGAATTTTCGGATCAGTTAAGTGAGTTTATTGGGGTTGTACCCGAAGCTGAAAACATAATTGTAGGCGGATGGAATTTTGGGGGGACACCAATTTCCGTCCGTTTCAAAAGCTCTGATTACGCGCAGCTAATGAAAGCTAAAGATTTACTTAAGGATGAACTGAGAGAAATTGCCGGAGTGAAAGATATTAGAGACGATACTCCTTTAGGCAACAACGAATTTATTGTTGATATAAAACCAAAAGGACAGGCTTTAGGATTTACACTTAGAGATCTTACAAGTCAATTGAGACGAGGATTTTACGGGCAGGAAGTTATGAGATTCCAGCGCGGTCGTGATGAAATGAAGATTTGGGTTCGATTCAATAAAGAAGATAGAGTTTCGATAAGCCAAATTGAAAACTTAAAAATGAGAACTCCATCGGGTGATTACGTGCCGTTCAAAGAAGTAGCTGATTATAAAATTACCAGAAGCATTAAGCGGATCCGACACGAAAACGGTGAACGCTCATTAAATGTTTTTGCTAATTTAGATTACTCCCAAAATGATCTCGCTGTTGTTATGGGCGATTTGAATAATGTGGTTGTACCGCGGGTTCTATCACAAGTTGAAGGTGTTGCAAGATCATTCGGCGGGCAAAGTGAAGAAGTAGGTAAAATGGTTGACAGCATGACATATTCAATGCTGGTTGCCCTGCTGGTAATGTTTACAATATTAATGTTTTTGCTAAAATCTTACTGGCAGACATTCCTAATAATGAGCTTAATTCCATTAGGCGTTATTGGTGCGGTTATTGGTCATTATATTGTCGGCATCCCGATTTCAATTTTATCCTTCCTTGGTATTGTTGCACTTGCCGGGATTATTATAAATGATTCCGTTGTACTGATCGATAAATACAACAAGATGATCAAAAAGGGTATTGATGTAGGTCCCGCTTTGTATCAAGCAGGCATGGCAAGGTTCAGACCGATAGTTTTAACAACAATTACAACCTCAGTAGGGTTAGCGCCGATAATTCTATTAACCTCGGAACAGGGACAATTTTTAGTTCCGATGGCAGTATCAGTTGCCTTCGGATTAATTTTTGGAACTTTTATAACATTATTAACATTGCCCTCAGCACTTTTGGCAATCTCTGACGTCAAAAGATTAGCGAACAGAAAAAAGAAAACTCGTATAGAATTAGAACCAGCCTATCTCCAAAATGAGTAGGTGCTACTTAGTGGTAAGTAGAGTGGGGGGCGATGTGAATCGCCCTTTTTTTTTATTAACCAACGACTTAAGTAGTTGGTTAGCGATAATAAAACTCAATTTAATAACCGTTTCAACGGTTTCAACCACATTTTTGCAGATCGGATATTTCCACTATTAACTTAGAATTTATTAAAAACTTAAAAAGGTATCACATAGATTAATTGAAAGAAAAAAAATACATTGGTAAAAATAAAGCTACTGTTTGAAAAATATAAAAGATTTTGATTTGTGAATATTCAAGCGTAAGTTTATTAAGTTTTTCATCTGATGATTTATCAACCAGATCAAAAGTTGAAAAGAAATTATATTCCCAAATTTTTCCATCCCAAAAATTTCTAGCAAAATATTTTTGATACATGTCTGGATAGTGTTTTTGTAAATATTTCTTTAAATGCTCCCTAAATTGCAAACGAATATAAATGGAAATAATATTAGAAGTCACTCAGATAAAACCCCAAAATAAAAATTGATGTTTGAAAGGATCATTTGGAAGTAAATATATCGAAATTAGAAGACTTATAAATACGACAGTAATCCATGCAATGATAAAATTGTAAAATCTGTTCAAATTATACATATTAGTGTTAATTTTATTCATGTTGCCTGCCTACTTTTTAAAACAGTTGTTACTTTTATTTTTCATATTAACTAACGACTTTGGCAGAGCCATCCAATTGGGAAAGTCCATGGCAAGCGGTTAGCTCAAGAAAGAACTAAAATGCAAAAAGATAACCCATTAAAAATTGAATGCCTCTTGTTCTATTATTTTTCATTCCGGGTTGATTGTTAACCAATCCGTAAGAATATCGTATATCAACTAACGTAGAAATTTTGCTTGTTATTTTATACTCGAAACCAATGCCTGCTTCTAGAGAATAATCCCAAGATTTATTGCTTATATTTGAAACTGTATTTATCTCTTGCTCAGAAAAAAATGATAAATATTTTGATTCCATTTCTGCGGAGAGTAAATAACTAAAATTTAAACCGCCCAGGATATATGGAGAAATTTTTGTGTTTGTAAAATTGTACGTCAAATAAATTGGCAGTTCAAAATAGTTTAACTTTATTTTATTTTCAGCCTCAGCATCGATAAAAATTCTTCTATTTACTTGTCCCTTTTGCGTATATCTCGGTTCAAAACGTACGGATGTTTTTTCATTAATATTATAATCCAAAACTGCACCCAGGACTAATCCATTTTTATAAAATGTTTCATCTGCATATGAATTTGATAAGTTTGCAATATTAAGCCCGCCGATAATGCCATATCTAAATTGTGCTTGCATGTTATTAAACAATAAGACAAATAAAGCTACTGTAAAAGCCCTAATAAAATAGTTACCCACACTACCTCCTAATGAAAATTCAAAAAGGTTTATATTTAAGCTAAATCAAAATTAGTAATATTAAACACTAATATCTATGCCTCCACCGATCTCTTAAATAAATAATCAATATTAGTTAGTGTTTTTTGTGTGTTGAATATTTGCAACAATCAAAGCATATAAAGAAATGGTTCTTGGCACTCAAGAAAATCCTTTTAGTTTAATTTTATATAGGTTGTATGTTTGCTTTTGTAAACCGTACACCACGGTGCATAAATTAAAACGGTTGATGCTTCTTATTCTTCTTATTAACCCACGACTTAAGTCGTGGGTTAGCGATAATAAAACTCCATGTAATAACCGTTTCAACGGTTTAAAAATTTTCTAATAATTTCGCTTGATAATAATCATAAATAAAAATTCTTCTAACATCTATGCATAAAATTAGCACAATACTTTTTTACTATCCCTCAACCGATCTCTTAAATATATAATCAATATTAATTAGTGTTTTTTGAGTATTAAATATTTTCTCTATTTCCTCAGCATTCAAATATTTTTTCACTTCATCAGAATTCAATAATTCATCTTTCAAATTTTTATTTTTATCAGCCCAAACATCCATTGCCGGAGTCTGCACTAGTTTGTATGCCTCTTCTCTTGTTGCGCCTTTGTTCACAAGTTCCAGCAATACTGTTTGAGAAAATACTAGTCCGCGTGTAAGGTTTAAATTCTTGATCATGTTTTCAGGGTAGATCAAAAGATTATCGATCAAAGGAATAATTAGACCGAAAGCATAGTTAAGAATAATGCAGCTATCGGGTACTATCACTCTTTCAACTGATGAATGTGAGATATCTCGTTCATGCCATAGAGCAACATTTTCCAAAGCAGCCATTGCGTTTGAGCGGAGCAGGCGGGCAATGCCGGTAATTCGCTCACTAACGATTGGGTTGCGTTTATGAGGCATTGCAGATGAACCTTTTTGTCCTTTCGAAAAATATTCTTCCGCTTCCAAAACTTCAGTCCGCTGAAGATGGCGAATTTCGACGGCAATTTTTTCAAGACTTGCACCAATAATTGCAAGCGCTGAAAGAAACTCTGCATGCCTATCCCGCTGAATTACTTGTGTTGAAACCGGGGCGGGGGAAAGTCCCATTTTTTCGCAAACATATTCTTCAACTTTTGGGGTCAAGTGTTCAAACGTTCCAACCGCACCGGATATTTGTCCAACACTAATTGACTTAACCGCGTTTTCTAATCGTGTAATATTCCGCTTGTTTTCTTCAAACCATAGAGCAAATTTTAATCCCATTGTTGTGGGTTCAGCGTGTATACCGTGACTTCGTCCAACACAGATCGTGTTCTTATGTTCAAGCGCTCGTTTTTTCAGTACATCAGAAAATTTGTAAATGTCTTTCAACAATAACTCGCCCGCCGTTTTCATTTGATATGAAAGACATGTATCAAGAATATCAGAAGAAGTCATTCCATAATGTATATGTCTTGATTCAGGACCGACATATTCAGCAACGTTTGTAAGGAAGGCGATCACATCGTGCTTGGTTGTTTCTTCAATTTCTAGAATTCTTTTTACATCAAACTTTGCTTTGTCTCTAATTACCTGCACATCGCCTTCAGGTATTTCACCAAGTTTAGCGCGGGCTTCGCATGCAAGTATTTCAATCTGCAGCCACGTTGAATATTTGAATTCATCTTCCCAAATTTTGCCCATTTCCGGGCGGGTATATCTTTCTATCATCTTTTTTCCAGTTTCAAAGTTTTATCAATTATGGAATCACCGCGCTGAATTTTTAGTTTAACTTTATCACCGGGTCTAAACTCATTTATGACCGCAACTAAAGTTTCAAAATTTGTGATCCTGTATTTATCTACACTTAAAATTATATCACCCTCTTCAAGTCCCGCATCTTCAGATGGCGATTCTTTTTGAACATAAGTAATGATTACCCCGCTTGCACTCGGCAGTTGATAATAATTTGCAATCCCTTCATCAATTGTTTGTCCGCGCAAACCCGTAACAAATGATCTATCTACTTTTCCGTTTGATTTTAATTCCTCAATAATCCTTTTCACTTTATTGATGGGAATTGCAAACCCCACGCCCACACTGCCGCTTGAGCCTTGAGCTGTAAAAATTAATGTGTTCATTCCAATTAGTTCACCAAAGCTGTTTACAAGTGGACCGCCGCTGTTGCCGCTATTAATTGCTGCATCTGTTTGAATCATATCCAAATAATACCTGCCGCTGTTTTCACCTAAGTTCATTCCAACACTGCTAATTACTCCAACTGTTACCGTTGGTTTATCATTAATATCAAAAAGACCAAAAGGGTTGCCGAGAGCAATTGCCCATTCTCCGATAAGAATTTCGTCTGAATCTCCGAGCTTTACATGAGGTAAATTTTTAGCTTCAATTTTAAGCAGGCAAACATCGGAGACCAGATCGGTACCTACAATTTTAGCATCGTAGTGTTCGCCGTTTGTCATCGTTATAATAATCTTATCGGCTCTGCCGGCAACGTGGTCGTTGGTAATTATATATCCATCTGAAGAAATAATTACTCCCGAACCCAATCCGCTCACTTCGCGGTTATAAACTCTATCGCCGAAAAACTGCCGCCAAAAAGGGTTTGTACTCATCGGATCGCGGTACTGCCGGATTTCTTTAACATTTATGCCAACAACTGCTTCACTAATATTTTTTACAGTTCTTGTTATAATATTACTGCGGCTTTCAAATAAATCTTCACTAATCTTTTCACGTTTCTCAGCATCATTATTTTCAGTTTCTTTTTCCGGTTGAAAATTTATTGGTCGTGTATCAGTAATATTTTCAGTAGAGATATTTAAATTTTCATTCCGTGTATAGAAATATGCGAATGCAATTGATACACATAAAACAGTGATCAGCGATGATATGAAAGCAATTTTAAACTGACTCATGACTATCTTTCCTTAATTATTTGTTTTCTAGCGTTCAGCCATTCTTTGAATGGGTCTTTATGTTTAATCAAAATTATTAAAAGCATCAATACCGTAAAAATTCCGTAAATCAATTCGCTATCTGCCGGAGGAAAGGAATATTTATTAAGTACATTAGCAGAAGTAGCCGCAATTGCGCCGGTTAAAAAAGTTGCTGCAATATTTGCAAAATGAATATGCTTACGAAAAATAAATGCGATCACCCAAAATAGCATCCACAGCACTAATATTGCCGGTAAAAATAAAAGTGAACCGCCCGCCGCTGTTGCTAAACCTCTTCCGCCCTTAAACTTTATCCATGGTGAGTAACAATGTGCCAGCACGGCAAATAGTAATGCCAGCATTGGGTTTAGGAATATTGGTTCAAAAAATAATTTTGTAAGATAAACTGCCAGTAATCCTTTCCCAAAATCAATTAGTAATACTAATATCCCAATTAATTTTGAATTTGAAACTTCATAAGAATTCAATGCACCAATATTATTTGAACCGGTTTCGCGTAAATCGATTCCTTTTTTCTTTTTAACTAAAATGTAAGCGGTCGGAATTGAACCGAGAATAAATCCAATTACAGAACTGAGAATAAATTCGAGTATCATAAAATTTTAATTGTGAATGTTATAAAATAGTACAATACAAATTTAAGCAATAAATGATAGTTGGAAAAATGAATTCTGTTTTCTGGATACTGGATCCCGCCAAAAGGACGGCGGGCAGGGCTGGATACTGAATTCTGACGGCTGGTCGTTAGGAAGTTTGAGTTTGTGATTTGTCATTTGTCTCTTGTCATTTGTCTTTTGTCATTTGTTTTCTGGAATTTGTTTTTTGATGAGAAAAAGCCTTTCACGCAAAGCCGCAAAGCCGCAAAGAATAATTCTTGATCCCGCCAAAAGGACTGCGGGCAAGTCTTGATACTAGCTGCTGGTTGTTAGGAACTTTGAGTTTGTAATTTGTAATTTGTTTTTTGTCATTTGTCATTTGTCTTTTGTCATTTACTTTTTGTGATTTGTTTTTAATCAATAGTAATTCTGTGTAAATTTTTCAAGCAACCATGCAATCATGCAGTCATTCCTGTCTTCAGTCATTTGTTTCTGGATTCTGAATCCCGCCAATAATCCGTCAATCGACGGAGGCGGGCAAGTCTGGATACTGGATTCTGAATTCTGGATTCTGAATTCTGCCTTTGTAAACTACCTACCCGATTTAATAGTTGCTTTTATAATAATTATACCCTAATTAGTGTGATTAAATTATCTAATATTTACAAAGTAAAAAATTATCAAAAGTAGGTGAAAATATGTTTGATTTTATTGGAACATTTAATGTCGTTCCATCACTACCAGAAAAGTTAGAACCATTAAGAGAAATAGCTTACAATATATACTGGGCATGGAATCCGGATGCACTTCAACTATTTAGAAGATTAGACAGTACATTATGGGAACAGACAAATCATAATCCTGTTATGCTGCTTGGTAAAATAAGTCAGGAAAGATTAAAAGAAGTTGAAAACGATGACGGATTTTTATCGCACATGAACAGAGTATTTGTGCAGTTAAATGTTTATATGGAAGAATCAACCTGGTACAGCAGAAAATTTAAAGATGAAGATGCAAACCATATTGCATATTTTTCTGCAGAGTTCGGGTTAACAGAATCACTGCAAATTTATTCGGGCGGATTGGGAGTTTTATCCGGTGATCACTTAAAATCCGCAAGTGATTTGGGTCTGCCTTTAGTTGCCATAGGTTTATGCTATAAGGAAGGTTATTTTCAGCAGTACCTGAATAACGACGGGTGGCAGCAGGAGCGGTACGAGCTAACCGATTTTGTAGATCAGGCAATGAAGCAAGTGCTTGATGATAACGGCGACCCCATAAAAATTGAATTGGCATTCCCCGGCAGAAGCGTTTATTTCCAGATTTGGAAAATTCAAGTTGGTAGAATACCCCTCTATTTATTAGACACTAACGTACCCGAAAATAATGACGAAGATAAAAATATTACCCGTTCACTTTACGGCGGAAATAAAGAGACAAGAATTCAGCAGGAAATTGTTCTTGGTATCGGCGGAATTAGAGCTTTGCATGCGATCGGCACAAAGCCTTTAGTATGTCATATGAATGAAGGGCATTCGGCATTTCTTGCACTCGAAAGAATGCGTTTCTTGATTAAGTATTACGGATTAACATTTGAGCAGGCTAAGTCAATTGGGTTCTATTCCAATGTATTTACAACTCATACTCCCGTTCCCGCCGGAATTGATGTTTTTTCAAACGAGCTTGTTGAAAAATATTTCGGCGATTATTATCGTAACGAATTAAAAATTACGGATCGTGAATTTTATAAACTGGGTACTATTTTAGATAAAAAAACTAATAACGATTTTAACATGGCTCACTTTGCAATGAACACAGCCGGATTTGTAAATGGTGTTAGTAAACTTCACGGCGAAGTTTCAAAAAAAATGTGGGTTGCAGGCTTTAAAGATATTCCCTTTGATGAAATACCAATAGATTCAGTGACTAACGGTATTCATATCAAGTCGCATATTTCCAACGATATGTATGAATTGCTATATAGATATCTTGGTGAAAGATTTAATACTCATTCCTCTACAAAGGAAACATGGGACAAGATTGAAGAAATACCCGATGAAGAATTATGGCGGACACATGAAAGAAGGAGGGAGCGGTTAGTTGCATTTGCGAGAAATAGATTAAGGAAACAAGTTATTTCCCGCGGCGGTTCACTTAGTGATGTAGATACTGCAAAAGAAGTTTTAAATGCATCTGCCCTTACAATTGGTTTTGCACGCCGATTTGCAACATATAAAAGAGCTACTTTAATTTTTAGAGATATCGATAGACTTTATAATATACTTTCAAATCCCACCGCACCCGCACAAATAATTATTGCAGGTAAAGCTCATCCGCAAGATGAGGAGGGGAAAAAACTAATTCAGGATATCGTTTCACTTTCAAAGGAAGAACACTTACGAAAGAAAATAGTTTTTCTTGAAAACTATGATATGAACATTGCCCGATACATGGTGCAGGGCTGTGATATCTGGCTAAACAATCCGCGCCGACCATTAGAGGCAAGCGGTACGTCGGGAATGAAAATAATAGCTAACGGCGGATTGAATTTAAGTGTACTCGATGGATGGTGGGATGAAGGTTATGATCCTTCACTTGGATGGAGAATTGGTAACGGTGAAGAATATGAAGATGTTGATTACCAGGATGAAGTTGAATTCAGATTGATATACGAAGCCCTGGAAAAAGAAATAATTCCATTGTTTTATAAACGCGGAGATGATAAACTGCCGCGCGGATGGATTAGAATGATGAAAGAATCAATAAAAAAATTGGCACCGCGTTTTAATACAAACAGAATGGTATATGAATACTTTAATAAATACTACCATCAAGCTTACGAGAACAGAAAACTTTTAATGGCTGATGATTGGAAAAACGGTAAGGAATTTACCGATTGGAAATCGAAGATATTTTCTAATTGGAAAAAAATAAATATCAAAACAATCAATGCTGAAATTCATAATAATGATTTGGAAGTTGGTTCAAACTATGTTATTGATGCCGAAGTTGACTTGGGCGAATTGACGCCGAATGATGTCCATGTTCAAGTTTACTATGGCAAAATTGATGAAAAGCATATTGCACACAGCAACTCATATTTCGATATGGAATTGGTAGAAAAGTCTGCGTCTTCAAAAACATATAAGTACAAAGGTAAAATTGTTTGCGAACGCACCGGAGATTTTGGATATACACTTAGAATATTACCAAACCATTCACTTTTAATTAATCCTTTTGAGCTTGGATTGATTAAGTGGGCGAATACATAAATATTTTTAAGCGGGGCTTGCCCCGCTTCTAATTTAAGCATGATTGAATTGGGCAGAGTGCATCTAATTTAAACGCAATTAAAAAGTATCCTAAAGATTATTTTTTAAAATAATTTCTTCTGAATGCATTATTTATTTTTAAGCCTTTTTAAAATCGTATTAAAATTGTAAATTTAGGCTTAATTTTTCTGTAAATTCTGTAAATATTAGATGATAAATTATATTTACAATTATATTTTTAATAAGTAAATGGGACTTACGTGGCGAAGCTGTATCACAACCTAAACAAAAATTTTATTTAAATTGTACGCTTTAAAAAAATCCGCAAATAAAATAGAGAGAAAAAATGAAGCTCCTCGAAAAAATAAAAAATAAAGAAGCAGTTGTCGGCATTATAGGATTGGGTTATGTAGGATTACCGCTGGGATTAGAATTTGCACTTAAGGGATTCAAGGTACTTGGCTTTGATGTTGATGAAAGTAAAATACCTTTACTAAAAGCCGGTAAAACATATATAAAACATATCAGCTCAGAAAAAATTAAAAATGCAGTTGATTTGGGAAATTTTGATGCAACAACAGATTTTTCGAGACTGCCGGAAGTTGATGCAATTATAATATGTGTCCCAACGCCGCTTAACGAGCATAGAGATCCGGATATGACATACATTGTTAATACAGCCAAGACAATTAAAAAATATTTGCGTAAAGGTCAGTTAATAACTTTAGAATCAACAACATACCCCGGAACCACCACCGAAATTCTGCAGCCTTTATTTGAGAATGCGGAACAAAACAATGGCGAAAAATTTATTGTTGGTGAAGATTTTTACTTAGCTTTCAGTCCCGAAAGAGAGGACCCGAATAATCCTAATTTCTCGACTGCAACAATCCCCAAAGTGGTTGGTGGAGTTACAAAAAATTGTATCGATGTATCAGTTGCTCTTTATGATTTTGTAATTGTAAAAACTGTCCCGGTTTCATCACCTGCCGTAGCTGAAGCCACAAAGCTTCTGGAAAATATTTACCGTTCAGTTAACATTGCATTAGTCAATGAACTTAAAATGGTATTTAATAAAATGGGAATTGATGTTTGGGAGGTTATTGAAGCGGCTAAAACAAAACCTTTCGGCTTTAATGCATTTTATCCCGGGCCGGGGTTAGGCGGTCACTGCATACCAATTGATCCGTTTTACCTAACATGGAAGGCGAGAGAGTTTGAAATCAGTACTAAGTTTATTGAGCTTGCCGGTGAAATAAATACATTTCAGCCCCAGTACGTTGTTGAAAGAACAATGTACATTCTCAATAAATATCAAAAAGCTCTGAACGGCTCAAAACTTTTGCTGCTTGGTGCTGCTTATAAAAAAGATATTGATGATATGAGAGAATCACCTTCATTAAAACTGATTGAACTTTATAAAGAAAACGGTGCTGAAGTAGTTTACAATGATCCGTATGTACCTAAACTTCCTAAAACCAGAAAATACAATTATGAAAAGACTTCCATTGAATTAACTAAAGAAAATTTATCTGAATTTGATGCAGTTGTCTTAAGTACCGATCATTCCGATTATGACTACAAATTTATTGCGGAGAATGCAAAAATTATTATAGATACAAGAAACGCATTTGAAAAAGCAGGCATAAAGCAGGATAATATTTTTAAAGCTTAATAGCTGAATTTTGACTTTTGCTCATATTTAATCATTAGTGGTTATGCAGTGGTTATTCGGTGGAAATTCACTAGTCATTAAATTGTCATTTATGGTCATTAAGCAAATCTGTCATGTAACCATGCAATCATTCAACCATGCAGTCATGCGAGTTTTCAAAGCTCCTCCTTACTGTTAAATTCTTACTCCATTATTAAGTTTTTGGCTTTCACAATCAAATAAACAAATTAGCAATTAAACAATAAAATTTACTATGCGCGTACCCTTATTAGACTTAAAACCACAGTATCAATCACTAAAAAAAGAATTAGACGAAGCAGTAGCCAAGGTTATTGAATCGCAATATTTTATTTTGGGACCTGAAGTTGCGGAAATGGAATGTGAGATTGCCGGTTATGTCAAAGCCAAATATGCTCTCGGTGTTTCATCAGGTACTGATGCATTGCTGATTGCGCTTATGGCTATTGACATTCAGCCGGATGATGAAGTGATAATTCCAACCTACTCGTTTTTTGCAACTGCCGGCGTTGTTGCCCGACTAAATGCAATTCCTGTTTTTGCTGATATTGATCCGGTCACATTTAATATTGATCCGCAGGAGATTGAGAAAAAAATTACTGATAAAACCAAAGCAATTATTCCTGTTCATCTATATGGACAAAGCTGCGAGATGGATGAAATTATGGAAATTGCAAAAAAGCATAACGTAAAGGTAATTGAAGATGCTGCGCAGGCAATAGGTACACAATATAAAGATGGTAAGCATGTTGGTGCAATTGGCGACGTTGGATGTTTTTCATTTTTCCCAAGTAAAAACTTAGGGTGTTTTGGAGATGGCGGAGTAGTAACAACAAATAACGAAGAACTATTTAATAAAATGAAAATGCTTCGCATGCATGGAATGGAGCCTAAATATTATCACAAAATTATTGGCGGAAATTTTAGATTGGATGCACTGCAGGCTGCAGTTGTTAGGGTCAAACTTCCTCATTTAGATGGCTGGTCGGAACAGCGGAGAAAAAATGCTGAGCTTTATAACAAATTATTTATTGAAGCCGGGCTTGCTGAAGAAACGGGCAGAATAGAATTTGATGCAAATAATAAAGTGCTTATACCAAAAGCTCTACATAAACCAGTGACTACAATTGACGCGAAGCAAATGTCAACAAATGACTTAGTAAACTATCATATTTATAACCAATACATTATTAGAACTGAAAAGCGTGACGAGTTGAAGCAGTATCTCGCCGATAACGAAGTAATGACAGACATTTATTATCCGGTAGCATTTCACAATCAAGAATGCTTTCAAGACCCGAAAATAAAATCACGCAACTCCTCCTACCCCAATGCTGATTTTGCATGCAGCCACTCACTTGCACTGCCGATTTATTCTGATTTATCTACTGAGCAGATTGAATGGGTGATACAAATCACTAAAGACTTTTTTACGAAATAAAAACCGACTCCAAGTCTTTTTCGGTAAATAATTTTTATTATATTTGAATTTACTTTGAAAATAAACACAACTAACTAAGTGATAGATAAAAAAACTAATAAAAATATTCTTTGGCATGAACATTTAATTACCTATGAAGATAGAGTTAAATTAAATGGACATATGGGAGCATGCCTTTGGTTTACAGGTTTATCTGGAAGTGGAAAATCAACATTGGCATCCTCAGTTGAAAAGGAGCTATATAATAGAAAGATTCATACCTATCTACTTGATGGCGATAATATTCGACATGGTTTGTCAAAAGACTTGGGATTTTCTAATAGTGATAGAGTTGAAAATATCAGAAGAATTGGAGAGGTTGTAAAATTATTTGTCGATTCTGCAAATATTGTGCTTACGGCATTTATATCCCCATTCGGATCAGATAGAGAAAATGTGAGAAATTTATTGAGTGATAGAAATTTTATTGAGATATTTGTTAAGTGCCCAATAGAAATCTGTGAGCAACGGGATCCCAAAGGACTCTATAAAAAAGCTCGTGAAAGTGAAATTAAAAATTTTTCCGGAATTTCTTCGTCTTATGAGGAACCTGTTAATCCTGAGCTGATAATTGATAATTCTTATGAATCGGATTTTAATGATAATGTAGAAAAGATAATAAACTATATGAAGTTAAAAAAAATTCTTTATTAATAATCGGAATTATATTGTATAAAGAAACTAAATCTCGCTCCATAGTTAAAACAATATCTTGGAGAATTCTTGCGACTCTTACAACAATATCACTAGTATATATTTTTATTGGAGATACAACTATAGCATTTACAGTTGGTGGTATAGAAGTGTTTCTGAAGATGTTAGTTTATTTCTTTCACGAAAGAATTTGGGACAAGTTAAATTTTGGCAGACATGAAATTCAACCATTTGTCGTTTGGCTAACTGGGTATGCTCGATCAGGTAAATCTGAGATTGGAAAACAATTATCTGTCATGCTGAAAGAAAAAGGACTTAAAGTTGAACATTTTGATGGTCATTCAGTAAGAGACCTTTTTCCACAAACCGGGTTTTCAAGATTTGAAGTAAATCAACATATTGAAAGAGTTGGATTTTTATCGAGTAAATTAGAAAAACAAGGTGTGTTCGTTATTGCTTCTTTTCTTTCGCCTTATGAAGAATCTAGAGAATTTGTAAGAAAGATTTGCAAAAATTTTGTTGAAGTTTATGTATCTACTCCACTTGAGTTTTGTGAAAAAAATGATAAGAAAGGAGTTTATGCTAAGGCAAGGAAAGGCGAGATACAAAACTTTCCTGGAATTAATGTAGATTATGAAGCACCTAAAAACCCTAAAATAAATGTTGATACGAGTATGATGACTATAGAGCAATCTGCTAATAAAATTTTTAATTATTTAAAAAAGTATATATAAAAAAAGAGAAAAATATGGATAAGTATTACATTACCCACTTACAGGAACTGGAGTCTGAAGCGATCTTTATTCTTAGAGAGGTTGCTGCACAATTTGAAAATCCTGTCGTTTTATTTTCTGGGGGCAAGGATTCAATTCTCTTGGGGTGGCTTTCAATGAAAGCATTTTCTCCCGCAAAAATTCCTTATCCTTTAATGCATGTCGATACTGGTCATAATTTCGATGAAACAATAGAATATCGAGATATGTTTATTGAAAAAATTGGTGCTAGATTAGTAGTTGCATCTGTTCAGGAATCTGTAGATAATGGCAGAGTTCAGGACGAGACCGGCAAATATGCTTCAAGAAATGTTGCTCAAACCACAACACTATTAGATGCTATTGAATCACATAAATTTGACTGTGCTGTTGGCGGAGCCAGGAGAGATGAAGAAAAGGCTAGGGCAAAAGAAAGGTTCTTCTCTCACAGGGATGAGTTTGGACAATGGGACCCCAAAAATCAAAGACCTGAATTATGGAATCTGTTTAATGCTAAGAAAAACTTAGGAGAACATTTTAGAGTTTTTCCACTTAGTAATTGGACGGAAATGGATGTTTGGCAATATATTGCACTTGAACAAATTCCAATACCATCAATTTACTTTGCCCATAAACGAAAAGTGGTTCATAGAGATGGAATAATGCTCGCAGTTTCACCTTATGTTCAAATTGATGAAGGGGATAAAGTTGAAGAATTAGTGGTTAGATGTAGAACCGTTGGTGATTTAACATCAACTGGAGTCTGGAAATCAGATGCTTCAACAGTTGAAGATATAATAAAAGAAGTTGCTGCTAGTAGGATCACTGAGCGTGGAGGAAGGTTTGATGATAAAAGATCTGAAACCTCTATGGAAGATAGAAAGATTAAGGGCTATTTTTAGTACCGATATCATTTCAAAAAACAAAAAAAATAAGAAAATATACTATGGACACAAAAAATTATTTAAATATGGAGCTTTTGCGATTCACCACTGCAGGATCTGTTGATGACGGTAAATCAACATTAATTGGGAGATTGTTGTATGATAGCAAAGGGATTTTTGAAGATCAACTTGAAGCTGTTAAAAGGACCAGTGAAAAAAAAGGGTTAGAGAATGTAGACCTTGCACTTCTAACTGACGGACTGCGTGCTGAGCGTGAACAAGGAATTACAATTGATGTTGCATATAGGTATTTTGCAACTCCCAAAAGAAAATTTATTATTGCAGATACTCCCGGTCATGTGCAGTATACTCGAAATATGGTAACAGGCGCATCAACTGCAAATTTAGCTTTGATTTTAGTTGATGCACGACACGGGGTAGTTGAGCAAACAAAAAGACACTCTTATATTGCAAGCCTTCTTAAAATCCCACATCTTGTATTATGCGTTAATAAAATGGATTTGGTTGATTATGAGGAAGAACGATTTGATGAGATTGTAAACGACTTTAAAGGTTTTGCGGCTAAGATGGATATTAAGGATGTGAGATTCGTCCCAATTTCTGCCCTTGATGGTGATAATATTGTTGAAAGATCTCAAAATATGGATTGGTACAAGGGGGGAACGTTATTACACTTATTGGAAACAATTCATATTTCAAGTGATTATAATCATCAGGATCCTAGACTACCAGTTCAATATGTCATTCGGCCCCAAAAAATAGAAGGGTACCATGATTACCGTGGATTTGCAGGCAGAATTGCAAGTGGTATATTCCGAACGGGGGAAAGTGTTACTGTCTTGCCTTCGGGATTTAGTTCAAAAATTAAGTCAATAAAAAATTTGAATATGGATGTTAAGGAAGCTTTTCCGCCAATGTCGATCTCTGTTGAATTGGAAGATGAAATTGACATTAGTCGAGGGGACATGATTGTAAAGCCAAATAATCAACCTAATATGGGGCAAGACATTGATGCGATGATGTGTTGGTTTGATGATAAACCGCTTGCATTAGGTGGTAAATATATTCTTCAACACACTTCTAATGAAGCCCGAGCAATGGTGAAAGATATTGTTTATAAAATGGACATAAATCATCTTAATAGAGATAGTGAAGATAAAGAAATTAAAACCAATGATATTTTCAGGGTTAAGCTAAGAACAACTAAACCATTGTTTTATGATGGATATAAAAAGAACCGGGTAAGCGGAAGTATAATTCTTATAGATGAAAATAAGAATACAACCGTTGCAGCCGGAATGATAAGATAAACTTTAATAATATAATTTTATGATTAATAAGATAATTGAAATTGCACTTAGTGCAGGGAAAGCAATATTAAATATTTATAATTCGGCAGATTTTGGTATCGAAATGAAAGATGATAATTCACCTTTAACATTAGCCGATAGAGTTTCACACGAAGTAATAACAGAGGGATTAAAAAAATATTTTCCCGAAATACCTATCTTATCTGAGGAAGGAAAAGATATTAGTTATGATATTCGAAAAGATTGGCAAAAATTTTGGTTAGTTGATCCGCTTGATGGTACCAAGGAGTTTATTAAGAAAAATGGCGAATTTACTGTTAATATAGCTCTTATTGAATCTGGGAAACCTTCACTTGGAGTAATATATGCCCCTGCATTAGAACATGATAATTTACAATCAGAAAATGAAATTAAAACTAAAAGTAAAAACAAATTAGGTGATTTTGAAAGCGGTGTTATTTATTTCGCTGACAAGAAATCAGGAGCTTTCAAACAGATTCCTGGATTTGAGCCTTTAAAGATTAGTGTTACTAAGAATTCGGATAATGGTAACATTGCTGTTAAAAGTCGATCTCATTCTTCGGAAGAAGAAGAAAAGATATTAACAGAATTAAATGTAGTCGATTCAATTTCAACGGGAAGTTCATTGAAGTTTTGTATGGTTGCTGAAGGTAAAGCTCAAATTTATTATCGACACGGTCCAACGAATGAATGGGACGTTGGAGCTGGTTACGCCATAGCAAAATATGCAGGAGCAAATATTAAGGGACTTGAGTTTAATAAAGAAAATATTCTGAATGATTCTTTTCTTGTAAGTTCGATCGAAAATATTTAATTATTAAAAAAACCCAAGTACTATAAAAAACCTTTCCTTGGTCTTATCTAATAAACTCATATATAAAACAATTAAATTATATTAATATGAAAAACATACTAGTAGTAATTTTGTTAATTACGCTTTTCTCTTCTTTTTTAATTTCTGCACAATCAGTTAAAGACCAGATGATAAAAAAGAAAGCAAGTGAGCTGGGCATAAGCGAAGATGAATTAAGGAAAAAAGCCGGTGAAATGGGTTACGATATTTCCGGTGCTTCAGATGCCGAAGCTGCCAAAACGGTTGTTCCCGTCACTGTTAAACAAGAGGTAACAGCACCGCAAAAATCAATTTCAAATTATAAGGTGCCGGAATTTAGCGGTAGAAGTGATTTAAATGCTTTCGGTTACAGCATATTTAATTACAGTCCTTCAACCTTTGAGCCGGGACTTAATGTACCTGTTCCTAAAAATTATGTTATCGGTCCGGGCGATGAAATTGTAATTTCCCTTTGGGGCGAAACACAGATGGTTAAGAATTTTATTGTTTCTAAAGAGGGAACAATTTATCTGCAGGAAGCCGGAATGGTAAATGTAATTGGTTTAACTCTTGAAGAATTGAAATCAAAACTTTTCAAAGTTCTTTCCAAAACTTATGCTTCATTGAAAAGTAAAAAGTCAAACGAAAGAACATTCATGGAAGTTACAACCGGGGCATTGCGCACAGTTAAAGTTTTCTGCTTGGGAGAAATCGTTCGTCCCGGCGGTTACAGCCTGCCTTCACTTTCTACAGCATTTACGGCGCTTTATTACAGCGGCGGACCAAAAATATCCGGTTCACTTAGGAGTGTTAAAGTTATTAGAGACGGTGCAGCAGTTGCCGTACTCGACCTTTACGAATATTTATCGTCAGGTGTTAAATCAAATGATATCTCTCTGCAGGAAGGTGATGTAGTTTATGTTGAAAGAGTTGGAAAAAGAGTTGCCCTCGGCGGCAGCGTTTTTAAACCCGCTATTTATGAATTAAAAACCAATGAAAAATTTAACGATTTAATTAATTACGCCGGAGGAATTAATTTTAATACTTACACCGATAGAGTTAGTGTTACACGAGTTATTCCTTTTGATCAGCGCGACTTATATGAAAAAAATATTATTAAAATAGACTTAAATTTTACCACTAAAGAACAATTACTGGAAAGCAATTTTGAATTTCAGGATGGCGATGTGGTTTCACTTTTTTCAGTTAATTCACTAATGGAAAACGCAGTTGCTATAACCGGTGCCGTAAAAAAGCCCGGCAGTTACGAACTAACCACCGGAATGCGGATTTCGGATTTAGTGCTTAAGGCTGATTCACTTAAGGAAGAAGTATTTGTTGAACAAGCTGTGCTGTACAGAACTCTTCCAACATTAAAAAAAGAAATGTTTACATTTAATTTACAGAAAGCTTTAGCCAATGATCCGGCACATAATCTTAAATTAGAAAATGAAGATGAAGTTCAGATTTTTGTACACGAAAGATTTTTCCCTACAAGAAGTGTACAGATTTACGGGCAGGTTAATAACCCGGGTACTTTTTCGCGTATGGAAGGTATGACGTTGAAAGACCTGATTACAATTGCCGGCGGATTTACATTTACGGCTTCATTAGCAAATGTTGAACTATCTAGACTAGATACAACAAGTATTGAAAAATATTACAACACATTTAATCTTAAATTTGATGAAGACTACTGGACATCAGAGACCGGCGAGGATTTTCTGCTTCAAGATTTTGATAGAGTATCGATAAAGTCCGATCCCAAAAAGAAGAGTAGTGATGTTATTAAAATTTCAGGTGAAGTTACATACCCCGGCAGTTATGCAATACTTGAAGAAGGTGAAAGAATAACAAACTTTATTGAACGTGCAGGCGGATTCTTAAACACAGCTTACTTGCCCGGAATTTATGTTAAAAGAACAAACAATTACAAAACCGGTAATGTAGGTAATCAGCTTAAAATGCTTGCCGATAGCATGAGTCTTGCAGGCGGCGCCACAATTGAAGTAAGCTATTATGATAGAGTTTTCCTCTCACAGTTTTCAAATAGAATACCTTTAGAGTGGGAAGAAATAGAAGATGATAAAAATTCAATATATAATTTGAGACTGCAGCCGGGCGATGAAATTGTTGTACCTGATGATGACGGAGTAATTTATATAAGCGGCGAAGTTGGTGTTGAATCAATTGTACCCTATAAAGAAGGCGAAGACTTAGATTACTACATCACCCAAGCCGGAGGATACACTTCAAATTCTTCGGAAGGTAGAGTTGTTGTCATGCTGCCCAATGGTAAAAAATGGGAAAGCGGGGGATTGTTCAGTTCAGATGATGATATACTCTCCGGCTCAAAAATATTTGTACCGACAGAGGTTTCCGTAGCATTTAATCATTGGGAAGTGATTAGAGATATTACAAGTATAATAGCTTCGGCAGCACTGCTTGTCTTGACGATAGAGAACATTGCGAAGTAGGGGAAAAGCAGAAGACAGTAGTTAGAAGTTAGTAGTTAGAATAAAAAACAGTAAAGGACGAACGAACCGCATGGCTGAATGAATGCATGATTGCATGAAAAAATTTACAACTGTCTGAAGGACTCCTTTGGAGAATTACCACCGAATAACAATAGAATGACAACCGAATAAAAACTGAATTTCGATAAATGACCAATGACTATAAATGACAAAATGTTTTTCAATGACCCAATGACTATAAATGACATTAAAGCAGAATTAAGAAGTCAGAATCCAGAATTCAGTACTGAAATTAAAAGAATTACAAAAATTACAATTAAATGACCATAGAATTTCAACCGAATATCAATAGTACTATGAAAAACAGATTCAAAAACTTTTCTGCACAAAAGAAATTGGATTTATCAATGCAGCTTTATTTTTCAGCAAGGGAATTAAAACGAGCATGGTTAAAAAAACTTCATCCGGATTGGAGTGACGCGGAATTAAATGAAGAGGTTAAAAGAATATTCCTAAATGCACGAACCTAATCTATTTAAAATATTTACCGATAAACTGAATGAGTTAAAAGCTGAGTACATGATAACCGGTTCTGTTGCTTCAATTATTTATGGCGAACCAAGAGTTACGCATGATATTGATATTGTAATTACCTTACCGAAAATTCTAATTGATCGAATTCTAAAATTATTTCCAATAGAAGATTTTTATTTACCTCCCAAAGAGATTATATTAAATGAAATTTATAGAGAAAGCAGGGGACACTTTAATATAATTCATCATGATACCGGGTTTAAGGCTGATATATATATAGCCGGTAATGAAGAATTTCAGCGGTGGGCTTTAGAAAATGTTAATGAAATAGATTTTTATGGAGATAAATTGCCAATAGCACCTCCGGAATATGTGATTATTAAAAAATTAGAATTTTACAATGAAGGCAGTGCTCAAAAACATATAAGTGATATTAAAGCAATACTTGAACAATCGGTAGAAATGATTGATTTTAAAAAACTGAATAATTACATACTTCAATTTGGATTGACCAAAGCATGGGAGTTATGCAGTAAGTAGTTAGAATTTAGTAGCTAGGAACCAGAATCCAGAATCCAGAAACAAATGACAGAAAAACCGCATGATTGAATGGCTGCATGATTGAATGGCTGCATGATTGAATGAAAAAATTTCAACAGAATTACCACAGAATAACTATTGAATAACAACTGAATTTCCATTGAATAACAACAAATGACAAAAATGCAGAAGTCAGTAGCCAGAATTCAGAAGTCAGAATATAAAACAACAAATGACAGAAAAACCGCATGCATGAATGGCTGCATGATTCAATGACTGAATTACAAAATTTACAAATGAATAACCACAGAATAACAACAAATGCCAAATAACAAATCACAAAATTCAATATCCAGACTTGCCCGCCTCCGTCGATTGACGGATTATTGGCGGGATCCAGTATCCAGTATCCAGAACCGAATAACAATTGAATAACAACCGAATAAAAACTGACTTTCAGTAAATGACCAATGACTATAAATGACAAAATGTTTTTCAATGACCCAATGACTATAAATGACAGAAAAATCGCATGACTGAATGGATGCATGATCGCATGACTGAATGACAAAAGAACCTAATAAAAATATTGTGTTAACTAATCATGCAAAAATTAAAATGAAAGAAAGATCGATTAGTTTATCAATGGTTGAGAAAACAATTGCTAAACCGGATTTTACAAAAACCGATAATTTTGATAATCAAATAATTCATTATATTAAAAAGTTTGGGAAAAAGTATTTAAGAGTTCTTGCACGAATAGAAAATGACAGGATATTTGTTATTTCTACTTTTTTTGATAGAAGAATTAAAGAAGGAGATATAAAATGATAAAATTTAGTTACGATCAGCAGACGGATATATTTGATATTAAATTTTCTGATGAAAAAATTATTGAAAGTGAATTTATTGAAGAAACCGGGCTGGTGGTTGATTATGATGAAAACAACAAAATTGTTGGTATAGAGATTTTATCTTTT
Source organism: Ignavibacteriota bacterium (assembly GCA_013112585.1). Taxonomy (GTDB): domain Bacteria; phylum Bacteroidota; class Ignavibacteria; order Ignavibacteriales; family Melioribacteraceae; genus IGN16. The sequence goes on along the minus strand of JABFGH010000013.1, from coordinate 559 downwards.
TCAAAAAAGACTGCTGAAAATCCCGAATTAAAAACATTGGCAAGTTGAAAGCCTGCCCTTGAACCGCAAGGGAAATTCTAATACCAAATAATTAAGTGAAGAATGATTGAATGGCTGCATGAATGCATGAAAAAATTTACAACTGTCCGAAGGACGCCTTTGGAGAATAACAGCAAATGGCAAAAATGCAGAAGTCAGTAGCCAGAATTCAGAAGTCAGAATATAAAACAACAAATGACAAAAAGCTGCATGATTGAATGAAGGTATGATTGAATGTCAAAATTTACCACAGAATTACCACCGAATAACAATAGAATGACAACCGAATAAAAACTGACTTTCAATAAATGACATTAAAGCAGAATTAAGAAGTCAGAATCCAGAATTCAGTACTGAAATTAAAAGAATTACAAAAATGACAATTAAATGATCATAGAATGACAACCGAATAAAAACTGACTTTCAATAAATGACATTAAAGCAGAATTAAGAAGTCAGAATCCAGAATTCAGTACTGAAATTAAAAGAATTACAAAAATGACAATTAAATGATCATAGA
>JABFGH010000012.1 GCA_013112585.1 Ignavibacteriota bacterium | reverse complement strand
CTCCCAGATGAACTCCCCCTCACTGCTCTTATTTTGTCTACGGATTAATACTCTTCTTCTTTGTTCCATTTTACTCCTCAGTCTTTTTTCTAAATTTAATATTCTGAGGGGTCATTTGGCACTATTTCAATAAAACCATCTTCTTAGATTCAACAAAACTTCCCGCACTCAATCTATAAAAATAAACTCCGCTCGGTAAATTGGCAGCATTGAATTCAACTTCGAAATTACCTGCTGGTTTTGGTTCGTTTATTAATGTTGCAATTTCATTTCCTAGTACATCGTAAATCTTAAGAGTGACCAGCCCCTCACTCACTCCCTCCCCTTGATAAGGGGAGGGTTGGGGTGGGGTAGTAAATCTTATTTTTGTAGTTGGATTAAATGGATTCGGATAATTTTGTTCCAGTCTAAACTCAGTTGGCATTTCATTTTCAGAATCATTTACATCGGTAACAATAAAGTCAACTTGAAAGTCATCAAAATAAATTGCGCCTTGATCCTTTTTGTCGTCACTTGTTTCAACCAGATAAATTTTCTTCCAGGTAATTGGGTAGTTTAATAATGCATTTGGATTTGCCCAGCTTGGAATTGCATCATCTAAATTCACTTCCAAATATTCCCATGAGTCTGTCCAATTAATTCCCGGATCAGCACTTGTAAAATCAACAATAAATTTTTCATTATCGGAATCATTAAACTCACCGCGCAGCCAATGTCCTTTGCCGTCGCCGTATACATTTATTCCTACTTTATCCGGCGTGCCGCTGATTGGAATAGAGCAATTCATATACAAAGCACTTGTACCGCCGGTAGTTAAATCATAAGTAAGTTTGCCCGATGTTGGTGCGGAAATATATTGAGCAGCGTCTGCGGTAAAACTGCATCCCGGTAAATTTACATTTACACCTGTTAATGAAAAATTTGAGACTGTAGAAAAATCATCTACAATAATTGCGGTTGATACGCCGACAGTAACAGGAGAAACTCCTTCAATTCCATTGTACTCCGCTACAATAGTTCCTTCACCTTCGGCAGTAGTTGTAAAAAGTCCGCTTGTAGAAATTGTGCCTACATCACCGGTGACGCTCCAGTTGTAGTCGGTGATAGTTATATCAACAATATTATTATAATTATCCCTTGCCTGGGGTATCATCTGCTGAAACTCGCCAAGCTCAAGTATAACCGGATTAGGCTCCAATGAAACAGAAACAAGCTGTGTCATTCTAACAAGTGATGAATCTTTAACTCCATTAACTTCTGCATAAACATAGCCGGTCAAAGTATCGGCAGCGGCAGTGTAAAGCCCTGCACTTGATATTGTTCCAATTGAAGGGTCACAGCTCCATATAACCGAGCCGGGGCTTAATGTTACATAATTATAATATTGATCATATCCTTCCACAGTAAATTGCAGCGTTGAACCTGAAGTAACAAATGCTTCACGAGGAAAAACACCCAGATGTGCTAAATCATCATCCGGTGCAGTGCTTACAATAAAAATTCCATTAGAAACAGAACGTTCTCCGCCCGGATCCGAGGGGCTATTTTTAATATTTCCCCTTGCTATCATTGTAGTTGAGCCGCCGCCATCCAAATTTAAGCCCTGGTAAACTCCCCACTCAACCATGTAATCGGATAATTCGCGGAGTGTCATTCCAATGCTGTATCCGGGCTGTCTTCCGTCAACAGTAAACATGTACAATGTTGTTGAATCACTATCAAATCCAATTGATGTGCGCGGATGCCTGTCGCCTGTTTCACCTATCGATACACCATTGTTTACTATCTTAGCATTACCGCCAATCAGTTGTTTCAATTTATCTAAACCCGGCGTCATTGTTAAAACCATTTTTACAGTATCGCCCGCCGTAAAATTATTTATCATAAAACTTTGCGCTGTTCCATGCCCCGATAAAACAACTTTACCATTTGGAATTGCCAAATTATTCTGACCTTGCGTAAAATTATCAATTATAAATGTTACGGTATCATTAACCAGCCACTCGCTTATTGGGGTAAGCAGCGCCTCGCTGCCGTATATGTTTGTTGCGGTTGAGCTGCCGAAAAAATTATTATATAGTGTTAAATAATCTTCTGACCGAGAATCATTAACATTATTAATTCTGCGAATACTGTCCCCGGCAATTAACTGCCCGTAAAAATTCACATTATCAATCATCGGCAGATTGTTGATATCAAAGCCGATGGTCTGCCAGTTGTTATAACTTTTTAATATTTCGCCATTAATAATTTGTGTCCCAATCGGTGAACCATCGCCGGCATAAAAATCACCGTTTGTTCCGCCTACGATCCTATGTTCTTCTGCATCATTTCTAGCAGCCATAGAAGAAGCCCGCTCTAATGATTTTAATTTATCATTTGCTTTAACTGTTTCAATTTTAATCCATTCATTTTCTAAATCAATTTTTATAATGTTCAAATGCCATGGACCTTCTGCCCTGTATTCATGGTAATGAACTACACCGGGACCAATGTTTGTGCTGTCGATGCTGTTCGCATTTAGGGTAACTGCCGTTAAACTGATTAGAATAGCAAGGGAAAGGAATCGTTTCATTTTAATTCTCAAGATTATTTAATAAAAGAATATTTAAAATTAAGAATTAAATTGATTAAAGTTTACCAAAAGAGAAAATAAAATTTAATTGGGAATTATATAAATACTTCCTTCAACCGGCAGTTTTATTTCGTATGTTTTTCGGTTCTTGTTCGGCAGGTAATTTTCCCGCAGCCATGGATTAAATAATTTTAACGTACCGTAGTTTATTCCATACTGCCCGGCAAAATCGGCAAAGTGTTTTACTTCCATGCTAATTTTAATTGTCTTCGTTTCATAAGGCTGGTATAGCTCATTTTCGTCAATATCAAAACCATATTTCTTTGGGTCTTTAAGCAATTCTTTATAAGCTAATAATCTAAAAATATAGCGGGAAGTTTCTTCGTTAAGTGCGAGGTTGTAGTAGTTATTTGTTTTTTGTCTATCAACTTGTTCTGCGGCTCCATTCATACCCATATTGTACGATGCTGCTGCCATTGTCCATGATCCAAACCTTGCGTATGCATCCTTTAAATATTTTGTTGCCGCTAATGTTGATTTTTCAACATGATATCTTTCGTCAACAATTCTGTTTACTTCAAGTCCATATTTTTTTGCCGCCGCTTTCATAAACTGCCAGTATCCTGTGGCTCCTTTAACTGAAATTACATTAGCCATATTTGTTTCGACCATCGGAATAAATTTGAAATCATCGGGAATATCATTCTCTTTCAAAATTTGTTCAATTACAGGAAACCACCTGTTGGCGCGTTTCAAATTTAGTATTGTTGCCGAATGCCAGTAAGTGTTTACAATAAATTCACGTTCAAGCCTTTCGCGTACGTCAAAATTTTCCAATGGAACTTTTTCGCCGGCAAAATTCATTTCTTCGGGAATTTGAGGTGATACAATTTTATATTCCTGCGGGTACTGCTCTTTGGCGGCTGATTTGATTTCTGAAGATTCGGGCTTGAAACTCAAAAGTAAAATTACTGCAAAAAATATAACCACATAAGTAATACGACGTAAAAACATTTATGAAAACCTTTTCTAATTTTTAACTTTATTAACCTATAAAATATAAATCAATTTGATTATTCAAAGACAAATCGAGGCAATTGATATCCTGCATCATTAATAAGATCACTATTTTCAGCTACAAAGTTTTTAATAGCGTTAATAGAAATTACTTTTGAAATACCATACTTCATTTCTTTTTCAATTTCAATTTTCAGCTTACCTTTAAACACACCTTTTGGAATATTCGAATATTCATCATCAATACCAAAAGGCTTTACAACAATTTTTGAATCAGCCGGAGAAGATTTGATCATCCCGACAATCTCATAATTAGGCGCTCCATCCCGCACTGCCATAACAACTCCTCCGCTCATTCCCCTGTTAAACACGGCATCAATTAAAAAATAATCGTCCGGATTACTTTCGTATAAACTCACCATACCACTTGTTATCATTTTACGATTCATCGGATAACCGAAAATATAAACTTTATTTCCCCAGTCAATTTCATCCGAGTTACCATAATTAAATTGCAGCGGCTTGTGTTTTAGTAATTTGTCAGAAAGAAATTTTCCGCCGAGTAATGCCGCGTCTATCCCATCATCAAACGCTATTATTTTTACATAACCGTTATTGGGTAAATCGGAAACATAATTATCCTGATCAATTTTAATCGAAAAACTTTCTATTGATTCCAAAGGTTCGCCGGATTTATCGGCATAATAAGTAATTACTGTATCGGGAAAATTTACAACATGTGCACAAGTTAGCAAAAGTAAATTGCCGTTATTATTTGTAAGTATCACTGCGGTGCCGGCTGAGTTATCAGTATAAAATGATTTGGGAAATTGTTTTAACTCTACCTTGTTCTGATAAAATTTTTCATCTGTAATGTTTTCTTCATAAGAAAAAGAATAGGAATTATAATATGCAATTGAATTAATTAGTTTTACCGATTTCCACATTTCATCAAAGCTTTGTACTGCTCCTTCATTTGGTTCAACTCCGTCATATTTGCCATCATAGGTATTTGTTGTTGTAATACTTTTATTGCCTGAACAAGAAGAAAGCAGAACCCAGCAGATAAATATTATGTAAGAATTTGTGCTTTTCATTTAATTATAAGAGTCTATTTGAAAACATTAGTTTGAGGAAAAATATTCTGAATTGAATTGTAACAAATACTTATGAATAAGTAATGCTAAAAATCTTTACATCTTCCCGTTTACCGCGGAGCTTTACTTCGCCTATGTATTCTTTTTGAAAACTTTTTAATGAAGGGAGTTTCTCTTCGATGTGTTCGGAAATCAGCACCTTGGTACCAAACTGTTTGCATTGCTCCTGTATGCGCGCTGCGGTGTTCAGCACATCACCGTGGTAAGCAATTTCCCTTTTAATATCACCAACTTCCGCAGCAGTAACATACCCCATATCCATACCGCATTTGAACTCCGGCAGTATACCGTAATTATTAAAATAAAATTCTTTTTGCCCGCTTATTTTTTTTTCAAAAGCAAAATATGTTTTAATACAGTTTAAGTCTTCCAACCCGGTCTTTACATCCCAGAACAGAACAACTTCATCACCCACGTATTGGTAAACATCAGCTTTATATTTCAAAATTATATCCGTTAAATCATAATAACAATTTGCAAGGAACTGACTATATGTTTTATGTCCAAGCTTTTCCGCTATTCCGGTTGAATCTTTTAAATCTAAAAACAAAAATATTTTATGCTCTTCTTTTGGAGTATGATAAGTTCCCAGCATCATTTTAGCAAGGTTGCCCGGTCCGAACTTTTTATTTACCTGTAGAATAAAGTTTGTAAGAATAATGAAAAACGCGAAATATAATCCCATCGATAGGATGTATTCTAAGGTAATAAAATTCGCATAGTTCAGCAGTTCTACATCTTTAGGAAAAATATCAAATATTTTTAATACCAAATAAACTATTATAAATGCGCCGACAAGTGCACCGAAATAAAGTGTGCTTTCAATAAGAATAATTTTACCAAACGATTTTCTTCTAATTTTTGAATCGCTGATGAAGTGATTTATTAACCCGAAAGCAAAACCAAAAAATATCCCGAAGAGTGTTCCTTCTAAATATTGATAACCCGATGAAAGATATTGGGCAATAACATTTTCTTCTCCCATTATTCTAACTTGCGTTATGTCCATAAAAAGACCAAGGTTAACTAGAACTAACCATGAGAAGAAATTTGTTATAAATATCCAGGCTATAATTATGAATAGCCATTCCTTATAAAGTATTTTTGCCTTTCTGTTCATAAGATTGCAGAGTTTAATTGTTATTACAAAAATACAAAAGCAATATTGAATAGGGAAAATTTATATTGGTAAATTATATTTTTTCAGCAGCTGCCCGAAGCGTTTATCATTACGCAGCTCTTTTAAAATTGGATGAGACCTTATGAAAAAAATTCCGCCGCCCTCTTTGATTGCCTCTTCTACATAATGGAGTGCTTTATCAAAATCATTAAGTCCGGCATGAACAACAAGAAAATCCATGCTTAGAGAAACTTCTTTTTCAATTTTTTTTCGCTGATCCAATTTTTGCAGACACTCATTTGCCTTTTCTGTGTATCCCGCTTTCCCATAAACATATCCTAATCCCGTTACACCTTTTAAAGGGTCTTTAACGAGCGAATGATATTCTAAAAATGTAGAGATTGATTTTTCTAAGTCGCCCTCAAAAAAATGGATCCACCCTTTTATTTCAATTCCGCTTCTAAAAGCGGGATCAAGTTCTAAAGTTTTTTCAATCTGATCCAATGCGGCTTTTGAATTGCCTGCATACATATAAACCTCCGCCAGCATTGCGTTGATGGGTAATGAAAGCGGATCAAGCTGCGAAGCGGTTTTAATTTTAATTAAAGCTGATTCTAAATTTTCAGTCGCTAAAAAATAAACAGCATAAGCATGATAAACTCCTGCCGCGCCGGGTGAGAGTTCGACTGCTTTTTGAAAATGTAATTTTGCCTTAGGTAAATTCCAATCATCAAAAATTAATAGAAGTGCCTTTGAGATGTGAGCCTCTGATAAGCTGTCATTTAACTCGAGAGCCTTGTCAGCATATTCTTCGGCTAAAGGGAAAGATTGCTTTGCCGGCAATTGCCCCATTGCTCCAAGCATGGTATAGCAAAACGCAAGCATCGAGTAAGCGGATGCGAATTCCGGTTCGAGTTCAATTGCTTTAAGTAAAATCTCAATTCCGTTGCGTGCACCTTCGGGTGTCCACTTGTTAATATTGAATTGTCCTTTTAAGTAAAGGTTGTATGCTTCAATATTTTTTGTCGGCACTGCAACAAGGGGCTTACTTTGTTCGCTGCCCGTAAGTTTTTCCCTCAGCGTATTTGCTATCTTGCCCGAAAGTTCATCTTGGAGATCAAAAATATCTTCCAGCTTTCTATTATAAACTTCCGACCAAATATGATAACCATCTGCCGTATTTATAAGCTGGGCTGTTACACGAACCTTATCACCGGATTTACGCACACTGCCTTCAAGCACGGTGTGAACATTTAACTGCTTGCCAATTTCCCTTACATCAATATTTTTTCCTTTGAAAGCAAAAGCAGACGTGCGGGCGGTAACTTGCAGTCCGCTTACTTTAACAAGTGCATTTAGTATTTCCTCTGTAATGCCGTCGCTAAAATATTCATTCTCTTTATCGGCGCTCATATTTACAAACGGCAGTACTGCAATGCTTTTTATCTCTTCTTTCTTTTTCCCTTTCAAGTCTTTCGAGGTTGGAATTTTTATTCCCTCTACATTCAGCGCAAAAACTTCAATAGGTCTGTGAACATTCTTAAGATCAAACTTGCCCATTGATTTCGTTGGTATTTCGGGATGGCTCAAAAGTTCTTCATTAATTTTATCCGATATTAAAACCGCACCCGGAATTGAAAGTGACTCGATTCGTGAAGCCACGTTTACACCATCCCCGTAAATGCCGTCATCATCATAAACAATATCGCCTATGTGAATGCCTATTCTAACGGGTATCCTAGGTTCTTTTTCAAATTCCTTTTGAAGCAGCACTGCGGACTTAACAGCCTCAACGGCGCTTGCAAATATGCTAAGTGTACCGTCTCCGTAGTATTGAATAATTTTACCTTGATGTGCGGAAATTAATTTTTCCAGCACTTCCCTATGTTTATCACGAATCGATTTTGCACGCTTTTCATCTGTCTGCATCAAAGCCGTGTAGCCGACAATGTCAGTAAACATTATCGCAGAAAGTATTCTCATTGATTCGAGCATTTGGGTTTTTCCTTAAATTAAGATGGCATCTCTAAAAGAGATGACATCTTTGGAAATAATTTGCAAGTAAAAATTCTTTCATAAAGTATGTAAACATTTATTCTTTTTCTAAAACACTTATTTATTTCTTACTTCCTGAAAGTATTTTCACAATGCTAATATTTCAGCTTTCCAAAGATCCTATCTCTTTGCAGAGATATGATCTTGTTGAATTTCAATCATCTTCAATAGCAAATGATTCAGTAAACACGTTGTTCCTTGTTTTGCTGTGGTACTCAATAAAATTATCTCTGCCATTAAACCAACTTAAAACTTCAGCACGTTTTAATCTTGTAATATTATTACTAATCAACTTTTTATATGAGCTATATTTATAATTTTTAAAATCATTCATTATGTTATGATGCATTGGATTGGCATGAATATAATTTACAGCTTGAATTAAATAGCTTTCATCATCTATTATTTTTCTTTTAAAGTTTGATTGAAACAAATTTCCTTTTCGTTTTTGTTGAAAATTAATTGACAAGGAGTATGATATAAAAAATTTTCTAAACTGTTCAGTTATTACTTCAGAGTCATTTAATATTGGAGAAACTAACATATGAAAGTGATTGGGCAATAGACAAAATGAATACGTTTTTAATTTATCTCCAAGATAATAGGAATACCTTCTTAAAAAATGTTTGTAGTTCTCTTTGTTAAAAAATAGTTTATCCTTTCCAACGGCTCTGTTGTATACATGATAGTAGTTACCGGCATAAAAATTTGGATGATAATCTATTTTCTTATTGATTGACATGTTCAACCTTTTATTGTGGCGCTTCTTTGCTTTCCAAAGATCCTATCTCTTCCAGAGATATGATCTTGAATGTTTATTTAAACTTAATAGCAACAAACGTAATATCATCTTCTTGTGCATGTCCGGCTGACCAATCGACAGCTTCTTTTTTCAATGCGTTTACAATTCCATCGGATGACAGATGAACATATTTTTTCAATATGCTTTTTACATTTTCATAACCGAGCATTTCTTTTGTTGAATTAAATAATTCAGGAAAACCATCACTAAGCAGCAGCAAAACATCGCCGCTATTTAGTTCAACATTAAAAAGTTCATAAGGAAAATCTTTAATAGCACCAAGCGGCATACTTTTTATTACAATTTCATCAACAGTATCTTCAGCTTTTTTATACAACAAAATCGGCGGCATTCCGGCAGATGAGCCTATTACATTTCCATCCTTAATTCTTATCACAATCATAGACATAAATAAATTACCGAGCGACATGCTTTTAATTATTTCCGTACACTTCTTAAAAAAATCCGGTATCATTAAATTACTGCCGAGTGCGCTGAACAAACTTTTTATTGTTGCTACCATAATTCCGGCTTTCATTCCATGTCCGGTTGCGTCACCCACAGCAATATTAATTGTTCCGTCCTTTGCCTCAATAAAATCGTAATAGTCCCCGCCTACTTCCGTTGCGGGCTCCATAAAAAAGCAAATGTCTAAATTGTCAAAATCGTTTAAACATTGCGGCAGCATAGCTAATTGGACGGTGCGGGCTTCTTCAAGTTCTGTAGTTTTTCTTTCATTATCCGCTTCCAAAATTCTTCTTTCAGTTTCAAGTTCTTTTGCGAGCAATTCCTGTTTAAGCGTTTTTTCTGAAAGCTCTTTTACGTTGAGCAATTGTTTTTCCAGCTTTTTATTTGTTACTGCAGTATCACGAGCTAAGGATAATGACATTGAGATAAGAAATACAAATACACCATAAATGTAAGGTATATAAATACCAAATAGAGGTTCAAACCAATTAAAGCTTAAAACCATTTGATAAGTGCCGCTCAAAGCCATTATAAAAAAGCCAATTTGAATTATTTTTTCTCCGCCGTTTATTTTTTTATACTTGGGTGAATATAAAACCCAACTGCCCGCAATTGATGTAAATAAAATATATGTATAACCAATAATTATAGTAATTGTAGATTGCTCAAAATAACCAAGTATGCTTATAGCAACTCCAATAAAAAATAAGATTTTAAAAAAATCTGTCGGTTTGCTGTAGATAGAGTAAATTGTAATAGCACCGAAAAATATTGTAAAACCTAATGCTGCAAAATGAAATTTCCTCAGATATAGGTAAGTATCAATGTCGGTGAGAAATACTGATTGAAAATTTATAAATATGAAGCAGATAAAAAAGAATAGAAAAAACACATAGAACAGGTTTTGAATTTGTTTTTTTTCAAACCAAAAAAGAAAAAAATGAAGAACAAGTAGAATTGCCGGTACTGCAATAAAAACTGATCTAAACTGTATTCTGTTATGAAGATTATCAAATCTATTGTTTATAGAATTATCTAATTCTGACATCGTTAAACTAATACCAAAATCGTATCCATACTTTTTATATTCTTCAGGGGAATGATTAGAATATCGAATAGCAAATACTTGAATTGAATCATCATTAAACGTAATTGCTTTTGGAAAGCTATGCAGTTCTCTAACTTCCGAATCCGAATCGCCAATTTTTCCCATTTTAAATTGTAGTTTCCCGTTAATATAAAACTCCATTGCCCCGCTTTGCCACAAGGATATACCAACAGTTTTACTATAAAGTGAAGAATCAATTTTAAGCACCCTGCGGAACCATCCGTTTCCACTCCAGTCAATTGAGTCGGCAGAAACATAATTCAGTCTTTCATCAAGCGGTTTCCAGTCACTGTCGTCAAAATCGGTTTTTGCCCATTCCAAATTATCACCAGATTTGTAAACCCAGCCTTGATCAAACCTAATAAACTTATTTTGAATATGTTCTGCCGTTAAAACTTTAATTCTATTTTCCTGAGCAGGCAACTCCGTAAATGTGAGTAAAATTATAAGCAGACCGAAGAGATAATTTTTATAATTTTTCATAATGAATTATTCACTTTTGTTAAAAGGATATTTTAATAATCCTGCCGGGTCAACCCGTTTGCCGTACCATTGCACACTCCAGTGTAAATGAGGTCCGGTCGATCTTCCGGTGGTTCCAATCTCGCCAATCTTCTCACCTTTCTTAACAGTGTCACCTTCAGCCACAAATTTTTTACTTAGATGAAGATAGCTGCTGTTTAAGCCGTGACCATGATCCAGTAAAATAAAGTTGCCGGCGTAATAAAAATTATCGGCTGCTAAATGCACTACTCCGTCAGTCATTGCATAAACAGGTGTTCCTCTTGGCGCGGCTATGTCCAATCCATTGTGGGGACTTTTTGGTGTGCCATTTAAAACACGCTGACTGCCGAACACACTCGATAATCTTCCGCCTTTCACAGGTCTGATTATTCCTTCGGCGAACAAAGCCTCTTGAACATCGCCCACTTTTTTTCGTGCAGCACGCACTATTTTTCTCTCCTTAACTATTCTCTCATTTTGACTCTTCGGAGCGGTCACAAGTTCTTTTTTCATTCTGTTAATTTTCTGCACTTTATATTTTCTTTCAGGCAAAACAATTTTTTTTAGAATCACTTTATCATTTTTGAACTTGACCTGAAGCAGAAACTCACCGGTTTCATCTCTGTCAAATCCAAAAACAAAAAGCCCCTCTTCGCTTATCGGAAGATTTTTTTCATTCAGCAAAACTCTTTCACCGCCAACTGCTTTACCAATAATTACATTACCGGGTTTCAATTCTCCGTTAAGTTCAAGCTCTTGTGCATTGGAATTTACAATTATGAAAAGGAAACAGAAAACAATAAATACTCGAATCATTTTACTCACTTTTTAATAATTAATTATTACTTATTTGAGGGATATTAAAACTGATTTTTGATAGTTAAATTTTGGTGAGAAAGATAAACAAAATAAAAGTAATTTGTTAAGGGTAGATATAGTAGATGTGCTTTTAGCAGGGAACGATCCGTCAAACGACGAACGTTTCCTACTGTTAATTTTAAATTTATTTTAACACTAGCATTTTTCTACTTTGAGAAAAATCATTTACTCGAATTGAATAAATATATATTCCACTTGGTAGTTCACTTGCATTAAATTTAGCAGAATGATGCCCAACATCTACAGTTTCATTTACTAAATCTGCTACTTCTTTTCCAAGCATATCATAAACTTTTAAGGAAACAAAACCTTTTTCTTTTACGCTATACTTTATACTCGTTGTTGGGTTAAAGGGATTAGGATAGTTCTGATCTAATCCATAATTATAAATATTGCCTTGAAGATTTACTGCTATAACTTTTTCAAGTGCTTCTCCTTCAACTCTTGCTTCAACTTCATGTGAGTAATCTGATTCTAAACCTCCTAAATCTTTAACTGTAACTTTATATTTTGCTGTAGTTTCGTGAGCCTGTAATGGTCCCGTGATCATTGTCTCCGCGTTATCTATATATTCATTATTTGTCGTAGTAGCATATAATGCATAGCTGCCTGTTCCTTTCTTTTTGTAAATTCGATAAAAATCTACATCAGCATCACCATTTTTATCCCAAGTTAGTTTTGGATGACTGTTGTACGAAGAGACACTTAGGTTTTCTGGGGTGTTGAAGGAGTCGTATCATATTGGCGGTATCTGAGATAACTAGAGGAGGGTATTTTCCAAATAACATGTAAATCATTGTGAGTAGAAGATATGTCAACATGATTGAGCGGATCATATGTTGCATAAACCGTTTGGAAACTTCTTGTCCCGTCATCAAAAGTAGCAATATTTAAACCAGCATCAGGCGCTTCATATTTCCCTAATGCATCTATCCATTGTAAAGCGGTAATAACTTTTTCATCATAAGTTGTTGTTGAGTTAGTGAAAAACACTTCAGTCCGGAAATATCTTAGGGACGAAACTGTACTGTAATTACTTTTCTGAATCTTATTTTCAAATAAACTGAAACCGCCACCAAAAATTGGGTCAACTTCCCAACGATAATAGTATAGGTAAATATAATTAGCATCTACACCAAATCCAGCAAGATTTGCATCACTAAGACTGGTAAATAAAGTTTGAATACTCCCCCAAGAATTTGTTACAACATTGTACTCGCGAGATTTACAGTTATCACCATTATCATACGCCACATATACTTTATTTTCATCTTCTAGGATTTCAATTCTCGGATTCGTTCCTGCTTCTGTTGATGAGACATCTTTATATTTAGCCGATGAGCTTCCAGTGAATTGATAATAGCTGGCAAGATTACTTGCACTATATGTAAGATGTAATAAACCATTATAATAAACAGCATCAAGTGATGTAGGATTCACACTCAAATTACTAATGGTAGTCCAGTTGCTACCCGAATTTGTTGAATATTTTGCTTTTATTACATTGTCTTTTTCATAAACGACATATACTCTATGTTCATCTCCGGTTATATTTGCGTTTGTAACCCCACTGCTCTCGATTGTTATTCCAGCACCGGCAGTACCGCTGACATTCATAGCATAATAAGTTAAAACACCAGAGGATTCTTTGATGATATTATTTCCAAAACTATTTGTAAACATTTCAACATTATCCGTCAATGATACAGAAATATTTGATGTCTTAATCGAATTCCAAGATTGTGCTAAGTTGATTGTTGAGATTAAAAATATAAGAGCAATTATTTTTTTCATATTTGTATACCTTATTTTAATAAAACAGATTTTAATGTTTTTTGTATTTGACTATCGGTACTTGTACTTCTAGCTTTTAATGAAATAAAATACACGCCGCTTGGAACACTTTGATTATACTTATCATTGCCATTCCAAACTATTTTATATTCACCTTTGTTTAGGGGATTGCTTAATAAAGTAATTACTTCTTCGCCTAATAAATTATAAACAATTATACTTACTTCACTATTTTGGGAAAGCCAAAAACTGACATTTGTTGAAGGATTGAATGGATTTGGATAGTTTCTGAAGATTTTGTAATCATTAATGATTTTAGTGTTCTCATCCTTCAAATCTGTTGTTTGCTGATGTCTTAGGATGTGTGAAAAATCTCTTCTATTTCCATTATTTGATTCGTACATTGACATAACAATAGAAGGTCTGTAATCATAAGGAAACTGAACCATATCTGCAGATTGAACAACATTATCGGCTTTATAGAAATAGTAAACTTCGTAGTTATGATTGTTTGAACTACCGGTAAATTTTATAATTAAACAATAATTACCAACTTTAACGAACAGCTCATCATTGAAATCATTATCAACGTCAATTCCTATTCCATTGGAAACATTTAGACTTGCTAGACCTAATAATTTAATTGTTGCTGCTTGAAAGTAGGAATTATTTCCAAGACTTTCAAAACATACAAGTTTTGTAAATCCTTCGGACAAGTCTTCACCTCCAACCCAAAATTCCGGTTTCCCATTTTTATCAAAATCATTTGTTTTAAATAGTAAATAAGCATTGCTTATCCCTATATTTCCTTGCCAGCTAATTGAATAATTATCACTATGTTCATTTTCTAAAACATATACGCTCCCCATCGTGGCTGAATAAATAATATCTGTTTTACCATCCAGATCAAAATCATCTATTGCAAATCCCTTCATATTCTCTGTAGTTGTAAGGGGATAAGACAACAATGAATCAAAAGTCAAATCATTTTCATTGAATTTTGTCATCCATATCTCCTGAGGTGAGAAGTTGATAAATACAGCTTCATTTATTTCATCATTATTAAAATCTCCAACTGTAAAATCATCAAGCTGTATATTAAAACCACCACCTCTATAGATGTTATAATCAAAATAGAATTCTGTAGCAAGTGTATTTGGTAATGGGGAATTAAAAAAAGATTGATCGTGAACATAACCTCCCCAAATTGAATCAAAGTGAACAGCTAATAGATGAAGTTCCCCCCCCCTTTTCTATCGACATCATGTATTCCGAAACCATTAATTGTATTTTCTGGATATTTGTATACTGATTGAAATATTCCAGAATTATCCTGTTCATAACAATAAACTTCTGATTGTTCTGTGAAGAAATCTTTTTTATATCCATAAATTTCTGTTCTGCCATCATTATCTATATCACCAACAGTTGGAGAAAAAAAAGAAGAGGCTATAGGAACTTCCTGCCAAAAAGAATACCGGTGGTTAAAATCTGCGGTATCAAGTTCACTAATATCAAAAACAAAACTTGGGACATCTTTGTGTGTAGTTTTTGGGGGCTTTTTATCACCAATGTAAAATATCCTTGTTTTCATTCCATCGTAATTTACAGAAAGTCTGTCGCCCTCAAGATATTCAAGGGTAATACCGGGAATGTCTTTTATTCTATTTATTTCCCTTTCCAATCTTGTTTGTGCAAATAATGCAAACTGGAAAAAGAACAATAGAGAAAAATATCTTAGTAAAATCATTATAACACCTATTTAAGGAGAAGAATAATTACTTAACTGTAAACGAAATTTTGCAGTTATGTAAAACCTGTAAAATATAATTGTAGTTTGAACAATGGATTGCCCCTCATACTTGCCCCTATTTAAGAATCTAACTTTCATAGATAAATAATAAAATTGTTAAAGCCTTATTAATTCCAATACGCTTAACTAATCCTCTTTTCAATTGTAGGAAAATATAATTTAAATATCAAGATGCTTAGGTATTAAAAACTGGTAAGTAAAAAAACTACATGTTAAATTCTGTAAACGTTGTAATTTTCTAAGGGTGGAATAATTAACTACGGTGCTACTAAACTCATAAGTATTGCCGATAACCAGGCTGCATAAGTGCCAACCGCATAACCCACAACAGCTAAAAGCACACCCACCGGTGCAAGGGAAGGATGAAACGATGAAGCCACAATAGGTGCAGATGCAGCCCCGCCTATATTTGCCATACTGCCTACGGCAATAAAAAAGTAAGGCGACTTAATAAGCTTTCCGACAATCAGCAAAACTGAAACATGAAATAAAATCCAAATTACAGCAACAATAAAAAGCCCCGGATTGTGAAGTATAGCTGTAATATCCATGCTCATACCAATTACTGCCACCAATATATAAAGGAATGCACTGCCGATTTTTGAAGCCCCGCTTCCTTCAAGATCACGCAGTTTAGTAAATGATAAAATTAAACCGCCGGTAGTTGCAATAATTACAATCCAGAAAAACCCGGATGTTAAACTGAATCTTTTTAGAACAGGGAAGTTTTCTTCAAAGTAAGGAGCAATTATATCCGCACCAAGATGAGCAGCAGCAGTAACTCCAAAAGCTGCTGCCAAAATTTTAATTAGTGCCGGTGTTGTAATATATTTTTGAATGCTAAAATTATAATTCTCAATTCTTTTCTGAACTTGATCAATTGAGCTTGAATCTGCTTTAAGCCAACTATCCAGCTTAGTTTTTATTCCCGCACCATAAAGCAGTACTCCCATCCATAAGTATCCCACAATAATACTAACCGTTATCATTTGAGAAAACAATTGTTCGCTGGCGCCAAATACCTCAAGCATTGCAGTTTGATTAGCTCCGCCGCCAATCCAATCGCCGGCAATAGTTGCAAGTCCCCGCCAAACCGCATCTGCCCCGGCTCCGCCAACTGTTTCTGGACTAAAAATTGAAACGATTATAATTGATATTGGTCCGCCAAGCACGATGCCCAAAGTGCCTGTCAGTGTCATTATAATAGCTTTTGGTCCAAGCTTTATAAGACCTTTCAAATCAATACTCAGTGTAAGAAGAACCAAACTTGCCGGAAGGAAATATCTGGTGGCAACAAAATAGAGTTTTGAATTTTCACCGGAGATAATACCGAATGTATTAAGCAGTCCGGGTACAAAATAGCATAACAACAACGCCGGAATAAATGTATAGAATTTTTTCCAATATTTATTTTTGCTATATGATGTGTGAAAAATAAATGCAAGAATTAAGAGCAGTACGCCGAATACAACAGCATCATTACCAATAAGAGGATCCATTAATAGCTTTCAGTTTGTTAATTTTTGGTGAGAAAGATAAACAAAATAAAGGTAATTTGTTGATGGTTAAAGTTATTGATATGTCTTTTTATGTTAAGGGAAAGGAAGGAGATTTTAACAATAACCTGAAGAGAAAATAAATTCATTACCGGCTATTGGTAATTTAAACGCAAATTAAGTCAGTTAACTATAGCAGAGATAAACCGGCGGTTTATAAAAACAGATGCCGGAACAAAACTTAGAAAGTTTTATCTGATATAATATTGTTAACTTATTTTAATATTTAATGAAACTTAGCTTATTTTAAGTGTATCAAAAATAGATACTTTAAGATTTTTTAATTTTTTATGAATAACCAGAACAGCAAAGAAACTCTACGGTCAATTCCACTTTTTTCTGAATTGAGTATTGAACATTTGCGCAAAATAACCGCCGTTAGCAAAATAGAAAAAATTCCTGCTCATAAAATTATTTTTAACGAGGGCGATTTTTACAGGGGTTTTTACATTCAGTTGAAAGGTTCAGTGAAAATTTTTAAAACCTCAATCGATGGGAAGGAATCAGTTTTTCATATAATAAAGCCGTTCAACGTTTTCGCAGATATTCCTTTATTTGAGGGAAACAACTATCCCGTTAGTGCCGAAACTCTTGAAGAGTGCATTCTTTTATTTGTGCCGAAAGATGGATTTATAAATCTGATAAAAGAGGAACCCGATATATCATTAAAAATGTTAGCCGGTTTTGCTAAACGGTTAAAATCACTTATTGTTCAGGTTGAAGATTTAACAATCAAAGAAGTGAAAAATAGACTTGCAAAATATTTATTAACGGAAATTGAAAACAATAAAACGGAAAATTTACCCGAACCATTTTTAAAACTTTCCATTCCAAAATCTACACTTGCACCTTACCTGGGTACAATTACTGAAACTCTATCTAGAACTTTTAAGAGATTTCAGGATAGCGGAATTATAAGAATAAGCGGCAAAAATATTTTTATAAACGATTTGCATAAGTTGAAAGAGCTTGCAAAGTAAATCAAAAATAAATACCGATTACTTTTATAAATTCTTTAAAACATTTTGTGGAATGCCGAATAGTAAATAGTTTTATCAACCTATTAATTTATTGCCCTCACTAATTCTTACAAGTTAAAATTATCAACAAGAGATGTATCTTCAAAAATAATAGAATCAGCATCTGCGCCTAATTCTTTTAGCATCGAAGTAATATCTTTTACAAAAGCCTCCGGTCCGCAAACATAAAAATCTCTTACATAATCGACTATGAACATTCTCAGAACCAACTCGTCAATTCTGCCATGGAAATACTTATTGTTTTTTTCTCTGCTTAACAAAAAAGCTGCTTCACTGCCCAGCATCTCTTCCAATTCATCTTTTAAAATAATATCACTTTCGGTTTTATTTAAGTAGATTAGCGAGTTGCCGGCTAAATTATTCTTCTGCTTTAAGTCTCTTAAAATTGAAATGAATGGAGTTATTCCGGTTCCGCCGGCAATGAACATTCCCATTCCCTTGTACTTAATATCCCCCCACGCTTTTCCAATTAACAGTTCACTACCCGGCTTTAGTTTATTTAATTTGTTCGTTATCTCATTATCTTTTTCATAAGACTTTATAATAAATTCCAGTTCTTTCCATTCGGGCAGTCCCGTAAATGAAAACGGTCTTTCCTCATTTTTCAAGTCTTGCGTATTGATAGAAACATAAGCGCCCTGTCCGGGAATAAATTTATATCCGGCTGGTTTTTCCACCTTTATCTTATTTGTGTTGTGTGCAATTTTCGTGTTGCTGATAATCTTTACTTCATAATTATCCATTCTATATCCTGTTACCTTTATTTGTTATAAGTAGAAACATAATTACCGACTTCCGATTTAAAACCCACCGCAAGCCTGTTCCATCCATTAATTGCAATAATTGCCAGCGTAAGCTCCACTAACTCCTTGCTGGAAAATATACCGGCGGCTTCATCATAAACACTATCCGGCACACCTGCGTGAGATATTAATGTTAAGCTTTCACACAAAGCAAGGGCTGCTTTTTCGCGCTCTGAATAAACCGGTGCTTCGCGCCATGCGGAAAGCAGATGAATACGAAGTTCATTTTCTCCAAGTGCGGCGGCATCCTTTGTGTGCATTTCGAGACAGTGAGCACAGCCGTTTATTTGAGACGCTCTGATTTTTATCAACTCTAATAATTTTTTATCAAGTTTAGTTTCTTCGGATGCTTTTTGCAATTCTAACATCGCTTTATAAATATTGGGTACTGCTTTATACCAATTCAATCTCATTTTCTACTCCTTTAAAATATTATAACTACTTATCAAAAAAAACTACATAAGATTGAAAAGGAAACACATGACTTTAGTCAAAAAAGTTAACTTTGTCAAAAAGCTTCTGCTTGCAATAAAGAGCTAATCTTTCATTATAAAAGTAAATATTCTTCAACCCCGTTGGGGTTGCTGTTCACTGTAATTAATTTTATGCCACAGGTTCCACCTATGGCTATTTATATTCGACTACTTCGTAGTCCAGCAAAATTACCCCGAAGTAGTTAACCCCGTTAGGGGTTAAATGTTTGTAGAAAATTTAATAAAAAATAACATCGAACCGCAGAGCGGTTCAACAAAAAATTCTCATAAAGCAGCTCTCATTATTTTTTCAATCATTATTCAACCCCTTCCGGGTTGCTGTTCGCTGCAATTAATTTTATTCCATAAGTATCATCTATGGCTATTTATATTCGACTACTTCGCAACCCTTTAAAGTTAGCCTGAATTGAACTCCCGAACATTACAAGACCAGAAGTTAAGTTTTTCAAAACTCGACAAAGGTAAAGTTTCTACTACATTTTTGAAAAACATTCATACGCAATTTGACTTAAGTCATTTTATTCTTTTTAACTAATGCCAATTTTAAAACAAGTAACAAATAAACGTAATTCTTGATTTTTATAGTAAAAAAATTTAGAAAGGTAAATTCTTGTGGAGTTAACAAGACCAATCACTGTTTCAAAAAGTAAAATAGATGAAATAATTGATGAAGATAGTCGATTAACAAAGCTAATATACCACTACCTTTTATCGGCAACCGCCTGGCTAATTTTTGGATCTTTTGTTGGTCTGTTTCTTGGGCTTAAATTTATTTACCCTGATTGGGGAAACACTGCATGGTTATCATTCGGCAGGCTGCGTCCAATTCATACTAATGTTGTGTTTTGGGGGTGGACTTCACTTTCAATGATTGGGCTTGCGCTTTACGTCGTTCCAAGAACAAGTCAGAATCGTCTTTATAATTTATTGCTAAGCCGCCAGGCACTGTATGTAATAAATCTCTCCGTACTGTTAGGAGTTATTAGTTTATTTCTCGGTATAAATAACGGCGGGCAGGAATACAGAGAGTTTACCTGGCCCGTAATGTTACTATTTGCTTTGGGCATAGGAGCTAATTTGCTCAATCTATATAAAACAGTTGCCGCAAGAAAAACTAGAGAAATATATCTTTCAAATTGGTACATACTTGCAGCCTTTATATGGACAATGGTAGTAGTAGTAATTGCTTATTTACCTTTTTACCAAAACAGTCTGGGCGAAACCATAATTCAAGGTTATTATATGCACATGGGAGTAGGAATGTGGTTTACACCATTAGTATTAGGACTCACCTATTACTTTCTTCCAAAGCTCCTTAACAAACCAATTTATTCTTATTCGCTTGGCGTGCTGGCGTTCTGGACTCAAATGGTTTTCTATTCCTTAATCGGCGCTCATCATTTTGTGTTTGCACCAATTCCATGGTGGCTTCAAACGGTAGCAATAGTTTTTAGTTTTGGAATGTTTGTAACATTATTTGCGGGCACGGCAAATTTTCTCCTAACAATGAAAGGAAGTTTCAGAACCATTGCAAAAAGTTATTCGCTTCCGTATATACTTGTGGGTGTAATATTTTACTTTTTAGCTTCAGGGCAAGGTTCATTAGAAGCCCTTCGCTCATTAAATAAAATTTGGCATTTTACAAATTTCACTGTAGCACATTCTCATCTTACAATGTACGGCTTTGTTGTTTTCTTGATATGGGGAGGCATCTATGCGCTAATGCCCCGCTTAACAGGTAACGAGCCATCGCATATACTAGTAGGCATACACTTCTGGTTTGCACTTATAGGATTATTAATATACGGTTTTGCTTTAATGATTGGCGGAACTCTTCAAGGTCAATCATGGATTGATGGTTTGCCATTTATAAACTCTGTAGAACTAATGGCTCCTTATTGGCTTTGGCGTGCCGTGGGCGGAACTCTTATGTTTATTGCTCATTTGGTGTTCGCTTTTAACATTTTCAAAATGCAGCCTGCAAGTAATAAAGATTTTGTTTTAGAGACAGCAGAGGAATCGGTATGAAGCTAAATTTTCATGAAAATCATAAACTTCTTTTTAATGTTGTGTTTTGGGGATTTGTTTTTCTATCAATAATAATTGCAATTGCACCGGCATATAATTTAAATGAAATTGAGCCGACTCCCGGTTTAAAGCCTATGACTCCTGAAGAATTTAAAGGACTTGGGGTATATGTATCGGAAGGCTGTTTGTATTGTCACACCCAGCAAGTGCGCCCCTTAGAAAGCGATTTGATTTTCGGCAGACCTTCGGCACCGGGCGACTATGCATATCTAAAACCGCTTGATGATTTAAGAATGACTCCCGCCGTGCTTGGCAGTGAAAGAACCGGACCAGACTTAAGCAATATAGGAAACAGGCAGCCGAGTAAATCCTGGCATTACATTCATTTGTATAATCCAAGGGCGGTTGTTAAATCTTCAATTATGCAGGCTTATCCCTGGCTGTTTGAAATAAAGGATAGTGTAGGCGAAAACGATGTTGTAATTTCTTTGCCGCCCGATACTGCACCCAAAGAAGGAAAAGTAATTGCAACCGAAGATGCCGAAAATTTAGTAGCGTACCTGCTTTACTTAAAACAAGCTCCAATTAAAGGGCTTAACAATAGTGAATTGTTTAGTTCGGCGGATAAAAACTCTTCGGGAACTATGGGGCAAAATCTTTATAACTCAAGTTGTGCAAGCTGTCACCAGCAAAACGGAGAAGGGATTCCTTCTATATTTCCTCCGCTTAAAAACTCGGCAGTAGTCGATTCAGATAATGCGGAAGAACATATAAGAATAGTTCTTTTCGGAAGTAAGGGTAAAGTTATTGATGGAGTTGAATATACCTCCGAAATGCCTGCACAGGCAGAAAATTTTTCCGATGAAGAAATTGCCGCTATAATAAATTACGAAAGAACTAACTGGGGTAATAACGGTTCTGAGGTCACTGCTGAGGATGTAAAAATGATTAGGGCAGAGAGAAAATGATTATTGCAATGCAAGTTATAGGTTATATGCTAGTTCAATCGTGCTCGCTGCCGGAAAGTTTCGGTGATGTAAATGAACCGGCTAATGCATTTATATTTTATTTGGTCTATGGATTTTCACTTCTTGTTGTAGCATTTGTTTCGCTTCTGACTTTTAAGTTTATGATTAAACCTAAAGAAAAATCTAAGGAGCATATAAAAAGAAAAATTTTATTGGATTTATAAACATGGAACAAAATGAATATAGTAAAATTGAAGTTTACCTTGATGCGGATAATGAACCGATAGCTACATATAAACCGCCCGCTCAAATGGAACTTGATACTTCTATGCTTGAAGATGGTGAACATACTATTAAATTTATTGCTCTTGATGCGGGTAATAAAAGATCGGTAAAAAAAATAAATTTTGTTGTTAGAAATGGACCGGGAATTGCCGTTGACGGGTTAAAAGAAAATGATGTTGTTGAAGGAAAGTTAAAATTAATTTTAAATTCATTCGGGGGTGCTTACCAGGAAAATTGGGAACCCAATAGAGCAGAAACTCCCGCTCCAATTCCTACATGGATGTGGATTATATTTATTAGTATTGCTGCATGGAGTATGTTTTATTTTATAAATCAATGGAACCCTTCTCAGCAATATGCAAATACGCCTACTTACAGAAGTGCGGAAATTTTGCCCTCTGATAATATAGGTATTTCAAATATATCATCAATTAACGGGGCGGAAATTTACAGAAAAAGCTGTTCAAGCTGCCATCAGGAAAATGGACAAGGTTTGCCGAAGGTTTTCCCATCTTTGGTGGGAAATGATGTAGTGCTTTCGGATGATCCATCTGAGCAGATAAAAACAATACTTTTTGGTTTGAACGGTAAAACAATAAATGGAGTTAAGTATAATACACCAATGCCCGGCATGGCTGATCAATTATCCGATGAGGAGGTTGCCGCTGTAATAAATCATGAAAGATCGAGTTGGGGTAATAATTCAAGATTGATAAAGCCCGAACAAGTTCATAAAATTAGAATAAACAAAAATTAATTTGTATCCGGAGTAATAAAAAACTTAGAATTATATTTTATGTGAATAAAATCCGGCATTATAAAATCAGACTTTGCAGATAGACAGGATATTCTTCATTAAGCTGCGTGCCAAAATCTGTTTTGGACCTATATAATTATAATGTTCAAAACTGACTTAAGTCAAGGAAATCCTTTTTTATAGTTGTTAGCTTTCTATTATTATTTTTCACTAATAAAATAGGAAGCACAATGTCACATAAACAATTAGATATTCGCCCAATTCAGCCGCGAGAAAAACATCCAACAATTTTTGCCGAGTTTGATAACCTCAACAATGGCGAAACATTTCAACTAATTAATGATCATGATCCAATGCCGCTCTATTATCAATTCAATGCTGAACGACCAAATCAGTTCGGTTGGGAGTATGTTGAAAAAGGACCTGAAGTTTGGCGAGTTAATATTTCTAAAGTATAAAAGACAACAGAGTGATTTCAAAAGATACCAAAATATCAAAAATGCTTAATGCGCACCCGCAGACTCTTGATGTACTCTTAGAGGCGAGTCCGCATTTTAACAAACTTAATAACAATATATTGCGTAAAACTTTCGCATCCAGAGTAACAGTTGAACAAGCAGCAAAAATCGCCGATGTTGATCTTGAATCTCTTGTCAAAAAACTGAATAGCTCCATTAATATTGATTTAGATAAAGTTGAGAGCGAAGAAATTGTTGATGAAGAGAAAAAGAATATTGAAAATGACAAACCGGATTTTTTGAAGGATGCCGATGAACAGAGCTTAAAAACATTAGATGTAAGACCAATTATTGATTCGGGTAAAGACCCGTTTTTAGATATAATGAATTTTATTAAAGAGTTAGGAAATGAAAAGATGTTCTTACTCATAAATTCTTTTGAGCCGATTCCGCTCTACTCGGTGTTAGAGAAAAAAGGGTTTGATCATTTTACGGAAAAAGATGAAAATGTTTTTAAGGTTTACTTCTTTATATCTGAAGCTGCAGCAAAGAATAAGGTAGAGACTGAGGATGAACAAGATAAGCATGAAAATGATGTAACAAATGTAATAGAAATTGATGTAAGAGAACTTGGACCTCCGGAACCAATGATTAAGATTTTAGAGACACTGCCCCGGGTTGATAATAAAACTATTTTGCTCGTTCATCATCATCGCGAGCCGATGATGCTATATCCTAAACTTGAAGAAAGAGGTTACCAGGCTGTATCAAATAAAATGGAAGAAAATTATTACAAGGTGATAATTACAAAAAAATAATAAACGAAAAATGAATCAGATTAACTCAATAACATCATCTTATGCACCGCCGTTTAAAATAGTTGCTAAATATTTTATAACGGCAATTTTTTCTTTTGTGCTGCTTAACCTGCTGATGTTAATTAATTATGATAGTTTTTCAGGCTTTCATTTTAAACCAATTATTTTGGCTTTAACGCACATTGCAACTTTGGGCTGGATTACAATGATAATTTTCGGAGCCTTGTTTCAGCTAATACCGGTAGTGCTTGAGGTTAAACTCCACTCAGAAAAATTAGCTGAAATTCAATTCTGGATTTTTACAATAGGAATTATTGGTTTCGTTTACAGTTTTTTTGATTTCGGAAGCAGTAAAATTATGATTAGTTCTGCTGTAATTTTAAATATTGCAATGCTGCTTTTTTCTTATAATTCAATAGCTACATTATTAAGAGTAAAAAAGTGGAATCTTACAGGGTACTATTTAAGTGCTGCTATTTTTTATTTTTTTGTTACTGCAATTGCCGGCTTGCTGCTTGCAATAAATCTATTTCACCCTTACATCAAAGCAAATCATCTTAACTACTTAAACCTTCATGTGCACCTCGCTTTTATCGGCTGGGTTTCAATGGTAATTATGGGGGTTTCATTTAAACTTATTCCAATGTTTACTCTTTCACACGGTTATTCTCTTAAAAGCGGATGGTGGGCTTTCATACTAATTAACGCCGGTTTGCTTGGACTTTCAACGGTGATGCATTATCAAAATACAGGGGTTTTATTTTATCTGTTTTCAATATTAATAGCAGCCGGTATTTATATTTTTCTTTATCAAATAAGTTTAATCTTTAAAAAGAGGTTACGAAAAAAATTTGATGTCGGGATAAAATTTTCAGTAACCTCATATATTGTGTTAGCTATTGTAACTTTGCTGGGCTTAATAATTTCAATTATAGATTATAATAATGTTACCAACTTAACATTAATTTACGGCAGCTTAATTGTATTTGGTTTTGTCTCATTTTTAATTGTCGGGCAAATGTATAAAATTGTTCCTTTTTTAGTTTGGTATCATAAATACAGCAGTAAAGTTGGGTTAGAAAAAGTGCCGCTGCTGAAAGAAATGTTTAATGAAAAGTATGCTTACATTGGGTTTTACTTAATGTTAACAGCGCTTATCGGTATTATTTCTTCACTTACTTTTAATATCAGCGCGTTAGTTTTTGTCTCTTTTACAATTATGTTTTTAAGCTCAATTATTTTTTTATTTAATATGATTACAATTTTTAAAAAATAAAATTATGAACAACAACGAAAAAATATTTAATGTGTTAAAAGATGTTATTGATCCTGAGATAGGATTGAACATTGTTGACTTAGGTTTAGTTTACGGAATAAAAGAAACAGAAAACAGCATTACAGTTACAATGACATTAACAACGCCGGGCTGCCCAATGCACGATAGCATTACCCGGTGGGCAGAAAACGCCGTTAAACAGTTTTCCCCTGATAAGGATGTAATTATTAATCTGGTTTGGCAGCCGCCCTGGACGCCCGATCTAATGACTGACGAAGCCAAACAGCAGCTGGGAATGTGAGAGGATTATTATGTTTACAACTGTTAGATATTTTGTAAAAACAAGTATAGCATTTTTGGTGCTTGGTATTTTAACCGGACTCTATATGTCGTACACAAAGTATATTGCTAAAACCGGCTATAGCCCCGAACTCCTTTCGGCACATACGCATGTTATTTTAGTAGGCTCCGTTATGATGATGATTATGGGAGTTGCACTTTGGTTTTTTCCGCGCCCGAATAAAACAGATAAAAAATATAACCCCGATTTGATACTTGTAACTTATTGGCTGATGACTCTTTCAACTAGTTTAAGGTTTATATTTCAAACTATTAAAGGGCTGTTCTGGATTAGCGATTTTGATATCCTCATTTCAATTACATCTGCGTTACAAGTTATTGGGATGATAGTATTTTTCTATTCTATTTGGGGAAGAATAAGACCGGTAGGCAGTAAAATAAGAGAAGCAAGAGGAGAAAAATTTTAATGGGATATTACATTACAAACGAATGCATTAACTGCGGCGCATGTGTACTCGAATGCCCGGAGGATGCAATTTATGAACCGAATAAAAAATACAAATTTGAAGGTAAAACTCATGACGCAATTTCTTCGGTTCATTACTACATCGCATCATTTATTTGCGATGAATGTGAAAATTTTACTGTACCTAAATGCAGTGCAGTGTGTCCAATGGCTTCAATTAAACGAAAATAACGAATAAACATAACAACAAATTAAAGGAGTATCAGTGAACGAATTATTGAAAAAAACAGTTGCAGAAATTGTTACAGAAGATTACCGCACAGCAGAAATATTTAAATCTTACAAAATTGATTTTTGCTGTAACGGAGGTAGAAATTTTAATGATGTACTGACTGCGAAAAATATAGATTCCGATAAAATAATTGCAGAGCTCGATTCTGTTACAAAACGAAACAATAATGGTTCGGTAGATTTTGATTCATGGGAAATTGACTTGTTAGCAGACTACATTGAAAAGAAACATCACCGCTATGTTGAGGCAAAAACACCTGAGCTAAAACAATATCTTGCAAAGCTCTGTAAAGTGCATGGTGAAAATCACCCCGAACTTTTTGAAATAAATGAACAATTCAATCAATCTGCCGGAGAACTGGCAATGCACATGAAAAAAGAAGAGCTGATTTTATTTCCCCATATAAGAAAAATGGCAGCGGCAAAACAAAAAAATGAAAAAGTAGATTCGCCGCAATTCGGTTCTGTGCAGAATCCAATTCAACTAATGATGAGTGAGCATGACACTGAAGGAGAACGATTTAAAAAAATTGCGGAAATATCTAACAATTACACAGTGCCCGATGACGGCTGTAATACTTATCGGGTTGCATTCTCTCTTCTTAAAGAATTCCAAGATGACCTGCATCTGCATATTCATTTAGAGAATAATATTTTGTTCCCGAAAGCTATTGAATACGAACAAAGGCTGACATAGAAATTATACAAGACTAATATTTATGAGGTATTAACATGGCTATAAATAAAATTACTTTCGATCACAGGCTAAATCAAGGTGATTATGAAGCTGAAAAAATATTTAATACTTATAAAAAAATAAATGAAGGTGATGAAATTGCTCTATTAACAAAATCTGATCCGAAAAAATTATACTATAAATTATTTTCTAAAACGAGAGGAAGTTTCCATTGGGTTCCTTTAAAAGAGGGACCCAATGAGTGGAAAGTTATAATTGAAAAATCACTTACTATTTAAGAATATTTGAAGCTGCTGAATTTTGAAAAAGAGAATAAAAATAAAACGAGTTTATGATGAGTACAGCAAGCAAGATGGTGCAAGAATTTTGATTGACCGGCTTTATCCGAGAGGAATTAAAAAGGAAAAAGCTAAAATTGATTTTTGGATAAAAGAAATCGCACCTTCTGATAATTTGCGTAAATGGTTTGGTCATGATCCTAATAAATGGAATGAGTTTAAAGAAAAATATTCGGCTGAACTTAAAGATAAAAATGATTTGTGTGAAGAAATTCTAAGTAAAGGAAAAGTTAATATTACACTTGTTTATGCTGCTAAAGATGAAGAACACAATAATGCTGCGGTGCTTAAAAGATATTTACTCAGAAATTTTGTAATATAAAGGAAGTACACAACTTCCAATATAAAAGAAAGATTTTATGAAAAAGAGAAAAAAAAGTATCGCCGAAATAGTTAGCAAAACCAGAACTATAACCAGTTCTTCAAAAACTATTAAATACCATAGTTTAAATGATTTTCATAATGAAGATTACAATATCGAAAAGCTCCCTTTTACTATCCGCATTTTACTTGAAAATGTTATTCGCAATTATAATGGATTTAATGTAACCGAAGAACATCTTCAAACAATATTAAACTGGAAACCGAAACCGCAGGCAAAAGAGATACCATATTTGCCGGCAAGAGTTTTAATGCAGGATTTTACCGGCGTTCCATCCGTTGTAGATATTGCTTCTATCAGATCCGAAGTTGAGCGTAAAGGTAAAAACTCCGATAAAATAAATCCGCAAATACCGGTAGATTTAATTATCGATCACTCGGTTCAGGTTGATTATTTTGGCACCGATTATTCATACGAGAAAAATGTTGAGATGGAATATAAGCGGAATAGAGAAAGATATTCCCTTTTAAAATGGGCAGATTCATCATTTAAAAATTTTAAAGTTCTTCCTCCCGGTATGGGTATTTGCCACCAGGTAAACTTGGAATATTTAGCAAATGTTGTAACTATAAAGAACGGCACTGCATTCCCCGATACTCTAGTGGGAACAGACTCTCATACACCAATGGTTAACGGAATTGGAGTAGTAGGCTGGGGCGTTGGCGGAATTGAAGCCGAAGCCGCAATGCTTGGTCAACCCATTTATATTATGCTGCCCGAGGTTATCGGATTAAGGCTTTCGGGCAAATTAAAAGAAGGAACTACATCTACCGATTTAGTTTTATCTATTGCCGAGCTTTTAAGAAAAGAAGGAGTAGTTGGAAAATTTGTTGAAGTATTTGGTGATGGATTAGATAACCTTACTGTTCCCGATCGTGCTACAATTTCAAACATGTCGCCCGAATTTGGATGTACCGTTACATATTTTCCTCCCGATAAAAAAACACTTGAGTACTTAGAAGTCACAGGAAGAAGCGAACAGCATATTAGTACTGTTGAAAAATATTTGAAGGCAAATTTATTGTGGCGGAAAAATGAAGATAAAATTAAATACACAAAAATTGTAAAATTGAACTTAAATAATATTCAGCCTTCAATTGCCGGACCCAAAAGACCTCAGGATAAAATTCGTTTATCGGATGCTAAGGATAAGTTTATAGATGTTCTTAAAGAAAGTTATGAAAGAGAATATTTAACATTAGAAGAAAGAGCTGAACAGAGATGGTTAAACGAAGGCGGGCAAATTTGGGACTCGGTTGATTATCCCGATAAAAAAATGCTTGAAAAAATTGGTGCGGAAATAAAAGCCCGGCAAAAGAAAAACGGCTTAAAGAGTGTGAGTATAAAAGTCGATAACTCTGAATTTCTTTTAAGTGATGGTTCGATTGTTATTGCCGCTATAACAAGCTGCACAAATACATCTAACCCGAGTGTAATGATAGGAGCCGGACTTGCGGCAAAAAAAGCTGTTGAAAAAGGACTGACTACAAAACCATGGGTAAAAACAAGTTTAGCTCCCGGTTCAAAAGTTGTTACTAAGTATTTAGAAAAAGCTCAATTAAAACCTTTTCTAGAATCCTTAGGATTTCATTTAGTTGGATACGGCTGCACTACATGTATAGGCAACAGCGGGCAATTACCTCCGCACATTAGTAAAGCAGTTATTAAAAATAATCTTGTAACCGCATCAATTCTTTCGGGCAACAGAAATTTTGAAGCGCGCATACACCCGCTTATTAAAATGAACTTTTTAACTTCCCCAATGCTGGTGGTGGCTTTTGCAATAGCAGGCAGAATTGATATTGATTTAGAAAAAGAACCGCTTGGTTTTGATCCGAATTTTAAACCTGTTTACTTAAAAGATATTTTGCCCGCGCAGGAAGAAATTCAATCTGTAATGAATCAGGTTCTTGATTCAAAAGATTATAAAAAAAATTATGCGAGTGTATTCAAGGGTGATGAGCACTGGGCGTCACTTAAAGACTCAAAAAGTGAAATCTATAATTGGAGTAAAAATTCAACCTACATTAAAGAAACACCTTTCTTTAAGAATATTTCAGAACAGCCGGAAGAAATTTCTAATATTAACTCAGCCTCAGTTTTATTAAAGCTTGGCGATTCTGTTACTACCGATCATGTGTCACCTGCTGGTGCAATCGCAGAAGATTCACCCGCGGGCATTTATCTTAAAAAGAACGGAATTAAAAAAGCGGACTTCAATTCATACGGATCAAGAAGAGGAAACCATGAAGTAATGGTTAGGGGTACATTTGCAAATGTTCGATTAAAAAATCTATTAGTTGATAAAGAGGGCGGCTGGACTATCTATCACCCCGATGGTAAAACCATGACGATATTTGATGCCGCAATGAAATATAAAAAGGATAATACACCATTAATTATTCTCGCCGGTAAAGAGTACGGCAGCGGTTCATCACGCGACTGGGCTGCAAAAGGTGTTTCATTATTGGGTGTTAAAGCTATCATTGCAGAAAGTTTTGAGAGAATCCATAGAAGTAATTTAGTGGGTATGGGAGTGCTGCCGTTAAAATTTGAAGATGACCAAAATTGTAATACCCTCTCTTTAACTGGCGATGAAGACTATACCATTGTTGGGTTAGAAGAAGATTTAGTTCCGAATAAAAAATTGAAAGTAACAGTAAACAAAAAGGGAAAGATTAAAAAAGAATTCAATGTTATTGCAAGACTCGATTCTAAAATTGAAATAGAATACTATAAAAACGGCGGAATATTACAATATGTATTAAGAGAGTTTTTAAAGAAAAAATAATATGAATGAATTATGATACGAGAACCAAAGACTTTAAATACATCAATAAGATATAGGTTAGTTTATTAATCAAAATTTAGGAGATTCCCAATGAGTGATCACAAAGTTAAAATACTCGAAATTGAAAATGTTACTCACGATGTAAAATTATTAAAGTTAGAAAAACCGGAAGGGTTTAGCTTTACTCCGGGGCAGGCAGCTGATGTTGCAATAAACAAGCCCGGTTATATTGAACAAAAACGCTCCTTTACCTTTACCGGCTTGAATGAATGGGATTACCTTGAGTTTACTATAAAAATTTATCACGACCATAACGGCGTTACAAAAGAGATTGATAAACTAAAAACCGGTGACGAACTTATTATCAGCGAACCATGGGGGGCAATAGAATATAAAGGCGAAGGAACTTTTATAGCAGGCGGCGCCGGTGTAACACCATTTATTGCGATTCTTAGAGACTTAAAATCAAAAAATAAAATTGACAACAACAAACTAATTTTCGCCAATAAAACTAAAGATGATATAATTCATAAAACTGAGTTTGAAGATTTACTAGAAAATAATTTTATAAATATTTTATCCGATGAAAAAGTAGATGGCTATGCTAATGGATTTATCACTGAAGAATTTCTAAAATCGTCTGTTGATGATTTTAGTAAAACCTTTTACCTCTGCGGACCTCCGCCGATGATGGATGCTTTAGAGAAACAGTTGGCAAATTTGAATGTAGATAAAGAAGCAGTTGTTAAGGAAGAATTTTAGTTGAGTCTAAAGTTGAATAAACAAGTGTAATTTAATACTGCACATTCAATATTAAAAACATATTTATGAATTAAACTATTGTTAAGGTATCCATTATGAAAAACGAAGACTTATATCCTATTGCAAGTAAAGAATTGAATGATAAGAAAGCAGCTTTAGCTCCTAACAATATTAAGGCGTGGAGAAATTTTAGTAAAACAGTATTTGAAGAAGGCGCGCTTTCTCAAAAGACAAAACAGCTTATTGCTGTTGCATCTGCACACATAACACAATGTCCCTATTGCATAAAGGCGCATACTAAACAGGCTATGCAAAAAGGTGCAAGCAAAGAAGAAATAATGGAAGCGATTTGGATAGCCGCCGAAATGCGTGCAGGAGCAGCTTACGCCCACGCCGGTATAGCTATGGACGAGATGGATAAATCATAACCATCAAAATTATAGAGGAGTTTACGCTGATAACAATTGCTTGATGGAACATGACTAGGTAATAAATATTTTTGAAATAATTAAAAGTATGGAGTTGTAAAATGGCTAAATCAAATAGAGAAAGTTTGGGAGAAAGACAACTCAGAGCACCGATGCTGAGTTTCTCAATTAATGAAGAGATAGAAAAATTATTAAAAGAACCCGGCTGGCTAAACGGTGACCGTAATGCTGTTACACTTCAGAAAAATCCGAAATTGCGGGTAGTGTTAATATCGCTGCGAAAAGGTGCCTCATTACTTGAACATAAAGTAGAAGGACCAATAACAGTTTTGGTGCTATCGGGAAATATTAATTTTATTATTGGCGATGACAAAGTTAATGCTAAAGCTAATGGGATGATTGTTTTGGAAAAGACAATTCCACATGATGTTGAAGCATTGGAAGATTCAACATTTATTCTCACAATTATTCAGCCGTAATAATTAATGTCGATCATAATGTTAAATACGTTTCATGAGTAATCATTTAAAAGAAAATTAAAAGTGATAAAAGATCTAACGTGTTAACACCGGAAAGATAATTTTTACACTGATCATAGAAAGTAGTTTAAAAATGAAATTGAATAAAAATAATTATAAAGAACTGCCCTTGGTTTATTCATGCTCCGGCTGCAGCAATATTGCACAGATGGCAAATGATATAGCCGTTAAATTAGACAGAGAAGGTGTAGCTGAAATGTCATGCGTTGCCGGAGTTGGCGGAAAAGTAAAATCTTTAGTGAAGAAGGCTCAATCCGGCAAACCCATTATTGTTATTGACGGCTGCCCGCTTGAATGTGCAAAAAATTGTTTAAAGAATGTTGGTGTTGAACCAGACGTTAGTTTAGTCCTAACGGAGGAAGGTTTGAAAAAAACTTTCCATGAAGATTATGATGAAAGAACAATTGAAGATGAATATCAGGAAGTGAAGAATATAGTTGAAATGAATTTCAATTGGGTCTGTAAAGTGTAAGCTAATTTATATTGCTCACCCTGATGCTAAATATTTTACGACAGGCAAAATAAGTAAAGACCAGGTTCAAGATTATGCCGCACGTAAAAATATGAGCGTTGAAGAATGTGAGAAGTGGTTGGCACCGGTGCTTAATTATTAGGTGAGTGGTGAAGCTGTTCCGTATGAAGGTGAAGAAAACAAAAGGTTATTATTTATTATTTGCCTTTTATGAATTGGGGATCTCCAAGCCGGAATATTTAGTGCAGATTACCGAAATCTAATAATAAAGCATTGTTTTGAGGGTTTAATGTAAAATGCAGCGCTGCTTGCTGCACAGCACCCCAACAAAAATAACTCATCCCCCAGCCCCTTCTCTTAAAAATAGAAGGGGAGGTTTATATTTAAAGCTTGTTTTGAATTTTAAAGAAATTTCTTTGCCATCTCTCGCTTGTATAGAACTTTAAATCTACTAAATCCTAAATTTGAATTATTGACCGTAAAGTATTATTTTGATTTTAATCTATTGCGGCTGCACACTAAAAAAAAGTTCGATTAAAAGTTGATTCAAAAATTCATCAGCAGAAAAGAAAAAATTCCATTGAATATTGTATGAAGAGATGAATGAGTGCTTAGGGTTTGTTATAATTTTTTTTAACAGCTAAAATAACGCACTTAAATTTTTGAAATGATATTTGAGAAACATCTAAAGATGTGAGTCACATACCGAAGGACCAACTAGGAGGCGGAAATGTTTAAAGATTTTATTGCGCATGTTAAACAGAATAACGATGGCACCTGGGTAGCTCCCCACCTATTAAATAACCACCTTAACTCAGTTGGAAAAATAGCAGGTAAGTATTCAAAAAAATTTAACAATGAAGATTGGGGACATTTAATAGGATATTGGCATGACCTAGGAAAGTATCACCCTGATTGGCAAAATTATATTAGAAGAGAAACCGGCTATCCGGAAGATGCTCATCTCGAAAATCAAAAGGGGTCTATTCATCATAGTACCCCCGGCGCTGTGCTGGCATTTGAGCGGTTTAATAATTCCCCTGCCGCAAGGATTGCCGCTTATACAATAGCAGGGCATCATGCAGGTTTAAATGATTGGGTAGGTGGTCTTGATGCTCGTTTATTTAAAAAGAGAAAAATACTCAACACAGATGACCTTAATGAAATTAAGAAAATTGCGGAAGCACAGAAATTTATTAGCAAAAAAATACCTGAATCTACTCCAATAATATTCGCAAACGCAAAATCAAAAAATGACTATAAGAAAGCATCAGAGCACCTTCACCTTTGGATTCGTATGCTGTTTTCTTCTCTTGTTGATGCTGACTTTATCGATACTGAAAAATATATGGATTATAAAGTACGAGGTGAGTATTTATCACTGGAAGCACTTAATGAAAAGTTTGTTGATTACATGCAAGAAAAAAAAATTGATTCTGAAATCAATAAAAAACGACACAAAATTTTACAACTGTGTAGAGAAAAGGCAGAATTGCCGCCCGGCTTTTTTTCGCTGAATGTTCCAACGGGCGGTGGAAAAACTTTATCTTCAATTGCATTTGCTCTCGAACATGCTATTAAACACAATAAAGATCGAATTATTATGGCAATACCATATACAAGCATAATTGAACAGACTGCAAAGGTGTTTAAATATGGAAGCGATGATGAAAAAGAAATTCAAGAAAGATTAAAGAGTGGAAAACTATTGTTCGGAGAGGAGCAAGTTATTGAACATCACAGTAATATTGATCCGGAAAAAGAAACCACAAAAAATAGGCTTGCAGCGGAAAACTGGGATGCTCCAATTATTGTAACAACAAATGTTCAATTGTTTGAATCACTGTTTGCGAGCAGAACATCTCCTTGTCGAAAACTGCATAACATTGTTAACAGTATAATTATATTAGACGAGGCACAAATGATTCCACCAGAATACCTGAAACCTATCCTTTCTGTATTGAAGGGGTTGGTTGAGCATTTTAGCGTTACCGTCTTACTTATGACAGCAACCCAGCCTGCTCTTGAAGGAACAATCGGAAGTAAACCTGATGAAATTGAAGGAATCAAAAATATCAGCCACATTATTGATAACCCGGAATCACTATCCAAAAGCTTTGAACGAGTCGAAATTTCGTTTCCTGAAGATTTGAATTTGCGAAAGGAATGGACGGAAATAGCCAGTGAACTAATTAATTTCGATCAAGTTTTATGTATAGTAAATCGTAGAGATGATTGTAGAGAGTTGCATTCACTTATGCCTGAAGAAACTGTTCATCTTTCAGGCTATATGTGCGGCGAGGAAAGAAGCGAAATTATATCTAAAATAAAATTGAAATTGAAAAGAGGAGAAGCAATAAGAGTTATAAGCACACAGCTTGTTGAAGCAGGCGTTGATATTGATTTTCCGGTTGTTTACCGTGCGCTTGCCGGGCTCGATTCAATTGCTCAAGCGGCCGGGCGATGTAACCGCGAAAATAAATTAGCAAACCAAGGTCAAATTGGAAAAGTTGTTGTGTTTAATCCACCAAAAGCTGCACCCCGCGGGTTGCTGCGTAAGGGTGAAGATGCCGGTAAATCAATAATCCGTAATACAAACAATCTTGAATTAACTCCTCTGCTTTACAAGAAATACTTTTCTTACTTCTATAAAAATCTAAATACTTTTGACAAACCAAGATTTTATGATCACTTGGTAAAAGACTCACAAAATTTTGAATTCAAGTTTCGATCATTTTCAAAGGATTTTCATCTAATTGATGATAAGGCTCAAAAGAGTATTGTGGTTTGGTATAAAAACGAAGAGAGCGGATATGGCAGTGAAGAATTGATAAACCAATTACGCCATGCCGGTCCCTCAAAAAATCTTGGTAGAAAATTACAGCGATTTATTGTTAATGTTCCTCAATATGTTTTTGAAAAAATTCCTCAAAATTATATTGAGGTAATCCATGGTTACTATGTTCAGAATGATCCCAATTTATATGTAAAAGGATTGGGACTAATGGTAAATGAAAGTAATTTTATTTATGGAGATGGTGTTGTTTGAATAGTACTCTTAAATTCCTACTCGATACTGAAAAATTATTTATTAAAAAATGAGGCAAATTATGAACGAAATTAATTACAAACCCTTCTGTCTCGAGGTTTGGGGAGATTATGCTTGCTTTACCAGACCCGAGATGAAAGTAGAACGTGTAAGCTATGATGTCCCTACGCCATCGGCTGTGCGTGCTGTCTTTGAGGCTATATTCTGGAAACCCGCTATCCGATGGCACGTTAAAAAAATTGAAGTACTAAATCCAATCAAATGGGTTTCGGTTAGAAGAAACGAAGTGGGAACGGTGATGAGTCCGAAAAGTAAAGAAGGAATAATGATAGAAAACTATCGCCAGCAGCGAGCAGGTTTATTTCTCAAAGATGTTAGATATCGTTTTTTTGCAATGCTTGAATACATTCCTACAGAAAAAAGAAAGAACAATGAGCATGCTGCGGCACCTGAATTTCTTTGGGAGCCGAACGAAAAAGAATTTATGAAA
Organism: Ignavibacteriota bacterium; assembly: GCA_013112585.1. Taxonomy (GTDB): domain Bacteria; phylum Bacteroidota; class Ignavibacteria; order Ignavibacteriales; family Melioribacteraceae; genus IGN16. Next base: position 115,269 of record JABFGH010000012.1, on the reverse strand, counting down.
GAAGAAATAAAAGCATGGGAAGAAAAGCAAGACACTGTTAGAAAAGATGAGAAGCCTGGCAAGTATTTGTCGATCTTTGAACGCCGTGCGACCAAAGGACAATGTTTCAATCAGCCATATCTTGGTACTAGAGAGTTTAGCTGCAACTTTCGTCTTATAAAAAATCATGAAGATGAACAGATTGAAACAATTGATGAAACAAGAGAACTTGGTTATATGCTTTATGATATGGACTTCACAGATTTGAATGATCCGAAACCATTGTTTTTCCAAGCAAAAATTGAAAATGGAGTTGTTGAAATTCCCCACATAAATAGTGAGGAGATAAGAAAATGATATTGCAATCGCTGTATGAATATTATGAAAGAAAAAAAGAAACTTTGCCTGCTGAAGGATTTGAATTGAAAGAAATAAAATTTTTAATTGAAATTAATACAGATGGTGAATTTGTTGACCTTGTTGATTTAAGAGAAAAGAAAAAGGGAAAGTTATTCCTGCTGCCTAAAGCTATTGCGCGCTCGGGTAAAAACTCTTGGCAAAAAACTTTTCTGTTGTGGGATCATTATGGTTATTTGTTACAGCATCCCAAGGATTCTTCTTCGGCTTCAATTAAAATGGCAGAAAAACAAAACGAGGTATTTGTTAAATCTCTGAATGAATTACCACAAAGATTAAAAGAAGATATTGGAGTAAAAGCAATATTATTGTTTTATGAAAAAAATAATGCTGAAGATGTTAAAGGTCATACAAACTGGGTAGAATGTTCCAAAATTCCAGGCTGTAATTTAACTTTTAGGCTTAATGGAGATACCGAAGTTATTCCTCAAAGGGAAATGATAGTTGCTTATCAAAAATCATTATATGAAATAGAAGAAGAAAACAATAGCTCAATTGTAGGCAAGTGCTTAATTACAGGAAATATTGAACCATTATCTCGCTTACATACTGCAACCCCAATTCTGGGTTCAAAAAGCAATTCCAAAATCGTCGCTTTCCAAAAAAAGTCAGGGTTTGATTCTTATGGGAAAGAACAGGCATTTAATGCACCAGTTTCAATAAAAGCTGAAGCTGCTTTCAGCACAGCACTGAAACATTTATTAAGTTCTCGAACTAACAAAAAAATAATAAGTGATTCAACAATAGTTTTTTGGGTGGAAAAGGAAACACAAATAATTGATCCCGAAGAATTATTTTCATGGGTTATTGCAACACAATCTGCCAAGGAAGATGATCCGGATAGAGGAGTTGAAATTATCAGTTCACTCTACGATGCAATACATACAGGTAAGCTGCCTCAAGAAAGAGATAATTATTTTTACGTTTTAGGTTTATCACCCAATGCCGCAAGAATATCAGTCCGTTTTTGGAAGATTCAAACTGTTGAAGAATTCGGCGAAAACATAAAAAAACACTTCGATGATTTTTCAATAGTACACGGACCTAAAGAGTATCAGCATCTATCGCTTTATCAAATTTTATCTTCAACAGCCCTTCAATATAAAATGGAAAATGTTCCTCCAAATTTAGCCGGTGCGGTAATAGAAAGTATTATTGACGGTAAACCTTATCCAATAACTTTAATGCATCAATGCATTAGGCGTATAAGGGCAGAGCAGCATGTTAACCGCGCGCGTGCTGCAATTTTGAAAGCATACATTAACCGGAAAAATAGATTTTACAACTTACAAGAAAAGGAGATAACAATGGCTCTCGATTTAACTAATTCAAATTCGGGCTACCGGATGGGCAGACTTTTTGCAGTTCTCGAAAAAATTCAAGAAGAAGCAAACCCTGGTATTAATACGACTATTCGAGACCGCTTCTATGGAGCGGCATCTAGCAGCCCTGTTGCAGTATTTTCGCAATTACTGAAATTAAAAAATCATCATATGCCAAAATTAACGCCAGGAAGAAAAATATTTTTTGAAAAACTTATTGCTGAAGTAATCTCCGAACTTTCATCATTTCCGAATCATCTTCCGCTTAATGAGCAAGCATATTTTTCCGTTGGTTACTACCATCAGCGACAAGATTTCTTCACAAGTAAGAAAAACAAGAATCAAAACGAGAATGAAAATTAAATCTAAATAAAAAATAAGGAGCAATAAAATGGCTGTAATTAATAATCGGTATGACTTTGTTTTCTTTTTTGATGTAAAAGATGGTAATCCAAACGGTGATCCAGATGCAGGCAATTTACCAAGAATTGATGCAGAAACAGGAATGGGATTAACAACTGATGTTTGTTTAAAGAGAAAAGTTCGAAATTTTGTTCAAGTAGTTAAAAGGTGCGAAGCACCTTATGATATTTTCATTAAAGAAAAAGCTGTTTTGAATAACTTGATTTCTGATGCTTACGCTAAACTGGAGATAGATCTTGAAAAAATACCCGCTGATGAAAAAGACGGAAAGAAGAGGAATAAAAAGGGAGAAGCACAGGGGAGTGAAATCTCAAAGGGACGCAAGAAAATGTGTGAAGATTTTTTTGACGTAAGAACATTTGGTGCTGTTATGAGTACTGGAGCTAATGCAGGGCAAGTTCGTGGTCCAATCCAAATGACTTTTGCAAGATCTGTTGAGCCGATAATTGCCCTTGAACATAGTATTACAAGAGTTGCAAAAACCACTGAAGAACGTGCAGAAACAGGTGGTTCTGAAATGGGTCGGAAATATACAGTGCCTTATGGTCTATATCGTGCTCATGGTTTTATTTCGGCACATCTTGCCGAGCAGACCGGCTTTTCAACAGAAGATCTTGAATTATTTTGGAATGCAATGCAGCAAATGTTTGAACACGATCACTCTGCTGCACGCGGTTTAATGAGTACAAGAAAATTAATTGTCTTTAAACATGATAATGCTCTTGGTAACAAACCGGCTCACGAACTTTTTGAAAGAGTAACCTGGAAAAGAACTAATGATCAGTTTAAACCCGCAAGAGACTACACCGATTACGAAATACTCCTTGACGGCGAAACATTCCCTGAAATATTTAAAGTCGTTGAAGTAAAGTGATCAATAAATTTGTTAGAGTATTTGAATGAATAAGAAGGAAATAAAATTTTTTACATCAACAAAAACCTACTCATCCCAAACCCTTCTCTCCAGAGAGAAGGGCTTTTAATAGTCCAAGAGCTGTCCCACGCTTTTCTTGGCAGGCGGAGTGGGTTTTAGAATGAGTTAAATATTATTATGAGCTTAAATTCAAAATCAAAATTAAGACGAATAGCGACAAACCTTTGTAGGGAGTTGCGAAAAAATTCAACACCGGCTGAAAAATTATTTTGGGAAAATGTAAGGAATAGAAAATTTATTGGGAAAAAGTTTAACAGGCAATTTCCCATATACTATGATCTAAACGGCAAAGAGAGTTTTTATATTGCTGATTTTTATTGTCATCAAGAAAAGTTAGTAATTGAAATAGACGGGGGATATCATGAAAGACAAAAAGAAAACGATCAACAAAGAACTGAAATAATCAACAACCTTGGAATAAAAGTAATGAGATTCAAAAACGAAGAAATAGAAAAAAACATAAACAGCGTACTAAACAAGATCAAAAAAGAAATCAAATATAAAACCCCCCTTCTCTTTGAAGAGAAGGGGTTGGGGGATGAGTAGAGTAATGCACAAGGAAGAAGAATTCATAATGATCAGCGCTTTGCAGCACTACATCTACTGTCCCAGGCAATGCGGACTAATACACGTAGATGACGTATGGCAGGAAAACCTATACACAACACGGGGAAATCTGCTGCATGAAAAAGTAGATACCGACACATACGAAACGCGAGGAAATATAAAAACGGTAAGAGGGCTGCGCATTCACTCATATAAATACGGCATAGTGGGCAGATGTGATGTTGTAGAATTTAACAATAGCACAAAAGAAAACACAGTTTTGCCTGTAGAATATAAAGCGGGAAAACCTAAAAATGACTTTAGTGATAAAATACAACTATGTGCACAGGCAATTTGTTTAGAGGAAATGCTTTCCGTTAAAATTAAGCGTGCTGAATTTTATTATGCAAAAATACGCAGAAGAGAAAAAATAGAAATAGACGAAGAACTTAGGAAAATAACATCCGATACAATTACTGCTGTAAGAGAAATAGTTGATAATAAAAAAATTCCCCGCGAAGAATATAGTTCTAAATGTAAAAATTGCTCGTTGCAGCAAATATGCCAGCCCAAATTACTTAATCGGCGCAAAGTAGAAAATTATATAAAAGGATTATACACACCATGAAAAAACATCTGAACACACTATATATTACCTCCGACGATGCCTATATTCATAAAGACCACGAAACCTTTATAGTAGAGATTGACAATAAAAAAGTATTCCAAGCACCGGTTCATTCAATAGAAAACATAGTTTGCTTCGGCTATAAAATTATATCACCATCGCTAATGGCATACTGTGCAGAAAACAATATAGGCATCTGCTACCTATCGCCAAACGGAAAGTTTTTAGCTAAAGTTTACGGTGCACAAAAGGGTAATGTGCTAATCCGAAAACAACAATATTTAATTTCGGATGACGAATTTCTATCGATGGAAATAGCGCGCCCGATTATAGCCGCAAAAGTTTCAAACTATAGGTACATACTGCAAAGACACCAGCGTAATCATTCTGATATATGTCCGGAAACAGTTATAAAAGCCATTGCAGCAATGGGCAAAAGATTATCTAATATCGAAAAAAGCAATTCCCTGAATGAACTGCGCGGCTACGAAGGAGAAAGTGCACAAATATATTTTTCAGTACTCTCCGAATTAATTGTTGCTCAAAAAAGTGATTTCGTTTTTGCAAATAGAAGTAAGCGTCCGCCATTAGATGCAGCCAACTCACTGCTGTCATTTATCTATGCAATACTTGTAAATGATGTAAGGTCAGCATTAGAAACTACAGGGCTGGACCCGCAGGTGGGGTTCCTACATCAACTACGTGCCGGCAGACCCAGCTTAGCGCTTGATGTGATGGAAGAATTTAGAGCCTACATGGGAGACAGAATAATGCTGAACCTAATAAACCTAAAACAAGTGAACATAAAAGATTTTGAAAAAAGAGAATCCGGTGAAATAAGAATGTCAGATAAAGCAAGAAAAGCTGTGCTTGCAGCCTATCAAAAACGAAAGCAAGAAACAATAACACATCCATTCCTACAAGAAAAAATGACAATCGGTTTACTGCCGCATATTCAAGCAAAATTATTAGCCCGATATATTAGAGGCGATATCGAAAAATATACACCATTTTATTTAAGGTAAAAATTATGATGGTCATAGTCTGTTATGATGTCTCAACAAAAAAATCAAGCGGTCAAAAAAGACTGAAAAAAGTTGCTGAAACCTGTTTAAATTTTGGTATCCGTGCACAGAACTCAGTATTTGAATGCGTGGTGGAACCGGCACAATGGGAAATATTAAAAGATGAACTCCTTACGATCTTTGATGAAAAAGAAGATAGTTTACGGTTTTATCATTTAGGAGCAAATTGGCAGAGGCGCTTAGAAAGATACGGCGCAAATAAAAACTTAAGTTTTGATGATGATTTTATTTTGTAAATTTTACAAACGCTAAACTAAGCATACATAATCTGTTAAGAAGGTTAGCCTTTAAAAAAACAGATAAAAAACCATTTTTTTTATAAAACTTAACAATAAATTAAAATATGCTTTTAAGTAGCAGAATGTAGTACGTAAGTTTATTAAATTTAAGAAGTTAGTATATACACAGTCGCACCCATCACGGGTGCGTGGATTGAAACATTTTTGTTGTGTCCATTTTTTACTCCAATTCTGTCGCACCCATCACGGGTGCGTGGATTGAAACTTTATAACGATGTGGCAAATAATTTGCCGCCTAAGTCGCACCCATCACGGGTGCGTGGATTGAAACAACTAATTAAGGAGTTATTAAAATGACTATTTAGTCGCACCCATCACGGGTGCGTGGATTGAAACATAAGAAACATGGTTTGTATTTGAATTGTGACTTAGTCGCACCCATCACGGGTGCGTGGATTGAAACACTTCCTACACAAACAAAACGTCTGCCCATTACTGTCGCACCCATCACGGGTGCGTGGATTGAAACCCGTAAGCACCTACACAAATGTCTGGGAATCCAGTCGCACCCATCACGGGTGCGTGGATTGAAACATTGCAAATAATCATAAAAGCATTAGTAGGGAATGTCGCACCCATCACGGGTGCGTGGATTGAAACAGTTAGCTGCCAAAGACATCGGCGTTCCTATCGTGTCGCACCCATCACGGGTGCGTGGATTGAAACCCGAATGCTATTAATTGTTTTACGGTACCTTTGCGTCGCACCCATCACGGGTGCGTGGATTGAAACTATAACTACTGCCGGTAAACTTACTTACCGGCAGTGTCGCACCCATCACGGGTGCGTGGATTGAAACACAGTCGAAAGCATAACCGGTATTGGAATATACGGGTCGCACCCATCACGGGTGCGTGGATTGAAACAAAAATAATAACCCAACTCAAGTGAGTGGGTTAAGTCGCACCCATCACGGGTGCGTGGATTGAAACAATATAGTTTTTAAGCTCTTTGCATGTTTCTTCAGTCGCACCCATCACGGGTGCGTGGATTGAAACGTCAACCTTTTTAGGGTTAAGTGATGTAATACCAGTCGCACCCATCACGGGTGCGTGGATTGAAACACGATACTTGGCTTTACGATAAAATACACCGGTGTCGCACCCATCACGGGTGCGTGGATTGAAACACTCCAAATTACATCGGCGGAATCGAGGGATATAGTCGCACCCATCACGGGTGCGTGGATTGAAACCTTTGCTGTGATTATATATGGGTTACTCAGTTCTGTCGCACCCATCACGGGTGCGTGGATTGAAACTTTTTGTTTTGTTTAGTTATTGCTTGTGCAGATTGTCGCACCCATCACGGGTGCGTGGATTGAAACACAACCAATTCAAGTGCTATTACAGCACCTTGAGGTCGCACCCATCACGGGTGCGTGGATTGAAACATTAAAGAAGAGGAACAAATTGAGAGCTTAACCGGGTCGCACCCATCACGGGTGCGTGGATTGAAACATTTACTTTATGGATATCAGCAAGTGAATCTATGTCGCACCCATCACGGGTGCGTGGATTGAAACACAGTCGAAAGCATAACCGGTATTGGAATATACGGTCGCACCCATCACGGGTGCGTGGATTGAAACCGATTACCGCGTACGAATAATCTCACTAATGGGATGTCGCACCCATCACGGGTGCGTGGATTGAAACCTCAGTGAATAATCGTTTATGTTTTTTAATGTGGTCGCACCCATCACGGGTGCGTGGATTGAAACTTTAAGGCTAATACTACCGAACCAAATTTCACCGTCGCACCCATCACGGGTGCGTGGATTGAAACACGGCAGATACCAGCTACCAAAATAAAGCCGGTGTCGCACCCATCACGGGTGCGTGGATTGAAACATTTTGTGCCGATGTACCTTTGATAACGCGTACGAGTCGCACCCATCACGGGTGCGTGGATTGAAACCAATCAGCACAAAACAGAATTATGAAATTAACCGTCGCACCCATCACGGGTGCGTGGATTGAAACTTATTAGTAGCAGCCCATTTGTAATAATATTTAGTCGCACCCATCACGGGTGCGTGGATTGAAACCGTTGTTACCGTGTAAGTATCATTAACCCCGCCTGGTCGCACCCATCACGGGTGCGTGGATTGAAACATTTTTTATATCAGTTAACAAACTGTTCGATTGCGTCGCACCCATCACGGGTGCGTGGATTGAAACCTTCCCTTAAAAACTACCCACACCACAAAACGTGTCGCACCCATCACGGGTGCGTGGATTGAAACCCTTCTGCGTTTTCCATAAAAAGCAAGTTACCATGTCGCACCCATCACGGGTGCGTGGATTGAAACCGTCTTTTAAGGTTTGTCCGGTTCCGTCTGCCAGGTCGCACCCATCACGGGTGCGTGGATTGAAACTGTTCTGCCGTTTTTATTAGTAGCAGCCCATTTGGTCGCACCCATCACGGGTGCGTGGATTGAAACATCAAATTTAAATTGTGTGGTTTGGAATGCAGCCGGTCGCACCCATCACGGGTGCGTGGATTGAAACGCGCTGGGTGCTGTAGTTATCGATATATGATAACGTCGCACCCATCACGGGTGCGTGGATTGAAACACTCCAAATTACATCGGCGGAATCGAGGGATATAGTCGCACCCATCACGGGTGCGTGGATTGAAACTTGGTCTTTTAATCTTTTCCATGTGGTTGTGCTCGTCGCACCCATCACGGGTGCGTGGATTGAAACCTAATGATACTCGGCCGCCGCATCCATCTCGATGTCGCACCCATCACGGGTGCGTGGATTGAAACCGATTACCGCGTACGAATAATCTCACTAATGGGGTCGCACCCATCACGGGTGCGTGGATTGAAACGATTTCTACAATGTAGGTAAATTGGCGGCAGGAAGTCGCACCCATCACGGGTGCGTGGATTGAAACAATAAAAGATTACATAGATAAAAAAAACAAAGAAGTCGCACCCATCACGGGTGCGTGGATTGAAACATCGTTTGAGTCAAACCAATTAAGGATTGACCCGAAGTCGCACCCATCACGGGTGCGTGGATTGAAACCTAATAAGTCTAAACCAGTATCGATTATCTCAAGTCGCACCCATCACGGGTGCGTGGATTGAAACAATAGATGCTACAAATAACAGAATAGGAATAAATGTCGCACCCATCACGGGTGCGTGGATTGAAACACCGATAAACAAATCACCGAAACCGGCGATATCGAGTCGCACCCATCACGGGTGCGTGGATTGAAACTTGCTTCATTGGGTCCAATTGGATGGGCGGTACTGTCGCACCCATCACGGGTGCGCGGATTGAAACTCCCAGTAACAGGTATCAAGCACCCAGTAAATAAGTATCGTCCACAGACGAGTACGTAAGAGATTGGTTATAAATTAAAATTATTGGTGTGGTTTATAAATTCAAACAAAACAAATGAATTAGAATTATAAAAATTTTGTACTTAGGTTAATAAAATGCTAATTATGTTTTTTAATTGAGCTCAAATTATATTTCATTCAATAAAATTATTTTTAATTTAGAAAAATTGAAATGGCTAAAAAGAAATCAGCAAGTAGAAAAAAAGAACAGATCAAAACAATATTTGATAAGGTTTCTAAAGATGACCTTAAAAAATTTATTGAATATGTTTTTACCGGTAATCCGGAAATAAAAAATAGTTTTATTGCATACTACGCTGAGTTAATAGATGAAAGCCCTGACAAAAAATATAACAAATTGGTTAAGAGTATTATCAGCTCCTACGAGAATAATTTTGGATTTATCGATTATCGTGCCTCTGCTAATGTAGATAGAGAGCTAAGTAATTTATTAGTCAAAGCTGAACAGAAAATAAATGATAGCATTATAGATAGTATTGCGATTTGTACAACCATCATTGAAGAGATTCCACACTTGATAAACTACATGGATGATTCAAGGGGATACATTACCGAACTATATGAAGCCGCATTCGATATTTTATTAATGGCGGTTGAAAAAGCACCGCCTCAATTAAAAGACAAACTTTTTAATTATTGTATTGATGAAATTCAAAAGGAAAAGTATCACGACTTTGATTTTGATGAGGGGTTTTTTGTTATAATTCCCAAATTAATTACTCTGGAGGAACAAGAAAAAATATACTTTCAAATTATTGATAAACTTATAGAGTTTGAAAAAAGAAAAGATAAATCGCCGTTTAGAATAAATAATCTTTTAAAAGAAAAAATATATTACTTAAATAAGATTAATAGAAATGAAGAAGCACATAAAATTATTGAAGCAAATATTGATGAATTTGATTTCAGAGAAATACTTTTTAATGAAGAGCTAGTGAATAAAAATTATAATAAAGCGATTACCATTGCTATTGAGGGAATACAAATTGCTCAAAAACAATCAGCGCCGGGGCATATAACTAATTGGCAAATAAAATTATTATCAATTTACGAAACTAAAGGAGACGTTGAGAATATTAGAAAATATGCAAAACAGCTGTTCAATTCTAATAGAAACGAGATAAAGTATTATAGAATAATGAAAGGAACATACAAGCCGGATGAGTGGGAAAAAATTAGTGAAAGCATAATTGAAAGAATAAAGAGCAAAGATAGATACGGCGGTTATGACGAGGCGGATATTTTAGCAAAAATATTTATTGAAGAAAATTACAAATTGCGCTTGCTTAAATTGTTAGAAATTAATTCTGTAAAAATTAATTTTATTGATCAATATGCTAATAATCTGAAGGATGACTATCCAAAAGAGATAACGGCATTTTATGCAGAAGGAATTAAGAAATTAGCAAAAATTACCGGTCGTGCTTCATATAATGAAGTGAGTAAATATTTAATAAAATTAAATGAAATTGAAGGCGGAAAAGAAAAGGTAATTTCTCTCATAAATTATTTTCGTACAACTTATAAAAATCGCCCCGCTATGATGGAAATACTGAATAAAAAGTTTAGAGTGTTTTGATAGGCAAATAAAAAAATAATTTTTACATTGAAGAAATAACCGACAGTGGGAAGACTATCTACAAACCCCTCCCAAAATAATGATCGAATTTTATATAAAGCCAGCTTGTATAAATTAACGAAACAAATAAGAAATATGTGTATTGCAGAAGGTGAAAAATTTCATTTAAAAACAGCCCAAATGCTAATACAGCAATGAATATGATTATGTGAGTTTTAACTTAAATAATACTGCCTGAGTGAAGTTATTGTAATAATAATTCTTAAAATAAAAAATATCAATCTCTATCGTCCTTGGTATCCGAGTGACCGGGGCGCCAGTATTTGTTAACCAAGTACCCGGCAATAATTGCGCACACTATTAAAATAATTGTATCCATTAGATAAAAAAATAATAAATATTTGTTAGTCAACTAATATTTTACGGGTAATGCTTTTTTATAATTTTACCGGTATAACTGCAAAACCATCCTACTGAAACCAATAAATAAATCCACATTAGGTTTGGTAAATGCTTTACAAAAAATGATCCTATTAGAACAACAATAATAAAAGCCGCTAACATTTTTGCTCCATCTTTCATTTCTTCTGTAATCAAAATAACCTCTTTAGTTTAAAATGCCAGTTTCTTGCTTAGCAATTATTTTACATACTAATTAAGCAGCCGCCTATAAAAAAACAATCCGAATTTCAGATAGATTAAATAAAAAATCCCGTTAATGTTAGATTGAATAGTTAAACCAACTAGAATAAATAGAGTAAACCCTGTCCGGCTTTCATAAAAACCGCATCATTCCGGTTCCTCAAACCCAAAACCGCCAAATTTGCCTCAGTCCTACCTTGGCACTTCTTTTAATCTCTTTTGCAGCTTTGTCTTTATCTTCTTTTGTCATATCTAATAAAATTTTAGGTAAGGATAGTATTGTAATAATTAGCGCAGGTAATAATTTGAATAAAAACATGTAAATAAAAAAAAGCCCAATCACAATTACAAAAATATAAAACAATGTTTCCATTTTGTCCTCATTCCTCTTTATGTGTATTAAATTATTGCCTATACAAATATTACTGCAACTAATTCATCAACAGATATTTCAAACATTGTTAATTATTTTAATTAAAGCAAATACGATAAATATTCGCCCATAAAATTTCAATTTTTCAATAATAAAAAATTTATTATTTTGCCTCATCTCAACCACAACAAGAAAGGAAAAATAATATGTCTTCACCGCAAGATGCTGAATCAACAATGGTTAAAAACCTTAAAGATAAATTCGGCAAGTCACTTGACGAATGGATTAAAGATGTAAATAAAAAAGGTTTAACCAAACATGGCGAAATTTTAAAATACTTAAAATCTGAACACGGATTTACGCATGGTTATGCAAACTTAGTTTCGTTAAAAGCCCGTAAAACCGATGCCGGCTCCGCTGAATCAGGCGATCTTGTAGCCGATCAGTATTCTGGAGATAAAGCAAACCTCAAGCCAATTTATGATGCCTTGGTAAAAGAGATTAATAAATTCGGCAGTGATGTTGAACTTGCACCGAAGAAAGCTTATGTAAGCATCCGCCGTAAAAAACAATTTGCAATTATTCAGCCATCAACTAAAACACGTGTTGATGTAGGAATAAACTTCAAGGATGTTCCGCCGAAAGGTCGGCTGGAAAAATCAGGCAGCTTTAATGCAATGGTTAGTCACAGAGTAAAAGTAAGCGATAAAAAAGAAGTGGATAAAGAACTGGTCTCATGGTTAAAGCGGGCGTACGAAAGAAGCTGAGAAGGATAGAAGTGGAGGAGTATAGGAGTTGAGAAGTGTAGAATGTAGAAGTTGGAAGGTTGGAAGAATATAATTTTTATTAGATGAACTTGTGAGACTTTATTGAGAATAACTTTTATTCCTAATAAAATATTTTCGATTACACGATTACACGATTATACGATTAACGATCTTACGTCTCTACGTCTCTACGTCTCCACATTTTAACATCAAAAAAAGGAAACCATAAATGCCAATTATTATTAACAAACCAAGTGTAATTGAAGCAGCTGGAAATAAGCCGAAAATTATTGAAGAGTATATCGGAAGGGTAAATTCAAAAACTTCATCTTTGAGCATTGCAAAAATGACGAGCCCCGAAGGATGGACCGAGCCCGGACAGAAGCCGGAGTTTGATGAATATACAGTTGTACTTAAAGGTAAAATAAATGTAAAAGTTGAAGATAAAAATTATGAAGTAAAAGCAGGGCAGGCAATAATAACTAAAGCAGGGGAATGGGTGCAATACTCAACACCCGAACCGGGCGGTGCGGAATATATTGCCGTGTGCCTGCCTGCTTTTTCACCGGATACGGTTCATCGTGATGAGTAATTATTAATTGCACTGACATTCCTGTCCGTCCGGTAGGCAGGTATGTCGGTGAACCGAAAACAAAAGAGCATGGGTGTTAACCCAAAATTATAGATTTTGGCTAAAGCCGATATTAATTTGATGTTTTTTCTCCGGCATAAGTACCGGAGCAATTATTTTACTGAAATTGTACTGCAATGCAAAAATAAAAATGATACTAATATGTTTAAACCTATATCATCCCGCTTTTTCTAGCATATTCAAAAAGCCCGCCCGCTTCAACTATCGGCATTAAATCGCCAACGGGTAAAATTTTAAAATCATCTTCGTTGTCTAAGTTTTTGATTGTATGATTTTCAAAATCAATTTCAATATTATCGCCCGTTTTAATTTTGTCTATCAATCGCTCAGCCGATTCAATTGGCACTAAGTATCCCCCGTCAACAGAGTTCCTATAAAATATTCTCGCGTATGATTCTGCCACTATGGCTTTGACGCCGGCTTTCTGTAAAGCATACGGGGCATGCTCTCTCGAAGAACCGCATCCGAAATTTGAACCGCCTATAATTATGCTGAACTCAGAATCAAATTTACCATCCTCAATAAATGGAATGTTTCCGTTGGGCAGTCCGGCTTGTTTTGGGGGGACAGACGACAATGCAAACTTTCCGTACAGTTTTGATTCTTCGGTATCACTCATGCTGTAAACCAAATGCTCGGCTGGGATTATTTGATCGGTATCAATATTATCTCCGAGGATGTATGCTTTGCCTATTATTTTTTTGTTCATTTTATTCCTTTTGATATTCTATTATTCTCTGCTAAAAATTTTTTTAACCTTTTTTAATTGTCATCACGAGGTTGACGACCGGAAGGGAGGAATAACGAAGTGATCTCCACGATGGATCAATCTTTGAGATTGCTTCTCCGTCAGCCGACGGATCCCATCCGTCAGCCGACGGATCGTAATGACAACTTTTTGGTTATACAAAACATTAATTCACGTTATAAAATTCCGGGGATCAGTAATCACTCCGGTTACAGCTGATGCAGCAACGGTTAATGCTGATGCCAAATATACATCCGATTGCTTGCTGCCCATCCTGCCGGGATAATTTCTGTTGGTTGTTGAGATAACAACATCACGATCAACAGCGCGACCAATCGTATCATCGGGTCCGCCTAAACATGCAGCGCATGATGATTGAGCAATCACGCATCCTGCATCTTCAAATATTTTTTTAAGCGTCACTCCTTGATATTCCGTATGCTCTAAATCTTTTGCAACCTGTGTGCTTGCGGGTACAACAAAAGTAGGCACATTAACTTCCTTGCCGAATAATATTTTAGCGGCGTATTCAAAATCAGTTAATTTGCCGCCCGTGCATGAACCGATATAACATTTAGTTAACTTTACTCCTTCAACATTTTTTACTGTGTCACGATTATCCGGGCTATGAGGTTTTGCAACTGTCGGTTCAATAGTATTCATGTTATACCGGTACTTGCTAAAGTAGCCTGCGTCTTCATCACTTCTAAAAATTTCAAATTCTTTGTCTGTTCGTACTCTTACATATTCTGCCGTCAAATCATCCGCAGGGATAATTCCGTTTATGCCGCCTGCTTCAATAGCCATGTTTGTTAATGTCATTCGTTCGTCAATGTTCAGCGAAAAAATTCCTTCACCGTCAAATTCCATTGCCCTGTATGTCGCTCCGTCTGTTTTAATATCACCAAGTATCGTAAGTATCAAATCTTTTGCGGTAAGATAGGGTGGAAGCTTGCCGGTAAAAGTAAACTTAATTGACTGCGGAACTTTTTCCCAAATTTTTCCCGTGCCGAGAATAAAAGCAGCATCGGTATTGCCTACGCCGGTGGCAAACATACCGAAGGCGCCCGATGTACAAGTGTGTGAGTCCGTTCCAAACAAAACAGTACCGGGAACATTGAAGCCTTCTTCTGCCAGCGCAATGTGGCAAACCCCTTTGTATCTATCGGTTCTAACATCGTAATAATTTTTGAAATCTTGTTCCTTTGCAAATTTGCGAAGAAGTTCTACATTTCTATTTGCGTGTTTGTTGGCAGTAAAAATGTAATGATCGGGAAAGATAACCAGTTTATCCTTATCCCAAATTTTTGCATCAGCCCCGAATTCTTTTTTCCAAATATCAATTGTGGGCGGACCGCAAACATCGTGCGTCATTAGTACATCCACATTAAGCCAAATATTTTCACCGGGTTTAACCGATGTTTTTCCGGCGGACTTAGCTAAAATTTTCTCTGTAATAGTTTGTCCCATCAGTTCTCCTTACACAGCATTTTGCAATTTTTTAGATTTTGAAATATTTTCTTTTTCATCAAGAAATAATTTTTTACGATGAAGAGCCTGAAGATAAGCCTCTGCACTTGCTTCAATAATATCTGTCGATACTCCCCGACCGTTAAAGGATTTATCATTCGACCGGATTCTGATCAGTGCCTCGCCTAATGCCTGTCTGCCTGAGGTAACAGAGCGTACCTGATATGATTCAACTTCCGATTTTATATTTAGTCCCCGTTCAATTGCGTTAAAAACTGCATCAACAGGACCATCTCCCGTGGAAGACTCTTCAATAATTTTTTCTCCTTCTTTTATTCTAACAACTGCTGTTGGAATTGAATTGGTGCCGGTGCTGATTTGAATGTAATCCAATTCAAAAAATTCATCTTCCTGAAAAACATTATCACCCATCAGTACTCTTAAATCATCATCGAAGACTTCCTTCTTCTTATCAGCAAGCTCGGTAAAGCTTTCATAGATTTTATTTAACTCTTCGTCATCTAAAGTGTAGCCCAATTTTTCTAAGCGGGATTTTAAGCCGTGTCTTCCTGAATGCCTCCCCAATACAATTTTTGTTTTAGGAACGCCGACTGTTTCGGGGGTCATTATTTCGTATGTTTCCCGATTTTTAAGCATGCCGTCTTGATGAATACCGGACTCGTGCGAAAAAGCATTTTCGCCAACAATAGCTTTGTTTCGCTGAATCATAATTCCTGTAAATGCAGAAACCATTTTACTGGTGTTGTAAATTTCTTCTGATCGTATGCCGGTGTAAAAATTAAATAAGTCTTCCCTTACCTTCAGCGCCATCACTAACTCTTCCAACGATGCGTTGCCCGCTCGTTCGCCAATCCCGTTAATTGTACATTCAACTTGTCTTGCACCGTTTTCGAGGGATGCGATTGAGTTTGCTACTGCAAGCCCTAAATCGTTATGACAGTGAACGCTGATTATTGCGTTGTCGATGTTGGCGACCCTTCTCTTCAGCGTTGCGATTTTCTTACCGAATTCGGAGGGCATTGTGTAGCCTGTGGTATCGGGGATATTAACGGTTGTGGCTCCGGCAGCAATTGCGGCTTCAATCACTTCCGATAAATACCCAATATCTGTTCTTCCCGCATCCTCTGCTGAAAACTCAACATCATTACAAAATGTTTTTGCGTATGCAACTGCATCATAAGACATCTGCAAAATTGTTTTGCGCTTCTCCTGAATTGTGCCGCCGTATCTCTCATGACTAAACTTGCCTAGTATATGATAATCGGAGGTGCTTGTAAATGTGTGAATTCTTTTTCGCTTTGCCGGCATTAGTGAATCTGCCGCGGCTTTGATATCTTTTTCATTAGCGCGTGATAATGCAGCAATATTGCAGTTAACCTCTTTTGCAATATTGTTAACCGCATTAAACTGAGCGGGGGATGAAATTGGAAATCCCGCTTCGATCACATCAACACTTAATCTTGCAAGCTGATGTGCAATTTCAACCTTCTCATGTTCGTTTAAGGATGCACCGGGTGATTGTTCGCCATCTCTTAATGTTGTATCAAATACAATTATTTTTTCACTCACTTTTATCTTCCTTATTTTTATGTGTAAACGAAGAAACGTTAAAATGGAAATCGTGAAGTAATTCTCTCACGCTCATCTTTCTATAAAAGGAATAATCCAATCGCTTCTTGATTACAAACTTCTTCAATTTCATTAATGATGATTTTAGTTAATTCAGTAGTGGAAACTTTTTTCGTTCCTTCAGAATAAATATCTTCTGTTCTATATCCCTCTTTCAAAACATTATCAATTGCTTTATAGATTACGCTTGAGGCTTGATTCATTTGAAATGAATATTCAAGCATCATTGCCACCGAGCAGATCATAGCTATAGGATTAGCTTTTCCTTCTCCGGCAATATCCGGGGCGCTGCCGTGCACGGGTTCGTATAGAGCATAATCACTGCCCAGGCTTGCCGATGGAAGCATCCCCAGGCTGCCGGTTATCATTCCCGCTATATCGCTTAAAATATCGCCGAACATATTTGAAGTAAGAATCACATTAAACTGACGCGGATTTTTGACTATCTGCATTGCAGCATTATCAACATACATGTAATTCAATTCAACATCGGGATAATCATTGTGAACCTCTACAGCAATCTTGCGCCAGAATTGTGAGCACTCAAGTACATTAGCTTTGTCAACCAATGTCAGCGGTCCTTTTCTTTCCGCAGCCGCTTTAAATGCTTGATGAGAAATTCTTTCGATCTCTTCACGAGTATAAACCATTGTGTTGAAACCCTTGTTGTCATCATAACCTCGCGGTTCACCGAAATATATTCCGCCGGTTAATTCCCGGAACACAACAAAATCAGTACCTTCAAGCACATCTTCTTTTAATGATGAGGAAGAAAGCATCGATGAGAAAACTTTTGCCGGACGAATATTTGTAAAGAGTCCAAGTGACTTTCTAAGTTTGAGCAAAGCCGATTCGGGTTTAAGATGATGCGGCAAATCTTCCCATTGCGGTCCTCCGACTGCGCCGAGCAGAATAATATCGGAATCATAACATGCCTGAAGAGTTTCTTCCGTAAGGGGTGTTCCGAATTTATCGTAAGAGGCACCGCCTATACTTTTTTCTGTTACACTAAATGAAAGATTAAATTTATCAGCAATAAAATGAAGAAGCTTAATGGCAGACTCACAAACTTCAGGTCCAATTCCGTCGCCGGGTAAGAGGGTAATGCTTGTTTTCATTTATTCACCTTTCGGTTTTATTTCAAAAAATTCCTTCAGATATAACAATCCCGCTTCGGGTCGTTCCCGAATTCAATTTAAGTTATAGTTTTTGGATTTTATGAAATTTGGGAATGACCTACGTATTAGCCGATAAGGAGTAAGAGGCTAAGTAAAGTAATCCCGAGTAAGGTAATGATAATTGAAGGGTTGTTAATTAATATCGAATCGATGTTAAGAGCTATTGCTTTAACTGATTTTTGCTGAACGATATTTTTATTTATGCGATTCATATTAATTGGATGCAATAATACTAATGTGAGGTTTTAATTGCAAGTGTTAATTCATTCTCCTTTTTTCATTAAAGTAAATTATTATTGGATCGATTATCAAACCCGCCAAAAAAGTTGGTCCTGCCCACCGGCAAAGGCAGGCTAAAGCCCGTTGTATTTTCGTCTTTATTAAACCCCGCCATAAATGGCGGAGCAATTGGGTTTAAAAGTAATATCGATTTTTTAGCGGGACTAGGATCGGGAATAGTAACTCCGGCTTTTAAGCCGGAGGTTAATGTGCGTACCAAAACCTGGGCTTTAGCCCAATTAATAATTAATATCTTCGTTCGCTAAAAAATAAACCTGCTGCAATACCAAAAACAAAACCCATCATCTGCTTACAGAATTATCTCCATAATAATCTTGTAAATAGTATAATTCATTTTTTAGCTTTAAAATTAAATCCGAATAATTCGGATCATCAATTAAATTATTCATTTCATGGGGATCGCTTTCAAGATCAAACAATTCCCATTCATCAATATCATAATAAAAGTGAATTAGCTTAAAGTTTTCAGTTCTTATTCCGTAATGCCTTTTTACATCATGCCAGCCGTGCGGGTATTCGTAGTAATGGTAATACATTGAGTTCCGCCAATTCGGAATATCCTTGCCGAGCATAAGTTTTTTGAAAGACCTTCCCTGCATGTCGGTCGGAATTTCGATTCCCGCAAAATCTAATAGTGTTGGGGCAAAATCTAAATTTAAAATTATTTTATCGTTAACCTGGTTTGCAGGTACATCCTTTGGATAACGAATCAGCATGGGAATTTTAATTGATTCTTCATACATAAACCTTTTATCGTACCAGCCATGCTCACCAAGAAAAAAACCTTGATCGGATGAAAGAATCACCATTGTATTTTCGGACAGATTATTTTTGTCAAGGTAATCAAAAAGTCGTCCAATATTATCATCTATCGATTTTACACACAGCAGATAATCATTAATATATCTTTGATACTTCCACTTGAATAATTCTTCGTCCGAAAAATTTGCTTCTCTAAATTCTTTATTTATCGGTTCATAATATTCATCCCACTCTTTTTTCTGTTGTGGAGTTAGAGTGTTATATGTTGCCCGCCATGAACCTGTTGCATCAAAGCTGGCTTTACCGCCTGAGTTTTCCACTTCACCTTTTTGTAAATGAATTTTTAAATCCAATGACCTATAAAGATTATTAATTTCCATATCCTGTTCAGCGGCAGCAACTCTTCCCGAGTAATCATCATGCAGGGTTTCCGGTTCCGGTCGTGTTTTCATATCTGCAAGGTCTTTTAAGTTAGGCATCCAATTTCTATGAGGTGATTTGTGATGATATAAAACGCAGAATGGTTTTTCTTTATCTACATCTTCTATGTAATCAAAAACATAGTCTGTTATTAAATCTGTAATATAGCCATCGCGCCGTGTTGTATCACCCATCTCAATAAAGATTGGATTGTAATACAACCCTTGTCCTTTTGCAATGTTCCAATAATCAAACCCTTGCGGTGCTGACTTCAAATGCCACTTACCTATCAATGCAGTAGTATAGCCTGCCTGCTGCAGTAGTTTCGGAAAAGTCTGCTGATCTCCATTGAACACATCCCTGTTATCGCGCAAGCCATTTTTGTGACTGTATTTTCCGGTTAGCATAACTGCCCTGCTTGGCGCACAGATTGAATTTGTAACCAGACAGTTATTAAATTTTATTCCTTCATTTGCCAGCCGGTCAATATTGGGTGTGTTAAATAATTTTGGATTATAAGCGCTAAGTGCATTAACGGCTAAGTCATCCGCGAGTATGAAAATAATGTTCGGCTTATTAGTGGCGGAGTTTTCATTTTGTGCAGAAGCAAATGAACAAACGATTAAAAAAATAATTGTTGAATAAAGAAAAAAATTGTTTTTCATTTTTAATATCAGATTTGTTTAAGAAGATGATTTAAATTCAAAATAGATATTGCTCTTACAGATGTCAAATTGTTTTGCGAATCAACTAAAAATAATTTTCCTTTTTAAGGATTTTCTTATTTTACTATTACTTTCAAAATTGTTTTTAATAATAAACTGGGGTGATCAGATGTTCAAAAAAATTCTTTCAATTATTTATTTATTCATAATTCAAATTTCATTATCTGCTCAAACTTCTTCAAGTCCCGATGCACTAATGTTAAGGTTTCCGGATATCAGCAAAAACGAAATTGTTTTTGTTTATGCAGGCGATTTATGGAAAGTATCAAAGGAAGGAGGAATGGCAGTAAAGCTTAGCTCCCCGGCGGGAGATGAGATGTATCCTAAATTTTCTTTCGACGGCAGACACATTGCATTTAGTGCAAACTACGACGGCAACACTGATGTTTATATTATGCCCGCAGCCGGGGGAACACCAAAAAGACTGACTCATCATTCATCTGCCGATATTGTTGTTGATTGGAATCCTGATAATAAAAATGTTTTGTACAGAACACGAATGACAAGCCCGTCAAGCCGTTACAGTCAATTATATCTCCAGCCAATTTCCGGCGGACTGCCGCAGAAGCTGCCGCTTGCTTATGGTGAAACAGGTGCTTACAATGCTGATGGGAGTAAGCTGGCGTTTCAAATTATATCACGCCAAACAAGAACATGGAAGCGCTATAGAGGCGGTATGGCAAGTGATTTGTGGGTTTATGATTTTAACGCAAAGAAATCAAAACAGATTACCGAATTTGACGGAACCGATGCCTTGCCTATGTGGCATAATAATATTTTATATTTTTTATCGGATAGAGATGAAAATAAAAAATTAAATATTTGGTCTTATGATTTTGCGGCTGATAAATTTATGCAAATAACATTTTTTGATGTTTACGATGTTAAATGGCCCAGCATTGGTCCTAACGAAATAGTTTTTGAAAACGGTGGCAAACTTCACGTACTGGATTTAGCAAGCGGAAAGTCGCAGCCGATATCAGTACAAGTTCCCGCGGATTTACCGGAAGTAAGAACTTCAATGAAAAAAGTTGCTTCACGTATTGATAATTTTTCATTATCACCTTCAGGAAGCAGAGCTTTATTCGGAGCTAGAGGCGAGGTCTTCACAACTCCAAAAGAAAAGGGAAATGCAAGGAACATTACAAACAGTTCGGGGGCTGCCGAAAGAACACCTGCTTGGTCGCCCGATGGTAAGTATATAGCTTACTTTTCTGATGCATCGGGAGAGTATGAGCTTTATATAAAAGCATCTGACGGAAAAGGAGAAGAGAAAAAAATTACCAGCGGAAATAATGTTTTTATGTTCGATCCGGCATGGTCGCCTGACAGTAAAAAAATTGCCTTTAGAGATAAAGACGGAAGGCTCTATTTTGTTACGATTGATGACGGCAATAAAATTTTAATTGATAAAGATGATCTGCGCGAGTTTATTAACTATAGCTGGTCTGCCGACAGCAAGTGGCTGGCTTATGATAAACCGCTTGATAATGATCTTCATTCAATTTTTATCTATAATGTTAGCGAATCAAAAAGCAGGAGAGTAACAAGTGAGTTTTATAATGATACTAATCCTGTTTTTGACCCCGCCGGAAAATACTTATACTTTTATTCCGATAGAACTTTCTCTCCCGTTTACAGCGATATGGATAGAACATGGGTTTATCCCAATGCAACAAATTTATATGTGCTGACTTTACAAAAAGACACTGCCTCTTTATTAGCGGCAGAAAGTGATGAAGAAGAAATTGAAATGAAAAAGGAAGAGGAAGAAAAAGAGAAAAAAGATGAGAAGGATAACGAGAAAGAAAAAGTTAAATCTGTAAATATTGATTTTGCCGGAATAGAAAAACGTATTGTTAAAGTTCCGGTCGAGCTTGGAAATGTAGGCGGATTAAAAGCAGTTGAAGGCAAGGTTTTGTATTTATCAAACCCGGCGGCTGGAAGCAGGTCAGAAGGACCTTCCGGTACATTAAAATATTTCGATCTTAAAAAAAGAGAAGAAGAAACAATCCTGTCGGGAATAAGTGCATTCGATATTTCTGCTGATGGAAAAAATATAATTTACAGAAGCGGTTCAACCTACGGGATAATTGATATTGCAAAAGGTAAAAAAGTTGGTGATGGAAAATTAAAAATTTCTGATATGGAAGTTTTTATTGATCCAAAAATTGAATGGGTGCAAATATTTAATGATGCTTGGAAAGTTGAACGTGATTATTTTTACGATCCCGGTATGCACGGCGTTGATTGGAAAGCAATGAAAGAGCGCTATGAAAAACTGCTTCCCTATGTTGTAAGCCGAAACGATTTAAATTATGTAATTGGTGAAATGATTGCTGAATTGAATGCTTCTCACGCTTATGTGCGCGGCGGTGATATGGAAAACGCAGAAAAAATTAATGTCGGACTGCTCGGATGCGACTACGAAGTAAAAAACGGAAAGTATGTATTCAGTAAAATTATTGAACCAGCCGATTGGGATTATGCTGAGGCTCACTCCCCTTTAAAAGCTGCAGGAATAAATGTTAATGAAGGCGATTATCTATTAGAAGTAAACAGCCAGCCGGTAGATGTTTCTAAAGATCCTTGGGCGGCTTTTCAGGGACTTGCAGGAAAAGTTGTAACGCTAAAAATAAATTCAAAACCTGGTAATGAAGGTGCGAGAGAAATATTAATTGTACCCATGAAGAGTGAATACAGGCTAAGGCATTTAGCTTGGATTGAAAACAACCGCAAAAAAGTTGAAGATGCAACCGACGGTAAAGTCGGGTATGTATATGTTCCCAATACCGGCATTGAAGGACAGAATGAATTGGTGCGGCAGTTTACACCACAGTTTAATAAAGATGCAATAATTTTTGATGATAGGTTTAACGGCGGGGGGCAAATACCTGATAGATTTGTCGAACTGCTTAACAGACCTCTTTATAATTATTGGGGAAGAAGAGATTTTAAAGATTGGCAGACACCTACACTCTCTCACGTTGGTCCAAAGGTAATGCTTATTAATCAATGGGCAGGTTCCGGCGGCGATGCTTTCCCTTATTATTTTAGAGAGGCTGGACTTGGTCCGCTAATAGGCAAGAGAACCTGGGGCGGATTAATTGGATACAGCGGAAATCCATTGCCGATTGACGGCGGGTTTATTACCGCACCTTCATTCGGGTTTTACGACCTGGAGGGAAATTGGCAGGTAGAAGGCTACGGTGTTGCACCGGATTACGAGGTTGAAAACGACCCTTATGAATTAGTTGAAGGTAAAGACGCACAGCTAAATAAAGCAATTGAAGTTATTCAAAAAATGATGAAGGAAAATCCGGCAAAGAAAATTGCTAAACCAAAGTATCCCGATAGAAGTAAATAATAATTAAATGCGGCATGCCGGAATACTTTTTCCGGCATGATTGTTTAAATAATTTAATTCTTCAATTAAAAAAAATGATTTTAAAATATAGTTCATGGAAAAAATCAATTGTAATTTTACCCCACAGGGTAGTAATATTACAACTAATTATATTAATCGAACAAAAATTAAAATTTTAATAGTGTATTTAAAATGCCAGCTATTCCTTTAATCTAATCATACTAATATCCTTATTTCATAGTCTGCATTCTATAGAAAGGAAATTTTATTATTCAATAGTATTCAAAATTCATTTTTATTAAAACTAACTTTATGAAAAAAATTTATTTGATTGTCCTGCTTTTAGTATTTCAAAACTATTCCTCACAAAACCGTAAAGAAATTGATTCTCTTATTGCCACACCATATGAAGTAATTGTTTCGGAACCGAATAGTGTTATACAAAAATTTCGAGCCGCAATAACCTCTTCTGAAGAAAATGATAATAAAAATAATGCTGCAAAACTTTATAGTAATCTTGCATTGGCTTATTCTTCAATTGGAGAACTGGATAAATATAGGGAAGCTCAAATTAAAGCAATTAAACTTTTTGAAGAACTAAATAATGAAATAGAATTAACATCAGCGTATGGTTCATTTGGTTATCACTTAAGGCGAACGAATATTAAGCAGGCTATTTATTACATGCAGCTAGCAATCAGCTTGGGTGAGAAAAATAATCTTAAAAAAAAACTAACAGCAATTTATGATAACTATGGAACAATTTTCGAGCAACTTGAAAACGCCGATAGTGCCCTCTACTACTACGAAAAAGGACTAGACCTTAAACTTGCTCTCTCTGATTCTATCGGCATTCCGTATAGCTTAAACCATCTTGCCGGTATTTATGCTAATTTAGGTAATCTTGATAAAGCATTTGAAATCATGCATATATCGGATGAATACAGGGCTAAAGAAAAAAGTAATTATGGACGAGCCGAAAATGCCGTTATTTTTGGTGAGTTATATGCAATGGCTGGAAAGAATAAAAATGCAGTTAAAAAGTTTAATAAAAGTATAGCCCTCGCAAAAACTATCGGCAATAAATATATGATTCAATATAACTATAAGCAGTTAGCCAATATTTATGAAAATGAAAAATCATACAAAAAAGCATTTACAAACTTAAAAAATTACAATAGTTACAGAGACAGTATTTCGAGCACAGAAATAAATGAAAAAATTGCACAGTTGGAAATTAAATTTGAAACCGAAAAGAAGGATAAGGAAATAGCGAAAGCAAAATTAATAATGAGAGATCAAAAAGAATTAATTATTTATACCGTTGGGTTGTTGATCGTTTTATCTATTGTTCTTATTTCAATTTATCTGTTTCAAAAATATAAGCGTAAACAAATTAAAATTGAATTTGAATTAAAAAACCAGCTTGCTGAAGTTGAATATGAGAATAAAATTTCCGACGAGAAGTTAAGGATATCCCGTGAACTGCACGACAATACCGGTTCTCATTTAACCTTTTTAATTAGTTCACTTGATAATTTTACTTATATAAAAAATCCCGCAAATGATTTTTCTAAACTGAAAGAACTGAGCAGTTTCGGCAGAACTGCATTAAATGAGCTGCGGCAAACTATTTGGGTAATTAAAAACAGAGAGAGCAGTTTGGACCAATTAGTTTTAAAAATTAATGAATTGAAAAATCATATCATTTCAGATATTGATATCAAAGTAATTAACAAGGTATCGTCTGAAATTATTCTCTCATCAATCCAAATCCTTAACATTTATAGAATAATTCAAGAGGCTCTTCAGAACAGTATCAAATATTCAAAGGCGGATAAAGTAGACGTGGTTTTTGCCGATACGGATAACGGGTTTAATCTTTTAGTTAAAGATTACGGAATCGGTTTTGACACTGCCGAAATTAAGCTTGGTAATGGAATTAATAATATGCGGTTCAGGTGTGAGGAGATAGGCGGAGTTTTTATTCTGGATAGCAATAAAGGCGGAACAGAAATTTTCTGTAGTTTTAATATTAATTAGTGCAAATGACTTATTGAGTTAGTAATCTTTTAACAATAAGTTAAAAATAATAATAGAGAAGGTTGTATGAAAATTAGAGTAGCGATTACTGATGATAATTATTTATTATCAAAAAGTATAAAAGAAAAATTAGAACTATTTGCAGAAGAAATTGAATACAAATTTACAGCTTCTAACGGCAAAGAAATGCTGTTGATGCTGGAACAAGACCATAGCGTTGACGCCATTTTAATGGACATTGAAATGCCTGAAATGGACGGCATTGAGGCAACAAAAAATATTATTGAAAAGTATCCTCAAATTAAAATTATAATGCTTACCGTATTCGATGATGATCAGAAAATATTCAGCGCAATACAAGCCGGGGCAATGGGCTATTTACTAAAAGACGAAACCCCTGATGTTTTATTGACTTCACTTAAAATGGTTATGACCGGCGGTGCCCCAATGTCTCCCTCCATTGCATTAAAAACATTAAAACTATTAAAGAACCCTGAAAGAATTGAAAACACCGGTACAACAGATTACGGATTATCGAATAGGGAAATAGAAATTTTGGAGCAGACAAGCCAGGGTTTGGATTATAAAGAGATTTCAAAAAATTTATATATTGCTCCTTCTACGGTTAGAAAGCATATCGAAAACATTTACAAAAAGCTGCAAGTGAATAATAAAATGAAAGCAGTAAAGGTAGCGATGCAAAATAAAATAATTTAGATTAGCCGTTAAAGTTTAGCTGCAATATCAATATACGACAAATGCCTTATTGAATTCAGCCTTGCCCTCCCCGATATTAACCTATAAAATTTCATAACAAATACAGAGATGACAAAATGCAAAAATATGTTCTATTGTCTGTAATGCTCGTAATAATCACAACCTCAATTACAGCTCAGGTTAATTTCTTCAATCAAAGAGACTTTGCAGATGCATTTGGACGAGCGTGCGGCAAAATTAAAAATCTGCCGAATGAGCCAATCAGCCAGCCGAATACGCAAAATGCTTATAGTGCAGTTATAATTGGGCAGCACGAGTATCCGGGGTATGGCGTTGTAGAAGTGTTAACAATTAAGCAGCCTGCTGTTATTCTTAATTATGGTAACCGATTTGAGTATGCTATGCTTACGCAAGTAGTACCTGCTGAATTTCAAAAAAGAATATTTGAGGAAATTAAGGACTTTAAAAATGATTTTATTGAGGAATATGATGATATAAATGCGGCTTGGACAATTGTGAACAATCAAATTGCAATAACTGCTAATTACATTTATAACGATGCCGATGGCGGAGATATTCAAAATCGTTTAGCTTTTTTAATGAGATTCTCCCAAAGATTAGTAACAGAAATATTGAAAGAAACTGAAAGCGCGAAAAATGATAGAAGGGACGACCTTGAAGATAGCAGCTTAAGTTATCTAAGTCGATTAGACCTAAATTGCTTAATGCCGCGCGAAGAATTTGAGAATTGGACAATGGAAGATTCAGAAGCTATCGAAGGTGCATACGGATATACTCTTAGAGAAATTGATGTAGAAGTGAAAAACTACGGCAGCAGAATAGAGTTTATCTATGAGGACTTTTTACCTGATGATATCTCTGATGATAACACTAAAAAAATTATAAAAAAATTATCTGCCGCTGCAAATGATTATCAGCTTGAGGGAAATCCGGAATTAGAAATTTTTGTACCGGAATACTTCACCGGCAATATTTGCGTTAAAGCAATTTACAAGTTTAATAACTCTTTTACAGGTGATGATTTGAAAGACTACTTTGAAGATTTTATGGAAGATTTTTTAAATGAAATGGACAAAGAGTTTGACGACATAGTAGATGAAATTGAAGGATGATAAGATCAACTTAAACTGAACTAAGGAGAAAAAATGAAAGCAATAGTTATATTATTTTTATTATGGACAACAATTATTGTCTGCCAAGAGAGGTCAGGTTTACAAATTGGTGTTCAGTATGAAATGACATCACACACAAACCCATACGTTTTTGTTGAGGGAACTGATCAACTTAATCCCATATCCGTAAAGGGTTTTGAAGATAATACCAGCCAGGTTTATTTCCCATTCGGATATGTAAATTATTCAAAAAAAGGGTACTCTGAATTTTCAACTTATGCATTTCACATGCTGGCAGTAGGCGGAATGAATTTACTGAGTTCTAACAAAGAATATGTGTTTACAACCGACAAAACTTATTCCGGCGATTCATACGCAGATGGATACACCCCTGTTTTTGATAATGCAGGCAGCGTTGGTGCTGAATATAAAAACTTCAACACTAACAAGGGGCTTGAAGCCAGCTTTGAAGATTTGGATTTAGTTAGATTGGTTTATTCCGGGTCATTGAATAAAGTGATTGGTGTTCCCCTTATGCTTGGTGCCCAAGGCGGTCTCGGAAACTTTGGAGTTCACTTTGCAAAAGTTCAGCCGGGGCATGAAACGACAGAATTAAATAATGATCATACAGGTTTGGTTAATTTCAACGAAACTGTTGATTTGTACTTTGGTGCAAATGTTGGTTATGTAACTGAAATTTTTGAGGGGGATCTTGCAATGCTTTTAGTTCAGTATGACTGGTACTATTTTATTAAAGGGGTTCCGGACAATTCATTTTTTGACGGCAATAAGTTAACGGTTGAATTAAGTTACTTCCCTTTTGATTATAGGAGAAAATTTCTTAAGAATTTATTTTTTAAAGCCTTTTATAAAACAAGCTCGGTTCCCTACATGAAAACATTTGCTGAAAAATTTGAAACAGACTATACTTTTTCCAAAATTGGAATTGGCGTTAACTATTTAATTCTTTAAAGAGTTTCTCCAAAAAGGCAAATGAACCTGGTAAATAATCAGATGAATTCTGCCTTCTTTTCTTTATCCTTTATTAAATTTTATACCTTCTTATTAAAACAATATTCCAAGTAAATAAATTTGTTAATTCTTATTTTAATTATGCAATTGATCGTAAGAATTTCGACGATTCATCATACAATATTTTAGTAAGAAAAAGAAACTAATGCTAAAAGGAATAATCAGTCATTATAAATCATCCTTTAAAGGGCTGCCCCGCAATGTATGGCTGCTTTCGGTAGTTGTTTTAATAAACCGAAGCGGCTCCATGGTTTTATTTTTTATGACTCTCTACCTCACCAAAGAATTAAATTTTTCCGTTACCGAAGCAGGGCAGATGATAAGCGTATATGGATTAGGTGCAATGGGAGGTGCGGTACTTGGCGGCTGGTTAACTGATAAAATCGGTACAGCAAAAGTTCAAGCATTAAGTCTCTTTATTTCGGGCATAGGTTTTATTCTGCTTAATTATTTTGAAACAGCAATTGAGATTGCTCTGTTTTTATTTTTTATAGCTGCCGTGCACGAATCATTTAGACCCGCAAATGCATCAGCTTTGGCAATAGCGGCACCGCCCGAAAAACGTGCACGGGCATTTGCATTAAATAGATTAGCAATTAATCTTGGTGTTACAATTGGTCCTGCTGTTGGCGGACTTCTCGCAACTATAAATTATGATTTTTTATTTTGGGCAGACGGGGTAACATGTATCGCTGCTTCAATTTTTGTGCTCTATTTTTTCAATAATAAAATGGAGTTTAGAAAAACAACGAACAGAGTAAATGTTAAAATTGGTATTTCACCATTTAAAGATATTCCATATTTATTTATGCTTTTTCTGTTACTGATTATGGGATCAGTTTTTGTTCAAATTTTTAATGCATACCCGCTATACTTAAAAAGTATAACAAAATTTAATGAAGACAGCATTGGGCTGCTGATTGCACTAAATGCTTTATTGGTTGTGCTTATAGAGATGCCGATAGTTCACAAGGTTGAGGGAAGCGGACAGCTAAAATTAATGGCATTAGGCTCGCTGCTTTTTTTCGGAGGATTTGCAATAATGCCGTTTAGTAACGCATACCTATATATTGCAGCTACAGTTATTATTTGGTCATTAGGAGAAATACTTGTTTTTCCTTTTGCTTCCAGCTTTGTAGCCAACAGGGCAGATGAAAATAACCGCGGAAAGTATATGGGTTTGTTTACCTTCTCTTTTGCACTATCTTTTATTATTGGTCCTACAGCAGGAACATATATTTATGAAAAATTCGGACCGGAAAATTTGTGGTATGCCTGCGGTGTATTAGGAGTTTTTGTAGCGGGCGGATTTTTATTATTGAATAATTATTTGAATAAACGAAATTAAATGTAATCGTATTCCCCTTTTGCCCCAGCCTCCCGGCAGGCATGTTTCACCTTTCACTTTCCCCTTTTAGCCGTTGAACCACTAACGCGGTTCATTTCAACATATCAATTTTATTCTACAAACATTTGACCGCTAAGCGGTCAACAAGCAGACCGAAAGAGCTAAAGTAACCAATTCAGTTAGCGAACAACAGATTAGCAGAAATTTTTAAATGATTAGAAAAGCTCAAGAAGGTATTTAAGCAAAAAAAATCTCTCCTTTCTCTTTTTCCTTTTTAATTTTTCCTTTCACCTTTCCCCTTTCACCTTTCCCCTTTCACTTTCCCCTTCTCACCTTTCACTTTCCCCCTTTCCCTTCTTGCATATTATTATAAAACCTTTGTGTTGGGTATGCGAAATGAATATCATCATGATGAGTAAACTGTTCGAGTACTTCTTCCCAAATAGCTTCCTCGGTAGAACGGCGCATCCTAACTTTGCATAAGTACCTCATGGAAAGCATTACTCCGCTATCTTTTTTAGCAGTATAAACAATGGGAGTAAGAGTTTTATAAAAAATTAGAAACTTTCTTGCGGCGGCTTTGATCTGCCTTTCCGCCTCTTCATTAAAATGGATAGCATGTTTATTGACCGCATCAAGTAAAATCTTTTTTGCTTTCTTCCAATCACTTTCAAATGTTATCAATACAGGAATCTCATTCCAGATATATTCAAATCCGGCGGTATAATTTGCCTGCGATTTTGTAAACACATGTCCGTTAGGAATGTGAATTATCCTACCCGTGCTTTGATCTGAATCTACCCAATTGCCGACCTCTATAACTGAAAACTGAAATATTCTTAAATCAATAACATCACCGGTGATGTCGCCAATCTGAATTCTATCACCAACATTAAATGGTTTTCGGATGAGAATGAAAACCCAGCCCACAAAATTCACAAGCAGGTCTTTAAGCGCAATTGCTAAACCCGCGGTTAAAAGACCAAAGTACGTTCCTAATGATTCGAATGCGCCGAACCAAACCCTTATCAATAAAATTACGGCAATTATAACCGAAGTATAAAGAATGATTTTCTGCCATTGATATCTAATTGTAATTTCATCAATGGCTTTCAGTAAAAATTTAACTACCAATCTTTGTAGAATGTAAACAGCAAGAATAATGATGAATGTTGCCAAAAGTTTAGATTGAAGTGCAGGACCAATACCAAGATATTGTTCAATTAGATTTGACATTTACCAATCCTTAAAATTTTTATTCCTTTTATTTTTAAGATACAAAATTTAATAACTGCATAAATATGTAATGCGAATATTTTTCGTATGATATGCAAATTATGCATACTGAAATTGTTGTAATATTTATTTTAAGTTCACTCCCTTTGAATTTTAATCATTTTGAAACAATGCCTTTTGAGCAGTACTAATTAATTGCATGGCATACCTTTTGTCTTTTTAGTTGTGATTTTGGGATAAGAATAATTATCAATTAAATTAAAAAGGGGAAATTATGAACACAGCATTTATTGGCGAAAGCGGCGGAAACCCTTTAGCGGATTTAATTAGCGATGATATTTACAACTTGCTAAATGCTAAAGGATTAATAAATGAAACATCGGTAAGGGATCATTTAATAAGGGCAAAGTTTAAAGAATTGCGATCAACTAAAATGAGTGCCGGTGATGCAATTGACGCAATCAGAAAAGAACACCCGTATCTGCAGTTCGATACAATTCGTAAAATTGTTTATGCCGTAAAAAGATAAACCCCATTCTTAATAAATATGCTTACTCCTCAACATATTTAATTATGCGGTATAAAAAAGCCCCGTGTTTGCGGGGCTTTATTGTGATTTCTATTTCAAAATTATCATCTTCTTGCTCTCCACATATTTACCCGCTTCCATTCTATAAATATATGTGCCGCTTGAAATCCGTCGGCTGACGGATGTTGCATCAAAATTTACTGAATAAAACCCAGCGTCTTTTATTGTATTTACTAATTCTGCTATTTCTTTCCCAAGTATATCATAAACCTTTATAGTTACATGACTTAGTTCCGGTATTTGATAATTTATTATTGTAGTTGGGTTAAACGGATTTGGATGATTTTGTTCTAACGCAAAGGTATGTGGTTTTATTATTTCGTTTCCTTCAGCGCCCTTCTTATCAGGAGCTATCCCCTGCACTTGGTTTACAATTGCAATATTTGTTTGATCTGTTTGCACCCAATTTTTTGATGGAAGTTCATACAGTTTGATGTAATATTCAGCAGTTGTCATGTTCGCCTGCTGTGAAAATATTATCTGAACTCCGTTATCAATATATTCCGTAGCAGACTTATCTGAAATAGTATGTATTAGCTCAAAGGATGAAGTGTTTTTCTTTCTGTAAATTTCATATCTAATTTCTTGACTTTCGCCGACATATTCATTCCAGTGAAGTTTTGGATGCCCGCTATTTTGTGAAACAACCAAACAATCGCTCCAATCCTCAAAGTTAAACTTAGCTTCGTTACTAAAAGTTATACCGCCGGGATGTTGGGTTTTAATCGTTCTCCCATCCTCTACATAAATATCTGAAGCAATATTGTATAACGCTTCAACTACTAAATCAGCATTTGGCTTAATTGTAATTTCATCATTTAGTGATATAGCAGTTTTTACTGTATCATCATAAACTAAGTTGCCGCCGTATTTAAGAACAGGCTTCAGTTCATATAAATGTCCGTCACCTGCTGAAAAGGTTATTGTGTCAATGAAGCTACTAGTCCCATTTAAATTCACAGTTTTATTATCACTGTAGCTTGATTCAATATTGTTGAAATTATAATTACAGTACTTGTTTAATGGGTTTTTTAATTCTAAAATTAAATCCCTTGTCATAGAACTGTCAAAAGCAACAAGATTTACAATCATGTAGTATCTTTTATCTGTAATCACTGAATCCATTAGTAATCCGGCATGGAAATTTGCTGAATCTGTTGCGGTACTGCTAATATCTAAATAAGGCAAATAATCATCTGATATCGCACTTCCCAATCCATATCTATTATGAGCATAATCTCCTTCATACTTAATTTTCTTCAAGGTATTACCAAGAGTTCCAGTTAATCGTGGTGCAATATTATCTTTAATTTTATAATAGAGATCAGTTTTCGCATAGAGCGAGTCCCTTGCTTTTACAATCCCATAGCAACGATACCGATTATTGCTATTATAGTAAGAATAGTAATTCCAAAAGATTATTCCTTTTGCGCCATGCGCTAAAGCAAGCATTACTGACGCATTCATCTCCGCAGGTTTAACTCTTCTTCTCACCGGAACTAAATCATCGTTCTCATCAACATCCCAAAAACCCATTGCCTGGGCAATAAACCAATAATCGCCAACATCGTAGCCAGAGGAAAGGTAAGGAGCCTGTAAAACTACTTTTTGTCCATACAAACCATTGTGGTTGTACTTGTCTGCACCGGGCCAGTAAGGATAGTAATATGGCATTGTTTTGTATGGTTTAGCTCTGCGAACAAAATCTCCCATTGCGTTCTCATTGTTTCTCAGACCATTCCATTCAGGATAAAATGCTGTAATTAATCTTGTATTGCTTGTTGTATTTAATATTGAATCTACGATTCTATATGGCTCGTAATTATCAATACTATGTGGTTCATCCAGACTATACCAGTACTTTAAATTGCTCCAATTGCTATAATTTGAAGCATAAGTGCTGCACCTGTTATATAAAGTCTGTAAATCTATTGGATTTGAAAATAACTTACCAATACTTATATCATATACTTCAACAAAATCCACATATAAATTTCTATTACCTAACCATTTAATATTAAATTGAACACCATAGGGCCCAGTGTAACTTTCAGTCGTACCTGCAAATTCAGCATCATTTCTGACTGAAAACTCAGCAGTCTGATTCCTTGGTAGCTTTGTGCCTGCAATACTTTTAGGAAGGCTATACACCAAAGAATGATTTGTAAACTGATTGTACATTACATCTGCCTGCAAGGTATCTGAGACAATTGTCGTATCATTTCCTTCTCTCGATGTATATTTTACGGAAATAATACAGACATCATCAGCCTGTGTTGTGTTTCCATCTATCTTCATATTAAAATTTACTTTATACTGAATTAATCGCTTGTAGTACCAACCATATAAAAGTCTATATAATCTATCTTGATCATAGTCAGGTCCTAAGAGCAAATATTTACCAGGTGTAGATATATCCAATTCTGCTACTTTATAATTTGAGGAGTAGTAACCAGTTGTTGAGCTATTTGATTTAAATCCAGGCGTATTAGCCTCTTCTGCTGTTTCATCATCCTGCCATTTTTTATAATACCCCGCTGTGTAATGATGAATAAAATCTAGTGAATCATCTGCATTTAATGCAATAAGCTTGTCAAAAGAGGAAAGCGAATCATAATTGCTTGGATTATTTGAAGCATACTGAAGCACTAAATTTACTCCAAGATTTTTAATCCCGGGGTAATCACCATTTGAAAATCTTGTTGCTGTATCCCCACTCGAGATATAGACACCAATAGGGAATTCATTTGTCTGTGCTATGGAAAGACTTGATATTATTAAGATCAATAGAATTAATGTTTGGCGTTTCATTTCAACTCCCTCTAATTATTTGACAAGTATCATTTTATTTATTTGTGAATAGACTGGAATGTGTCTGCTGTCAATCACATCTAATTTATATAGATATATTCCGCTTGCTAACCCGATCAACTTATTTTTCCAACCTTCGCTTCCATATGCAGTAAACTTAACCTCGTGGTAACCTTTGTCCTTATATTCATTTACCAGCTTTTCTATAAGTTCACCCTTAATATCATATACAGTTAGTTTAACGTAGCCCGGTTCTTTTAACCTATATCCAATTATTGTTTCAGGATTAAAGGGATTTGGATAATTCTGAAATAAATTATAATGAGCAATTGTATTTATTGTAGGGCTATCAATGCCGGTTAGAATAACAGCTATCTCTTCTCCGGCAATACTTTCATTGAATTGACTGTCAACAGACGTTATTTTATAATAAATATTTTTTCCAATTCCTTTGATTACATCTTCAAAGTAAGAAGTATCTATTGAACTCAAGAAAGTAATACTGTCCGGAATGAAACCCGAAATACTATCACGATATATATTGTAATACTTAAAATCTGCTTCCGTATTTAGTTCCCAAGATACTGAAATGGCTGTATCACCGAATATATTGGTTATAAAACTTTCCGGTATTGCAGGCGGTAAATCCAAATAGTGATAGATATCTCCCAAAGGACCTCCGTATATTCCTAAGTCGCTTCGGCTTCCGTCCTTATCCAATATTGTTGGGTTTCCTGCATCAATTAATGGAGAAAACATTTGAAGATGAAAATCATAATTGTTTTTATCAACAAACATGGGATTCTCAGATAAATTTGTAGAATCTGGAGAGTAATTAATGTAGGGTGTATTCATATTCCATACGTTATTATATTGAATGACTACTCCTTCATTATCAACAACTTCAATGCCTCTATCTCCATCTGCAACAATGTTGTTATAAATTTCATTTGGTTTCCAAAACCTCATTGCTTGAAAACTGCAATTACCAATTACAGCATTATTAAAAAATGGTCCGTTTGTGTCTTCATAACTTATCCCATCTACAGCTTGTTCAACTATTACAATATTATTTGCACAGAAGCTTGATTCTGGTGCAAAAACTTTTATCCCAGAAAAACCCTCTTGAAAATAAATGGTATTATTTGTGATTGTTGGTTTTAATGGCCACTCTACTGAAATACCAAATTCGCTATCTGAAATATAATTTCTTTCTACTATAGGATATTCATCTGAAAAGACTGGGAATATTTGAATACCATCACGGGTATTCCTTATAATATTGTCTTGTACTAGTGCACTAGTTTGAATAAATGAGATTCCAATAGTACAATCTTTAATTAAATTATTTCTTATAACAGTTTCTTTTCCAACTCCATTACCATAAATACCTGCAAAATTTTCCGTGTTATAATGTACAACGATCTGAAATCCCTCAACCAAGCAGCTATCTTTTATAATTACTGCCCGAAATTGTGGCAATGTTAATCCTCTTGTATCAATCACACAACTATCAATTCCGGAACCAATCAATGATATGTTTGGAGTCATCCTTACGTATTCTTTATAAGTTCCGTTAGCTACATAAATTGTATCACCGCTCTGGCTTATGTTTATACACTTCTGTATGCTATCTGCCGCAGTTGCCCAGCTTGTGTAGGGAGGTGTACTGCTGCCTGTTTTGTTTACAAAGCGTACTTCGGCATTGGTGGTTAGGTTTATGGTGTAGGTGAGTGTGAGGAGAAAAATTAAAAATAACTTTTTCATATTATGCCCTTAATTATAATTATTGGCTGACTGTAAGTTAAAAACTTTTGTTTAATTTTCAACTGATAAGATTTGTAAGGTTATTGGATGTTGTGTCCGGTTTTGTTCAGTGGTTATTCGGTGGAAATTCGGTTGTTGTTCGATGGTAATTTAATAGTCATTTATTGTCATTATGATGAAACGTCATTTGTTGCCATTTATGCTGCATTCTTGCTCCTAACTTCTGTCTTCTGCTTTTCCGTCAAATGTCGTTATTTCAGCAAAACCATTTTCATGATCTGATTAAATTTTCCAGCCTCAATTCTATAAAAATAAACGCCGCTTGAAATCCGTCGGCTGACGGACGCGGCATCAAAGGTTATTGAGTATGTGCCCGGCGCTTTGGTTTCATTTATCAAGGTTTGGACTTCCCTGCCGAGCATATCAAAAACTTTTAGTGATACAAATTCATGATCGGCAATAGCAAATTTTATTTGGGTTGTGGGGTTAAACGGATTTGGGTAATTCTGCTGCAGATTAAACGAGTTAATAATTTCCGTGTTTTCTGTTTCCTCAACATTAACTAATGGCTCGCCTTCCGGTGTTGGAAATTTCTGTGTTGAAAAAATTCTAAACTCACCCGGTGCAAGCGTAACAGACGCTCCGGGATCATTAAACATTGAGCTGTCGCCGCTAAAGAAATCATACCACTTTCCGAATGGTGAAAATCCGGGAAAGAATGGTTTTTGAACGACATCAAAATTACCGATTATCACGACATTACCCGAATCACTGAAAAGCTTAATTGTTTTTGACGCCCCTGCAACATCTAGGGAATAATTATCAGTTTTAAAAACATCATAATTCTTTTTAAGATTTATCAATTCGCTGAAAACTCTGTAAAGGTTATATCTGTCATTATTCTGCAGATAATCCCATCGAATTGGTTTGGGAGTTAATCTGTCATCACCTGTGCCGGATGGATAATTAATTGAATAATCATAACCCATCTCGCCAAACTGCCAAATCATTTTGGGTCCGGGAATGGTGAAAAAGAAAGCGGCGGCAAGCTTTATTCTTTCTAAGGCAGTTCGTAAAACTTTAATATTGTAGCCGGAGTTAGAGTTTCCAAATTCCAAATTTTTATACATCATCCGCTCTTCATCATGGCTTTCCATATATGTAACGAGATGCGGATCATTCCAATTACGTGCTTGATATGAGCCCCATGTTAAATTGGATTTATTGTTATCATGGTAACCCATTGCTGCTTCGCTGTAATTATGATTCATATTACCCCAAAGCATAAAGCCGTAATCGGAGAGCACTGTCTCTTCGCCGTTATCGGCAAAGTGTTCAAGTATTAAGTACGAGGTGGAATCATAGCTCCAAATTTCATCTGCCATTCGTGTAAGTAAATTTACTCTGGACTGATCATACTGTCCCCAAAGTCCAACATTGTTCCCGCTGTTTACTTGTGTAAAACCTTTTGAAAGATCGTAGCGGAAGCCATCAATATTGTATTCCTCAATCCAAAACTTGTTGAATCTATCTACAAAATATTTTGTGTGAGGACTTTCATGATTAAAATCGTAGCCTACATTAAACGGATGCCTTGCAGTTTGATTAAGCCAGGGGTTATCGAGCGTTGGTCTGCTGTAGCCTCCTTCATTATATAATCTAACAAACGGACTTTGCCCAAATGCATGATTAAGCACAACATCCATAATAACTGCTATGCCGCGCAGATGACACTCATCAATAAACTCTTTAAATTTTTGGGGAGTGCCGTAATATTTATCTAAAGCAAAATGAAATGAAGGATTGTAACCCCAGCTTTGATTTCCTTCAAATTCCGAAACGGGCATTAACTCAATTGCATTAACTCCCAGTGTCTCTAAATAATCTAAAGTATCAATTAATGTTTGATAATTGTGTGTTGCAAGAAAATCTCGCAGCAGCAGTTCATAAATTACCAGATCAGTTTTTGCCGGTCGCTCAAAGTCTGTTACCTGCCAATTATACGGCTGCCGGTTTGTTTGAAGAACTGAAACAGCCTCAAATGTTTTTCCATGAGGATATTCTTTCAAATTTGGATAAGTTTGATTTGAAATATATTGGTCATTCCAAGGATCAAGAATTTTTTCAGTATATGGATCAGCGATTGCTATTTCACCATCTACTATATATTGAAAAGCATATTCCTCCCCACTTGTTAGCCCATCGATTTCCAGCCAATACGTTGAATCATTTGGAGTTCTTTTCATATAATAATCTAATTCAACATCCCAGTTATTAAAATCACCTGCGGCATAAACGAACTCTTTAAGTGGAGCAAAAAGAACAAGCGAAACGGAAGTTGCACTAGTATAGTTTATGCCCTGAACTAAACCTGCTGGTAATTCGGCTATCTGCGTTTCAGGACTTACAGCCAAGCGCGCTGAATCTGCTACAACATTTTGCTGCGAATCCACCGCACGGGCAATAATATATCCGGAGACGGGCTGGGGGGAAATTAAAACATGTGAAATTGTATCTTCTGTTGTTTGGGCTAATAGACTATCGTTCAACCAGAGCGACAAAGTATCTGCAAGGGAGCTTGCTGCTTTAATTGTTACCGGTTCATTTATTTCCACCCAGGTTATTAAAAGATTATCCGCTGGCTCTAACATTACAACGTTTAAGCCTTCTTGGTAAATGGTGAGAAAAATATCCTCTGTTTGCTGAGAGGCATCGGCACTTCGGAAAACAAAATTTAGCGAGGTTATATGCTCATTTGGATTTGTAACACTATAAAACTGTCTTGGATACCCGATCACCAATTCGTATAAGTCTGTTCCAATTTTGGTAAGCTGGGGTTGACTTGAACTTCCCCATGAGCCGATTACATGCTGCCAGGTTCCCAAATTTGTATTAACTCCGGTGTGGGTATAAAGAGTTCCTGTGTAACCAACAAGACTTGTGTTTGTTGCCTCTGCCGCATTAAAGATAATTTTTATAGAATCATTTTCGGTTGGAAGAGTTGGTACAGAGACCAGAACTTGTGCACTCAATGCTGAGGAAAACAACAATAATGCAAAAATGAATGATCGTAATTTCATGATTTTCTCTTAATAGTTTAATTCAAGTTTTCATCAATTACGCTTTAATTTATTATATGTAATTGAGACAAATGAAATAATTATACTAATAAAATGGGCATTAAATAAAATAAATACTACTACCCATAATAGTAGTGTTAATCAAAAAGTGTCCATGTAACACCGAGCCTAATTCCTCTGGCTCGTTGGGGATAATAGGCAACTTGAAAATAATTTTCACCTAATAAATTTTCCCACACAAAGTAAACAGTTGCCGCCTCTTGAATTGTGCCTGCTAAGAAAAAATCAATTTGATAATCTGTACCGAGGACTTCGTTGTTAATTAAGCTAAAAGATTGTGTGCTGCTTGTATATTGATAAAATATTTGTCTGCTGGTTTCAAAATCATAAATAAAGGAATTGCGTTTGCCAAGCAGAGTAAAGCTAAAACCGGTTTTTAGATCGAGATTATTATTGAAAAGAGAATCAACATAATAAATGCCGCCTTTAAAATTAAATTCCGGTACAGCATTTAGTTGATTGTTAAAACTTAAATTCCAATTAAAGTTTGATGTTAATAATACTTTTGAAATGTGAAAACTAAATGTAGCTGAAAGCCCTTGAGTTTCAATATCGGCTTCTCTAAAAAAACCTGTCTCATTCTGTTTTTCAAAATTATCATTTAAAAATTGTATTGGCTCTAATCCATTAGTATTGTTTTGATAGAACAAAATTTTTCCCTTCAGTATTTCAGTTTTAACTTTAACACCTACTTCAAGCAGATCAATTTTATTTTTTTCTACCGCCGGAAAAAAGATAGGGTCGTATAAGGCAAATAATCTGTAATCGGGATTAACCGAAGTCTCGGTAATTATGTTTAATGGTTTTTCAATGTAAGAGGCTCCGGCATAAAATGTTAATTCATCCCAAAGGTTTAACCCGGCATCAATGCCGAATGCTAAAAAGTTACTGCCGTTATAGTTTAGACTTTTTGCAAAAACCGAAGGAACTAGTAAGCTGTCAATAAGTCTGGCACTTCCAATTCCGCCAATTGAAAAACTGCTTCTCTCTTTATATGCTTCAGCTAACGGGGACTTAAACCGGGTGGTTTCGTAAACTGAAAGTAACTGTAAATCAAAAATTGAAATTTTGTAATCACCTTTTAAACTGATACCAAATACTTTAAACCGGTTATCGTTAAATATTTTTCTTATACCTTCAACCCTGCCGTATTCATTTTGCCTAAACTCATTATTATTGAATTGATAGTACAAACTTAAATCGGAGTTAAATTGATTGAATTTACCTAAAACCTTTACTGCAATATTATGTGCAGTAATTTTCTGGTAGCGGAGTGAGTGATTGCTTTCAGTACCATATTGAACAATGGAGCTTAGCGGATTAAATATTTCATCTTCAAGCTCGGCTGCGTTATAAAGAGTACGCATTGAATCAACATCAATACCGCCGAATAAATTAGTTGTGGTTTCGTTATAGTTATAGCTGCCTAAAATATTTATTTTATTTGAGGGCATGTAGTGCAGCTTTGCAGCCAGGTTCCAGTTAACCGATTCGCTATTTATAAATCTATCTTCAGCGCGGTATGTAGTAACATCAATAGAGCCTGCAAGTCTGTTCATAAGATAGGCACTAAAAGCAGCGCCAATGTAACCTTCGTCATCCGGTCCCTGAAAGAAGCGGATTTTTGTTGTAGGTACATTTGCAATTTTATCAACGGTATTAATATTAACAGTTACCGGATTGTTAAAACTGCTATACAAAAATCCTCGCGGTAATGAAAAAACCTCTAAGGAATCTACATACTGGGATTGAATTAAATTTAGATCGAAAGAATTTTTCAGTCTATTGGTTCGCGTTA
Organism: Ignavibacteriota bacterium; assembly: GCA_013112585.1. Classification (GTDB taxonomy): domain Bacteria; phylum Bacteroidota; class Ignavibacteria; order Ignavibacteriales; family Melioribacteraceae; genus IGN16. The sequence continues at coordinate 74,004 of JABFGH010000012.1, read as the reverse complement.
AGCCGTCAATCATAAATGATATGTTGTTGAACCCCATGCCGTAAAAAGAAGCTTCGTTGGGCTGACCGATATGTCCAAGGTCGAAAAGGTATCCGCCGGGTAAGTATGAAATGAAGTTGCCGGTATATCTATAATCCAGTTTTTTAATTTCGCCCGGCGATAAAATTGAACTGTAGCTGCCGGTACCGGAAAAAGCTTTATTATAAATTGGATTAAGAGTATCGGCAGGGGGCAGTGCTGTCGAGTCGGATAATGTTAAACTATCTGCTGCACTGTTTAGGGCAGAGAGTGTGGTATCGCTTATAGCGGTTAGAGTATCAGAGGCATTAACGTTATTTGTTTTTAAACTGTCGGTACTTTGACTAATCAAAAAATTAGCCGATGCGCTTAAAAGCAATAGCATAATTGATAAAACAGATACCGGTGAAAAATTTAACTTCATATAGATTAAATTATTTTTTAGTTAGACCAAAAATACTTAAATAAAACAAACAGAACAAAGGTGTAAGAAATTGCAGTAATACTATGATAAAGTTAGGTTGTAATGCGTTTGGTGCTACTATATGGGTATTTGAGAGCATTTAAAGCAAAAAAAATTGAATTGCAGCAATAAAAAAGAAGATTTCTATTTTGAATATCAAAAAAAATAATTATTTTTTCTGCACACTAATTTATTAACTAATAGACGAGGGATTCATGGCTAAAGCTGCCCCAAAACAAATGACCAAAGGTGAGATCGTTGATCATCTTTCAAAAAAATTAGGAACTACTAAAAAGCTTTCTAATGATTTCTTGAATGAATTAAATGCATTAGCTTACAAACAAGCTAAAAAAGGTTTTACAATTCCGGGTTTAGGTAAAGTTTATACTACCAGAACTAAAAAGAGAAACGGCAGAAACCCTGCTACAGGTGAAGCAATTGTAATTCCAGCAAAAAACAAAGTTAAATTCAGAGTTTCAAAAGCAGCTCAGGATGCTGTTTATCCACCTAAATAGTTGGATGAATTTGCTTAACTAAAAAGTCCCGTTATTTAACGGGACTTTTTTTATTCACTCTACTTTCTCTTTTATCTTTCCGCTTCTGTCTTTTTTCAACCGTTGCATCTTTCATTTTTTCAAGAAGACTATTGTAAAGCTCTTGATCAATATTGCTGAGTATTAATGTAAGCAGCTTGTTATAATTTTTTAAGTGATAGTGAAAACCGATTTCTGAATCATGGTTTTTAATTTTCAAAAATATCGGTTTGGTCAATGAACTGCTGAATATTCCGCCTCGCAGTAATTCAATGTCGCTCAGTTTTACCTCAACTTTTTTCCTGCTCATAAAAAAATTTGAACAGATCAGCTTTTCATTATCAGCCTCAATTTTATAAGGAAAGCTTTTATAGGAACGCCAATAGTAACGGTTAACAAAAAATATAAGCAAAGCCTGAACGATTGCCAGAATAACCCAAAACCAGGATTTTGAAAGCGCACCTAAACTAACTAAAAAGTAGATGAGTAAAATAAAAGTAACAGGAATGTTAGCATAACGATAAACTATTTTTGCCAGCCAAGGATATTCAAATGTTTGCATGTTTTTGTATTTTGTGATTAAAGTTTTATTCGTTAATTCAATTTAATTATTTAAGACTAGATAAACATGCTGAAGAAAATATTGTTGCTGATTTTATTATTTATTATTTCATTTTTGCTGGGCTTATTAATTACAAATTTAATTTTATCATAAACGAAAAAAATGAAATTATGTCATTTGAAAAATTAGACCTTATAATAATTGGAGCCGGACCAATAGGGCTTGCTTGCGGAATACAAGCCGAAAAGAGAAAACTAAAATATTTAATTATTGAAAAAGGATGTTTAGTGAATTCTATTTTTCATTATCCGACTAATATGGTTTTCTTTTCTACGTCCGAGCGATTGGAGATTGGTGAGGTTCCGTTTATCTCGCATGGAGTTAAGCCTACACGCACAGAGGCGCTTGAGTATTATCGCAGAGTTAAAACTTCATGGAATCTTAAGGTTAATACTTATGAAAAAGTATTAGATATCTCCGGCAGTAAAAATAATTTTACCGTTACTTCCGATAAAGAAAAATACTCTGCAAAAAATGTTATCATCTCAACAGGCTTTTTTGATTTTGCAAATTATATGAATGTACCCGGTGAGAAATTGCCAAAAGTAAAACACTATTATGATGAACCGCATCCTTACGCCGATCAGAAAGTTTTAGTTGTTGGCGGCGGTAATTCCGGTGTTGATGTTGCTCTCGAAACATTCAGAAGAGGTGCGGAGGTAACAATGGTTTTGAATAAAGACCGGCTGGAGAAAAATGTTAAATACTGGGTGCTGCCCGATATTGAGAACAGAATCAATGAAGGCTCAATTAAAACCTATTACAACTCATCAGTGACTGAAATTAGAGAAAAGGAAGTTGACCTATTAACACCCGAAGGCAAGGTTACAATTGAAAATGATTTTGTTCTTGCTATGACGGGCTATAAACCTGACTTAAAGTTTTTAGCGAGCATCGGTATAAATATCAGTGATGACAGTTCAAAAATTCCGCAGTACAACGAAGAAACATTTGAAACTAACATTAAAGGAATTTTTCTCGCCGGTGTTGTATGCGGAGGAATGGAAACGGGCAGATGGTTTATTGAAAATGCCCGCCGCCACGCAGAGAATATTATTGGGTATTTATGTGGAGGCGTTGAAAAGTAAAAATGTAATTTGTTCTTCGTGCTCTTTGCGGTTAAAAGCCTTTAACCGCAAAGGACACTGAGAAAAGCCACGCAAAGGACACAAAGAAAATATATAGTTTTATCTTTCTACTGACTTCTGACTTCTGAATTCTGGATTCTGACTTCTGCTATTTCAAAAGCATCATTTTGCGTGTTTGAGAGTAATCACCTGCATTAATTTTATAATAATAAATTCCGCTTGGCAAATTACTCGCATCAAAATTAAAGGAATGTTCACCCGCCGGTAATATTTTATTTACCAGGGTTGTCACTTCGCTTCCAAGCGCATCAAATACTTTTAGTGTTGCAAATTCTGATTTCTGACTTCTGAATTTTATTATAGTTGTTGGGTTAAACGGGTTCGGGTAGTTTTGTTCAAGATTAAAATCTTTAACAACATTATCAATTGTAACTTCAACTACTTTGCTGAATTCAGTGGTACCGTCATAATCAATTTGTTTAAGTCTGTAACTGACCTTACCGGTTAAATTATCTTTATCAACAAATGAGTAATTCACCGGGTTCGTTGTACTGCCTGCGCCTTCTTTAAAGCCAATTTTTTCCCAACTGCTATTTGTATTCCTCTCAACATCAAAGCCTAAATTATTTACTTCAGTTGCAGTTGACCAGTTTAGCAATATCCCTTCGGCTGAAGCGGCTGCCGTAAATGATGTCAGTTCAACAGGTATTACTCCGTTCCAGAACGGAACAAAGAAAACGCTGCCATGAGCGGGGTCATCAACTTTGTGAAAGATATTGTTTTCGATTGAAGCGGAATCATAAACACCCCAATCGTTATTGTGCGCGAAAATATCATTTGTGCAATTGTTGTACAGATCAAAAGCATCCGTGCCTTGAATGTTGTTGTAAATTTTATTCCACCCGTCATCGGAAGTATCGGCATTAAAAATGTTACCTACATTAGGCTGCGGTCCGGGAACTACACTTGTACCGCTTTGAATTGTAATACCCCACCAGTTGTCGTGAATTGTGTTACGGGTAATTATAGGCTGATTAAAAGGACTTCCATTAACATTTATTCCACTTCCGGAAACAGAAGCATCAGGATTTTTTGTGTTATTGTAAATTGTGTTGCCTCTAACAATAGCGTTTAAGTTTCCATCGTTTGAGCTGTAAAGAGCTATACCGAAACTGTTATCGTATATAGTGTTATTTTCAATTATAGCATCGGAATTATTACTGCTTCCGCTAACCCACAAACTAATACCGCCGGTTCTAATTCCCTGACCGTCGTAAATTGTATTGCCTCTTATTATAGGTGAGTTTGTGCCTTGCAGTCCAACACTGATTTGATTTCTTGCCGATACTGCCCGTGTGTTATTAGAAGCTAGAATATTGTTCTCAACTAATGCATTAGAACCGAGCGTCATATTAATACCGTTTTCATAAGACCTTTCAATTATGTTGAACTGAATTACAGCATCGGAGTTGCTTAAATTAACCCCTCTGCGGCATTTATATAAAGTTGAGTTTGTGATGGTCGGTGAAGCACCTACAGCACGAAAGCCGTAGTAGGCATATTCAATTCGTACATAGTTAAAAATACACTCTGCATCAACGCTTGTTTCATTAAATCGAAAACCTTCGTATGCGCCCGTGGAATCGGGGGTTGGTGAGGTAAAGGTTATTTCGGCTAAGTTTGTTCCTATTGCAGTAAGCGATCCGTCAACTTCAAAGCCGGCATTTGCTGTTGTAAAGTTTACGGTAACACCCGCTGCTATGGAAATTTTGTCACTCGCCGAAACCGTTACCAGTTCGTTAATAGTATAATTTGGAGAAACGCCCGTTACTGTTCCTGCTGAATTTGTTACAAGGTCATCAAGGTTCCAATCAACACCGGTACCGGGAGTTGTGTATTGTGCCAGCGTATAGCTTGAAACAAATAATAAAAACATTAGTACTTTTTTCATTTTGTTTTTTCCTCTTATTAAAATTCATAGATGTTAATTATTCTATAATAATCAACATAATAAATATTAATTATAAAGCAACATTCAGCCGGTTTTAATTGTAACCCTATTTAAACAATTCATAAAAAATTTTGAAATGATGAAAAGCTATGGGGTCTGATATGTGCTTATACTGTAGGTTACTTAAAAGTATTCCACTTCCTTGCTGCCGTAGTTCGATCTGCCAAAGGCTGACGGGTTCTGCACGGTGTGACTTTGAATTACTAAAATTTTTAAAATGAAGGGCGGCTTGAATAACTATACGACTGATGAAATATAAATAATAAATTAAATTATTTTATTACTCGTAAATTGAGTATGCAATCATGCAGCCATTCAATCACCCTCTGTGTCTTTACGGCTTAACCAAATAAATCTCAGTTTGAGGTTCGGATAAAAACTCGCATCCATCCTCGGTAACCCAAACAATTTCTTCCATTGTGGCAATGCCGTAGCCGGGTATTGTTAATCTTGGTTCAATTGTAAAAACGTTGCCGACTTCAATCGGTAAATAAACAATATTTCCATACCGTTCCCATTTTGGTCCAAGCAAGGAGCCGCCGTCGTGCGCAACTCTGCCTACCTGATGACCCAATCCGTGCGGGTATTCTTCGTATCCATTTTTAACAATGTAGCTTCGGGCAATATCGTCAATCTCCCAGCCTTGTTTGCCCGGTTTAATTTCCTTAGCCGCCATTTGAATTGCATCTTTAATTACGTTAAAACCTTTCATCACTTCTTTAGGTGCTTCAGTTTCACCTTCCTTTAAAACGTACCATGTACGCTGAAGATCGGAGCAGTAACCGTTGATCTTTACGCCAAAATCCATGTTGATAACATGACCCGGCTGAATTTGTTTATCAGTTGGACCGGCGTGTGCGCCTGCAGTATCGGGACCTGTAAAAACGGCAGGACAGTGTTCTTCATCCCAGGCAAAATCAAATCCGCGTTCTTTAACAATATTCCTTACAAAATTTGCCACATCCAATTCTGATTTTCCTACAGCAAGGAAATCGGTAACTTCATCAAATATAATTAGTGTTTCTTTAATAGCGTTTTTTATATGATCAACTTCAATTTGAGATTTTCTTCCTCTAAGCGCGCCGACTATTTCTTCGGAAGAAACTAATCTATCTTTGTATGGAGTATCTTTCAAAATATCCATCAGTTCAAGGTAGCATCCGTATGTTAATCCATCAGCCAAACTTGAGTTACGTGAAAAGTTTACCGCAATTTTCTTCGGATCATATTTTTCAATTACTTTTACTAAATCTTCTTTTACCGATTTCAAATAGCTTACAATGTTTTTATAAGTTCCAACGGTTTTCATATTAGCTTCTTCCAGTGAACCAATAACGGCAGTGGTATCACCGTTTTTTGTAATTATAAATCCCGAAAACCAAGTTGCACCGGTGCCGACAATCATATCCATCATTGGGTCCTGCATATTCCCCGTTTCGCGAACGAAGGTCAGCCACATATCAATATCTTTTTCGTTTAGTATTTCAACTGCCTGTTTTTGTTTGGCGAGTATCATTTCTTTTGACATAATTCATCCTCATTAACTTTTTAAAATAATTTCAAAATTAAATTACGGAAAAATTCCCAAAGCCAAATAGCTGTCGGCAACTTTATCGATTGCATCTACATAACCTGCAGTTCTCAAATCCTTTATTTTTTTATTACGCATTTTAATTTCTCTAATTTCATGATAAGCGGAACACATTGTATCTTCAAGCCCTGAATTTACTAAATCAATTTCATCTGCTCCGTGGATTAGTAAATTCCTGCGTGCCGAATTGATCGTTTTTCCGGTAAGTTGTTCCATTGTTTCAACAATATTTTTAAATGCTGCTTCGTCAAACCTTTTACCCATTCTGCCGAACCTTACATGCGATAAATTTTTTAGCCACTCGAAATAAGAAACAGTAACACCGCCTGCGTTTGCATATAAATCGGGAACAATAATAACTCCTTTTTCGAGTAGAATTTTTTCACCAGCCGGGGTTATAGGTCCGTTTGCACCTTCGGTAATTAATTTAGCTTTTATTCTTGGTGCATTATCTTTTGTAATTTGATTTTCAAGTGCTGCGGGAATTAATATGTCACAACTCTGTTCAAGGGTTTTTATAGTATTTTTAAAATCAGCAGCATTTTTAAAGCCTAATATTGAACCGGTCGATTTTCTATGTTTAACTACCTCATCTAACTTCAATCCGTTTTTGTTATATATTCCGCCTTCATATTCAGCGATACCAACAATTACAGCACCGGCTTCCTCTAAAAATTTAGCTGCATAATAACCTACATTTCCAACTCCTTGTATTATAATTTTCTTACCTTCAATTCCGGTAGAAAGACCTAATTTTTTCATATCCTCTTCAACAGATACAGCTTCGCGGGTGGCGTAAAATACGCCTTTGCCTGTTGCTTCTTTTCTGCCTCTAATTCCTCCTTGCGAAATAGGTTTACCCGTTACACATCCCGCCGGGTCAACAGCATCATATTTAATTTGACTGTAAGTATCGGCAATCCACGCCATTTCCCGGGCACTCGTTCCATAATCCGGTGCGGGCACATCAATTTGCGGACCGATAAAATTTTTTTTAATAAGTTCAGCGGTATATCTTCTCGTAATTCTTTCCAACTGCGGCAGTGTAAATTCCTTAGGGTCAATTTTTATACCCCCTTTAGCTCCGCCGAACGGTACATCAACCACTGCACACTTGAATGTCATTAAAGCAGCAAGAGCCATCACCTCATCTTGATTTACTGAAACGCTGTATCTTATACCGCCCTTTACCGGAGACTTATGGTGGCTGTGCTCAACACGATAGGCTTCTATTACTTTGTAGTTGTCAGTACCAACGCGCACGGGAAACGTCATTCGGTAAACACTGTTGCAGTATTTTATTTGTTCAAGTAAGCCTTCAGGATGTTTAGTGTGTTTTGCCGCAGTGTCAAAAAAGTTTAATACATTTTCAAAAAAACTTGTGTGGTTGTTTTTAGATTTTAGTTTTGCCATAACTTGAACTCCCTTAGTCTATTACTTTAGTAGGTTAGTTGAATTAAGAATAGTAAATCTTTATAACAAAGTAAATAATTTTGAAAAGTGAATAGCGAGCAAAGCTATGCCGGGAAAAGTTTATCTGCCGACATATTTATTAAGAATTTTAGAATCGGTACTTGTATAAATAATCTTTTTACAATTAGTACAAATAAAATCAACACGGGTTGGCTTTGCGCTCATACCAATTGAAAAAAGCAGCCAGCCTAAACCGGAGTAAGTGCATTCAAAATCAACGGGATGGTTTTTATTCTCGCTGCCATCGCTGCATGTATGTTCTGTATGTTTAAAACCGAAAGGGAAATTGGACATCGATTAGAAAATTATAATTCATTAAAATAAGTTAACTAATATGCATAAGGAAAAATTAAAAAGGCAAAATGAAAAAACTAGGAAATAGAAACAAACTGTCAGCATCCAAATTCATTTTCTAGAAACATATTAAAATAACATGTGTATAATTTTACAATTTATTTAGGGAACAATTCACCTTATAGTTCAACTAATTTAATTGAATTTGACTTATATTTATTTAACAAAAATAAAAATTTACCTAACAAATAATATTTAGGAGAATAAAAAATGAAATCATTAGGAAAATATTTTATTCTAATTTTAATAAGCACATTTATTATAAGCGGATGCGGAAGCAGCAGGGAGGTACAAAGAATTGATTCGAAAGAAGTGGTTGACTTAAGCGGCAAGTGGAATGATACAGATAGCCGATTGACAGCAGAAGCAATGATAACAGACGCTTTAGCACGACCATGGCTTACCGATTTTATGCAGGCAAACGGTACAAAGCCCGTAGTTATTGTTGGTAAGATTAGAAACAAAAGCAGCGAACATATTGCAATGGAAGTTTTTTCTAAAGATATCGAACGTGAGTTAATTAACTCGGGTAAAGTCAGCTTTGTTGCTTCTGCGGAAGAAAGAGAACAGGTAAGAGAAGAACGCGGAGATCAGCAGGAATTTGCTTCTGCCGAATCGAAGAAAAAATTTTACCAGGAGCTTGGCGCTGATTATTTAATGGGCGGCGTTATAAATACTATTGAGGATGCTTACGAAGGGGATAAAGTAACGTTATACCAAGTTGATCTTGAACTTATTGATATCGAAACAAATCAAAAAGTATGGATTGGAAATAAAAAAATTAAAAAGTATATCGGTCGAGCTGATTACAGTTATTAATTGATAATAGCTGCGGTTGTATTAAACAATATTTTTCCGAACCTTCTTGCGGCAGTAAGTTTTTTGGGGATTCTATTTTATTGTTTTTTTATACAGATGCTGAGATAAACCCGCTTGCCGACCGGCTGTTTCAGCATAACAACTTTTGATTTTTAGTCAACCGCATTAATTCAAAATACAACTTCCAATGAAAACAAATCGATACAATATTATTATCACTGTTATTTTTATCGTACTTGTAAACGGCTGCGCATCAATTAGTACAAATGTTAATTTTTATACTCCAATATTAACTGATCTTAAAAGGGGAGATTATAATTTAGCAGCAATCAAAATTGATAACGCCGAACTTGAGGGCGAGTATGCCGATAAAGACAGGGTTTTACTTCATCTGGATAAAGGTATTATTTATCATTATGAAGGGGACTACAAAAGGAGCAGCGAGGAACTAACCAAAGCCGAAGACGCTATTGATGAACTCTATACAAAAAGTATTTCAAAAGGTGCAATGTCTATTCTGCTTAACGACAATGCACTTGCATACAGCGGTGAAGTTTACGAAAATCTATATATCAATATTTTTAAAGCAATAAATTATTTGAAACTGAAAGACTTTGACGGTGCTTATGTAGAATCGCAAAAGGTTAATAACAAATTAAAATATTACGAAGTAAAACTGGAAGAGGAAGTTGCAAGTTTAAACAGTTCGGAGGATCAAGAATTTAAAATTGAAGCAGCCGATTTGGATTATTACAGCAATGCACTATCGCATTATATTAGTCATTTGATTTACCGCGCTGACGGCAGTTATGACGGCAGCCGCATATCTTTAGATAAACTTAAAGAGGCTTGGCAAACCTACCCCGATGTTTACAACTTTGAAATGCCAGCAGCAGTTTCAAATACAACCTCGGAAAGAGGGACATATTTAAATATACTCGCTTTTACCGGCACCGGACCTTCGAAAGAACCTATTGGCGCACGCATAACAACCTTTAATGATTATGTTATAATTTCCGATCCAACAGAGTTTCACATTCAGCCGATAATTATCCCGGGTATAAAATACGGATGGAACTTTAAATTTGAGTTTCCTACTCTGCATGAAGAAGGCACAGAGGTTTATGACATTGAAGTTTACATAAATGGTGAGAAATATGGAGAGCTTGAACTGCTTGAAAACATGAGCAGCGTTGCCCGTAAAACTTTTGAATCGAATAAGAGTTTGATTTTTTTCAAAACTATTACAAGAGCAATTGCAAAAGGTATAAGTTCATCAGCATTGGGAAGAACAATTAAAAAAGAAGCCGACGGATTATTCGGAGATATTTTAGCGGGAATTGCAAATGCCGCTGTTGATGCAACCGAAAACGCCGACTTGCGCTCATGGCGGACAATGCCCGGTTATTCCTTTGTTGGGGAGTATGATCTTGAGCCCGGAAAATATAATATTGAAATCAGGTTTTTAGGCGGGAACGGAAATATTTTGAGTAAAAAAGTTGTTGAAAATTTTACAATTACCCGCGGCTTGAATTTGATTGAAGCGGTTCATTTGAATTGATCTGTGCTTTAATGTTGTAATTACAATTCCGGCTTATGTCGTTATTTCATCAATAACATTTTCATCGATCTACTAAATTCCGGGGTTACCAATCTGTAAATATATACTCCGCTGGCAAGCCCCACGGGGTCAAACTCTACTTCGTAATTGCCGGGTGCTTTCTTTTCATTTACAAGCGTTGTAATCTCATTTCCCAGTATGTCGTAAACTTTTAGTTTTACCTGAGATGTATTCCCAAACATCTCTTCGCTGCCGGGAATGCTAAATTTTATTTTCGTAGTAGGGTTAAAAGGATTAGGGTAATTTTGAAATAATTTATAACTCTTAATAACTGTCGGTGCTGAAATGTTACTTTGGGGAGGAGGCTCAATTCCAAAGTTTCTTTGATAAGCTTTGTGAGCTAACTCTGCGGTTTGTTTCAATTGAATAATTGTTTGATCAAAACTCGTATCTGCAGAAGCAATATACGCCACGAAAATTTCTTGCGGCTCATCTTTAACTAAATTAAATGTTCCGGTAGTTTGCAGAAATCTTTGATCAATCGGTTCTGTGTTCAGCCAGCCTTTTCCCGTAACGGGGTTGCCTGAGTACATAAATTTTGTGTTGATGCCAACAGTATCTTCACCCAGCTCCGCTCCATTACCAAACTCCCATGTGCTTATATGTATTGGTCCATGCATAGTTTCACCATACTGCCATTTTCTATGTTCGGCAATAGTTGGGTCATGCCAGGGATTTATCGTAGAAGGACCATGGTTGAATGATGTCATTTCTAAATTTACCGCTCCGGCTACCGTATCGATACCTAAATAACCTTTATAATTAATAGCAGAATCTAAAGGTGTATCTATATCCGGATCAAAAATCTTATCACTATTATTATCAAAATATGTTACACCGGGAATTTTTACCGTTGGTCCTTTTAACAACACTGTACCGAAGGCAGCATATTTTTCATTAGGCAGTGTGTCGCCCTCGGGATAATAGCTGTAACCCAGATTATAAACGGTATCGCAACCGATTAAATTCTTATTATCATCAATAATATCGGGATCTGAAAAAACTGAAAAATATAGGTCATGAAGTGTATCAGCTGCAATTCCTGTATTCAGCAGCGCATATCGAACAAACAAAATATTGTTTAATTGGTTTGTGAAACTTTTTGCAAAAACTGTTTGCCTAATTTCAATACCTTTGGGGTAAACGGAAAACCGTCTTAGATCTTTATTTACGCCATCGTGATAAACACACCATGCTTGCGTACCTAAAAAATTATCGGGTCTATCTTCGTTATAATCCCATTTATTGTCGGAGTTTAAGTCAACGGGATTATAAATTCCATCCTTATTTCCATCGTAAAATCCTGCCCCGAAATTTACAGCATCTATCCAGCGAATCCACGAATCGGAAAATGGTTCCTCGATCTCTCTGATCTTATAAAACTTTTCTGCTTTGCTGTTATTTTTTTCATATACACCGCTTTTATAATCCTCTATGCGTGATGATAGCATCATTGCATTTGCCCAAAGCTCTGTTATAGTCAACCGTCCATCATGATTTTCATCATCATAACCGGAAAGAAAAAATCCCGAGCAGAAAAGAATTTCAATTCCATTTTGTCCGCCTATCTTCCCTTCATTTTCGGAGATATTTCCTTTATTATCCAAATCAATAAATAAATTATTATTGTTGAAAAGATAAATTTGGTTATTGCTTTGCGCGCTTAATAGACTAATGGATAGCAGCAAAAAAGCTATTGCAATTGCTTTGATGATTTTGATTGAAATGATAATTTGTTTTGACCCACCCATATAGACCCAAATTTTATTTTAAAATTAGAATAAAATTTATAAACTATCAATGGTTCGATTTCGGGTGCATCACGGAGTCTTTGTCCGAGAATGTTACAGAAATAATTCGTTCAATTTATGTTTTTATTTTTCAGCATTTTGAAATAATTCCTTTGAACCTGACCCAAGGCTAAAAATTGTTTTCATTGCTTTATCTGTTGGGTAATTAATTTTCTCCACATTTTCTTTTGCCACGTGATAAATAAACCCTGCAGTTGGCGCCGGACCCGAAGGAACAAAGACTGTATATGAGCCGTTGTCATGTTCTTCTGTAATAAAGGCAGTCATTCTCGTTTCGCTGCCGAAAATATTAACTAAGGCAACACCTTTAAATAAATTTTTATTGCTTCCTAAAAGCTGAAGCGTGGTATCTTTTATTATTTTGTAAAGTGGTATTCTGAATAGGAATTTATTTTCTAAATACTCAAACGAAAATTGACCGAACCGGGTTTTAACAATTAAGCCTACAATAAAAAATGTAAATAGGATAATTATTAAAGCAATTGCAGATGCCAAAATTTCCTGCCGCTGCACAGTTTCTGATAATAGAAATGTAAGGGGTTTAACTTTATCAGATATAAACTCATAAAGCCAGCTAAATACCGAAATCAAAATTACAAGCGGAAGAACAACTAATGCACCTCCAATGAAAGTTGTTTTAATAAAATATTTAATATTGTTCAATTAGCTCACCTAAGAATTATTTGTAGTAATATTTGAATATACCATGTATGTCTATAGTTCAAAAATAATAATTATATTTTTGTGATAATTAAGTTTTATAATTTATACTAATTGTGTCTCTATTTACATAGACTCAAATTCGGATATTTAGTATATTTTCATACTTAAAAATAATTGTTTTGAATTTGTATTAAAGGAATAGATTTGAATAATTCACTAAAAGTTGCTGTAATAGACTTATATGATAACGAAGCTAATCAGGGTATGCGCTGTATTCAGGATATTTTAAACGAAACTGATTGCAATTTTCCCGAAATACCAATTGATTATAAAATTTATGATTCACGATATAAAAATGAAGTGCCCGATGATTCGTATGATATTTACATTTCATCCGGCGGACCGGGAAGCCCATTTGAAGGAGAGGGTAAAGTTTGGGAAAAGGATTACTTTAACTTGATGGATAAAATTTGGGCAAATAATAAAAATAGCAGTAATTCAAAAAAGCATCTTTTTTTTATTTGTCATTCATTCCAAATAATGGCAAGGTATTTTAAGTTCGGCGAGGTAATCCCCCGTAATTCAAAGTCGTTTGGGGTTATGCCTGTTCATAAAACAGAGCAAGGTGAAAACGATCCTATCTTAAAAGGTTTGCCCGATCCATTTTTTGCAGCAGATTTTAGAGATTGGCAGGTAGTTCAGCCAAACGAAAAAGTATTGAATGAACTTGGTGCAAAAATTATATGTCTTGAAAAAGAACGCCCGCATGTTGAATTTGAGAGAGCACTAATGGGAATTAGAATTTCGGATGAGATTGTTGGTACACAATTTCATCCCGAGGCTGATCCGGCGAGTATGTATTATCATTTTCGTAAGCCCGAAAGAAAAGAACAGGTTGTAAGTAAGTACGGCGAGGAAAAATATTTTGAAATGCTTAATTTATTAGAAAAGCCGGACAGCATTCCGCTTACAAGAAAAACGGTACTGCCAGGCTTTTTATCAAATGCTGTAAAATTGTTAAGACCCGAAAAAATAATTGTCGATTATTAACAATCTATTGTTTTGTAAACTTAAGTATTGCGGGAAAAATATCTGTACCGAATTCTAACGCAGCCACAGTTAATGTTAAAGTATTTCCATCTAAATTAAACGGAAGTGTCTCACCCGTATCTCCATCGGGAGTTATAGTAATGTTACTCCCCGAAACCGACCATGTTCCTGTTTCTGTTGATTGCCCGCTTGAGTCAGACGTTGTAAATGTATAAGTGCCGTTCTCCTTAACATCCAGCAGCATTGATACTCCCGCAAGCTGCAGCAATGTTTGGTTAAACACTCGTGCAGAATCTGTACCGGGATTAATTGTGGCTTCTGTCAGTTTCCAAGAACCTGTAAGTTTAGACTCGGTACCGCCAACGGGATTATCATCTTTGTTGCAGCCGATTGTAAGCAGCAATAATGAAGCGGCTAATAATGCCATTACAAATTTTATATTTATTTTATTCATTTTCTCTCCCTTTATTAAAGTATAATATTTTAAAAATATTTTTTCTCCAATTTCTTATCGAAAGTAATATTAAAAAATTTCTTTTGCAATTCGACTTTTAAGTTATAAAAGATGATTTAATTATAACCCGCTTTTATTATTTTGATATTACAAAAATTTTATTTGGAATTCTTTTGCCTGATATAACTTCAATTATAATTTTATTTGCTGCCGGTATAGTTGCCGGATTTATAAACGTGATGGCAGGCGGCGGCTCCACTATTACACTTCCCATTTTAATTTTTCTTGGGCTCGATGCCACTGTTGCAAACGGAACAAACCGTATTGCTATTTTTATTCAAAATATTGCTGCAATTAAAAGTTTTAAAAATGAACAGTACTCTGAATTTAAAATAAGTTTTAAGATGGCATTATTTGCTCTGCCGGGTGCAATTATTGGTGCCTTATTTGCAGTTCGGGTAAGCGGGGAGCTGTTTGAAAAAATATTAGCAATTGTAATGATAGGAATAATTATCAGCATGATTGTTCCAAAGAAGAAAAACAATACAGAAAATGATGCCGCGCAGAAAACATCATGGGTAGTTTATTTGGCAATGTTCGGTATTGGGTTTTACGGCGGATTCATTCAAGTGGGAGTTGGCTTTCTGCTGATGGCGGCATTGCAGTATTTGATGCGGATAAATTTGGTTCTAGTAAATATGCACAAAGTTTTCATTGTACTTATTTATACTTTTCCCGCACTTGTGATTTTTATTGTCACCGATAATGTTAATTGGCAGCTTGGATTGGCACTTGCTGCGGGTAATGCTTTTGGCGGATGGTGGTCGGCAAAAATAGCAGTTAAAAAAGGTGAAAAATTAATTAAGGGAGTTTTAATCGCTGCAATACTTATAATGTCTTTAAAATTGCTGGAGGTTTTTTAAGCCGAATTATGCATTAAAAGTAATTTGTAAAACCTAATTAAAAATTGTCATTTTAATTGCACCGTCATTCCTGCCCGTCCGGCAGGCCCAAAACCTTTTGGGTTAAAACCCAATGTACTTGTTTACTCAATCCCGCCTGCCGGACGAGCAGGATTCACGGAGCTAAAGCACCGTGCAATTTTCTCTTTTGCCTAATTCGGGATTAAGCATACTAAATAATTATTTGTACTTGTACTCAGCTTTCCTAAGTCTATCCATAATTGCTCTGCCTAATCCAATTTCTTCAACCGGTTCTGCCGCTATCATATCAATATTATCATTTTCAAGTTGATGCAGCATCCCAAAAAAGTTCGCCGCAGCTTCCCTGAAATCACCATTAGGGGAAAGGAGCTTTACCGATTCAAATTCAAAATCATAACTATTATTTTTGAAAAGAAGGGCGCCGACTTTTTTATTTTTGTTTTGCTCTAAAATTTTATCGGTCAATATGCGCAATGGAATATTTGGCGAATAGTGCTGAAGTAATTGTCCCGGCGAATTTGGTTTGTTTTTATCATGCTCTTTTATTTTAATCTTTCCAACGGTATC
Organism: Ignavibacteriota bacterium; assembly: GCA_013112585.1. GTDB lineage: Bacteria > Bacteroidota > Ignavibacteria > Ignavibacteriales > Melioribacteraceae > IGN16. Next base: position 57,922 of record JABFGH010000012.1, on the reverse strand, counting down.
TTCAATTTCCTCAACAGACAAACCGCCGTGTCTCAGTAAAAATATTTCGTTATCAGTAATTTCAAGTATTGTAGATTCAACACCAACCTTGCATTTTCCGCCGTCAATAACCGCATCAATTTTATTGCCCAATTGGTTAACAACATGCTGTGCATCAGTGGGACTCAACTGTCCGAACACATTAGCGCTCGGTGCCGCAATTGGTGTTCCGGCAGATTCAATAAGTTCAAGTGCAACGGGATGATCGGGCATCCGTATCGCCACGGTTTCATTTCCGGCGGTAATAATATCGGGCACATTTTCCTTTTTAGGTATTACCAAAGTAAGCGGTCCGGGGAAAAATTTATCAACCAATTTATTTATTGCCGGATTTTTACACTCGCCAATTTCTTTAAGCTGCTCAATTTTAGATATGTGAAGGATCAAAGGATTAAAGGAAGGTCGATTTTTCGCTTCAAATATTTTTGCTGCTGCAATTGGATTTAATCCATCCGCACCCAAACCGTAAACAGTTTCGGTGGGAAATGCAACAAGTCCGCCGGCTTTAATAATTTGGGCGGCTTTTTCTATATCAACTTTATTTGCGTTTAATTTTTTCATTCGTAACTATTTTTTCGATTTGCAAATATACGACTTTTACCTGGAAACGTTGAAAGGATTGAAGAGGAGAAGTATAGTAGTTTAGAAGGGGAGAAGTTTAGCAGCATTGGAGTTTAAACTAGAAAATCTCTGAACAATCGAACCATTTGTCAATTTGACTTTTCAACCTTTCAACCTTTCAACTTTTAAACTTTATAACTTTGCAACCCTTATAATCTTTTATTGGCATTTAGACATAATTAAAATATTTTGGAAGCATCTAAAAAATCAAGTAGATTAATTTATGCATGATAGCGAAAAATTTCTGGAAGAAGCTTTATCCAAAGAAATATTAATTAACGAAAAATTAAAAGCTACACTGCTCGGTATTGTGGGTATTGTTTTGTTTTTAGGATTTTCAATTTTGCTGTTACTATTTAATTCGTTTTTTGTCAGCCATTTTAAATCACTAACACCATTTTACTGGATGCAGTTTGTACTTATAATTTTTATTGCTCGCGAATTTAATATTCGAGCTTACTTAAAGCGGACAATTGAGAAGGGAGGTAAGGTAAAAAACAGCATTCGCTACCTAAATGTAATTAGCGAAATCAGTGTTCCAACGGTAATACTTGCTATTCTAATTTTTTACTACAACAATCTTTTTGTTTTATCAACACCCGTTGTTCTGTTCTACTTTGTTATAATGATTCTGACTACACTTAGCTTGGATATAAAAATTTCGATAACAGCGGCATTAGCAGCCGCAATAGGATATGGCTTATCTGTATTTTATGCCTTGAGCTCTGCACCGGCAAACTCTGCCTTAACTATTTTACACGAACCGTTTATATATATAGGTAAGGCAATTGCAATTTTACTTAGCGGCGTAATGGCGGGAGTTGTTGCTCAGCAATTAAGAAAAAGAATTTACAGCACACATAAAACAATTATTGAAAGAAACAGAATTGCAAATTTATTCAGTCAGCAAGTATCGCAGCAAATTGCAGATGAATTGCTTGGTGAAGAAAGCGAACTTAAAAGTAAACAGAAACATGTTGCCATAATGTTTTTAGACATTCGCGGTTTCACTCCTTTTTCTGAAAATAAAAAACCTGAAGACATTGTTGCTTATCAAAATTCAATTTTCGGATTTATGATTGAATCAATTATTAAGCATCATGGTATTGTAAATCAAATTTTGGGGGATGGATTTATGGCAACGTTCGGCGCCCCGGTTTCAATTGGAAATAATTCCGATAACGCCGTCAATGCTTCGTTGGAAATAATTGAAGTATTAGAACAGAAAAATAAATCCCGTGAGGTTGAAGAAACAAAAATTGGGATTGGAATACACGCCGGTGATGTTGTTGCCGGAAATGTAGGAACCGCCGCTCGAAAACAATATTCTATTTCGGGGAATACTGTTATATTGGCATCGCGAATTGAACAATTAAATAAAACTTATAATTCACAAGTCTTGATCTCGGAAGAGGTGCTGAACGAATTAAATATTACCGGATTTCAAAACACACCCCTTGGGGAAGTTGAGGTTAAGGGAAGAGAAAAACCAATTAACATTTTTAAACTGGCTTGATATGGATAAACAAGAATTAAAAGAGTATAAAGAATTTTCAAAGCTGCTTGCATTAAAAAGTGCGGCAGTAATAAAAAAATATTTTCGGACAAATGTAAATTTTGAACGCAAGAATGATAAAAGCCCCGTTACTATTGCCGATAAACGCGCAGAAGAAATTATGCGGGAGATGATAAAGAAGGAATTCCCCGATCATGGAATTTTAGGTGAAGAGTTTGGAGAGGATAACCCGGCTGCTGAATATAAGTGGGTACTTGACCCGATTGACGGTACAAAAAGCTTCATCTGCGGGGCTCAAAGCTTCGGTACGCTGATTGCCTTGCTCAAAAACGGCAATCCTGTATTGGGTGTAATCAATCAGCCGATATTAAATGAATTTTTAATTGGTGATGGAAACACCGCTGAGCTAAACGGAATACCGGCAAAAGTGAGGCAATGCAAAAATTTAGAAGATGCTGTGTTATTGACCACAGACCATTTTAAAGTGGGCAAATATCATGATCAGCAAAAATTTGATGCACTTGTTAAAAAGTGTTTTCTCTACAGAAATTGGGGCGATGCCTACGGCTACTACTTAGTTGCAACAGGTTACGCCGATATTATGATCGACCCGATAATGTCGGAGTGGGATAAGCTTGCGTTGATACCAATAATTGAAGGTGCAGGCGGAAAGATTACAAACTATTCCGGCGGAAGCCCATTGGAAGATGAGAGCATTATTGCCGCTGCGCCGGGCGTTCATGCTAAGGTGATTGAGTTTTTGAAATAATTTTTGTTAATGAATTATGTGGACTTTAATTCACCCTTATTGTATTTGTGAATTATGCTTGAGATCAAAGTTTGATACGGAATACCCTCTTCAATTGCTTTAACTTGAATATCATGATAATCCTTTGAAGTTAGGCGAATATTGATACGCTTACTTTTCGCCATGCTTTCTTTTGCCGCTTCTACATAAGCTTTTTGGCTTTTCTTTTTAACCGGTTTCCATTCGCCTTTTTCAAACGAATTAACTAGTTCCTTTTCATCTTTATCTAGATACTTCATTTTAATCCTCTTTGTTTAAATACTTTTTTGTTGCTTCTCTGCTTGGATAAATTGTTTTTAAGAAATACTTTTCTTCATCTTCAACGAAAGGAACGATGCAAGCATATTCTCTGATTTCTACAATAAACATTTTTTGATTTGGATATTTTTCCTTATTAGTATGTTCGACAACTTCAAGCAATTTCTCATTAGATATTGCTAAAATCACTTCTTCAAATGATAGGCTTCTTGTTTTTTTAAGTAGATTATTTTTGCTTTCATCCCAATCAAAGTATTTCATTTCCAACCATTTAATTGTGTGCCTTATAGACACACCAATGATAAAAAAGTATTTGAATCATGTCAAGTGGAAAACTTACCAATTCTTCGATTATCGTTTTTCATCTTCCATTTCACCTTTCCCTTTTTACCTTAGTTTAAAGATGCCCTTCCCTATTAAGAGAATCATTTGAGCTGTAAATTTTTGTTCTATTTCTTTATGTACCAAACCCCCTCAATAAAATCCTTCTCTCTTCCCATATCGCAGTTGGGAATTAAGTTACTGTCAAGTTTGAAAAACTGTAACTTTTCTCCTTCAAATCTGTAGCGGTATTTGCTAAATAGTTTATCTGACCTTTTTATCAATATTGTATCTTTTACCAACTCAAATTGCCCATCCCAGGAGAAACTCTGACAAAAATATTTATAAGAAAAATCCTCGAAAAATATAATTGAATGATCAATAGTATATAAACTACTAACTCCATCGTGTTTACTCTCCCAGCCAGTAGATCTACGCCAAGTATTAAAAAGTTCGTACTTTGGTGCATTTTTAAAAGCGCGACTTTTGTATAGCAAGACAAGTTAAGCATTGAATATAGCAGTGCGAGAGATAAAAATAATCCTAAATGTTTTCTTAAAATTAAATACTTCCTATTCATTGGGAATCACCTTGTCTTATTTAAGTCGGGGATAAGTTCTCAAACCAATAATGTTATTCTAATTTTCTAAAAATGGTTTTGAAATTAAAACAACCCCATCTTTGTTAAGCATTACGAGGGCAATGTTTTTACCCGCTTTTTCAATATGCCATCTTTGCTCATCGCCGGCACTATTATCCAAAGAAATATGATCAGTATTAAACTTTTCAGTTAGAACATTAAAAAAATAATCATTTGCTTTCTCAGATTCGGCTAACATAATTGTAATAAACTGAAGACTGTCATTTTCAAATGCCGAAACCCATTTAGCGGTATTAATATTATTATACTTGCCCCCGCTAAATTCATAGACTCGAGCAGATTCGTTTTTCTTGCCTTGTTCTAATTCACGTGAAAAATCTAATTTAAAATTGTCAGTAAACACCTTTGCGGTAGAACTATAATTCATTCCCCAGTTTAATTGAGTTATTATTTGATTGTTGTCAACATTAGGATAATGAATTGGTTTGCTGTTGCATGCAATTACCATCCAGCTTAGTAGGATAATAGCAGTGATTTTTTTCATTTTAAGCTCCTTTGTTTAAACTGTTTTTTTCTCATTACTCAGACTATTAGTACATTAATAGAATCAGGTTTGAGGTTCATTTAACAATAATATTTTCGATTACCGCCTGCCTGCCGATTAGGCAGGATTACCGATTACCGCCCAACCCTGCCCTTTCACCTTTCCCTTTTCACATCCGTTTAAAGATGCCCCTCCTTACGAAGCGAATCATTCGAGCGATATAATTTTATTTCTATTTCGTATGAATTGTAAAACCCCTTTGCTTCAACACGAATACCGTTTACTTCTTTTTCCAGTGATACTTCCGAAATAAGTTTATCTTCACTAATTAGATCCTTAGAAATTTTACTTTTAGAATCGGGAATATTATCAAGTGCCCAGTAAACTCCCTTCATTGCGTTTTTATATGCCTTCTCAATTTTCAATTCATAATTATCTGCTTCAGTTGAATCTTGTGCTTGAATGAGAAATGGTATTAAAAGAATTGCTAATAAAAATTTCATTAATTCACCTATCTTTTTTTGTAACCCTAATTAAAACTAATTAAAAATGAGAAGAAATGAAATTACAATTAAAGCAGTTAGAACAATTTTTTTAAATAGCTCGGAGGAAACATTATTAAAAAGTTTTGTACCTAAAAATATTCCCAATAAAATTACTGGAAGAAAAAATAGAAAATCATAAAAAATAATTTTTGTTGTTAGTCCCGTTACGGCATGCGAGACAACGATTAGGATTGATGCAATAAGGAAGAATCCCGTTATCATGCTTTTAAATTTTAATTTATCCCATCCCTGCATGTAAAAGTAAATAAGCACAGGCGGACCGTTAGTATTAAATGCCCCGCCGAATGTTCCGGAAAGGAGACCGAACAAATATCCCCAACGCCGATTGATATTTATAGTTTTAATTAAGTTGCAAAGTGTTAAAACAACAAAAACCAATACAATTATTCCAAGTATCAATTTTAGCAAATGCGGATCAAATTCCGAAAGGATGTAAGCGCCGATTGGAATTCCGATGATAGAACCGGTTAGAAGATATTTTAATTCAAAGTATTTTATGTGTCGGCGAAGCTGAAAAGCCAGGTAAGCATTTACTGTGAACCCGCTAAGCGCGCCAAGGGGAATTGCATATTTAATATCAACGAACAATGAGAGAAGCGGAATTGAAACCAGCGCAAATCCGAATCCCGAAAAGCCCTGCGTAAATGCAGCAAGAAAAAGTATTAGCGCTGTAATTATAAAGGTTGTATCCAAAGCAATATTTTTTTTGAACAAAATTGTAGATAAAGTAATCAAAATCAAAATTGATTAACTTTAATAAATAAATTTTTCCTCCAGGCAACTTTTTGATAACTCGATCATCTTTAATAATAAATTGAATTTATCGAATTGAAAGAGACCCCGAAAAAGATAATAGAATTTACCATCACTTATAATAAATATAAGCTGCGGATTTATAATTACGTTCTTAAAATGGTTTCGGATAAAATGCTTTGTGAAGATATTGTTCAAAACATTTTTTTAAAGTTTTATGAAAATATGGACTTGATAAAAAACAAAAACAGCATAAGCTATTGGCTATTCAAAACGGCGCGTAATGATATTTATAGTTTTTTTAGAAGTAAAAAAGTAAAGTCCGACCAATTTAATGTGTTGGATGTTGACGAAGTAAATAAGGCGTCATCGGAAAATTTGGAAATTGAATATGAAAAACGTGAGTTGAAGAATATAGTATTGAATGAGCTTGATAATTTACCCGACGAACAAAAAGAAATTTACCTGCTTAAAGAATACGGCGGACTAAGTTACAAAGAGGTTGCCGGAATTATGGAGATTGACGAAAATCTGGTGAAGAGCAGGCTTTATAAAACACGACAAAAATTAATTAGTTTGATCAGGAAGGTTGAAACGTAATTAAATGAACTATGAATAAATGTCTGGTGAAAAGGTGTGCTGCAAAAATGTTTGCATTGTCATTACGAGGAATCGTTTTTGGATGACGAATTAATCCCAAACCGGAGATTGCTTCTCCCGATAAAAACCATCGGAATCGCAATGACAGTTTAATGTTGTCGGCATTGGTTGTCATTACGAGGAATCCGTCAGTCGACGGATGACGAAGTAATCCCAAGACGGAGATTTCTTCTCCCGATAAAGAACACCGGGATCGCAATGACAATATTTAGAGTTACGCATAAGAAAGCTAGACAGTTAAATTAAAAGTAAAAGATAAATAAGGTTTTAAAATGAATACAGAAGAATTAAAAATTAAAATCAGTCAATACTTTGACGGCGAGTTAAACAAAGCCGAAGAAGCACTGCTGTTTAGTCAGCTTTCGGATAATGAAGAAGCGCGCGATTATTTTAAGGACTGCAGCCGAATTACAAATGTTATTCAAGAATCATTTGAAGAAATGCCGAACGAGCTTGAGGAAAGAATTCTTTTATCGGTGGGGGATGTGGGTGAGAAACGGAACAATTCATTTTTCCGAAAGTGGAATTATACAATAGCCGCTTATGCTGCTGCGGCAGTTTTACTTATTGTGGCAGTATTCTTTTATACAAGCAACAATGAGTACAAACAAAAATTGGAAACAACAATTGAAAAAGTAAATACGCAGAATCAAATGATTCAATTGCTATATCACAGTCTGCCTGCAGCAGAGGTAGATACAAAACTGGAAAACCAGGTAATTGTTAATGCTAAACTATGAGGTTGTTATGAAACTTGAACTATTTTTAATAATTGCTATAATATTATTAGCTATCGGCTGTAAAGAAAAAGGCAATAAAGTTGAAATACTAAATAACCCTGAGTTGGACTATTTTACTGATGATGAGGTTGATAATCCCGCCACATTAACGAATGATGATTGGAAAAAAGAAAATTCAGAAATTCTCTTCGTAGCCAATGAGGTTAAGCAGAGTCATAAAAATTTTCCTGATAAAATTGCTCTATATTTTAGAGTATTTATAAATGAAAAAGGGAAAGTTGTTGCATTAAAAAAACTTAAACAACCCATCGAAGAAAATAAAATTATTGAAAATGAATTGATGGAAAAAATTGGTGATTTATTAAGCAAGAAAAAAATCACACCCGCAAAGAAAGTCGGGGAACCAGTTAATTTTAGAAAAGATTTTAAAATAGGTTTTGAAACTTTCAACGATAGTTTGAGAGTATTTCTTCCCGATTTACTTGCTGCAGAAGATAAATTTTTTCTTGCTGCAAAAGCTAAATTAAAAAGTACCAACTATGATCTGTTAAATGAAGAAGATTTTTATATAGCCGTTGAAGAAATGCCTGAACCAATTGGCGGAATAGTGGGAATTGCTGAAAAGGTGCGTTATCCCGAAATAGCAAAAAGAGCAGGCATACAAGGAAGAGTTTTTGTGAAAGCATTAATTGATGAAAAAGGGTTTGTTGCAGGGACATCTGTTATCAAGGGTATTGGTGCCGGATGTGATCAAGCTGCGATGGAAGCCGTAATGCAATCAAAATTTAAACCGGGTAGACAAAGAGGCAAACCCGTAAAAGTTCAAGTAACAATACCAATTTTATTTAAGCTGCAATAAATAACTAATTATTTCAATAAACATAAATGGGGGGATTTCTTTATGAATCCATTAAATAAAATTACAGTACTGTTTTCAATAATATTTGTACTTGCACTAAACTATAACAAATTTGCCCAAACAAAGGATGCTGATGTAATGCCGTCTCCGGAAGGCGGAATTATGGCAATTGCTAAAAATGTTGTTTATCCGGAAGAGGCAAAGATTGCCGGCATACAGGGCAGAGTTTTTGTTGAAGCAACGATTGATGAAAAAGGCAATGTTACTAAAACATCAATACTGAAAGGCATTGGTTACGGCTGTGACGAGGCGGCGGAAGCTGCGGTGACCAAGACAAAGTTTAGTCCGGCAACTAATGATGGTGAAATAGTAAAGGCTGTAGTTACAATTCCAATTCAGTTTAAGCTGGATGGGGAGAAAAAGAAATAAAAGCTTCATCTTTTCTTTGTGGCCTTTGTGCATGCTTGGTGTTCTTTGTGGTTAAGGCTTTTAACCGCAAAGATCACGAAGAAAGACTTCGCAAAGGACACAGAGGAAAATTAAAAAATATATTTCACTGTTTCCTTAAAAAAGTGGTAACTCATTATCACCGATAGAACAAGTTTAACCACTATCATTAAAATACTTACCAAAAAAGTAAATAGCCCCGCCTTTAATGCTTCTGAGTTTTCCTTTCCGGCATAAAGTTCTCCGACTACAGCGCCAACCGCTATTCCAATCAGCATTCCAAAAGGAGGAAAGAAAATTATTCCGGCAAGCATACCAAGCATGGAGCCCCAAATTCCGTAACGTGAAACACCAAAAGCTTTACCGCTTAGGGGCAGCATGTAATCACCAAAAGTTACCGTAGCAACAGAAAAGAAAAAGATGAGCATAAACTCATTTGAAAAGATCGATGAATCAACCCAGTTTAATAAAAGCAATGCAATAAAGTTTAGCGGCGGACCCGGAATGGATGGAATAATGCAGCCTATCAATCCTGCAATTGTAAATGCCAGTCCTAAAAATATTAAAAGATAATCCATGTGTATCTAAAATAATTGAGTAGTATGGTTTGCAATTTACCGAATCGTATTCAGATCGATAATAGTAATAATTTTTCTACGTAAGTATCTGACTTAAATGATGTTTAAGATGGCTATAATAATCATGCATTAAATATTTCAATGTAACCGGCTCATCGGCAGGTATCGGTTTCCAGCAAATAAAATCATAGTTATGTTTGCTTACTGTGCGGTTAACAATTTCATCGGGAATACTTGAAAGCAAATGGTATAGATGATGATTATAATTTTTCCAGAAAGAAACCAAAAACTTCCAACTCTGTTCCGACGCAGCCTGGGCTTTAACCCAGTCAGTTTCGTTATAAGTTGAGAAAACTAAATCATCTTTAAATTGCGCAGTTACAAAACGAAAACGATTAATACACGCCGAATCAATCAAGTGACTTATTACTTCTTTCTTGTTCCACTTACCCGGGTTATATGGCTCTAAGCTTTCTTCTTCGGTATATATCAGCAAAGCCTTCTCGGCGGAATCTAAAGTGGTTTTAAAGTCGCTTAAAAACTTGATCATCATTTTACTCATTTTTCATTTTGTAATAAGTAATTATCGTATAACAATTGTAATAAATCAATAAAATTATTGTTTTAGTAAAATGTTAATAGCTTGGTGAAACAAAAAATTCAGTTACAGTTTATACTTGATGCCGGCGGTAAAATACTTAATGTTATATGTTTCGAACTCGCTGTATTGAAAAACAACAGGCAGAATAAATTGTTTGGTAAGATTTAGTTCTACTTTTGCACCATACAATTTTTTTTGTGTCTCATCCTGATTGAATATTGTTAAAAGATTTTCGTCAAAGTAGTAGGCGCGTTTACCAGCCATTGCTCCAAGTGTTATTGTGAGCATCTTTACCGGGGTATATTTCAGATTGGCATACACCGAAGTTAGTGAACGTCCGTCGGTTACTGTTGTGTAAAGCGGCGATACTGAGAAAGTAAATTTTGACGAAGCGATCCAATCAATGTTAAATTTGAATTGTTTTACAACCACAGGTTTGAATCCGTTTAGATCTTGATATGTGAATGAGGTCCCCAAATAAAATAAGTAGTAATTGTAAATCAGATTTGCATTGTAAATATTCAAATAGTCTTTATATGAAAACGGGAAAGGTAAAAAATCAAACTTACCCATTACATGTGAATAATTGAACTTGAAATAGAAAGGAAAAATTGTTTTTGTGTAACCGGCGGTGAGCATAGTTTGGCTATATGTCCATTCATCATTATTGATTTGTAACTGTTCAAAAGCACCGGTTATAAAGTCGGAGTTTTTAAAAGCAAGGGTTACATAGCCTGCAAAACTATTTGAATAATTTTGATTTGAGTAATTGCCGTAAGTATAATAGAGTGAGGGTGTAAACTGTACTTGTCCGCTTACAATTACAGAAAGAAAAATCATGGCAGAAAATATTTTGGTGATTTTTTTCATCATCTCGTTAAGTTAATCCCTTCCAATGCGCTGCTGTTATCCGGATCATTAATTAATGCATCGGTAAAATGATGATTAGCCTTTGAAGCGTTGCCGAGCTGATAGTATGTCCAGCCTAAATAAATATTTGTCTCCACATCGCTTGGAAAATTTTCATAAATTTTTTCTAAATAAATTTTAGCATTTAAGTAAGCCGCCTCGTTGTACTTTATTTTTCCCAAGTTCAAATTTGCCGCATAATTATTTTCATCTTTCTCAAGTATTTTTTGATAAATACTTTCAACATCGCTCCATTTATTTTGAGCGGCTAATGGATAAGTAAGCCCCAGCAGGGCTTCCGTGCAGTTATCACAAATTTTAATTGCTTTGTTGTAGTACTTAACTGACTTATCATAATCCTTTTTAACATAATTAAGCCAGCCAAGCCGCAAGTTGATTAAGTAGTCATCACTAAAGTCTTTATAAATATCTTCTAAAAATTTAATAGCACTATCATAGTTGCCGCTGCTTTCGGCAGAGATTGATGATTGAAAAGCAATTAATTTTTTATCGGACAAAATTGTATTTGCCGAGTAGTTTGCAAACAGCATCAGCAAAACAAACACAACTAATTTCGATTTCATTTTTAATCCTCTTTAATTTTTATTTTGGCAGTAATATTTGAATTCTTCTTTTTAAACGAAAATGATTTTATCTCTCCGTCAAAATTAATTTCTACTTCACCATTGCCTTCTTCGCCGAATAGTTTATATAATCCCCTTCCTTCATTTACTAAATGATTTTTAATGATAAAGCTTTTTGAACCATTAATTCTTTTTTCAAATTTGAAATCTGCATAAGATTTTAATGAAGGCGCAAACATTAAGGTCAGCTCCGATAAATATTTTACAAAACTATTCACCGTTGTGGAAATTGGATATTTATCCTGCCATTCTAAATTATCAAGATATCCCAAAGGCACGCTGAGAGCCGATAGATAAAAATAATAGAGTGCTGATTTTTTATTTCCTATAAAATGAGTTAAGTAAAAAACTTTTTCACGCGGATAGAGAAATACTTTTGCATCATTATCGGTTTGGATAAATACATTGTTCAGCATATCAACATCAACTTCCCACTTTTCACTTTTCTCCTCACCGTTAAAATTATACTCAACAATAAATTCATCCCCAAGCTGAAAATCGAATGCCTTTTTAAGCGCTTTATGAGTTTCAATATTTCTTACAAAGGTATTTTCTTCCGGGTAATCAAATGATTTTAATACAAACTTCGAGTCATCTTTTTCTAGAAAATGCGAGATCGGAAATTCAAAAGTTTTATCACCGAGTTTATCTGTTAGTTGAAATTGAAAATGCAGATGCGGTTGAGGCGATCGACCGCTGTTGCCGCAATGCGCAATTATCTCCCCTTTCTTAACGCTATCTCCCTTATCAAATTTGATGGAGTTAAGCTTCAGATGAGACAAGGAAGAAAACAATCCTTCACCATGATCAATAATAATTGTGTTGCCCCAGTTCTGTTTATGATTGATCTCGCCAATTTTATTATCATCAACATTATCAATTACTCTTGCAACCTCACCATCCATCGGACTAACAACAGGCGTATCAAAGCAATAATAATCTTCTACCTGCATGCCGTCAGTTTTATATTCCTTGCCGCCCTCAGTAATTACAAAGTCCCAGGCATGTTTCCACGATTCTTTATGAGTAATTTTCCCATCAACTCCCTGTGAAATTTTCCATTCACCAAAAATGGGCAGTTCGGGAAAAACAAACTTAAACTTTGCAAACCTGTTCTTTCTGTTATCGTGATAGTAATAATTTTCTTCAGGCGAGCCGGGCTTAAAGTATAGCAGCACCATATCAGTTTGATCTTTTCTAAACTTTAAACTGTAGATAGTTGAAAGCACAACAAAGTTAAAGGGCAGTACAAGTACCGGCAGCAAATAATTTACCAGCAGTTTCGAAAAGAATCCCGCAAAAACAATTATCATCAGAGAGGAAAGAATTATCAAAAAGATAGATTTACGCGAAACTATAACAAGACTTCCGCCCAGGGCAAAGGCTGTTAAAATTGAGTTGAAGGAAGTCAATATCAGTAAGTCAGTTGAGACCTCCGGGAAAATTAAATTCACAAAGAAGTAGTTGAACGTGAATGCCAATACGCTGTTAACAAAATGCACACGTGAAAATAACAGTACCGCAACTGCCAGAATGAAACCGGAAATTAAACTCGATTGAAAGAGAATAAGAGAAAATGATTTAAGATAAATCTTAATAAAATCGGGAATGAAACTTAGGAATTGATAATCCTCAAAATTTAATCCCTTAAAAAATATTGTGTTGTAGTTTGTTGTGAACACAAAAAATATGTATAGGGTAATAATAAATGGTAGACTTAAACCGGGCAGATTAAAAAGATTAGCAAGTAAATGCTCAAGTGCTGCCGACATAAAAAAACAGATGATAATAAAGAGAATTATAATAAAAATTAAAAATGGAGTGATCTCAAAAAAGTAAGCAGCAGAAGCTCCAAAAAGCAATCCGTTAAATCCGTAGTAGCCCGCTTCAATTTTGTCCTTATCAAACTTTAGTAAGTAGGCAAGTAGGTTTGACAGCATTACTCCGCCCAAACCCATTATTCCAATTTGCGGAACGATGAATGTTGAGAACATAGCAATAGCGCCAAACCATTTTCTGTTCGAGAAAAAAATTTGTGCATAACTGTACAATATTGAATCAATGGATTTTGACATTTTATTTTTGAAATTAATGCAGAGTGAATGTTTTAAGTTTTTCCGGTACAACTTCTAATGATGTTAAATATTCTAAATTTTCATTTGCTCTGATGAGCACGGCTTCTTCTTCCTCCGTTACCAACACAATGTTCGGTCGCATAGAAATAAACTGCATCCATTGTGTAACGCTGTATGAACCGACATTCATGATTACAACAAGCTCACCTTTTTTAAGAGCAGGTAAAACTATTTCTTCCCTAATGCAGTCGATGTTCATGCACAATGGTCCGTAAAGTGATGAGTTTTCTGTAAAGCTGCCGGCGTTTTGCCCGGGAGCAACTCTGTGTTTGAACCAAAAACTTGTAAACATCAAATTCACTCCGGCATCAATTATCACGGCTCTTCTTCCATCCGATAATCTTTTATTTGCGATCACAGAACTAATAAGAAATCCGGCATCATCTATCAGCGCCCTGCCGCTTTCAATAATTAATGTGGGGAATTCATTCGGCGGCATTGTTAAATTAAAAAAGGGAGAGGTGATCGCTTCGGCATATTGTTCATAGCTCGGAAGTATTTGCTCGGCTTCAAGGTATTGTCCTTTCAAAGTATTTTTTGATGGCAAGCCGCCGCCCATGTCAATATAATCAAGAGTTATATTATGATTTTCTTTCAGCTTATTAGCTAAAACTACGAGCTTTGTTGCAGCTATTTTGTATGGCTCGGTGCTCATTATGTAAGTGCCGATGTGTGTATGCAGTCCAATCAAATTTAATTTATCATTCAGTACAATTCTTTTTAATGCCTGATCTGCTTCACCATTTTCGTAGTTGAATCCGAACCGATCCCACTTTGGATAAATACCAACATCCATATTTACACGAATTGCCACATCGGCTGTTAAGTTTAATTTTTCCGTTAACTCAATCAGTAAATAAAGTTCATCAAAATGATCAATGTGAATTTTTGCTCTTTCCTTGATCGCCCTTTCTAATCCCGCGGCGGTTTTAGCCGGACCATTAAAAATAATATGTTCGCCTTCAACGCCAAGCTGGCGGGCTTTTTCATATTCAAATTCAGATACTACTTCCGCCCATGATCCTTCTTGATGAAAGATTGAACAAATAGCATTCATATAATTTGTTTTGTACGACCATGCAAATTGAACTTTGGGATATCGTGTTTTGAAAATTCTAAACATCTCCCGCTGATTGTTTCTAATTTTGCGTTCGGAAAATGCAAACACCGGCGAACCAAATTTTTCAACGATATCTTTAACCGGTACTCTGTCAATTTCCGTTACCGGCGCATTTATAGTTGAAGAACCAAATTTATTCATCAAACCCGATTGCTGTTTTATTATTAACGGTCTTTCATAAATTTTCTTATCCATGATTCAGTTCTCCTTTTACACTAATTTCTTCAAATCTTTTTATGTCTGTTATTAAATCCCACGAGTAACGGATAAATATTTTTCCAACGTCATACTCGTCAAACGGTTCTACTTTTTCGCCATTGGCTAATTGCAGTAAAGCGTAAGGCAGATTTTGCCCAGCGGCGGCTGCAAGATAAACCCATGCCGGAAAGCGGGGATTAATCTCTAATAAATAATATTCGTTGGAGTCTTTCACTTTTACAAACTCTAACTCTGCACCGCTTTTCCATTTTAAGTTTTCAATTATTTTTTTTGAAAGATTAATTAAAACGGAATCATCAATTGTAACGCCTGCCCAGCCTTTGCCTTTATCGGTAATGTAGAGCTTCTTCATCGGAACGGCACCGATAGTGCTGCCTAAACCATCGCCGAGTGCGGCAACATTGTACTCATCTCCTTTTACAAATTCCTGAACGATGATCGGCAGTCCCCATTTATATCGCATCTTTTCGAAAGCAGCAACTGCTTCATCAAAATTATTTACAATGTATGCATCGTAAAATATTCCTTTAATGGCGGCGGGGTATTTTATTTCAGATGGAATTTTTTGCAGGTCGCTGATAGAATTTGCGAGAATATTTTTAGGCGTTTTAATTCCATTCGCTTTACAAAAATCAAACAGTTTATCCTTTGCTCTAACATTAAGCTGATCCTGACTTGGAAGAAAAGTTTTAATTCCAAGTGACTCCAATCTTGGCGAAAGTTTAACAAAGCCGTATAACTCTGCATCAAGAGTTGGTATAATTACATCAATTTTTTCTTTTTCATTTATAACTTTTATTCGTTCGAACAAAACATCAAGCCCGCCGGAGGGATATGGAATTTGATAACTGCGAATGGCAACATTTTCCATATAAGCGCCCGGTTCAAGTGAGTCGTAAATTAATCCGATTATTTCACCATCAAAATTGTTCGAGTCTTTTATTCCTCTAATTACAGGAACGCCGGGACCCGGACTATCAATATTATTTAATCCTGTTACTGCAATTTTCATTGTTCAATTATCAATTTGTGATTCTTTAGCTGACTAATAAAATCTTCCAAATCTTTTTCTGCTGAACTTTTGTCTATATCATATTCTTTGGTTATCAAATCAATTACTTGCTTCTGTTCTTTTCCTTCCTTGAGTGCGGTAAGAATTAATTTGCCAATTGGGTTCAGCGTAAATGATTCTCCGGTTGACGGCAGAAATAGAAATCCGTTGTCGCTTACTGCCAGGTTTGATGATATTGTTATCTTACTCATTGTTCCACCTTAATTATTTTTGCATCATAAAATACTATTTTATCATTATCATTTTCTTTGTTTGTATAGATTGTCCGGCTTTAACTTGATAAAAATAAGTACCGGATGAAACCTTAAAGCCATTATGATTTGTACCGTCCCACTTAATTGAATAATCGCCTGCAGCCATTTCATTATTGACTAATGTTTTAACCAGCTCGCCTTTAGCATCATAAATTTTTAGAAGTACATGCTCTCTATTATCTACGCTGTAATTGATATTTGTGCTTGGGTTAAAGGGATTAGGATAGTTTTGTTCAAGTGTAAATTTTGTTTGAAATGGAATATCAGATTTTACATTTGTAGTTACGTTCGTGTTATAAACTTCATAAATGTATCCGGCAAAATTTGGATAATCATAGCGCGAAAATGTACACTCTAAAACCCCATCATTATCAACATCCCAAATTACAGGGTAAGTAAAATAGTATGCCGCATCATTTCGTTCAAACAGAGTGCTGCCGGTAGTAATGTCAAAAATTTTCATCGATTGGCGATACGGCTCCGCTGAACCGTAATATCCCAGCACATAAAACTCTGTAATATTATCGCCCGTTAAATCAGCACCAAGCGAATATACTTGACTGCCTGCCAGGACTTCCGGCGCTGTAAAAGTATAAGTATAAATTGTCGTGCCCGAATATGCCGACTGCATAATTCTAAAATTTTCACTGCTTATTTCATAAAAGCGATTGCTCCATTCATCGCCGGATTTTTGGAAGCTTAACCATCCCGAAGAACTTGTGGATGATATGTTTGAAGTTGACCATTCGCTTGCCCACTGCCCGTTGACTGTTGTACAAAGTATGAATAAAACTAAAAATGGAAAGACCCTTTTAATCATTTTAATCCCTGCAAATTAATTTATAACTAAAGTTGTTCGTATAAGTTTCCCAATAAACATACCAATGATAAAATTGCCCATTTAATTTTAATTGGAGTAAAATACAAAACATTCTAAAATTTATAAATGCCTGAATATTATATGCGAATGCCTGGAAATTTATTTATCAGGCAGATTTTGTTTTTGGGCTTCGCAAAGCGATCCCTTCGGAAAAATCCCTGGTAAACCTGGTTCAATTTATCTCCGCCTTAAAGGCGAAGTTACTAGGAAATCAAACATAAAAATAGTTCCTTCCTTAAGGACGGAGGATATTAGTTTTAAGGAACTTGAATTACAGATAATAATTACTCTACTTCAAATAAGCTGCCTTCATAATTTTCTCCACCGAATCTAAAACCTTTGGCGGTGATAAATACTTTGCTAAAAATTTATAAATTTTTGTACGAGTTTGCTTTGCATGCTTCGTATCAATTCTATCAAATGAATGTCCGCCGGGTATATCTTTAAAAATTTCATACTCAAACTTTTTACCCTCAGCCTTTAATGATTTTATTAGATGCTCAACCTCAAGTACATTTACATCAGCATCATTTGTGTTTGTATGAATTAGTAAAGGAGTTTGCAGTTTATGTGCCTGCCAAGCAGGTGATCGCTTTCGGTACTCCTCAACATTTTCATCAGCGGGTTTACCAATATGATAATCAACAGAATATAGATCTCTGTAAGATTGATCTTTGTAACCCATGCGAGCAATTAGATCACTAACCGGTACGCCGGTAAATGCTACCTTGTAATTTTCCGGATGCTCAAAAATATTGTGCAGGGCAATTAACCCGCCGTGGCTCCAACCGATTATTCCTACTCTGTCTTCATCTACAAAATTGTAATTGTCAATCATGTATTGGCGGCTCGCATTCACGTCTTCAATTTCCAAACCGCCGTAATCAATTTTTTCGTAATGAGATTTACCGTAGCCTGTGCTTCCGCGGTATTCTGCAGCTACTACAATATATTCCTGCGCCATCAATTCGCGAATAATATGTGTGTAATAAGTTGTAAAATTTGCGTGCACACCGCCGTGAGGTAAAACTATCAGCGGATATTTTTTATCATAATCAATACTGTTTGGAATAAAAACATACGACCAAAATTTTGTGGGATTACCATATCCCTGTCCGGTTGGGTTTTCCTCTTTCCAAAGGGGCGGACCTGTAATATAGACTTTATCAACAAATGCAGCATCACCAACACGCTGCTGCCAAATTACATCATCTACCATCCTTTCAATTTCATCAAGTCTGTGTTTAAGATTTTCATTATCCTTTTTGAGTTTCTTTACTACCGGGTTTTCATTTGTATCCTGAGCAATAATTGAAAATGACATCAGGAAACTTATAATAACAAAAATCAGTTTTGAAAGATTCATTTTATCCTCAAATTTTCTTGAACAGTTGATTCAAAATAATAATTTAATATCAATCTATTAAATATTTATAAAGCAAATTAATTCAGACAAGGTGTGGGATTTAATTTAATCAGTTAATTATTTGATAAATAATTTTATAGTAATTATTATATTGTTGTTCGTAAAAATTGAATTGTAAAACTAATAGTAAGAGAATATGAAAAAGATAGAAAAATTTATACTTCCCGGATTAATAGTTATAGTTGTTGCACTTTTATACTTCTTCTACTTTGCTCCCACCGATGAATTAGGATCATTCGCAAATTTTGATAGAGACAGCAACGCCAGCATTCCTATTGTTGTTAAATATGTTGCGGAAAAAGGAGTTCAGATAAATTCAGAAGGCTCCACGTTTTATGTTGTTGATAGAACGGGCAAAGAATATCTCGTAAACGGTCCGGCAGAACTGCCCGTTGGTTTTAAAGTTTCAAATGCTATTGAAATTATGGGTCACTTCAGCGGCGCGGGATTTCATGCACATGGGGTTGAGGTAAAGAATTAGTTATATGCTGAGGGAATTTAGTGTCAAGAGAGATGTTTAAAAATATTGATGAGATATTTGAAACGGATATTAAAAGAAATCTCACTTTTGAAAGTTTTTATGTTAAAGTTTCAAAAATCAAATTAAACAGTAGTGTCCCCGAAAATATTAAAACGCATTTTGAAACAGCAAGAAACTTAATGTTATATTCATGGTTTGTAAGTAAATTTAGGCAAGTTGCAGAATTACATGCGTTTTCTTCTATCGAACTTGCAATCAGAACAAAAATTGAAATTGCAACAAATAAAAAGTGTGCAAAAAGAGGTTTAAAAAACCTTCTTGAGTATGCAGTTAGAAATAAATGGATTGTAGATGAGGGTTTTCCTAGGGTTATAGAAAGGAAACAACAGAAAAAAAAATACAGAGAAGAATTTAGACCAAATTTACCTGATGAAATAGAAGAAGATCTACAAAAACATACAAAAATATTGGTGAATTTCTTTCCGGATTTAAGAAACCAATTTGCACATGGTAGCAATAGTATATTAAATAGCGAAATGTTAATAATAGACGATTGTCGACATTTGATAAATCAATTGTTCGGTAAAAATTAGTTTGTTTTATATCCAGTTGAATGGAAACATTTTATGAAAAAAAGATATTATGTTGATGATTTACTATCGGAATGCAGAAACTTATATAATAACAAAGGTATATCAACTTTTTTATATAAAAATATTGATAAGAAACTATATTTCAGACTCTATCAAAATGGATTAACTCTTTCAGATGTGATTAAAAAATTAGATTTAGAATGTGAATTTAAACATTATAAATTAAGTATTGCTAAATGGAATTGGACAAAATTAATTGAAGAAATTAAACCAATTGTCAAAAAACAAAATTTTCTTCCACCTGCATCATGGTTTCAAAACAACAACAAATCACATTTAATTCAGGCATTATATTCCTTAGGTAAAAATTGGGATGATCTACGAAAAGAATTTAATTCTTACGAAAATAGTTCTTTTGTAATTTCTCGTAATAAACTTCGTTGGAGAAGTCATCCGGAAGCCTCATTATCAAATTTTTTATTTTCTCGTGGGATAAAACATTGTAAAGGGAAAAAGTATCCTCCAGAATATTCAGTAGAATCAAAAAAAAACTATGGATATTATGATTTGCAATTTGTAACAAGAAATAAAGATAAAATTAATGTTGAAATATGGGGGGATAGACCACATGGTCATGCAGAAATAGAATATGAGAAAACTAAAAAACTTAAATTAAATTTTAACGAAAATAAAAAGAATTTTCTCGGCGTGCATTTTAGTGATTGTTACAACGAGAAGGTTTTAGAAAATATATTAAAAAAATACATTGGTATTATCACACCATTCAATTTTGAAAAACCTTATGATGAAATTATTCCAACAACTCATTGGTCAAATGCAGACGAGTTGATATTATATTGTAAAAATTTTGCTCAAAAAATGCCAAATGGAATTTTCCCGACTGAAGAATGGTTAAGAAAAAGAGGGAAATGGAAACATAGAGATGGCGAAGCTTATAATACTTTGTCGATCTATATAAAAACTTGGATTGGTGGCATTCGGAAATTAAGGAAAATACTAGGTCAACCTGAGAATAGCACAAGAAAATGGAATGAGAAAAATGCAGTTAAAGAATATGAAAATATATTTAATAAATATAATTTAACTACGGGTCAACTTAGAGGCAAATTAAGACGTAAACAAATGTTCCTGTCTGAGAAAGAGAAGCGTTTAATTAATAATGTTGATTCAGCGGTAAGAAAGCATTATGGTTCAATTTCAAAATTAAATGCACAATTAGGTATTAAATATTAAAACGCATATCTGATAACTCATAACTCCAGCGATTTTGCTTTAGGCATTTTCAAAAATTTATTATTAATCCTTCCGTTTTCAAGTTTTTTATTCGAGTTAGTTTTTCTATAAGAAATATTTCTGTTTATAAAAATAGTTTAACAATTTTCGCATCTCTGTTCTGGCTTGACGAGTCGAAAGCGATGCTGTTAGGCTATTCAACCCTCTTCAATTTAATTGTTATTTTGTAATTTTTAATTTCTTTATCATAAACGCCATCGTAGGAAATAACCTCTTTTAATGTAAGCGTTAAAGTTTTTTCGTTAACAAGAAAATCGTAAACAGCTTTTCCGCCAATAAAGGAGGGGGTTTTAGAGACTACTGGGTTAGTTATCAATTTACCTTCCTTAATTTCATACTTACCGGAATTACTGATTATTGAATTATAGCTTGCAATTTTTTCTTCATCAGTTGGTCGCCATTTATTTTTATAGTCTTCCTGTTTTGCATCATTCGGATTCCACGTAATGCTGTAATAATTTTTTGTGAAAATAAATACGCCTGCTTGCGGATTAGGATTTGCAAAATGATTGCCCGGCGTTTGAGTAATAATTTGTGTGACTTTCCAAACGCCTTCTATGGGGTGGTTTTCAATCGGCTGAGTTTTTATTTCACCTGATTGACAGCTGATAGTTAATAATATTGTTAGTAGATAAATTAAATTTTTCATTGCAATCTCTCGATCAAAATTATTTATTAACCATTTTCACTACTTATAAAAATAAGAGTAGTTTAATTTTTCAATAATTACAAAACTTATTTTTAATTAAAAAATTTGATAATTTTGCCTCTGTTTTTATAGCTCATAATTATTAACTTTAGCATCAAAATTTTAGAATAGATTTGAAACGATATATATATTTAATACTTGTTCCGCTTTTTCTTTTTCAGCTTGCATGTTCAAAAGTTGAAAGCAAAAAAAAAGAACCCGTTAAAATTGAAGTTGATACAGTTAACTTAAAGATAGATAACCGATACGCCCAGCAAGCGGCAAAAATTGACAGCTTTTTTAAGAATAGAAATAAACGGGGACTATTTAACGGCGCAGCCCTTTTTGCCGAAAAGGGAAGTGTGGTTTATAAAAAAGCATTCGGGTTTGCGAACTTTAAAAAGAAAGATTCACTAACTCTCAAGTCACAATTTCAGCTTGCATCAGTAACAAAACCCTTAACGGCTTACGCAATTATGCTTCTTGAACATCGCGGGTTGATAACTTACGAGGACAGTCTGCGCAAATTCTTTCCTGATTTTCCCTATGACAATATTACCGTTAGAAATTTACTTACACACCGCTCCGGTTTGCCTAACTATATGTATTTAGCCGATGATTATTGGCGGGACAAAAGAAATATTACAATAACCAATAATGATGTTATAGATTTATTCATTGAGTATGAACCGCTTCAATACTATAAGCCGAATAGAAGATACAATTACAACAACTCTAACTATTGCCTGCTTGCCTCCATTATCGAGGAAGTTTCAAATCAGCCGTTTGAAGATTTTATGAAAGATGAAATTTTTGATACGCTGAAAATGAACAATACTTTTGTTTACAGAAAAGGTGAACAAACCATTAAAGACCATCAAGTAAGAGGATATAAGACAAGAAGAAGAAGTGCTTATGATTCTTATCTTAACGGCGTTGTCGGCGATAAAGGAATTTATTCAACCGTTGAAGATTTATTTAAGTTTGATCAAGCGCTGTATTTAGGCAAATTAGTACCTGCAGAAAAAATGAAAGAAGCTTACAAACCTGCTCACCCCGATTTATGGGACAGTGACAATTACGGTTTCGGCTGGCGTATAAATACAAAGCCCGATTCAACAAAGGTTGTGCACCACACCGGCTGGTGGAAAGGTTTTCGAACTTATTTTATAAGGGATTTGCATGAAGAAAAAACAATTATTGTTTTAAGCAACGTCAGTAAATACGGCGTGCTCGGTACTCAAGAGCTGCAGGCACTTTTTGATATTGAGTATCATTAAAAATCTGTCCATATTATCTCATCTTTATTTCAAGACAACAAATCTTTTTTGCGATTCAACCGTCAAAATTATATCCACAAACCAAATTGGAGTATATAATGGCTAACTTAATAAACTGGTTCGAAATTCCTGCCGAAGACATTAACCGTGCAGTTGAGTTTTATAAAAAAATTTTAGGAAGTGATTTACAGCAGCAGGAAATGAACGGAATCAAAATGGCATTCTTTCCTATGGAAGGGGAAGGAGTTGGAGGTTCGTTATGCCAGGGCGAGGGGTATGTGCCCTCCCAAAACAGCGCGCTGCTTTACCTTAACGGTGGTGAAGACCTATCTGAACCTCTTTCAAAAGTGGAAAGCGCAGGCGGAAAAATTATTATGGAAAAATCTAAAATTAGTGATGAAATTGGTTTTATGGCAGTGTTTATAGATTCAGAAGGTAACCGGATGGCATTTCATTCTCCTAAATAGTTTTAAAATTTGTTACCTTTAGTAGTTCCGTAATTTATTGCGGGACTAATTAAAAAATGAGGAGCTCAAATGTCACACTTCAATGAAGATTTTATAAAGTTTTTTAAGCAGTTAGAAAAAAATAATAACCGTGAATGGTTTGAAAAAAACAAGCCCCGATATTTTGAAAATGTAAAACAGCCATTCGAAGATTTCATTCAAGAAATGCTGCATAGAATGCATGAAGATGACGAATCGATAAACATAACTCCACGCGAAGCTATTTTTAGAATTTACAAAGATGTCCGCTTCAGTAAGGATAAAACACCTTACAAAACATGTGTTTCGGCTATACTTTCATCTTCCGGGAGAAAGAATTTTACAGTACCCGGCTACTATTTGGAGCTGCGTTCTGATGAAGTTCGCTTTTATGGAGGTGCTCACTTTTTAGAAAAAAATCAGCTTCAGAACTTGAGAGAGCATATTGTATCTAACTTAAAAGAATTTGAATCCTTGATGAAGGAGAAAAATTTTAAAAAATATTTTGGTGAAATTTTAGGTGAGCAAAATAAAAGAATACCAAAAGAATTTAAAGAAGTCGCAGAAACTCAGCCCCTTATAGCAAACAAACAATTTTACTTTTTTACTAAACTCGATAGTTCAAAAATATTAGCAAAAAACTTTGCCGATGTTTTAATGAAATATTACCACGCAGGTAAACCAATGAATAAGTTTTTGCAAAAGGGGATGAAATAGTTCTTGATTAGAGAAGCAAAAAAGTATTTAGCTTATTAAAGTAAAACGGATTGCTTGCAATCAGTTTATTTACAAGTAGATTGCTATAAAGCTATGCTAGCGAAGCAAGAAATCTACTTTACTATTTTATTATTGAATCATTGTTCAGAGTAATTTCAAATACTTAAAACAAAACCTCTTATTGCAGCAAGTATTAAAAAATTCTATAATTCTTTCCCGCAACTTTTGTAATTTCCTTTATAAAAAATCTTATAAACAACACACAATAATTATGATTAAACATAAAATAATTAAATCCACTTTCATTTTTCTTTTTG
Organism: Ignavibacteriota bacterium; assembly: GCA_013112585.1. GTDB lineage: Bacteria > Bacteroidota > Ignavibacteria > Ignavibacteriales > Melioribacteraceae > IGN16. The sequence goes on along the minus strand of JABFGH010000012.1, from coordinate 33,476 downwards.
TCTCAACATTTCTGATTTCTATCAGTATTAATGCACAAACCGTAAAAGTTAAAATCATAGAAACCAGCGATGTACACGGCGCAATTTTTCCTTACAATTTTGTAAATGATAAACCGTCAAATAATTCTTTGGCGCAAGTGCATGCTTATGTCGAGAGCGAGAGAGCGAAAGAGGATCAATCAGTAATATTGGTTGATAACGGTGATATACTTCAGGGGGATCCCGCGGTTTATTATTACAATTATGAAAAAACAAATGTGCCGCATCTTTATGCCGAGGTAATGAACTACATGAAATACGATGCGGGAACAGTCGGTAATCATGATGTTGAAACCGGGCACCCGGTTTATGATAAATTTAATGATGAGATAAACTTTCCCTGGCTTGCAGCAAATGCCGTTGATACGAAAACAGGGAAGCCGTACTTCAAACCTTATCACATAATAGAAAAGCAGGGAATTAAAATTGCAGTGCTTGGTTTAATTACACCCGGCATACCAAACTGGCTTCCTAAAAAAATATGGGAAGGGATTGAGTTTGAAGACATGATTGTTACAGCAAAAAAATGGTCGGCAATTATTCAAGAAAAAGAAAAGCCCGATTTGCTGGTAGGACTTTTTCATTCCGGCATTGATCATACTTACGATAACCAAACTGCTGATATGCCGAGGAATGAAAATGCATCCCAACTTGTTGCCGAGCAAGTGCCCGGGTTTGATATTGTGTTTGTCGGGCATGATCATCTTGAGTGGAATAAAATAGTTAAAGGTCCCGCTGGAGAAGAGGTATTAATTCTTGGTCCCCCCAGCAGAGCAAGAACAGTAACTGTTGCCGAAATTGATTTTACTTATAACGCTGAAAATGAAAAATGGGATAACACAATTACAGGCAGTATAGTAGAAATGAAAAACATTAAACCCGATGAAAAATTCATGAATAATTTTAATTCGGAATTTAATGAAGTGAAAAATTATGTTTCGCGCGAGATAGGCACATTTACAAAAACTATTGATGCAAAAGAATCTATCTTTTCAAATTCAACATTCACGGATTTAATTCATAATATTCAATTAGAAATAACAAATGCCGATATTTCTTTTACAGCGCCCCTCTCACTTTATTCTAAACTGGATGAAGGCAAGATTTACGTACGCGATATGTTTAATCTTTATCGTTATGAAAATTTACTTTATACAATGGAGCTAACCGGAAAGGAAATTAAGGATTACCTGGAATTTTCATATTCCCTTTGGTTCGATACAATGCAATCGGAAGATGATAATTTATTAAAGTTTATTCTTGATGAAAACGGAAAACCGGTAATTTCAAAAAGGAGCGGTGCCGCCACACTCAAACATCGTTACTATAATTTCGATTCAGCCGAAGGTATTGAGTACATTGTTGATGTTAGCAAACCTGCGGGCAAGCGAATATCAATTAGTTCGTTCTCTAATGGAAATGAGTTTAGCTTAGATAAAAAATACAAAGTTGCGGTTAACAGTTATAGAGGCAACGGCGGAGGCGGACATTTAGAAAGCGGTGCCGGAATTAAAAAGGAAAATCTTTCTGATCGCGTTATCAATTCAACTGAAAAAGATTTACGGTATTATATGATGAAATGGATTGAAGAAAAAGAAACCGTTACCCCGGTGGAAACTAAAAACTGGAAAGTTGTTCCGGAAGATTGGTATCAAAAAGCAGTTAAACGCGACTATGATTTAATGTTTAATAACAAAAAATAAATTGAAAGAAAATAAGCAGAAGTTTCAAACCGGAAATGTTCTTACAATTTCAATTGCACATATGGTGCATGATATTTATTCATCTTTTCTTGCACCAATCCTTCCTTTATTAATTGAAAAACTCAGCATCTCCTATTCAATGGTGGGACTTCTCACGGTCTTTCAAAGAATTCCTTCCTTGTTTAATCCGCTGGTTGGCATAGTTGCGGATAAAATTAGTGTGCGTTATTTACTGATTATTGCACCATCCATAACTGCTGTAAGCATGAGTCTGCTTGGCGTTGCACCGCACTACACTGCTTTGGCAATTTTACTTTTTATGATGGGCATCGGCGCATCATTATTTCATGTTCCCTCACCTGTAATGATAAAGGAAGTTGCAGGATCGCGCATTGGAAAAGGAATGAGCTTTTATATGTTCGGCGGTGAAATTGCCAGAAGTTTGGGTCCGCTGGTAATACTTGGCGCAGTCTCGGTTTGGGGTCTGGAAGGTACATGGAAGTTAATTCCTTTCGGGTTGCTCGCCTCATTCATTTTGTTTTTACGATTTAGAAAAATTCCAATTTCAGATAAACTGAAGGAACGTAAAAGTGAGATCGGTTTACTTCCGACATTCAAAAATCATTTACCACTCTTCTTTTCAATCGGCGGGATAGTTTTTTTTAACTCACTTATCAAAGGTTCACTTACAATATTTCTCCCAATTTATCTTACTTCGGAAGGGGAAACATTGTGGTTCAGCGGTATTGCTTTATCTACTTTACAGCTTGCCGGTGCAATAGGTACTTTTACATCAGGCACTATTTCCGATAGAATTGGACGCAAAAAAACCTTGCTGATTATGGCAACTGTAAATCCAATTCTTTTGCTATCCTTTGTTTATGCAAATGATGTTATGCGTTTTCCGATACTTCTTACGCTCGGTTTGTTTTTATTTGCAAGCACCCCGGTTCTTCTTGCATTAGTAAACGATACGCGGAGTGAACATCCGTCATTTATTAATGGAATATTTATGACGGTAAATTTTTCTTTTGGTGCAATTGGTGTTTTTTGTGTCGGATTGCTTGGAGATGTTTTTGGTTTACAAACTACCTATTTAATTGCTGCCTGCGGCGGAGTTTTTACTTTGCTGTTTATTCTTAATCTTTTCAAATCGAAGTAATCTGTTTGCTTTAATATTTTACTAAAGATATAAACCGTACGCCCCGGCGCATAAATTGAAACGGTTATGAGTTTTATTTTTTTTCTTAACCAACGACTTAAGTCTTTGGTCGATTTCATTCTGCAGTATAGCCCTCAACAAACTCTTTAAATTTATTCAGATTTTTTTGTGATCTTTTTTTCGCGGCGAAAATTATCAATTTTAATTTTTGTGAACGATAAATTTGTTTTATCCTAGAAAGATTTTCGTCTTTAATTTTTCCTGGAATTATATTCAACCCTAATTTAGTTTTGCCATCCTCTTCAACCAAAACATAATCACTCACAAAACTAAGTCCCGAACTAAGTTCACCGGATTCCGAATATTTAATTTGATTTTTTTCCCGCTGATTGTGCAGAGTGACAAAATGAATTTCCAGATTATCGAACACACAGGTATGCGAAGAGTTTACTTTATTAATCGGCGAATTGGATTTAATAGTTTTTATTCCGGGGACCCATTTTAATTTTAACTCATTATCTATAAGCAGTTCATGTACTTTTAATATCGGTGCATTAATAGTAACGGCGGCATCGTGAACTGTATTACTATTGGATTCAATTTGTTTTTTTTCGGCGGCGGGTATCTGTTTTTGAAGTTCCTTAAAAGGAATAACTTCAATATTTACTTCACCAAAATTATCAAAACTTTCTTTATGCTTTTTAAATTCAATCCATTCATCTAAGCCGTCACGTTCAATCTGAGTTTCTAAATAATTACTCGTAAATAGAAGATACTCCGAAAAGTTTAGCGAGGTTTTTAAAAGCAAGTGAGCAAGAATTACATCGCTGCCCATCAGCTTCTTAAAGTTTTTTATTGCTACTTCTTTTATCTCCCCAACATGTGCAATAAACTTTAATGTGAGTCCCGAAGCCGATTGACAAGCCCCGCATTGACAAACAGTATCCCGTTCAATAATATTGAGATATTTATGAAATTCTAAAAACATTTTTTTTGATTGAAGAAACAGCTCTCGTATAGATGGGAATTCCCCAAACCGATAATACAAAACTGCATCGCCTTCAATTTCGCTAACTTCAAAATTCAGGTCGTTAGCATTAATTATTACCTCAATCAGTTCCGAAATAATATGGTTGCTATGCTGAATTTCCGTATGTGTTACAAACTTTGTAAACCCGCTAATATCGGGTATGAATATAATTGCTTTATCTTCCATCTTCTCGTTTTGTTTTCTTTTAAAATACTAAAATATTTTCATCTTTCTATCGCTGCAATAAATTCACTTTTTAAAATTTTTATGATAACTTTGCAGTTAAAGATGCAGCAAAATTGATTGATGCTTATATAGGAGAAAGTATGAGTAAATTCACACATGTAATTAAAAGAAGCGGCGCCATCGTTCCTTTCAAAAGAGAAAGAGTTATGAACGCAATTTACCGTTCAGCAGTTTCAGTTGGCGGAAGGGATAAAGAGACGGCGGAGAAATTAGCAGATAAAGTTATTGAAGTAATGGAGGCGAGTTTCCCCGATGGTCACATGCCGCATATTGAAGAAATACAAGATGTTGTTGAAAAAGTATTAATTAAACATGGACATTCAACAGTTGCGAAAGAATATATACTTTATCGTGATGAAAGAACCCGTGCACGGGAAGAAGATGCAAAACACGCTTCCCGTCCATCCGAAGTTATACCCTGGGCAAAAATTTGGCGCGTACTCAACTGGGCAGTAAAATATAAGCTCAATACTATCGAATCGATGAATGAAAGAATCCGCAACGGTGAATTTCCGCAGATAGTTCATGAATCGGAACGTCGATACAATGAACAGATTTATCAAGCATCGGAAATGATAATTGAAAGAAAAGATAAACTGAAAATGGTTTTCATCAGCGGACCTTCGTCATCAGGAAAAACCACCACGACACTTAAACTGGAACAGCGGTTAAATGATGCAGGGTTAAAGTTTAGAGCATTGATTGTTGACAATTATTTTCATGATTTAGAGATGCACCCAAAAGATGAATTCGGTGATTATGATTTTGAAACTCCGCAGGCATTGGATTTGGAAATGATTGACAACCACCTTACCAGACTTGCTGCCGGTGAGGAAGTAAAGATTCCATATTATGATTTTAAAACAGGAACACAATACCCCGATAGAACCCCAATGCATCTGGAGGATGATGAGATATTATTGATTGACAGTCTGCATGGACTTTACCCCAAGATGAGTGAGGATATTCCGAATGATCAAAAGTTTAAACTTTATCTGGAACCGCTGATGCAGATGAAAGATGCGGACGACAACTATGTTCAGTGGACTGACATACGATTAATAAGAAGAATGCTGCGCGATTCCGTACATCGTGCTTATAACCCGCAGCAAACATTAGAGCATTGGCATTACGTAAGGGCAAGTGAGTTGCGAAATATAATCCCATATATAAATACTGCCGATTACATTGTTAACAGCGCCATGCCTTATGAACTGCCGCTTTATCGGTCGAGAATGTTTCACTTATTTGAAGAATGGAAAGATAAATACAAGGGTGATGCGGTTAGAGTAGATTCTCATAAGCGCGCCAACAGAGTTTATAATATGCTGAAACAAGTTGAACCAATTAAAGATGATTCACCTGTGCCGCACGATTCTGTACTGCGTGAGTTTATTGGCGGAAGCAGTTTGAAGTACTAATTAAAATAGTTTTAAGCCCGGCGTTATCAGTCGGGTTTTTTGTCCTGATTGCGAATTAGATACAATTGCACGGTGCTTTAGCTCCGTGAATATTGGGAGAAAAAGCATCTCGGGTTTTAACCCAAAGAGTTTTTAACTTTTGGCAAAGGCGGGTTCATCGAAGTTTATTTATGGCGAGTAATCGCAGATTTCGACGAGCTCAATCTGACAAAATGTCGATTTTCACACAGCCTCTAAATGGCGGTGCTATTATTATTTCAACTATATCTCCAATCCATAATCCCAGTGCATCCTATTCATTTCTAAAAGTTGTAATTATTGAAAGTCAGTTTAAATAGCACAATATTATTTATCGTTGGAATTAAAAACACGCCTCTAAAAAAATCTCTTACCTCAATACAATAAAATTAAAATTACTGCGTTTACTATATTAGAATATGCAACCACAGGAAATTACAAAGGAACCGGACTTGATAAAAAAATGCCAAAATGGTGATTCGGCTGCATTTGCTGATTTGATTTTTCCGCATAGAGAAAACTTGATAACATACTTAAACCGGTTATCCGGAAATAAAACGACTGCCGAGGATTTATTTCAAGAGACTCTTGTAAAAGTTTGGAGCGGAATAAAAAAATATAAAGAGCAGAACAAGTTTTCCTCCTGGTTATTTTCAATTGCACATAATGTTGCTTTAGATTCGTATAGAAAAATAAAAAACAGAAAATATACTGTTGATGTAAATGAAATTACAGATTTATCAAGCGGCAGCAATCCGCATTCAGATTATGTTTCAAAAGAAATTGAACTACAGTTGGAGAAAGCAATAGAAACACTTTCAAAAAAACAAAAAGAAGTTTTTTTATTAAGAATGCACGGAAATATGCCATTTAAAGAAATTGCAAAACTAACGGGGGAGCCAATAAATACAGTACTTGGACATATGCACTATGCTGTAAAAAAATTAAAATTGATGCTGAGGAATGAAAATGTTAAATAATACAAAGCACTTGGTTGAACAATTTGAGCGTGAGGTTTGGCTTTATCTTGATAAAGATTTATCACCCGAACGAATGCAGTTTTGGAACGAAAAAATTGTTGAGCACAACGAATTACAATTGCTGCTTGATGAAAATAAAAAATTGACAGAGTTATACAAAAATATTCCGCTTAATGAATTTAGTGAAGCCCGCTATTCTGAAGTTGTTTCACAGGCGGTTAAAAAGAGAAACACTATTTCAGCTTTCATTCAAAAAATAAATCCGTTTAAGATTGAAAATGATAGAATACTTAGTCCGGTTAAAATTGCATTCGGCGGAGCAATGGCTGCGGCTGCAATAGTAATTTTACTTCTTTCAAATAAGCCTAATCCTGTTAAAAATTTAAGTAACGAAATTCTTGATTGGAATTCAGAAGAAATTTCGCAGCAGATTAGTGAGATGAGTACTTCAATATCATTAATTAAAGATGAGAACTTTAAAGAATTTTTAATAGATAAAAGAAGCAAAGAAAAGCTGGATAGAGATATATTTTCAATCAGCAATGGAATACAAAAATTAAAAGAAGAATTAGAAGATAAATCATTATAGATTAACACGAGGTTATTATGAAAAGGAAAACATTATTATTAGCATTACTTTTTTTTATATCACCACTGTTTTTGATGGCACAGGAAGAACCGTCCCCGCCTGAAACGCCTGCACCTGTTCACGAAAGGGTTAGAGAATTTAAACACTTCTTTGAGCTTAATGAACAGGAAGAGCAGAAACTGCTGCAGAAACTAAATGCAGAATTACAGAAAAATTTTGCCGAATTAAAAAAGTATGACACGGAAGAATATTTTGAACTGCTGATGGAATCACAATACAGGAACATGCGTTACCCGTTTGCCACAAAAAAAGAAAAGGAAATGCTGCAGAGAGAGAAGAAAATATTTGAACTTGAGGTTGCTACGCGTTCGCTCTCATCAAAATATAACTCGGATAAGTCGGCTGATAAAAGTAAACTCAAATCTCAGCTTACGTCAACCATAAGCGAGCTTTTTGACTTAAAGGAGTTGAATAGACAATCACAGGTGAAAGAATTGGAACGTGAGCTTGCAAGCCTTAAAAAAGAGCTTGATATTAGAAGCAAAAATAAAACAGAGATAATTAGAAGAAGAGTGCAGGAACTGCTGGGGGAAGATGATTATTTGGATTGGGATTAGATTACTGATAAAACATTTATTATTGTAAAAAGGAAAGAGGCTCTCTCAAAAGTAATAATCACTGTCACATTGAGTTTATCCCGAATTATGCATTAGAAGTAATTTATAAAATCTAATTAAAAATTGTCATTTTAATTGCACCGTCATTCCTGCCCGTCCGGCAGGCGGGTATGACGGTGGTAAAAATTAAGAAATCTGAGAGGGCTTTAGCCCAAAACCTTTTGGGTTAAAACCCAATGTACTTGTTTGCTCAATATTCACGGAGCTAAAGCACCGTGCAATTTTCTCTTTTGCATAATTTGGGTTTATCGAAATGTGCTTTTAATTCTAATTGAAAGTTTTCGACAAGCCCGCAAAATTCGGCGGGCATGCTCAAACTGACAAGAATTGAATATTTTTACTTTTAAGAAAGCCTCTTTCTATAAAATGAACTATCTAAAATACTATAAACTTAGAACTGAATTTTCAGAATCACCGAAAGGAGTTGTTACATGTTTGTCTGCATCGGCTTCGTTTGTCCAATGCTCGCCATCAAGTAAATATCTAAACTGATATTCTTTGCCTTTATCCAATTCAACAACTATTGAAAAAGAACCGTCTTTTTTCAGCTTTTTCATTTTGTGAGCGGTATGATTCCAATTATTAAAATCACCAACCAGGCTAGCTTTCTTAAAGTCTTTGCCAACCTCTTTGGGAATTCTGAAAGTAACTTTACAAACATCTTTTGTTTTGAAGTATTGTTTTTTAATTGACACTTTATTTAACCTCCTATATTAAATATACTTTTTAATTCAAACTTGTTTTTAATAAATACCGGAAAAAGGAAACTGAAGGGAAAAATCTTCAATTAAGAAGATGAATACTGAACTACCGAAGAGGCTGCTTAATTGTTTAAATCTGCCGCTTCACAAGTTTTAATTAATTTTTTATTTAGTTAATAAAAAAGCTCTGAAAATAATTCCAGAGCTTTTTCTAATGCGGGGCCGACGAGACTCGAACTCGCGACCTCCTGCGTGACAGGCAGGCGTTCTAACCAAACTGAACTACGACCCCAATAATTTTTAAGAACAAAAAATTTAAGAAGACAAAATTAAATATTTTACGCATACTTTGCAAGTGGTTTTTGCAATAATTGAGTATTTGAGCTTAAAAATCAGCAGCAGCAAAATGAAAATATTTAAATATTTCAATTATGATTCTTAGAGTTTTATTATATAAAAAATGAAAAATAAAACCCTAAGATTATAGTTTAGCAGATTTCTTCATGCAATTTAATTCAAATCAACAGCAACGGTTTGCTTTGTTAATCTACTTTTCTCAGCCTTAAAACCAATGATATGGCTTTCTATTGAAGCATCAATTGTTGAAGTAAGTAAATTTGGGTCTTGTTTATTTACTGCTCTAATCCAATCGGATACCAGGGCGTAGTCACCCCCGCCGTGACCGCTATTTTTATAATTACTCACATCTTCAACATTAACATCCCATCTGGTAACCTTATTAGTTAAAAAATCGGTATGAACAAACTCCTTCATGTCGCCCACAATGTCGCCATGCGAACCCATGATTCTTGTTCTGCGACCGTGGTAAGAAGTAAATGCTTCCATGGAAAAATTTACGGTTATGTCATCTTCAAACTCCATTGAGGTAACATAGTGATCCGGCTGATCGTTTTCCATTTTGTAAACACAGCGACCATAATTAGTTGTTCTAAGCTGCTCTAAAATAAATTCGCTATGCTTTGATTTGTCCTCCGGGAAATCAAAAACATAAGTGTAATCACGATCTCTGTGATAGATTTTTAATGCGGAATAAGGACATTCAGATTCTACAGGGCAGCCATCGGTGCATCTATTAGTGCTTCCTTTTGGCGCATTGGTTTCTTTGAACCATTTTAAGTTACCGAAGGCAGAAATACTTTTGCATGGTTTTCCAACCATCCATCTAAGAATATCGAGATCATGGCAAGATTTAGCGAGAATAATAGGCGTAGTTTTTTTTGAATTATGCCAGTTGCCTCTTACATACGAATGCGACATGTGTATATGCTGTATCGGTTCTAAATGCTGAATGCTTACAAGTTCGCCAACTGTTCCGGAATCAATCATTTCCTTCAGCTTAATGAAATAAGGCGCATAACGCAGTACATGACACACTGCTACAATTCTGCCCGATTTTTTTGCAAGAGCAAGAATATCTCTACATTCTTTTTCAGTGGGTGCAATTGGTTTTTCTAATAATACATCGTAGCCCATAGCCAGGGCTTTCATACATGGTCCATAATGTAAATCATCCGGTGTAGTTATAATTACTGCATCGGCAAATTTTGGTTTTTCAAATACATGCTCCCATGTAACAAATCTGTTTTCTTCAGGTATATTATGTTTTTTTGAAAATCGTTCATTTCTAATTTCAATCGGCTCGGCAACCCCAACTATATCAAGCTCATTTGAAAACTTGAGTCCGTAATTGCCGTATGTATTACCGCGGGACCCGGCTCCTAATACTATGGCGGTAACAGGGTTTTTAATATCTCTATTGCCTAAAGGTGTAACCGGGATTGGATTTGCTTTAATATTATTTGCCGCTAAGTTTGAGATAGAATTGCCGATTAGAGGAATGCCTCCAGCCATAACAACCATGTTTTTAACTGCTTCTCTCCTGTTAACTTTTTTTTTCATATTACGACCTAAATTTTATTTTTAGTAATCTATTGGCAATTACTGTTTATCCGATAGCTGCTATTTATGCAATTGTTGTTTGAGTTTTTTAAAACATTTATTTTTCAGAATGTTAAAACCTTATTACAGTCAAATGTCCATTGAGCAAATTCTTTCATATTGCTCAACTTAACTCCTTCAATAAATGAGATTTTGTTAATCCCGCGTGCTTCTGAACATCCGCCGCAGCTTTTAACTTCTCCTCCTTTTAGTATTACAGATTTTAACATTCTTTCGATATTGTAATATCCGTTTGGTGTATTCTGATTCGGCAAACCGCAAAAGACTGCGTCGGCAAGTAAAAATATTTTTACCTCCACGTTATCGCCCTGTTCCTTCTGCAAAGTCATAGCCATTCTTAAAGCATTATATGCTTTCTCTGTCCCGTAGGGAGCGTCATTAATAATAATTAATATTTTCTGCATTTTATATTCTTTTTGTTAAACAATTAGTTTCGGTGCTTAATAATTTTGCTGCGGATTTTCTTCGATTGAATTTTGGAGTGAATTTCTGCCATGTTCTTCGGCTGACTGTTAAGAAAGTTATCGATACAAATTTTATGTTAGGAGCGTTCATTTGCCTGCTTAACAACTTAATTAAAACTTACATATATAAAGTAAAAAATTAATTTTTAAGAAGTGAATAAAATGGTTCGCGTATTTCTGTTTCTGTTACCCATTCACTTTCTTTTCTGCAACACCGCTCCGATCGTTTTCATGATAATACAATAAAACATCTTCTCTCCCTTCGTTATAAAATAACACTTGACTAATAGAAATATTTTCTTTATTTATAATCAGAATTTTTTATCTGAATAATAAATATTATTCTAAACAAAATGAATGGTCGTTCTACATGAAATGCTTTGTTCAAAAAACAGCACTCCTCTTTCTCCTGATTTCATTTAACTTAACTTCTGCTCAGTCAACGGGGCAGGATATTTTTTCAAAAACTTGTTTTGCCTGCCACACCATTGGCGAAGGAAAAAGAGTAGGTCCTGATTTAGCTAATGTTCATCAAAGACGAAATGAAGAGTGGCTGATTAAATTTATCCAATCTTCAAATAGTCTTATTGAGTCCGGCGATTCACTTGCAATTGCCGTATTTGAAGAGAATAATAAAATTTTAATGCCGGATCAGCCGTTAACCGAGTTAGAGGCTAAAGCAGTAATTGATTATATATCTTCCAATAGTCCCGACCCTAACAACCCTAACACAAAAACTCCAAAACAGATTTTTGATCCGACTTCAATAACACAGGCAGATATTGATAGGGGTAAAAATTTATTTGAAGGCACAGAAAAATTTGAGAACGGGGGTGCATCATGTATATCGTGTCATGCTGTTGAGATGCCGGGTGTATTTAACGGCGGAATGCTTGCGAAAGATATTACTATGGTGTTTTCACGAATGGGAGCCGCGGGAGTGGACGCTATAATCAGAACTCCGCCCTTCCCGGCAATGATTAACAGCTTTGGTGAAAATCCATTAACAGATAAAGAAGTGAAAGATTTACTTGCATTCCTTTACGATGCAGATCAGTGGAATCAAACAAAAAAGTACTCAGGTAATAATGATATTGTTTTAATATTTGCGGTTATTTTAGGACTGAACTTTGTGTTTGTTCTTTTCCTGTTTAAGTGGAATCGAGTTAAAAAAAATAGTGTTAATTCTTTTCGGTAATTTTAATAATAATAATTAGTGTGTGAATATGAGTTGGATTAAGGACATTGTTTCTCCCGATACAAGAAAATGGGAAGAATTTTATAGGAACAGATTTCAACATGATAAAATAGTGAGGAGTACCCACGGCGTAAATTGCACCGGCGGATGTTCCTGGCAGATTCATGTTAAAGATGGAATAGTTGTTTGGGAAACTCAACAATTAGATTATCCTTTGTTGGAAGATAAGCTTCCCCCTTATGAACCAAGAGGATGCCAAAGAGGGATAACATTTTCATGGTATTTGTATAGCCCGCTTAGAATTAAATATCCCCTTATTCGCGGTGCTTTAATTGATGCCTACAGGGAAGAAAAAAGAAAAACCGGCGATCCCCTTTCAGCATGGGAAAATCTTCAGAAGGATGAAGCTAAAAGAAAAAGATATCAAACCGCGCGCGGAAAAGGCGGCTTTAGAAGAACTTCCTGGGACGAGGTACTTGAAATTATTGCCGCTTCTAATATTTATACAGCAAAAAAATATGGTCCCGATAGGGTTGTTGGGTTTTCACCAATACCTGCAATGTCAATGTTAAGTCATGCCGCAGGCAACAGATTTCTGCAGCTTTTCGGCGGGGTTAATTTAAGTTTTTACGATTGGTATTGTGATCTGCCGAATGCATTTCCCGAAGTTTGGGGTGAACAAACAGATGTTGGCGAAAGTGCCGATTGGTATAATGCAAAAATGGTTGCGGTTATGGGTGCAAACTTAAATATGACCCGGACTCCCGACGTTCATTTTTTTGCAGAGTCGCGGCATAATGGAACTAAATCTGTTGTGTTCTCACCGGATTTTAGTCAGGTTTCAAAATATGCAGATCAGTGGGTTCCGCTTCATGCAGGCAGCGACGGCGCTTTTTGGATGGCTGTGACGCATGTTATCCTTAAGGAGTTTCATTACCAAACTAAAACACCTTACTTTATTGAATATGCTAAAAGATACACCGATTCACCTTATCTTGTTGAACTTGTTAATGACAACGGAACTTATAAAGCAGGCAGGCTCGTTCGCGCAAATCAAATTTCAGAATACAAAGATATTTCTAACGGTGAGTGGAAATATTTAAATATAGACACAGTAACCGGAAAACTTGTTGTACCTAAAGGCAGCGTTGGACACAGGTGGGATAAAAAAGAAGGCGATTGGAATCTTAAATTTGAAAACTCAAATGATGATACTTCCTACGATCCCTTATTGAGTTTAATTGATAACCCGGATGATATACTGCAGGTTGAATTTCAGGAGTTCGGCTTAAATATGAAAAAGCTGCGGGGAGTACCCGTAAAATATATTGAAAACCTCGAAGGAAAAAAGATTGCAGTAACTACAGTTTATGATATTACAATGTCTCAATTTGGAATTGACCGTGATTTAGGCGGTGAATATCCAAAAGATTTTTCAGATAAAGATTCAGCCTATACGCCGGCATGGCAGGAAATATTCACAGGTACAGATTCAAAAACAGTTATTAGTTTTGCGCGTGAATGGGCAAATACAGCAATAAGCACCGAAGGCAAATGTATGATAATTATTGGAGCCGGAGTAAATCACTGGTTCCATAATAATCTAATGTACCGCGCAGGTATTATGGCTTTAATGATGTGCGGCTGTGTTGGTAAAAACGGCGGAGGATTAAACCACTATGTGGGGCAGGAAAAATTAGCTCCGGTCGATTCTTGGTCAACTATTGCTTTTGCAAGAGATTGGGTTGATGCTTCCCGGCTTCAGCAAGCACCGCTTTGGCATTACTTAAATACATGTCAATACCGCTATGATGGTCGTACTTCAAAATATAATACCGCACCCGAAAATGAATTAACAAAAAAACATACGGCAGATTTAATATTTAAATCCGTGCGAATGGGATGGATGCCTTATTATCCTCAATTTAATAAAAACATTTTAGGATTAAGCGAAGAGGCAGAAACCGATAACCCCGATGAATTAAAAAAGTTTATTTTAGATCAACTGAAGTCAAAAGAGTTAGAGTATTCTGTTGCCGATCCTGATGCTGAAATTAATTTTCCAAGAGTTTGGTATATCTGGAGGGGCAATGCAATAGCAGGCAGTATGAAAGGACATGAATTTGCAATTAAACATTATCTTGGAACTCATCACAATTCAATTGCAGAAGATAATGAAGAAAAAACTGACGAAGTTAAGTGGCACGATACTGCCCCGGTGGGTAAAATGGATTTAGTGGTTGATTTGAATTTCAGAATGGATTCATCAGCACTCTATTCTGATATTGTTTTACCGGCAGCCTCGTGGTATGAAAAAGATGACTTAAACAGTACAGATATGCACTCATTCATACACCCGTTATCTGCAGCTATTGCTCCTGTTTGGGAATCAAAAACTGACTGGGTAATTTTTAGAGAGATTGCGCTTGCAACAAGCAAGTTAGCGGAAAAACATTTTAACAAACCGCAGCAAGATATTGTTACGGTTCCGCTTTCCCACGATTCACCCGATGAAATTACGCAGCCTTCAATGAAAGACTGGTATCTTGGCGAATGTGATCCTATACCCGGTAAATCAACTCATAAATTTGTACAAGTTGAAAGGGATTACACAAAAATTTATGAGAAGTATATTTCACTTGGACCAAATGTAAAAACTAAAGGACTTGGTGCACACGGCAATCATTATAAATGTGATGATTTTTATGATGATATGATAGAGTCTAATCATTTTCCAACCGAGAAAATTAAAAATGAAATTTATCCATCATTAAAAGAAGATAGGTCTGCAGTAAATGCAGTTCTCTATTTATCATCTTTAACAAACGGAGAGCTTACTAACCGTGCATATAAATTTATGGAAAACAAAACGGGGCTGAAACTTACTGATCTCGGCGAAGGGAGCCGCGATGTAAGAATTAACTTCAAAGATTTACAAGCTCAGCCGAAAAGATATAACACCTCACCGGTTTGGTCAGGATTAATGAACGATGGAAGAGCTTACTCAGCTTTTACATATAATGTTGAAAGATTAGTTCCGTGGAGAACCCTGACAGGAAGACAGCATATTTATTTAGACCACGAAATGTATATTGCATACGGCGAACATCTTCCAACATTTAAGCCTTCGCCCAAACCGGAAGCATACGGCGACTTAAAGGAAACATTAAAAAATAGTAATGCAAAAGTGCTAAGCTGCTTAACTCCGCATGGTAAATGGCATATTCACTCTACTTATATGGATAATTTAAGAATGCTTACGCTTGGCAGAGGAATGGAACCCTGCTGGCTGAGTGAAGAAGATGCTGAAGAACTCGATATAAAAGATAATGATTGGGTTGAAGTTTATAATGATAATGGAGTTTACTGTACACGCGCCGTGGTAAGCACTCGAATACCTAAAGGTGTATGTATTGTTTATCACACAGTAGAGCGAACTATATCAATCCCTAAATCTCAAGTACGCGGAAATAAAAGAGCAGGAATGAATAATAGTATTACAAGAATACATCTTAAACCAAATTTACTTGCCGGCGGTTATGGTCAGTTTAGTTATCACTTTAATTATTGGGGACCTTCTGCACCCAACCGTGATACACATGTAGTGGTTAAGAAGATGAACAAAGTAGTGTTTTAAATTATTAAACGAAGGTTTTGTTATGAGAAAAAAGATTATTAAATATTCAATAATCGGACTGACAATTATTTTTATTGCCATACAGTTTATACCAGTTGATAGACACAACCCTCCGATTACTGGCGAAATTACTGCCCCTTCCGAAGTAAAAAATATATTACAAAGATCATGTTACGATTGTCATTCCAATCAAACCGATTGGCATTTTTACAGCTATATAGCACCAGTATCGTGGTTAGTTACTAATGATGTTAATGAGGGACGGGAAGAGCTTAACTTCTCCGAGTGGAATAAATATGATAGTAAAAAACAGAACAAAAAAATTAATGAGATCTATGAAGAGATAGCAGAAGGTAAAATGCCAATGAAAATATATCTGATCACTCATCCAAGTGCTGATTTAACTAAAAATGAAAAACAGGTAATTAAGGACTGGACGGATAAAAAAGATATTGCCTATAAATAAAAAAACATAGAGAAATACAAAAATTTTTGTATACAGATGTGTCAAATTTGCATTGAGTTTATCAGATTCAATTTTTAGAATGACCTTTGTAAAGTCAATTAATTAGATGATTGACATTAACATCATTACTTATTGCTTCAAGAAAAACGATACAACAAAATTTAAAAAATAATCAATCATAAATAATAAATAATAAATTATGGACGTACGATCACAAATTTCGATGTTGTTTCACCTGGATAAATGTATAGGCTGCCACACATGTTCGCTGGCATGTAAAAATATTTGGACTGACAGAAAAGGTGCTGAATACATGTGGTGGAATAATGTTGAAACAAAACCGGGAACTGGATATCCAACCAAATGGGAAGACCAGGGAATATATAAAGGCGGTTGGGATAGAAACGCTAAAGGGAATATTTCTTTAACAGGTTCAGGTAAGTATAAAGGGTTGCTAAATATTTTTCATAATCCGCACTTACCGCTATTAGAAGATTACTACGAGCCCTGGACATATAAGTATCTCGATCTTATAGAATCACCCGCCGGAGACGATCAGCCGACTGCAAGACCGGTATCCTTAGTAACCGGAAAACCGATTGATATTAAAGGCGGACCAAATTGGGATGATGATTTAAGCGGAACTCCCGAATATGCACGGCACGATCCGAATCTAAAAAATCTAAGCCCTGCAGAACAGGAAGCAATGTTCCAGCTTGAAAAAATGGCTATGTTTTATCTTCCCCGAATTTGTAACCATTGTCTTAATCCGGCATGTGTTGCTTCTTGTCCATCAGGTGCAATATATAAACGGGGAGAAGACGGCGTTGTTTTGATCAATCAGAAAGTTTGCCGTGCTTGGAGAATGTGCGTTACGGCTTGTCCTTATAAAAAATCTTATTATAACTGGGATACCGGTAAATCGGAAAAATGCATTTTATGTTATCCAAGATTAGAAGCAGGATTAACTCCCGCATGTATGCACTCCTGTGTTGGAAGAATTCGTTACTTAGGTGTAATGCTTTACGATGCAGATAAGATTGAAGAAGCCGCATCGGCACCGATAGACGAATTAATTGACAGGCAGCTTGATTTGATATTAGATCCTTTTGATGAAAACATAATTGAAAGTGCAAAAGCCAATGGTGTTGCCGATACGACAATCCATGCCGCACAAACAAGCCCTGTTTATAAATTTGTTAAGGAGTGGAAAATAGGTCTTCCGCTGCATGCTGAATATAGAACGCTCCCAATGCTTTTTTATGTTCCGCCGATGCTGCCGATTATGGCATCACTCAGCCAAACCGATAATAGCAGTCAAGCAGAAAAGTTAGACCCCATTGCAAAATTCTGGGATAAAAATAATTTATACGATACAACTTCCGAATCGATATTGCAGACGGTTGAACAGGCAAGATTCCCGGTTAAATATATGGCAAATATGTTCGGAGCAGGAAATGAAGAGAAAGTAATGGAAGTACTGAAAAAACAACTTGCCGTTAGAGTTCACAGAAGGGAGGTAACTGTGGGAGATGTTGGACCTGAATTAACAAACAGTACATTAAATGAAGTCAATCTAACTGCTGAAATTGCCGATGATATTTATAAGCTTACTTCGCTTGCTAAGTTCGAAGATAGATTTAATATTCCTCCCGCACATAGAGAACAGGCTTTTGAAATGCTCGAAAACACAGGTGATGTTAAAGGTTCAACCGGATTTGGTTTTAAAGAAGCACCTAAACGAGGTTTATAAATGGAAAAGAATAAAAATTTATTTGAAAACTACGAACTTATAGCCGATATATTTACATATCCCGGCGAAGAGTTACGAAAAAAAATTAAACGAGTTCAAAATTTATTAAATGATAGTTATCCCGAAGCAGCTGAAATTTTTATTCCATTTACTAACTTTTCAGAAACTATTGAAATATGTAAATGGGAAGAGATCTACACCCGATCTTTTGATGTGCAGGCATTAACAACTTTAGACCTGGGATATGTGCTTTTTGGAGATGATTATAAACGGGGTGAACTGCTTGTTAATTTGAGCAAAGAGCATAAAGAAGCGAATAACCCCTGCCATAATGAATTAGCAGATCATCTTCCAAATGTTTTAAGGCTTCTCGGAAAATTAACAGATGAAGACTTATTTGCAGATTTAATAAAAATAATAATATATCCTGCACTTGTAAAAATTGCAGGTGAATTTGAAATGAAGCATATCGAAAAAAAGACGAAAATTTATAAGAAGCATCATCGTACTATAATTGAGCAGGACAAATCTTTTTTTCTAATTTATATAAGTCCGATAAAAGCATTAATTAAAATGATTGAAAAAGATTTTACGGAAAAAATTCTGAATGTAAATTCCGGTAAAGACTTTTCACAAAAAATTTCCAGTGAATTAGAGATAGAAAAATTAGGATAAAAACATGAATGCATTTGATAATTTCTTTTTTATTGCGCTGCCCTATGCAGCTCTTTTAATGTTTTTTGTGGGCACAATTTACCGTTATAAAGCAACCAAGTTCAAGTTTTCTTCATTGTCATCACAATTTTTAGAAACAAGAAAACTTTATTGGGGCTCTGTACCGTTTCACTGGGGAATTTTATTTTTATTTTTCGGTCATCTAATTGCCTTCCTTTTTCCAAGCAGTATTCTGCTTTGGAACCAGCAGCCCGTTCGACTCGCAATTTTAGAAATTAGTGCTTTTGTAGGCGGCATAATAGCTTTTGTGGGAATTATAAGTTTATTATACAGAAGATTAACAAACCCCCGTATTCGTAAAGTAACAAACTATATGGATAACATTCTTGAACTGTTACTTATCATTCAAATATTTTTGGGTCTTTGGGTGGCGTACGGTTATAGATGGGGCTCATCTTGGTTTGCTTCAATATTGACTCCGTACTTAAATTCAATTTTTAGTTTTAATCCAAATATCGATGCAGTAATTGCGCTGCCGCTTGTTGTGCAGCTTCATATAATTTTAGCATTTATTATTTTTATGATTATTCCTTTTACCCGCTTGGTTCACTTACTTGTATTCCCTCTTAGTTATTTATGGCGTCCATATCAAAAAGTAATTTGGAATTGGAACAGGAGGCAAGTTAGAAATTCCCGTGCGAAGTGGAATATTCATAAGCCTAATAACACTTAATAAAATGGTTAACAGCTTTTGCGGAAATTTCTTAATAAAAGTTATCAAACTTAGTTAACATAATTACCACGCTGAAGTAAATAGAAATTTTATATAGAGAAAATGCAAATAAAATTTTTGCATTATTAAGCATGCTAAAAAATTCATTCATTAAACTGAAAAAGATATGTTAGAAAAGACAAGCGGAAAATCCTATCAGATTTTATTCATGAATACTTTTGCATTTATGATTTGTTTTGCAGCGTGGACAATCAATGGTGTTTTAGTAACCTTCCTAGTAGATGCCGGCACTTTTGAATGGAGCAGTGTTCAGGTAGGATGGCTGCTCGGTCTTCCAATACTTTCAGGTTCAATTTTCAGATTTCCTATTGGGATGTTAACTGATAGATACGGCGGAAAAGTGGTTTTCAGTGCTCTGTTGTTTTTCTGCTGCATACCAATGTTTTTTTTAGCCTATGTAAACAGCTTTATCATGTTTGCTATTCTTAGTTTTCTCTTCGGGCTTACCGGGGCTAGTTTTGCAAGCGGAATTGCTTTTACTTCTCTATGGTTTCCGAAAGATAAGCAGGGAACGGCTTTGGGAATATTTGGTGTAGGTACTGCAGGGACAGCATTAACCGCACTTATTGCTCCAAGCCTTTTAGATTTTTTAACGGAAAACGGTGCGCATATTGAAGGCTGGAGATTATTACCTCAAATTTATGCGCTTGTTCTTTTCATTGTTGGAATACTATTTATTTTATTCACAAAAAATAGATTGCCCAAAAAAAGAAAATCGTTTAATGAATTATTTCATCCATTAAAAAATATTCGTCTCTGGAGGTTCGGGTTATATTACTTTCTCGTCTTCGGATGTTTTGTAGCTTTTTCACAATGGCTGGTGCCTTATTTTGTGAATGCATATTATCTTCCTTTAATCACGGCAGGATTTTTAACTTCGCTATTCAGTATGCCTGCGGGATTGTTTCGCGCACTCGGCGGATGGCTTGCAGATAAATTCGGCGCAAGAAAAGTAATGTACGGTGTTTTCAGCGCTTCAATTATTCTATCTTTCCTTCTAATCTTTCCTCGAATGGAATTATATTCACCGGGCTATGGTATAACTGCCAATCAAAATGGAAAGGTAACAGATGTTACTGAAGAATATGTTGAGATTGAAGGAAACAAAATTGAGTTAGCCAAAAAAGATATCGAATCATATCATGAGAACAACAACATTTTAGTTTTACCGAGAATTGAAGCGTGGCAGGAGCCCGTTGTTTCTGTTGGTGAAGAAGTTAAACGAAAAGAATTAGTAGCAAGGGGTGTAACAAGAATATTCTTCCAGGCAAATGTTTGGATATTTTCAGGACTGGTTTTTCTGATTGGAATTACATGGGGAATTGGAATGGGCGGCGTATATAAATTTATTCCCGAATATTTTCCGAATGAAGTTGGCGTTGTTGGCGGTGCTGTAGGTGTTCTCGGCGGTCTCGGTGGTTTTTTCTTCCCGATTATTTTTGGCTACGCACTTAGTTTTTCAGGAATATGGACTTCAAGCTGGGTATTATTGTTTGTTCTTTCTCTAATATGTTTTGCATGGTTTCATTCGGTTGTAACAAAAATGCTTAACAGCAATTCACCGGAACTTATCAGCAAATTTGAATCTGCCGGTTAGCAGTAAATTGTTCTTCTAAATATTGATAATTTTTACAGTATAAAATTCGTGAATAAAGTAAGCATGCTTTATCTTTTAAGGGCAAGCAGTTCTGCTAACTGGTAATATACGGAACGCAGAAATCCAATAAAGGCTAAACTCCATGCAGCTAAAGCAATGTAAATAAAATATTCCGGTACTTGGTTTAAGAAACTCATATTCATTGCTTTCGCCATAAGGTAAGTACAGGCTGTGTACATCCCCAAAGGGAAAACAGCACCCCAGTATAGAGGGTCGTATTTTAAAGGGAAGCGTTTATAGCCATGCCGCCAAACTGCCAGAATGAATAACATTGGGACCCACCAGGTGCCTGTTACCCAATAAAAAATAGTAAAGCCTTTTAAAAACGGTTGTATTGAAACAAGAAAAGGTGCATGATCAACACTAATTATTAATAACGAACCGGCTAAAGTGGAGATTGCCATTGCACCCATGTTTATCCAATACGGCGGTGAAAGATCGGCAGGTGAAAACTTGAAAAAAGTATAGCGGTAAAAGATTAAGGAAATCATCCAGATATAAAGCATTCCGCCCCAAAGCCACATACAGAGAGCTAAAAAGTTCATCTGCAATTTGTATGGCTGCCCTAACTGAACGGCTATTAATGCACTTAAAACCGCAATTGATTGTGTAGCAACTACTGCTAAAAGCCAAGCACCGCTTATGCCCCTGTCTAAATGCGGTTTGTTTTCCTTTACAGTAAAGCCTGTAAAAATTGTATAGTTGAGTATTATCCAAAGTGTAAGACCTATTATCCAAAGTATAAATGCAGATGAATAATCTTGTTTTATTATTACAAACTGACTACCGAGTATGCACGATCCCGCTACTGTTGTAAAGAATCCCGGACCTAGCTGATGATCAATAAGATCGCTAAAGTAGTTTTTAAAATCGAAAATGATTCGAAGTATTGAAAAAAAACAGAGTGAAAGATAAAACCAAAGATTTAGCCAGAACAGAAAGTGGGCAATTGTTTTCAAGTCTAACTGATAGCACGCGATGGAAATTATTCCCGTGGACATTACCATTGCAAAATATGCCGGGTGTAATTTTTTAGCAAGGTTTGGAATGCGGGAGAAAAAATTTGCTTTATAGATGTCTTTCAATTTTTATTTACTCTTTTAATTGATTGTGAATTTAATGGCAATGAAAACAACTATCAATCGTAATTAAAAACTTTTTAAAAGCTGTATTATTTTATACGCAAAAAATTAAATAAAAATATAACCTATATTTGATCAATGATGAATTGCAAATTATGGTTTCGAATTATGAACATAGTTAACAATAAAAGTATATTATGAAGTAAAGTAATAAAAATCTAATAGTAAACACCGAAGTTTTTTTTCACATTAATAAAGTTATAATATTTTCTCAGGAATAAACTTTTGAATAAATTATTAAAAGAGGTTTCGAAATGAATAGTAGTAAAAACAAAAAGGATGATCCAATAAAACGATTTGTAGAAAAAGATTCCGATGAGGAAATGTCGCCATTCGATCCGCCGGAGGCATACGATCCGCAGAACATTGAATCTGTTCCATACGAAAAATTAAATCCTTTTCTGCAGGAACTTGTTGATGAACATAAAGCATTCACAATTGTTTTAAGCGGGTTTGAAGAAGCATTAATTAAATGGCGTGAAAATAAATGGATTTTCAATAAGGAGATTGACGAAAAACTTAAAAGATTTTTTGAGTTTATTGATGAGAAAGTACCGGTTCATAATCAAAAAGAAGAAAAGATATTGTTTCCACTACTTAATAAAAAATTAATTGAAAGCGGTGAACATAATTCCCTTGATGCATCTATCACCGGAATAAATTTAATGGAAGATGAACACATTAAAGTTGCACAGGCGGCGGCAATAGTCTTTAATTTTTTAGGCTTAGGTTCAAGACTTCCGGATCAGCAATCGCGGGAAATTACCTATGAGGCGGCATTCGATCAGGGAATAGCCATTGTTGAAACTATGAAGCTGCATATATTTAGAGAGGAGACTATTTTATTTTCGCAGGCAATGCAATTGTTCACTTCAAAAGAATTTGAAAAATTAGAATCGAAATAAAATAGTAAGATGTTTTTGTTCATTAAACTATTTTCTCCGAGTTGATGAATCATTGATTTAAATGAATATGATTCTTCAACTGATAGGAGAGTTTTTATATGATTAGTATAATCATTACAATTATTTAAACCCGGCATAGCAGCGCGGGGTTTTGTTTTTCAAAAAAAATTAAAAGGAGTTCACAATGCAGCAAATACCTAAAAGATTTATAAAGTTTACAGAAGATTATCCGCAAGTTGCAGAAGCTTATGAAAAACTTGGTGACGCTGTTCATTCGGCAGGACCGCTTGATGAAAAGACGCGTGCATTAATTAAACTTGCTATTTCAACCGGTGCTCGATTAGAGGGTGCTGCACATTCGCATGCACGTAAGGCATTAGATGCAGAATGCACCGCAGAGGAAATGCGCCAGGTTGCCTTGTTATCATTACCGACAATCGGGCTTCCTTCTATGATGGCTGCACTAAGCTGGATAGATGATATTATTGAAAATAAAAAATAGAGACGAATAAGGATAGCGAAGTTGGTATCATACAAAGACGCCTTAGAAATAATTAAAAATGAAATTCAGAAATTAACTCTCCATCAGGAAGAAGTTGATCTGCTTGATTCTATAAATCGCATTCTTGCAGAAGATGTAACAGCCGATACCGATATGCCCCCATTTAATAATTCTGCAATGGATGGATATGCAGTAAAATTTAGCGAGAGAAAAAAGTGGAACATTATCGGAGAAATATCTGCAGGAAATTATTCTTCAATAACACTAACAAAAAGTGATGCGGTCTTAATCACAACCGGAAGTAAAATTCCAGCCAGCGCTGATACCGTTATTCCGATTGAAGATTTAGATGTTGAAGGGAAAACTGTAAGCTTAAAACCTGCTGCTAAATATAAAAAAGGAATAAACATTCGAGAAAAAGGAAGCGACTTGCATAGCGGACAAATTGCAGTTAATCAATTCACGAAAATAGGTCCGAAAGTTATTGCGGCACTTGCCAGTTGTGGAAAAGAAAGAGTGAAGGTGTATCAAAAACTTAAAGCCGCAATATTAAGTACCGGCGATGAACTAATCCCTGTCATACAAAAACCATCAGAGGATAAAATACGATCGTCAAATAACTATTCCCTATATGCAGCAATTGCTGAAGTGGATCATTCACCAATAAATCTTGGTTTTGTAAAGGATGACAAAAATATTGTTCGACAGAAAATTAAAGATGCATTTGAGATGGACATTGAAATACTAATCACCTCAGGCGGAGTTTCTGTGGGGAAGTATGATTTCCTTAAAGAATTATTTAAAGAACTCGGTGTGAAAGAAAAATTCTGGCGAGTAAATATCAAACCCGGCAAGCCGCTTTATTTCGGCGTTTATGAAAATAAGAAGAAGAAAATTCTGGTTTTCGGATTACCGGGTAACCCGGTTTCATCATTAGTTAATTTTAATGTTTTCATAAAACCGGCTATCGATTATTTGTATCACCAAACACCGATAATTTTTTTAACGGCGGTTTTACAGGAAGACTTAAAGAAGAGGGATAATAAACGTCACTTTTCGCGCGGCTTTATTTTTAAAGGAAGCGGTGAGTGGAGTGTAACTTCAAAATATTCTCAGTCCTCAGGCAGCCTTGTTGAGATGAGTCGAGCCAATTGTTTAATTGTACTTGAGGAAGAAAAATTAAATCCTGTGAAGGGAGAAAGAGTAAAATGTTTTCTGATATAACCGGAATTATTTTAGCAGGCGGAAAAAGTACACGTATGGGTGTCAATAAATCATTTCTGAAAATTGGAGATGAAACAATTATCGAACGTATATTTTTATTGATGAACTCTATTTTCAATAAAGTAATTATCATCACAAATACTCCCGAAGAATATGTCTCGCTTGGTGTTCCGGTGTTCAAAGATATTTATGTGGGCAAGGGACCTATGGGGGGTATTCACTCCGGCTTAACCCATTCATCCACAGAAAAAAATTTTGTAATCTCCTGCGATGTGCCTCTAATGACGAGGGAAATGATTGAATATATTATTGAATATAAAAGTGACAAACCCGTTAAGTATTGTGAAGCGGCGGGCTATCATCAGCCGATGGCTGGATATTATACAAAGGCTATATTAAATGAACTGGAAACGGTGATAACAAGTAGTGATAAGAATATTGAAAAGCCATTTCATAATTTTCTTAAAGAAATTAATTCAGAGATCATTCATCCGCAGGAAAAATCTTTTTACAAAGATGAAATATTTTTTAATATGAATGGACCAAAAGATTATGAATGGCTGATTGCTAATTATAGTTGATTGTCGAGGTTTAATTTTTACTTACAATTAATTTTTGAGGAGGTGCAGTTATTCATTCTTGAAGTAAAAAGTAAAGCTGTATTTTCCTTTCGGTTTGGCAATAAATTAGACACTGATACTTCCGCTATTATTTTTCTTATTTCAAATAAACACATTTCAAATTTAAACACGGGATATCAGCTTAAAAGTTAATTTGTTGATAAATTTAATAACTGTGTGAGACGCTTTAAGGCAGTGACGAAAACACAAGTTAATATGAACCTTGAGCCTAATAATTAATCATGTATGCCAATAATTGCCTGCAAGTTAGAGCTTACCCGACTTCACGTAAGTCAATTTTAGCTCAGCAACTTCTTCATCAAGTTTTCATCCGTTACCATATCTTCAAAAGCACAATCAATAAATTGTATCTCTTTCGATAATGAGAGATACTTGTTTTTGAGTTGAGGTGAATTTTTTCGGTTAACAACAATAATTTCTACATCACCGGGGAGCTGTTTTTTGAACAAGGCTTTTATGTGCACATCCGAACTGGATAGTGAGTACCCGACAAAAATAATTTTTTTAGTGGAACGGATCTCGCGTGAAGCCTCGCCGAATAATTGATTAATTACCGGGTGAGTTAAAAACTTAACTGATGAAGGCGGCATAATTAAAGTCTGAAATTCAGTTCCGTCAATTGGGCAGAAGTATTCATACTCTTGTTTATCGGGATATGTATAGCCCAAAAATTTACCCCGCTTCAAATCAATTGCTCTATCCCACGGAGTAAGGAGTGTTTGTCCGCAGCAGTTGCAGTACTTCCAATTTAAGCTGCCGTGCAGTTTAATAATTTTATACAGGTTCGGGTCTTCATCTTTATGTACTTCTATCGGCTCGCGGGGGTTTGTCCAAAAATTAAACTGCTTAAGTTTTTCTGATTTTTCATAATTCATTAAGTGAATGCAGTAATCGATGTAACCAAATTTTTTGAACATAAAGTCAAACGCCTGCTCAAGCAAAGTATCGTAGTTTAGCGTGATAAACGAAACATTAGTGTTGAACTTTTTAACAGCTTCCCACAGGTGATGATAATACTTACTTGAAGAGCCGGTTTGATGATTTACGATATAATAAATTAGTTTGATTAAGGATTCCTTAATTTCATGAATCTTAAGATTTGTATATTTTGAACTCAAACTTTCGTTCTGCTGAATAAAATAATCGAGGAAGCCGAACACAGCTTCGAGCTGCGGGTATTGGTGTGTTTTACTTTGAAATTCAAAATTATCACTAACAAAATCAATTACTCCCCTGCCCAAATCCGATGAATAAATTTCTTCAATTCCGCCATGAATAATTTGCGGCAGAATATGCTTCTGCAGGGGTACGCCGTCGGGGTGAGAGGTGCCTGCACCCATAACAAAAGTAACATCACGTTTATCCGGGTAGCTTAAAAATTTATTTTGTGAATGAAGGTTCATATCATAAATTTTTGATAATGAAAAATAAAATCGATTTTATGATGCCGCAAATATTTGAATTGGTAAAAATTAAGATTGAAGTTTATTAAAAAACAATATCAGCAATTAGTCAAACTTGCCTTCAATTGCAGCACGTACAAATCCATCGGACTTACGTAATCTTTCTTGAGCTTCTTCTGCGGTAACTCCGGCGCGAATCATAACCAATGCAGTTTTAACATGCCCATTAGATTTTTCTAAATACTCGGTAGCCTCTTCATAATCGAGCCCGGTAATTGTCATTACAATTCTTTTAGAACGCTCTACGAGTTTTTTATTTGTCATTTGCAAGTCTATCATCATGTTTTCATAAACCTTGCCCATGCGTATCATAGAAGCGGTTGTAAGCATATTCAAAACTAATTTTTGGGCTGTGCCGCTTTTCATTCTTGTTGAACCCATAATCACTTCGGGACCAACAAACGGACAGATTGGAATGTCAACAGATTCAATATTAAAAGTTTCCCTTGGTGTGCAGGTAATAAATAATGTTGTTGCGCCAAGCTCTTTAGCTTTTTTAACTGCGCCTATAACATAAGGTGTACGCCTGCTTGCAGCAATTCCGCAAACTACATCAACGGCGGTAACACTTGCGTTCATTACATCAACCGCACCGTGATTTTCATGGTCTTCTGCTCCCTCCTGCGCGCGGTACATTGCATCTTTTCCGCCAGCCATGTAGCCTTCAATTAAACCGTAAGGCGTACCAAAGGTAGGCGGGCATTCGGATGCATCAAGAACGCCGAGTCTGCCGCTTGTTCCGGCTCCAAAATAAAGCAGTCTGCCGCCGTTATTTAAGGCTTCAACAATTTTATCCACGGCTTTTGCTATCCAGGGAATTTCCTTTTCTACTGCAAGCGGAACTAATTTATCATCTTCATTTATTATTTGAAGGATTTCAATAGTTGAGCGGGCATCAATATCCATAGACCTCGGATTACGCTGCTCGGTAGATAATTTTGATATTTCGGCAAATAACTTTTGGGAGTCAGTTGTCATTTAGTAAGTTCCACAAGAATGAGCTTTTTGCCTTTTTCATTACGTATGTTAGAAGGCTTATAGGCTAGTTCAAATATAGTTGATTTTTTAATATATGATTTATACTTCGTTTCCGCTGTCTTAAATTCGTTTTCTAAGTTACCCCCTTTAATTGCGGCAATGTATGCTTTTTCTTTAACTAAAGGAATTGCATATCTGAACAATATAATTAGGGGAACAGTTGCACGACTGACGATTAAGTCGAATGAGTTGGCATATTTTTCTTTGAACTCATCACTTTCAACCCTGCCGTTTTCTACTGTTACATTGCTAAGTTTAAGTTTATCCACAAACTCCGAAACCGCCTCAACTTTTTTAGAGGTCGAATCTGCCAAAACACCTCTAAGCAATGGTCGGGTAATTGCAAGCGGAATTCCAGGGAAACCTCCGCCGGTTCCAATATCTAAAAACCGCATTAAATCGTTCGGTAAATATTCACTCATATAGGCTGAAAGAAATACATGGTTCTCAATAATTTTTGAAATGTCTTTTCTTGATATAAGGTTTACATCTTTATTTTTTTCTTCAACCAAAGATGCAAAATGCGCTAGTCTTTCGAGCTGATATAAATCGGGGCTTAAACTGTTTTCCCAAAAAAATTGTTTCAATTCTCGTAAATATTGATCTTGATTATCCAACAAAGTCCTCAAAATTTAGTTTTTTAAATATACTAATAAAATAGATATATCAGAAGGGGAAACACCCGAAATACGTGATGCCTGCCCAATTGAACGGGGTTTTATTCTGTGCAGCTTCTCTCTCCCCTCCATTGATATAGTGTTTAAGTCTTTATAATTAAAACTTAATGGTATTTGAACGTTTTCTAATTTTTCCATTTTGATTATTAAATCTGATTGACGCTTTATATATCCTTCATATTTCATTTCAATTTCAACCTGCTGCATAGCTTTTTCATCTTTAAGAAGAGCCTCGGCAAGGGGATATTTGCTTTTGTCAAGCTGATTGAGAAGGTCTCTTAGGTTTACATTAGGTCGTTTACAAAGTTTATTTATTGTCTCTGACTGCTCAATTTTCGGCGAGTTATTTTTTTCTAAAGCTCTGTTTGCCGCATCGGGTTTTAGTCTGGCTTCACCAACAATTTTATTACTGAGGCTTATTAATGTTTCCCGTTCTTTAAGCTCATCATACATTTCTTTTGGAATAAGTCCCAATTCATAACCGTATTTCATCAGCCTTCTATCAGCATTATCCTGCCTTAAAACTAATCTATGTTCCGCCCGCGAAGTAAACATTCTGTAAGGTTCATCGGTTGACTTTCCTACAAGATCATCAATTAAAACACCGATATAAGCTTCGCCGCGGGTAAGTGTAAATTCTTTTCTTTTTTGAATTTTTAAGGCGGCATTTATTCCGGCAACCAGTCCTTGTCCGGCAGCTTCTTCGTAGCCCGAGGTTCCATTAATTTGACCCGAAAAATAAAGACCGCTAATTAGTTTTGTCTCTAAAGTTAAATCAACTTGATAAGGAGGAAAATAATCATATTCAACTGCATAGCCTGGTCTTACCATCACTGCGTTTTCTAATCCTTTAACTAATTTAATTGCTTCATTCTGAATATCCTCCGGAAGCGATGTAGAAAATCCGTTAAGATAAATTAAGTCGTCATCCAGCCCTTCCGGTTCAAGAAAAAGCTGATGCTGATTTTTATCAGCAAACCTAACAATTTTATCCTCAATACTAGGGCAGTATCTTGGACCAACTCCATCAATTAGTCCTCTAAAAAGAGGAGAATTATCAAATCCTTTTTCAAGAACATTATGAACAGCTTTATCAGTGAAAGTGATGTGACAACTGATTTGCGGTAAAAAAGGAAACAGTTCTTTGGGTGTTCTTAAAGAAAATGGTTCGGGAAAATCATCGCCGGGCTGTTCTTCTAAAACAGAAAAATCGATTGTATTTTTATCCAATCTGGGCGGAGTTCCCGTTTTTAATCTGCCCGAAACAAAGCCCATTTTTTCAAATGAAGCAGATAACCCTACAACAGGCTGTTCGCCGTAACGCCCCCCTTTTGTGGCTGTCATTCCGGTATGCATCAATCCGTTTAAAAAAGTACCCGAACATACAACAAGTGCTTTACATTTTACCTCTACTCCTTTTCCAGTTATTATTCCGGCAATTTCATTATTTTCTTGAATTGCTTCAACAACGGTATCTTCAACAATTTCCAAATTAGTTGTTGATTGAACAACTCGAGATGCTTCTTGCGAGTAGAGCTTTCTATCTGATTGACATCTTCCTGCCCAAACAGCGGGACCTTTAGATTTATTCAGCGTTCTAAATTGAATTCCTGTTTTATCTGCAATTAGCCCCATAGCTCCGCCGAGAGCATCAATTTCATGAACGAGATGCCCTTTAGCGCTGCCGCCTATACATGGGTTGCATGATAACCTTCCCATCGCATTTTTATCTGTCGTAAACAACCCTACCGAGCAGCCCATTTTTGCAGCAGCGATTGCAGCTTCTATGCCGGCATGACCACCGCCGACTACAATTACATCAAATTCCTTCATTTATTCCTTTCTGTTTCACGTGGAACACTCTTTAAGCATTCAAAATTTTTGAACCAATTCGTTTCACGTGGAACACATTACTTTCCTATACAAAAATTTTCAAAAATATTATTCAAAATATCATCAGTAGTTACTTCGCCAATAATTTCGCCAAGTGCTTGTTCGGCATTTCTTAAGTCAACGGAAATATATTCTCCGGACATTCCTTCCTCGACGGAATTAATTCCTGCAAGCAAGTTTTGCTTTGCTTTTTCTAGTGCGGCATAGTGACGCGCATTTGAAATTATTGCAGTCTGCTCGCTGTAGGTTTCCGTTCCAATTGCTTTTTCTTTCAGCAGTTTTAATAAATCCTCAATCCCCTCGCCGCTTAATGCGGAAATATTTAGGTCGGATTGAACATCTGCGTTTTTTGCTAAATCAACTTTGTTAAAGATTGTAATTATTCTTTCAGTGCCGGATAAGGATTTCAATTCGTTAAATATTTCACCGGCAAAACCGGATTCAAAATCATTCATAAAAATTACAAGATCAGCATCAGCCACGGCTTGCCTGCTTCTCAAAACGCCTTCCTTTTCTATTATGTCTTCCGTTAGTCTGATCCCGGCGGTGTCAAAAAGTCTGAACAAAATTCCATCTATGGAAAGCTCTTCTCTAATTATATCCCTTGTTGTTCCGGGAATTTCGCTAACTATTGCGCGTGATTCTTTTAAAAAATAATTAAGCAGCGAGGATTTACCTACATTTGGTTTCCCAACAATCGCAACATTAACCCCTTCCCTTATTACTCTGCCGAATGAGTATGTTGATAGAAGTTTATCTATTTCAGTTATAATTTTTTCAATTTTTAATTTTATTTGATCAAGATTAATAAACTCTAAATCTTCTTCGGCAAAGTCTAACTCCAGCTCAATAAGTGAAGAACTATTTATTAATTCCTCTCGTAATGAATTAACCTTTTTAGAAAGGAGCCCGTCGAGCTGATTTCGCGCACCTTTAAGTGAGGCTTCGGTTCTTGAATTAATAACATCAACAACAGCTTCCGCTTGAGCGAGATCTATCTTGCCATTTAAAAACGCTCTTTTTGTAAACTCGCCCGGCTCAGCTAAACGAACATCAAATTTTAATAGCGTTTCTAAAATTTTTTGATTTATTAACTGGCTGCCGTGAGTGCTTATTTCTACCGAATCTTCCCCGGTATATGAATTCGGACTGCGGAAAACTGAAGCGAGCACATCATCAATAACATTGCCATTGTGTGAATAAATTTTACCGTAATGAATTGTATGGCTTTTTGCGCTGCTTAATTTCTGACTACCTTTAAATATTTTATCAACAGCATCAAAACAGTTTTTACCGCTGACCCTAATTATTGAAAGGGCTCCAACGCCTTGAGGGGTTGCCGATGCCGCAATTATATCTTCATGATTAATTAACATAAACTCACTTAAACTAGCAGAAGCTTTTCTGCAAAAAACTTTAAAAATAAAAGTGCAAAGTTAAGCATTTTTGACCGTAAAAACAATTATACTTTCTGTAACTAACTATAAACAAATGGGTTAGTGCGGGCGGTGTTTATAATTTATATTATTTAATATTAAAGTGTTTTTTGTTTCTTCCTCTAATAATAGAGGCGGGCGTGTTTGGTAGGTGAGATGGGAAAGGTGAAAGTGCGAAAGGAAAAGCAGAATGTAGGAGTTTAGAAGTGCGGGAATGTAGAATGGATGCTTCAGTAAAACGTACAACAAAGGTGGTTGAGTGTGCCGCTGTAGTTTGGCGGCATGTATCGAAACAACCGGACTGGATACTGGATTCTTGATGCTGGATTCTGGCACTTTTCTTTGCGGCTTCGCGGCTTTGCGTGAAAGGCTTTTCCAATGCAATCACCGGCTTCGATACTAAAAAACAACTCAGCCTCCTTGGTGGTGAGAGGCGAAAAAACAGAATGAAGAAGTTTGAAGTGTAGGAGTGTAGAATGGATGCTTCATTATAACTAACAACAAAGGTGGTTGAGTGTGCCGCTGTAGTTTGGCGGCATGTATCGAAACTACCGGTCTGGATACTTGATTCTGGATTCTGGCTCTTTTCTTTGCGGCTTGGCGGCTTTGCGTGAAAGGCTTTTCAATGCTGCACCGGCTTCGATACTAAAAAGCAACTCAGCCTCCTTGGTGGTGAGAGGCGAAAAGAACAGAATGAAGAAGTTTGAAGTGTAGGAGTGTAGAATGGATGCTTCATTATAACTAACAACAAAGGGGGTTGAGTGTGCCGCTGTAGTTTGGCGGCATGTATCGAAACAACCGTCACTAACTGAGAATGACTGCATGGATGAATGAATGCATGGATGAATGATTGCTTGGTATGCTGGAACTAATTTATGGCAGATTCGACTTTCGGCATCTACCGCCTTTACTTCGATACATCCCAATAAAAGGCATTGGGATTACTAAATAACCGGCTAACATTTTTTAATGTGACTGGTGAGAAGGCAAAGGTAAAAAGGAAAAAGGCAAAAGTAAACAGAGAAGCTCAGCAGCTGTATTGTCTGTTACCGTTCTACTTTTCACATCTCGACGTTTCACGTTAAATATTCTAGTCTTACCACGTAGCCTTTTGAGGGGATAGTTCAATTAACACTTCGATAAACTCAGTGACCAAAACATTAATGCTGAGCCCCGTCGAAGCATCTATTCTAGTCTTGCCCCGCAGCTTTTTTGCGGGGATAGTTCAATTAAAAGAATTGTATAGTCCTGAAATAGGTTGACTAAAAAAGTCAACAAAAACCAGGACAAAAGTATGAAAAAACAAAAAAGAAAGTATAGTGAATCCTTTAAAATAAAAGTAATAAACTCGGTTTTAGAAGGAAAA
>JABFGH010000011.1 GCA_013112585.1 Ignavibacteriota bacterium | reverse complement strand
TCCTTGTCCTATGCGGTTTCTTACAACCAGGTTATTCCACGCTATTTGCCTGACGAAAAGAAGAAACTCCGGGTCGGTCTCGTAGACCAAGGGGTATTCCTCCTTTTCCATACTTAACTATTTTTTTACTATTTTTCCATTATTAACTTTCAACATACAAGGGGTTAAAGCTTAATAACCACGGATAAAATCCGTGGTAAAAGATAACAATTCAAGAATGAACTACGAAGTAGTTCAAGTAAGAATTTATTTTTGCTGTGATTAATGGAGCTTAGCCCTTTAAGATAACTTCATTAATTCGGAAAAATTATTTAATTCTTATAAGCATCTTTTCTTTTTTATATTCCAAGATAAAGACTATTATTTTATCTTTATCAATTGAATAGAACAGCCTATTAACTCCTATCCTGAATCTATAAATACCTTCCAATTCACCTTTTAGCTTTTTAATATTCGGACCAAAATAAGGATTCCTTTTTAGCTGCGGATAAACAATCTGTTTAATTCTTTGATATTCTTTGCCCGTAATAATTTTCTTAATTGATTTTTCAAACCTTGCCGTCTCTGCAATTTTAAAATTATAATACAACTTTAAATTTACCTTTTTTTACTTCTTTCAGTCCTTCTTTCAAATTGCTAACTAACTCTGTATCATCTAAAATTTCTTCCATCTCCTTATCGTCAATATAAGCTGATGAAGTAAGATATTTAAGTGCTGCATATTCCATAAAATTTGAAATTGTTCGCTTTTCACCACTTGCTGCTGACTTTATTATTTCATAAGTGTCCTCGTTCATCCGAATTGTTACTGTTTTAGACATGTTTGCTTTCCTTTTTCCAAAAATGTATTCAAAAGTATTCTGTTAGTCAAGATAAATATTCACACCGTTGAACTACTTTTTCATCTCTTTGACCGCTTCAAGTATAGCAGGCACAACTTCCCCCGATTTACCCCTTACTGAATAATTAACTAAACCGGAAATCTCTGTCGGGGCAACATTTATTTCAACAAGGTAAGAGCCGGCATCCCTTGCAGTTAATGGTATATATGCCGCAGGATATACAACAGCGGATGTTCCCGCTATAATGCAAATATCAGAATCCGCCGCGGCTTTTTCACTCTTTGCGAAAGCTTCCTGCGGCAGCATTTCTCCAAACCAAACTACATCAGGGCGAATTAAACCGCCGCATATTTTACATTTCGGCAAACTCTCCTCATCCGATTTAATATAATAAGGTTCGCTGCAATCAATACAATAGTTACGCTCAATATTTCCATGAAGCTCAAATACATTACTGCTGCCGGCACGGCGATGCAGATTATCAACATTCTGAGTTACAACAGTTACATCATCAAAATATTTTTCAAACTCTGCCATTGCAAAATGCCCGGCATTAGGTTTGGTATCATGAATAATTTGCCTGCGGTATTGATACCACTCCCAAACCATATCGGGATTACGTAGGAACGCGTTAAAGTTTGCAAGTTCTTCAGGTTTAAGTTTGTTCCAAATACCATCCTTTCCTCTAAAAGTTGGTATTCCGCTCTCAGCCGAAATTCCGGCTCCCGTAAAAAAGACAATAGACTTTGCGGATTTTAATTTTTCAATAAATTCTTCTTTTAATTCCATTTACTTGGCTCGATTATTTTTACTTTGTCATTGCGAATTCCGATGTTTTTCAATCGGAATGAAGTAATCTTCTCCGGCTCACTATTTAATTAAGTTTTTCATCTTTACGTTTCAACGTCTAAACATCTCAACGTTATTACTCATTCAATGTTCTTGGCTATAAGCAGCTGTGTGGATTAGTATTTAACCTGCCTGACTACAGGCGGGCTTTCCGAATATTCAAGAGATTAAAAATTCAACAAAATTTTTTAGAACAGGTGAGAACAAGTAATTACTTCCGGCTATTGTAGTACAATACTATTTTTTGTTTTCTAATAATTTTAAAAGTTTTTTAGGGTCTTGTCGGTTATCCCAAAATGCAGAAATTATTATTTGTTCATCGGTAACTTTGTAATAAATGCTAAAGTTTCCCAATGAAGCTACTCTTATATCTTTATAGTCCGTCGATTTGTAAATAAATGGCTTTTTCGCAATTTGCTTAGTTCTCTCGGAAACTAAATTTATAAGCTTCTTTGAGTAAGTGTTTGACTTATTTCTTTTAACCCAATATTCTAAAATTCCAACAAATTGAAGGTCGGCTGTTCTTGTCCAAATTACATTGCGTTTAGCCATTCAAGATTTCTTTTATCCATTGCTTCTTGAGAAATTAGTTTTCCGTTTTTTATATCCTTCTCACTCATCTCCAACATTATTTTCTGTTCATCTGTCAATTCTACAATGTCGGATTCAGAGATACTTGAAGAAATTAGTTTATCAAGAGCTTCTAAAAAATCTCTGTTTTTAATTGAAAGGATTTTATCAATCAACCCATTTCTTATGTTTTCAACTGTTGCCATTTTCACTCTGTTTATTGATCTAAAGTCGTAAATTTTATCCTTTTTTCCAAATACAGCACAACGATCTCGTATGACCGTTACTATCGGCAGATAGCGACTTTAATAATTTAGTTATATGTCCTCGTAATGCTAAAATTCTAAATTACAATTACTTTAATTAATTCTCCGTACTCATATTGCTTCTTTCAATTTGTAAAACTTTTTCCAAATCAAATTTTGTTTCTCAATTTGATTTTGCGAGAAATAAAGATGGTATAAGTAGTAATAAATCTTTCAAGATTGTTTACTAATATTTCACAACATCTAAACGCAGCTACTCATCCTCAATTTCTATAAGTAGTGCTTTTGCTTCAGCTATTCTTTCTTCATCATCCTCATCAATTTTTGGCAATGAAACAGCTTTATTAAGCATCTCTCTTGCAAGTTCATACTCATCTTCTTCAATTAACGATTTAGCATAATCAACATAAATCATAATAAAGTTAGGATAAAGATTAACTGCTTTTTTATAATGCACCATTGCGCTGTCAATATCAGCCCAGCCTAATCCGAGTACGGATCTTGCGGGCGCCCACTTTTCACTTATCTTTGCATGAGTGCGGGCAAGAACATAATGTGTAACACCTTGAATTTCATTGCCGCCTGTGTTCAGTTCAATGGCTTTCTCGGCATCATCACGAACCTGATTTACAACTCCCGCCACAGAAAACACTCCTTTAAACAATGCAATTCTTCCCCCCGCAATCGCCTTTCTCAACAGCGGTTCAGATTTATCAGGTGCAAGTTTTACTGAACTATCGGCAAGAGCTAATGCCGTATCATAAATCTCTAATTGAGCATCCTCTTCCTCGCTTGTTTCCTTGGGCATCTTTTCAGCAATGTCAACATACGCCCTGCTTATTCTCCACAGTACTTCCCAATTATTCGGGTATAATGAATCCGCCTTTTGATAAACATCTAAAGCATCTTGATGTTTATATTCTTTTACAAGCTTGTCACCTTCCGCTATTAAGTCCTCTGCGCTTTGTGCAAAAGCCGATGCAGAAAAAATTATTGCAAATAGTAAAATTGCTAATGTGAATTTTGATTTCATCATTATACCTTATGTTTGTTAGAATAAAGTTTCGTTAAATTCTTCTTTGTCATTTTGTTTTGGTATCATTAAAGACGTACCTGCAAGGGGCAAAAAGCGTGTCCAATTTGACTCACCGACTTTTTCAGAATATACTGCCTGCTTGTATGCATTAGTCTTTGCGCTTAATTCATCCGCGTGGTAAAGTGCAATTGCCTCAACTGTTTTAGGCTCCACGGGTGATGCATGTTCAAGTTTGCCTTGATGACTAAGCACCAAATGTATCAACTGATTTTTTAAGTCTTCCGGAAATCCATCAATCTGCCCGGCATTCTTTTCAATGTGGATTGCTGCAATTACAATGTGACCAATGAGTTTTCCTTTATCGGTATAATCAAAAGTGGCATTGGTGCTTAGCTCTTCAGTTTTACCGAAGTCATGCAGTATTGCAGCGGTAATCAATAAATCGTGATTTAACTCCTCATGAAAACTGCACATCAAATCACAAATTTTGATGATCTCTAAAGTGTGCTCTAAAAGTCCGTGCACGTATGCATGATGCCAGGCTTTACCGGCGGGAACTCTGATATATTTTTCAAAATATTCACCGCTTAAAATCAGTTTCAATAATTGATTTAGGTGCTTGTCATTTACGCTATCTATAAAATCGTTCAGCTCACTCTTCATTTCATTTATATCTCTTATCGATTTCGGCATCAAGTCTTCAATATCAACATTATCACCTTTTTTGACGGCACGAATTTTATCAACTTTAATTTGAAACTGCTCATTAAAGGTATCCATTGTACCGCTTACTTTTACAATTATTCCGGCATCCAAATTTTGTTTTGCCTGATTAATATTATCCCACATTTTTGCCGGCAGTCTAACCGATTTATCACCGAGTTCTAAATCGAGATACGACTTTCCGGCTCGAGTTGTTTTTTCTTCAAATTTAGTAAGCAGTAAAAAATGGTTGATTGGTTCACCGCTTCTTATTTCAGATAACTCATCTTGCTTTAACATTGTTTTCCTGATTTCTTATTTATTAATTACAGTTACTTCTGTTTTGGGCAATTTAACCGCAACAGTTCTGTTCAAAAGATCAATTGTAATTCCCAGCATTTTATCATTGTTCTCGTTTTCAAAAACAACTCCTTCAATTCCTGCAAAGGGACCGTCGTCTACTCTTACCCTGGTATTAATCTCAATTTTATCGGTTACCTCAACTTCACTTTTACCTGCAAGCAATTTACGCAAATTTTCTATTTGAATTTCGGGCACGTGAGCCGGTTTGCCCTTGAAACATACAGTTGCAACAACGCCATTCTGCTCAAGTGAATTGAGTCTTTCTTTTTCATCGGCATAAATAAATATATAACTTTTGAATAGAGGTTCGGTTACCTTTTTTTTTCTATCACTCCATTGTTTTATCACTGTTGTTGTAGGAAGATAAGTTTCTACATTAATTGATTTTATTTGAGCTTCGGCTTTAAACTCATGCCGCGGTTTTGTGTAAAGTACAAACCAGTATTTAGGTGGTGTTGGTTTCATAATAATTGTGCTTGTTTAAAAACAATATTAAGAAAAAATTATCAAATAATGTATATTGTAAAAAGCTAATCAATTATTATATAGCATTTGTGTTAAGAATATTAAAATATTTTAACTACTGTTATTTAATTGTTATTCTAAAACATAACCACTAAACAATTAAGTGAATGTTATGAAACTTGCAATTTTCCTATTTCTGTTTTCAATAATATTACCGGCACAGGAAAAAGATTTAACAAAAGTTGAGCTGTCGGATCTGGAATGGATTATCGGGAAATGGCAAAAAAGAAGCAGCGGCACTATCACAAATGAGATTTGGGAAAAATTAGACGATACCTATTTTGAAGGCTACAACGAAAGGGTTTCCCGCCGGACTAAAAAAGTTTTGTTTACGGAATCATTAAAACTTGTAAAAATTGGGAATGCAATTTATTACATAGCATTAGTTGAAGAGAACGACGACCCAATCTCCTTCAAACTAACTCACTTGGATTCCGCGAAAGTCATTTTCGAAAATCCGGAACATGATTTTCCCCAGCTCATTCAATACGAAATTTTAGAAAGCGGAAAACTAAAAGCTACAGTAGGCGGCGTTGAAAAAAAGAAAAAACGAAGCTTTAATTTAATTTTTAAGAGGGTGGAGTAGTTTGGTGGGAATTCAATAGTAATTCGATGGGAATTCGTTGGTCATTTTTGTAGTTTGATGAAAAGTCATTGTCCGGCAATCTTTTTCATACCTCTATTCAATCATGCATCCATTCAATCATGCA
Source organism: Ignavibacteriota bacterium (assembly GCA_013112585.1). GTDB lineage: Bacteria > Bacteroidota > Ignavibacteria > Ignavibacteriales > Melioribacteraceae > IGN16. The sequence goes on along the minus strand of JABFGH010000011.1, from coordinate 160,590 downwards.
TCCATGCAATCATGCATCCATGCAATCATTCAATCTTGCATCCTTTCTTTAAATATTTATTATATTTCTTTTCAATAATTTCTCTAAACAAACTTTTTAATAATGATAACAATTAATAATGTTCACAAAAGTTTTGGCGATAAACAGGTACTTCGCGGCGTTGATTTAACAATTAACGAAGGCGAAACACTTGCAATAATTGGGCGCAGCGGATGCGGTAAAAGTGTACTTCTAAAACATATTGTCGGTCTGCTTTTCCCCGAACAAGGTTACGTTACAATTGAAAATAAACGTTTAGACCAGGCATCTCCCGCAGAACTTTATTCAATTAGAAGAAGATTTGGATTTCTTTTTCAAGGTGCGGCACTGTTCGACTCAATGACTGTTGAAGAAAATATTAGTCTGCCGATAATTGAAAATAATTACAATTTCACCTCCGCTGAGATCAAAAAAAACATTGCAGAAAAATTAGACTGGGTTGGAATGCCCGGCGTTGAAAAGTTAAAACCATCCGAGCTTTCCGGCGGAATGAAAAAACGAGTATCACTCGCACGTGCATTAATAACAAGTCCCGATTACATTTTATATGATGAACCGACAACCGGGCTCGACCCGATAATGTCTAACGCAATTGATGAACTGATACGTGAATTGGCGGAAGCATTAAACGTTACATCGATCGTTGTTACGCATGATATGCTAAGCGTAAAGAATGTTGCTCAGCGGGTTGCAATGCTTAATGACGGTAAAATTTATTTTACAGGAACTCCCGAAGAACTGGAGAACAGCAAGGATGAGGTTATATTTGATTTTATTTTAAGGACGAAAGAGAATGTCGAAAAATAGAATAAAGTTTATCTGCTCAAACTGCGGTTACGAATCATTACGGTGGGTCGGTAAATGTCCTTCTTGCGATTCATGGAATTCATTTTCGGAAGAAATTGTAGAAGATACAAAAACCAAGCGGGCAAAGGCTTTACGTAAATCGGAAGTACATGAACTTGATTTTTCTGAAACTAAAATTGAGAACAGGCTGCCAACCAACATAAAAGAATTTGATAGAGTACTAGGAGGAGGATTAATTCCAGGCTCTGTAATTTTGATCGGCGGTGATCCCGGAATTGGCAAATCAACATTGGTGCTGCAGGCGGCGGATAAAATTAACGGCAAAGTTCTTTATGTATCAGGCGAGGAATCAATTAACCAATTAAGCCTTCGCGCCAAGCGGTTAAATGTAAAGTCAAAGGGAATTCTTCTGCTTGCCGAAACTGATCTCTCAAATATATTGGATTCCATAAAAGAACAGTCCCCAGAAGTAATAATTATCGATTCAATTCAAACCATGTCGCACCCTGATTTTGAAAACGCTCCCGGCACAGTTACACAAATTAGGGAATGCACGGTTAGGTTAATGCAGACAGCCAAATTAACCGGCTGCTCAATTTTTATTGTAGGGCATGTTACAAAGGAAGGCTACATAGCAGGACCAAAAGTTCTTGAGCATATTGTTGATACTGTACTTCAGTTTGAAGGTGAAAAAAATTATTCATACCGAATTTTACGGGGACAAAAAAACAGATTCGGCAGCACAAATGAAATTGGCATTTTTGAAATGCATGAAGAGGGTTTGGTTGAGGTTAAAAATCCGAGTGAGATATTTTTAAATGAGCGCACTGATAATATAACCGGATCGACAATAACATCAAGTATGGAAGGGACCCGTCCAATTTTACTTGAGGTACAGGCATTAGTCACTCCATCGCATTACGGTAACCCGCAGCGCGTTGCAACGGGTTTTGATTACCGACGTTTATCCATCCTTCTGGCTGTGCTTGAAAAACGTGCAAAGCTTCGCCTCTCAAGCGCAAATGTCTTTTTAAATATGGCAGGGGGAATAAAAATTGATGAGCCTGCCGTTGACTTAGCAGTATGCTGCGCAATAGCTTCGAGCGTTATGGATAAGCCGGCGAACAATACAACTGTTTTAATTGGTGAAGTTGGATTGGGCGGTGAAATTAGGGGCGTTGGTCATTTGGATAAAAGAATTCAAGAAGCAGAAAAATTGGGATTCCAAAAAGTGCTGGTCCCAAAAATTTCTAAGCTTCCTAAAAATTCTAAAATAAAAATTTATCCAATTGCTGATATTAACGAGGCAATTGATAGAACAATAAAATCCGAATAAATAATTTTGTCCGGCAATACCACCCGAACCATCTTACATTTTGTTTCCAACATCTTCTGCAATATGGGGCGATACAAGAAGTCTTCCGCATGATTCACAAGTAAACAATCTTTTGTTTTGTCTAATTTCCAACTGTCTCTGCGGAGGCACTACGTTATGGCATCCAGAACAAGCCGAGCGTATTATTGTAACCATTGCTTTACCGCCGCATGCTTTTCTAATTCTCATGTAAGTATTATAATCCGATTTACGAACTTGTGCAGCTACCTTTTCACGCTTTTCATTTAGCTTAGCTTCTTCTCTTTCGTTTGCCTTAATTATTTTTTTCAGTTCTGCTTCTTTTACTTTTAAGTCCTCTTTTAATAAAATAAGCTGCGGTGACATCTCCTCAATTTCAATTTTCAGTCTTTCAACTAAATCTTCCATCTCAATATTTTCTATCTCAAGTTTCTCAACCTGTTCTTCAGAGTGATCAATTTCTTTTGTTAAAGCATCGTACTCTTTATTGTTGCGAACTTGATAAAGCTGAGCTTTGAATTTTTTAAGTCCCGCATTTAATCGTTCTATTTCTTCTTCGTTGTTTTTACGCGTTTCAATTGATTCTTTTTTTTCAGACTCTTTAGCATCAATCTGATCCTGAATACCTTGAATTTGACTGGTCAAATCGTTAACAGTTAAAGGTAAATCACCTCTCAATTCCTCTAACACATCAAGCTGATCATCAATAAGCTGAAGCTCGTAAAGCGTTGTTAGTCTATTAATCAATTTATTTATCTCCTGTATTATTAAAAAATCTTACCGGGTTTGTTGACCGGCTATTCTTATAAACTTTTATATTTTTTCCGCTATCGGAAATAATTTTTTCAATTCTTTTTTTTACTTCATCTAATATTAATATTTCAGTTTCGTAATGCCCTGCATCTATAAATAAAATTTCATTCTCGCCATCCTGAAAATCATGATACTTAACATCTGCAGTTACAAAAGCATCGGCATTTTGATTGACTGCATCAAAAACCAAACGGGCACCGCTGCCGCCGCATACGGCAACCTTTTTTATTTTTCTTCCGCTGCCTTTTGTAAATCGAATATTTTTAGTTTTTAGTTTTTTACAGACATGATTCAAGAATTCATTTTGTGCAAGCGGTTTATCCAGTTCACCAATTGCACCGAAACCGTAATTAACATTCTCGTTTTCTAAAGGAATAACATCAAACGCAGGCTCCTCGTAAGGATGAGCGGCTATCATGCTTTTGATAACTTTACTTGCATCCCACTTGTTAATTAGAACTTCAATTTTAGTTTCTTCTACTTTTTCAAAATTTTCTTTTTTGCCTAATGCTGGATTTGTATTTTCAGAACCTTCAAAAGTACCGCTTCCGTTCGTTCTAAAACTGCATTTTGTATATTCGCCAATTACTCCGCCGCCTGCATTAAATATAGCGTTCGATACTTTATCAACAAATTCTGCGGGAACAAAAACTATTAACTTAACTTGATTACCTTTTTCATTCTTAAGAAAATTTATGTTGTTCAGTTTCAATCTTTTTGCCAATTCAAAACTTACACCGTGTTTGGTAAAATCTAAATTTGTATGCGCAGAATAGAGAGTGATATTATTTTTTATCAGTTTTTCTATCAGTTTGGCTTTGGGATTGTGTGTGATATCAATTTTGGATAATGGTTTGAAAAGGAAGGGATGGTGAGTAAAAATAAAATTGCAGTTTTTCTTAATCGCTTCATTAAGAGATTCTGCATTGAGTTCAAGAGAAAGAAAAATGTTTTTAATTTTTGCATCCGTACTGCCAATCTGCAACCCGACATTATCTTTTTCCCATGATGCCCCTTTAGGAGCCCATGTCTCAAAATATTTAATTAGTTGATGAACAATCATATTCAAAAAAAAACACTTCCATTTGTGGAAGTGTAATTTATTTAAAACCTAAGCCCAGCTATTTACCGAGTAGGGTTTTATTTTTTTGTTTTCGCTCTTTAAGTCTAATTTTCTCATATTACAAGTAAGTAAATATAAGATTTTCATATTTGATAAACAACAAACCCAAGTGTCAAAAATTTGACTATTTCGGTTCAATCCACTTATCATCCTCCTTAATTATGTTGATAAGCTCATCAACCGCAAATTCAGATTTTACGCTTTTTCTCACAACCTCTTTACCTCTATAAAGTGTTATTTTATCTATTCCTGAACCGACATATCCGTAATCAGCATCAGCCATTTCGCCTGGACCATTAACAATACAGCCCATAATACCAATTTTTACTCCTTTTAGGTGTTCGGTTCGCTCTCTAATTTTATTTGTAACTTCAACAAGATCGAACAATGTTCTACCGCAGGATGGACAAGCGATATACTCCGTTTTAGAGATTCGAACTCTTGCCGCTTGTAAAATTCCGAACAAAGTTCTATTTACAAAATCCAAACTTAATTTATTATTAATTGCTGTTCGGCTGCCTATCCAAACTCCATCTCCAAAGCCGTCGATCAATAATCCGCCAAAATCCGTTGAAGAATAAAGCTGAAATTCTTCTGCATTTATTTTTTCATAATCCCGCAAAATAATAACAGGATTGTTAGTCTCTTTTTTTACCAGTTCAAAAAATATGTTTCGAAGTTCGGGCATCGCATGTTCGTTTTCTGTAGATGCTACAAACACAACTTTCGGATCATTCGCAGCTTTTGTAAACGCCTCTTTCTGTAAATCAGCTGAAACAATCTTTACAAAGTTTACTACAAAAGATTTTTTGTCCGATTGCACAAATTCTTCAAGAGTAAAAAGCGGAAAGCCGGAGGTTTTGTCTTTTAATGTGTGCCAAAAATTAAAATCAAAAATTGCTTTTGTTCCCCTGGGAACATCAAACGCCGGTTCGTTATTTCCTAAATAGATTAAATCGCAAGCCTGGTCAGCCATATTCCACTTATCAAGTTCCTCGCTGTAAGTATAACCAACGTGTGTCAGCTTTTTTGTATCATCTAATTTTTCAAAGCTCAAATCAGCCACAACAACCGGCGGCAGTTTTCCCCCAATGCCGGCAACTTCATATGTTTCTCTTTGTGAATATTCAAATGGGTTACAAGGTATGGTTTTAATTTCAGTAGCTTTTTTTGCAGTGCTTCTATTCTTGTATCTATCGGCAAGTGAAATTGCAACAGGCACTTCGTTTTCAGGTTCTTCAGTCAATGAAACTCTAATGGTATCGCCAATTCCATCTTCAAGCAAGGTTCCTATTCCTACGGCTGATTTAATTCTGCCGTCCTCACCGTCACCGGCTTCTGTTACCCCAAGATGAATAGGATAATTCATCCCTTCTTTTTCCATCATATTTAATAAAAGCCGGTAAGCCTGAACCATAACTTGTGTGTTGCTTGCCTTCATCGATAGCACAATTTCATGATAATCCAGGTCAGCGCAGATGCGAACAAACTCTAAAGCCGATTCGACCATCCCAAGCGGGGTATCACCATAACGGCTCATAATTCTATCGGAAAGAGAACCGTGGTTTGTGCCTATCCGCATTGCTGTTCCGTATTCTTTGCAAATTTTTACGAGCGGAGTAAATCTTTTACGGATCCTCTCAATTTCTTCGTTGTATTCTGCGTCAGTGTATTCAATCTGCTGGAATTTTTTCTTATCAACATAATTGCCCGGATTAACCCTAACTTTCTCTACAATTTTTGCTGCAGCTTCGGCAGCGTTTGGGGTAAAATGTATATCGGCAATTAATGGAACATCGTATCCGCGTTTACGAAGTTCATCCTTAATATTTTTAAGATTATTCGCATCCTTCAAACTCGGTGCAGTTATTCTAACATATTCACAGCCTGCTTCAAACATTCTTATGGTTTGCTCTACGGTTGCTAACGTATCCATTGTATCGGTGGTTGTCATTGATTGAATTCGTATTGGATTATTACCCCCAAGCGGGATGCTGCCTATTTTTACTTCGCGTGTTTTATAGCGTGAGTAATTTGTCAATGAGTTACAATATTTAAATTTTTCTATTTCCATATTAAAAGATAAACAATTTGAAATTAATTTTAGTTTCGAGAAAAATTATGCTATTTGGAAAGATGTGAGACAATGAGATTTGTAAACTCGGGAGATGCCGCAGGTGATTGCGCTGTGATAATATTTCCGCAAACCACAGCCGGCTCATCTTTGTATGTAGTTTCTTTTTTTTCAATTTCTTTTTTATCTGCCGGGTAGCAGGTAACATTTCTTCCTGATAAAATACCGGCTCTGGCAAGAATAACAGGAGCGCTGCAAATTGCGGCAATTACTTTTTGAGCTTTGTTAAAATCAACAGTAATTTTGTGAAGAATATTATTATCCCAGTATTTTCTTACTCCTTCCCCGCCGATAAAAATTATTGCTGCAAAATTTTGAGCATGAATATTAAAAAAATTAACATCTGCTCTAACTCGTAATCCATTTTTACCAATGCAGAGCGAGTTTGCATCTGAAGCAATAAAAATATTGAAACCCTTTTTTACAAGCAGGTTTTTAACCGTCAAGTATTCTTGTTCATTAAAATCTGCTGCGGGTAAAATTAAAAGTATGCTTCTTTGTGCGGTTGTCATTTGGCTCAAATAAATTAAAATTATAATGCAATATAGAATATTTAAGTTTGAGAATAAATTGATGCTTGGTTATTCAAACCAATTTCTAACGGTCTTTAAACTCTCCCGCTAATTCTTCCTTTGTCACTAATTCATTCCTAACTAATTCTTTAATAGTCGATTCTGTCATATCGCTCATGAACGCAAACTCATAACGTATATCAAGCACATAGGCTTTAAGTCTCATTTTTAAAAAGGGTTTGCCATGGTGAACTTCATTGATAAATATTACTGTTATTGGTTTGTTCAAATAAACATACCTGGAAACCTGAGCAGCTTGAATTGCAATATCCCTCGCTTTTGCTGTGTCGATGTAGGGCGGCAAATAAAATTCCGCTACTACCTGGCAGTTTGTTTCGCCCGAGTTGGAGTTTGATACTGCCTTCGAAATTAAATCGCCGTTAGGAACACTCACAACAGAATCATCAGCAGTTACAATTCTTGTAGAACGCAGACCAATGTTTAATACTTCGCCATAGTGCTCGCCAATTGCTACCTTATCGCCAACTTGAAATGTGCGGTCAAAAATTATCATTATTCCGCCGAAAATATTTTTTAGTATATCCTGCGAGGCAAAACCAACGGCGATACCTAGTGAACCTGTAACAACAACCAAAGATTCTATCGGCGGGGCAAAGATTACAATTATTACAATTGATAGAGAGGCTGTCCAGGCAAGTATTCTAACAATTGGTATTAAGCCTTTTAATGTTAATCTGTATCGGGTACTCTTTTCTGAAATGAGTGACAATATTTTTATGATAAATTTTATAACAAAAAAGCTTATCGCTAGAAAAATAATTGCCCAAATAATCTTGGCAGGCGAGAACACATCCGAAAGTTTGCTGGTAACTTCATCATCCTGAACCATTTTCTCGATCAAGTTTTTATCTTCAGATTTTTTCTCGGAAGTTTTTGCTGTATCAGCCGATGAAATCACTAAAGCAATTTTAGCACTGTCTGCTTTTAAGCTGTCTGTGTACACAGTATCAGCAGATTGACTTAAACAAAACCCCGGCAAGCAGAATAAGAGAGCTATTATTAAAACTTTTACTTGATGAATCTTTAACCTTTTCATTAAATTTTCCTAGTGAAGGATGTTTTTGTTTTTTAATAGATTAATTATTGGTCGGTACAATTGAAAATTAATTTTGTATTTGGTTTTGCCGCTAAAAATAATTCCTGAATCTTCCAGAGCCATTAGCAAGGTTTTGCTTGAGTATTCTTTCATATTAAAAATAAGCGCATGCTCGTTAATTGTAAGCCCATCATGAAGAATCATTGCGGCAAGAGTATGCAGTTTATCATTAGACAGCAGTTGCAGAAATGAAAAATCTTTATAAAGATCTGTAGAAATCTGAATTTCATTATTCTTGAAATCACTGATAGAACGCAGCCAGAAGAAAAGTGAAATTGCAATATTATTCGGTGACAGATCTTTTATTTTACTAAAATATTCATCAGCTAAAAATTTTTGTTTTTCCTCTTCAGTCTTTTTAACAAATGAAGAACTATTCAACTCCTCTTCTGAAGGTAAAAATTTGAGTTTGTAACCGCTTATATTATGCCGCTTCATAATAATTTCTTCTATTTCACCTTTGGATAACTCACTGAACTCAAGTACAGTTGTAATTGAATCATCAATATTAATTGTTGAGTTAAAATATTTCCACGTGTAAACATTGCATGTTGATATCCAAAATATTTTTTCATTCGTTTCGGATATCACCCTCAGTAAAGCTCTAATTCCTTCAAAACCATTAACAATTTTTAAGAAAAAATCCTCAATGTTTTCCATTACAACAATCTTTTTTGAATCCATTGCATTAACTTTTGCAATTAAATCATCAAGATCCGCCGCCTTTTCCAAATTGAATAAAAGTTTTAATTCATTAAGTACTTCGGTTGGTTTGTAAATTGTTGCATCAATTTCTTTAGTTAATACTTCAATTTTCGGATCAATTTTTTTTATGGCAATTATTATTGTTGAAGATGTACCGCTTCCTTTTTCTCCTACAAGAAGCATCGATGTTGGAATGTCGTTCATCCATCTTCTGTAAGCCCATGTAAACTTCGCCAATTCATCACGTCTTCCTATAAATAAATCTTCTTTACCAACAGGTTCGTTCTCAAAAATTTTTTTATAAATATAGGGCAGATTATTTAATGTAGCGGAAACTTTAAGAAGATATTTCGATAACTCTTCAGATAACTCTAACCCTTCGGAAGTTAAGCCGACTTTGCCGGAAATTTCTACCAGCTTTTTTTTGAATGTCCCAAATCGCCGAATGTTTTTCTTTAGATCTTTTTTTACAAAAGTTTTTATGGATTCAAAAGTACTTGCAAACTTATCCTTAACATTTTGCACTGCCTTTTCTTTTGAAGCTTGAAGTTTAATTGACAGCAATTTATCAATATCAATAAAGTCAGTAAGATTATCTAAAGCATTTTCACAAGCTTCAATAAATAAATTTTCAAATTGATCGCCAATGTCTTTAAATCTCTGCACAAATTCACTATTTCTGTTTTTGGCTCTACCCAGCCCTTCTAAAGCTAACTGCCTTGCCTCATCCGCCAAGCCGATATTTTCATTATAAAGTGATTCAGCACTTTCTAAATTAAATTCTATCATATCGGAATAGGCAATAATATCCTTATTAAGCTGTTTCAAATCAGCATTAATATCTTCCGAAATAGAATCAAGTTCGTTTTCCAATTTGTTCATAACAATTGGAGTTATTAAATCTTTGGGAGAAAATTTTGTGATGTCGTTAATATTTAATTGAAAAACCAGGTCATCCTCTTTAATAAAAGAATATTCCTTGGAAAACTCGGAGAGGTTTTTCTCAACTAACTGCAGAAAATTATTTACCCTTGCCGAAAAATCATCAATTGAAAAGTAGTTTATAAATTCAATAATAATTTTTTTATTAATTGATTCAAGGAGTGATACTTTACTATCTTTTATTTCAGCTAACAAATTTTCTTTTGAAGACTGCTCTATCCTTACTTTGACTTTTTCAATTAAGCCGTCAATTTGATTAAAAACATTCTTTTCTAAATACTTTTCGGTTTCGAAAAAATTTTTAAGCACTAAAAAATATTCAGCTCTTAGTCCGGCATTAAACCAAAGTATGTCTTCCAAAAATTCTCTGTAATCAAAAATTGTTAAAAAATAATTTTTGAAATTTTCACTGAATTTTTTTAATTCTTTATCGGCGGTATCTTCTTTTTTCTTTAGTTCTTTTGTTGAAAACCTTTCCAAAAGTGTATCAACTTCCGAAATTCCTTCGTCTGATAAAACAAACATACTCTCGATTTTTGACTCTGCTTTTTCAATAGCCTCCGAAAAATTTTCGGGAAGCGAAAGTAAAGATTTTTTTACCGCGGGTAATTTGGTTTCAATAACTTTATAAGCATTATTTATTTTATCTTCAGCGGTGTTGTCATTTTTATAGGTTGCATAGTTAAACTCAATTAATGCATCATAAATCACTAAGTATTCTTTACCCATTTTAGTAAAAGCAATTTCAATTTCTTTTAGAAGATGAATAAAAAACAAATTGTTCAAGTAACCAATCAGCATCTGTTTTTTAATTCGTCGCGTTTCATCGTTATTCAGTTCAAACAGTTCTTTAAGCTCATCATTCGTTTTATCAACTTTAGATATCAGTTGTGATTCATTATAAAATTTTTCAAGTTCTTCCAGCAGAGTAAATTTCGAAAATTTATATTTATCTTTCTGAAGCAGTTCTTCGGTATAATCATATAACTTATTGGTTTCCTTCCACCATAAATCATTTTCCGTAATCCCTGTTAATGTGTTATTCCATTCTTCAAATATTTTTAAAATTGAATTAACATAAGCCGCTCTTTCTCTGCTGAACTTTTTTACTTCGGGTAGGATTGTATTTTCTAAAAGGCTAACTAATTCAGTTTTATTATTGTTATATTTTTCCTGCATGTGCATTTATCTTTTTAAGTGGGTTGTAGTAAAATACATTCTTTTATTTCATATTCTAATATTTTTAATATTTATTAAATTCAATTTGCTGTAATAAAATATACTCAAATAAGCAGCAGAAATAACTCTAAGTCAAATAAATTATTTCAAATTTGTTATTTTAGTTAATCAAATAATTAAAGAATACTTAATGCGAATTCCCGAATTAAAAATAGAAGAAGTGCGAAACGCTGCCAACATTGTGGATATAATTTCCGGCTATGTACAATTGAAAAAACGGGGTAAAAACTTTGTTGGACTATGCCCTTTTCATCAAGAAAAAACTCCCTCATTTACCGTTAGCGAAGAGAAGCAGATTTTTCACTGCTTTGGGTGTGCAACAGGCGGAAACGTGTTTAAGTTTTTAATGGATTACAAAAGTATCTCGTTTGTTGAATCGGTACAGGAATTAGCTGAAGAATTAGGAATACAATTAAATTTAGAGGAAAATCAAAACACCGATCAGCAATCAGAGCAAGAACTTTATTACGAAATAAATGTTCAGGCAGCTAAGTTTTTTTCAAACCATTTATTAGAAAACATTGAGGGTGAAACAGCCGCAAATTATCTAAAAGAACGTAATGTAAAGGTACAAACTCAAAGGATTTTTGGTATTGGATTTGCCCCGAACGGATGGGATAATTTTGTAAAATTTGCCGAGAAAAATAAAATTGATCTCCCAAAAGCAAAAGCGCTCGGCTTAATTGACAGTAAAGATGAAGGCGGTTATTACGATAAATACCGGAACAGAATTATCTTTCCGATATTTTCTACAAACGGCAGAGTAATTGCATTCGGCGGACGAACCCTTGAAACACGAACTGACTTAGCAAAATATATTAACTCACCGGAATCGATAATTTATTCCAAACGCAGATCTTTATACGGACTTTACCACGCAAAGGATGAAATTCGGAGACTTGATAAAGCAATTTTAGTTGAAGGTTATACGGATACGATTGCACTGTTTCAGCACGGGATTAAAAATGTTGTTGCCTCCTCAGGCACATCTCTTACCGAAGAACAAGTGCAGCTTCTTTCCCGCTTTACAAAAAATATTTATGTACTGTTTGATGCAGATGCAGCGGGACAAAAAGCAGCAATCCGCTCAATTGAAATTTTGCTTAAACATGGTTTTGATGTAAAAGTAATTTCACTTCCCGAAGGAGACGATCCCGATTCGTTTGTAAATAAAAACGGAACCGACGCTTTTGAAGAGGAAGTAAAAAACTCGCGTCACTTTCTTGAACATCAAATATATCAGTACGAAAACGATGGTTTACTGGAAGACCCGATAAAACAAACTGAAGCAATTCGCGAACTGGTAAAGTCGGCGTCACTTGTTTCTGATGAATTAAAACGCAGCATTTTACTTAAATCAATTTCGCGCAAATTTAACCTGCGGGAAAAACTGATAGAAACTGAATTGAATAAATTTCTTTATCAATCAAGGGATAAAAGAGAACGAATCGAAAACAATCAAAGAAGAATTGAAAAGTCTCCGCCCGGTGCCGAAGAAAATCAATCCGTTTCTCAAAAGGAAAATGCACTCGAAAAAGAACTGATCAATTTACTTTTTAAAAGTGATATTCAAATAATTGAAAATATTTTTGACCATATAATGCCCGATGATCTGCAGAATAAAACATTCCGAAATATTGCACAGGTTGTTTATGATTGTTATAAAGAAAATATTTTTCAGCCGGCGGCAATTATTGATAGAATTGAAAATGAAGCAGCAAAAAAATACATTATCGAAAACTCTTTTGCCGGTGAACAGATTAGTCATAAGCGGTGGGAAGATCAGACAAATGAAAAAAAATTAAAGGCAGATTTACTTCAATTTACAAATGACCTGATAAAGAAAATTCAGCTAACTAGAATTCAAGAACAAATAAAAGAAAACAATAGGAAAATTGCAGAAAGTGAAGACGAACTTGAAAAACTGCAGCTGCTTAAAATATTGAAAGAACTTCAAGATGAAAAAAAAACTATTTTTGAAAATGGCGATAATTTGATTATTAAATAGAAGAGAATATCAATTTTATGAACAACCCGAATCTTTATGAAATAAATACAAGAGTGTGGCTAAAGCGTTTTAATACCGATGATAAAAAAGCAAAACTAGACGATGTACCAATAAGTTATTGGGATGATTTAAAGAGCAAAGGAATTGATATTATTTGGCTAATGGGTATTTGGAAAACATGCCCCGAGACTGTTGATAAATACTGCTTTGAAGAAGGATTAGTGCGTGAATACAAAGCTGCACTTAAAGATTATTCTAAAGAAGATGTAATAGGCTCGCCCTTTGCAATTGACAGCTACCAGGTTAATCCTGAAATTGGAACTGAAAGTAGTATTACAAAATTAAAAGCCATTTTAAATGAACGAGGAATGAAACTGATGCTCGATTTTATTCATAATCATTTTAGTGCGGAATCGAGCCTTGTTTTAAGTCATCCCGAAATTTTTCTTGAAGCGAATGAAGAATACTACAAAAATGATTCGCATACATTTTTTAAGCACAGCAAATTAAATAATAAAATTTTTGCCCATGGTCGCGATCCTTTTTTCCCCGCCTGGGAAGACACAATTCAAGTAAATTATTTCAGCTCTGCCGCACGCGAATACATGATAAAAGTATTGGTTAAACTAACTAAAATTTGCGATGGTGTTAGATGCGATATGGCAATGCTCGCATTCAATAATGTATTCAAAAATACCTGGGGCAATGTACTTTCATCAATGGGTTACGAAAAACCGCAAAAAGAATTTTGGAATGTTGCTCTTGAAATCGTTAAAGATTACCGGAGCGATTTTATTTTTCTTGCCGAAGCTTATTGGGATTTAGAATGGGAATTACAGCAGCTTGGATTTGATTACACCTATGACAAAATATTAACAGACAGATTAAAAGTCGGTTATGTTCATGACATAAGAGATCACCTATTAGCCGAGCATGACTACCAGATGAAATCTGCAAGATTTATTGAGAACCATGATGAAGAACGGGCAATGAAATCTATGGGTAAAAATAAATCTAAAGCCGCCGCCGTTGTTATGAGCACTTTACCCGGAATGCACTTTTTTTATGACGGACAATTTGAAGGCAGAAAGATAAAAGTACCCGTTCAGCTTGGCAGGGAGCCCCATGAAAAAATAGTTAAATGCTTACCCGAATTTTATGAGAATTTGCTCACTGCCATTAACAGCGATATTTTTAAAGTCGGTGAATGGAGCCTGCTCAGCTCCTCGGAAGCTTGGAAAGGCAGTAAAACTTTTCATAATATTTTAGTGTGGCAATGGCGTCATGCAGGTGAAAAAAGATTAGTTGTTGTTAACTTTTCCGATGCAAGTGCACAATGCAGAATTAAGCTGGATGTAAAAGGCTACCCGGAAGAAATGGTAATTGAAGACATACTGAACAAAAAACAATATCTTCGCTCTGCTTCTGATGTTCAAGCAAATGGACTTTTTATTGAACTCGGTTCATTTCAATCTCATATTTTTGAATATTAGATTTTATGAGAACTGCTGTTATTATTCCCGCCTTTAACGAAGAACAATCAATTGCAAAGGTGATTAATGACATCCCATCTTCTGTTAACGAAATAATTGTTGTAAATAATAATTCAACCGATAAAACAGTTGAAACAGCAAAGCAGGCAGGAGCAACTGTTCTGCATGAAACCTACAAAGGTTACGGCGCCGCATGCCTTAAAGGAATTGAATATTGTAAATCAAAACAATTTGATATTATTGTTTTTTTAGACGGCGACTACAGCGATTACCCGGAAGAAACGAATTTATTAATTCAACCAATTATAAATGATGAGTATGATTTTATTCTCGGCAGCAGGGTGCTCGGCAAAAGAGAAAAAGGCGCACTCCCTTTCCAATCACAAGCGGGCAGCATAGTTGCCGGATTTTTAATAAATCTTTTTTGGAAATTTAAGTACACTGATCTCGGACCATTCCGTGCAATTAAATTTGATAAACTGCTGAAACTTAATATGGAAGACAAGTGGTTTGGGTGGACAGTGGAAATGCAGATTAGAGCAGTTAAAGCCGGACTGAAAATTAAAGAGGTTCCTGTTAGTTACCGTAACCGAATTGGTAAATCAAAAGTAACTGGCACAGTTAAAGGAACAATTATGGCAAGCATAATAATTATTAAAACTATTTTTGCTGAAGTTTTGAAAAAAAACATCGACTAATAATTTGCTTTTTCTGTTTACCTTAAAATGCTCAAGTCCAAACTTCATGTAAGTTTTAACCGATTTAATTTAATCTTGATATAAAAAATTTCATTAAATGATAAAAGTTTGTTTAGCTTTTATTATTTTAGTATCACTTCTGGAAATTTAATCCGCAAAATTTTCATAAATAATATTTTGGGTATGGAGAAAAAACAAAGCAATGGATTAATTATTTTCGCAAAGTATCCTTCCAAGGGAAGAGTAAAAACGAGGTTGGCGAATGGAATTGGGGACGACAATGCTTTATTGTTTTACAACAAATGCGCGGCATATATATTCAACGAAGCCTCAAAATTAAGCAATATTAAAACATACTTGTTTTACGAGCAGCCTGTTGATGAAATAAAAATGAAAGAATGGGTCGGGCAGGATTTTGAATTTCGTCCACAATTGTATGCAGATCTAGGAAATAAAATGTGTGACTCTTTTAAGTTTGTTTTCAACTGCAATGCAGATAAGGCAGTAATTGTTGGAACAGATGTTCCCGATTTAACTGCCCAAATCATCGAGAAATCATTCAAACTTCTCGATAAAAATGATTTGGTTATTTCTCCTTCACCCGATGGCGGTTACAATTTACTCGGCATGAATAAACTTCATAAAAATTTATTTGAAAATATTATCTGGAGCAGCAGCGAGGTTCTTAATAAAACCTTAGAGATTGCCCGACGTAATAATCTCAAAATAAATATAATGGATGAGTTAATGGATATTGATAATGTGTCAGAGTTGTTAGATTGGCTGTCAAAAAGTGACGAAGGGAATATTCACCTTAAAAATCAATTGAAAGATATTGTTGATTTGGATGAAGATTAGCTGTTAATGTTTCCGTGACATAATTTTACATTTATTTACTTTCCTATGACTTCCTACCTAAAATTATTTTTTACATTTGTACAGAAAAATTTATTAATAATGATTCCGTATGAAAATTGATCTTAAATACTGCACACTTCTCCTCATAGGCATAGCCTGCATTTTTGTTTCGAGCATAACTTACGCTGATGATTACAGCAGAGTCTTAAATCTTGAAGGGAATTGGAAATTTACTATCGGCGATGATGTTGAATGGTCGGATCCGAATTATAATGACTCTAACTGGGAAGAAATTTATGTCCCTTCTTCATGGGAAGACCAGGGTTTTCACGGCTACAATGGATACGGCTGGTATCGCTTAAAATTTAAAATGCCTAAAAACTTCAGCAGTAAATCAATAGTCTTAGTCCTTGGCTTTGTAGATGATGTTGATGAAGTATTCTTAAATGGGGAACTAATCGGTTTTACCGGCTCTTTTCCGCCCGAGTATGAAACTGCATACAATGCTTACAGAAAATATCCAATTCCGCTTGATGCCTTAAACTTAGAAGGCGAAAACCAATTGGCGGTTCGTATTTATGATTCACAATTAGCAGGCGGAATTATCAATGGTGATATTGGAATATATGCCCCGAAACAAAAATTTAACATTATGCATAACCTTGAAGGGCTCTGGAAGTTTAATACCGGAGACGAAATGAAATGGAAGGAAACTGATTTTGACGACAGCAATTGGAATGACATTTCTGTTCCCGCACTTTGGGAAACACAAGGTTTCAAAAAATACAACGGCGTTGCCTGGTATAGAAAAACATTTACTTTGCCGCAAGAACTTGAAAATAAAAAATTAGTTTTATTGCTCGGAAAAATTGATGACATAGATGAATGCTATCTTAACGGTACGCTTATCGGCAATACAGGTATAATAGCTGAAGATCCGGAACAAAGCCGCTTTGGACAAGAGTGGTCTCAATTACGGGGTTATTATATCCCATCTCATTTACTTACGTCCGGCGATAACACAATAGCAGTAAGGGTTTATGACGGTTATAAAGACGGTGGAATTTATGAGGGTCCTATTGGATTGATCACACAGGAAGATTACGTTGAATATTGGAAAAGTAAAAAACGCAAAAAAAGTTTTTGGGAAATACTCTTTGACAATTAGAAACTCAAATATTAAATCAAGAAAACTATTCACTCAGATAAAAGAAAGGCAGCTCAATGAATCTGAAGTTGGCTTCTGTTTATTCAGAACAGAACCACACAGATAATCTATTTGCACCTATCAATAACTTCACTCCGTTACACCCAAAATTACAAACAACATTAATGACATTTTTTGACATCTCTTTACTTAACGATGACAACTTAAGTCCATTGTCAGCGTCTTTTAAAGTAGAAGCTAAAATAAATTTTAAACGAGGATAAAATGAAAACCACAAAATCAAAATCGAAAAAAATGTTAGCAGCAGCTGCATTATTTGCTTTATTATTCACAACAGTATTGAACGCACAAAAAACAATTACCAAAACCGAATTAAGAGAGAAACGAATGATCGGCAATTTAGTTAACGGTATAAATTCTGATAACGAAGGGTTGAAAAGAAGCTCAATATACTATGCAGGAAAGTATAAAGTGGATGAAACAGTTGATGCTCTCGTGGAACAGTTGGAAATTGAAACTTCGACAGAGAACAAATATCTTATTTCACTTAGTCTTTATTTGATCGGTGATGATAAGGGTATAGAAGCCGTTAAAAAAGTAGCTGCATTTGATAATGACCCAAGAGCAAAAAGATTAGCCGCCGCAGTTTATTACGAATACTTACTTGATGAATCAGACTTTGTTGCCGGTTTGGAAAATGCGAAATAACATTTCCTTCTTAAAGAAATTGAATTTAAATTGATTTAAGGATTATTGAAAAATATTTACGGTCGAATGGAAAAGTTCAAAAAAGTATTTAAGCAAAACAAACCTGTAATCGGGATGATTCACGTGCAGGCACTGCCCGGCACGCCCAAATACGCCGGCGATGTAAAAGCAATTATCAACAGTGCTGCTGAAGAAGCTAAAATTTATAAATCTGCGGGAGTTGATTCCATTGCTATTGAAAACATGCATGATGTGCCTTACCTAAAAGGCAATGTCGGACCGGAAGTTACGGCATTAATGAGTATCATTGCTTACGAGGTTAAGAACGTATCGCAGCTTCCATGCGGTATGCAAATTTTAGCGGGAGCAAATAAACAGGCACTTGCAGCCGCCCTCGCATCGGGAATTGATTTTATTCGTGCCGAAGGATTTGTTTTTGCACACGTTGCTGATGAAGGAATAATTGAATCGAATGCAGGAGAGCTGTTACGCTACCGCAGGCAGATCGGCGCAGAAAATATTTTGGTTTTTACCGACATTAAAAAGAAACACAGCTCACACAGCATTACAGCAGATGTTGATCTAAAAGAGACCGCAAAAGCTGCAGAGTTTTTTATAAGTGACGGATTAATTGTTACCGGCTCTGCAACCGGCGAAGAGGCAAATCCCGATGATGTGAAAATTGTAAAAGATAACACTTCAATTCCTGTTTTGGTTGGCTCTGGTATAAATGAGAAAAACATTGAATCATATATCAATTCAGCGGATGGATTTATTATTGGATCTTATTTTAAAGTTGATGGTAAGTGGAAAAATGAAATTGATAAAGCCAGAGTAGAAAAATTTATGAATAAAATTTCATCACTTAGGTAATTCGTTATTTATTGCCCCTTTGATGTCAAAATCGTCAAAGTTACCTTCACTTCAAATTACTTTACATTTAATATATAACGGCGGTAAAGTTACATTGAATTTTTCCGAAATATGTTGGAGAACTGCATGGTGGAATGGTTGAATGACTGCATCATTGAATGATAAATTTATTAAATAGATATCATAAATTGCAGCGCCATTTAGGGGTTGTGTGAAAGCTAGAAAAATGCATTAACTCACGATTTCAATCGTGGGGATAGGAGCAACAAGCAGACTTTGACTATTCTGTAGTCATCCCTACTTTTGCGTTTGTTCCGGCTACAAACATTTGACCGCGCTGCCGTCGGAAGAAATGCTAAATTGCACCGCTATTTATAGGCTGTGTGAAATGTTGAAAAATGCATTAACTCACGATTTCAATCGTGGGGATAGGAGCAACAAGCAGACTTTGACTATTCTGTAGTCATCCCTACTTTTGCGTTTGTTCCGGCTACAAACATTTGACCGCGCTGCCGTCGGAAGATATGCTAAATTGCACCGCTATTTATAGGTTGAGGTGTATCGTTTTTGTGGTTTTCACACATCCTGTCTGCCTTTGAATGATTAAAATATGTCTGAGAACTGTATGGATGAATGATTGATAAAATGATTAATTCAATAAATAGAAGACATGAATTGCACCGCCATTCATGGCGGTGATAAAATGACCCCTAATAATAAAGGGCTTTAGCCCGTCTGTGCCGGTAGGCAGGCCCAAAACTTAACCAATTACTTCAAAACTCTTTGGGTTAAAACCCTGTATATTTTGTTTAGTTTTTATCACGGCGCTGAAGCACCGTGCTATTTTTTAATTAGCAAACAGAAGGGAATTTTATTTTACTTCTTCCTCCTCTTCCTCAAAAATACTATCCGGGAAACCTTGATTAACCTTATAATTTGAATAAGTTACTGTCACCGTTCCCTTCATCCGTTTGCCATTCTTTTTTGGTGGAGCCGGCTGCTCATCAAAATCACCGGTTAAAGATTTGGGCAATTGCATATCGGAAACATTAAATGAGAAAGCCACTTCGGAAGGAAGGTGGAGATTTGAGATGTCTTCGTAATTAAGAGTTATTGTGAATGTGCCGGATCTTTTTGTTGTGGATTCAATTTTTCTCAAAACATGTTCTGTTGAATCAACCCAAAGTGAGGTTAAAACTACATCGGACGAATCACTTGTGGGTATTACTTTTATCACGTCAACCATACGTCCGTCAATCGAGTCCAACTTTGAGTAGATCGCCGTGTAATCTTCGTTTAATAATTTGGCGGGAGAAAAATTTAGTCCCTCTCTTGGAATCAGAGCAAACCCCTCCGATTTTAATTTTACTTTATCCGGCTGCTTAAAATATATTTTAGCTTTCGATTCAGGTACTTTCAAAAAATTTATATCAATATTAATTTTTACATCAACCTCGTAATCCTCAATTTTACCGAATACATTTTTCACTTCACTTAAAATTGCTTCCGGGTCTCTCGTTTGAGCCGCAGCAATTGTGAACATCAGCAATGAAAAAATTATTGTTTTCATTTTTTGAACCTTAGCTTAAAATATCTTTACGTGTAAACAAAAATAAAGTGATTAAATAAAAGCCAATAATATGAGCAAGCAAAACACCGGCAGCAGTATATATTTTTCCGTATTCAATTGGATCAGTAAAAAATGATCTCCACTCCGCCATATAATTTGTAAACAGATAAGGCTTTATAGCACTCAGAGCTTCAATTGGTAACGCGGAAAGAATAACAAAAATTATTATTACCGCCATCGTTGCTACAATTGGACCAATTGCATTTTCCACAAGAGATGAAAATAAAAATGAAAGTCCAAGCACGGTTGAAAGACTGAGTGTTGCAAAACCGTAAGCGAGAACAAATCTCCACAATACATCGTTTGCTGCAAAGATGTAAATCTTGTTTCTGAAAACCAAAAGTTCGCCATCGCCGAAAATCAGTAAACTCAATCCCACACTTAAAATTGCAAGGAATAAAAGAAGCATGTTGGTATAAATTATTCCTGCAATATATTTTGATGTAAGCAAGCTGACTCTGGAAATTGGTCTTGTGATAAGCATACGGTATGTTCCGGATGTCGCTTCACCAGCAAGCAGATCACCGCCAACTAAGACAATAAGAAAAGGAATGTGGATGTAAAGTGCCTGCAGAATAAAATGACCGATCAAATATCCGTTCATCAAATTTCCAACGAATACAAAGTTTTCTTTTACATTTCGGAGAGCCATGTTAATGTAGCTGTCACCCTCATAAAACAGGGCTATCTGCACAATTGGAACAATTGCCCCGATTGCAATAAAGCCGATGTAAGTTCTCCACTTTCTAAAAATTTTCGAGAGTTCAATTCCAATTAAGGTTACCATATTTCGCTCCCTTCGGTAATTTTCAAAAAGAATTCTTCTAGGGAACGTTTTGGTATAACTGCGCTTACTTCTATGTTGTTTCTAATTAAGTATGAATTCAATTCTGAAATCTGCGGCTGATCGATCTCAAATGTAATTTCATTTTTTTCTTTGGATTTGAAATAGGGCGCCCAAAGACTGTCTTTTATAATTCTTATTGCACCCTGTATATCACCGACTTCAAAAGTGACAGAGAGTTTTTCCTTATTTAATAATTCTTCAACCTTGCCTTCTATCTGGGTGGTTCCTCTGTTAATAATTATCATTCTATTTGTAATTAATTCAACTTCGCGTAAAATGTGTGAGGAGAGAAAAATTGTTTTTCCCTGCTCTTTGCTTAGTTGACTAATTAAATCACGTATCTCCTTCATCCCTTGCGGATCAAGTCCGGTAGTAGGTTCATCAAGTATAATCAATTCGGGATCGTGAAGCAGCGCCTGCGCAATCCCAAGTCTCTGTTTCATGCCGTGTGAAAATGTTTTGACTTTGCTGTTGTATCGTTCTTTTAATCCAACAACTTCCAGCATTTCCATTATCATATTTTTTGAAACTTCTAACCCGGAAACTTTTCCAAGAATCTCTAAATTTTTGTATGCGGTTAGATAAAGATAAAAATCGGGCTTCTCAACAATTGCCCCAACCTTGCTTAAAATTTCAATACGGTTTTTATTTAAGGGCTTATCAAAAATTTTTATTGTACCGCTGGTAGGTTTAATAAGTGAAAGAAGCATTCGGATGGTTGTACTTTTCCCGGCTCCGTTTGGTCCTAAAAATCCAAACACATCACCGCGATAAACATTCAAATCCAAATTGTTTACGGCGGTAAGATTTTTAAATTTCTTAGTTAAACCTTTTACTTCTATTACTTTTTCAGTCTGCAAATATTTCTCTTTTTGTTAACCTAATAAGCTAACAACTATTGAACCAGATTAGTTTCTTTTCAGAATGTCATAAATGGTAGAATGAAAAACAGGTCTAAATTGCGAAATTTTTCTATTTTTTCTTGTCGGATAAACTCTATTAGTTAAAAGAATAATGAAGAGATCTTCGTCTTTATCAGCCCATACAGATGTACCGGTAAATCCTGTATGCCCGAATGAATTTTTAGACAATTTATGTCCGGCTGAAGAATAGCCTTCAAGATCAATTGTATCCCACCCAATTCCGCGTGTACTTTGTTCGCTCTGTTTTGTTGTCCAGTTTTTTATTAACTCGGGATCAAAAATTTGTTCGCCGTTATATTTCCCGTCATTCAAAAGAGTGAAAATAACTTTGGAAATATCATCAGCGGTTGAAAAGAGTCCGGCATGACCTGCAACACCTCCGAGCATATATGCATTTTCATCATGCACCTTTCCTTTAACGAGTTCATGGCGCCAGTAGTCGTCAAGCTCGGTCGGCACACATCTTTCAATTACTTCATCAGGCGGAGCGTAATATGAATCATTCATTCCAAGCGGTTTGAATAATTTTTCTGATAAAAATTTATCAATACCTTTGCCGGTAATTCTTTCAATAACTTTTTGAAGCGTTATCATTCCAAGATCACTATACACATATTTTGCTCCTGGAGGATTATCAAGTTCGCAATTCATTATATCATTAATTAATTGTTCGCCTGTCTGCATAGTTAAATAATATCTCTTAAATGCCGGCAGCCCCGTATTGTGTAAAAGTATGTTTCTGATAGTTACATTTTCTTTCCCGTTATTTCCAAACTCCGGCAAATATGCAGCAACCTTTTCATCAAGATTTAATTTTCCTTCATCAACCAAAATCATTGCTGCGGAAGTTGTGCCGATAACTTTTGTAACGGAAGCCAAATCAAAAATGGCATCGGTTGTCATCACTTTTGCATCGGGTGAATAAGTAAATTTTCCATAAGCTTTTTCAAAAACTTTTTCACCTTTGTAACCTACCAATGCAACAGCACCGGGGAAAACGGAATCTTCGATTGCTGCCGCGAATAATGAATCAACTTTCGCAAAATCATACTTGCTGCTGATATCTGAACATGAACTTGCTGAAACAATGAATACAAAGAATATAATTGATAACATTTTAAAATTAAATAAGGCAGTGTTTTTCATATCTTATTCATCCTCCGAATTATCCTCCGTCTTCTTTCCAAACCCGGCATCCAACGGAATTAGTTTAGTAATTATAAAAGCGGGAATTGTTGCAATAACCACCCAAATGAAAAAGTGCTGATAGCCAATCAACTCCTGCAGCCATCCGCTAACCATTCCGGGTATCATCATACCGAGCGCCATAAATGCGGTGGTGATTGCAAAGTGCGCGGTTTTATGATCGCCGTCGGAAACATAGATCATGTAAAGCATATAGGCGGTAAACCCGAATCCATAACCGAATTGCTCAACTGCCACACAAAGGTTTATCAAGAAGAACGATTCCGGCATAGCATAGGAAAGATAGACGTAAACTAAATTAGGAAGGTTGATCGCAATTAACATCCACCACAACCAATGCTTTAAACCATTGCGTGCCGCAAGAAAACCGCCGAGAAGCCCGCCGAGTGTTAATGCGATAATTCCAACTGTTCCATACACAATTCCCACTTCCCCGGTTGTTAATCCGAGTCCGCCGCTCTCTTTAATATCAAGTAAAAACGGAGCAGCCAATTTTACCAACTGCGATTCACCTAAGCGATAGACAAGTAAAAACGCAAGGATAAGACCGATATGTTTTTTCTTAAAGAAGAGTGCAAATGTTTTGAAGAACTCCGCGAAAACACTTGAGCCCTCCGCACTAACTGCTGGCTTATCGCTTGTTGGATAAGGGAGAATAAATTTATGATAAATGAAAAAGAGCAGAAACAAAATTGTTAAAATTGAAAATGTTATTACCCAAGCTAAAGGTATGTTTCCCGCCCGTGCTTCAAACATTGCAGAAGATTCAACCTTAAGCTTTGGATCAAGCTGGATAACAGAGAATGCTGGTTTATTCCAATTATCTTCAGTAAAAACGAATCTAACACCTTCTTTAAGAGATATACTTGCATCCCCGCTTTCTTGACCAAAGTTAACTACAACCTCTTCGCCTGCTTCAGGTTGACCTGAAAGATGGAAATAAACTAACGCCGCATTACCTGCTTCATTTTTCGCCGGAGCCGGTTTTTTCTCCGGTCCAAAAGTATCTGCTATCCAATTTTCAATCCATGATCTTCCTTTTTCAATCTCGGCTTGTGTTGTTACTGTTTCAACTTCATAAAAATTATTTTTAACATTCCAATCCCTTGCAAATGCAATTAAGGAATCAGCATATACCTTTGGCTTTGAATCTGTGCTGATAACTAATTTTCCCGGCTGACGAATAATCCTCAATTCACCTTCAAGAGTTTCTATGTTTAGTGAGTCAGGATTGATAACATTTATAATTTCCGTTTGGGGTGATGAATATGCTTCAACTTTAATGGTATCAAGTCCGGTTGTACTTTCAAAATATCCGGCAAAGATAATTAGTATCCCTTGCCCAGTAATCATAGCCAATCGATAAAACGTACTTCTAACACCAACATAAAATGCCTGATCGTGTTTGCTTAATCCCAGCATATAAAAACCATCGGCGGCAATATCATGTGTTGCGGAACTGAAAGCCATCAGCCAGAAGAACGCCAGGGTATATTGGAAGAACCCCGGCACCGGAATTGTAAGAGCCACACCGGCTAACCCCGCTCCAATAATAAGCTGCATAATTATAATCCAAAACCTTTTGGTTTTTAGAATATCAACAATTGGACTCCACAAAGGTTTTATAACCCAGGGCAGGTAAAGCCAGCTTGTATAAAGGGCAATATCGGTATTTGAAACACCCATTCGTTTATACATAATTACAGAAACTGTCATTACAATTACGTAAGGAATTCCTTCGGCATAGTAGAGTGACGGTACCCATGCCCAGGGATTTCTTTTAGTCGGTTTTGATTTTTTCATAGGAGTGTTCTATCCAATAATTTGGTGTTCTATGATTTATGTTTTTTACTTAGTTGACAACAAACACTGGTTGACAAATATCAGTCGACAAAAGCGTCACGGAATGGTCCGAGACGCCCGTGCAATGTTAACTTTTTTTTATTAACCAACGACTTAAGTCGTTGGTTAAAGATATAAGACCTAACCTAGAACCGTTTTAACGGTTTTATTTAGGCATTAACTCTTCGCCATTAATATAGCGCCAATCGCCGGTTCATGCTCGGCGGATTGAATTGTAACATTCGGCAAATATTTTTTTACTTTGGAATGAAACAATTTCGAGTAATAATTTTCAGTCGTAAGTGTACTTCCTATTAGGCAGAGCTTGGTTTCATCTTCTTTAAGCAATTTAGCCATTGCTCTAATATGAAGAATTAATTCTTCAGCTTCGTCATTTAAAATATTTTCACAAATCTCGTCACCTTTTTCTGCCGCTTCGGTAACAAGCGGAGCAGCGGAAGCAATATCAAATTTATTTTTATAAACCTCTGTTATAAGCGAAGGGGAGTCAGAGATATTAAATTTTTCATTGAGCAATGATGTTAATTTTGTTTTTAAGCCTCGTCCATCAAAATCTTTTGCGGCGGCAGTTAATCCTCGTCTGCCGATTACGTAGCCGCTTCCTTCATCGCCAATAAATCTGCCGAATCCGCCTACTCTATGAACATTGCCGTTTCTATCCTTTCCAAACATTATTGATCCGGTACCGGCAATTAGTATTGCACCCGGGTTACCGGAAAATGCGCCTTCCAAAGCAATGCGTGCATCACTTTCAACTTTAAAATTATTTAACTTCATGCTTTTCGATTTTACAAAACTCATAAAATCATTTTCAAGTTTTTCGGCATCGGTTCTTCTTCCTGCTCCGGTTGTTCCAATTACAACAGCTTCAATTTCACCGGCATCACAATTTACAGCATCAATACATTGGTTAATCAAATTATAAATTGTATTCGAAACTTCTTCTGTCCCGATTATTAAAAAATTCGATGGTCCGCCGCTGCACTGATGAAGGACATTTAATTTATCATCCGTAATCAAACATTTTGTTTTTGTTCCGCCGCCGTCTAAACCGATATAGTATCTCATAACATGTTGATTTTTTTTATTTAATGAATGCATAAAAATAGAAAATTTTTGCCGAACTGTAAATTATTGAATATTTATAACAGATTATTTTAGGCTCTGTTTAAAATAATTTTTTTTGTCACTTACGACTTATAACCCCATTAAATTTAATCCAAACTAACAGCCCCTTTTTCAACATCCTTGAAAATTTCGCAAAACTTAACAACGTCCCTCATTTTTGTATGTTCAGGATAAACCGGTCTACCAATATCAAGATGATTAAAATATTTGCTCATAGTTTGTGATAGAATATTATAGTTTAAATATCATTTTGTTTTTCATATTTTGAATAAAAAAGAATACGATTAATGCAAAATTATACTTCAACTGAAATATTAGACATTCTCAAGAAGCACCGTGATTTATTAGTGAAATATGGTGTAAGAAGAATAGGCTTATTTGGGTCGTTTGCTCGAAATGAATCTTCTGACCAGAGCGATATTGATTTAATTGTGGATTTTAAAGAAAAGACATTTGATAATTTTATGGATCTTTCTTTCGCACTTGAAAATATATTTAATAGGAAAGTTGACTTGTTAACCGATAAGGCTATTAGTCCATATATACTTCCGTATGTTAAAAATGAAATTAGCTGGTATGAAGCATAACAAAGTATATCTTCAGCATATTGTTGATGAAATAAATTTCATCGTCAATGAAACTAAGGACCTAAGCTGCGAAGAATTTATTGAAAGTGAGTTATACACAAGGGCTGTATCACGAAGTATTGAAATAATTGGTGAGGCAATTAAAAATCTTTCGGATGATTTCAGAAATTTACACCCGCAGATTGAATGGAAAAAGTTAGCTCAAATGAGAGATAAAATTATTCACCACTATTTCGGTGTTGACTACGAAATAATCTGGAATGTGATAACCACAAAATTACCTGCTGTCAAGGATGAAATTCAAAAAATATTAAAGAATGATTGAGAATAACAATCGCTCTTAAATTTACTTCAATCCCAACACCTTTGCCTATTTACTTTTCACCTTTCCCTCAAAAACTCACTTCAAACATCCACGCTCTACCTTAACCTCTTCCCCAAATTGACCTCTCATATCATTTGTGTAGACGGGCTAATGCAGCCTCTCAAATGCCAATAAAAATCTATAAAAAAGCCGCACTAAATAAATTAAATGCGGCTGAGAATTGATTTGTCAATCTAAAAATTATTTCTTCTTCATTTCCTTTGCTGATTTCTTCTCTTTCATTTCCTTTTTCGGTTTGCCATGATCCATATTATGATTGTCGTGATGTTCCATTTCATGCCCGCCATCATGACCCGGCTCCCCCATCATCTCCCAGGGATTCATGTCGGTATTCCATGTTTCTGCTTTCATCAGCAGACTGCCGTCATCCTGCATTTCAAAAATTGTTAAATATTTTCCTTTGTCAGTCATTGGTTCCGGCATTCCGGGCATTTCAAATTCTAACTCGTACTTGCCAATATCAATTACTAAATTTCCCTCAGTAAAAATATCAACAGTTTTTAATTTGAAGGCAGTCATTTTCATGGGGTTATCAGCATTCTCTTTTGCCGCTTTTTTTATTGCTGCTTTGCCAATAAGCATTGGACTGTAACTTGGCAGCGACCAGCACTCATTAGTATATAATGAAACCGGTGTGTCCATATCATTTTCCAGCATTGCCTTGGTCAATGTTGCATTAAAAGCATCAACCTTTTCCCTTATTTGCACCATATCTTGTGCTAAAATATTTGTGCATAAAAATAATACTGCAGTTATTAAGAGCACAAATTTTGTTTGATTTGATTTCATGTTTCCTCCCCAAATTATTTTATAAAAATGTATTTTAATGAATAGTTTCTGCGGCTGATTTGTATAGCGTTGTTAAGATTCTTAAAAGAAGACAAATTGTCAAGAATAATTATTTGAATAACAAAAAAATTAAATGAGCATTTATACAATAATTTCAATAGGAGTAATTTTATTTTTTGTTGGGACGATTATCGGATTACTTATGTTTATCAATTGGCTCGACAGAAGAATTGATAAGAAGGATAGGCTGGGAAGGAAATCGGTTTTTAAGGAGGAAGATAAAACTCCGAGAAAATAAATTAGTTGAACCACACTGTGGTTCCGGCACAATTCATTCTTACTTATTCTACAAGCATTGAACCCCTGTGGGATTATTAAAGTCCGGTTAAATTATATTTAGTATGGACTGCACAAATATTAATATAATTTCACTTTTCTTGAAACGCTGTTAAGTAATTTTTCATTCAGAAGAAGTTCCGACATCTTTTCAAAATCTTCGTATAAAACTCTATCTTCTTCAAGCGGCTTAATAACTTTTCTAATTTCATCATAGGCTAATGAAGTACCGGCACCGCACTTTAAAGGTTTTAAAAATTCAATTCCCTGAGCGGCAGTAAACATTTCAATGGCAATAACATTTTCTACATTTTTCAAAATTTGATAACAATGCCTTGCCGCAATTGAACCCATTGAGTTATGGTCTTCCTGATTTGCAGAGGTCGGAATTGAATCGACACTTGCGGGATGAGCAAGAGTTTTATTTTCTGATACAAGTGCCGCCGCGGTGTATTGTGCAATCATCAATCCGGAATTTAGACCACCCTGCTTTGTGAGAAAGCGCGGCAGTGAACTTAACGAACCATTCACCAATCTTTCTGTTCTTCGTTCGGAAACATTTGCTAACTCGGCTAAAGCTATTCCCATAAAATCCATTGCCAATGCAATCGGCTGACCGTGAAAGTTTCCTCCTTCACGATGATCTCCGTCTTCGGGAAAAATTAATGGATTATCATTCACCGAGTTCAACTCAATTTCAACTCTTGAACAGACATAATCAATTGTATCGCGGGAAGCACCGTGTATTTGCGGAATGCAGCGCATCGAATATGAATCCTGAACTCGTGTATCTCCCTTTAGATGCGATTTTCTAATTTCACTTCCTTTTAATAACGCCAGCATATTTTTTGCAGTTGTTATTTGTCCGGGATAGGGGCGAAGTTTATGAAGCCTAAGATCGTAAGCTTTATCTGTTGCACGTAAAGCCTCGTGACTAAGCGCCCCGGCAATGTCGGTATGCTTAATAAGTTTTTTTGCTCTTACACAAATTAACGCCGCAAAGGCTGTCATCATTTGCGTTCCGTTTATTAATGCTAATCCTTCCTTTGCCGCAAGTTTAATCGGAACAAGATTAAATTTCTTTAATGCGGATTTGGCTGAAATTGTTTTTTTGAATGTTGATGCTTCGCTAATATTATTAAAAACTTCAACTTTGCCCTTGCCTATCATTGCAAGAACAAGATGTGCAAGCGGTGCAAGGTCGCCGCTGGAGCCAACCGAGCCCTGTGATGGAATGTATGGAATAATATTCTTGTTGATCATTTCAACAAGCAGTTCGAGTGTTGAAGGTCTAATTCCCGAATGACCTCGCGCTAAAGCATTTACACGAAGAAGCATCATAATTTTAATTATCACGGGCGGCAGCGGTTCGCCAACCCCAACTGAGTGACTAACAATTAAATTTTCCTGAAGTTTTGTTAAATCATTTTTTGAAATGCTTACATTCGCAAACTCGCCGAAGCCGGTTGTTACGCCGTAAATTACTTTATCGCTTTCAACCCACTCATCAATAAGTTTGCGAGCTTTTTTTACTTTTGTTTTTGCCTCGGCAGATATTGAAACTTTTGGATTAGCTTTAACAAATAATTCAATTTGCTCAAGCGATAACGAATTGCCGTCAATAATTAACTTTTTACTTTTCATTGATAATTCTTTCAATCCTATTATTATTTTCCTGACTTGTTCTATAAGTTATATTCACAACATTATCTTCATATTTTGTATCAAGCACTTCCGCCAATGAATGTATTTGCGAAAGAGATTTTGTTTTTTCAATCGGCAGACTAACTACTTTTTCAATAAAATTTCTTTCATAAAATTCAATCAGGTTTTTTTGCAGTGAATTAATGTTCATTCCTTTAAGTGCAGATATTAAAATACTGTTCTCAAATTTATTTCGGATGTAATCAATTTTATCCTTGTCTTCAATGGTATCAACCTTATTAAATATTTTCAACTGCGGCTTTTTCTCGCAGCCCATTTCTTTTAATGTGTTTTCAACAACTTCAATATGGTCTTCAAAGTATGGGTTTGATGCATCTACAACATGCAGAATTAACTCGGCATCGCGCACAACATTTAGAGTACTTTTAAATGAAGCTACCAAGTTGTGGGGCAGCTTGCGTATAAATCCAACAGTATCACTCATGAGAATTTTTTTATTTCCTTCAAGAGTCAGAGAACGTGTTGTTGAATCGAGTGTTGCAAATAATTTGTTCTCAGCAAGCACGTCCGCATCAGTTAACAAATTAAGCAGCGTTGATTTACCGGCATTTGTGTAACCAACAAGCGATGCGGTTACAAAGTCTTTTCTATTTAAACTTTTGGTACGCTGCTGCTGGTCAATTTTATCTAGCTTTTGTTTTAGCTTGCTGATCCTTGTTCTAATTATTCGCCTATCGGTTTCAATCTGTGTTTCACCCGGTCCCTTAGTTCCAATACCGCCGTACTGTTTGGAAAGGTGAGTCCATGCACGGGTAAGGCGCGGCAGCATGTATTGAAGCTGGGCAAGCTCTACTTGTGTTTTAGCTTGATTAGTTTTTGCATGCGAAGCAAAAATATCAAGTATCAACCCGCTTCTATCAACAATTTTACGCTCCATTAATCTTTCAAGGTTTCTTACCTGTGTTGCGGTTAAATCATCATCAAAAATTACAAGTCCAATATCATTTAGTTCAATTAATTCACTTAGCTCCTCAGCTTTTCCTTTTCCAATAAAATATGCTGAGTCAACTTTTGATTTATCCTGCATAACTTTAAATACTGTTTCGGCTCCGGCAGTATCGGCAAGCATTTCAAGCTCATCTAAATGTTCCTGAGCCTTTTCTTTTGTAATATCTTTAGTTCGTACAGCAACTAAAATTGCTTTCTCTTTTTTATCTATTTTTATTTCTTCCATTCATTCCATCACGTTAATTCAGCAATATCTTTTTTAGAGTTTTTCGCAACAATCATTTCAATTATAGCAAGCAGCAGTGCGGCTAATAAAAACAGCCTCCAAAGTTCTGTACCGAATCTTGCCTGATAAATAATAGAGTTATAATCATCGTCTGTTTCAATAAAATAATAATTTCCATTAAAGCCAATTTTACTTAAATAATCTTCAATTAAATCTTCGTCTGCATACTCGGCAAGTGATTCACGGGGATCTGTGTTTATCGAAAAATAATCAATTAGAATATTCTCGGATAAAAATTTATAGATGCCGGAAGTTTCTGTGCCGCCGTATTGAATTGTTCTTCTATTATTTAATGTATCAATGTTTATAATTTCTTCTCTGCTGCCGGGTTTTAATACTTTTAAATTTTGAATTGCTCTATCGGTAAGCGATATTATTAATTCATCCCCTGCGATATGTTCTCTTCCCTCAATCGTTTCCGAAATCAAATAATATACAGCCCGATTAACCATTGGTGCAAAAACTCCCTTAAGCGGAAAATTACTCCAGCTTAAAACCGGAGCAACGCTAAAGAGCATTACTTTTCCGTTGCCTATTTTATATTCACTTAAAAATGCAGATTTATCTTGCAGCGAAATAATCGATTTACCCAAGCCTGCTGAATTAATTTTCATGTAAAAATATATTTCAGGTGAATCGATTTTCGGTTTAGAGTTATCTTCAAACATATCATAAAAAAGTGGATGCTCAAAATCTATAGCTTCAAAGGAATAATAATTTTTGGTTTTATTCAGCTCGCCAATATTTGATGCGTTTAAGTTCAATTCAATTTCATTTAAAAGGTTTTGAAAAACATTAGGCGCAGCTTTGCCGGAAGGCATTACAATTACTTCACCTCCGCTTTTAATATAGTTTTTAAGGCGTGCCAAATTAATATTTTTACTGCCTCCTAATAAAAATACAATATCATAACTGTTTAAATTAATTGCCGAAATTTGATCCGTTGACTTTTTAGTAATATTAAAATTACCGGAAGTTTGACTGCCGGAAAGGGCAAGCTCAATAAAATTAGAGCTTTCAGCTTCATCAGTAAAAATTATAATTTCAATTTGTTCAGGAATGTTAATTGCGGTGAACCTTCGATTGTCATTAATAATGTCATCATCTTCAAGCTCAACAAAAATTTCCAGCATGCCGGTTTCATTCAGTGTGGTTTCGAGATTAATAATTTGGGCTGCATCCGGTTCAAGTGATAAATTGCTTTGCGCCATCCTGTTTCCATTAATAAATAATGAAGCGGCAGCATCATTCTGTTCAGTCTTAGAAAAATTAGTTACAGTGGCTGAAAAGCTGATCGGCTTTCCTTTCTGAAATATTTGATTGTTTATTTTGAAATCTGTGACTGCCAAATTATTAATATTATTCTTCGAAAATTCAAACAAATAAATTTTGACCTGCTCATCAAAAAGTTCACTTAAATTTTGCAGCTCTTTTTCATCATTAAAAATTCTTCCTCTCTGAAAATCAGAAAAAAGGTAAACCTCTTTATTAATATTATTTGAATTTGATAATGAATTTGCCGCCGCAATTAAAGCAGTATTTAAGTCGCCGCTTATATCTGTAATCTCAATCCCGTTAAGCTGATTTTCAATACTATTTATGCTTCGTGTAAAATTATAATTTTCATTTTTATCTGATGTGGAAATCAATAAAAATTCATCACCCTCCTGTGCATTTTTAATTAATTCTTTTATGGTTGACTTAGCCTGATTAAAGTGAGAACCATTATCTGTTACAACCGACATGCTGAATGAGTTATCAATAATAATTACAGATGATGTTTTGGCTGAGGAGGAAACGCCCGCCAGAGATACACTTTCGATTGTAGGTCTGGCAAATGAACTTACAAGAAAAATTATTATTAAAACCCGCAGCGCTAAAAGAATCCATTGCTTAAGCTTAACTTTTTTAATTTTTGTTTTCTGAAGCTCCTTCAAAAAAGCAAGAGTGCTGAACTCGACCCTGTTTAATTTTCTAAGATTTATTAGATGAATAATTACGGGAATTGAAGTTGCAAGCAGACCAAATAAAACAGCAGGGTTAAGAAATATCATTCAAACTCTTTCTAAATTTTCTAATCAAATAATGTCTATTCATGTTATACAATAAAATCTGTTATCAGTGCCATAAATCGTACCTTGAAAGATAGCAAGAAAAGGATGAATTTTTAAGTGCAAATAATTCACATTCCGCAAAGAATTTGAGTAAATTTAATCAAAATCCGTCGCATCTTATTTGCAGCAAATGATTTAACAAACATTAACAATTTTTATTTGAATATTAATGCAACAAAACTCTATTTTTAATGGTCAAACTATATTACAGTTTATTTAAGAAAAAATAATTTACTTAAGCCATGAACCAGCCTACCACTAATGTAAAACATATTTTGGATGAACTGCGGCAATTAGGTGAACCCCAATTTTTACCTGCAATGGCAAATTTTGGTATAAACATCAAAAAAGCATTTGGGGTAAGAATTCCCAAATTACGTAAACTTGCAAAGGTGATCGGTAAGGATCATAAACTTGCACTCGAACTTTGGAAATCCGGTTACCACGAAGCTCGAATACTCGCCTCAATGATTGGTGACCCTAAATTGCTGACAAAAAATCAAATGGATGCCTGGGCTAAAGATTTTAATTCTTGGGATTTATGCGATCAATGTTGTAACAATTTGTTTGTTTATTCTCGTCATGCTTATGACAAGGCTCTTGAATGGCACACTGCGAAGGATGAATTTACAAAACGAGCAGGATTTGTTCTGATGGCAGTTATGGCGGTTCATAAAAAAGATTTTGATGATACAGTTTTTGAAGAGTTTCTTACGTTAATAAAAAAAGAATCAACCGACGAGCGTAACTTCGTGAAAAAAGCTGTTAACTGGGCTCTGCGCCAAATTGGTAAAAGAAATGTTCAACTGAATAAAATAGCGATTAAATCTGCGGAAGATATTTACAAGATGGATAGTAAATCAGAAAAATGGATTGCAAGCAATGCATTGAATGAATTGACGAATGAGAACACCAGAATAAGAATGAAATAAATTATTTTGAATGACAATGGATAAGATAAAGTTAGAACCGGCAGCCGCCCTAAACATGCTTTGGGGCATGCGTGCTTTTGAAGGAGAGATTTTGGATAAATTTATATCTCATCTTGATCTATCCTCCGGTAATGAACTTTATGAAAAATGTAATTCAATTTGTGAATGGTATGATGAAGTAATTTTGAATAGAAAATATTTTATTGAAAATTATATTTCACAAAAACTTGGTGCAAGCAGCGAAGAACATTTGATAATAATTTTAGCCGCCGGTAAATCTCCGCTCTCCTTAAGTTTACTAAATCAGCAT
Organism: Ignavibacteriota bacterium; assembly: GCA_013112585.1. Taxonomy (GTDB): domain Bacteria; phylum Bacteroidota; class Ignavibacteria; order Ignavibacteriales; family Melioribacteraceae; genus IGN16. Next base: position 125,930 of record JABFGH010000011.1, on the reverse strand, counting down.
GTAAAAAAAATAAATAAAATCTTAGAAATTGATTTGGTTGGAATGGATGAGAAGAAAGAATTGTACGACAGGCTGTTACCGGAATACTCTGAAAAAATAAAATGCATTACCGCTGATATTTCATCAAAGTCTATGCTGATGCTTCTTAACTCCTGCCTAAATGAATACTACAATAACATGCCCTGCATTATAATTCTTGAAGGGGCTGCATACTTTCTTGATAAGGAAGATATAAAAAATATTATCGCAAGCTTTAAATCCGCCAAACACAACAATCACTTAATTGTTGAATATTTGCTTCCGGCAGAAGAAATTTCAGAAGAGATAAAAAACATTCCAACCTCTATTTATTCGGCAATTCAGGAAAGTACCGGACTTGCAGAAATTAATTATTATACTAATGAGATTATTACGGAGTTTGTTACCTCTAATGAAGGTAAGCTGGTTGAGTTGAAAAACTTAAAGAGTATTGAAAAAGATAGGCTCGGTGAAAATAAATATTTTGCAAAATCAAATGACAGCTGGATTGAATGTTCCGTTTGGGAATTATAAAGTTAACTGCCCCCTAAAATATTTTTTATCCCCTTCCAAGTTTAAATGCCCATATTTTAATTCTAATTGATCGATAATCTTTAATTGCTTTTTCAAAAATTTTTGATGGGCATTGGATTCAATATTTCTTGGGCGGTGCAGTCTTGCTTCAGCAATAACTTTAATTTCATTCATTGCGGATAAACATTTTTCTGTAAAATGAGTAGCGGAAAATTTTCCCCAAATATAGTCTGTCGCTAATTTATTTGGATGAAGCAAATCTGATTCGTAGTAGCGGTAGTCTCTTAAATCATCCATTACAATTTCGTAAGAAGGAAAATAGAAGCAATTAGATTTTGTGTTAACCACATTGTTTACCGCCAGCAGTAATGTAGCCTTGCTAAGCTGGTTCTCAACGGCGCCGTCTCTCCAATGCCTAACGGGGCTAACAGTAAAAACTATTTTAGCTTCGTTGTTTATTCTACTAATTGCATCTACAATTGATTCGATATTTTCTACCGCTTCATCAACAGATAATCTAAATCGACTAAATTGGTCTTTAGGGATTTTATGACAGTTGGAAACAATAAATCCTTTTTCCAAATGCTTAAACACAAATGCAGTACCGAAAGTAATAATTATAACTTTTGCTTTGCGAATATATTCAGCCGCTGAAACAACTCTTTCGTTTATGCTATTTAAACATTCATCCTTAACATGATTTGAAAAATCGCTGTGATGATAAAAGCTGTGCCATTCATCTTGATGAAAAACTAAGTCTTCTTCTGAAAATACTTTTGGTTCCTCTAAAGAGTTTATTGCATTAAGAATTGAAACAGGATTGTAGAGCACACCAAAGGGATTCTTCTTTACATCAAACCGGTAGAATTGAAAATATTCTGAGATGTTTTCCGCAAAACATGAACCGAAAGTAATTACTGAATCTTTATGTTCAATCTGCAAATTACTTTTGGGAGGATTTATTTCTGTTCGGAATTTCATGATGTAAATATAAAGATTCTTCATAGATAAAGTAAAAGTTAAGTGATAAGTTCAACCACTCTGTGGTTGGATTTTGTTCATTAATTTTTCCACTACAAACATTTAACCGCTAACGCGGTTGTGACATTTCAACCTCATACGCCTTGTACTAATTAATGAATTAATAAAAAATCAAGCGTGTTATACTTTAACCTTTCCTGCTGCAGCCGGTTAGATGGCGTTAGCCTTTCAAACTTCCCTGACGGCAGTCAGGTGTTTGTAGAAAATTGATAAATAAGAAACAATCCAACCACTGAGCTATTGAATTAAAAAAATTCCACAATGAAAAATCAATTAATGATTATTTCCAATTATCCATTTATCTTCACATCATCATATATCCAAATATCTGAAATGTATTTATGCTAAAAGTATCCGAATTATATATTCACCCAATTAAATCTCTTGGCGGAATCAGCCTGAAAACTGCGGAGGTGACAGACCGCGGATTAAAGCACGATCGCCGCTTGCTTTTAGTTGATGAGAATAATTGCTTTTTTACACAGCGCGATTTTCCACGAATGACTTTATTAAAGACTAATATTCTTGACGGCATCTTAGAAGTATCAGATAAAAATAATCCGACGAGCAAAATTGAGATACCAATTAAAAATTACACTGACGAAAAACTGCAAGTTAAAATTTGGAATGATACCGTAGAAGCAAATGTTGTTAACGCCAATATCAATAAATGGTTCAGTGATTTTATTGGAATAGAATGCAAGCTTGTTTATATGCCTAATAAAACAAAAAGAGAAGTGAGCAAGGAACAAGCAAGAGATAATGAAATTGTAAGTTTTGCAGATGGGTTTCCATTTTTAATTATAGGTCAATCTGCTCTTGATGATTTGAATCGACGTCTAACTAATCCGGTTCCAATTACAAACTTTAGACCCAACATTGTTTTTACCGGCGGCACCCCATTCGATGAAGATAATTGGGGTGAAATACGAATTGGTGAAATGACATTTTTTGCAGTTAAGCCCTGCGCACGCTGTGTTATTACAACGATCGATCAGAAGGCTGCGACTAAAAACAAAGAACCGCTCGCAACCCTTTCAACTTACCGGCGTTCGGGAAGTAAAATTTTATTCGGTGAAAATTTAATTCACGAAGGAACCGGAAAAATTAGTGTTGGTGATGAAATAAAAATAATTTCCCATAAAAAATAACTGTGATGATTAAAAAAAATATAGAGACGACCAAGACTGCAAGATATTTTCTGAATGGAAACTTTACTCAACAGACGGAAAAAATAATAATCGCTTGTCACGGCTACGGTGAGCTGGCTGAAACTTTTTTGAAAAATTTTGACTCGATAGATAAAGAGAAAATTCTAATAATTGCCCCTGAAGGTTTACACAGGTTTTATACAAAAGGATTCTTCGGAAATGTAGGTGCATCTTGGATGACAAAAGAAGATCGTCTTAATGAGATAAATGATTATGTGAAATTCCTTGATAAAGTTTATAACGAGGAAATTGAAATTCACTCAGATAAAAAAATGATAAAAACTGCATTTGGATTTTCTCAAGGAGCAGCAGCTGTTTGCCGGTGGTTTATTAATGGCAATTCAAAAATTGATGAGATAGTTTTATGGGGCGGGAGTATTCCAAATGACATTGACTTAAAAATTAATGCTGAAAAATTCAATTCGATCCGATTGAAACTACTAATTGGGGATAAGGATCCGTTCATTACTTCAAAACAAATTGAAAACGAAAAGAAAAAATTTAATGACCACGAAATTGAACATGAGTTTATTCTTTATGAGGGCGGACATAAAATAGTTCCGAAAAAACTAAAGGATGTAATTTAACCTTGATTAGTTCTCTGTGTCTTCGAGCCTTTGTGGCATTACCGATTTTGCCACGAAATCACAAAGACACTAGGAAATATTTCCTTTGCGGTCTCTGCGTTTTTTTTCATTGCGGACTTTGCGTGAAAATCTTTAGAGATTTATAATATCGTTGTAAATAATAAACACCATCAGCATTAAGAGCAAAACAAACCCTGTATTTTGAATTGCTATTTTAATCTTAATCGGAAGCTCTCGCTTCATTATTCCTTCAATTAAAATTATTATAAAATGTCCGCCATCCAAAACCGGGAAAGGCATAATATTAATTATTGCCAAACTTAAGCTAAGCATTGCTAAAAAGTTTAAGAAAAACTCAACCCCTCTTTCTGCAGACTGCACCGCCATATCAGCAATTTTAACCGGACCGCCGAATGTTTTGCCTAATTCAGCATCACCGACAATTACTTTTTTGAACATTGTAAAAGTTAAAGTTGTAATGTACTCGATGTTGTTAAAGCTTTGTCCAATTGCCGCAAACACTCCATAATTTTTATATTCAATCGGTCCGGTATAAGCTTCTTGAATACCTATCCCAATTTTCCCATCAGCCCCGGGGGTTACTGCTATTGTTACTGTATCTGCTCCCCTCAACACAGTAACAGGAATTTCAGTATCTCTGTTTGAGGAAATAATCTCAATTACTTCAGCACTTCTTTTTACAGGCATGTTATTTAATGAAAGAAAAATATCGTTACTCTTGAACCCCGCATCTTCTGCCGGTGAGTTTTCAAATACTCCGCTAACCGAAGGTTTCCATTCAGCAAAAGGAAGGAAAAACCCTTCTTCTGAATTATCAATGACTGTATTATGAGGAATTGTTAAAACTGCTTTTTCGCCATTGCGGATAACATCAACCTTAATCTCATCGCCAAAATTTTCAAAAAGAAGCTGATTTACAACATCGTCCCAATTACTAACTTCATTTCCGTTTACAGAAACAATTTTATCTTCCGAAGCAAAACCTGCTTCAGCAGCCGCGGAATTTTCCGTTAAGTAGCCTACCGTTGTTGTTTTAGCAACTTGCTTGCCTTTGAAAAAATTTATGCCTGCAAAAATTGCAATTGCCAAAGTTAAGTTCATCATAACTCCGGCGGTAATTACAAACAATTTTTGATAGGTTGGCTTAGCTCTAAATTCATCGGGTTTTGGGGGCATGTCTTTAAACTTTGTATCAAAACTTTCATCTACCATTCCCGCTATTTTAACATAGCCTCCTAACGGCAATAAGCAAATTCGATAATCTGTATCTCCCTCGCCGTCATAATCTTTAGGTAAGTTGCCGGTTGAAAAACCGGTTTTTTTATTCCATCCAAATAATCTTTTTCCAAACCCGATTGCAAAAACATCAACACGCATTTTGCATAATTTTGCTGCGGCGAAATGTCCAAACTCATGAACAAAAACCAATATTAAAATTGTTACGCCGAAATAAAAAATATAATCCATTAAACTTAATACTCCTTATTAATAAAAGATTGAGCAAACTTCCGAGTGCTCTCATCACATTCAAAAATTGAGCCCAACTCCAATGTAGTATGATTCCGAATGTTCTCAAGCGATTCACTAATAACATCGGGAATTTGGTTAAACTTAATTTTCTCTTTCAAAAAACCATCAACGGCAATTTCGTTAGCCGCATTCAATATACACGGATTTGTACCGCCAAGTTCCAAAACATCGTAGGCTAATTTTAAGCACTTAAATTTCGTTAAATCGGGCTCATAAAAAGTTAGCTTCTCCAGTTGCGGAAAGTTTGTTTCAACAAATTCGCTTTCTAATCTTTCAGGATATGAAAGCGCATACTGAATTGGAAGTTTCATATCCGGCGTACTTAACTGCGCCTTTATTGATGCATCAATAAATTCCACCATTGAGTGAATGATAGACTGCGGATGAACGACAACGTCAATTTTTTTGCGCGGTAAATTAAAAAGCCAGTGTGCTTCAATTACCTCCAGCCCTTTGTTCATCATTGTAGCGGAATCAATAGTAACTTTATCGCCCATATCCCAATTGGGGTGATTTAATGCCTGGGTAATTGTAACTCCCTTAAATTCTTTTTCATCCAATTTGAAGAAGGGTCCGCCCGAAGCTGTTAAGATCAGTTTTCTAATTTCGCTTACTTTTTCACCCACAAGGCACTGAAAAATTGCACTGTGTTCGGAATCGACGGGAATAATTTCGGCATTATGCTTCTGCACCAAATCCGTAATAATTTCTCCGGCAACTACAAGTGTTTCTTTGTTTGCAAGCGCAATTCGCTTACCCAATTTTACTGCTTCAATTGTGGGGAATAAACCGGCAAATCCTACAAGAGCGGAAATAAGCACTTCATAATTTCCATCTTTTGTAATTTCTATTAAACCCTCTTCGCCTGATAAAACCTCACATTTATTTCCAACTCTCTCCTTTAATTCCTTTGCCTTACTTACATTTTTAACTACAACTTTGGCGGGATTGAAATCATAAATTTGTTTTTCAAGCAGGTCGATATTGGAATTTACGGTAAGAGATTCGATATTAAACTTATCTGGAAATTTTTTAATTACCTCCAAGGTGTTGATACCAATTGAGCCGGTTGAGCCTAATATTAAAATGCGCTTCATTTAACCTAAAAATTATAATCTGTTATAAAACAATATTGCAATAAAAATCAATTTTATCATTACCAAAATTCACAAAAAAGATTTTAAGTATAAGAAATTAATTCATCAAAAGTAATCGGTATTCCGGCTTGCGTGATGGGGAATACTTTATGCCGGGCGCTGGAAAGTGGTACAAATCAAGCGTTTTTCCAAGAAAATTCCAATCTTCATTGGTGTTTTCAAACAGAAAATTAAAATTCCAATCCAGACCAATTACAAACTCTCTTCGGCTGCCCTCATCTGCCAAACTAAAACCAATTGCCGGCTGAACAAATTTAGGAAAATACTTTCCAAAAGAATCTTTGAACAGATTATGAATATCTATAGTTAACCAGTAGATGTGTCCGTCGTAATGCTCGGTAAACTTTGGGGGAAATTTATAACCGCCGGGCGGAACATAACTCCACTTAAATCTGAAATTCTGCAAAATAGGAAAATAATCCTGCAGCAATCCGTAACCCACCCCGCTTAAATTAAATATTAAATCTTTATGATCGAAGCCGTATGTAGAAAATCCATCCCCGACTTCAATAATTACCGCAAACCCTGCCGCGAGTCCGGCAGAAAACCAGCGGGAAAATTCTTTAGAATGCCCGCCCCATTCAAGTAAGTTTTTTTGAGTGTGATAAAAAAAGTAGGATGTATAAAAATGACCCACACGGTCTAAACCCAGAGCATAAGGTTCATCGAACCAGCCCCACTTATTATAAAAATGAAACTGCCGTGAATTATTATGCCACCACATATAGTAAGAGTGAACTATACTGACTGCATAAATACTTGATAACCCGACAAGCGACATGTTTTTTTTATTGAAAAAAGTAGTGTTGGGTTCCACGCTACATTCCTGCGCAAAAATATTTTGGGAACTTGCGCAGAAAGTAAAAAGCAGCAGCAGTATAATTACGTTTCTTTTCATAATTAAAAATCTATATAAATGCCGAGTGAATTTTTAATATCCTTTTGATTATACAACTGTCCCCGCTCCTCAAATCCGCGGCGATGAGTATAAGCAAATCTAAACTTAAACCTTTGGTCTGAGGGAAAAATTACTCCGGCTTGAAAACTTTGAGTTGTTCCGTTATTAACTTCCGATTTCACTTTTAGGTCAAAAGCAAAATATCCTTTTAACGATTTAAGAAAATAATGTCCGGCATCGAAACCCACTTGAAAAGTTGAGTGTTTATCTCGCGGCGGTTCGTTATGAAAATTATAAAACCCTGTAAAATATATTTTTCCATTAAGCTGATTAATTTTATACTGTCCTGATAAACCAATATAATCCCGCACATAACTTATCGGGCTGTTTCCCAATTCAACAATTCCGTCATCAGAAAAGTGCGCGCTCAAATGTCCAAAGATGAAACGTGCGGCAAGGTCTTCTGTTATCTTCGTATCAAAATAGAAATCAACCAGGTAATCAACAGTATAAACTTGAATGTGCCCGGGTGTTTTTATTATTGTATTAAAGATTGTTGTTGATGCGGAAGCCTGAACTTCATACTTAAATAAGCTTATATCAAACACCGGAATATTTACACCAATATTTGCAAACCATTCCGTGCTTTCAAAATGTTTTGAAAGTGAAACCTGATGAGAAATAGCGTCGGCATAATGTCTTTCAAATACTTTTTTCTCGGGAAAAAATTTTAATCCAAAATCTTGAGCTAAAATTGTAGATGTAAAAAAAAGGAACAGCAAAAAAGGAATTTTATATTTCAAAATGAAACCCGCATAAATAATTAAAATGTCATTGTCAAAATAATTAGAAATTTTGATAAAATTCTATTATAAAAACTGAGGGGGGTAAAACTAATACTAATAATCTAATGGCGGCAAAACGAGAAAAATTAGAAGGAACACTAAACTGTAATTTTGTTATCTAAAGTGCTTTATCTATTTTTATTTAATTAAAAACGAAGAGAGTTTTATAATTTTGTGAAAAAGAGAAGTGAACCAAAAAAGTTTTATTCTCCTTTATTTGAACTAACTATGCCGGCAAGTTATTAGATAAGCCAGACGGGGCAATGTTAACGGCTTGCAAAAATTAAAATAGATAAAGAGATTACTGAAGTAAGAGAATTATTTAAGTATGGTTAAAGAAAAAAATAAAACAATTATTAAGAAAAATTATCATAACCTTTTTTCTGAGATAACGGTTATGCTGGATAGTGCCCGTAAATTTTCTGCCGCTTCCGTAAATGCAATTCTTACAACTTCATACTGGCTAATCGGCAAACGAATTGTGGAGTTTGAATATCGCGGAATGGAAAGATCCGATTATTACGGTGATAAACTTCTTGTAAATTTATCTGCTGATTTACAGAAAAAATATGGCAAAGGCTTCTCCAGCCAAAATTTGCAGTTAATGAAACAATTTTATGAGTTTTATCCTTTGGAAAAGATTAGCCAGACCCCGTCTGGTAAATCTCCGGAAACATCAGAGATTATACAGACACTCTCTGTTAAATCTTCAGCAAAAGTTAGTGTAGCAAAGCAAAATGCAAAAACAGTTTTTGAAGTTCTTTCCAAAAACTTTCCTCTATCATGGTCGCAATATGTTAGTTTAATTACCGTTAAAGATGCTGAAGCAAGAGTATTTTATGAAAAAGAAACATTAAGAAACGGCTGGTCGGTGCGTCAGTTAAACCGGCAAATAACCTCGCAGTTTTATGAAAGATCGCTGCTTTCAAAAAATAAAGCAGCAATGTTAAAAAAAGGTGAAAAGGCAATTAAGACTGATTTGATTACTCCGGAAGAAGGAATTAAAGATCCTTATATCTTAGAGTTTTTGGGTTTAAAAGATGAATATTCAGAAAATGATTTGGAAGAAGCATTAATCAAACATTTAGAAAATTTCTTGCTTGAGTTGGGAAGTGATTTTGCTTTTATTGGAAGACAAAAAAGGCTGCGAATTGGAACAGAATGGTATAGAATTGATCTCCTCTTTTTTCAATGAAAGTTAAAATGCCTTGTTGTAATTGATTTGAAAGTAGGAAAATTTACTCACGCCGATGCCGGACAAATGCACATGTACTTAAATTATGCAAAAGAGAACTGGACAAACAAAGATGAAAACCCTCCGGTTGGTTTAATACTTTGTGCACAAAAAGATAGTACTGTTGCAAAGTATGCACTTGAAGGACTGGCGAATAAAGTATTAGCTGCGGAGTATAAATTAAAACTGCCCGATGAAAAAGTTTTGGTTGAGGAATTGAGGAGAACACAGAAAGTATTCATGAATGAGAAAGAAATTGATTAAATGAAAAATTATGAAATTTTAATAGAAATTTTTGATCACTTTGAAAAGTTTAAGTCCAATGAACATCCACATATTGAAATTGCATTACCCAATAAACTCTTTAATAAACGATTCAACTTTAGTAATATTCATATCATCTAAATAAATATGAACGGCAGCTGCAAAGTTATTTAGTATAACAACCGAGTTTACATTCGCATCATGCTTTTCCAATTCCGATAGCTTGTCTGCAACATTTCTATTTACAACTTCAATATCGGCATATATTTTTTTTAATTTTTTCAGCGTCCAATCAGGCTCCAGTCCTTTTTTATATTGAACATACTGTGCCAACAGATAAATTGAAATTGTCCTTACTTCTGTTTCATCAATTGTAGCAAAGGGAAGATGGAACCTTACCATCGATTTTAATTTACCCAAAATAGGGCAGCCGCTGCCCGCCATTAAAATTCCCATAATAGAACTTAGTCCGCCTTGAACATCTGTTTTCTTTTTGAATGATCTATCTTTAGTTTCAACAGTAATTTCAACTTTATCATAAGAGTTTATGTTTTTGAAAAAATCGACAATATCAACCAGGTTGAGGGCAAGCGGGCAGTAACGATGACTGGCAGCTTCAAGGGGACAGTTAGGACACATAAATTTATTCAGTTTTGCCCACTCCGGTTTTGCTGCACTTTGTACACGTAAAACATCAAGTGATACCGGGTCTAAATAGATGTTAAATATCTTTTGCTTACCGCTCGGAAAACTAAATCGGTAATTGTAATAAAGAAGCTGTTCTTTAATTTGCGATAGTGACATATTCCCTTTAAACCAAATTGTTTAACTAAAATATAGTTAAATTTACTCATAAATTGCATTTATAAAATAAAGTTCTGATAATATTCGGTTTTGCCAATTGTGAATATTCTACATCATCTCCCTTTTTCTTTTTTCGAAATCAGAAATCAATTCATCAAAAAGTTCTTTAACAGAAATTACGTTTTCGATAAGTCCCGATCCCTGCCCGGCTTCCATCATTCCTTCAATATTGTCGCCTTCAAAAATTCCAAGCCTCTCTCTTTTTGAACCAAGTAATTTACTTAGCTCCTCAATGCTTCCACAGGAATTTTCAAGTTCAATAGCTTTTTTGCTGAATTCATTTTTTAGCATTCTTGCCATACCAATTTTTTTCAGAACAAGTGTGGTACCATTATCACCCGATTCACAAACAGCTTTTTTATAATTTTCGCTGGCTGAAGATTCATTAGTAACCGCAAAGCGCGTTCCTATCTGTACCCCTTCGGCACCGAGAACCAATGCTGCCAATACCCCTCTGCCGTCTGCAATTCCGCCCGCAGCAATAACCGGTATATTCAATGCATCGGCAAGCTGCGGAATTAAAGCGAAGGTTGTTATTTCATCGGCACCGTTATGACCGCCGGCTTCAACACCCTCGCCTACTACTGCATCGCAGCCTACACTTTGAGCTTTTAAACCATGTTTAATGCTCGATACAACGTGTACAACAGTACAATTATGAGCTTTAAATTTTTCAATATATTTTGCCGGGCTGCCAGCTGATGAAAATATTATTTTTATTTTTTCATCAATCACCACATCTATTAAGTCTTCTACATCAGCTCGCAGTAAAGGAATATTAACTCCGAATGATTTATCGGTTGCACCCTTACACTTTTGAATATGTTCTCTAAGCAAATCAGGTTTCATGGAACCTGAGCCGATAAGCCCCAAACCGCCGCAATTAGAAACAGCCGAAGCGAGCCGCCATCCCGAAACCCAAACCATTCCGGCTTGAATTATTGGATATTTTATCCTAAGTAATTCAGTAACCCGGTTATTTAATTTCATAATACACCTAAACCATTTTAATTCAACATATTAGCCATTTTTTTTGATCACAACTTTATTTGATAATAGGGAATGAATTAATTAAATTTATTGTTTAGCTAAAAAATATAATTCAAATTTACAAATTATTCTATAAAATGAGGTATTAATGGGTTACTTATTCACTTCCGAATCAGTTTCTGAAGGACACCCCGATAAAGTATGTGATGCTATATCAGATGGTATTCTAGATGCAATGTTAAAAGAAGATCCAAATTCAAGAGTTGCTTGCGAAACTTTTGTAACAACAGGGCTTGTAATTGTTGGCGGCGAGGTTACTACTAAAGCTTATATTGATGTTGAAACAGTTGTGAGAGACACAATTAAAAAAATAGGTTATACAAAAGCTGAATACAAATTTGATTCGGAATCGTGCGGAGTATTAAATTCAATCCATTCTCAGTCACCCGATATTGCAATGGGCGTTGATACCGGAGGTGCCGGCGACCAGGGAATTATGTTCGGTTATGCCTGCGATCAAACACCGGAGCTTATGCCTATGCCTATTGTATTTGCTCATAAATTAGTAAAAAAACTTTCTGATATTAGGAAGCGAAACAATAAACTGATGCCATACCTCAGACCCGATTCAAAATCTCAGGTAACTATTGAATATGATGATAATCATAAACCAATAAGGGTTGATGCAGTTGTAATTTCAACACAGCACGATGGCGGCGTTAAACAAAGTAAGATTAAAAAAGATGTAGTTGAAAATGTTATTAAAAAAGTTATTCCCGCAAAGTACATCGATAAAAAAACAAAGTACTTTGTTAACCCAACCGGTAAATTTGAAATTGGCGGACCTCATGGTGATACCGGAGTAACAGGCAGAAAAATTATTGTTGATACCTACGGAGGATGGGCGCCTCACGGAGGCGGAGCTTTTTCAGGAAAAGACCCATCCAAGGTTGATAGGAGCGCAACTTATGCTGTAAGACATATTGCTAAAAATGTAGTTGCAGCCAAACTAGCAAAAGAATGTTTGGTTCAAGTTTCGTACGCAATTGGTGTAGCAGAACCGGTTTCTATTTTTGTTGATACCAATGGCACCGGAAGAATAAGCGATTCTGAAATTGCAGATATGATAAATAAAGAAGTTGACTTAACACCGAAAGGGATTATCAAAAGATTAAACTTAAAATCACCAATTTATCAGGCAACATCTTCTTATGGTCATTTTGGTAGAAAAGAATTCACATGGGAAAAATTAGATTTAGTTGATAAGTTTGTAAAGTATAATAAAACAAAGGATAAAAAATGAGTGAAGTAGCAACAAAAGAGTATATAAAATATAAAGTAAAGGATATTTCCTTAGCAGCTTGGGGAAGAAAAGAAATTACGCTTGCCGAAGCCGAAATGCCGGGATTAATGTCCTTAAGAAAAGAGTACGGAGAATCAAAACCACTAAAGGGTGCTCGAATTGCCGGCTGCCTGCACATGACAATTCAAACAGCGGTTCTTATTGAAACGCTAATTGAACTTGGCGCAGAAGTTACCTGGTCATCATGTAATATTTTTTCTACTCAAGATCATGCTGCTGCGGCAATTGCCGATGCAGGTATTTCTGTTTATGCATGGAAAGGTATGACCGAGGAAGAGTTTGACTGGTGTATTGAGCAGACATTATTTTTCGGCGAAGAAAGAAAGCCTCTTACATTAATTCTTGATGACGGCGGCGATTTAACAAACATGGTGTTAGATAGATATCCTGAACTCGTTAAAAACATAAAGGGTCTATCCGAAGAAACAACAACCGGTGTTCATCGTTTATACGAGAGAGTGGAAAAAGGAACACTGCCCGTACCCGCAATTAATGTAAACGACTCAGTAACAAAATCTAAATTTGATAATAAATACGGCTGCCGTGAATCATTGGTTGATGCATTAAGAAGAGCAACAGATTTAATGATGGCTGGAAAAGTAGCGGTTGTTGCAGGCTATGGCGATGTTGGTAAAGGTTCGGCAGAATCACTTCGTAATGCTGGTGTTAGAGTTTTGATTAGTGAGATTGATCCTATTTGTGCTCTGCAGGCTGCTATGGAAGGATTTGAAGTTAAAAGATTTTTAGACGCTGTTCCGGAAGCTGATATTGTTGTGACAGCAACAGGCAACAAAGATATTGTAACAGGCGAAGCTTTCAAATTGATGAAAGATAAAACCGTAGTCTGCAATATCGGTCACTTCGATAATGAAATTGATATGGCATGGCTGAATAAAAATTACGGCGATACAAAAGATGTTATTAAACCTCAAGTTGATATGTATACTGTTGATGGAAAGGAAATAATTGTTTTAGCTGAAGGAAGATTAGTCAACTTAGGCTGTGCAACGGGTCATCCTTCTTTTGTTATGTCAAATTCATTTACAAACCAAACCTTAGCACAGATTGAACTTTGGAATAATCCTGACAAATACGAAAACAAAGTTTATATGCTGCCGAAACATTTAGATGAAAAAGTTGCGGAGCTTCATCTTGAAAAAATTGGTGTTGAATTGGATAAGCTAACTGAAGAACAAGCTGAATATATTGGCGTTACAGTTAATGGTCCATTTAAGCCGGATTATTACAGATATTAATAGTTCAGTTTAATTCTATTTTTAAAAAGCCCGGTTAAATTACATTGCCGGGCTTTTTTGTTGAAGGTAAATAATAAATATTCGATGCTTGATTCTCTTTCTTTTCAGTAATTTTTTTATTCATCTTTTTAACTTTAAATGTAAAAACCGAACCTTCGCCATAAACTGTTTTAACTGTCATCTCAGCTTCAATTAAATCACAAAACATTTTTACTGTTTCCAGCCCTAAGCCGGTAATCTCATAGCTGCTAAGGCTGCCTTTGTATTCGCCTGAAAAGTATCTATTTAAAATACCGAACAAATCATCGGGTATTCCGGTTCCGCTATCCATAACATCAACGGCTATTTTATCTCCTGTATCGTAAACCTGCAGACTTATTTTGCCCTGAAGTGTAAAACTGAAAGCATTATTAATTAATATCGCTAAAATCTGTTCAACTGAATTTTGATCCGTTTCAATAATTGGATCTTCAGTTAAATTAAAATGAGTTGTAAATTTTATTTTTTTCTCTGTTGCAAATGAGTAAAATGCTTTATGAGTGTTTTGAACAGCTTCACGTAAATTTACTTTTTCAAAAATTGGATGATAAATACGCGTGTGCAGTTGATAGTTATGCAGCACTAAATCAAATGCGCGGATCAATCTTTTCCCACTATTATTTATTGCATAAAAAAAGGGTTCAAATTCATCACGCAAATTATTATCAATCTCACCAATCAGTAATTCAGTAAATCCCTCAATAACCAAAAGGGGCGAGCGTACCTCGTGAGAAACTTTTGCCAGAAAATCTTTTTCCATTTGCTTAACTTCATCGGCTTGAGATATTGCTAAGTTTAATGCCCGCTCTTTTCGTTTCAAATCAGTAACATCAAAACCGTACATCTGCGCTAAATTAAATTTATTGTTTCCTTTAATTACAAAGTCAAAAAGTATTTCGCCAATAGGAATTATAATGTTGAATTTTTGATCACACGAAATTATTTCATCAATCTTCTTGGTTTCGGGAAAAGGAATAATATCCCGAATATTTTTTTCTTCTAATTTATCGGAATTAAAGATTTCCTTGGCGGTTATGTTGGCAAATTTTATTATACCCTTTTCATTTAAGAACAATGCCGGGACCGGTAAATTTTCAATTGCCGACTTAAAAATATCTTCCATATTTAACTCATAATAAAATTAGCAGTTAATTAAACACCCCGGAAATTTTTGTACCGCAACTAAAGCAGTAGTTACCGATTAGCTTGTTGCTCTGCACAGAATGCCAATCCCTTTCTATTAAAGCTTTACCGCAGTTTGGGCAGTAAGTTGTTTGATTTTTAACATCATTAACATTGCCTACATAGCAAAATTTTATACCTGCTTTTTGTGCAATGTTTTTTGCACGAATTAATGTGCTGCCGGGTGTGCGGCTTTTATCTCTCATCTTAAAATCCGGGTGAAAAGCAGTAAAGTGAATCGGAACATCATCTCCTAAATTTTTTACTATCCAATCACACATTTTTGTGATTTCTTCATCCGAATCATTTTCACCGGGAATTAAAAGTGTAGTAATTTCAAACCAAACATCAGTTTCATTTTTTAACCAAACCAAAGTATCTAAAACATCTGCAAGGTGCGAAAAAGTTATTTTATGATAAAATGTTTCTGAGAATGCTTTAAGATCAATATTAGCAGCATCAATATATTTGAACACATCTTTACGGGCTTCTTTATCAATATAGCCTGCTGTTACCATTACTGACTTAATTCCTTCCTCTCTCGCAATTTTAGAAATATCAATAACATACTCACCAAATATTGTGGGATCATTGTAAGTGTATGCAATCGATTTAACTCCATACTTTTCAGCAATATCAACAACGTCTTCAGGCGAGGCTTTCAGTGCATTTACATCATCAAGTTTTGCTTTGCTCATACTCCAGTTCTGACAAAATTTACAACCTAAATTACAGCCCGCTGTTCCAAAGCTTAAAATTTCTGTCCCGGGATAAAAATGACTTAGCGGTTTTTTCTCAATAGGATCAATAGCAAATCCCGTTGGTCTTCCGTATCCGGTTGAATAAAGTTTGCCGTCAATATTTTCTCTTATGTAGCAAAATCCTTTTTGCCCTTCACCAATAGTGCAGTAACGCGGACAAAGGGTACAGAGCAGTTTGTCATTGTCTGTTTCTTTCCACCATTTTGCTAATTTAAATTCATTCATAATTTTATTTTTTTACTTTTTTCAGTGATCTATTTGCTAAAAATGATATGAAAATTTCAATCACTAAACAACTACAAACCTATTCCAATTTTTCCTGTCTAAATCTGTATAAGGCGCACCGGATGCAAAAAGCAATACATCATTTTTCCTTATGATTTTTTTACGTTTTAACAATGCAAGAGATTTTTCAATAACGGTTTCTTCCAGATCAAAACCCTCTTTAAATAAAGGGTATGTACCATGATGCAAGTTTAGAATATTAAGTGTTTCAAAACTATCGGAAAAAACAATTACAGGGCATGGCGGGCGGTATTTTATTACAGCTTTAGCTTTTCTTCCTTTGTGTGTAAAAATAATTACATAATCAGTATTAACACGTTTTGTAATTTCAGTAATTGCCATACCGGTACTATCAAATAAATTACTTTCCAAGTCATCGGGAATATCAAAATCATGCTTGCTGAAATAATTATGCTGACTTTCACTCTTCTGCAGAATATCATTCATAACTTTAACAGATTCTACCGGGAACTTGCCTATTGATGTTTCGGCGCTAAGCATTACTACATCGGTGCCGTCCCACACTGCATTTGCTACATCGGATGCCTCGGCACGAGTTGGTATCGGATTCTTGATCATCGATTCCATCATTTGCGTTGCCGTAATTACAAGTTTACCCACGGCTCTGCATTTACGGATAATCTCTTTTTGAATAATCGGTACATCCTGCGGATCCATTTCAACACCAAGATCACCGCGCGCCACCATAATACCATCGGCGGCTTTTAGTATTTCATCAAAATTTTTTACAGCCTCCGGCTTTTCAATTTTTGCAATTACTTGTTTCGTTACATTTTCTTTTTTCAGCAGTTCTTTCAATTCATAAATATCCTTAGCCTCCCGAACAAAAGATAAAGCTATAAAATCTACACGGTGTTTGAGCAAAAACTTTAAGTCGGTTTTATCTTTTTCCGTTATCGATGACATGCGCAATTTCATGCCCGGCATGTTCATTCCTTTACGCGGCTTTAATACTCCGCCTTCAATAATTTTGCAAACAACAGATTTATCCTTAATCTCAACAACCTTCAGTTTAATTAAGCCGTCATCAATTAAAATTTTGTCGTCAATATCGGCATCGTGCGGTAGGTTTTTATAATTGCAAGAAATTTTTTCACGAGTCCCGAGTATATCTTCTGTTGTTATTTCAACTTTATCATTTTGGCTTAGGTAGATTTCCTTTTCTTCTAAATCTCCCACTCTAATTTTTGGTCCTTGTAAATCAGCCAGCACTGCAAGCGGTGTTGAACGTTTGACGCAAACATTATGAATTGTTGTAAATAATTCTTCAAAATTCTCCAATGAACCATGAGACATATTAAGTCTTACCCCGTCAATTCCTGCATCAATTAATGCTGAAATTGTTTCAACGCTATCGGTTGCGGGACCAATGGTTGCAAGTATTTTTGTATTAGCAAAGTTTTTTAGCGGCATAAAATTATTTCTTCTTTTTAGTTTTTACTGATTTCTTTTTAGGCGGTGCCGAGGGAGTTTTGTTCATCACCGGTTTCATTTTTGCTCTCATTTCCCTTAATGTTTTTTCAACAGCTCCAAATACTGTATTAGTTTGATGCCATCCGGTTGTTAGTAATTTTCCTGCACGCACCCCTGTTAAAATTTCAACAGCCTCTTCAACTTTTGAAACAGAATAAATATGGAACTCTTTATTTTTAACTGCCTCAACAATTTCATCTTTAAGCATTAAGTCTTTTACATTCTGCTTCGGAATAATCACACCCTGTTTTTTAGTTAATCCGCGGGCTTTACAAATTTCGTAAAAGCCTTCAACTTTTTCGTTTACTCCGCCTATCGGCTGAATATCTCCCTTTTGATTAACAGAGCCCGTAATAGCCAGCGATTGTTTAATCGGTATATTTGATATGCATGAAAGCAATGCGCAAACTTCTGTTATTGAAGCACTGTCACCATCTATCTTTCCGTAACCTTGTTCAAACACTAAACTTGCCTGGAATGATAGCGGAATCTTTCTTCCGAAATTTTCTCTAAAATAACCTGTAATTACTAACACACCTTTGTTATGAGAGCTGCCGCTTAAGCCTGCTTCCCGTTCAACGTTAATAATATTACCGGTTCCTAAAGATACAGTGGCTGTAATTCTTGTCGGCTTACCGAATGAGTAATGCCCGTTTCCATAAACTGCCAGACCATTAATTTGACCAACTCGGGCACCATCAGTATCAATAAGCATTGAACCTTCTTTGATCATTTCATTAACTTTCGATTCATAAAGACCGTGCCTTTCCCGTGCTGCATTGTACGCATGGTGAACTGAATATTCAGTTACAAGCTCTTCACCTACATCTCTAGCCCAAAAACATGATTCCCTAACTAAATCAGCAATGTATGAAAAGCGTGCTGTCAGCTTGTTTTTTTCTCCGGCATACCTGGAGCCGTATTCAATAATTGCTGCAATTGCGCCCGAACTAAATTCTAAAAGTGATTCAGCGTCTATTAATTTTTTAATTATTTTTGAATACTCAACAATACTTTTATCAGTTCGCTTCATCTCATAATCAAATTCAGCTTTAACTTTAAATATTTTTTTAAAGTCTTCTTCATAGCCTGAAAGCACCGAATAAATATAATTGCTGCCGATTAACAATATCTTTGTATCAACATTTATTGCTTCGGGCTTTAGTATTGAAGGAGAAAAATGATAAACATTAGCCATATCCTGAATTTCTAATTTTCCGTACATCAAAACACGCTTAAGCGTTTTCCACACACCGGGTTCATTGAATGCATCTGCTGCGTTGATTACTAAGTAACCGCCGTTTGCTTTAAGCAGCGAACCGGATTTAATTCTGGTAAAATCGGCAAGCCATCCGCCTCTTCCATCACTGTATTTTTCAATCATTCCAAAAAGATTACTGTAATTTGGAGTTGTTTCAATTACAACCGGACTTTCTTTTTTATTGGAATTATCTAAAATAATATTAACCTCATAATCTTTCATGTAGTCAATAATATAACCTTCGCCGGATTCCTCGGTACTTGGTCTTTGTCCTTTAAAAATATCCAAATTATCTAAAATGCTTTGAGCAACTTGATCTAAATATCCGGTAACCTTTTTGGACTGATACTTTGATTTTAATTCGGTAAGTGTAGCCTCGATGATATCCTTTACTGAATTAATTTCTAAACTGATTATTTTTTCCTGAAACTCTTGACTCAACTGCATGCTCTGCTTAAATACTGACTGAAGTTCATCCTGGAAATCAGTGTATTTTTTCGTAATCTGTTTAGCTTTCTGTTTAGTAATTTTTTTTGCAAGAACAAGTTCATCTAATTGACCGATAAAAACAGGCTTATCTTCAATTAGTGCAAAAATTTCAGGTCTGGGTACTTCACCAACTTTTACCTGCCCTAAGGTAAAGTTATCTTTACGCAATTTTTCTTCGAATGTATTTTTTATATTCTGCTGCTGATCATTATAATGAGATATAAGCTGCTTTTTCTGCAAAACAAAATTTTCATTTTCTAAAACTTGCGGGATATTTTCCTGCAAAAATTTAATTGAAGAAGCTAAATCATTTTTAAATGTTTTAGCTTTACCCGCAGAAAAAACTAACAGCATTGGTTTATCAGAATCATTAAAATTATTTACATAAGCATAATCGTTTAATGCCTGGCTATCGGGACTCAGTTCTTGAAGCATTTTTTTTACTGTTGTCGCCTTTCCGGTACCGGATAAACCGGTTAGAAAAATATTATAGCCGGGGCTTCTTAAATCGACCCCTAATTTTAAAGCCTTTACTGCACGTTCTTGTCCAACAATACCATCAATAGGTTTTACATTACTTGTTGATTCAAATCCTAATTCGTCCGGGTTACATTTCCATTTTAAGTCTTCGGGTTTTAATTCTTTGTGCTTAGGCGCTCGGAGATTTGTCATTGATTGGATTTCCTAATCTTTTAAGAGAATTAATGTTCAATTTAACATAATTATTAAGTTTTTGAAAATGAGAACTAATTAAATAAAATTTCAATGAATAACTCCTTTTAGAAAAACCAATGAAGCGAAACAAACTTACCCGACGAAGAATTTATGTAAAGGAGGGTTACAATTGAATTCCCACTGAATTACTACAGAATAACAACCGGAATACAATCGGATAACAATGAGCCAAATTATTAACTTCTCTAAATCTTTAATCTTCCTTATTTTAGTCTTCTAGAAATTTGTAATCTGTTATAATTCGAATTTCATTTCTCGCAGCATACTTTGTTGTATTGGTGCGGTATATCTATTTTAAAATTTTAACCGTGGAAAATTGTTGATGAAATCTTTAGTCCTTAATAAATTTGAATCACTTGAGTCATTTAATCATTTAATAAACGAGATAGAGAAAAAGGAACATCCTTCAAATAAAATTTATGTTTCGCCGCTACATGGTTCAACAAAATCTCTTTTTCTTAAT
The DNA here is from genome assembly GCA_013112585.1 of Ignavibacteriota bacterium. Taxonomy (GTDB): domain Bacteria; phylum Bacteroidota; class Ignavibacteria; order Ignavibacteriales; family Melioribacteraceae; genus IGN16. The sequence continues at coordinate 105,408 of JABFGH010000011.1, read as the reverse complement.
AGATTAATCAAATCCAATTCACAAATTCTTTTGCTTTCGCCAACCATCAAAGAGGTGAACGAAACAAAAGTTGAAATGGATGTACTCGGATTATCGGATAACACAATTGCAATTGACAAACTGACTAATGATTCATTACAAGAAAGTTTAACTGATTTAAACAGCCGCGATAAAGTAATTCTTCTTTCAACTTACGATATTCTAAAAGTAAAATTGCCCTCGAAAGAAAATGTTGAAAACACAACAACAAGATTGGAGGTCGGCAGTGAAATTACTTACGATGAAGTGATTGAATATATGTCGATGCTCAATTATAATAGGGAGCAGTTTGTCGGCAGTCCGGGCGAGTTTGCCGTTCGAGGCTCTATTATTGACTTTTGGTCGTATAGTGAAAAACAACCTTGCAGAATTGAATACGACGGAGATTTTCTCGAATCAATAAGATACTTTGATGTTGACAGTCAACGCTCATCGGGGCGTGAACAATCTGCAACACTTGCTTCTTCAATTTCTGAAGGGGATGTTGAATATACCTCAACTATTTTTGATTACTTAAACAAGCCGCTTGTTTTTGCCTCTGAGTTTGAGATGCAGAAACTTTCGCTTAAAGAGGAGAAAATTCATGCGGCGGCGGCAGAGATAATTCCCGATGATATTGACAATGAGCTTAAGGAAGAGCTTTACGAAACGGAAAATGAACCCGCCGCTGTTGAAGAAATCGGAAACGGAAAACCGGAATTTGAAGATGAGTTTAATCCGGAAAGTTTATTTCAAACAGATGCTTTGTGGGTAATTGAAGATGAATTACAAAGTAACGAAAATGTAATTAGGCTTGGATATAATGAGGCACCGACAATCAATTCAAATTTTGAACTGCTCTTCAATGTACTTACTCAGTATGCCAAATCTAGTTTTGATGTGATAATAAGCGCCGAGAATGAAATGCAGGCAAAGCGTTTGTTTGAGTTACTTTCAGACTTCAAACCTGAGCTTCGCGAACTTTTAGAAATAGGAAAAATAAAAACAGCCGTACTTGCAATTAAGGAAGGCTTTCTATCAAAAAAGGAAAAGCTTTTAATCATCAGCGATTACCAAATTTTTAATAAACCCTACCGGACAAAAATTTCAAGAAGGCAGAAGTATAACAAGTCGCGCGTAAAAGATTTTGCCTCCATTAAGAAGGGTGATTTTGTTGTGCACGAGACCTTCGGGATTGGTCAGTATGTTGGTTTGGAAACAATTAAAATTGGATTGGTAGAACAAGAGAGCATAAAAATACTTTATGCTGAAGGCGGAGTGGTTTATGTAAATTTAAATTATCTCGGACTTGTTAAAAAATTTGCATCGAAGGAAAATGCAGCACCGCGTCTTTCAACTCTCGGCAGCAACGAGTGGAAGTCGACCAAGAAAAAAGTTAAAACTAAAATTAAAGAAGCTGCTCGTGAACTTATTTCTCTTTATGCAAAACGGAAGGCAACAAAAGGAATATCATATAGCGAAGATACAATTTGGCAAAAGGAGCTTGAAGCATCATTCTTTTATGAAGACACTCCTGATCAATCCAAAGTTTCGGAAGATGTTAAAAGCGACATGGAAACCGAAAACCCAATGGACAGGCTGGTTTGCGGTGATGTTGGTTTTGGGAAAACTGAAATTGCCGTACGCGCAGCATTTAAAGCTGTTAATGACGGCAAGCAGGTTGCTCTTCTTGTTCCAACAACAATTTTAGCCGAGCAGCATTACAATACTTTTAAAGATCGGCTTTCTCAGTTCCCGGTTAAGGTTGCTGCAATTTCAAGATTCCAAACAAAGGCGCAGCAAACAGAAATATTGGCGCACATGACTGCAGGTACTGTTGATATTATAATTGGTACGCACCGCTTGCTTTCAAAAGATATTAAGTTTAAGGATTTGGGACTGCTGATCATTGATGAGGAGCATCGCTTTGGCGTAATGGCAAAGGAAAAATTACGCGCAATAAAATTGAATGTTGATACGCTGACCTTAACGGCAACTCCAATCCCGCGCACACTAAATCTTTCATTGCTGGGCGCTCGTGATCTATCAATAATTGCAACTCCGCCGCCGAACCGCCAGCCCATTTATACAAAGGTTGATAAGTTTGATATTGTTAAAATCCGCGAATGGATTATGGAAGAAATAAAACGCGGCGGGCAAATTTATTTTGTTCATGACCGCGTTCAATCGATTGATAAGATTGCAGACTATCTTCAGAAACACATTCCGGAAATAAACATCGGCGTTGCGCACGGACAAATGAAACCATCGCTGCTTGAAAAAGTCATTCATGATTTTCTTAATAAAAAATTCCATGTTTTGATCTCAACAAAAATAATTGAATCTGGTCTCGACATTCCAAATGTTAATACTATAATTATAAATCGTGCCGATAGATTTGGACTTGCGGAACTTCATCAATTAAGGGGTAGGGTTGGGCGTTCAGATAAACAAGCTTATGCATATTTGCTTGTGCCTTCGATGAACACAGTAACAAAAAAAGCAGTGCGAAGACTGCAGGCGATTGAAGAATACACAGATCTCGGTGAAGGATTTAATTTATCAATGCGTGATCTGGAAATCAGAGGTGCGGGAAACTTGCTCGGCACCGAGCAGAGCGGAGCGATTGATTCAGTCGGATTTGATTTATACGTTAAAATGCTCGATGAAGCAGTTGATGAATTGAAGCACGCAGAGTTTAAAGATGTCTTCAAAGATTTGCCTAAAGTTATGGAACGGTCCGAACCGACTGTTGATACATTTTTTGAGATCAATATTCCGCAAAGCTACATGCCGGATCAATCAGATAGACTTAGTTTTTACTCGGCAATGTTCTCAATGATAAAAATTGAAGAGCTTGATGAAATTAAGGAAGAGATGGAAGATCGTTTCGGCAAGGTTCCCGTAATCATAGAACGACTAATGTCAATTGCAGTTCTGCGGCTTTATGCTTCCATTGCTCTGTTTGAGAGAATCGTAATTACACGCGACAAAATCTCATTCTTACTTCCTAAACCCGAGCGCGAGGAATTTTACACAAAATCATTCTCTAAACTTATGCAGTATGTTGTTGAGTATTATCCGAATGATATTCAATTTAAGCAGGATAAAAATGTTGCTAAGCTGCTGATGAAAAATGATTTTCAATCGCCTGAAGCAGCTGTTAAGTTTTGCACGGAATTTTGTAAGAAGGTGATTGAGGTTGTTGCTTAATTTTCTCTACTTCCTTTACCGGGGCTGCGATACATCCTGCTCTGCGGGATTACTCAGCCACCTATCAGGTGGAAAGAAGAAAGGTCATCGAGTAGCCCCGTTGTTTGGGGCGTACCGAGATGCCCGTCACTTCGTTAATCTATGCATATTAATTGCAAAGAAAAATTCAACCGCGCTGCGGTTGGGTTGTATTGTTTTGCTTTCTATGCTACAAACATTGGACGCCTACGCCGTCAAAAAATATAAAACTAAAATTCCAATTCGATTATCTTTAAACATTTTGCAGATATTTTTTAAACCGCATTAGCGGTTCAATGTTTGTAGCCCGTGCAGACCTATATCCCGCCTCAACCACGTTAGTGGTTGAACAAAAATATTTGGCACATTCAGCCGCCTATCAGTTGAAAAATGAAAGGTCATCGAGTAGCCCCGTTGTTTGGGACGTATCGAGATGCCGTCACACAAAGCTATAGCGTAGAATAATTAAAGATTAATTATCAAAACTCCTTTTCCTTATTGTCATATCATTAACGCTTCTTCGACTGTTTCGAATTGTTCAAATATTTTATCAAGTTTAACCTTCACCAATATATTCTTTATATCTTGGGGCATTGCAGCTAATTTGAAAGTGCCCCCTCCGTTGGTGGCTGTTGTGTAACCATAAACTAATATTCCTATTCCCCAACTAGAAATAAATTTAACATCACTTAGATCAACCACAATATTTTTTTTGTTATTCTCTATTGCAGTAAGCACTGCTTCATGAAAATCGTTAGCTTCATAACCTAACATCATTTTTCCTTCTAGTTTAAGAACTGCCCCATTTGCGGTTTCAGTCATTAGTACTTTCATTATTCACTCCTATAAAGATTCATATACTAAACCAAAATGATTATTTTATTTTTATTACAACGAATGTCACATCATCATTCAGATCATTATCTTCCTTCCAATTTATAACCTCTGACTCCAAACATTTTATAATTTCTTCCGGAGATTTATTTGCAATACTTTTAAATGTTTTTTTAACTCTTTCGTAGCCATACATAGTGTTGCTCTTATTTTGCAATTCCGGAAATCCATCACTCATCAATAAAAATATATCGTTATTGTTAATTACTATTTCACGATGATTATAGTTTGTACCTAAGAGCGCGCCCAATGGGGTGCCATGTAAATCAATTTCTTCAACTTCGTTAAGTTTGCTTTTAAAAAGATAAATTGGGGGCATTCCGGCATTCATTAATATTGCTTTATTTCCATTGATGTTAATCATTGCAAAACCAATCATCATTCTTTCCATATTCGCTTTTTTTAATGCAGTATTGGATGAAGTAAAAAAGTCCTTCATTTCGTGAACTACTGAATTTGCTGTAAATAACGATTTCATCATTGAAACAAGTGTACCGGCTTTCATTCCATGACCAGTCGCATCACCGATGGCAATATTGACTGACCCATCATCTTTAAGTGAGATATCATAATAATCGCCGCCAACTTCAGTTGCTGTTTTCATAAATACTGCAATATCTAAGTTATTTATTTTAGGGAGTTCTTTTGGGAGCATTGATAATTGTAATTCTCGCGCTTCTTCTAATTCTTTAGTTTTTCTCTCATTTTCAGCTTGGATTAATTTAGATTGTGCTTCGGTAGCTTTTGCCTGTAGTTCAGCGGTTTCTGCCCTATGTTCTGCATCTTGAATTTTCATTCTCTCTTTTGCTTTACGCAATAACTTTCTTTTTTGAACTCGATCCACTCCATAAAATGCAGCAAGAAAAATAAAACCATATCCTAGATAAGCCCACCAAGTCTGCCAGAAAGGAGGACTAATAATAATCGAAATGGATTTACCTTTTTCATTCCAAATGCCCTCATTATTTGAACCTTTGAATCTAAATGTGTATTTCCCGGGATCTAAGTTAGTATAAGTAGCAATACGATTGTTATCATATACCCACTCATCCTCATAACCAACCAACTGATGTGAATAATTGTTTTTTCTAGGATTAGAAAAGTGAAGTGCCGTGAATTCAAAACTTAAATCATTTTGATCATGATTAAGAAAAAGCTCATCTAAATCCATTAAATAGGCCTCAATTAGTGAATCCTCAAATATTTCCATAAAAGAAACATTAGATATTTTAAAATCTGATAAATATAATTTTGGCGGAGTACTAATTGATTTTTCTGAATCAAATTCATTCAATCCATGATCACCGCCAAAGTAATATTTACCCGTCTTTGATTTTAATGCTGCTAATCTATAAAACTCCATACCACCTAAACCGTCTTCAATACCATAGTTTACAAATGTTGTTTTTCCGGTAAGACCAATTTTCATATTGGATAGACCATTTAGCGTACCCAGCCACAATTCATTATTTTCCCCCGGTAAAATCGATTGGATAACATTTGTAGGTAAACCATCTTGATCTCTAAAATATTTATAAGTTTCTTTAACTGGATCGAATTCAATAAGTCCGCGGTTTGTAGCGAGCCAAAAACTTCCGTCACTATTTTCATGAATATCATTAATGTTAAATCTACTCCCCTCCGAATTAACTTTATTATCAAATAAATAAGTTTTAACATTTTTTTGATTCAAGTTAATTTTGTGTAAGCCGTTCTGATATGTACCTACCCAAACATTATTATTTTGACTTATATGTATAGCTCTAATATTATTTCCATTAATCCCAAAGTCCTTTACACTTTCATCTAACAGCTTTTTAATAGTCTTAAGTTCGTTGACATCATCAATTTTGAATATTCTTATACCCCAGAGTTCATCATCAATAGGTGGAACTGCATTCCAATTCCCAAAACTGTGACTATCATCGGATTCATATTTTAGTGAGTATTTCCCCGCATCAAGTGAGAGGACCTCCATAGCAATTCTATTCTTACTTGCGCCTCCGAGATAATAAGTTGAAGCATATTTTTTAGAATCCCAGATTATATTTTTTTTACTATCCTCAATCCAACCATAGTCCCACATTAGGGGATCAAAACTAGTTCCTTCTCCTCCAGAAAGAACCAAATAATCTCCTTGATTTTTGACTTCAAACGTGGACGATAATTTTTGAAAATCACCAACTTCTATTATTTTAGCTTTATCTGAGTCAGTGCTAATTTTCTTTTTAATTAAGTCTATAATTTTCTGTGAATAACGGATAAATGGTTTATTAAAATTTTTGAATAAATTTCTCTTTATATCAAAATAATTTAATCCACCGGTGTTTGTACCAATCCATAAATTACCCGATAAATCTTTACGAATAACTCTTACCCAATCACCGGAAATACTATTTACATCTGATGAATCTGGAATAAACCTTTTAATTATTTGCCTCTCCGGGTTCATTTTCAATAAACCATCACCCGAAGTACCAAGCCATAGAGAACCATCTTCCTCTTCTAGAATTGATCGAACTGATCCGCCATAATAATCCTTATAAAAATCAATCGGAATTGTAGAAAAATTATTTGTTTGGGTATCAAATATGTTTAATCCTCCACCTCGGGTTCCCACATAAATTTTACCTGGATGAGCTTTTGACTCCAATACGCTATATATGTAAGAATGGCTTATACTGTTTTTATTGTTCTCGTCATGAGCATAGTGATTAAATATTTTTTTATTTGGATTATATTTAATTAAACCTTTTGTAAATGTCCCAATCCAATAAATACCAGATTGATCCCAATAACCATCTGACATCACAATATTAGATATCCCATCAGAAGAATAAATTTGTCCCGCTACTGTTACTCTCTTAAAATTATCAGAAATACCATCAAATTTAAATAGACCGTTTGTGTGATTAGCTATCCAAATGTTACCATTCGGGCTTTTAGTAATATTACCGAAATCACTTTCATACTTAAATTCGCCAAATGTGAACCTTTTTAAGGTCTTTAATTTCTTTGAAACAGGATTATATTTATGTATACCTTTTCTTGAAGTAATCCATAGAATACCCAAAGAATCTGAAAACAAATCAACTATATTATTATCAAAATTTGTAAACCTACTTATTCCATCTTCATAAATGACTTCAGCCTGCCTAAATACAGTATCTCTCTCATCATACCACAACAAACCATATCTAATTGAGGCAACCCATAACCTATCATCTTTATCTTCAATTATGTTCATAATCTGTGATGGATTACCATATGTAATATTGGGATCTAGAATAATTTTTGGTCTTTCCCACGAGTCATTTTCTTTATTATATTTATTTATATTTTCTGTCTCATGGGCAGTCCATATATTCTTTTTAGAATCAATATATATAGTTACAGAACTAAAATAGTCTCCAAACAAATCATAATTTTTGAATTTATTTTCTTTACGAATATATTTCGAGACCCCTTCTCCTGTAGCGATCCAAAGATTCTTTTCTGAATCTTCAACTATCCACCAAATTACATTTGAATTTATACTCTCCGGGTCATCCGGATTATTTCTAAAAATCTTAAAATTATAACCGTCATATAAATTAAGTCCATACTCCGTTCCTATCCATAACAAACCGTAACTATCCTGAAATGTATGAAAGACCTTGTTATTAGAAAGACCATTGGTTGTGTTAATTGTTTCTGTTTGGAGTTTTTGGGCTGATAAAAAGGAAAAACTTAGGAGGAGTAAAACTGCTGCTCGAATGATGTGTTCTGTAACTTTCATAGTTGTTTGATAATAGTTAATTGCGAATTCTAATTAGCATCAAATAAAAGTGAAAATCTAAAATTTGAAAATGCTATAAGAAAATAGATTAAGTAGCGATCGCAGGGGGGATGTGAATATGTTTTCTTAAAGCATAAAACATCCAATCAGACTAGTTGTTCTGATTTAAGATAACTTTAAAGGGATATTATGTCAAGAAATAAATCAGTTCACAGGACATATCGAAAAGACGGTTGCTTCGATACAACCCGCTCTGCGGGATTACTCAGCCACCTATCAGGTGGAAAGACAAAAGGTCATCGAGTAGCCCCGTTGTTTGGGGCGTACCGAGATGTCGGTTGCTTCGATACAACCCCAAAAAACGGGGTTACTCAGCCACCTATCAGGTGGAAAGACGAAAGGTCATCGAGTAGCACCGTTGTTTGGGGCGTATCGAGATGCCGTCATACAAAGCCATCGAGTAGAATAATCAAAGATCAACAATCAGCACAACCTTTTCGCCGTCTCTCATTACATCAACGCTTATTCTTTGTCCCGGTTTAAACTCTGAAAGCCTGCTCATGTACTCATAAATATCGTTAACGGGTTTTCCTTCCATTGCAACAATAACGTCGCCCTTTTTCATTCCGGCTAAATCGGCGGGTCGTCCTTCCATTACAGCGTCAGCGGTTAAACCCTTCACTCCGCTGCCGGAAACATCGGGCATTATTCCAAGAGTCACCTTAAACCTTCTACGTGAAGTCTCTCTGGTTTTTGGTCCCGCTTCCTGATAAGCCAGTGCTTCATCAAGGTTAGCAAGTTCAACAATAAGATCATAAACCATATCGTTGATCGATTTCATTCCATCATAATTTAATTTTTCAGGTACATCGGCGGGGGTATGATAATCTTCATGAATGCCTGTAAAGAAGAATAGCACCGGTACATCTTTAGAATAGAATGATGCATGATCTGAAGGTCCGTAACCTTCGGGTGAAGATTTAATGCTTAAACTATGCCCTTCACTTAATCTATTTAAAATATCTTCAATGCCCAGGGCGGTGCCGGTTCCTCCAACCGTAAGCCCTTTATCCTCGCCAAGTCTCCCAACCATATCGAGATTAATCATATGTTTCATTTTGCTCAATTCAATATTCGGATTGTTGACAAGATATTTTGAACCAAGCAGTCCCATCTCCTCAGCACCGAATAAATAAACCAAAACACTCCGCTTAAGTGATGATCTATTGGCATAAAGTTTTTCTGCAACTTCTAAAACAGAGGCGACTCCTGATGCGTTATCATCAGCACCATAATGAACTGCGTTAGTGTCGGGTCTTCTGCTGCCCGAGCCGCTGCCGCCGTAACCGAGATGATCGTAGTGTGCACCTATAACAATGTATTCATCCTTTAAGATAGGATCGCTTCCTTCAATCATGAATTCCACATTTTGAGTTTTTTCCTGCAGTCTTTCTACATCGGTTGAAATGCTGATCGGTACTTCTAACTCAAAACTATTTGGTGCATTAGTTTCAAGTAATTGCTTTTCCAGCAGTTCAGTCGTTACTTCATAATCTTCTAAAAGTTTATCAATAATATTTCTTTTAACATGCACAACAGGTAAACCAATATGTGTCGGGGCTTTTTCATGAGTGATTGGAATAAGTTCATCGGTTTCATCAAATTCATTTCCGCTTATAAAAATTACTCCGGCGGCGCCTTTGTCCCGGGCTTTTAATGTTTTTTGCCGCAGCGAGCTGTGCATTGTGTAGGGACTATTATGTCCTTCGTCATCAGGCGAACCTCTAAAAACCACAGCCCATTTGTCTGTCACATCAATACCGTCATAACTATGCCATGATAAACTGTCGTCTTCAAAATCAAATCCATACCCAACAAATATGGCGGCGGCTGTTATGCTTGTGTCTTTTGAGAATGCAAGCGGAGCAAAATTTTTGCTAAGTTCTCCTTCAAAATTATTAAATGATAATTTATTATTCGTCCCATATTCAATTGATGCGAGAACATCAAAATATTGAAATCCATTTTCGTACAGCGGGGAAAGTCCGCTGCCCTTAAGATTATCTTTAATATATTTTGCGGCTTTCATTCCTCCTTCGGTGCCGGGTTTTCTCCCCTCCAGTTCTTCCGATGCTAAGTAAAATACATGTTCACTTAGTTCTTCTAAAGTTATTTCAGGATTATTTTGCTGCGGGTATAATTGAGTAACACAAACAAATAAAATTATTAGCATAACTTTTAGTTTCATCTCTTCTCCAAATTTTTATATTTAATCATCTGCAATCAATAACGACATTTCAATCTAATAAATTCAAATGATTTATTAAATTGAAAATGTTCATCGGTAAATCGATTAAAACAAAACATTATCTCAATCCGTCTAACTACTAAAAAGGAAATCAAAAATGACAAAATTTCTTTTATGGGTAATACTTTTGATAATCTGCTGGCCGTTAGCCTTACTGGCATTAATTGTTTATCCTTTTGTATGGCTTTTATTATTGCCATTTCGTTTAATCGGAATAACGGTAAAATCCGTTTTTGAGTTGATAGAAGCGATAATTAAGTTCCCAATTCGTTTGCTGCGCGGACCCTCTGCAATTAAATAATACTTTACTTTTATTTTATTAACTATTTTCATTTAGCGATTTCATTAAGGCAATCTACTTTACAATTTAATCCTTTTTGTTATTTTAATTTTTGTTTAAAATGAATGAATTATTCTATCAAAAAATTTGTTTAATCAGTTATGAAAACAAAAGAAAACTTAAAACATTTATTGGCGCTAGTTGATGATGAATCACCTGAAGTACGGGATAACATTCTCAAGGAACTACAAAGCTATGGTCCCGATTTAGAAACTGATTTAATAGAATTTTCATCCCTGCTGAACGATGAAAAAAACCAATTTCTTAATCCATTGTTGGAACAAAACAGAAGGGTTTGGCTGAAGGAAAATTTTAAGGAATGGAAAAGTTTTGATGATGAAATTGATCAGTTAGAAAAATTTATGGAACTGATTGCAGTCTTTCAGATGGGCTTTGAAAAAGGAGGTAAACAAAAACAGCTTTTGGAAAAATTAGCTGGAGAGTTTAGAAATTTGGGCAGCACTGTTGATGAAATTGATCTCGCTAATTTTTTATTTCATGAAAAAAACATACATGGTTCTAAAGACGATTATTACAATCCCCTAAACAGCAATATGGTTTACGCAATTGAAAACCGAAAGGGATTGCCGATTACTTTAGCTCTGCTGCTGATAATTGTCGGTGCCAAATTTGGTTTCAGTATCGAAGGCTGTAATTTCCCAGGTCATTTTTTAGCAAAAATAATTCAGCAGGATGAATTGATTTTAATTGACTGTTTTAACGGCGGAAGATTAATTTTTGAAAATGATTTAAAGCAGACGACAGAGGATCAGTCTTTAGAATCGATACTTAAAATTGTGAATATGAAAACCGGTACAAAAGTAATTGTGCGTAGAGTATTGATCAATTTGCTAAACGCTTATGAGAAATCAGGTCAGACTGAAAATAAAGAGTTGATCACTTCACTTTTGATTTAATCCTATTTTAATTCCACAAATTCAGCTTCGATTTGAATTTAAAATCATGTGTGCTTTCAATAAAGATATCTGCAATTTCTATTTAGTGCCAATTGAAATTAATATCAAATAGCCATCAAACTGTTTAAATATAAAAGCCGCCAAGAGATAACGGCTTTTCTAATAATATCAATTTTTTAAATTCGAGTTCTCTATTATTTCATTAAGATCATTTTTTTAGAATGAATCACATCGTTGAATTTTAGAGTATAAAAATAAACTCCTGAAGCAAATCCTGTTGCATTCCAGGATATTTCATATTTGCCTGTCGTTAAGGTTTCGGATAAAAGTGTGATCACATTTTCACCGAGAATATTGTAAATATTTAGCTCTGTGTGTCCGGGCTCAGAAATTGAAAAACTAATCTTGGTAGATGGGTTAAATGGGTTCGGATAATTTTGATGCAGTTCAAAAGCATAAGGAACAATATTGTTTTGGTCAACAACCTCTGTAATTCTTCCTGTTTCAGGATAAATTATCCCTTGGTTTTGAACGTATTCGGCAACCACCTGGTGTTCGGATAGCGAATCATAAAGAACAATATTTTGGGGTACTACTCCCAATAATTTATCTAGGGCGGCAAGTACAAATTCATTTGTAGTTACTGAATAAATCGAATCGGGATTTATCGGTTCGCCATTAATTAATACATAATTTAATCTGGAATACGGTGCATTGTTTGGAGAGTAATCATAAGTTAAACCGGATGCCTGAATAAAAAACTCGTCATCTTCTTCAATATTTGCCAACCCGAATTCCAATCCGCCTAATATCTGCATTCCTGTAAGGTCGAAAGTTACCATTCTAAATCCGAGTCCGTTTACACTATTATACCCATAACCAACAGTTCTAAAAATATCAGCCTCAACAATTGGTCCCTTATAAATGGGCTGGGCGGTTGATCCGCTCGGTTCAATTGCAATGTCAGTGTTAGTTTTATTTTTAAAAGCATCTGTCACTAAATTGCCAACCGGTGTATCATGTGGTCCATCGACGAGAAGATTGTTGGGAAATTCTTCGAAAAATGAATCTGCAATTCCAATTTGCTGAGAATAAACAGGACCATAATCAGCCTCAATCTCTGCAATCATTCCATTAACCTGCGCTGCAATTGTCGGTTCTTCAGGTATGCTTTCATCAAGTTCAATTAAATTAAAATTAACATTTTCAACTTGACCTCCATTCAACCGCAGAGCAATTTTTCCTATGCTCTTGTAAAAGGCGCCGGAATGAATTATGTATGTCGTAATTCCGGCTGGGTTTGAAATTTCAATTGGCGTGTCAAAAGCATGATGGTCATGCCCGCCTAAAATTAAGTTGATCCCAGGAATATTTTCGGCTACAAGTCTATCCAGCCCCAAACCGAGGTGAGAGAGGCAGACTATCACATCACAGCCCTCTTGTGTTAATGCTTCCACAGAAGACACCGCATGTTGAAAAATATTTGTATCAATAAATGCGGGCTCAGGAAGAGAAAGCAAGTTAGTAGCCGGGGTTAACAAACCAAATGCCCCAATTTTTATTGAGCCCAATTCCTTTATAAAATATGGCTCCATATAGGTTTTTAAATCATTAAGTGAGTCTTCCTCAATTACCGCATTGCAGCAAAGCAAAGGAAAGCCATCGTTTGGTGTAAAAGAAGCTTGGAGAGCACCCGTTAGGGTTGATGGCATTAAATCAAACTCGTGATTACCTATTGCCATGGCATCAAGCCCAAGTGCATTAAGCAATTGAAATTCTGCGGCGCCGAAATATTTATTAAAGAAAAAGTCGCCTACAAATAAATCCCCGGAATGAAAAAATAAAACATTCGGTTCAGTCATTTTAGTTTGACCGACAATTGTTGCTGCTCTTGCAATTCCACCTTGTGTCCCTGCCAGGTCTAGAGTTCTTGGTGCAAGCGGCGCTAAGTTCGAATGGGTATCGCTGATATGCAGAATTGTGAGAGTATCTAATTGGGCTTGGCTGGTAACTGGTAAAATTGCCAGAAAGATAAACACAGAGTAAAAAATAACTATTTTCATTTAGACCTCCTTGTTATTGTTTATGAACAAGCGGTTTCAATGTAATGTTGACTAATTCATTAAATGTCATATAAATGTCAAATAGGTGTAAATAATTTCACTGAATTCCATTTGATGTGATATTAAAACTTATTACAAAAAACTTACAATTTTATGACAAAGACTTCCAATAATTATTCTATGTTTTTCCAGAAAGTATTTTTGATGAGATAAAAATGAATCAAACTATTATTACAAAACCACATAGTTTTTTTAGTATAATGTTCATACGAGCATTCATCATTACTATGCGTCCATATTTGCTATTTGTATCCGGAATAACCGGAATTGCCGGAATGTCATTCACAACAAACCTGCCTACCCTAGATAGTTTTATAATATTCCTGGCGGCATTTCTTTCCTATGGATTTGGGCAGGTGCTTACTGATTGTTTCCAAATAGATACTGACTCGATATCATCACCATACCGCCCATTAACACAAAATATTGTTACGAGAAAACAATTTTTAATAATGAGCATATTGGGTCTATTCTTCTGCATATCCATCTTTAGTTTTTATAATCCAATTAATCTTTTGCTTGGTCTATTTTCAGGCATCGGTTTGTACACATATACATTTTTCAAAAGGCGGTGGTGGGGTGGTCCTTTTTATAATTCATGGATAGTAGCTATGTTATTCATTATTTGTCTTTTGTGCGGATCACAATCCATAATATTTAACCAGCCTAAAATTATTTATACACTCTTGGTTATTTTCTTCGGCTATGCAAACTTTGTAGTTGCCGGATACTTTAAGGACACTGAAGCAGACAGAGCAACACATTATAAAACTATTGTTGTCGTTTATGGTCGAAAAATATCATCGTTTGTAAGTGATGTTTTTTCATTGTTGGCTTTGGGTTTTACTGTGTCTCTGCTTATATCTGAAAAAAACATTCAATCTGTCTCTTTTATATCCTACCTATTTCTTTTAGCAGCATTTATTCATGCGGTAATTGGGCAGCTTCGTTTACACAAAGTTACTAAAGATAGTGAATCACATAAACCCATTACAAATGTGCTGCATTCATATATCCTTTTGCTTGCTTTTATCTCTTCTTTACAAAAGCCCGAATGGGCAATATATCTAATTGTGTTTTATTTACTATTTGTTGGCGCGATGAAAATTCGCCCCAGCGAAAATCAAATTTAGAACTACCATGATTATTTTGTTAAATAAAGATGCCGGTGGAGGAACGGCTTTAAAAAAATGGAATAAATATTATAATGATAAATTTCCATGCACAAAAATTTACTATTTATCCTCGAGGGACAAAAATTGTAATCTCAAGAAAATACTTCGTGAAAATATCCATAAGGGAAATTTTAATTTTACCGCTGCAGGGGGTGATGGCACACTAAATCAATTATTAAACTCGCTTTTGGAAGTAGTAAGTGATGCCGAAATAAAAAAATTAAAGATTGGCGCAATAGGAATAGGGTCGAGTAATGATTTTTATAAACCTGTCAAAAAAGAATTAGATTCTCCACCAATCAAGATTGATTTTTCTAATGCAAAATTTCGGGATGTTGGATATTTCACTTTTAGGCAAAACGAAAATTACATAAAAAAGTATTTTCTTATCAATGCAAGCATTGGAATGACTGCCAAAGGTAATTTTAATTTTAATAACCCTGCCGGCATCTTAAAATATATCAAAAAAAAGAGTACCAAATGGGCGATAATTTATACTGCATTAAAAACTCTTCTTCATTATAAAAATCAATCTGTTCAAATATCCTCTGATGGAGTAAAGGTAAAACATGTTGAGCTCACAAATTTGGGAATAATGAAAAATCCACACTTTTCAGGTGATTTAAGTTATGGCGGCAATCCCGTTTACGACAATGGGCTATTACGTATTTATCTTTCTTCCAATATGAATATTATTACCCGACTAAAACTTTTCCGTGCTTTACAAAAACACAAATTTCATTTGCTAAAAAATGTTTCGTCATGGGATGCAAAAGAGATTGTAATTGATGCAGTACGAAAATTTTACGTTGAGTTTGATGGCGAGGTGATAAAAACCGACAATGTGAAATTTGGTGTCCATCATAAATACATAAAGGTGTGCCAATGATTAATTTGATAGAAGAAAATAATTTCATTTCGGAATTAACAAAACAATTTGAAAGATCACCTTTTCAATTCAATAAATTACACGAAAGTGATGCTGAAATTATTGACGCACCTTTTAACACAGATTACAAGATAGCGATAACAACAGATACCATTGCAGAAGAAATTGAGTTGGGAATATATGATGATCCTTATTTAATTGGCTGGATGATTGTGATGGTAAATTTAAGTGATTTAGCGGCAGTAGGCGCATCGCCCATGGGAATAGTAATTTCTGAATTAATACCAAAAAGTTATTCACAAAAAGAGTTAATTAAATTACAGCAAGGCATTAGCGATGCTTGTAATATCTGTAATACCTTTGTTCTTGGGGGCGATACAAATTATAGTAAAATTCTAGTTCTATCTGGTGCAGCGTTAGGTATCATCAAGGAAAAACCCCTTTCAAGAATTGGATGTAAGGTTGGTGACTTGCTTTATTCATCGGGCAAAATTGGAACAGGAAATACTTTTGCACTGACAAAAATATTAAATGGAAAAAGAATAAATTACAATTATAAACCAACAGCAAGATTAAAAGAATCCCAAATTCTACTAAAATTTGCTACCGCTTGTATGGACACAAGTGATGGAATATTTTCGACTCTTGACCAACTAATGAGGTTAAATAATTTTGGTTTTGAGCTAAACTGCAATTGGGAGTCCGCATTAGATAATAAAGCAAAAAATATTTTGAAAAAGTTGAGCCTCCCTTCTTGGTTTCTTTTAGCAGGCCAGCATGGTGAGTTTGAGCTAATTTTTACAATATCAAAAGAACAAGATTTAATTTTCAAAAATAAAGCTGAATCCATCAACTGGAATCCCGAATTTTTGGGTTTTGTAATTATGGAACCCAAAATTAAAGTGCCGCTCTATAGTAAAATAATTAATATTGATACTGAAAAAATTAGAAACCTTCCTCTTAAAAATAAACTTGATATTAAAAACTATCTAAAAGCCCTCACTAATTTGGATGAAGAATTCAAAAAACCAGCATGACAAGTTTTTGACATTTCATTTACCGAATTGTGTCAACTTTGCTCGGCTTAAACAATATTATGCTCATGGCTTAAATATAATTGATTAAAAAAAATGTTTTATAAAAGAAGCCTAGGAGTAGAAAATGAAAAAGATTAATGAATACCGTGGCTGCGAAAATTTTGATCTTCGCCAATTGTTAATAATGGGACGTAAAGAAAATTTAAAGGAAAGAACCAAATTCTTTGAATCATTTATTAACAACCTTCAAAAGAATAAAGAATTACAGCATTTGCGATGCATTCTTTCTCCTAGTGATAGAGAAGTTTTCGTAAAAGATAGATACACAGGAAAGACAAAAAAAATGCTGATGTTTGGATCGAACAATTATTTAGGATTAGCAAATCATCCATATGTTATTGAAATAACAAAATCGGCAGCATCTAAATATGGAGTTGGTGTTGGTGGTCCTCCACTTTTAAATGGATATACAAATTTACATAGAGAATTGGAGGAAAGACTAGCCGAGCTAAAGGGCTCTGAAGATGCCTTGATTTTTTCGAGCGGCTATGGTGCAAATTTAGGATTGGTCTCAGCGCTGGTCAATAGCAATGATTTAATACTTTATGATTCTAATAGTCATGCTTCTCTTTATGACGGCATTAAACTGTCGGGGGCAAACTCTCAATCGTTTGAACACAATAATGTGAAAGATCTCAATGAATTAATTAAAAACACTCAATCATACGCAGATAAATTTATTAGTGTTGAAGGAGTTTATTCAATGGAGGGAGATACCGCACC
Source organism: Ignavibacteriota bacterium (assembly GCA_013112585.1). Taxonomy (GTDB): domain Bacteria; phylum Bacteroidota; class Ignavibacteria; order Ignavibacteriales; family Melioribacteraceae; genus IGN16. Next base: position 87,915 of record JABFGH010000011.1, on the reverse strand, counting down.
GTTGGATAAAATTATCAAAATAGCCGGAGCAAATAACGCTTACATAATTTTAGATGATGCACATGGTACGGGAGTAATGGGAAAAACCGGACGAGGTACCGCAGAACATTACAATGTGGAAGATAAAATTGATATAACCATGGGAACATTCAGCAAAACATTTTCAGTAACAGGCGGATTTATAACCTCATCTAAATCAATAATAAGTTACCTGCGGTTTTTTGCAAGATCCTATATGTTTTCTGCCTCTCTTCCTCCTGCAATTGCGGCAGCAGTTTTAGCAGGTCTTGATGTGATCAAAAACCAACCTGAATTATTAACGAACCTAAATGATAATATTGCTTATACAAAAAAGGCTTTGAATCAGATAGGTTTAAATATCAACTCCAAAACAAGTATTATTCCTCTAAAAGTACCTATCGGCATGAACATTAGAAAAGCCTCACATGCATTTGATGAAGAGGGTATTTTTCTAAATTCAATTGAATATCCGGCTGTTCCAATTTCAGAGCAAAGATTCAGGATAAGCCTAATGGCAACACATACAAAACAAGATATTGATAATCTTATAAGTGTTGTTGAAAGAGTATGGAAAAAATATTCAGATCCGGGGAGGCTTGAAGCAGCATAGCGTAAAATAATTTAAATCAATAGAAAATTGAAAATATTATTCGAGAAAGGAAATGAAAAAGCCTAAGCTTTTAATACTTGTACTGTTTCAAAATTTAATCGATGAGAGACCCTATTTTGCTCTAACACCCGCGCCTCCATTACCGGGTATTCTGCTTGCTGGGATGACACCACCAATTGTTGAAATTGAAGTACTTCATGAAATGGTTCGCCCAATCGATTATGATACTAATGCGGATTTTATTGCAATCAGCTTCATGGATTATTTGGCTCCACATGCAATTGAGGCTGCATTAAAATTTCGGGAAAAGGGCAAACTGGTAATAGGAGGCGGAAAATTTGCATCAACATTTCCGGAGTTAGTTCTTCCCTATTTTGATTCAATCCTAGTGGGCGAGGCTCAGGGTGTATGGCCCAAAATAGTTGAAGATTTAATAAGCGGCAACTTGAAGAAGATTTATCATGCTGAACATTATCCTTCTCTTAAAGATATTCCGCCTCCCCGATATGATTTAGTTGAATCAAAATTCTCTGTGCCGATTGTAACCGAAACTTCAAGAGGCTGCATACATAGCTGTACTTATTGCCAGCTTAACATTAAGCCTATCCCTTTTAGAACTCGCCCTGTAAAAGATGTAATAAGAGATTTGACTTCAACCCAAAAACTACCATTGTATAAAAAGAAAATGGCAATGATACTTGACAATCATTTTTCAGGAGATCTTGCACATGCCAAAAAACTTCTTAAAGAAATTGCAAAATTAAATTATTGGGCAATAGGTTTTCAATATAGCATGGAAAGTTTAAGAGATGATGAGTTTATTGATCTGCTTTCAAAAGCAAATTGCAGAATGTCGTTTCTCGGTATGGAATCGTTAAACGAAAAAAGCCTAATTGCAGTTCAGAAAAAACAGAATAAAGTTAATGAGTACAAAGAATATTTTGATAAGCTTCACCGCAAAGGAATTTTAACATTTGTAGGACTAATGTTTGGCCTAGAAGAGGACACTAATGAATACTATGAAGAATTGCCTGAATTACTTGATGAAATTGGTGCGGCTGTCATACTCCCATCTATAACCGTTCCGATATTCGGCACACCACTCTACAACCAGTTGAATGATGAGCATAGAATACATGATCATGATCTTTCACATTATGACGGTGACCATTTGGTCTTCAAACATAATAACCTTTCCGAAGATGATATATACTTTGCTTATAAACGAGTTAATAAATTATTTTATTCGCCAAGTAAAATTATTAGAAGATGGATTAAGCTGATCAATCAGCAGTCGATAAATGAAAACATTGCAAAATTTATACTGAAAATATTTGTAATAACATTCATTTACTTTAAACTTTCAGTATTTCAAAGACATCATGCAAAAAAGCGGGTTTTTAATAAATTCAAAAAAGTTAAAAAGAAAAATATTGGTGCCGGTAAAGTGCAAAGTTTAATATCAGATAAACTTATACCCGGCTTTGTGAACCGTTATAATATGTTTAGGTGAGTGCGGATCATCTTCTAAATTTTTACGAAGTGATAGGATATAATTATCAACAGTTCTTGTCGTTGGAAAGACTTCGTACCCCCAAATATCATCAAGCAGCTTATCTCTGGAAATAACCTCACCCTTATGTTGAATAAAATATTTTAAAATATTTAGTTCTGTAACTGAAAGATGGATCTCTTTTTCATTTTTCTGAACAAGCATCTTTTTAAAGTCAACATGAACATTATCAAAAGTGTATTCTTCAATGTCTTTAATAAGCTCGGCTTTTCTCCTCAATAAAGCCTTTATCCTAGCTAATAATTCTCTAATACTGAAAGGTTTCGTAACATAGTCATCCGCTCCAATTTCCAGTCCCAAAACTTTGTCGAATTCTTCAATTTTGCTAGTAAGCATTAAAATTGGTAGGTTAATTCCTTGAGCGCGTAATTCCTTGCAAATATCTATTCCGTTTTTCGAGGGAAGAATTAAATCTAAAATTAATAGATCAATATTTTCGTTCACAGCTTTTTTAAAACCTTCCTCCCCATCTTCGCTGCAAATAACATTATAGTTTTCTCGGTGCAGTGTTTCCTCCAAGCCTTTTAAAGTTGCTATGTCATCTTCAATTATTAATATAGTTTTCATTTATTCACCTACTAATCATTGCATTCAATTTTGTAAACTGAAATTATTTTTTTGATATTCTTAAACTTACACTTCCCAATACTTTCCGGATTAATTTCAATTTTATTTTGCACTGCCGAATATACGTCTTCGGAAAAATACACATCACCCGGTCTTGCAGCTTGCTGAATTCGTGCAGCAATATTTAAAGTATCGCCCTTTATCTTTCCCTCAAACTCAACAACATCACCTAAGTGAATTCCTATCCTCACTTTAAATCTTTCATTTTTAGCAGCCCTGCTGTTGTGTTCAACTATTTCTTTTTGAATAGACAACCCGCATTTTACCGATTCAACAGCACTATCGAAGGATGCCAAAAAAGCATCCCCAATTATTTCAATAATATTACCGCCAAAACTTAATATTATTTTATTGAGAATTTCATTGTGCTTTGCCAACATTTTTATTGCTGCTGATTCATCTTGGTGCATTGCTTTTGAATAGCCTTTAATATCCGTAAACATTATTGCAGTTAATTTTCGCTTGCGGTCTCTACTTAGCTCTTCGCTGGTTTTTAAATTGTTCCGCCTCAATTGTGCTCGCACTCTTGCAAGCAGTTCACGGGAGTCAAATGGTTTTGTAATATAATCATCTGCACCTAATTCTAAGCCAACTACTTTATCAACTTGTTCTCCTTTGGAGGTTAAAATTATAATTGAACCTCGATATTTTTCCTCTCTTAATTTTCTGCAAACGTCAAGACCATTTAACGACGGCAATCCGATATCGAGTAAAATAATATCCGGATTTTCTTTCAGTGCTGTATTCATACCATTCATTCCATCTGATTCAGAGGTTACACTAAATCCCGCTTCACTTAGCAGCTTATTCAATCCCAACTGAATTGCAGGATCATCTTCAATTATTAGTATTTTATTCATTAAATTTTTCACTTGGAAACTTAAGAATGAATTTACTCCCTTTCCCTAACTCACTTTCAACCTCAATAGATCCCTTATGAGCATCCATAATATTTTTTACTATAGAAAGACCTAGCCCTGCTCCATCAGCATATTGTTTTTCTCTATTATCAGCCTGATAAAATGGTTCAAATATTTTAGCTTGCACTTCGTTTGAAATACCTATCCCCCTATCCTCAACAATTATCCACTTATAGTTTTCGCAATCTTTTAAGGCTATTGTAATTTCTTTTTCATTTTTACTGTATTTAATAGAATTTGAAATAAGATTAATAACAGCTTCAATTATACTGTCCCTATCGGCATAAACATACTGTAGCTTTTCTGGTATTGAGATCTTTGCATCAAAACCATTTATTTTAAGTACGTAACGCATGCATGTATGTACATGATTTATAACTTCATTTAATTCAACCTTTTCAAAATTATATTCCTTAATGCCTTTTTCAATTTTTGAATAGTTAAGTACATTATTTATCAATCGAGTCAGTCTATCGCTCTCGCCATCAATAATATCCAGATATTCATTTGATTTCTGATCTTCTCCTGTCACTCCGCCTTTTAATAGATCCGTAAATACTTTTATTGAAGTTAAGGGCGTTTTTAATTCATGACTAACACTAGATACAAAGTAAGACTTCATTTTGTTAAGCTCTTCAAGTCTTTCTGTTTCTAAATGTTCTCTAATAACTTCCTCCTGAAGTTTTATTCTTTCTATGGTTGAAGCTGCATTAGCAGCTGCATTATTTAATAGGTCAATATCCTCAGCGTTAAAAAGGGTTTCGCTTTTTTTGTTGCCCAATACAAAAAAACCGTATACTTTTTTTGAAGATGACTTAATAGGAAAAATAACACTCATTCCCCATCTCCTAAAAACATTAACATCTGCTAATTCAACCTTTACACCAGCCTCCACAATATTCGGCAAAGCTATGGGAAGCGATAAATCTGTTTTTAATTTTCCTTTTTGAAACTTCACTGATCTTCCGACAAGTAGATCAAAATTAATATGGGCAATCAGACTTATATAATTTTCCGGTTCTTTAAGTATAAAAAATCCAACTTTCGTTAATGGTATTAGTTCGTTAGTTCTTGTGACTAAAATGCTTGCAAGCTGCTCAATAGAATTTGACTCGTTTATTTCTTTCAAAAAAGATTTAATTGCTATTCGAAAATCATAATGAACTCTGAAGAATTTTTTATCAACAAACTTTTGAACTTTCATTTTGACGGGCTGAAAAATTATTACAACTACTATTACACCTATTATTGAGAAGGTCGGATATTCAGCACTCATAACTTCTGATGCAAAAAAGGCTAAACCAATTATATATATGATTAAAATTGAACTTATAACAATGGAATAAACGACACCTCTTTTTAACAGTAAGTGTATATCCATAAGGTTGTATTTAATAATTGAAATTGCGAATGTGATCGGGACGGATGACATTAATAGAATAACAAATATTTCTGGTATCAGCGGGCGGTTAATAACTGAATATGGAAGAATCCATAATGTTGCATATGCAAATGGACCCATAAGAAATCCAAGCATAAGCCAAAGGAGTTTTTTCTTTTCTGATGTTTCTTTAGCACTTGTGTAGGAGTGAACAAAAATTCCTATTGCAATAATTATTATGATCCCAATATAGTAACGAGCAAGACCTAAAAGTAAAATATAGTTTTTTGCTGTAATTTCGGAATATTCAATAAATACAAAGATAAATCTTATACTTAATGAAATGGTGAACAAGGCAGAAATAGAATATAGAACCAACAGCAGATGTTTTCTATTAACTATTTTCTTTTTGGGGAACAGCAATGTAAAATGCAAAATGGATGCCGGCACAAATGAATACGCCGCGTGATATCCAGTATGTGTAATTAAACCAATCCATTCAGGAATTTGACCCTGCGAGCCCCAGCTCATAAACATAATTGCTGCAGTGGCAAAACAACTCCAATGAAATATATGCGCGTAAGTTTGATTGAAACACTTTAAAAGAACAAAAATTCCGGAAAAGATAAACAGTAAACCTACTATAGTAATTATTATGAGTTCCTGAACAGAGTAAAAGGAAATTAAAGGAAAAAGGAATTTTCGCTCAGAGAAACTGAATTTAATATTAACCGAATCCTCTATGCTCATTCTATTAAGGAATATTTCTAACTCTTCAGCATCGGATACGTTGATTCCATTAATGCTTACTATAGAATCTGCGCTAATCTCATAGGGGTAAATCTCTTTAACATTAGATATATTGGTTGGAAAGCCCGGTTTGACGACCAGTTGATAGAATCCGGCAATGCACAATAAAATGATTACAGCATCAACAATCAGAATAAATTTTTTGTTGGAAAACTGAGTTTCCATAAATCCACCTAGGGATTGAAACTAATCTGGATATTGTTAATGAACCTTTAGAAATGTACGAATTATTAGTAATAGTTAGAAGGTATATCTTTGTTAATTTTAAGATTAAAACATTCGCAGCTAAAATTAAAAAATAATTTCATATTGAATAAAAAAGTCAGGCGTTTCCAAACTGCCTTTGGAATCTGTGTAGTTAGTATATCTAGCCCCAAATACAATTCTACCTATGTCGAATATATTTTTATATAATCCCACGCTAAATGAGTGATAAGCTTCAAAAAATTCGAATCTATCATGAATTTCTCTTGGCGTTAAAAAGGGAAATGTCAATGCAACTTCTCGTATAGCATCTGATCTAAAATCATATAAAGTCTGCCAGCCCAAAGTATAATTGAAGAAAACATTTATCAGCCAGTCTCTTCTATTTGTATTCATTGTATAACCGAATGAAAGATCCTTATAATCATCAATTCTATCCTCAGTTATAAAAATTACTCTTTTCGGAAAATCAGTTGCTTCAATAACTGCGTACTCGGCTGAGAGCCCCATTTTATAAAAATGCAAATTTACATCAAACCTGTAGCCCCAATTCTTTTTTTCACCCCAGAACGCAAGACCGATTGACTCTCCCCAGAAAACTTTCTCTTTTAATTTTGAATAACTAAGTCCGGCAAAAATGGCAAAATTATTTGAAGCAGCTATATCAAACTCAATTCTAGTCTGAACATCCGGAATTCTCCAATGAACATTTTCGCCCTTAAAATCAAAAGTGTTAACACCCCCTTGTTCAAGAAAATAATTTTCGCCAACCACCTCAATAACTTCAAATACTCCCTGCTCGTTTACACTAGTATGTTTATCGCTTCGAGTAGCTAACTCGTTTTTGTTATTGAAGGATAAATTGCCTCTTATATTAACATTGCCTGCTTCTCTGTTTTCTGTAATTTTTATAGGGTGTCTAAGCGGGCTGCCGTCAACATCTACCCGTTGCAGCAATGATTCGGTTTGTGTAACACAGCCGGTAAGCGTTAGCACACAGGTACAAATTAATATTAAAACTATTCCCTCAGTTTTCATTTTCTGCAGCATACCTTCCTCACTTTATTGATTCAAACCTAATATTAATAGATTTAAAACTCTATCCAATATTTTCGTAATGATTAATCCAAATTCAAAATTCATACAATAATTTTTTTAGATGCCCATATTTATTATTTTAATGTTCCGATATGAATGAACTAGTGCACAATCAAAAAAATATTGTTTTATGAAAATAGCATTTGCTTCGAGTGAAATAGTACCTTATGCAAAAACCGGCGGCTTGGCTGATGTTGCCGGATCACTTCCTAAAGAATTAAACAAATTGGGCGCCGATATTAAAGTATTTATGCCCAAATACTATACGGTTGATGAACATAAGTTTAACTTGGAATATATGTTCAGCATTGGCGAAATAAAAATTAGGGTTGCCGGTTATTCACATGCTGTTCATTTTTTTGAGGGCAAAATGCCGAACTCCAACGTCCCGATTTATTTTGTTGATTGTCCAAAATATTTTCACCGCCATAAAATTTATACTAATGATCATGACGAGGATGAAAGGTTTATACTTTTTTCTAAAGCTGTAATTGAGCTGCTGCAAAGGTTTGCATGGGCACCTGATATTATACACTGTAATGATTGGCAAACCGGTCTGATGCCGATGTTTATAAGAGATAATTACAGTTGGGATAGAATGTTCAATCAAACTTCTACAATTTATACAATACACAATATTGCTTACCAGGGCAGGTTCGGAACCGAAACATTAAGTAAAGCCGAAATTAATGGAAATTATTTTTATCCCGGCGGACCGGTAGAATTTGAAGGCGGAGTAAATTTTATGAAAGCCGGTATTATGTTTGCAGATATGATAAACACAGTAAGCGAAACTTATGCAAAAGAATTACTGACGGCGGAGTATGGTTCGGGGATGGATCCGTTTTTAAACAGCAGAAAAAGCGACCTATACGGTATATTGAACGGAGTTGATTATACGGTATGGAACCCAGAGATCGATTCTCATCTTCCATTTAATTATTCAATAAATGATTTAAGCGGAAAACTAAAAAATAAAAAGTATTTGCTGAATACTATTCATATGCCATTTGATGAAAACGTTCCTTTAATTGGAGTTATCTCAAGATTTGCCTCGCAAAAGGGAATTGATTTAATTGCCGGCATAATTGACAATCTTTTACAGATGAATGTGCAGCTTGTAGTTTTAGGCAGTGGTGAAGAAGAGTACGAAGAAATATTCCGTCACGTTGCTTTCAACAATCCGTTAAAAGTTTGGAGTTACATCGGCTACAATGATGATCTCTCGCACTTAATTGAAGCTGCTTCTGATATATTTTTAATGCCTTCAAAATATGAGCCTTGCGGATTGAACCAGATATATTCACTTAAATATGGTACAGTGCCGGTTGTTCGTAAAACGGGCGGACTCGCAGATACTGTTCAAGACTGGAATGAGTATAATAGTTACGGATTAGATATTGGAAATGGTTTTTCTTTTGAAGAGTATTCCACTTATGCATTACAGCATGCCGTAGATAGGGCTGTTAATGATTTTCATAACAAACCTGTTTGGCAAAAGATAATTCGTAATGGAATGAATAAAGATTATTCATGGAGTGTTTCGGCAAAGAGTTATTTAAGTCTTTACGAAAAAGCATCACAGAGAAGAAAAAGATTGTCTTAATTTTTTCCTCTGCTGAATATAAAACTGATAAATAACTATTGAAAATTACGGGGTTATAATGGATGAGCATTATTTAGTATTGGGCGCAACCGGCGGTATTGGAAAAGCCATTGTTGCAGAATTAACAGGTAAAGAAAAAACAGTATCCGTACTTTGCAGAGATAAGGAAAAAGGAGAAAAATATTTTAAGGATTCTGCAAATGTAAAAATTATTACCGGCGATGCATTCAACGCAGAAGATGTAATCAAAGCCTCTCAAAATTGCACGGCACTGTTTTATTGTATCAACACTCATTACCACAAATGGGCAGCAACAGTAAGACCACTATTAAAGATTTCGATTGATGCATGTATTAAAAATAATGTAAAGCTCGTATTTCCCGGCAATGTTTATACCTACGGGTTTGCTCAATATAACCGTGTAGATGAATTGCATCCGAAGTTTCCGAATACCAAAAAGGGCAGAATAAGATTAGATATGGAGAATATGCTATTTAAAGCCGGCAAAGATGAAGGACTTAATTTTGCAATAATCCGTATGCCCGATTTCTACGGACCTTATGTGATTAATGGTTTTTCAGAACAGGTTTTTATTAATGCTCTAACGGGAAAAACATTAAAATGGATTGGCAGCAAAAATGTTGAAGTTGAATATATTTTTATTGAAGATGCGGCAAAAGCAATGGTTGAAGGAGGTTTATCTGAAAAGTCTAACCGTAGAGAATTTAATATTCCCGCCTGCTGCGAAACCACAACCGAAAAATTCTTAAAAGAAATTTCAGAACAGGGCGGCAAAGAATCAAAAATGCAGGTACTTAATTCAAATTTTATTTTTACGCTGATGGGTTTGTTTAATCCAATAGTTAGAGAAGTGAAAGAGATGCTCTATCTGAAAAGACACAAATTAATTTTGGATGGTTCGCAATACAAAAAAACTTTTGGCGAGCTGCCTGCAACAAGTTATGAAAAGGGGATTAAAAAAACTCTCGATTGGGCAAGAGGGTATTACAATATCAACTAAATTATACGGTTGATAAACCTATTGTTTTATTCAAAAGGATATTTTGAAATTTAAATAATTCCTCTTATCTTATTTTAACTTAACACAAATAGGAGAGGTTGATATGAAAAATATATTTAAAACTCTTTTTACTATTCTGATTTTTTCCGCTTCACATATATATTCTCAAATAACAATTACGCAGGCTGATTTTAATTCGCTGTTTTCAATTGGTGCATCGGAAAACAGTTTTGCAGATACCAATGCAGTTTCGGTGAACATTGGTAATCCGGGCGGTAATAACAATTGGGATTTTTCCGGATACGTTCCTGATTTCGCATTGTCGATCAATTACATTAGCCCCGCCGGAACTCCTGTTGCTGCCGCATTTCCTTCATCAAATGTTGTTGGATATTACACAAGAACTTTTATGTCGGATGATACAACAACAATCACAAGTAAATCATGGAGTTATTATTCTACCGGAACACCAAGTTTGGAATACGGCTCTTATTCAGAAAACAACTTTGTAACGCCAAACACACAAGGCACAATTGAGACTGCAATTATTCACTATCCCCCATTCAATGAATACGATTTTCCGGTTACATTTTCCAAGACATGGTCAAGATCAGACTCCACAGAAAGTGAATCCTCTTTCAACGGTGTTCCAACAGGGTTTGTCAACATTTTGAAATCGGTAATTAACTTTAATGTAGATGCATGGGGCACATTGATGTTGCCCGATGGCGGAAGCTATCCCGCATTAAGACTGCGTGAAGATGAAACAACAACTACTTATGTTTCCGGATTTCCGATTTCAACTGATATGTCAACCACATATTCATTTATAACTAAAACCGGTGAATCTTTTTCAGTTCTAGCTGATGCGGTTAATCCGCCAAACTCAGGATCAATAATGGGTACAATAGGGTGGAGCGATAATTCAGTTACGGATGTTGAGGAAATTTCCGGAATTACACCAACAGAATTTAGTCTATCTCAAAATTATCCAAACCCGTTTAACCCCAGTACTCTTATTGAGTATTCTCTTACAAAAGAATCTTTTGTTGATTTGAAAGTTTATGATATTCTGGGTAATGAAGTTGCCGTGCTTGTTAATACAGAGCAGAATGCAGGAACATACAGAGCGAACTTTGACGCCGCCGGACTTGTAAGCGGATTGTATATCGCAAAAATTTCTGCGGGCAATTTTTCAAAATCAATTAAGATGACGTTGCTGAAGTAGCAGGAGACAGAATTCAGAATACAGTAGTCAGTAGTCAGTAGTCAGTAGTCAGTAGTCAGAATATAAGAAAATGAGCCCGGGTTGATCTTTCAATTCGGGCTTTGTTCTCAAGTTATTAATTAAATTCTTAAAACTACTTAAGTGATTTGTATGCTGGAATTTATTTTTTGCACTTCACTTAAAAAAATATCTGTTTCCAGCGGAGCAATATAGATCTCTCCTTCGTTAAAACTTTTTATTCCTAACCTTTCAGCCGATAAACAATAGGATGAATAGTTGTTTTTCGTTTTTCGAACACTTTTTATTTCTGATATTTTAATTCTCTTTTTCATTACCCAGCATTTAATTAAAAGCTCGCCGTTCTCAATTTTATAACTTGTGCTGTTCCATATCCAAAAGGCTAACAGCAAATAAATGCTAAAGACAATCAGCATATAAATTGAAAATGAAAAAATTAAATATGGAAGAATCAGTGCAGGTCCAAGCCAAATTACAATGGCGTATGTTAAATCTCTTTTAGGTTTGAATTTCATTAGTTCAATTCTTCTTATCAATTACATTTTTAATTTCTTCAATATATGGTCTAACTATATCCAAATCATTCTGATGAATGCTTTTTTTGAGATTAACTTTCTGCTCCTCCATTGCACTTTTAACTAATCTCATCTGCTCTTTCAATTGTGTTTTCATTTCCGGTGTAAGATTTGGATTATCATCTATCTCTTTAATTGATCTGTCTAGTTTACTGTCTGCCGTTTTCATTTCTTTCCCGTAAACAATAGTGCTGTACCCGAGCATGATAGCACCAAATTTCTGAAAGAAATTTTCGTCCCAGCCGTGCTTTTTTAATATGCTTAAAAAATCATCCTTTGCTTTAACTGCTTCAGGTATTGTAACATTCCCTTCTCTTGCTTCATACCGTAAGCCGTATTCATCAAAATCTTTTTCCAGCTTCGGAAAAGTTTCAATAAAATGTTCAACATCTCCGGATTCAAGTATCTGCTTGGGTTCCTCTTGTCCGGTTATTGAAAAAGCAATTAGTAGAATTAATGCTAATGATAAAAATAACTTCATGTTGTCCTCCGTTTATACAATCACATAATCATTTTAAGAATAATAACTTCATTCTACAAATATTACAATAGCTCCGCTCTTTCATTTATTATTTTTAAAATAAAATTATCACCAATTTTTCCTGCCGGATATTTTGTAAGTTTGCCCCTTTTATCTTTTGCTGTAAAATAGATACTGAAATCTGCATCAAGATTTTCAAGCTCTATTTCGCAAGCATAATGATCATCGTCAATCTCATACATTTTATAACTTGATTGCTTTTCACTCTCCCCTTCCAACAAATAAACCTCAACACTTGATCTATCAACTCCATTGCTGCTGAAAACATAAGTTTCAATAGTAAGTTCATTACCATCTATCTCAAAAATTGGCGTATTTGAAAAAGCCGGCCCAAAATAACTAACTGCTTTTTCAGCATCAGGAATACCATAGCCATAAAGTGTATCGGGTGAGTCAGCTTTAGAAGATGAGTTTTTTATCGCCTCCATTAGTTCAAACTGAGAGAGGTTAGGATGCGTTGAAAGTACAAGCGCAGCAACGCCTGCTGCAATTGGTGCAGCAAGTGATGTGCCGTGGTCCCAGCCGAATTGGGTTTCGAACTTAGGATCATATTTAGCGCTCCAGACTCCTTCTCCGGGTGCTGCAATATCAGGTTTAATTCTGCCGTCAACCGTTGGACCGCAAGAACTGAAAAATGAATGCTTGCCGAATTTATCAATTGCCCCAACGGCAAGTACATTGAAACCGTCTGCAGGCGGTTCTATAATGCGCCACTCAGATTCAAATTTATTTCCTGCCGAGCAGAAATACAAAACTCCTTTGTTAACAATGCTGTCCGCTGTTTGTGTTATTCGAGTAGTTTTCCCATCCATCTGATGCGGATAGTAATAATCTGCATTATCACATTTATTAAAACTTAGCGAGGTAGTAATTATATCCACATCATTTTCGTAAAGCCATTCAGAGGCTCTAACTGCAAGTGTTTCTTCTTCCCAAAGTCTGTCGGAGGATTTATCAGACTTTGCCAAATAGTATGACGCGCCATAAGCTATTCCGATCAAATCATTTTCCAGGTAGCCTCCAATTACTGAAAAAACATTTGTACCGTGCTTTACACCTTTTATATGATCTTTGTTAAATGTTGTTGATTTATTAGTAACAAAATCATACTCCCCTAATATTTTTGTATCAGCAAATACTGAATGTGCCGCATAGAATCCGGCATCCAAAACTCCGACTTTTATCCTTTCTCCGGTGATGCCATATTTATGGAGACGAATAGTATTCACCAGTCTGTTTTGGCGAAGTGAGTTTCCGTACAAATATCCATCGGTGTTTTTGTTTAGTTCTAAGGCTGCCCAAATAACAAATATTATCGTAGAGACAAATAATATTAAAACATAAAATCTTTTCATGCGGAATTGATTTTATTATTAAGACGAATCAGTTTAAAAGTAGTTATACTCTGTACATTTTATAGCTCAGCATATTATCTTTATCGTTGTTTTTGAATTTTAAAAACTCAATTGGAGCTTCAATGTCATCGACTTTAAAAGCTATTTCAATGCCTTAACCACAAAGTTCACCAAGAAAACAAACACGAAGTTCACAAAGATTTTAATACTTAAAAGTATAGGTCTATGTTCTTCCGTCTGTAAGCTGCCAAAATATCTTTGCCAACTGATTTTTCAAATTGTATGAATTATGCTGACTGATTTTTAACTTTGTGTCCTTTGTGCCTGCTTTGTGTTCTTCGTGGTTAAAAGCCATCAAACCACAAAGTTCACTATGAAAAAGCACACAAAGTTCACAAAGGTTTTAATACTCAAAAGTATAAGTCTGTGTTCTTCCGTCTGTAAGCTGCCAGAAAATTTGTGTTAATTGATTTTTCAGATTGTAGGAGAAATCTATTTCTGCATTAAAATTATTTTCACCCACAAAATTACCTTTGATGATTTTTCCGACTTCGTCATGCTCAAAAGTTATAACTCCACTAAGCCACATATCCATATTTTTGTATTGCACTTCAGCCAGTTTTCCTTCTTCACTATAAATATACATTTCACTTCCGGCAGTGCTGTCGGGTTTTATAAATGTTTTGCCGCTCAACCTGCCAAGTGAGTCATATTCAAAAGTGAATACTGCCGATGATTTATTTGAATAACTGCGGAACGCCTTAACCGGTTTGCCCTTATTGCTGTAAAGATATCTTGTGACGGTCTTCAAGCCATCAGAGCGTTCAAATGTTTTTTTCTCAAGTTTACCGAAATTATTATAAAAGTATTCTGATGGTCCGCCATTCTCGTTTGAATAATCGTAATTTTCTTTTTTTACTCTGCCCGGGTTATTGATCAAAAAAATATTCGGCGAGGAGTATTTTATCCGTTGTTCGGAATCATAGGGCTCATATTCATAATTAAAATTCTGACTCCACACAGTACCGAACCGCCAAACCTCTTTTACTAAACTATTATAAACATCATAAGTGTATTCGATCATACCGGTGCGTTTACCGCTTTGTATTATTGCCCCCTTAATTTTATTTCCCCTAGCGTCGCAGGTGTATTCTATTGTTCCGTAGAACCATCCATTCAATCCCTGGCAAATTGCTTTTTCGGGATCACCGAGTGAGTTGTATTTATAACTAACCGTGCCGGTTTTTTCATCACTATTCGAAAACTCTTCGTAAGTTAATTTGCCTGCTTTGTTATAGCTGAAAATTTTTGTTGATGTGGTTCCGTCGGAAAATTCGCGGTGATTTTTTGAAACATTACCATCTTCATTGACATCGTAATAATTTATTGAAATTCTTGATCCGTCCAATAAATGCCAAACAGCAATATCCAAATGTCCTTTGCTGTTATAGTCAAAAACGGTTATTCCTTTTTCGCCTCTTGAATTTGAGTAATGTAATTTTGCAAGTTTAAATTCCACATTGCTGTTTGGGTTTGCTATGAGAGCATTAGCAGATAGGGAGAGGAGGAAAATACAAAGTGATAAAACAATTGATCGTAGGGAAATAATAAATTTCATCTGCTGCACCTAATTATTGAATATTATTCAATTTAGAAATCCAACTTAATGAAAATTAATAAACCGGGCATTTACTTCAAACAACCAATCAACTATTAGTTGCTGTTTTTACCTGCCGCCCAATTCCGCATAACTTCTTTTTGGACTGCACTTAATTCAGCTTCAGGATGAAGTTTGAGATAACTTGACATAGGCATTTCATTTTCCTCTACCTCCTCCCAAATTTCATCAAGCATTTTTTCTTTTTTTAGCGAGTCTAAATTTTCCCACTCGGAAAAATTGAGATGTTCCCGCCCTTCGTTAATATGATTCATCAATAAATATGAAACAGGAACTACATCACTGTACCAGGGATAAACCGTTTCGTTTGAATGGCAGTCGTAGCATGATGTTTTTAAAATTAATTTTACATTTTCATCGGCTATTAAGTCAGCAGTAACAGGCGGGTTCGTTTTTTCCGGTCCGATAAATTGAGCGATTAAAAATAAAACAACTAAAACAATTATTATTTTTTTAATCATACATTGCCTCGATAGTTAAATACAATTTCATATAAGGTAATATTAAAAATCCATCTGCCATTGAAAAATAAAATTTCTTCCCGGTTCAACTTTTATGATACCGCGATTTGTGGAAAGATGATTTCTATACGCTTTATCAAAGATATTTTCTACTCCAATCATTAATCTATTGCCTACGCCAGCAAAGTTAAGCGAAGTTGTATTCAAATAAAAATTAAAATTGACATAGCCTGCAGTAGCTTGTTCGCCTTCAGCAATTTTATTTTGCTTTGCTGAAAAGTTTGCCGAAAGATCGGCATTAAAATATTGTGTAATTGGAGTGCGGATAGCTATTAGTCCATTTAAAGGCGGCATTTCGGGCAGGTCAATTTTCTTTTCAGTATCCTCGCCCCTAACGTAGGCAAGGGATGCGTAGATTACAGAATTTTTATAGAAGTTCACTTCACTATTTAAATCAAAACCATACAGCCGGGCTTTACCTACATTTTCTTTCACAAAAAGATTTTCACTTTTAAATTGATCTATCACTAAATCATTAAGAAAATTGAGAAAAACATTTCCCCTGATTGTAAAATTATCTTCACGCACTCGCACACCAATATCAAAGAAAGTCCCTTTTTCCGGTTCAAGATTTGGATCGCCTAAATATGTTGCGGCTCCGAGTTCGATATATTGGTAACGCTCTTCAAGATTAGGCGAGCGGAATGATTGTGCAGCGTTAAATGTCAAATCAATATTTTCTGCTGCACTAAACAGTAAACCGATATTTGCACTTGCGGAAATATCATCTGCTTCACCGGCTTTCCAAAGTTCCGTTCTGTTTGGCGGTAAATCATTACGTACACCATTTGAAATTATATACTCGGGATTAAAAGCATCTTTGTTGGTAACTTTTATTTGGTCAACCCTGCCGCCAATTGTAATCTTAAAAACATTTTTAATAAGTTTTAAATCATCTTGAACAAAAAATCCAATACTGCGATAATCAGAAATAGGAACAGGTCTTTCGCCAATAATTTGATTAGCCGGTTTTATCTCCCGTGTTCTGCGGCTGTCAAGTTCTCTCTGCCAAGCATCAATTCCGGCAACCAGGTAATTGCTTTCGCCAATCAGCCAATCTGTTTGAAGCTGAACGCCGTTTGTATTATGATCGGCATTCGGTCGTAATTCTACTTTTGGATTAGGAATAATTTTAACGCGACGTTCAATTTTTTGATTAAAATACTTCAATGATAAATTAGTCATACTCGGCAATAAATTTTTGATACGATAAGCAATGTTGAACATTTCTCGTTTCTCTTCCGGGTAAGATGCTTTAGCTGTTTTAGGAAACGGCGCCCCGCCGGGAATTCCAACATCCTCGGCATAAAATCGCTGATAGGTCAACTTCAATTCATGATTACTAAAAGGAATTGCTCCAACGGCTGCTGAAATATTATTATCGCGAAATTGACTATTCTCCAAAGTACCTTCGGGCGTTTGAGTGTTGTCGGCACTTCTTTTTGTTCCGCTAATTTTTGCAAACCAATTTGCACTTCCGGCATTTATCGACAGCCTTCCCCTTCCGCCATTATTTACCGAACTGTAGCCTGAAATTATTGAGCCGCCGAAATACAATTCATCATTAAACTTTCCGTCTTTAGAAATAATATTTACAACTCCGCCCAATGCACCGGAACCGTATAACGAAGATGAAGCCCCTTTAATAACTTCAATTCGCTCAACATCCATTGCATCAATCATCGATAGTCCCGCGGCAATGTTGGTGCCGGTTTCAATTCTGTTGCCGTCAATAAGTGTAACAATGTTTTGTTTGCTCAAACCGCGTATGCTTACTGTAGTTCCCCAAATGCCGTCACGGATTAAACTAACCCCCGATAAATTCTGCAGTGCATCCGAAATTGTAACCGGAGGTTTTGCTTTAATCTCATTTGATTTTATTACTTCAAGCGGCATCGCAATATCTTTTATCTGCTTTTCGTATTTGCTTCCCGTAACAATTGTTTCGCCGACAGAAATAACATACGGTTCGAGTAATATTTTTACTGCTGTTGTTTTATTCTGTTCAACAGTAATTGCAATTTTTGTTTTTTTGAATCCAACATACGAAGCAACAAGAGTAACCTCGCCGGGATTAATTTTTAAAATAGTAAACTCACCTCGCTCATCTGTTGACGTTCCTATGGATGAATTGCCAATAAGAACATTGACGGCTGTTAATGGTAAGTTTGTAACGCTGTTTAAAACTGTTCCCCTTATGCTGCCCGTTTCTGCAAAAATGTTTGCGGCTGAAATTAATAAAATAAGTAGGACTACAACTGCTCTTTTCATCATATACTCCGGAGGGTTCCCGTAATCAAGTCGTCAAAAAATATATCCCGACACCATAATTAAATTATTTTAATTATTTAAACTTAATTTAAAGAATAATGATAGGCAAGGAGGAAGGCGGCGGCTGTTACGCTTACTTGATTTTAACTGCTGAGAATTGTACACAGACCTGCATGGCGGCAGGTGAGTAAAACTTATATCATCTTACAATTAATAACCAATGCTGCTAATAATTCTACTCTCTGTTTTAAATGATATTCCCTGCTGGGATGATGTAGAGATCATTACTGCTTCTACAATCGGTTTTAACACCTGTTCTTCAGATACCCATTGAACTATAAATTTAGCAGCCGTACCTCCGCTTTTATCCGTTTGTTTTATAATAAATTGCTCTGATTGAAGCGGGGTTAATACAATTTCATCTTTAATAAATCTCTGCATTAATTTACCATCGGTATTATAGTAGTCTGTTTTTATCACCGTGATATTAGAATTAATATCCACATTGTGAATACTTAGTGTTGCTGTTAGATCAAATGTTCTATCACTTTGATGGTAAATAGTTGAGTAAACCGGAACGAATAAAATTTCACCAAAATCATTGTCAGAGTTAGATTGCTCCCAACTATACTCTTGAGAAAGGGGTAAAATATTCTCAGGTAAATGTTTCTCGTTTTTAAGTGTTTTGTTTTCTTTTTCGCACGAGGAGAATATTATAAGGATAAGAAAAAAAATGAAATAATTATTTTTCATAAAAACTCCAACGCTTATTAAATAACAACATAACTATTAATCTTCCGGCAGCGCACAAATCGGTGAACAGTCCATTTATTTAATTGGTTTCTCATAAGTTCTTTAGCGTATTTCAAATATAATTAAAAAATAATTTTCGTTTGTAAAATTTTTATAAATGAATCAATCTGTAATGTTACCACAGTGCCATTTTTATAGTGTCTTTAATAAATTGATTGCGGCTGGATCAGAGTTCGGAAGGACGAGTACCTTGTTTTAAGTTTTTACAGTTGGCTGGAATGGCGGTGCAATTATTTATTTTGAATCAGCTCGCTAAGGCAAACGAGTTAGAGGTTTACTCCTACTGCTTGCAAGTTTCAGCAAAAAGAAGATTCAGAATAACATCTAATTATTGATTACCGTTTCTACGATTAACAGTGCAAATTTAATTAAGCGGAAATTTTTGTAGTTTCTTCAACAAAAGAAAGTTCAGCATAATTATCAGCCATATACTTTTTGAAAAGCTCATCAATTTTAGAATTATCTACATTATTTATTTCAGCGGTTTGAGCAAGCCACTGCAATTCAAAAAGGTGCAGACATTTATCTGCCATCGCCAATCTAACGCCGTCTTCTAAAAATTTTTCTGCTAATTCTTTATTTGAAAATTTAGGCGGGACATCAATGATGTATTCATTTTCCATTATTTCTTGAACGGCGTTTTCGCAAAACCGTTTTTCAAAGCCAAGTTCTTTACCAATGCTCACTAGTATTTCTTTTTCTTCTTTTGCTACTAAATTATCTTTTCTGCAAAGTAATAAAAGTCCTTTTAGGTAATTACTTTTATCAAGAATGTCATAATTCATTTGTTCCTCTACTGTAGAAGTTGAGTAATATGTGATTTTAGAAAACAGTAGAAATTATCATCTGCTCCCGGTTTTGTTTAAGTGTTTAAGTTAGACTCTTAATCGGGTAAAAAGTTTAATTCTGCAACAAGTTAATTTTTTCATTAGTATTCATCAAGTTTTAAATAAGCATCACTAATTCAACATTCATCAATTAAAATAGTTTCTTAATAAATACAAATATTTGAACAATTTTAAAATTAAAATGTATTATCATTTTTCTACCGCTTCTAATCTTTTTATTATTTCGTCGTCTTTAAAATAATCTTCTTTCATTTTCTTATTGTTATCTGCATTACATTTCCAAATTACTTTAAATAGTTCAATCTCATTTATTTTACCCCTAAGATTAAATTTTCCCACTGATTGAATACTGAAATTTTCATCAAGGTCCTTAATCATTCCGCTCAATTCTTTTGAAATTAAAAATGACTCGTTTAATTTTCTACACTCGGCACAAATACGGGCTGTTGTATTTACAACATCTCCATGGAATGCTAATTCTCTTTTTAGTACTCCGCCCACTTCAGTAATTGCAACCTCACCGATATGAAGCCCCGCCTTAAATTGAGGAACAACTTCATATTTTGACTTAAAGAAATTTTCCAATTCACTCATTCTCTTTTGTACCATAAAAAAGAAGTTGATGCAATTATTCTTTTTCAATCCGTCTTTTACAGACCAAGATACCACAACCTCGTCACCCACATACTGGTACAAGCTGCCTTTAGCCGCAATAATATGTTCATCCAGTTCAATATAAATATCTCTAATAAACGAACTGTATTTTTTGTGTCCCAGTATTTCGGCATAGCTTGTTGAGGAGGTTAGGTCCATGAACATGAATATGCGTTTATCAGATAAAGGATTGCGGAGTTTACCCAGAAGAAAGTTTTTAGTTAATCCCCGCCCGGTTTTCATTCGCAGTTCTCTGGTAAGCTGCAGGATTAAAATGAATACAAAAAAGTAAAAAAGCATTTCACGCCAGCCTTGCGGATATATATCAAATAAATTATAATCCATTGCTTCCGAAAACGAAAGTCCCGCTTTGAATATTAAATTTATATATGCGTAAAGCAGCAGCATTAGTGAAAATATCAGGTAGTAAAAAAGCAATGTTGCCAGCATAAATAAAAATGTAGTAATTTTTGTTTGAAGTTTAGGGGCAAGAACAATTTCGTACCATGCAGTTATTAAGCCCAAAAAAACAACCCCTATTGCTCCCCGCAAAAGGTGAAAGTCACTTACATTGCTTATTAAAAGAATAAGAATAAAAACAATTACAAAGAAGCCTACTATATATAAAGCTTCCTGCAGTTTATATTTTGATATGTAGCTGAATTTTCTCAATCAATTTTTTAAAAGTGTCAACAATATTAACTGCTGATAAAATTACATTCTTCAAAATCTATATATTTTTCTAAATCACTTGTTGAAAATTTTAACAGGCGTTTAGTACATCTTAAAACGTTTTCATTTCCTTCAACCAATTCTTTAATACTTTTAATACAATCCTGTTCAAATGTTTCAGATGGAAAAACTTTATTAATTAAACCTAATTTTAAAGCCTCATCTGCTGTTATATTTTTTCCGCTGAATAGTATATCATAAACCTTTGCATGCTTAACGTACTTAGGTAAAAAGTAGGGAAGTGCGCCTGCCGGATGCACGCCCATTTTTAAGTGGTATAATGAAAGCACTGTATTCTCGGCAGCGTACCGGAAATCAGCGGCAAGACTGGCGCCGAAAAACGGTGTTACAATTTCACCCTGCAGACCAATAAAAATCATTTTATCAAACTCCACCGCTTTGCGTATAAAATTATTAAGATTAACAATTTGCCTTGTACGCGCAATACCCGTTGAAAGTTGAAATTCTTTTTGGGAACTTTCTTGTTTTACACTATTCAAAAATTCCGTATAAACTTCAGCATTCAAACTTCCATTGTCGTTTGTTACTAATAATGCATGAGTATCTTCACTATATTTTACCTCTTTCATCAATTTAAAAAATTCTGCTGATTTTGATAGGTCGGTAATTATCTCAAAGATATTATTTTTAAAGTTAAGCACTGCGATATTATCGATATGTTTAAGCTCTAAATTTCCGTTAGCGTAATTGCTTATATTGTGCGCATTCATAATGACTCCAAATATTTTATTGCTGAAAATTTTAATTGATACAAATTACTCGTCATATAACTTTACCATACCATTCCGTTTGCTAATTCCCAATCGTAGTAAGCAGCTAAGTAATCATAAACGGAAGAATAAAAGTTAAGCTGGGCTTGGTCGAACGCAACTCTTGTATCTTTTAGTTCAAGCTGAGTTGCTAAACCGTTATTTGCACTGGCTTCCGCTATACCGAATGCTTTTTCTGCTGTGTGCAATGTTTGCTCGGCTGCGGTTATTCTATTGCTTGCTTCAGTTAATTTTAAGGATAAATTTTTTATTTCAGTGTGAATTTCATCTTTAGCTTTTTCAATTTTTAATCTTGATTTATCAAATTCAATTTCAGCTTTTTGAACGCGCGAGCTTACCGCCCAGCCTGAAAATATTGGTATCTGCAGAGTTAACCCTGCCATCAGCACATTATTCTCGCGTTCCAATTTAAATTGATCGGACATAGAAGAGTACTGGTAAGCAAAGCTGCCGTATAACAAAGGGTAATGCCCCGATTGTTCTACACTGATATTTGTCTCACGCAAATTCATTTCCCATTGCAATGCATTAAAATCGGGTCGCTGAGCAAGCACGGTTTCTATATCATATTTTTCTGGTTGAGCAGGGTAGGTACTAAAATCACCTTCAATATGTAATTCTTTTTCAACGGAAATGCCTGCCAGCATTTTTAGGCTGTTAAGTGCTAATTGATAATTGCGTTTAGATTTTGTGGTTTCGGGCATTAGGTTTTTCCATCTTACCTCCGCCTGAAGCAGTTGAAATTCAGAAACCAATCCCTGATCAAATTTATTTTTAATTGACTCATAATTTTCTTCAGCACTTTCTTCGGCGGCTTTACTAACCTCCCAAACTTCGCGCAGAAGCAATGTTTGATAAAATGCTTTTTTACTTCCGGTTATTACACCGTCAATTGTAGCATCATAAATATAATCCGATAATTTAGCATACTGCTTAGCTGCTTTAATTGCGTTAAATACTGTAGCATTAAAAATTTGCTGTGATAATGCAGCCTGCAGGTTAAAATTATTTTTGTAAGTCATTTTAAATTTCTGCTCTTCAATAACACCCGTTTGGGGATTAGGAAAAACTACATATAAATACGAATCTTTTAGATTTCTGCTGTAATCTGCCTTAGCATTAATTTGCGGAAAAGCGTTTGACCTTGCTTCATCTTCAGTAGCTTCCGCCGCTTCTAAATCCTTTACGGCAATTAAAATATCTTTATTATTTTTTTTAACTAATTCAATAAATGAATTAATATTTAATTTTTGTGCGCTTATGTTTATAAAAAAAGTAAGCAGCAGCGTACTTGTAATCACTAATTTATTCATCGTTATCTCCTTCAGCAGCTTTTTTTGATCTATGTGTTAATTCATACAATGCAGGTATTACAAATAAAGTAATTACACCCGAGATAAGCAGACCGCCGATACTAACAACACCAATCGGCTGCCTAAATTCCTTACCGGCGGAGCCAATGCCCAAAGCCATAGGTAGCATACCAAGCATAATTGCAATGGTTGACATTATTACAGGTTTTAGTTTGGTAGGGCATGCTTCAATAAGCGCATCTTTTACCTCGTAACCTCTTTTAACCAGTATATTTGTATAATCTAAAAGAAGTATTGCGTTGTTAACCACAATACCTATAAGCATTACAATTGCAAGCATGGCAAGAACACTAATAGCCAAGCCGGTTGAATAAAGAGCCAGAAACACTCCGATAAGCGCCATCGGGATTGTAGCAAGAATCATAAGCGGCTGGGTAAAGCTTTCCAGAATTGCTGCAAGCAGCATGTAAGTAAGTATTAAGGCGAGTGAAAAAGCAAAGCCCATATCAAAAATTACTTCATTCATCATTTCGGCAGTGCCTGCCCATGAAATTGAGTAGCCGCTTTCAAATTCCATGGAATCAATTTCTTCTTCCACTTCATTTACTATATCGCCAAGCGCAAAACCCTCGGCAACTCCTCCTGTAAACTGAATTGTTTTTGCTTTATCTCTATGGAGTATTCTACTGTATCCATCGGTAAATTTAATTTCGGCAAGCTGGTTTAACGTGTACTTGCCAACAGGTGATATTACTGTCATGTTAGCAATTTCTTCGGGAGAGTCAATAGATTCATCATTTAATGAAACTCTAATTTCATATTCTTCACCGCCATCGGAAAATTTTGTCGGTGTTAAGCCTTCCATTCCCGCTCTAAGTGTCATTGCTAAATCGTAAGCAGTTAAGCCTGCATTTGCCAGTTTAACTCTATCGGGCAGTAAGGTAATTTCGGGCTTGCCTGCACGGGAACTCGTGTTTAGGTTTGTTAAGCCTTCAATAGTCTTCAGCTTTGTTTCTAATTCAGATTTATAAATTTCCAGTTTTACTAAATCGGTTCCCTGTAAGTAAAACTCTACAGGAGACATGCCGCCGCCCGCACCGCTGCTGGCTGCCGATACCCTAAACATTGCGTTAGGTATATTTGAAAGCTCTCTAATAAAAATGGTTACCATTTCGTTCGTCGATAATTCTCGTTCTTCGGTATCAACTAACTGTATTTTTATTAAAGCCAAGTTTGTTCCCTGATTAAGATCGTTTATTTTGCCGATCTGTGTTAGTGTGTTTTTAACTTCTTCATGACTAACAATTCTTCTTTCGGTTTTTTCAAGCAGTTCCGCGGTTTGTTCAAGATTATAACCTTGCGGAAGTTCAACCTCAACTGATATTATACCTTCATCCATAAGCGGTAAAAATTCAAAACTTAATTGAGCTGCAACAAACAAGCTGGCAAAGAACATTACTACTGCAGCGGCAACTGTAATACCGCCGGTTAATCTATTTTTAACAACTACCTTTAATGCTTTTTTATAACCCCTTTCCCAGCTTTTAAATAGCTTCTCAAGCCACTCGCCGATTTTATGTTTTTTTGTATCTCCTTCGGGCAAAATTATAGATGCAAGCATTGGGGTTAAAGTGAACGAAACAATTATTGAGAAAACTGTTGCGTAAGTAACGGTAAGTGCAAATTCCTTAAACACGCCGCCAATTAAACTGCTCATATTTGCTAATGGAAGGAATACTACAATGTTTGTCATTGCCGAAGCTATAACTGCTATAACTACTTCCGAAGTTCCTTTTCCCGCAGCTTCTTTTTTACCGCTGCCCATTTCTTTGTGCCGGAAAATATTTTCGAGCACGACAATGGAGTTTGCTACTAAAATTCCCACCGAAGTTGAAAGCCCCATGAGAGTCATAATATTCAATGAATAACCCGAAATATCGAGCAGCATAAATGTTGAGATGATTGAGAAGGGCATTGATAATGCAGCAATAATTGTTGAACGAAGATCATGCAGAAAGAAGAGCAGAACCAAAGCGGTTAGAATAATTCCGAGTCCAATATTTGTCAGAGTGTCTTCTACCGAAGCTTCAATAAATTCTGATTTATCGGTTACTATTTCTAACACAGCGCTTCCGGGTAATTCCTTTTGCAGTTCCGGTACAAGGTTTCTTATTTCATCGGCAAGCTCAACTGTGTTGCCGTCTTTAGCTTTAATTACCGATAGAATTACAACGTTGTTTTCTTTCTCCTTAGTTTCATTCCGGAAGAATGTACTCCTTACTCTTACCTCTTCACCTGAATCGGTTATGTTTGCAATTTTACCTAATTTCTTTTTACCTACAGGAGTATTGATCTCTAAATTTTTTAATTCTTCAATAGATGAATATTTACCCTTTAGTCTTGCTGTATATTCTTGAGAGGAGCGTTTAAAATTTCCACCGGGTATATCAACATTTTCGGCAGCTAAAATTTGGGAAAGCTGTAATAGTGAAATTGAGTTTTGAAAAACTATTCTGTTATCAAGTTCAACTTTAATTTCTCTTTCCTGCCCGCCAATAATATCAACCCGGGCAACACCATTTATTTGAGAGAATCTATCTTTAAGACTTTTATCGGCTAACTCATATAATTCAACCGGTGTCATATCGCCTGATAAAATTAAATCAACCACCGGTGCAGCGCCAATTTCAATTTTCTGAACAACCGGTGTTTCGGCATCAGTGGGTAAATCGTTTAGAATTGCGTCAATCTTATCCTTGGTTTCCTGATTAGCAATATCAACATCTTTATCCAGCTCAAATTCAATTAGTACAATTGACACTCCTTCGAGAGAGTGAGAAACGAGTGATTTTATTTGGCTGATTGTTGAAACAGCATCTTCTATTTTTTTTGTTACTTCTGATTCTAACTCTTGCGGACCTGCGCCCGGATAAACAGTTTGTACTGTAACGTAGGGTACTTCAATGTCCGGCATTAGGTTCAAATTCAATGAAAAGTAAGCAATGCCTCCGAAGAGAACAAAGACCAGCAGAAACATTGTCATCATTATTGGTCTTTTTATTGATAGATCTGAAAGAAACATTATATACTCTCCCCATTAATAATCTTAATCTTTGAATTATCTTCTAAAAACATTTGCCCTTCTGTGATAAGCAAATCATTCTCATTTAAGCCTTGAACAACTTCAACAAAAAGCCCCCTGTTTTTACCAAGAATTAATTTTCTTTGTTTAGCGGCAGAATTATTTACTACAAATGCGTAAAACTCATTTCCCTTTTTAACTAAATTTTTTCTCTCAACACTAATTGTATTTTCCTGTGTTGATCCTTTAATATTAACCTCAACAGTTAATCCAGCCATTAGTTTTCTATCGCTGTTGTCAAAAACAACATCAGCATTAAAGGCTTGCGTATATGGGTCCATTGCCATATCAACTTGTGTAACCTTACCTTGTATTGTTTTGCCCAGCCAATGTGCTTCGGCTTGCGTGCCTTTTGTTATTTCGTCAATTTCATTTTCCGAAACATTAATTGATGCCTTCAGTCTGCTTAAATCGGCAACCGTAACAAGCTGAGTTTCTTTCCTAACATTATCCGATTCGTTAACAGCTACTTTTGTTACATAGCCCGAAATTGGAGCTAAAACTTTAACCGTTTTTTTAACTGAGTTCCAGTTTGCTTTATTTACCTCAAACTGTGTTTTAATATTATCAAGTTCCTGGGCAGAAATACCGCCGGTTTCAAAAAGTGATTTATATCTTTCGTACATACTTAATGCATTTTCATAGGCAACCTTTGCCTGATAATATTGTGTTGCAGGATTATCTGTTGGAAAAGTTACAAGTAATTGATCCTTCTCAACATAATCTCCCACCTTTACTAAAACATTTTCAATTCTGCCGCCAATCATTGCGCTTGCAGATGATTCCTTAATTCCGCTTAGAACGGTGTTGTAGGTAAGATTACTGCTGAAACTTTCCTTTTCTATCTTACTTACTTTTACAGGAACTCCCTCCTCTTTATAAATTTGCTCCATACTTTTGGATTCATGCTCACCATTGCCGCAGCTAATAATTAAAGATGAAGTCATTAGTATAATTAGGGCTTTGATAATTTTGTTTTTCATTGTTGTTTCCTTTTAGTTCTATTTTTCATTTTAATTTTCAGTTAATTGTAACGGAAGCAGGTTCAACTCCCTTAAATAAATAATCAATTATTTGATGTGCGTTTTCGTTTAGCGAAATCATTTCGGGGCTGCGGATATAGAGTCTAAATGTTCCGTCAATTACGGCGATCAGCGTGAACGCAAATGTGTTAAGATTTATATCATGCTTTATTTGTCCGCGTCTTTTACATTCAGTTAAAGCCTTGATTAAGATTTTAAATTCTTTCCAACTGCTGTAATCCCGGTGTTCTTCTAATTCTGCCAATTCATCCTTAAAATGTGTTTTACTGAAAAGATTTGCGAACATTCTTAAATCGTTATCTTGTTCAATTTTTATTAGTATTTCGGCAAGTGTGTTTTTAATTGATTGAATGGGATTGCTGCTTTCTGCGGAAATGCCTTCAAAGACATCAATAATACTTTTTATTCGTGATATAATAATTGCCTTAAAAAGCTGAGCTTTATTTTCGAAATGATGGTAGATTGCACCTCTTGACAGTCCGGCAGCATTAGCAATATCCTCTAATCTTGTTCTGCTGTAGCCTTTCCGATTAAAAACCGTCAATCCGGTTTCTAATAGAATCTCCTTTGTTTGCAGAGCGCTTTCTTTTGTTTTCTTCATTTTATCATCTATGATTTATTGATATACATACACGTATGTATATTTTTGTATAAAAAAATTACTTATCCATTATTCCTGAAAAAAGATACTCGGCTATGGTGTTAGCATTTTTCTCTAAGGAAATTGTTTCTTCTGTTTCCCGCCAAAAACGCAGAATACCAATAAAAGAGCCCATCAGTGTGAAAGTAAATAACTGCGAATCAACATCGCTGCGCACCAAACCTTCCTCCTTTGCTTCCTCAATTGCCTGTGCAAGCATTTTAAAGCTTTCGGAATTTTTAGTTCGGCTTTCTCTCTGCAATGGCTGCAGTTCATCAATCAATTTTGTTTTTTCCATTATCTCCTGGAATTCTCTAAAAAACTCATCCTTTTCAACCCTTATCAGTAAAGTTGCCAAAACTTTTTTAATTCCTTCAATAGGAGCTAGGGCTTCATTCATCACATCGCTAATCATTCTATCAACCATATCATGATTTTCATCATGTATAGCCTTAAACAATTTTGCCTTGTTTCCGAAGTGATGGTAAATTGCCCCGCGTGTAACTCCCGCTGCTTTTGCAATGTCATCTAACCTTGTACGAACATACCCTTTATCCTTAAAAACTTTAACAGCCATTTTCATTAACTGCATTCGGGTCTGTTCTGCGTCTGCTTTTGTTCGTCTCATTTTTATATCTTTCTAAATTTTAATTTCAATATACATACGTGCATGTATGTTTGTCAAGTTTAAAATTATTTTTGTGAAATGGGTCACGATTTTAAGTAATGATGAGGGAGTTGCAGCGCGGTTCTAAATGAAAGACAATGTGTGTTTATGTCTTCAACTACTTTCGTAGTTGGTAAATCTGTTTGCACCTAATTACCCCGAATGCAATTCGGGGCTATTAACCTTTGACTGCGTTGCAGTCTAACGAAATTAAATAATTAAGAGGACCATCATCGCACAGAAGTACGAAGTACTTCAAACTTAATAGCTATGGATGAAATCCATAGAAAAAAATAACATAAACCAAATAGAACTACGGAGTAGTTCAAGGTAAATAGCATCGAAAAACCGAATGAACAACCGCCCCGAAGAAAAATACCTTCAACTACATTCGTAGTTGTGTGCCTTCATTTCATCCATTATCCCGAATTGCATTCGGGGCTATTTATCTTTGACTGCGCTGCAGTCTAACGAAATTAAATAATTAAGAGGACCATCATCGCACAGAAGTAAGAAGTACTTCAAGGTGAATACCCATAAATGAAACCAACCCGCCCACTAATCCTGCTAACGCTCTTCAGCAATCGTTAATATCTCTTCTAAAGTTTTAATTGTTTCGTTAATATACGGTCCTTTATTTAACATAACGCAATCCGTTCTTTCTGCCATACTTGCATCGGTAATCTCTGCTCGTGATGGTCTGCCTTTTTTTGCCATTGTTTCCAAAACCTGGGTTGCCCAAACAATTGGTATATGTGCAGCATTGCATATTCTAAGAATTTGCTCTTGAGCTTTCCCTAAATTTTTCCATCCGATCTCAATTGCTAAATCTCCGCGGGCTATCATAACACCAAATGGGAAGTATTGCATTGCAGTTAGAAGGATCTTCGGTAAATTATTAACGCCCTTCTTCGTTTCTATTTTATATATTACTCCAAAATTTTCTTTCTGAAAGTCTTTTAAAACTTGCTGCAAATCTTTTACATCCTCTACATCATTTACAAATGACATATTAACAATGTCGGAATGAAGAAGAATAAATTCCAAATCAGTTTTATCTTTATCTGTTAAACCCCGAATAGATAAATTGCTCTCAGGTAAATTAATTCCCTTGTCGGCTTTAAGTTTTGCTCCTCCATCTTTTGCATGTGTTATTTCAATTGTTAACTCATCATTATTTATTTCTTTAATAACTCCTTCAATTTTCCCATCATCAAAAACAATTATTTCATCTTTTTTAACATCCTTAAAAATATCCGGCAGTGTGCATGATATATGTGCTGTTTTTTCAAGAACACCATTTTCATTATACAACGCAGGTTCACCCGGCACATTTTCCTTATGAATTAATAGAGTATCAAATTTTTTAAGAATAATACTTTCTTCTTTTGGGAGTATTTCACCAACTTTGTCAGTAATACCCTGTCCACCGGTATCAAGGGTTAATTGTGTGCCCGTAATTATATATGCTGAATCAAAACACTTTGCTTCAATTTTTTCATTGTTAACGCTTTCAATTATTAATTTTCTTTTTTTGCCTCTTGTGTCAATGAAGTGTAATTCATCATTTGGTTTTAGATGTTTAAGTAAACTTTCCGAGAGAGGTAATTGGAGAATATCTTCGTACAGATTTTCATGAATATCCTTAACTAATAATACTCTGGCGGGATTAATAACATTACCGAAAGAATTCCTTTCCGGTTGGAGGTGAATGATTTTGGGACCCGGCTGCATTGTACCTGTTCTTAATTTCGGTCCGCCTAAATCCATACTGATTTTTACATTTCTGCCGGTTCGTTTCTTAACCGTATTAATGCGGTCAATCATTTTTTTCCAAACTATGGTATCGTCATGTGCGCAATTAATTCTTGCAGCACTCATTCCTGCATCAACTAACTCCGGTATAAACTCCTTAAAATTGGCAGCATCTGTTGGAAGTGTAACCATAATCCTTGTTTTGCTCCCTTTTATTTTTCCTCCCAATAATGCTTTCTTATGCCTCTTTAAAATCTTTCTACTTTTTTTTCTAGTCACCGCCGGCTGTACACCGGAAAGAGTATCATTATTCAACAACTTGTTTATAATTTTTCTTATAGCATAAAGGGAAAAAATAATATGAGTAGGGGCTTTTATTGACAGCATGATGGACATTTCCGTTAGGTCATCTTCCAAGTCCTTAAGGTCTTCGCCCATTATTGCCATATAATGAACAAGGTTAAGTGCACTTTTTTTATACTCCGGGTGAACAGCTTCTATTTCTTTAAAATATCTATCTTCATATTCATTTGCCTTTGAGATTAGCTGGTCAACTTTTTCTAACAATGAATGAAGCTTTTTCTTTTTTAATACTTTCATTTTATTTCCCTCGTTTTAAGTACTGTACTGCTTTTTATTCCCGACATAAATTTTAAGACCGCAACAATTAAAATGTTATCATCAAAATATATGGCTGTGTAAAAAGGTTATGTAAGGGTTATCTGCATTAAATAATAAGAGTAAAATTTGAAGAAACAAATGCCGCAAATTTAATATTGCTGAGTTTAAAATAATAAATGAAGAAAACAAAAACAGAAACAATTATTAGAAAAATAATTAACCACGAATTGGAAACGATTGAAAACGATAAAACAGACGGACTATCAAAGTGACTGGAAAAATTAAAAACGTTATAATTTAACCGAAGATGCCAAAATGTAAATATACATTTTAAATGATCAGAGGTGTTGGGTATATGTTTAGGAAGTTCAAGTTAGGAGCACAGAGTACTGTCGATCAAGAAATACCTGGTGCTATGAAGCAAAAGTCGTTTGCAAGTGGTTTTTTCTCATAAGGTTTATTGGTTATTAAGATGTTGAATATACTCAATCCTTTAATATTTTAATTGACTTTTAAATTATGATACTGCAATATGATATCATGAATTAATTAAATTTAAAGCATAGAAAATTATTGATTTAATTTTTGCCGAACCAATTAGTTCTAATGTTATATGGAATGATATAGAAAAATTATTAAAAGCTCTTGGTGCTGAAATAAGTGAAGGACGCGGCTCAAGAGTTCGGCTCTATCTAAATGGTGTTAGGGCTGTTTTTCATAGACCTCATCCTCAAAAGGAAACTGACAAAGGTGCACTAAAATCAATGAGAAGATTTTTAATTGAAGCAGGAGTAAAAAATGTTAAGCTATAAAGGTTATACGGGTCAAATAATTTATGATGATGAAATGAAAATACTTCACGGTGAAGTTTTAGATACGCGCGATGTAATTACATTTCAAGGAAAAAGTGTGGATGAAATTGAAAAAGCATTTCGTGAATCTGTTGAGGATTATCTTGAATTTTGTAGTAAACGCGGCGAACAACCCGATAAACCTTTTTCAGGTAAATTCATTTTAAGAATGTCGCCAAAATTACATCACAAATTATACTTAAAAGCCAACCAGGCGGGTAAAAGTTTAAATAGGTGGGTTGTTGAAACACTGGAGGAGGCAGAATAGAGAGGCAGATTTACTGTCGAGCAAGAATTACCGGGATGTTATTAAGGGAACCTAGTAAATATTTTATCCTGAAATATTTGCAGTATACAAATATTACATACTTATTAAATCTGCAACTTATTACTATGTTATAAAATTACACTTGAAGTTTCATACACAATTATGTACGCTTAGTTAAGTAGTTAGAGTTAACACTTGGTTGAAAAATGAAAATTATAACAGCCTCAGAAGCAAGAGCAAATTTGTATAAACTTATAGATGAAGCAGCAAAAATAAATGAACCTATTCATATATCCGGCAAGAGAAAGAATGCTGTTTTAATTTCAGAGGAAGATTGGAGCGCAATTCAAGAAACGCTCTTTCTATTGCCTATTCCCAATATGAGGGAATCAATAATCAAAGGAATGAAAACCCCAGTTGATAAATGTTCTGAAAAACTAAATTGGTAAAAGTTCACTCTATGAAAAAATGGAGACTTGTTTACACAAAGCAGGTACAAATAGATGCGAAGAAATTAAAAACAGCCGGCTTAAAAGATAAAGCTCTTTCAATTTTAGAAATCTTAGAAAAAGATCCGTTTGAAAATTATCCCCCAGATTAAAAGACTGTTGGTGATCTATCGGGAACTTTTTCGAGAAGGGTTAATATTCAACACAGAATTGTTTATCAAATCTTAAGAGAGACAAAGACTGTAAAAGTAATTAGAATGTGGACTCATTACGAATAAAACTATTGCTGCTTAGTTAATGGCGACACCCGCAATAAGCGCAGGAAATACAAAACTTTTAAACCTGTTCAATAATTAATCTTGATAAAACTATGCAGAACATCAAACTATTAATTTTTGGAATTACCGCATTGCTTACAATTACTACAACCGCACAAAACAATTACAAATATTTTTACGTTGGAACTTACACCGATGGTGACGGAAAAGGAATTTATTTGTACAAAATGAATACTGAATCCGGTGAGGTCGATCTTGTCAGCGTTACAGAAAATATTGATAACCCATCCTACCTTGCAATCGATAAACAAAACAAATATTTGTACGCGGTAAATGAAGTGTCAAATTTTGGCGAGACAAAAAACGGAAGTGTAAGTGCATTCAAGATTAGGTCCGGAACAAACAAGTTAAAACTTATTAACAAAGTTTCATCCGGCGGTGCGCATCCATGTTATGTTTCTGTTAGTGATGATGGGAATTTTATCCTTGCGGCTAATTATACCGGTGGGAGTGTTTCTATTTTGCCGGTTAAAAATGAAGGTGGATTACAGAAAGCTTCTGATGTTGCACAGCATACCGGTTCAAGCATTAATGAGAAAAGGCAATCCGCGCCGCACGCTCACTCAGCTTATTTTGGACCGCAGCAAAAATTTGTTTATGCGGTTGATCTGGGGATTGACAAAGTGAACATTTACAAGTTTGATCCTGAAAATGGTAAGCTGCTTCAAAATGATCCCCCTTTCTTTGAGGCTGAACCGGGTTCAGGTCCAAGACACATGGCATTTCATCCAAATGCAAAATTTGCATATTTAATTAGTGAGCTAAATAATAAAATAATTGCGCTTAGCATTGACGGGGTAAGCGGAGGTCTAACCAAACTGGAGGAATACTCTGCTTTACCGAAAGACTATGAAGGCACAAGCTACTGTGCCGATATTCATGTTCATCCAAACGGAAAGTTTTTGTACGGCTCAAACCGGGGTGATAATTCAATTGTAATTTTTAAGATTGATGAAGAGAGCGGAAAGTTAAATTTGGTTGGGCATGAATCAACGAAAGGTGATTGGCCGAGAAATTTTGTTATTGATCCTTCCGGTAATTTTCTTCTTGCCGCAAATCAGAAATCAAATGATGTTAAGATATTTAAAATTAATCCGGAAACAGGTAAGTTGGTGTTTGCAAATCAAACAATCGCGGTTCCTTCTCCCGCTTGTGTAAAATTTTTGAATGAATAAAAAACGGCACTTATAATTTGATAGACTATAAAAACAAGTAGCGACTTTCGGAATAACGTCTCAAAAACAACGATTGCAAAATGCCCAAATACAAAAACAAATACCGCACAACATCAGCAAGATTAAAAGGCTGGGATTACTCATCCGCTTGGTGGTATTATATAACAATCAACACAAAAGATCACAAGGAATATTTTGGGGAAATAGTTGATGGAAAAATGAAATTGAATAGCTTGGGATTAGTTTGTGAAGACATTTGGAAAAACATTCCAAAGCATTATAAGCTCGCTGAATTGGATTATCATGTAATAATGCCGAATCATGTTCATGGGATAATTATATTAAATCCCGTAGAGACGGGGCATGCCCCGTCTCTACCCAAAAGTACAAATTCACTATCAAACATTGTCGGCTCCTTTAAATCTGCAGTAACAAAAAGTATTCGCGAAAATGGACACAAAAATTTTGCATGGCAGTCTAGGTTTTATGATAGAATAATTCGTGATGAAAAAGAACTCTTCAGAATTAGAAAGTACATTGAGCAAAACCCGTTGAGTTGGGAAATAGATAAAGACAAGAATGAAAATATTTGTGAGGATTTACTGTAGAGACGTTTGGCAAAACGTCTCCAAGTAAAAATAAATCGTGAAATTTGAAAAGGAAATCGATGTAGAATGAATGGATTTGAGACGTTCTTACGAACGTCTCTACGTTTTTAATATTAATGCTCGCCGAAATTTTTTTCGCCTGCTGTGACTCTTAATTTAATATGATTCTGTTTTGGCGGCAATGGGCAAGTAGCATATTTTGTAAATGCACATGGCGGATTGTACGCTTTATTAAAATCTAAATAAATCTTTCCGGTTGAGCCAGGCGCTTCCACGTATAAAAATCTGCCTGCACCGTAGGTTTCTTCGCCGCTTGTTAAATCTGCAAAAACAACAAAGTAACCGCTGCTTGCTTCGGTCGGGTCAAGTGAGTATTCTGTTCCATCAACAATAAATTTTAAAGCGCCGGGCGATTCGCTCTCGTTAAAATTACCGAGTACATCGGGTATTACTATTTTTTTGGGCGGATCATACTTAACAAACTCCGCTTCAACTTTCCAATCTTCGTTAATGGGAAAGGTATCAATTCCTTCAAACTCTGTTAATAATTTTGCTTCAAGATCTCTAACACGGACACCAAGTTTTTCTCCCCTCTTTATTATGAACCACCTAAGTGAGCCTAATTGCATTTGTGTTGTGTTTTCTTCAAAATCATTCTTTAAAATTGCAGTTTTTACTTTCGCGCTGTCAACCAAAACATCTACATTTTCATTTACATTAATAGTAACAATGCTGTCCTTCAGCTCAAAAAATCCTATTGACTTAGGAATATTTTTACCTTCAAAAATAAAATCATTACCGGCGCTTGAACCAAAAGTGTTTTTACCTTCTTTCAACCAATGGAGTCCAACCAAATTGAGCCAGCCGTTTGGTCTTTTCAATCTTTCAATTCTCTTGTTATGCCATTCTTTTATTTCTGCAATATATTCTTTGCTGCCTTTTTCTTTATAGGTTTCACTGCTGCATGCAAATAAAAACAACAATCCAAGCATTAACAAAATAGTTTTCAGCAAATGCATCTTGTGCTCTTTCTTTTAGTTAAAGAAAAAATAAATTTTACTTAGTTGTAAATTAAAATAGTATTCAGAAAAATATTTTTTGTTATCCTTGATAGCTGCTCATTGCGCTGAACATTGCGCCGAATCCAATGATCATGAATAATATTGAAACAATAAATAAAACTATTCCAATAATTATTAATATTTTTTGAATATTTAGAAATCTGCTTTGAGATTCGAAACCTCTACGAAGAGCCTTGGCATCGTTGGAATCTTTAAACATATCAAAATGGTCTGCGGCTTCTCTCATTCTAATACCAATAAATATCATCGGAATACCAATTACGGCACCAATAATAGATAAACAATTTATCGCACCGTAAATAATTGTAAAGAGTCCGACAAAGCGCATGTCTGAAGTCATTTTGCCGAACATGCTGCGAAATGGGCTGGGCGGTTGTATCCCTGATGATGGTTCGTTGTTTAATTCGTTGAAGTCTTCCATTAATCACTCCATTAGTTGTAGGGTTTGATTTGTATGATTGTTAAATATAAAGATAACTAATAATAAATTTAACTTAAAGAATAACATCACGGAGTTTGAAAATTGATTATTGACTTATTCACATTATCAAACTATTTTAAGTTCAAGTCGAAGTTATTTCATTTTTACTTTATATTTGTCACATCTACACTGCGTATTTTAACCTCACTATACTTCGACCGGTATTATTTTTTGAGATTACTTAATCATAAAAATAAATAGAGGTGAACAAATGAAGAGCAGCATGAAAATATTTTTACCGGTCATTTTTATTTTACTTCTAAATTACAGTTGTTCAACCCAAAATGAAAAAATGCCTTTAACTACAAATTCGGAAGAAGCATTAAAAGAATATATTGAAGGCAGAAATTTAGCAGAAAACTTAAGGGGCTTAGAGGCTCTTGCCTATTTTAAAAATGCCATTGAATTAGATGAAAACTTTGCAATGGCTTATGTTGGTTTTGCATTTAATAATCCAACTGCAAAAGGTTTTTTTGAAAACTTGAACAAAGCTGTTTCATTAATTGATAAAGTTTCCGAAGGTGAGCGTACATACATACTTGGTGTTGACGCCGGCGTTAATGGTCACCTACATCTTCAGCAGACTTACTTTGAGCAGTTGGTTAATATGTACCCCGGTGATGAAAGAGCACATAATTTTTTAGGAAATAATTATTTTGCTCAGCAGCTTTTTCCCGAAGCAATTGCTCAATTTCAAAAAGCAATAAAAATTAATCCCGACTACGCAGCTCCATATAACTCACTTGGATATGCTTACAGACCATTAGGAAAGTTTGATAAAGCAGAGGAAGCTTTTAAAAATTATATCGACCTGATTCCAGATGATCCAAATCCTTATGATTCCTATGCAGAGCTAATGCTTAAAATGGGCGAGTTTGATAAATCAATAATGCATTATGAAAAAGCATTGGAGAAGGACAACAATTTTGTTGCATCTTATTTAGGAATTGCCGCTAACTTGAATTATAAGGGCGAATATGACGGTGCAAGAAATAAGCTGAATGAATTACTTACATCCGCAAGAAATGATGGTGAAAGAAGGACTGCATTAAATAATATTGCCATTTCTTATGTTGATGAGGGTAAGCTGGATAAGGCTATTGATTATATAAAGCAGCAGTATGAACTGGCAGAAAAATTTAATGATAAAGCTGCAATGTCCAACGATTTAGCCTTGCTGGGTAACGTATATTATGAAATGGGTGAATTAGAGAAAGCTTTTGATCATTACAAAATGTCGGTTGAAATGGCAGATGCCGCTGAGATGTCGAATGAAAGAAAGGAGAATATCAGGCTGCTCCATTTTTATAACACCGGCTCAATAGCAATGAAAAAAGGGAGTATTGATGAAGCAAAAAACAAATGTGATGAATTCATTGCCGGAGTAAAAGAGATTAACAATCCAAATCAAATGAGATTAGCAAGACAGTTAAGCGGATTAATTTTAATGAAAGAAGGCAATTATGAAGAAGCTGCAAGAGAACTGAAACGGGCTAATATGCAAAATCCATACAACCTATTTATTCTTGCAAAAGTTTATAAAGAAATGGACAGCACAGATTTAGCGAAAAAGTTTTTGAGCAAGGCGGCAAATTTTTATTCCCTGCCGAACCTGCAATATGCTTTCGTACGAAATAAAGCTAATCAAATGCTTAGCGAATTATAATTTTTGTTTTAAAATCTCCGGAGTTTTTGATCAATATGTGAAAGGAAAATTCCGGAGATTATATCTTCCCGCCTTAAATATCTTCTCTTATTATTTTATGAAGTAGAATTATTTTTAAAATCTTATATTGCAATAAAAATTAAACATGTTAAAATGGGAGTAATCAAAATGCGGCTGCAAAACTTAATAGCTGTTCTAATATTTTTTTCAATTATTAATTTTCAATCATGCAGTACTGTACCGGTAACAGGGCGTTCACAATTAAATGTTATACCAAGTTCAGAGCTTATGTCAATGAGCTTTCAGCAATACGATCAATTTTTAAAAGAGAATAAACTAAGCACAAACAGAAAGCAATCTGCAATGATAAAAAGAGTTGGTGATAAAATATCTAAAGCAGTTGAGCAATACTTTGCGCAGAATAATATGTCGGATGAGTTAAAGGGTTATCAATGGGAATTTAATTTAGTTGAGAACGATCAAGTAAACGCATGGGCTATGCCGGGCGGTAAAGTAGTTTTTTATACCGGAATACTTCCTATTACAAAAACCGAAGCAGGTGTTGCAGTTGTTATGGGACATGAAGTAGCACATGCAGTTGCCGAACACGGCGGTGAAAGAATGAGTCATCAAGTTGTGCAGCAGTTCGGAGGAATGGCTTTATCAAAATTATTAGAAGAAGAATCCGATGCACTGCAGGGTATTTTGCTGACTGCGTATGGCGTAGGAAGCCAGGTAGGTGTTATGCTCCCCTTTAGCCGCCTTCATGAAAGTGAGGCTGATCATCTTGGATTAATTTTTATGGCGATGGCTGGTTACAATCCTCAGGAGGCAGTTAATTTTTGGCAGAGAATGGCTGATGCAAAAGGCGGGGAAGCGCCGCCCGAATGGCTAAGTACGCACCCATCAGACCAAACAAGAATTGATGATTTGAAGAAAGCTATACCGGAAGCAATGAAATATTATAAAAAGTAAGCTCATGTTATAAAACCGTTATTCATTGAAGCCGTCAAATGGAGTGATGATTATTTTTAATAATTGTATAGAGAAAACAAATTAGAATTAGACTATCATTTGTAACCGCACTTCTTTTAATTTTATACGTTAACCAATACAGCGGGGTTACACAGCCGTTTTCTGTTTCTTCATTCGAGGAATACCCGGTTGAGCTTATTGATGATTGGAAGTATAAATCGGGCGATAACTTTGAATGGGCAGCAATTAATTTTGATGATTCAAACTGGGAATATGTAAATTCACTTAAGCACCCCAACAACTCCTCTAGTTGGAGCGGGATTGGGTGGTTTAGAAAATCATTTAAAATTGATTCAACTCTATTCGGTAAAACAATTGGAATTAGAGTTCTCCAATGCGGCGCTTCTCAAATTTATCTAAACGGTAAACTAATTCACTCAATAGGCAAAGTTGGAAATTCAAAAAATAATGAAGTGGTAATGATTGATGTTAATTACCCCAAGCCGGTAATGCTTTCAGATTTTGAAAAGCAGGTGATTGCTGTTCGTTATTCAAACTTTACACTGCCGAATGTTAAGCTGTTAGGCTGGCAAGACGGTTTCTATATTCAAATAGGCGCGCTGGAAAAGTTTATTGAATCAAGAGTTAATAATGAAGGAATGATTTTTAAGTATATGCTTATCTTCGGCGGAATACCGTTTGTCTTCTCAATACTTCATCTCTTTTTATATTTTTTTAACCGAAGAGAAATTGCAAATCTTTATTACGGTATTCTAACATTCAGTATCGGAATAATAAATTTTATTGATTCATATAAAAACTTTATAAAAAACCCCGCTTCATTTGAACCGATTTTTATATTAAGCGGAATTTTTGCCGTGATTGGAATTGTGTTCCTTTTGCTCTTTGCTTATGACAGTTTTCAATTCCAAATACCAAAACATTTTGTGTTTTTCATTATAGTCGGTGCTCTTCTAAATATTATTCTTTTTTTCGATTTAACATTTACGCTTGGAAAAATAATTCAGGTGTATGCAGTGCTTGCAATACTGGAAATATGCAGAGTGATTTTTATTTCATTCTATTTCAATAAAATTAAACCGGGATTTTTAGTAATAGGGTTTTCCATATTTATAATTACATGGCTTTATCAAATATTAATTACCTTCGGTTTAATTCCCCAGATGTTTGAGTTCCCTATATTTTATGGGGGTTTACTGGTGCTAATACTTTCAATGTCAATTCACTTATCTCAAAATTTTGCTCGTATAAATGATGAGCTTGAAAAAGAAGTTGAGACTGTTAAAGAATTATCAAAACAAAATATTGAAAGTGAAAGAATTAAAAAGGAAAGAGAGCTTGAGCAAAAACTTTTAGAGGCAGATAATTTACGCAAAACAAAAGAGCTTGAAGAAGCCCGCTCACTTCAGCTTTCGATGCTGCCTAAAGAATTGCCAGACCTGCCTAATATTAAGATTGCCGCGCAAATGCTTACGGCTACTGAGGTCGGAGGCGATTATTATGATTTTTATAAATCGGGCGACAGTTTAACTTTTGCAATAGGAGATGCGACCGGGCACGGAACTAAAGCCGGGACTTTAGTTGCCGCAATAAAATCATTATTTAATGCATTAGTTGACGGGCAGGAACCGCTCAGCTTAATTACAAAGTTTAACTCTGCTATAAAAAAAATGAACCTGCCAAATTTATTTATGGCACTTTTAATCGGCAAAATAACGCAAAAGAAAATTGTATTTGCAAATTCCGGTATGCCACCAATTCTATTTTATAAAAAAGCGGATAATTTAGTAATTGAAATTAAACAGAGAAGCATGCCCATTGGGGGTCCTGCAAATTTTCCTTATAAACAAGATGAGTTTATTGCTGAAAGCGGAGATTCGATTTTGTTTTCCAGCGATGGATTGATGGAATTATTCAATACTGGTGATGAGATGCTTGGCATCGATAGAGCAAAAAACATATTTCAAAAATCAATTTCAGCAAGCCCCGAGCAAACAATAAAAAACATTCTGGCTGAAACAAAATTATGGAGCAGCAGCGCATTACGCGATGACCTTACCCTGATTGTTATTACATTTAGTTAATTGTAAAATTAGCAGCTTGTTTTATAAAACCAAGCATCCCCGAAAGCAAGTCTTATAAAAATCACTTTGAAGCAGTGAAGCAAATTAGTATTTAAATTTGTACTTTTTGAAATCTAAAATTGCACGGAAGAAATAATAATTTAAAACTAAAATTGAACCACTTCTATGAAAAACAACAACACCGAGCAGAAATCTAATTTCAAATTTAAAGTGCATGAAATAATATTTGAAGCCGATACAAAGTGGGGCAGAATATTTGACGAGACACTTATTGTGCTGATTATACTAAGCGTGATTGCGGTAATGCTTGACAGCGTAAAAGCTATACGACTTGAATATGGTGAAGCACTTTATATTATTGAGTGGGCATTCACAATTCTATTTTCAATTGAATACCTGTTTAGGCTTTATTGTGTAGGCAGACCAATGAAGTATGCGGGAAGTTTCTACGGCATTGTTGATCTACTTGCAATACTGCCAACATATATAAGTTTGATTCTGCCCGGTACTCAATTATTAATTATTATAAGAATTTTACGGGTGCTAAGAGTATTTCGAGTATTTAAAATTGTTCAATACATTGGTGAAATTAAACAATTAAAACTAGCGTTAATAGCAAGCCGAAGAAAAATTACCGTCTTCCTTTTTGTTGTTCTAACAATAGCTGTTGTTGTAGGTTCGTTAATTTATTTAATAGAGGGTGAGGAAAATGGATTTACTAGTATTCCCAAAGGAATTTACTGGTCTATTGTTACCCTTACCACTGTTGGCTATGGAGATATTTCACCCCAAACCGAAATTGGACAGTTACTCGCCGCTATGCTTATGATAATGGGTTATGGAATAATTGCGGTGCCAACGGGAATTGTTACGGTTGAGATGGGCAGGGTAAAAACTGATAAGTCTGTATCTACCCGATCATGCCTGGAATGCAGCGCAGAAGGACATGAACATGATGCAGTACATTGTAAGTTTTGCGGGGCGAAGTTGTGAATTTGTTTAGCGGACGAAAATACTTAAAGGCATCGAAATGAATTTCGATTTACATTGTAACCCGAAATTTATTTCGGGAGTAATGAGTACTAAGCAAAAAACAAAAATATATTTTATCGACTCACAAAATAAACTACTCAACAATATTTAGAAGAAATGTATGTCCGGGTTTTATCGAAATGAATTTCGATTTACAACTACAGCGGCACTTCCTGTATCCGGCAAATTGATTTAAATTGACAATATCCGCAAACAAGTTTTTCCCTATCCTCATGTGGCGATAAAACAAATTTTCCTTCTGCAATTGATTTAACATATTTTCTTATATGATTCAAAGTACTTTTAAGTAAGTCTTGGTTCAATGCCTCAATGTCAACGTCTTTTCTTTTTCTCGTTATCGAAACTTTCTGTTTGCCGAAATCATTCATGCGGTATTTTAAGGAATAGATATACATCAGTTCGGGCATAATAGAACTGCCGCTTTTTTTACTTACCAATTTTGCAGCCGCATACAAATAAAATGGAAGCTGCAAAGAAATACCGTTCCACAACTCATCAATTGTAGGCTTTTTGCCTCCAAGTTTGTAATCAATAATATTTATACTTTGCGAAGTTTTGTTAAAATCTATTCTGTCTATTTTACCGCGTAATTTTATATCATCAACACTTACCGGCTCAACGGTGCTTAGTTCTGCATCTATTTCCGTCTTTCTAATTTTTCCAAATCCGGTTTCAAAATAGGAAGGCTTAAAACTTTCCTCATCAGTCCGTTCTTCCTCTAAAAATTTGTACAAAATAGATTCTTTTTTATTACCTCCGATTCCGAAAATTTTCTCTTTCTCATAAAAGGTAAAAACAGAATCATAAAAAATATTTTCTACTTTTTCTTCCGCTATTTTAAAAAGTATTTTTTCAGCGGATTTAAAAGTTTTATCATCACAATTTTTCAGCACAATATCCTTTTCGCGAAGCTCCACATAAAACTCATACAATACGGAATGGAGTAAACTTCCGATTTCTATTGCCTCAATTTCCTCTTCAGGTTCTTCAATTACTTCTAAGCTTAATATTCGTTCTGCAAAATATTTGTACGGGCATTTAGCATAAAGCTCAAGCTCCGATACTGAATATTGCTTATCGATAAAATTTTCTAAAGCCGAACTTAGATCAAGATCGGCTGCATCATCAAACAATAAACCGGAGTATGCCGTAGGTACCGTCATTTGTTCAATCCGT
This sequence comes from Ignavibacteriota bacterium, assembly GCA_013112585.1. Taxonomy (GTDB): domain Bacteria; phylum Bacteroidota; class Ignavibacteria; order Ignavibacteriales; family Melioribacteraceae; genus IGN16. The sequence continues at coordinate 44,611 of JABFGH010000011.1, read as the reverse complement.
TTTCTATCTATCTCAATTGCATTAATGGCTTTGTCTTTATCAATATCATTAAGCCCGTTTACAGGAATTTTTAATTCTGATTTAGAGTCTTTAAAGTTTTTACCGAACTCTTCTAAAAAATCACTCTTTGAATAAATTGTATCGGCAAAATCATCTACGTTAAGATTTGTTACCTCGAATGTTTTCTGAAAATCGCGCAGAAAATTTGATTCAACTAATTCCTTATCACCGTTATAACGAGGATTAGTTAAGTATAATTTTTTATTCCAAGAACAAAGTGATTGATAAAAATGATAGCGTTCTTCCGTTTGGTGAATTTGTTCTTTTCTGGCAAATGAACCGGAGAAAAATATTTCAGGATTATACCGTGTAGGGAAATCGCCGTCGCATAAACCGCTTATAAATAAATAGTCAAAGCTTAGTCCGCGTATTTCGTTAACAGTAGTGACCTGTACTCCGTAATTTGATTTCTCCTTAATATTAAATCTAGCCCAGCCGGAGAATGTTCTAATCTGATCAATAAAGAAATTGAGTCTAAACTTTTCTTTGCTGCCTAATTCCGTTTTTAACAGTTCAAAAATTTCGGTAAGATTTTTAATAAAAGCAGCAACCGCTTTTATGTTTTCTTCTTCTTTACCTTTAGCATCTTTTAATAATAATATCGGAAGCCGAACATCATTGATTATCTGTTTTAAACTCGATAAAAATTCATCGATGGTTAATTTTTTATTAAGAGGCTTTAACAGCTTTTCAATTTTTTCTATATCGGTAAAGGCTTTTTGTAATTGTCTAATTTCAATATCAGCCGACTCATCTTCTTCACTATAATTTTTAAGCGTATCAATTTTTTCTTTTATTCTGTTAAGCCAATTATTTTTGCCTATTACAATTTTAAGTTTAACGGCGGTATTAAATAAGTTCGAAATATTGATCTCTGAGATTTTTATAAATCCGCTGCTTAATGCCCTAAAGATATTTTTATAGTAAAAATCATTTTCAACAATTTCTAATAAATTTATAATTGTAATTACCGGGTATGATTTTGCCAGTGAAAGTCTGTCAGTTAAATTTACTGGAATACCGTAAACCTCAAATAGATCGCGTATAATTGACGAATATTTATTAATGACATTGAACGCAACACAAATTTTATGCGGCTCAACTTTTTTTTCCAGTATCAGTTTTTTAATTTCTTTGGCAATTAACTCAACTTCAGTTTCGCGGTTAGCCGCTGTTATTCTGCAAATGCTGTTCTTGAAATCTGAATTCGGCTTATTTAGTTTATCAAGAAATAAGTTTTCACGAACAATATTTTGAAATCTCCCTATCTCTGTTTCAGAAATGTCAGCAGCCCTTTTAAACTTTTTTTCTTCAAATGTTTTATAACAATTTTTTAAGTGAGAAAATATTGCCGGATTAAAATTGAAATAATCGAAATTGATATAAAGCTGAACATTATCTATTCCTGAAAGCTTATCAATTATATCAACTTCATGTTTAGTGAATTCATCAAATCCATTAATGATTATTGTTGTTACGCTGCTGTAATTATTGCACCAGCACTTCTTAAATTCATCCTCATTCAGCAGATTCAGTTCTCGATAAATATCGCCGATATCAAAAGTGTTCAGTTCAATACAAAGCTTTAAAAAACGTTTATAAATTTCTGCAATGTCTTCTGCTTTCAGCCTTTCAGATTTACTCAAATTTTGAGATTCATGCAGAAGCATTTCCGGGGTAAAGCCATGCTCTTTGTATTCTGCAATTACATTTTTAATTCTATCCAATGTTCCAAATGGAATTCGATCTTTGAAGTTTATCAAATACTTAAAATCAATTTCTTCGGCACACTGTTTAATTAAAACCGATGCAGCTGCTTCACTCAATTGAATAAATGTTTTATGTGATTCAAGAAGCTTTGTAGAAAGTGTTGTAATTGTTTCAACATTAATTTGAGAAACATTTTGATTTGGCGATTGCGTTATAATTTCTTTTTTAAGATTTCTCAACTTCCTGTTTGTCGGCACAACTACAAGCAGCTCACTTGTTTTACCACCGCTAATTTTTTCGGCAGCAAGTCTTTCGATATCCAACTGTTTAATATTTTCTTTCGTAAGTATCATAATTTTTCTAAAATAATGTCCCGGTAGGAACATCTAATCTGATTCGATAAATCGAGCTGAAGTAGTTCAGCCGTTTCGTTAAATTCAGCTTGAACGTCCTGCTCATCTGATACAACAACCGTTTCAAGCTCTAAAAAATTACCCAGCCGATCCACAGTATCCAAATGAATTCTCGTATTTTTATAAATGTATAATTCACGTTTTTTTTCAACAACGGTTTCAACGGGCAAAATATCTGATAAATATTCTTCCACGTTATTTCCCTCTAAATCTAATAGTTCATAATTGCTGAATCTATCTGAAGAATTTTCCTCCCGAATATATTTAATCAACTGGTTTTTTCCATTTTGAATTCTGAGTTTAAGCAATCCCTTTTCCCATTCAAAGTAAACATCTCTTTGATTTAGTAATCCATTATATTTTGCATTACAGTTATTTAATAATTGCGTTACTTTGTTGAAGGAATTAATTTTGATTTTTAGTTCTAAATTTTTTGCCAATGTTTTTTCCGTAGTATTATTTTCTTAGGTTACAAATTATTACTTTAAAACAATTGAACTCTTTTTCCATTTTTATTGTATAACATGAATGATTTAAACAACTATAATAAACCATTGATTTTTATTCAATAACTTATAACTTGAAATTAAAACTTAGCAATAAAAGGATTAAAAAATGAAAATTTTTGTTTTTCTGATAATGCTTGCGATGCCGCTTACTTTTGTAAACGCACAAAGAATTGGTGAGCTTGCACCTGAGAAAAAGCCGGAGGTTTTTCCAGATCACTCATGGGGTATGGATATTATGTTTGGTGAAGGCGGATTTGGATTAGGAACTTTTCTAAGACAGCAATTTAACCGATCATTAACGGGTTTTGTTGATTTGTCAATTTCTGAATCGAAAGATGATAGAGAAATTGAGTATGTCGACTTTTTCGGTCAAACTTTTACACGGGGAAAAGTGAACCGTGTATTTATTGTGCCGGTAAACTTTGGCTTGCAATACAGATTGTTCGCATCTCAGATTACAGATAATTTAAGACCATATATAAATGCCGGAGTTGGACCAACTCTGGTTGTGACCACACCTTATGCTAAAGAATTTTTTAAAGCGTTCGGGGATGCAAAAGCTAAATTTGCTGCCGGAGGTTATGTAGGGTTCGGTGCAAATTTCGGATTAAGCAAAAGCAATCTGCTCGGCATAAATGTTCGTTACTATATTATTCACATGTTTGATGAAGGTGTTGAAAATCTTGAAGGACGTTTCAGAAAAGACCTCGGTCATTTTTATGTAACATTGAATCTCGGAATTATGTATTGAGCAATAGAAGAAAAGCTGCAAGCACCAATATTCAAATAACAAACAATTCCTCACAATGACGGTAAATTTTATTTTCCTAAAACCAAATCAGCTTTAGCATATTAAAGAAAAAACTGGAAGAGGAAAGTAGTTCTTTCTTTGTGTACTTTACGTATTACTGCTTAGCGGTCTTTGCGTTAAAGGCTTTTTCACGCCGGGTTCGAAGAGATTAAATACGCAAAGAACGGAGAGAGAAGATTGTAGTAACCTAAAGATAACCGGCACACCGGTTTCTCATTCAACCGTTTTCCTTTTCGAGGCACCCAGCTTAAAAGTTTACTTTTTGTTTTCCAATAGCTTAGTGAGTCGGTTTCATAGTGTGATGAAAACAAGGGTCGCCTTATAAACTAAAATTTTATAAACCTGAATTTATTGTTGAAGTAATAAATATTTTTACCACCTTATACCCAATTTACATTTTTGCAATCAGCGCTAATCCACTAAATGAATTATAAAAATTTAGGCGTGATTTTTTTTAGATGGATTTTGAAAAGGCTTGTTAGAAACAAAAAAACCGACTCAGATGAGCCGGTTTTAATTTTCAAATAGAATGACTGAGTTTAGTACATTAGATTCGTATAAACTCTCTGTCCGTCAGCACTTGATTCTTTAACTGTAATGACAACGTTATGCGCTGCATTTCCATTGCTTGATAAAAATTCAACCAAGTAACTATTAGCAAGTGCACCTGCAACAGGTAAATCACGTAAGTCTAACCCTGAAGCCTGCGTGTCAATAAATTTAACTGTACCGCCTGTACATGTTGACATATCCCATGGTCTTTCTCTATTAGCTGTCCATGAATAAGCAGTTGAATCATTACTGAAAACAGTATGAACAGTAGCTCTGCCATTAATTTCGGCACACATGTGTGCGGTATTCCAAACCGGAGTATCGCCTGAACTGGATTGAGTTGGTTCATCAGTAAAATTAATAAATACTCTTTGTGCGGATGATCTCCAGGTAAAGTTTGAATCAGCAAACAGAACGCCTTCAACGCCATTTTCACCGCTGCCGCCGCCAAATGTAAATGATGCAGTCTCTAATGCAGCGCTATCGGCTCCGGAAAACCCTCTCGTTCTGCTGGTTCCGCTACTTCTATTTAAATAAGTCTCAATAGTAGTTGCGCTAGTAAAATTAATTCCACCATTAACATTTGATGAATATCCAACAATACCGAATTTTACATCAAGTCCGCTATCGGTTAAAAAGTTTGCAAACTTAATAATTCCCGCGGCAACAGAGTCAGCCTCCTGGCTCATACTACCAGAGTTATCCACGGTAAATACAACATCTGCTTGTAAAATATTACCGCTGCTTACTTTGGATACTTTTAAACCTTTAACAACATTATCCTCTGTAACAAAAATGTTTGACCCGGAAGGATTGTTTGGATTGTAGCTTAGTTGTATTGGCTGATTTGTAACCGGGTTTATCATTCCTGTTACATTCATTAAAACTCTGTTAGGGTTGTTTCCGCTTTTTGCAAAGTTTGATGTAGGTTGAATATTATTGATAACAGGAGTTGGAACTGTTACTCCGCTTGGATCAGGCGGAATATCTGTAGGTTCATCATCTACTGGGTTTTCATCGCTGTCGCACCCAATTAAAAACAGAAATAGTAAAAGTGAAATTAGCATAAGAAATTTCTTCATAGTGTTTCCTCCGAAATATTTTTTAGTTTGTTGTAAATAGCATTTAAACTTATTAAAGTTTGATTTAAAGAGCAAAATTAAGTGGTTCAATTTCGGTGATATAAAGCACAGCAGTAAAATTAGAATTCGAGGTAATTACACTCTTTTTTTTACTTAATTACAATTATTAAGCCAAAATTGAGGTTATTTATAAATGTTGAATATATTAGCAGATAAACTAATTAAATTTAAATGTTTTTAAAAAATGTGGGAATTTGTACTAAAAATTGTGTTTTATAAATTTTTAATTTCATAATTATTTTTTTTAGTGATATTGCCTCTGAACATCCTTTTGGTAAAGCAGCAATTTAAAACAGGTAAATAAGTAATTTTTACTTAAGATTTTGTAAAAGGATTTTACAGGATCGTTTCAGCTACTTTCATTTAGTACTATCATTGGGGGATTAATTTGATTTTATAAAAAAGTAAATTAAAAATTTCTGAGGGTAAAGTGAAATCTAAAATAAAAATCATAGTAATTTACAGAGGGTCAAAGCGATTTAATTGCATCTCTATCAATATCTAAAGGCAATCCAACTCTCATAAAATATCTAGCAAAAGCTTGAGCTAAATGTTCTCGATAAGGTGGCAATAATCTTAGGCGCTGGTCTATTCTAACTAAACTGCTTTTTAAATACTCTTTTGGTAAAGCATATATTCTATGAAACTCAACGACTGAATAAGGAAAATTTAAATTACTATTTTCGTAGTTATTTAAAAGGTGAAAGGCTGGCTCTTTGCCTTGGCGAAGGCTTTCTCTGCCATCTTTTGATTTATAATAAGAATTGATACTGCTCAGTTGCTTTAGTGGAAAAACAGGACATAGCACAATTGAATCTATTTTTTCATTTTTAATATCGCATGCTTGTGAAAGTACAATAACATTCACCCTTTTAACATCGATGGGCTCTTCTACTGTATGTTCTTCACTAATAATTGTTTCATAAACTCCACTATTTAGGATTGGTATGTTACAATCAAAAATTAAATCTCCTTGAGTTATTTCATCAGAATTTGAAATTTCATCATACCATTTATATATCATTCTTAAATAAAACCTTTGTTATTTTCTATAGAAATCGGTTCTAGGGGTTTTGAAGCCTGGACTTTTATCTTAATTTTCTTCACAATTGGAATTTCAATCAATACATCATTCAACTGTTTACCATCAAAATTTTGTGGGTAAGTATATTGAAATTCAAAATACTTGGCAATAGACGAATAGCCATAACTATTTTCAAAATCGCAAATTGTATCTGGCAATTTGGTTTCATCAGATAAATAATCATTGGGCATCAAAATAGAAGCTGAACTCATTGCAAATAACAATGGGAGATAATTAATCGAACTATGTGTACCTTTCAATGATAATAAGCTATTTTTCTTCTTCATGTTTATCCTCCGTAACTTGGTTTCAATGACAACAATAACTCATCAGATAATAAACTAAAAAATAGTTCTTTTTCTTTATTATGTGCATGCTCAATGAGTTGCATGTAATTTTTGAAAAACTGATCTGAAGGTTGATTAAGATTATGTATACAATCAATATCGATAATTGTTCTCCTATCCGGCATTTTGTTTGTGGGGTCAAGCACATTTACAAGCTGTAATATCTTAACTAATTCATCGTCGTGAATTTCAGTGCGTATATTTAGGGGGTTTTCATAATAGCTTTTATTATTTATTTTAAATTCAATATTAATTTTTTGCAGTAAATTTGAGTTAAATGAGTTTATATAACGTAACCCAAATCTTTCAACTTGGGAAAACACCTTTGTTTCATCAATTTTTTCAAGAATGTTATTAAAAAAGTTTGACCAATCATTCCATCCAACATATGGTGCTAAATTTGAAAACATTACTGTCTTTGGCCCTATGCTTAAGCTTACATTACCTCTCGAAAGTTTATAGAACGGTTGGTATTTTAGATTAGGATCATTATTTCTCAATTGCTCGGGTAATTGCAATATAGGAAGAGTTTTAGGCGCATCACCCGAAAAGTCTTCTTCAATGCTTTTATATATTATTCCAAATATGGCATCAGATGGAAATTTTGATGAGAATCTAATTTCCAAGACAGATTCAATGATTGGGCATGCTTCTATTTTTTGTGGTAAAGGTTTCATTTAAATATTGAGAATATCAATAATTAAAATAATAACTTTTATTATTAATTCATAATTTCATTATAATCTATAACTATTTATAAAATTATTTAGCACTGCTAAGTTTAGTAAGTCCATACTTCAATAACGCAAATACTATGGTTAAAAAAATTATTTCAACTTAATTGTACAGCCGATGGTAAACGTCTCGGGTACAGAAACTTTATTGCCAGCCAAAACCTCATCAAGCGCATTGCGGAGGTATCTTGTTTTTACAGCAGAGGGGTCTTGCCAATTATCATCAATCTTACCGTGAAATGCTAATTTTCTTTTTTGATCAAATAGAAAAATTTCTGGAGTATGTGTTGCGCCGTAAGCTTTTGCAACAGATTGATCTTCATCGCGCAAATAGGGAAAATTAAAATGTCTTTCCGCTGCTCTAATTTTCATATTCTCGAATGAGTCCTCGGGATAATTAATCGCGTCATTTGAATTGATCTCAACTATTTGAACTTTTCCCTCATAGTCTTTTTGAATTTCAATCAGCCGTTCTTCATTTGCAATTACGTATGGACAATGATTGCAGCCGAACACAACAATTATAGCTTCCTTATCTTGAAATGAGCTGAGTGAATAAATTTTATCATCAACATTTTTCAAATTGAATTCCGGTGCCGGTGAACCTATTTTTAATGTATCGGTTGCCATAAAAAAATCTCCAAATAAATTTGTATTATTGAATATTAACTAATTCTAAATTATTAAATCATAATGAAATGAAAAAGAGAATTCAAGTACTATTAATTTTATGTTTTGCTTATCCCCTATTTGCACAGAACTTTTTATCACAATCATTTTATGAAAACTACCACAACTACAAAGAAGAAAGTATTTTAACCAAAAGAGTAAAGCATAAAGAAGTTTTACCATTGATTTACAAACTTGAAGGAAATGAGAAATTCAAAGTTAAAACTTTGGGCTATTCCCTCCAGGGAAGATCAATCAACATGATCTCCTTGGGAAACGGTGAAACAGATGTTTTGCTATGGTCCCAAATGCACGGTGATGAATCAACAGCAACAATGGCGCTTTTTGATATTTTTAATTTTTTTGCAGCAAGCGATAATTTTGATTCGTTTAGAGAAAAGCTGCTTAGTAATTTAACAATTCATTTTATTCCAATGTTAAATCCTGATGGCGCGGAAGTTTTTAAACGGAGAAATGCACTCTACATTGACTTAAACAGGGATGCCGAAAGATTACAGTTTCCGGAATCAAAAATTCTTAAATCTGTGCGGGACAGCATAAACCCAAAATTTGGATTTAACTTACATGATCAAAGTACTCGTTATACCGCCGGCAGGGCTCCCAAATCAGCCACGCTCTCCTTTTTAGCTCCCGCTTATAATTATGAAAAAACAATAAATGAAGTTCGTGCAAATACAATGAAGGTTATTGTTAATCTTTACGATGAACTTTCAAAATTTATTCCCGGACATATCGGCAGGTACAGCGATGATTTTGAACCGCGGGCTTTTGGCGACAATATGGTTAAATGGGGAACCGGCTCTGTGCTTATCGAATCAGGCGGCTGGAAAAATGATGTTGAAAAACAGTTCATAAGAAAACTAAATTTTATTGCTATTCTTACTGCGCTTCAATCCATTTCAGAAAAATATTACGAGCTTGCAGATATAAATAAATATGAAACGATACCCGAAAACGAGCGGCTGCTATTTAACACCTTATTTAAAAATCTAATTATCTCTTATGAAAATAATAAGTACATAATTGATGTTGGCGTAAACTTAAATGAAAGAGAAAAGAAGGACTCCTCAGGATATTATTTTGAAGGACGGATTGAAGAGGTTGGTGACCTTTCAATTTTTTACGGTTATGATGAACTGGATTGTTCCGGCATGGAAATAAAACCGGGTAAGGTTTATCCAACTGAGTTCAATTCAATCGATGAAATTCATAAATTGGATTTTGACAATCTGCTTACAGAAGGTTTTACTTTTTTAAAATTGAATACTGATGAAACGACTGAACTTGAATTTAACCTCCCGATAAATGTGATTGTTAATAATAATGAGTTTGAATCTGAGTTTAGACTGGGCAGCGGCGCAAATTTTATAATTACCGAAAATAGTGAAATCAGATTTACGGTGGTAAACGGATTTATTTTTGATTCACGAACAAGGACGAACAAAATTAAAAACGCATTAATTATGAAGTAAAGATTAATATTGCATTGTTTTTTAAAATTCTCTACTTTTAAAGTCTTTAATTTAATAACAACGATAAAGGCAGGTGAATTAAGTTGGTAGGTATCGTACTTCAGGATAATGAAAACATTGATAAAGCATTAAAGCGATTCAAGAAGAAGTATGAACGTTCAGGTGTTTTGAAGGAATACAAAAAGAGAACATATTATGTAAAACCTTCGGTAGAAAACAGAATGGAACGTATCAAAGCGAAAAGGCGAGCATCTCGCCCGCAGTACAACAGATAAGCTTTTAAAACCCCTTAATTTTTAAGGGGTTTTTTTATATCTAACCTTTTTTAATTCCATTATTTAAGTAATGTTTTTTGAAGTGCTCTGTGATTGAAGTAAAAGCCTCGTCAATCGTATTACAGAAATCAAACAACTTTAAGTCGGAAGCACTGATTGCACCAAACTCAATTAAGGCTTCAAAATTTATTATCTTCTTCCAGTAATCTTCATCGTACACAACAACCTTCATCGGCTTTTTAATTTTGCCTGTCTGAGCTAATGTAAGCATCTCCATCATTTCATCAAGAGTACCGAAACCGCCCGGGAAAATAATAAGCGCTTTTGCGAGATACATGAACCAAAACTTACGCATGAAAAAATAGTGAAATTCAAAAGCAAGTTCGGGCTTTACAAATTTGTTTACAAATTGCTCATAAGGAATGCTGATATTGAGCCCGACAGAATCTCCGCCGGCAAGACTTGCACCTTTGTTCGCAGCTTCCATAATTCCCGGTCCGCCGCCGCTGCAAATAATAAATCGTTTTTCGTTGGTAGGTAAAGCCATCGACCATTCGGTAAGTTTTTTTGAAAGCTCAACAGCGTCTTCATAATATTTTGACATATAAAGATGTGTTTCAGCAGCCTTCAAATTCTTCTTATACGCACGCGAACTTTTACCTGCGCGCTTAGTTTTGTTGTAATTCTTTTTTGCATCTTTAGCCGATAAAGTTCTAGCGGAACCGAAAAAAACAATCGTATCAACAATATTGTTTTTTTTGAAACGAGCCTCGGGTTCATAAAACTCAGCTAACATTCTTACCGTTCTTGCGCTGGTAGAACTTAAAAAATCCATATTTCTATAAGCTTTTTCCGGTACTTGGTTTTTCTTCATAATAATCCTCAAAAAAATATGCAGTTTATTAACTGAACAACTGCAATGTTTATATAAAACAAAAAAGCCCGTCCCAAAGCAGGACAGGCTTAAACGTAAATTTTTAATTATTTAGTTTTGCCCATCATCAATCGGCAGTTTCGATTCTCCGCCGGTTTCTGCCGCAGGCGGTAAAGTGGTTGATGAAGGAACTGATTGAGCTTCGCGAGAACTTTGAATTATACTTTGTCTCTCTTCGGTATTATAATCGGCTGGCAAAAAGAACAGGTTAATTACAATTGCCAAAACTAAAAGTGACCCGCCTAACCACCATGTTGCCTGACTTAAAAAGTCAGCGGTTCTTCTTGTTCCGAACATTGTGCCCATATTGCCTGCACCGCCGCCAATTGAGCCCGAAAGCCCGCCGCCTTTTGATGATTGCAGTAATACTACCACAACTAACAAAGCTGAAATTATTATTGAAATCGTTATTAAAAGTCCGTACATCGTTTTATCTCCTAATTCTTAAGTAGCGAGGGAGGGATTCGAACCCCCGACACGTGGATTATGATTCCACTGCTCTAACCTACTGAGCTACCTCGCCATTTGCAAAAAATACAGACTACAAATATAAATAGTCCTTTTGGATATATCAAGATTAATTCTTTTGATTAAAAAACTTTGTTTTGAATCAATTTGGAAGAATAATTAACTATACAAAGAGGTTAAATCTTTTTCTTAGAAGATAAATAAATAAAGGCGCACCGATTATAGCTGTAACCGCACCAACAGGCAGTTCCGCGGGTGAAATTATCGTTCTCGCCAATGTATCGGCTATTGTCAAGTATGCCGCACCAACAAAAAATGAGGCAGGAACAACTAATCTATTATCCACGCCAAAAATCATTCTGCAAACATGCGGAACAAGAAGCCCGACAAAACCGATTATTCCGCTTACAGATACAATTGAGCCGATCATTAAACTTGTTAAAATGTATGTTCCGTTTCGGACAAAATTTGTATTGATGCCTAATTGCTTAGCGCTATCAGCCCCAAGTGCAAGTACATTATATTTTTGAGAATTAATTGCCAGTAGAAAAGAGACGACTAATGTAATTGGAAGCACGTAATAAACACTTCCGCTTTTGGCTAACGACAAGTTGCCGATTAACCAAAAAACTGCAGTACGTAAATTATCTTCAAGCAGCGACATCATAAGTAAAATTGCTGCGGCAAAAAAGGCTCCTACCATTACTCCGGTTAACAAAAGTACATTCGGTTCAAGCTCGCCGAATCTTTTGCCTAAAAGAAAAACTAGAAATATTACCGCAAGTGCGCCGGCGAATGAAAAAATTTGTGTGCCGAGAAATGATAAACCAAGTAAAAAGGAAAGTACAGCACCAAATGTACCGCCGCTGGAAACCCCAAGTATATATGGCTCTGCAAGCGGATTGCGCAATATAGCCTGAAATACCGCTCCCGCTATTGAGAGTCCGCCCCCGACAGCAATTGCGAGAAGCACTCTCGGCAGCCGAATGTTAAAAATTATCTGTGATGCAGTTTTATTTGCCTCTTGATCAAAAAAAGTATTTAGAATCTCGGAAAAGGAAAGTTCAACCGAACCGAACATCATTCCTATGATTGCGGCTGCTATAGTGAGTAAAAATAGAAATGATAGTTTAATTATGTGGTTTTGGGGAGTAATAGCTGCTCCGGTAAAGTGAGCTGATAAATTTTATTAACTGATTTTTTTCCAAAGGTAATCTAGTACTTCATTAATGCCGGTGCGGGAAACCGCAGACATAACAAACAATTGACCGCTATAACCTTTCAGCTTTTTCTTCTTTAGTTTTTTTACTTCCTCTTCCGGCAGCAAATCGGCTTTTGATAAAGCAACTGCATATTCTTTTTGTGCTAATATGCTGCTGTAGTTTGAGAGTTCATTAAGCAGGGTTTTAAACTGCTCTTCAATATCTTCGGAAGTAATATCAATGATTATTAAAAGAAATTTTGTTCTTTCAATATGACGTAAAAATTTGAGCCCCAATCCTTTTCCTTCATGCGCCCCTTCAATAATTCCGGGTATATCTGCAATAATAAAACTTTGATAATCCTTATAATTTACAATTCCTAAATTAGGTTGAAGGGTTGTAAATGGGTAATCGGCAATTTTAGGTTTTGCTGCCGAAACTGAAGAGATAAATGTTGATTTACCTGCATTGGGAAAACCTACCAATCCAACATCGGCAATCAGTTTCAGCTCTAGAATAACACTTAATTCTTCACCCGGTTTTCCGGGCTCGGCATACCTTGGCGCCTGGTTTGTTGAAGTGGCAAAGTTTGAATTTCCTCTTCCTCCTCTTCCACCTTTTACACAGCAAAAAGAATCGCCGTTATCCTTCATATCAAAAATAATTTCTTCGGTTTCGGCATTTTTGATTATTGTTCCAACAGGAACATTAATTATGATATCATCGCCTGTTTTGCCATCCTTTAATGAGGTGCCGCCGGGGCTGCCGTCATCGGCAGCATATTTTCTGTTGTATCTAAAGTCGAGAAGTGTGTGCAGGTTTTCGTTCGCCTTAAAAATTACGCTTCCTCCGTTGCCGCCGTTACCCCCTGCAGGTCCGCCTTTAGGAACAAACTTTTCCCGTCTAAAAGCCACACTGCCGTCTCCGCCTTTTCCGGCTTTTACAAAAATTTTTGCGTAATCAACAAACATTAAGTTTTACTATTAATTAAAGTATTCTGAAATGAGCTCTTTAAATAAATGAGCTTCTTTTGATTTTGAGTTAACCCGGTTTGTAGAGTATAATTTATCTAAAACTTTATTTGCTTCATCGGAGTTAGAACAATTTGATATTTGTTCAATTGTATTTGAATAATCTTCCATATCGTAATCAAAAACAACTTCAATAATTTTAGTCATCTTTTTATTCTGTACCAAATCCGACATATCAATTTTCTGTAAATCCGATTCAAACTCATCTTCAATTATTCCCGACAAAGTATCGTCATCGGATTCTTTTACTTCCTCTTTATCTTCTTCCTCAACAGGCTCCGGTTTAGGCTCTTCAACAACTTCGTCTTTAACTTCTTCTACAAAAGCTTCATCATTAATTTCTATTACTTCATCGTCCTCTGCTTCATCACTTACTTCTATTTCTTCCTTCTCTTCAGCTTCATCCGCAGTTTCATCCTCAGCAATTTCTAATTCATCCTCATCTAAATCATCAATTAATTCTTCACTTTGTCCTGCTCCTCCGTTTACCAGACGGAGCTCACTTTTCATTTCCGAACTTTCTCCGTTTTCGGATGTATTTGCATCACCTTGCAGTTCGTTCTCGATAATCAAATCGTTTTCATCGCTTTCACTTTCTTCGGAAGATATTTCTTCCGGTTCAAGAGTTTTTTCAGGTACTTCTTCAGTTTCCGGTTCATCTAATTTTTCCTCGGAAGATGATATTTCATCGGCATCAATTATTCCATCTTCATCACTATTATCATCAATATTAATTGTTTCCTTTTCACTAAACTCTTCTGCAAAACTTTCACCGGGTATGCTTTGGGAAATTCCATCTCCCAGGTCTTCTTCTAGTTTAATTTCTTCTTCTGTTTCCTCTTCAGCTGGGTCGGCAATATTTTCATCTTCGGTATCAGCAGTATGGATTTCTTCCATTACAGGCTTTTCTGTTCCTTCATCATCCATATTTTCCGTGCTGTCAATCATCTCTTCCACTTTCTCTTCAGTGCTTTCTTCATCCTTAAAATTATCATCATCTTCTTCTTTGTAATTTGAGTCATCCGATGATGCAAAGCCGGTTTCCTGTTCAACCAATTCCTTAATAATTTTTTCACTTTCTTCATCAAGGCTCGGTTCTTTTTCAACTAATGCTTCTTTAATTTCACTTAATTCAACTGCCTCTTTATTATCTGAGCCAAACTTTTTGTTAATTTTATTTAACTGCGGCAGCAGATTTTTTTCTTGAAAGAAAAGTTTGACCGCAGAGAGTGGAATAGCGGTTTTATCGGAAGTACCGATGTTAAAAAATTCCGACATTGATTCGAATGCCTTATCAAGTATTGCTGTCTGGTTCGATTCCAATCCCGATTCATCAACCTTAGTTAACAAATCCTTAAACTCTGTACTGGTTAAAACCTGAATGTTTTTCTTTTCGATGTAAAGGGTTAAAATTTTACGCAGATAAGCATAGTAATAAATGTAGTTAAGAATCTGCTTTATTTCGTCGGCAGGTTTTTCTTGAGCGTTGTTATAAATAAATTTTAGTAATGCCCATTTGGGTCGTGCCAAATAATTTACATTAAATGAAACTGCGTGTAGAACTAACTTGCCGATATACTGTTGAGAAAATCTCTTATTCTTTTTTAATTCCTTATTAATCTGCACAAAACTGTTTCGTATTTTTTCACCGGAGTAATCGAACGCAGAATCTTTAAGCAATTTTTGGCGGTCTTCAAAAATCAAATAATCAATTTCCGCTGAAATATACTGCAGAACAGCTGGATGAAGATTTGCGGTAATTAATTGCTCAAAATTTATATAATTACCAAGACTTTTAACTTTACTTAAATTGTTGGTGTAAATCCGCTTAATTTCATTTTCGAACATTGCCTGCAACTTCCATTGTTATAAAGTTCATTTTACTGAACTTCAAATTTACAAAAATTTTTACTTTCTACTTACAAATTATAATAGTTAGCAATATATAACTTCCGTGCCATGGGTTTCAATTTTAATAACATTGATTGAAAATTCAAGTGATATGCAGTATTTGTTGCTCTATTTTATAAAAAACAACTGTAATTACTAACTTAATTTATTACAGTAGGATTTATAATACAAGCGAACAAAATTCAAGATCATCAAAATAGATGAAAGATCTTTACGCAGCTCGGAATTACCAAAACCGGCGCAACCTGCTTTACTGTATTATTATATTCGAAGGCGAGAATTAATTGTTTAGCATTATTTTATCTGTGACTGAAATGTTATTTCAAAGCGTCATTTTTTTACTTCGGTGTAAGCCCCGCTTGTTAACTTGTAAAAATAAATTCCGCTCGGCAAATCACTTGACTTCCAATTTGTCAGGCGGGAAGTAAAAATCAAACAAGATAATTTGATCATTTAATAAAGAGGCTGTGTGAAAACTACTAAAACCGTACGCCCGGCGCATAAATTGAAACGGTTACGTAGAATATTCACTTTTTAGTTCTATTTCCCACGATTGAAATCGTGGGTTACTGTATTTTTCTAATTTTCACACAGGCTCTAAAGCGAGAGGTTAAAATCATCTAATTTATGTCATTATCTTTTTTATGTATTGTTTGGTATGCTGCTCAAACTTTTTTACCAGGGGTGTATAGTTTATATAACACCGGCACTACCAGTAATGTTAAAAATGTTGAAGCGATTAATCCGCCAATTATTGTCCATCCCATTGGCGCCCAAAGAGTTCCACCTGCAAGCGTTAAAGGCAGCAGTCCGCCAACGGTTGTTGCTGTTGTTAATATAATTGGCACGAACCTGGTTTCACATGCCTCTTTTAATGCCTCAATTAATTCTTTCCCTCGCCGCCTTTTCTGATTTGTATAGTCAACGAGAATAATTGAATTATTTACAACAATACCCACTAAGCTTGTTAGTCCCACGAAAGCTGTAAATGAAAAACTGTATCCGGTTATAAGCAGCGCAACTATTGATCCGATGATTGCAAGAGGGATTGCGGAAAAAACGATAAGCGGCTGAGAAAATGAGCGGAATTGAAGAACAAGCACTCCGAATATTCCAATAATTGCAATCAGCATGGCAGTCATCATTCCCCCGAATGATTCATCTCTTTTTTCAAGTTCGCCTGCAGCATAAAATCTATAGCCCTTTGGCAATTCATAGTTATTTAGCTTTTCTAAAATTTCATTTGTAACGGCATCAACAGAATAGCCTGTTTTAACGTCCGCTGTTATATTAACATTTCGCTCCATGTAATAGTGACTTATCTCCATTGGGCTTGCTTTAAACTCAATGTCGGCTAATTGTTTTAATGGCACATTAGCCCCAATAACTGATCCAACAAAAATTTTATCAAAATCTGATACGACTGTTTTTTTATTTACAGGAAGTCTGATTACAACATTATATTCTTTTCCGTTCTCATCGCGGTAGTCGGAAATTGCAAGTCCTGCCATAGCGGCACGCACCGTCTTGTCAATTTCAACGATCGGTACGCCGAACATACCGGCTTTTGCCCTATTAATATTTACCTTTAAATCTGTACGAGTTGTTGTTAGAGGATTATCAACATTCAGAGTACCTTTGGTTGAAGTAATTATCCCTTCCACATCTTGAGATATTTTTTGTAGTTCAGCAAGAGTTTCTCCAATTACCCTAATTTCTATCGGGGCATTTACAGGCGGACCCTGCTCAAATTCCTTCACTTCTATTTTGGCTCCGGCGAAGGTTTTTGCTTCTTCTCTTATCTCATCAATCAAATTCGAAAACGTCTCCGCGTCTCGTTCTTTTAATTCCACGAATATCTGCGCATGATTTGCAGATTCATTCTTAGGGAATATGTTGTAATAAATTCGCGGGTTGCCTCTTCCAACATTAGTAGAATATGTTTTAATCTCCTCTTTCGTTTTAAGAAAGTTCTCAACTTTTTTTGCAAACTCGTTTGTCTTGTCGATTGAAGTTCCGATTGGCGCGTTGATATTAATTAAGAATTGAGGCTTCTCCGCTTTTGGAAAAAAGCTTACACCAACTAAGGGAAACAAAAACAGACTTCCACCAAAAACTAAAACTGCAACAATAACAACCAGCTTTGGATTATCTAAAGCCCAGCTTAATTTTTTCCTGTAATGTCCTTCTATAAACTTGTTTAATAATCTTCCGAATTTACTTTCTCTTTTAACCTGCTCTACTTTAATAATTTTACTTGATAAATATGGCGTTAGCATTAACGAAACCAAGAGCGATGCGGTAAGTGTATAGACGACTGTAGCGGGCATACTTCGTATAAAATCGCCTGTGATATTTCTCATCATTATTATCGGGACAAAAGCGAGTACTGTTGTTGCGGTTGAGCTAACGACCGCCCATGCAATTTGCTGCGTTCCTTTAATTGCCGCTTCAACTCTACTGTAACCTTCCCGCATAAATCGCGAAATATTTTCCGTCACAACAATCGCGTTATCAACAAGAAGACCGAGAGCAATTACGAGTCCGGCAATTGACATTTGTTCAATTCCAAAACCGGATAGATCGAGTACTCCTATACCGATTAAAATTGAAATTGGAATTGCAAGTATAACAATCATCGATGCACGAAAGCCCACAGCAAGCAGAACGATTATTCCAACAAGAAATAATCCCTGCAGCAGATTTGTAAAAAACCCATTCAATCTAAATGAAACCGATTCAGAAACATCAAAAACATTTTCTGTTGAAATTGAAGCGGGTAAATCATTTTGAAAATCTGCAAGTTCTCTTTTCAGTCCATCCATCACATCATAAATGTTTGTTCCTTCCTTTTGATTTGCAGTTACAAATACTGCACGTTTGCCATTAACACGTGCAAAATATTTTTCATCTTCATACGAATATTCCACGTCGGCAATATCCTTTACGTAGATTATATTTCCGCCCCGCGCATCAATAATTGTATTTTTGATATCATCAAGCGAACTGTATGAACCGCTTGTTTGAATGTTGTAGCGCACTGTTCCAATATCCACACTGCCGCCGGGTATGTTGGCGTTATTGCTTTGTATCGATTGAATTATCCTGTTCAAGGAAAGATTAAGCTGGGCAGTTTTTTCTAAATCAACGGATATCCTAACTTCCTGTTCCGGAAAAGCCCATGTTTTTATTTCGCGAACCCCGCTTACCCTTTTTAATTTTGTTTCTAATCTATCCGCTTCTTTTTCTAATAGTCTGTATGATGCCGTTTCGGAAAGAAGCGCTACCTGCAGAATATTAACATCGGAAACCGAATGTTTAATTATTTCAAATCGCAGAATTCCATCGGGCAAATTATTTCTTATACTGTTAACTTTTTGAACAACATCAGAATATTTATCATCCGGATTGCTGCCGCTTGTAAACTCCACGGCAATAATTGCAAGTCCATCTTCCGCTTTTGATTTCAAGTATTGAATGTCTTCCAGTTCGTTTATTACTTCTTCAATCGGATCAACAACAAGCTCCTCCAGGTCAAGCGGGTTAGCTCCGGGAAAGACGACTACAATTGAGCTTCCGGCAGGGGAGACAGCCGGATCTTCAGAACGGGGCATGGTAATAAATGATGCGATGCCCGCAATTACTAAAAGTATAATAAATACTATTGTAAATTGATGATTTTCTATTGCTATTTTAGGCATTCTCATGATTGCTCTCCTTAATTTTTTCGTTTTTAGATAATCAGAATACTGCCGACAGATTCAATCGAAATAATTTCACTCTACAATATTAATTTTTGAATCGGCTTTTAAGTAAACAGCTCCGTCATTTATAACTTCCGTTAATCGGAAATCACTTTGAACTGCTAATTTATCATCCAAAATTTTAATTATAGTAATTGGAATTTTTTCAACCGTATCCTTGCTTTTATTTGCACGATAAACAAATCCTTTATCACCGTCAGCCTCTACCAAAGCCGATGATGGAATTAAATAAATACCCTGTTTTCTTGATGGATAAATTTGAACCCTTGCTACAAATCCCGATACAAAATTATTTACGCCGGATTTGAGGTTAAGCTCCACTTCATACGTTCCATTCATCGGGTTTGCGGATTGACCGATTTCCGAGACGAAAGCATTCAGCTTCTGATTTGGATAAGCATCAAGTTCAACCACGGCTGAATCGCCAATTTTAATTTTCAAAATATCTTTGTCGATCAGTCCAACTAATATCCGCCAGCTGCTGCTTGTTGTGCCAAATAAAAACACAGGCAGTCCGGGACTTACAAGTTCTCCCTCTTCAGCAATTTTTTTAAAAATCTTTCCATCGGCAGGTGCAGTTATTTTTGAATGTTGATAGTTAAACTCAGCGATCTTTAAGTTTGCTTCAGCAACCTCATAACCGGTCTCTGAATTTTGGTACTGTTCCAAAGTGGCAACATTATCGGAATAAAGATTTTTCACTCGTTCAAAATCCCGCTTGGCTTTTATGTAACCGTTTTTTGCGTTGCTAACCTGGGCTTCTATTTCTGACAAGTCCAGAGATGCCAGTAAAACACCCTTTTTAACCTTTTGACCTTCTCTAACAGTAATATTTTTAATGATTCCGCCGGTCAAAAATGAGAGCCTTGTTTCTGATGATGCCATAATTTTGCCGCTCGTGTTTATAGGTATTGAAATATTTTCATATTTCACTTGGGCGGTTTTTACAGAAACAAATTCTTCTTTAGATTCTTTTACTTCGGAATTGCAGGCAATTACCGTCAGCGAAATAACTGTCATCACCAAAAGTATTTTTATTCTATTCCGTTTCATCAGAACTCCTTTATAAATTTCTATTTATTATTTTAATTTTAATCAAACTCTATTTGATAAAGCGCAGCAACCCTTTCAAGCTCTGCTTTATTTACGAACAATTTATTTCCTGTAATAATTTTGTTTATGCCTGCCTGGGTTAATGTTGTACGGGCATCTAAAAATTCAATTTGATTTACTAATCCCTCACGGTATTTTCGCTCAATAATTTTAAATGCTTTGCTTACGCTTTCTAATCTATCTTCAGCGGCTGCATATGATTTGAGTGACACAACCACGTTCTGGTATGCCTCTCTTACTTCAAGGGAAATCTGTTTCGCTGCCTCATTTTTTTTCGCTTCCAATTCACTCTTTTGATATTTAGCCTGACTTACTTTAGCCGCATCCCGGAAACCGTTGAACAAATTCCAATTGAGTACAACCGATGCCATCCAATAATCATTGTCGGAATTAAATTTATATTCCTCTCCCTGAAAGCCGTAATCAAATGCCAACGCGACGCCGGGAAGAAAATCAGATTTGGAAAGATCAATGCTGTACTCTGCCGCTTCAATTGCTCGATCTAATTGATAAAACTCTTCGCGATTTATTTTAGCAAATTCAGTATAAGTTTCTATATGCGGTAAATTCTCATCGTTTTCTTTACTCTCAATTACAATCTTTATTTTTTCATCAAGAGGTCGGTTCAATAAAAAATTAAAATAGGACGCCGCCATATATTCATTCTTCTCCGCACCTGCCTTCTGCTGCTGCAGTTCACTCAATTCAGCATTTGCACGGAACACAACATCTTCAGTAACTTTTTGATTATTAAATAAGCTTTCACTCACTCTTAAATTTTCCAAAAGCAATTTTTCCGTTTCTTCAAAAAGCTTAACGGTTTCAATAGCACTTAAATAATTGTAGTATGATTTTTTAATATCGGCAACCAAGCTGCGAGCATAAATATTTCGTTTTGCCTTTTCAACATCTGAGAGTCTCGATATAATTTTATAATTGAATAAAATCTTCGGCTGGAAGATCGGCTGAACGAGAGATATCTTAGTATCGTGTTCTTTTTTACGGAAAAAGTTTATCCGTTCATTTGGAATATTGGTCGGGAAATTATTGCTTCCGCTCAACTGGTTAATTGCGCTGTAAATTGGGTTAACTAAATCACCCACAGGAATCTCAAATTCTCTTCCGCCATCGGCTCGAGAATACCTTGCATTTATTCCTACGCTCGGCAAAAACATTCCTTTTGCTTCCCTTAGTTCGGCGATACTTCTTTTTAGGGAAAACTCTTTTTGCTTCAAAGCCAAATTGTTTTGAAGACCAACGCCGATGTATTCTTCTAAAACATCGTTTTGTGCAAAAGCATTTATTGAACAGAATAGAAACACACAAAACAAAGATAGTTTATACATTTTATTCTCCTTTAACTTCATGTATTTTATGACTGATAGTCAGCATAGTTTAAAATTTATTAATTCGTTTTAAGTGCTTGATAAGTAAATTCAAAGAAATAACTGATAAGTTCTTCTTCGCTCAAGTTTAAGTTCTGTCTAAGCAGTTTTCCTTTAAATTTAATAAGCATAAGAATTCCAGTTGTTTCGCCCCAGAGAAGAACTGCGGTTTTTACAGGGTCTAGAGTTTCTCTAATTGAGCCGTCTTTAATTCCCGATTTGATCGCATCTACAAAAATTTCCATACTTTGCCTTTTTACTCCAAAGACTGAGCTTTCGAGGTCAGCAGAGAGTTTTTCATCATATTGCTTTGTTTGATGATATAAGAATGCATTATGATAGTTTGGATATTCCTTATTAAACTTGATGAATCCCTCACCGATCGCTTTTGTTTTTTCTAATCCGGTCGTTTTATTTTTTACAGCTTCCAAAAACAATCCAGATAATATTTTAGTTGCCCGGTGCACAATCTCAAGATAAAGTTCTTCCTTACTTTTAAAGTATAAGTACAATGTACCCTTGCTTAACTCTGCTTCACTAGCAACGTCATCCATAGTTGAATTTTCAAATCCTTTTGAAAAAAAAACATTTTCAGCAGCATCAACTATATCGGTCCTTCTTCTTAATTTTTCTCTTTCTCTTCTTTCAGCTGTTCCCATACAACAAATTTCCTTTTTTATGACTAACGGTCATTTATTTGACGTAAATACAATTGAAAAGTTACACCTATGTCAAATATTTTTTTAAGTGTGTTTTTAATCCCGATTTATAAAATCTTTCTTAAACAACGCGGTTAGTTTACTGAATCAGTGTGCGCGGATAAATGGAACAAATTTACCCGCTTCGGTTTTTTAAAAACGGGTTAATTCGTATTGAAATTTTTCGTAATGAAAATCTATTTTACAGAATATTATTTTTACTTTTTACAAATCCAAACCCATTTCATATTGACCAAATCCCGGCTCAAGATTTACACTTTTTGCAAACTTCTTAAACGGCTCGTATTCTGCTTCTGTATTGATTATTCGAATTTCATCACATTCAGCAAAGCTGACAAGCAGTTTAAGCAAATTGGTTCCAAGTCCCTCCCTTCTATAATAATTTGCTACAGCTAATTGAGGAATATCTCCTGTTGACGGCTCAATAATTCCGTAACCGGCGAGTGTTTCATCTTTGAATATTCCGAAAATTTTGAAGTAGTCAATTTTCCGATTGATCGAATCAATGCAATTCTGCCATGAAGGTTCAAACTCCCAAAACGTTTTCATAGATTGCCAATCCGGTTTTTGAATTTCTCTAAACTCAAACTCCTCATCCAACTCCCTTGCATTCATGCGAAGTTTATTTTTTTCAATATCGTAATAATCAAATTCACGAATAACCTTGAAGCCTGCTTTTTTATAAAGCTCAAAAGCCTTTGTGTTTGTTCGTATAACCTCCAGCAAATAAAATTCAATTCCATTGCTCCTTAAAACCGGAAGCGACTCCTCAAACATTTTTGTAGCAATGCCCTGCTTTCGGTATTCTTTTATTATTCCGGTACCCGTATCGTAAGCGGTGCGCTTGCCGTTCCAGTTGTCTACTCCGTTCAGTGTAAATCCCACAAGCTCTGTTCCGCTGAATGCACCGAATGATAAATTTAAGTCGCACCCTCTCCGCTCGATCATATACCTCAATTGATCGATTGTTAAATCAAATGGTTCTACATAATCAGAAAATGCATCATTAACAGTTTTGTGAATAACATTCATACTTACATCTGTAAGCTGTTTAATCTCTATCATAACTATTTCCTTTTTTATCACATATTATAACGCCCTAAAATAATCTCCCTAAACTAATCAACATTAGATTTACTTTCCTGTTGAGATAATCGCTTATCCATTATGACCGCCTAATTATTCTTAAAAACAAGCTGCGATTTTTCTACTGCTTTTAAATAATTTTTAACTGTAATTGCGTATAATCTAGTTCTGTGATATTCCAAGTTTTATTAATAATCCTATTCAAAAAAGTTTGATCATGGCTCACCAATAGCAGCGCTCCTCGAAAGTCAACCAATGTGTCTTCAACACAATTTATTGAAGGCAGGTCCATATGGTTTGTAGGCTCATCAATGATCAGGATATCCGGGTTATGAAATAGTGCGGTTGCAAGTTGACATTTTTTTCTTTCGCCATGACTTAACGTTTCCCATCTGGAAAATAGATCAGTATTAATTTTTAATAGTTCCTGAATTTGAAAAGAATAGTTTTCATAAGAATTTATAAACCCTTCATAAAGATGCGGTTTATTATCTGTTCTTTGTTCGCAATAATACGACGACCCAATTGATTTTACATTTCCCTCGGATGGCTTTAATGAATTTGAAGCAAGCATCAAAAGCGTTGTTTTTCCTGAACCATTTGCTCCAATTATCCCGGTCCAACACTTAGAAAACTGAATTGAAATATCTTTAAATATTAAGTCCGGAGAACTCTCGTATTTAAATCCAACCTTATTTAATTTTAGCATGTTTTATGGTAGAAATCAGAATTATTGTTTTTTCACTGCAACGGCTATTTCATCAGAATTAGAATTAAATGGCTTTCCGGCAACATCAGAAAATTTTTCTACTATCTTTAGACCATTTTCTTCAAACTCATTTTTCAGAGATTCTATATCGAAATACTGAAACCAATTGTAAACAACTCTCTTCCTGTTCTCCTCAAAAATTGTGTATTTATCCAGACTAACTTTTTCTTCTTCATATTTATAAGTGTTAACAAAACCGTAATAATCATCTGGTGACCAGAACCCAAATAACTGATTCTTTTCATAGATAGCTTTCTCTTCTACTTTATTGAAAGCTTCTATTGATTGAACATCCATAAATAGAAGTCCATTTGGTTTAAGCATTGTTCTAAATTTATTTAGCAATACTTTTCTTTGTTTAGGACTTAACACACAATAATCGGTGAATACTAATAAAATTAAATCAAACTTTTCTTCAGTTTCAAATTTCAAATAATCTGCAACGATATAATCTATATCAAGATTCTTTTCTTGAGCAACTTTCTTTGCATGATCAATAGCTACTTTATTAAAATCGATACCTGTGACCTTAGCGCCGGTTTCAGCAAGCGGAGTAGTATATAAACCGGGACCACATCCAAAATCAGCAAGCTTGGTATTTCCATTTACTTTAAAATTATCAATGATCCACTCTACTGATCTATCAATGAATTCCTTATTTCGTGATGCTGCATCAACATCTTCATTCAAATGGAATTGAAGCATTTGCTCAGCTGTATATTCATTTGTCCATAGTTCCGCAGCAGTGTAAAACTCAAACGGTTTTGGTTTTTTATTAATTTCTTTTAGTTCATTGAACATTTACTAATCCTCTTTATTTTTTATTGCACATGCAAAATATTCTATGCCTCTTTTAATATTTTCTCCGGTCAACTTTTCAGAATATTGCCAACCGCTTGAAAACAATAGTTCTTTTAGCTCATTTAAGTTTGCTGCCCACAGCCAGGGTTCACCCGAAATTTTCAGCAGCCATAGCATAAGTCCTGTTCTCGGTCCCGCATATGGTCTTCCGTCCGAACCCTTACCAACATAGGTGAACGCAATTCTACTTTTATCACCAGTAATTTTTGAACACTGCTCAAATAAATTTTGAACTGAGCTTGGAGGAAGATACTGAAGCAAACCTTCAGCCGTAATAATTGTCTTCTCCGTTTTATTCCACGAATCATTTGCCCCCAAAACCTCACTTAAAGTTTTCTTGCTCAAGTCTTCAGGTATTACAAAATGATTATTTGATTTTCCCAGCTTAACTAAACCTTCCAGCTTTGAAATAGCCGTATTGGGATGGTCGATCTCAAAGAATTTAACCTGCGGATATTTTGACGCTAAACGATAGCATAAAGTGTCATATCCGCATCCTAAAACAAGAACTTGCGATGCACCATGCTCTATTGCATCAAGAACCCTTTCTTCGAAAAAGGCTTTACGGTAACCGAATACTTCAAACTGACCCGGCAGCATCCAATCAAATATTTTATAAAGTTTTACAATATTAGGTGAATGATGCTTTTCAATTCTTTTAGTATTTACTGCCTTCGAGCTTTTCAGCAGATCCGATGTAGCGGATACAATTCCATCAGGGAGAACATTTTTCATTTCTTCAATATGGCTAAGTGCAATAATATTTAAGCCAACTTTTAAAGCTGTGTGACTTGGCTTTTCTTTCTTCTTCATTTTTGATCTCAATTTAATTTCCATCCTGTATCTTCCCATGCTTTCCGCATAACAGGATTGTTTAACAAATAGATATCTACATTTTCTTTTGGCACTTCATTCAACGGACAGCTGAAATTGACACAGTTAGGGCAATAGAATCTTTTTAATGTGTTGAGTCCGGAATTTGCTGCAATAAAATTTGTTGCAGCAAGTCCTATTAATCCTAGGAGTGTTATGAGTCCAAACCCATCATAATTAATTAATACATACGTAATACCATACCCGAATACTGAAATTGGTATAACAAAGAACATTGTGGCAATCAGGAAGTTCATCATGAATTTTTCTAATTTGTTTAATGGTCCGGGTCGATACTTCCAAAACTTATATGCACCATGATTTCCGAGACAGTGCAATGTTTTACCTTCCTTAGCATAATATGGGCAGTGACTGCAAAGAAATCGGATTTCCAGAAATCCAAACATGAATAAGAAATAACCAATATAGCCAGCTAATATCCACCAGTTACTTGTAATGTATCCGATTATGATCATACCGAAAATCGCCGGAACTATTGCTGTCCAATTAATTAAATGAAAATTTGTTAATATCTTTTTATCCCACTTGCAGGCAAGCTTACCAGCTATGCTGCAGTTAGCACAGTCTGATTTTTCATCCCATGTGCATGTTGTGTAATTTTCCATTTTGTTTTCCACTTATTAAATTTTCTATATTCAACAACTATTTGTTTTCTTTGAAAAAGTCCTCTAACTTTCTGCTTCCCGCCGGTGTTGCAACAAGATCATTTGTTGCAACTGTAGTAACAAACTCCATATTACCGTAAACTTTTTCGGGTGTAAATAATTTTAGAGTCTTAAAGATTCCTCTAACTAACCAAGCTGGAGTAGTCCTAAATTTTGGTGCAGGCTTGCCAATAACTTTATATGCCAATTCCATAACTTCTCTTTGTGAAAAAACTTCAGGTCCGGCAAATGTTTTTTCCTTTAGATCGCCATCTATCATTTTAACAACTTCTTCAGCTACATCTGCACCATGAATAGGATTGATTGAATTGTATCCATCGCCGTAGAGATATGCATTTCCCTTTTTGGCTAGATCCAGCATTTCAAGCATATCAATAAAGAATCCTCCCGGATAGGCAATTGCATAATTGATTCCGGACTTCTTTAATTCTTTTTCGAATTTAAGCTTTGCAGCATACAATTTAACATGAGAAAATTTTTCGGAACCTAGTCCTGAGACATAAATAAACTTTTGAACACCTGCACGTTTTGCTTCATCGAGTAAATCTTTATTAGCTTGATAGTCAACATCCATATACTTGAAATTGTCTTTCTGCTTGGTTTTACCAACAGCTGTGATAACCACATCAATATTATCACAAATACCAGTCAGTGCAGACTTATCGGTTACTTCAGCGACTAAAACATTGCTGGCTCCTAATTTTTTTAACTCTTCGGTTTTCTTAGGATTTCTTGTTATTGCAGATACTTCATAATTTTTTTCTGCCAATTCTTTAACTAAAAATTTTCCTAAATAACCTGTTGCTCCGGCTACTAATACCTTTTTCATTTTATTTCTCTTATTCAATTTTTATTTATGAATTATTTCGTTCTTTTTTGCAATTACAATTTCAATTGCTTTTGCTAATGCCTTGTTAAAATCATTAGGGTTATTCAGCATTAAGAAATGATCAGAGTTTTCAATTACAATAGCCTCGAATGACTGCATATGACGTCGATTCGCCTCGGAATCAATTTGCCACAAATCAGAACTTACGGCTACGACCGGTAAACTAATGTTTTCAAATATTGCGGCTGAATATCCCGTAACATACGTTTGCATATAATTTTCTAATGCATTTACTGCAGCTTCTGATGGTGCAGACGACATATCAGCAATAACCCACGCACGAATATTTACATCGGCTTCCGGTCGAAACATGGATCCAACAAATTGACTGCTTCCTGTTTGAAAGTCATTTTTCAATGGGGCAATCATCTTATCAAGATTCTCTTCAGTAAGCGGATATTCAATGTTGTTATATGTATCAACACCAATTAGACCAATTACATTTTCTGTTATTAGAGCCGCTTCTGCTATTACTCCACCGCCCATTGAATGACCTACTAAAATTACATTTTGACTTTTTGTTGAGTCAATGACAGCTTTAACATCTTCTCCAAAAGCCTTCATAGTATAATTATCTCGACTTATTCCGGAATGACCATGTCCGGCTAAGTCAATAAGTATAATTTCATATTTTCCAGAAAAAGCATCTATTTGATTTCGCCAATATCGTGAGTCGCAGCTCCAGCCGTGGATAAAAACTAATGTCTGCTCGCCGGATCCAAATACTTCATATGAGATTAACGTACTATCTTTTGAGTAAGCAAATTGAGGTTGGGCATTTAAATCACAAAACATAAAAGCGAAAACTATGAACACCATCAATCTTAAATTTTGCAATTTCTCATCTCCATTTATTTATAGTTTTATTGCACAAATACTTTTCTTTACAATTTAACGCTCAGTAAATCCAAGGGATCAATTTTTTTGTATGCGATGAATATTCTAAGAAGTCTTCGCCATACTTACTTCCTAAATATTTATCGTGCCTAGGGATTATAAAGAAAATGAAAATTAAGCTCATAGCAAGAGGAACTATCATCATAGAGTAGCTTTGAGTTATTAAAGCAAGACCGCAGAAGAGTAATATGTCTCCAAAATAATTAATGTGCTTCGAGTATTTGAATAATCCGCCGGTGTAAAGTTTTCCTATATTCTCTTCATTCTGTTTCCATTTATATCTTGTATATTCGGAACGTGTGTTTATAAATGATCCGATTATAAAAAGCAGTATCCCTAAATAATCATATATATTTATTACCAATTTACTTCCACCTCCAACTTTTGCAAAAGAGAATAGAGCAATCGACATTAATGTTGAGATTATAATTGTTTCTGTCCATCTCATTTTTCGTTTAAGAAAAACTAGAGTGGTAAAAAATAGTCGGATAATATATATGAGAAGACACGTTATTAAGATTATTTGACGAACAAAATTGCCATCAACAGCATGAGGTTGTAAAATTGATATTATATCATCGACATTTGTAAACATTAAATATGCAGCCAATAAACTTGCACTGATTAGTGAGAGCATAAAAAAACTTTTGGGAATAAGTGAAGGAGTATGTTCATCTTTAAATATCATTTGATTCTCTCTTATTAATTTTTGTTCGTAACTGTTGTAAAAGCAGAATAAAGAGCTCCATCATATAAATTGCCAACGCCGGTATAAATTATGTTTCCTTTACTCAACCAATTCATGATATAATGATCCTCAGCTTTAAGTATCTCAAAATCCATCTGATAAATTTTATTACCATCTGGTCTATATGATACAATTTCACCTTTTCCCTCAAATGATTCATTAATATTTCCTGTTACTTCTCCTGGTCCAGTAAAAATCACTCCATTGTTGTTATAAATCCATTCTGATTTAATTTTGCCATCAACGATGCTTAGCTTCATAAATCCAAAAGGTGTCATCTCTTTCTCCATTTATTAATTAATTTGATAAATTTATTATCCAAGATATTCTGCCGCTCCGGCTGCTAATACTTTTTTCATTTTATTTACCAAGTTCACTTTTATGCTATTTATTAAGCTGTTCAAATAAGGTGTATCAACACCTGCTCTTTCTCTAAAGTGTAAAATTTCATCTCCTAATTCAATCATCTCATCTTTTGCGGCATTTACATGCATCATCATGGCAACCTCTGAGAATTTTGAGTCAAAAACTTTCTGTAAGATTTTTATCGTTAATCCTTCGGGCATTATTCTTATTAAATCCAACTTAGGATTATAACTCTTCTTGTAGCCTAACGCTTTTAGAATTTTTATACCTTCCTTTACCGAGCGTATGTATTTTCTAATTACTGCAGGGTTTTTCGAAAGCTTATAATTATCACCTGCTTCAATAAGTGCACAAGCCAGTGGTTGAACAAAAATAGCATGATATTTTAGCCACCCATCCATATCATCTATTATCTTTACAGGTATTTCAGCGCTCTCAAATAATTCAACAATCTGGGTAGTCCTTTCCCTAACCTTTCCATCTATTTCTCCAATAACAACCGGAATTCTTTTACCTCCCGGCTTTTCAGAATCTATGTAATGAACAACATGGTCAATTCTTGATCCACCACCTCCAGGAAATCCAAAAAGAATTTTGTGAGATGGAATAACTTCAAGATACTCCTTATAGCCGAGAGCATTGTTCCCCATAAAGAGTATGTGCTTAACATTAGCGGCATTAGCAAGAAGCGGGATAATCTTTTCTAAGCTATTTTTTCTCACCAGTACAATGACAAGATCATACTCATCTTCTTTATCAAGTTTGTTTGTAATTTTTACCCCAGCATTAATTTTTTCATTAGTAAATTCATTGATCAATGTTAGTCCATTTTCTTCAAGATATGTGTAATGCTCATTCCTAGCCAATAGCGAAACGTCATGTCCCGCTTTATGAAATAAATATGTATAGAGACTTCCAAGCGGACCTGCACCGATAATCAATGTTTTCATCTCAAGACCTCACTTTCCTAATTTTTTAATTTTCTTTAAAATCATTTTATCCTTTAGTGAACCGGGTAATTTTGAAAATTTTGCTGCCGCCTTGCAGTCCGAGCCAACATAATAATATCTTTTCGGCTGCAAAGAACTAAGAGCTGTTTCAACAGATTTTGCAACTTCTATGGCAGGAATTGGTTTTATTTTTTCAAGTATATTTTTCCCAAACTTTATCAACTCTTTATAATCTTCAAGAATTTGCGGATCTATTGATTCACGAATTTTTTCTTTATATGACCGGCTCTTATTCCAAATTTCACTTTCTACCGCTCCCGGAGAAATAAGAGTAACTGAAATACCAAAAGGATTGAGCTCAAGTCTCAGGGCATCAGTAATTGCACGAACCGCAAATTTTGATCCCGCATAAGCACTTCCGCCGGGAAATGACAAATAACTCGAAGTCGATCCTATGTTTATTATTTTGCCTTTCGACTTTTTTAGTAGCGGGATAAATTTTTGAGTAAGTGCTAACAATCCAATTACATTTACATCCATTAACTTTCTAACATCCTCAATTTCAACTGCTTCTAAAACTCCGCTTATTCCAATTCCAGCGTTATTGACCAAGCCGAAAAATTCGGATTCAGTGTCAGCTTCTATTTCTCTTAATGTATTATCAATACTTTTGCTATCCGTTACATCTAATATGACCGGCTTCAAATTCTTCGATGATTCCGACATTAACTTTTCCGCATCTGATTCTTTTCTAACACCGGCATAAACTTTATATCCCAACCGATCAAGATATAATGCACATGCTTTTCCAATTCCCGTTGAAGACCCTGAGATTAAAACACTTTTATTTTTCATTATTTTTTCCTCCGGTAATTTTATCAATCCAGATATTATGGTTTACAAGACCAAATTCCTTTAAATCAGTAGTCAATTTGTATCCTAGCTCTGTACCCAAATTTTCATCAGTTTCCTTTTCGTAATATAGATGTATGCTGTAGTCTGTTTCGATTGAGGAATGTGAGTAAATTTTTATTGCAATTTTTCTATCAGTAATTTGATCACCGTGAAGCTTTTCTATAATACCTAAAATATCTTGTTTGTTTTTTTTAACTGCTCTTAATTCGATTATTTCCAATATTTTAATCATTGCAACTCCATCTTTTAAGAGCATCTATTCCATTATCTTGCCAAAATGTAAGTCATTAAAAAACAATTGCTTATAAAAAATAAGTAATTAGAAATACCAAATATGGTGACTTTTAATTATCTTATTTGGTAATTAAATAGTTATTACCGTATTTAGTAATCAATGAATTGGTTGAGATATGGATAAAAACGAATTTTTTAGACAAGCTTCGCTCAAGATAATGAGTAACCTTGACCTAAAGCTTGGGTTACAGTCATGTTTAAAGTATATATCAGACTATATACCTGCCGATAGAATTTATCTTCAGAAATATGAACATGTTTTAGGAGCAATGAGATTGGTATCATGCGCAACACATGACCATTGTGAAGAGATGGATACTCTAGTTCCTCTGCCGGAACAATCGAAAGAGAAGATGAAAGATCTTGCGGAAATTTACAGGGCTGGTCAACTGCCCGCGGTTCTTGTGATAAACAACCCCTCTACCGAGCCCGTAACAAAAGGGATGCTGAATGCTTTAGAGTTACCTCTCTCATCTGCAATGAGCATGCCGCTGATTGTTGAAGATCAACTAATAGGTGCATTAGCTGTTTTAGCAAAAGGAGAAAATAGATATACTGATTTACATGCTGAATTATATGAGATGCTTAAAGAACCATTTTTTATTGCAATGTCCAATACACTTGAGCACAGGGAAGTACTTAAATTAAGGGATATGCTCGCTGATGATAATAAATTTTTGCATAGTGAATTACGAAGAGTTTCAGGTGATGAAATAATCGGGGCACATTTTGGATTGAGAGATGTAATGCATAAAGTTCAGCAGGTAGCAATATTGAACAGTCCGGTTTTACTGCTAGGTGAAACAGGAGTGGGAAAAGATGTCATAGCCAATTCAATTCATTATTCATCCTCGAGAAATGACGCACCTTTTGTAAGTGTAAATTGCGGAGCTATTCCTGATACACTTATAGACAGCGAATTATTTGGTCATGAAAAGGGTGCTTTTACCGGAGCACTAGCCCAAAAAAGGGGCAGGTTCGAAAGAGCAAACGGCGGAACAATATTTTTAGACGAAATTGGTGAATTACCCATGCAGGCTCAAGTAAGATTGTTAAAAGTTCTGCAATCGAAAGAAATTGAGAGGGTTGGTGGAGTTAAAACTATTAATCTAGATATTAGAGTAATTGCCGCAACGAATAGGAATTTGGAGGAAATGGTAAAGAAGGGAAGTTTTAGGGAAGATCTGTGGTTTAGATTAAATGTCTTTCCCATCTGGATACCGCCATTAAGAGATCGAATATCCGATTTGCCGGCTATGCTTCAGCATTTTATCAATCAAAAGGCAAAAGAATTAAAGTTAGGTATTACTCCGCAACTTGAGCCTGGTGCAATAGACTATTTAATGCAATATCACTGGCCCGGAAATGTGAGAGAGTTACAAAATGTAGTTGAACGCGCACTCATTTTAAATCCTCAAGGTCCAATCTCTTTTAAATATTTGGATACAGGTGAAGAGAAAAAAATTCATGAGCCAATATCAGATTCAGATGAAATTTTGAGTTTAGAGGAAATGAATTATAAACATATTCAAAAAGTTCTTCGAGCAGCAAATGGTAAAATTCATGGAAAAGGGGGAGCGGCAGATCTGCTGAAGGTAAATGCCAACACACTGCGAAATAAAATGAATAAGCTTGGGATTGATTATAAGAAAAAATAAAAAGACATTTCAGATGTCAATTACCGCATTTCCAGTAATGCGATTTTTGTTAATCCCGAATTATGCATTAGAAATAATTAATAGAGTCTAAATAAAAATTGTCTTTTTAATTGCACCGTCATTCCTGCCCGACCGGCAGGCATGTAAAAGTGCTTCTTTATAATTATCAACTGAAAACTTTGCTCTCCCACGCAGTTTTTGCAGCTAATTTTTTTGATGAGATAAAATATTCAATCTTTTTTTTACAAATAAAGCGGCAGAGAAATATTTATCCGCTAAATTTAGAACACCCGGTTATATAATTCTATTGCACTAACATCATTTTCAGCACTTTTTTATATTTTCCTGCACTTATACTGTACAGATAAATCCCGCTTGCAAGATTCAGTCTTCCGGCATCAAATTGAACAGAATAGCGTCCGGCTTGTTGCTGCATATTAATCAATGTGGTAACCTCGCTTCCCCGAATATCATATACTTTAAGTGTTACGAATTCTGTTTCGGGCAAACTATATTGAATTACCGTGGATGGATTAAACGGATTTGGGTAGTTTTGATATATTTCAAATTCTTCTGGCAGCGACTCAGTAACTTCCGGGACTATTCCGGTAATAGATTCAACTCTTAGAAGAAGGTGATCGGGATGATAATCAATATCAAATGTATATCCACCTGTTGAACTAATTGCATCGAATTGACCGGTGTAACTGTAATAGGTCATTACTCGAAATGTATCGCCGATAGCCGGTTCAAAATTATTTAGCAAAGCTATATACATAGAGCCGCCTATCTCTACAGAACTCTTAAGTTCCAATTGGGGAAAATCTGTTCCAGCAATATTCCCACTAATCTGCATTCTAATAGCGCCATTGCTTTGCAGGTCTACTGGATGGCTCGATTGAATTGTTAACTTTCCATTACTTATGGAACTTCCCGGGGAAATAAAACCTGAATTTGTAAATGTACCTTCGATGATCAGGGGTTGATTTCCTTCCAAAATGCTTAGCGGTTTATTTATAAAGGAGCTAGTAATTGTAGTAATACCGGTACCAAGTTTCGAGTAGATACCATAATTAGTAAATGGACCAGAACCTTGGGATATGGTACGATCCGTGGTTATTCTATCCAATATATGACCATAATTTATAATATTGCTTCCATATTGGAGCATACCTTCTTCCCAATTAAATAGACCATAATTAAGAAAAGGACGTGATATTTTAACGCGATCAGTTACAGTAACCAAAGCACTATCTGCAATAACAGTTACACCGCCATTGCTCATAATGCCTCCATTCCATTCCAATACTTTGGTTATTTTAATGGTATCGCTACCTGCTATACCGGCATGGTTACCTGTAAGCCCGGCAGAAAAATATAATGAGTCGATGAAAATAGATTGTCCGCTGTTAAACTCTACCTTTACAGCATTCATTATGGTTTCCAGCGTACCAATGTTCAACACATTTGAAGCAGTGTCAAATATTATATCATTTCCCAAAAATTCTGTTTTTCCACTTAAATTATACTCATTATTAATTGTGATGCCTCTTCCCTGGAAGTAGGTTCCCCCAAATCTTACAGTACCGCTGCCGCTAACCGGTCCGTTGATGATGCGGTCTCGCTGATTCGGAAAAAATTCCAATATGCCGTCGGCATCAACTACATAGCTGCCCGTATCTTCCCCGGCACTGCTTAGTTTTAGTATACCCTGCTTAACAGTAGCAGTTCCGTTATTGTAGAACTTGACTTGTTTAGTCGTGCCGGCAGTAAATTCAACAGTTACTAAGGTTTGCTTATTAAAGGTGCCATTGTTGTAAAAATGTTGGTTACTTCCGGTTACAGCGGTTATTACCTGATCTCCTGTTAACTGCTCATTAAATGTACCTTCATTGTAAAAAATTGCTCCGCCCCAAAGGTTGATATTTCCGCTTCCCCAATTAACAGTCCCATAGCAGTAAAAGTCACCATGCAATTTAACGTTGCCAACAATTGAGAGAACCGCATTGCTGTCAAGAACAGCAAATCCGTTTTCGGCTAACTCTCCACTGCTCCAAACAAATAGAGACGTAACTGTTATCCCAACGCCTTTGATGACCCCTCCCTGAAAGTTTAATTCATCAATAGTAACCGAATTGCTCAAATCAACCGTTCCTGACCCAAAGGTAACAGCATCACTGCTGCCTGGCACACCTCCGGGGGTCCAGTTAGCCGGGTTAAACCAATCATGGTCGCCTGCACTACCGTTCCATAAATATGCGGATTGTGCCGACACACTGTTGAAGAGGAAAGGAATAAGAATCCAAATGAGTGCGAACAATGTCTTTCTTTTCATTGTGACTGCCTCCTGTCTCTAAATATTACTTGTTTTATGAATTTCAATTCTACTATTGTTGGGCAATAAATTAATAGCAGGGATATTGCAGGTCAACTGCCGAAAGATACTGTTTTATAAAGGGGTTTTAAGAAATGAGAGGTTTTACTACCGAATGAGTTAATATACAAAGAAGTAAGTAACGACTTCTTTATATCAATCTCTTGCGTAAAGCTTTGGCAACCGCTTCTGATTGGGAGCTTGCCTGGAGTTTTTGATAAATATTACGAATATGATATCTAACTGTATCAACGCTGATGCAAAGTTCATCAGACAGCATTTTGTAGTTTTTCCCGGAAGAGAGACCTTTGAGGATGTCCTTTTCCCGCTGGCTTAACTTTACATCTCCGCTAGCTGGTCTAACAAAGTTTTGAAAAAGGTTAACCACTTTTCTGGCAATATGAGAGTTCATAGGAGAGCCGCCTTTATGCGCATCAACAAGAGCGCTGATAAGTTGTGCGGGCGGAGTTTTTTTAACCATATATCCGCTTGCCCCGGCGCACAGGGCTTCTATAATATAATCGTTTCTTTCATAGATACTTAAGATAAGAATAACAATATCCGGATTACGTTTTTTAACTTCCTTAATACCTTCTATACCGGACATACCAGGCAAACCAATATCCATCAGCATCAAATCCGGTGCATCATCCTCAAAATACTCCAGCATTTTTTCGCAGGATTTATAATGCGCTACGCATTTCATTCCATCTGTCGCGTTTATTAAAATCGACAGCCCTTCACGAATTGTCTTATTGTCTTCAACAATTACAATATTGATCATCTGGTCGTGTTTCCGTAAATATGTTAAAATTATCTAATCAGATTAACTCATAACTTCATAAAACTAAACTTTTTTCATAAACCGGACAACCCCCGAAACAGTCAGTTTTTTAATAACATCAAACAGCCCTCCAAAAAATACTACCAAGTATGGTGGTTTTGCTTTTAAATCTTTTAATTAGAACAAGAGAACATTTCTATAAAACCAATATCCGGTCTTATCTCTCCTAACTTGTTAGTTTTGTATTAATCCTGATAACCGTACCCTGCATCTTGCCGGATTGGATGCTGAATTTACCATTAAGGATTGAAGCCCGTTCTCTCATATTTCTCAATCCGTTTCCGGTATGTGATTCGTTTGTATCAAATCCGTGTCCATCATCTTGCAGTGTAATTTGCATACTCTTAATATTTACGGCAACTTGCAAGAGAATTTTTCGGCACTTGCTGTATTTTATACTATTCAACATTGCTTCCTTTAAAATCAAATACAGATGATGCCGATGTTCCATTTTCAGTTTTACTTTTTTCAATGCTTCCACATTTACTGGGTTGAACATAATATTGTTTGCTTCCAACAGGGTCTCAAAAACATCATTGAGTCTGGCAATTAAATCGAACAGAGATTCTTTATGAGGATTTACAAGCCATACAATATCGCTCATACTGTCGATAAGCTCCCGCGCCCTGAGGCTTATTTTTTCAATCATTCCGGAAACATCCGTATCTGTTTTGTCAGGCAGTACTTGCGTAACAATTTCCCCAAGGATGGAAATTTCAGTAAGCCCCGCACCAATATCATCATGTAAATCGGCGGCAATTTTGGTGCGTAACCGTTCTATAGCCATTAATTGTTTTACGCGATAGGTGATCAACAGGGAAATACTTATGCTGATTGCCGCGATAGCAAGAAGTATAAACCACCAGGTCTTCCAAAAGGGTGGTTGAATGATAAATTTCAACCCGTCTGCTTTGCTCCAATTCCCCCATTGATTAGCAGCCTTCACTTCAAAAAGATATTGACCATCAGGCAAATTAGTGTATTGAACAAAACGCCGAGAGCTTTCAACCCAGTTTTTATCAATCCCGGAAAGACGATAGCGGTAGTTTACCTTGTGCGGAGCAGTAAGGTCAATTCCTATAAAGTTAAACTTCAGGTAATTTTCATTATGGTTGAATTCTATTTTATCCCCATTTTCAGGAAGTGATATCTCCTGTTCGAACATCCATATATGATTTATATGCACTTGCGGTACAATGCTATTGCTTAATTCCCGCCGGGGATTGTAGCGTACTGCACCTTTAATTGTACCCCACCAGAGGCTATTATCCTTATCCCGAAAAGCAGCGCCCTGACAACATTCCTCACTTGGTAATCCTTCGTTAAAACCCAGATGTCGGATGTGCCAGATCTCATTCTTTCGTTCGAGAATATTGATACCCTTATGTGTAGAAAGGTAAATATAGTTCTTATCATCCTCGATAATTCCGTAAATAGTATTGTTAGAAAGTCCGTTTTTAGTGGTAAGAGTATCCAACTGCCCATTTTCTAGAATAAATAAACCGTTGCTATTACTACCAAAGAAAGTAGTTCCATCTGCTATTTGTAAGATGGACCAGATATGATGCTCTTTCAATAACTGCATTACGGAAACGGTGTCCGGTTTATCATTATTCCATTTCAAAATACCTGATCGCGTTCCTAACAAAATATCTCCATTTGAGGTTTCACTGATGGAAAAAATTTGAGAACGCCGCGGATTTGTATCCTGATAGATTAATTCCGGCACATTGCTTCGCAATCTGAAAAGACCATCATAACTCGCTATAATAATTTCAGATGAGCGAGTTTGATGAATAGCATAAACATCACTTTGCGGCAAACCATTTTTATCATGTAATTTTCGTAAAGCATCCTTAGTGGACAAAAACAACCCGGAATCACAACCAATATAAAGCTCATCTTTTTTTATTGACGAAATACACCAGACATTCCTTTCTCCCAACCCGCTTAGTGCGCTTATACTCTCAGCTTTTAAGATGTTTACCCCCCCGCCATAAGTACCCATATAAATTTCTTCCCCTTGTCCTTGTTCAATTGCGGTAACAATATTTTGTGTTAACCCAACAGCATTATCATAAATCGTCAGCCGGTTTTTTTCATAAATACTAATACCCTCATAGCTCCCAAAATAAATTTGCCCGGCTTTATTTTCATAAACAGACCATACAGTATTGTTAGCCAACCCATGAGTCTTGTTAATGAATTTTAGTTGACCATTATTATAGAGTGCCACTCCACCTCCTAAAGTAGCAAAATAGATATCTCCTTCACGATCTTGATAAAATGTGCGGATACTATTTACAGGTAATCCGTTTTCAATATTCCACAAAGTTTTCTTTTTATTGTTAAGAACAGCAATTCCGCTGCCAATCATTGCGACAAAAATCTTACCGTCACCAGCAGCCATAACTGCCCGGATCCTGTTTGATGGAAGATCATGGGTTGCTTTATTTATATATTCAAGTTTCCCATCACTTCTCCAAATAATTATGCCGTCCCTATAAGTGCCACAGTAAAGATCACCCGCCGGAGATAAAGATAATGAGGTTATTAAAGGTCCGCGGAGTTTTTTAGGTATGGACATGGTATCCACTATTTCTTTTTGCCAGATACATAATCCCCGGTCGGTACCGATAATTATTTGTCCGTGAATATTTTGACAAATAGTTCTTACAGTATTGTCGGGAAGCCCGTCAGATGTATCCAATATAGTAAATGACCCACGATCAAATATACCAAGACCTCCGCCATTGGTACCAAACAACAGAGTACCGTCCTGTATTTCAAAGCTGCACCGTACATCCTGTGAAGGTAAACCGTCCTGGGTGTGAAAGTTTTCAAAATGGATACCATCCCAACGACTGAGACCGCCAAACGTTCCTATCCACAGGTTTCCGCCCCGGTCTTCCAACATGCATGTAACTTGCGATTGCACCAAACCGTCATTTACAGTAAGATGCTTCTGAATAACGGTCTGTGCATTAATTATATATGAAATAATTAGTATTAAAACTAAAACCAGGTAACCGGGTTTTGATTTCATAAATATGCATGCTATTAATTTATTACTGAACTATAATAGTGGAATTAAACTAAATAAATCAAGTTGAGGAATTTTTTTTAATTTCAGGCTCACCAATATTTTTCTTTTTACTATGCGACATTGATAAAATTGCACCGTTTACAATCTTAAATACTTAATTTTTGTTTTACTAGTTAGCTCACCATTTAGGTAATTTAACAACTCACTCAACAATCCTCTTGAATCAAAAATATATTCACGCTCAAAGAATCTATCTTCGCCAAAGTCAATAGTTTCTAATATTTTGTTATCATCCGTAACTGTAAGCAGGTGAACAAATACTGAATCATGCGAGGTGTTTTTTATTTTTGTAACTATGCTTGAATCAGAATATATATAATTGGAAATTGCATTTTGGTTTGTAGCTTTGGCTCCATGTAACTTTCTAAGTACGTTTCCTTGTTCGTTAATGAGGTGCTTCCAAGTAAATGCGCCCGACTCCACCCAAGCCGTATCTGCGTCATAAGTATAATCTTCCCAATCAAATAACAATAATTTATTGGTATCGGTTACAGACCAATAATCAATTACAGAATCATATTTATACTTAAAAGTATAATCATTTAGCTGCTTAATTCTATCTTTATCATAAACGAACTCTTGCCGAATGATATATGGCAGGCACCCAACCGTTGTGCATTCCGTTGTAACCCTGCTTGTTATTTGCCCCTTATTATTGTAACTCAAATAAGTTACACTATCGGTTTCATTTTTTGATATTCTTTCAATTAAAACTGAAGCGGATTTTATTTTGTGTTTTTTTAATAAGTTAATTTCAGTCTCTGATTGAAAGTGATGTTGACCATAATAAAAAGCGATCTCTAACATTTGTTGATTTGATATTGGTATTGATTCATTCTTTTGAGTGCAGCTGATCAACAAAAAAATTAGAAATAAAGTTGAAAGTATTTGATTCCTCATATTGCTACCCCTCTTATTTTTAGTTGCTCGCTTTAACCTGGCGTTGCGGTGCGACCGTGATGTCCTTCGCTTCAATGGGTGTCATGGTCGCAGCATGAACACAAAGCTAAAGCATTCTTACTCAGGAAATAAAACTTGATATTTGTCTGTGTCTGCCTTTTTAATTACAAAAATGCTTTCACTGAATTTTGCTTTATGGATTTCAATTATCTCATTTTCGCTGCACAACTTATAAAAACCCCTTGAGACTCTATATTTTGCATTACCCAATATAAGCCAATATCTGTGTGCGTTTCTATTGCTTTCTGGAAGTTCTTTTCTTGTACTTTGAACATTTTTTGTTACAGAGGGGTGATCTTTGTCCTCAATCTTCGCTGTTACCTGCTCCTCTGTAATTACCTTATAGTCATACCTCAAATCCTTTAAATATGAATTTGAAAATCTATACGAAAAACTAAGAACAATTAATACAATAAATGAAATTATTAACACAAGATAGTCCAAGCTAACAGGCTTATCATTCCAAATTATAAAACCAAGAAGCATCGTAAATAAAATAAACATGGAGCCTACAAAAAAGACTATGAAGATTTCTTTTTTCAGATAATGTTTTTTCGAATCTGTTAATCGTATTTCTTTCTTATTTAATTAACCCGCTTTTAAGCCATCCCCGTGAAACCAAACCACAGTAGGGTAGCCGGATCTATTTTTAGGATAGTAAAGATCAAGTCTGCAGCGTTCATTTAAGTAGTCATCTTCTTTTGCTTGCTCAATACTGTAATATAAAATGTTTGTTTCGGTTTGGTAGATGGTTGATTTGGCACTACTCGATTTTTGTGCAAATGAGATTGAGGAGAGAGTTATTAATATTAATATAAAAAGGATATGTACGTTTTCTCTCATTTAAATTTTGTTAAAATTTTATTTATTTTTTAAAAAGTAACGGAGTGGCCCACACGCGCCGCGCCAATGACAATGCAAGCTAAAAGTAATTGCCAAATTTTCGAGCCATGTTTATTTTGTCAGACAAACATGGCAGGTTAATTATAATTTATTTTACAATACTCAAATAACAAGGTTTGCTTTGTACGACCAACCAACATTTTACAAACTATGCCGCAATGAAAAGAAGCTACCGTTGAGCAGTTGGTTTTACGTAAAATTAAACTTTATATATCTCTCGTTTTTTTACTGCTTCAAAACTTTCTGAAATCATTATACTTCTTTCCTCTAAATCTTGAACCAATATCCAATTAAAATCCTTTGGTATACTTAAATTCTTAACAATAACTGAACAAAGAATCGAACCGAATAATGCAATTGTAACTTTGATTTCAGTGTCCTCAGGTTCAGAAAATATTTTATGATATGGTTCATACTTCTTAGAATATGGAATTTGATCAAAGATTAAATTCTCAGTTTCAGTTCCATTTAGGATAAATTCTCTAATGAAATCCATACGTGAGTCAAAGATGATATCTCCAACTACCATACATAAATAGTTATAAGCAATTAACATAACAATTTTTGTATCCAAATAAGTATCTCCAGGTTTCTGGAACCAAGAAACAAATCTTCTTTTTATAACTGTTATTTTGTCTGTCAATTTATGTGGTTTTTCAACTTTGACTTTCTCGAACTCCGTTAATTTATCTTTAATTTCATCTTTGGATAATCCTTCCTTTGTCAATATTTCACTTAGTTTCTTTGAAGTATCTACCTTGTCAAAACCTAATGATCCATCATCTGCCTTTTCAGCTTTACTTTTAATTTTCCCCTTTTTTAGAACAGCGCTAGTTGTTGTATCATCATTTTTTCGGGCAATATATTTTTGACCTTCTTCTATTTTAATAAATAGTTTCGGCAGAATTTTCTGTAGATAATTTATTGCTAGCCGAATTGTATAAGTCTGCTTAACCTTCGAGACTAATTTACTACCAAGACTGCTATTGCAATCCACACATTGTATATCTGCCTCAAGTAATCCACCTATAGACTCTGGGATAATATGCTCAAAAGAAAGTTCATTTTCTTCTAGACAAATAGAGCATTTTTTAAAACTGCTTTGTATTCTCATAATTAATGTATTACGGCGATGCAACTAAACCGCTATCACAAGGTTTCAGTCAACAAATGCCACGATTTAATGTTTATTTATTTCACACCTAATAAAAACAAGACCAAACCAAGCTACAAATGTTATGACCGGCTGATTCATTCCGCTAGAAGCTCTGGTTAGCTTTCGTTACTAAATAGCTTCGCAGAAATCAGATAATTCTGGAATTTGTTTAATATCAACAGCCTTCGATTTAATAAGAAATTCTGTTTCTTCAAGTTCCATAAATGTAAATAGTGTCAGATCGAGATCTAATCTTGTCTGAGTTCTAAGTGGATTCATTAGCTTTTTATATTTCCTATATGCTATTGCCGGATTTACAAATTTGGGATCATACACAATTAGTATGTCTAAATCATTCGGATTATCCACAGTCAAATATGATCCAAAAACATATATTCTAGTATTTTTAGGCAACTTTATAGGCATATACAGGGTTTCCATCTGAATCTTTTTTAACATATTCCTTGGGATTTTTGCTGTATAATGCGCCCATAAATTCACCCAAGTTAAAAATTCCCAAATCATTATCTTTTCCGAACTCTTTTGCCTCTCTGGTGTAACCATTCCAATTTGCACAAGTAACTATGTATTCAATGCCATCAAATTCATCCAATGCTCTATAAATTGCTGCTAGACCTAAACAATACTCATCGACAAGTAGCACATCAATTTCATTTGAATTGTTAAAGATGATTGAGAAATTAATGTCTCCTTTTCTTTCAAAGCTTTGCACCATGGAATGCCCGCTTAATGCTTTTTCAAAAAATTTAATTGAGTTGTATGAAACACCCCATTTGTTATATGCCATAATTGTTTATAACCTCTTGAAATTTAATTGGAAATCGTAATGTGCCTTCAGTTTTTTCATAGCAATTTCTCTCAAACCCTTCGGCGTGCTCAATAAATTCAAAACCATATTGTAAATCTTTGAGTTCAAACAATTCACTATTCCGCTTTATGATATTGATTATTTTTCTATTATTTGGAATAAGAGTATCAAGTTTTCTGAAATTCCAAAATTCAACCAAATTACTTAACGGATTTTTAGATGCTTCAGGGGATTCAGGACCAAAGTTCATCCATATAGCGAAATTATGTGAGAGTAAAATATTAATGGCTTTTGCCATTTCTTCCTTAGAAGAATACTTAGGACTTTTAAATGAGTTTGTTACATTTTGTTCGTGTTGAGACTTCCACCTATTTAATTCCTGAATGGTGAATACACCTTCTAGGGCTTTATCAATTTCAGTATGGTGTGTGGGACATAGTAGTATTAAATTATCATAAGTATCTTCGCCACCACTTGCAATCCCTCTTGGCCCATCTGGTTTCTTAGCGATAATATGTGCCATCTCACCGACTATCGTTGGATCACTGGCATCTAAAAATTTAACACACTCCTCTTCACAACCAGGTTTAGAACAACGCCCAGCAGCACGACCCCACAATTTTTTAATGTCTTTTTCTGATATAGCCATTTATCTATCCAAGAAAGCTAACTATTAGTTAAGCCAACGAGAATAATTGTTGTTTGGAAAGTCATCCCGACACAGCTTTCCAACTAATAATACAATCATATTCGATTATTTTCGCCATAAGTTATTCTATTAAAACAATTCTAAGTTTTTTTTGTAACTCTTTCCAAGGCAAGATATCATGCCTCACAAACTGCCCGCTTTTAATAATAGCATAACATCGTTGTTTAAAGATAAAATAATTCTTTTAAAAATAAATCAGTAATCCTACTGATTTTTGGGCGGGGTTAATCTTTGTTTACTTTGCGTATTTTTTACTTTGCGAACTTAGAGGTTAAAAACC
This sequence comes from Ignavibacteriota bacterium, assembly GCA_013112585.1. GTDB lineage: Bacteria > Bacteroidota > Ignavibacteria > Ignavibacteriales > Melioribacteraceae > IGN16. Next base: position 132 of record JABFGH010000011.1, on the reverse strand, counting down.
TTAACCGCCGAGTAGGTCGAAGGGAGTTTCACCCTTCAACCTCTCACAGAACCGTACGTGACAGTCTCCCGTCATACGGCTCGTGTTATTCAATAATATTTTTAACAATAGCCTATTTGCCAATGATAAAAT